>CAVQEL010000060.1:0-13555 GCA_963711515.1 uncultured Planctomycetota bacterium | reverse complement strand
GTTATGTTTAGTCTTCTTGGTTCAGTTTCAGTATAGCTCCACCGTAAAAATAGCAATTTGGGCGTGATGCTTTACCTGCACGCGCTCAATCGTACTTGTGCTTTGGTGGTATTTGCAGAGAGGGCAAAAAAAATGAAGCTCCGGCCCTAACAAACTGAAACGGTTTTTCTGGTGCCATCCTTGGCCTCCGTTCTCAATTATAGTGCCTCAGAGCTACCCTTCTCAAGGCGTTTTTTATGGCGCAATCCCCCCCAAATTTCATAGAATTTATACATGAGGTTTTTCGTTCTCGGGTTAATAGCTCTATGCCTCCCAATGATCGCCAAGGCCGAATACGGCGTACATATTGGCGGCCGACTTTGGCTATGGCAAAATGGGAAATGAAACTAACGGACCCGATCAATCTCGGCCAATAGGTACTTTTGATCTACAAGCCATCCCAGGCTATAAGCTTGCAAGCAATCTCCTTCTTGTGGGTCTAATGCTTGACTATCGTTTTCATAGCCAACTCACAGAGGATACCGACGCAACGTTTGTTCACTTCTTTATGGTGGGCGAAGTTTCTTGATGGGTCCTGGATTTGCTTTTGATCTACCCACCGTTAAGTTCCTATTCGCATGGGAAATGCGAGACAGGCATTACTACTCAGGACCCGATACAACATTTCAAAGGACTCGGGATTTCATTTCCTCATTGGGTATAAAGTGGCGGGAAATATTTCCGTCGATCTTCAGTATGTTATTGCTCACTACAATAGCGTAGATACAAATAATCAGGAAAATGGGCTTGGAGACAATTCCATTAGCCATAAAGATCTTGCGTTTGGCCTCTCTTGGACTTTATAGAGCCCCCTAAAGTCGAATTTTTGGCAGAGCGTCAAAAGTCCCGAATCACCCCAGAAAATTAGATCTCCGCCCCATTTAAACAGGTAGTACGGGCTAAGGCTTTATAGATAAAGACTCTCATGTTCGAGCCCGAACACGTCGAACCGTCGATTTCCGGCAATGCCATCGACCGAGGTCAGTTGCAGCGTGGCATCGGTGATCGATCCTGGCGCAACGTGCGAGAGGTCGAATTTCAGCACGATCGCTTGATTGACGGCCCCCGCGCCGCCGAACCAACCGGCCGATAGCGTGTCGGCGGTGCCCGCGCCGCCGCTGGTGGCCGTCGTGCCACCGTTTTCGCTCACGACCGCGTCGGCTCCCTGGCCGAATTCCGTGGACACCGAAATCGCCTGCGTTTGCTGCGGCGGATAGGCGCTGAGTTGAGCGATTGCAAATAGGTTTCCAGATACGTGTAACCGCTGGGAGCCGCCAGATTGTTGATCGGCTCGGCCGGGCTGAAGCCCAGCGATTCGGCGTACCAGTCGGGCACGCCATCGTGGTTCGAGTCGGCAGCCGGCGCGGCGGTCGGCAACGTCGGCCAGCCGCCCACCTGGTCTTGCGAGTCGATCAGGGCCCCGGTCTGGTTCATCACGTTGCGCACCACCCGCACGTCGGCGGCGTCGCGGTAGTGCGATGCCCCGCCGTGGCTCAGCACTTGAATGTAAGCTTCGCGTGCGTCGGTCGTCGTCACCTGCGGCAGATCGACGCGTTGCGCCAGCGGCGCGTAAGTGCCGGAGACCAGGGTGCCGCCGGTCACCGCCACGCCGTCGAGCACGCCATTTCTGTTGTAATCGCGAAGATTACCTTGGAGGTAAATCGACGTCGTCGCCGAGTCCGACAGAAACAGCGAGCTGGCGTGGCTGCTGGGCCCGTCGATTCCGTAGTTGCCGACGTAATTCATCTTCAACGTGTCGTCGGTGCCGCTGTAGCCGAATCGCCCGCCGGGGTTTTGCATGACGTTGTTGACGAAGTCCAGTTGCAGCTTGGTTCCAACGCCCGAGTCGGTGTTGCCCTGCGGACGAGGGTTGCGGCTGTCGTTATCCGCGTACAGGTTGTGCGAGTAAGTGATGTTGCCGCCATTGATGAGCGAACCGTAGCTGTGGTCGCCCTTGGGATGTCCGGCGTCGCGCAGCGCTTCGGTGATGTACGACCACTGCACGGTGACGTTGGTCGACTTGTTGGTCACGCTCAGCGCCTCGTCGATGCTCCACGACGCCGTGACGTGATCGATCATCACGTTCTTCGAGTTCACGACCCCCAGCGAATCGGGCTGGTAGGTGTTCCCCGGGTCGCGCGTGTATGTATCGCCGACGCGAAAGCGCAGATCCTCGATCACCACGTCGTGCGTGTTGATGATGCCCGTCCCGCGGTCGGCAATCGTGATGCCGCCGCCGGGGGCCGATTGACCCGCGATCGTCAGGTTCGGCTTGTTGATCGTCAGGTCCGAAACCAGGTGGATCGTACCGGCGACGTCGAACAGAATCGTCCGCGGACCGCTGGCGGTGTCGATGCCATTGCGGAGACTGCCCGACCCGGAGTCATTGAGATTGGTCACCACGTAGACGTCACCACCCCGGCCGCCGGTGGCCATGGCGCCCGCCCCTTCGGCGCCCGGAAACGCGGGGAGCTCCCCCCGGCAGGTCGCGCACGCGAACCCCGCCGACATCGCCAGCACCCATGCCACCGATTGCGAATCGCGAACGCGCTGCACCGTAGGGAACCTGTCGTAGGGAATGGTTTGCCGATACTCGCGCCATCGATCGCCGATGGGCGTCCACCGGACGATTGAGCGATCGGGCGCTGACGCTTGAAGAGCCGGTAGAAATCGCGCAAGAACGGCGCGTCGCCGTTCGACTGCCGCGGGGCTCTTAACAGATAGACATTAGCAGATCCGAGATCGTCGGCCCGGCACATGGCGCCATACCGGTACTGCACTCTAGGCACACGCGGTCGGCGAGTCAAGAATTCACCGCCGCAGCCGCGGGCGTCCACCGTCAATTTCCACGGGAGATAGTAGACTACGACAGGAGACGCGTTTCAAAACTCCGAAAAGCGACCCCAGCCACATGATCGAAACGACAAACCAGCCGGGCGGCATCGAACCCGTTTCCGAGGTCACGGATTTTCGCGGACTGCTGCGACGGTCGCTGATGGCCGTGGCGGTGTGCGCGGCGGTGGTGGTTGCCTGTTATCTGTGGGTCGACCGGCCAGTGGCATTTTACGTCCATGATCACCAGATTGAAGACGTCCGGATCTTCAAATGGCTGACCTATCCGCCGCCGCTGTTCCAAAGCTGGTCGCCGTTGGTCTTGGCGCTGTTGATGGTTCGCCGGGCATTCGCGCCGTTCCGCCGCTGGCAAAAGGCACTGTTCGTGGCCTGCCTGAGTCTGCTCGTGGCTGATGAATTCCGCACCAGCCTGGGCGACCTTTGTGGTCGCTACTGGCCCGAAACCTGGTTCGACCATAACCCGTCGCTCATCGGCAATGGCACCTACGGTTTCCATCCTTTCCAGCACGGCGACGACATCGGCAGCTTTCCGTCCGGGCATGCCACCAGGATTCTCGGCTTTGCCAGCATTTGGTGGATCGCCATGCCAGCGAGCCGCCTGGCTTGCGCGCTCGTCTGCCTGCCCATGCTCATCAGCCTGGTGGCGATGGACTACCATTTCGTCAGCGACGTGATCGCCGGCAGCACGCTGGGCGGCATCGTCGGCGCGTACGCCGCCAGCCTGGCAAACCTGCCGGTCAACAGCGGCGATCGTTCCGCGGCAGAACCAAGGTAGCGGTCCGTGACATTAAGCTGCTCGGGTCCGCCGGCGGAACAGCACCACCGCCGTTAGCAGCCCGCAGACGCATAAACTCGCCGTGCCGGGCTCGGGCACGAAGGTCAGATCGATCTCGACGCGCGAGCCGGTGGGAAAGGAATACGGTCCGATCTGCAGGATCACGGAGTGGGCCGTGAACGTCACGTCGGCCGCGCTGAATGCCGGATAGTTCATCGGCGCACCCGGCTCCGGCACGATCGTATCGGAAAAGATCACGCTGACGCCGCCGATCGACAGCCCGGGCATTCCCGGCACGTCGATGTCGCGAATCTCGAGCGTGCTCGGCGAGAATCCCGAGTTAAACCAAGGGCTATACCAGTCGTCGAGCGTGTTCAACACGATCGACGCGGGCCCGATGTTCAGGTCGTAAATGTCGTTATTGACGATCGTCGCCGTATATTCGATCCCCGGGTCAACGACCTGGACAGTGTCGTTTAGAAACTCGCCCCCGGAAGACTGGGCCACTCCCCAGATTTCCACCGTGTCGCCCACAATCGACGCCGCCTGCAACCGCCCCGCGGCGAGTGCCAGGGCAAAAGTCAGAACAAATTGGCATTTCCTAACGCAGCTCATGTTGTAGCTCCGGGGCCAGAAGGGATCGCATTGGGCGTGCAGCTCTAGACGCCGGCGCCTGCCGCGCATTCAAATCGTTGCTTACTATTAGTCAAGATCCCTCAGCTCCACAAGGCGGAAACAGCCCAAAGTCTCCGCGCGGGTGGCCCCGGAGCGTCTTGGCGTTGGTCATTCAGCGCCCAGCTAAGGCAGCATCACGCGGCCGCCACACGGGACGAGGGTTTGCCCCAGCATGAATCGCGAAGCCTCGGACAGCAGGAAGTGGACCACGTCGGCGATCTCCTCGGGCTGGCCGATCCGTTTCATCGGCGTTTGCTCGATGATCCGGTCGATCGTCGGCTGATCGACGCCGTCGATAATCTCGGTTTCGATTAACCCGGGTGCGACCGCGTTCATGCGAATGTTAAACGGTATCAACGCCTCGGAGGCACTCTTGGTAAAGGCGATCACGCCCGCTTTGCTCGCGGCGTAAGCGATGCCATACGGCCGCGACCGCAGGGCGGAAATCGAGGACATGTTCACGATCCGCCCGAACCGCCGCTCGGCCATCTGATCCTTGACGGCCCAGGTCACGATGTACAGCCCCGTCAGGTTCACGTCGAGCGTGCGCCGCCAATGGTCCAGGGTCGTCGTCTCGGGCGTGACGTATTCAAAGACGCCGGCATTGTTCACCAGCATGTCGATCGGCCCCAGCTCGTCGTTCACCCGGGCCACCATCGACTCGACCGATTTCTCGTTTGCCACGTCGGCTTGCACGATCATCCCCCGGGCGCCCGCGGCTTCGACCAACTGGAGGGTTTCCAGCGCGTCCTGCTCGCGCGAGCGGAAATTGATCGCGACCTGCGCTCCGGCCCGAGCCAGCCGCTCGCAACAAGCCCGCCCGATGCCGCGCGATCCGCCGGTCACCAGCGCCGTCCGCTTCTCAAAGTCTGCTTCGCTCATCACATCCTCGCCCGCGGGAATGGTTGCCTATGTTTCAAAACCGAGGTTGGGTGCCACTGCCAGCAGTGGCACCGGGCAACCGCTTCTTTTCGGTTTCGGGCCTCGATCGGTTGCTCGCGGTATTATAACGGCGCAGTCGCCCCGAGGGGTTGCACGCGGCGCCCGTCCATCATGAAATGGGGTGCCCGACGACCCCTCCGATCCAAGTGGAGCCGACGATGAGTTCAAAGATCAAGGCAGTGCGCGTTCATCGGTACGCCGGACTCGATCGGGACGGAAAACCTCTGGCCGCGCCGGGCCCGCTGAGCGACGTCATCTCCCTCGACGAAATCGATGCGCCGCCTTGCCGCCAGGGTCACGTTCTGATTTCGGCGAACTACGCCGGCGTGCAGTATCCCGACGCCCTGCAAGCCCAGGGACTGTACCAGCAAAAGCCCGAGCTTCCCTATGTGCCCGGCATGGACTTGACCGGCAAAGTCCTCGAAGTTGGCGCCGGCGTGGATCACGTCGCCGTGGGCGACAGGGTCATCGCCCAGGTGAGCACAGGGGCTCTGGCCGAGACAGTGTGCGTCGATGCACGATCAGTGTGGAAAGCGCCGGACAACGTCCCTCTGTCGAAGTGCGCAAACATCGGTCGCAACTACTTCGCGGCCTACCATTCGTTGAAGATCATCGGTGAAACGGACAAGGAAAGTCTGGTGCTTGTCGACGGTGCGTCGGGCGGCGTCGGCATGGCCGCCGTCGAACTGGCCAAGGCGTTGGGCGCACAGGTCATTGCGGGTGTCAGTGCTGTTGAGAAAATGGCGCTGCCGTCGTCCGTGGGGGCCGACCGTGTGCTCTCGTATGGCCGTGATCGCGATAGCTTCCAGGCCTTCAAAACCGCCGCCCGGCAAGCGGCGACCGAATTGGGACATCCCGACGGTGTCGACGTCGTCGTCGACATGGTGCAGGGAGACTTGTTCGAGTCCTTGATTTCGACGGTACGCCCCTTGGGACGAATCTGCCTGGTCGGCTTCACCGCCGGACAGAAGCCCATTCGCCCCGGTCTGCTGCTGATCAAATCGGTCGCGGCGGTCGGCAGCAGGTGGGACCAGTGGGCTCGGATGTACCCGAAAGTTCACGAGCAAAACGTGCAGGAGATTCTCGGCTTTCTGGCCAGCGGTGCCATCCAGCCCCGGGTCGATCGAGTCTACCCCTTCGAGCGTTTTATCGAAGCCTTCCAGCTTTTCGAGAACAACCAGGGCCGGGGGAATACCGTCGTGTGCATTCGCGAGGAATAGCCGGATCCGGATTCGCAAGACCGCCAGACTTTTCACCAGGCCCAGTTGGTCAGTAAAAAACGATCGCTCATCAACAAGTCGCCGCTCAACCGTCGACGTCGCTAGAGGAGAACACACAGGTCAACCGAAGCCCAATGCCCCTTCCACCACACCGCCGGCGGCGGCACGACGAACCGCGGAAATGTGCCGCGCGGGGAGAACAAGAGCAAGCAGCACTTGAAAACTTTGGCACGCCACGCGATTAATCGTCGGGCCACTTCACCACTTCGCCGCCAGAGGGCGTGAACAGGGCGCGGAGGATCTCCGGGTCGATGTCCAGCGGCAGGTAATGGACCGAACCATCGGCGTACGTAGCCAAAAAGCCCTTGCCAAAATGGCCCCCCAGCCCCGCGGCCGGCTGGGCCGGGTCGTAGTGCAGGTCGGCCGGCTGCGTCCAGACAACCGCATGCTCGTCGTCGGTTTCGAGGGCCAGGATCGTGCGCGAAGTGCCGTCGGTGAAGTCGCGAATGGCCAGACCGCGCCCTCGGGCGCTACGGTCGCGGCGCCGATCGGCAGCTCGACGCACGTCTTGCCCGGCGCCAGAGGGCTGGCGCCGCCGACGCGGTACACGTCGGGCATGCGCTCGATAAGGCGCCGATTGTGCTCGCTGTCCCAGGGTTCGTCGAGATGGAACTCCTTGTAAAGGGCCGTCTCACCAAGGAATGGCAGAATGGAGACCCGCCAGCTCAATAGCGGCTTGCCGCCGGCGTCGCGGATGGCGGCGTCGGGAAACCGCTTGCGGACGTCATGGTGGTTTTGCAGGGCGATGCCGATTTGCTTTAGATGCTGCGTGGCCTGCCGGCGGTTGACGGCCATCGTGGCACTGGTGACGGCTTGGCGGAAGGGGTTGTCGGCCGGCGGCAATTTTTCGAGATTCGACCGAGAGGACGAGCTCGTCGTTTTCCACGCGCTGGTCGAGCGCGACCAGCAATGGGCCGAATTGCACGGGCTTGCCATTGAGGGCGTGGATCTTCGCGACCGTGCCGGTCAAGAACGTGTCGAACGAGCCGGCCAGCGCGATCGCGCTTTGCGGCGAAGTGGCTCGAACGACCAGCCGCAGCGTGCGATCCGGATCGTAAGCCACGGTCGTCCACTCGGACTGGCCCGCCCACGTGCGCAGCAGGTTGCCACCCTGCTCGGTGGGCAGCTCGGGCAGCAACGCCGACAGGACGCGACGCTGATCGGCCGAGGGCGCGACGACCAGCGCCACCGGCGCATCTCCCGCGGCCGCCAGCGCCGGCTCCAGTCCGGCGGCGCCGGGTGATTGCCCGCCAAAGCGCTGGTTACCAGGGCGGCCGGGCCGAGCAGGCAATAGCGCCCCCGGGTGGCGACGCGCCACGACTTGTCGGGCAATGCCAGGCCGGGGAGCTTGGCCATCAGCTCGGCGGTTTCTGCCTTGTCGCAGGGAATGACGCACAGGGCCTCCATGGCGAGCGCTTGGTAGCTGGTGGGAAGTTGGCTGGGAACCTGAATGACGAGGTCCACGTGGCGCACGCCCGCGGCCGCGAGCAGTTTTCGAAACACGTCGCGCCAGAGGGCCAATCGCGAGGGAGTCGTTTGCCCGGGGAAGGCAAGCGAGGCGAACGTCGTGGCCGGTCCCTCGGCCGTGATGTCGAGCCGCGCGACCGCTAGCGCCGTTTCGTCCATCAGCGAGGCCAGGTCTTCACCGTCATCGGCGGCCGCGGGCAGCGTGGCGGCCAGCGTCGCCAAGAGCAGCGTACAAAAGGTGGTCAGCGAGCAGCGCATGAGTGACTTCCTCGTAAGGCGGATGAATTCGCGTTGGAGCCGGAGCTTAATGACCGACCGTGATTTCAAACTGCGTATCGGGAATGACGATCCCCATTTCGGCGGAACGGAGGACGGCCGTGTCGCCGTCGAGCCGGTAGTCGAACGGGCGGTTGGTCGCCGGATCGAGCGGCACGGGCACTGCGGTGATCTGGTCGAGCGCGGTCGGCAGCCGGCCTTCGTGGGCCGCGGCGTACAGGCGCAGGGCTTCGATCACGCGGAGCATGGCCAGCTTCTGGTCGCCGCGCACCACGGCGCGGCTGGCGGCGGTGATTGCGGGGAGCATCAGGTTGGCCAGCACGGCTTCGGGACGGTGCGCCAGGTCGTGAAACCGCTCGTCGATCTGGCCGAGCGCGCGGCGGGCCTCGACCGGCATGTGACGCCCCCAGATCACCATTTCGTCGAGCATCTCGCGATAGACCTGGATCGAGCGGAGCATGACGACCTGCGTCGGCTGCATCGCCTCGACCAGAGTGCGGTCCATGCCCGAATCGATGAGCTGCCGCTTGCAGACCGGGTAGCCGCGGAGCACCAGCGGCATCAGGACCACTCCGGCGGGGACGCGGACGTCCTGGGTTTTGCCGGAGTTGAACTCGACCCGAAAGCCGCCGTCGAGCCATTCCAGCTCCATCAACGCGCCGACCGCGTGGGCCAGGTGCTCGAGCTGCTCGGGCGTCAGGATGGCGGTCCCCAGCAGATTGGCATAGGGGATGGAGCCTTCGATCCAAAGATCTTCCGATTCGATGCCGCCGGCCAGGTCCGTCATCGACCCGGGCAAGCAAGTCAGTGCCCAGTAGGCGTTCGGCGAGCCGCTGTGGGTGATCCAGTGCTCGAACTCGGCCGAGGCGACCCCTTCGACCGCCAGTCCGACCAACATGCTGATGAGCGTGCCGGAGCTGCCCACCTGCCGGCCCATGGTGTACATGCTTTCCAAGCCCAGGCTGGCCGCGGCAAAGTCGCCGTCGAGAATGGCGAGCCGCACTTCGAGCGACATCAGGCGGGCCAGCGTGCGGACTTCCTGAATCTCGGGCAGCAGCGTGGCGATGCCTTCATCGGCCAGCGGCAAGTCCCAGGTGGCCGTCTGGCGGCGGGCGGCCAGGCGAGCCTCGTTGAGCGCCTGGCGGAATTTGGCCATCGTCCGCCGCGCATCGGTGCGCGACAGTTCGGCAGGCGGCAGTTCGAGCCACTCGTCAATCTGGCCGAGAGCGTTGCCGTTGCGCGTGGTTTGCTGGAGCAGGACGATCGCCCGATAGTAGAGGGCCGCGGCATTTCCCTCGACAAGCTGGCGCCGCGGGTGCGAAGCGGTAGCGCAACAGCGGGTGGGGCGGTCCGGCGGGCGTTACGGTGAGCTTGACGACGCGTGGATTATCGTCGGCCACGAGCGGCGTCCAGGCAACGAACAAGGCCAGGGCGGCCAGTAGGTAGCGCGGGAACATGATGCGTCTGGCTCCGAATAAGTTGTCGTGGTACAAGCTCGCGCTACGCGCGGGCGACGCGTTAGGAAGTCGGCGGCGCGGTCAGGTCGACCGTCTCACGCCACAACGGACGGTCGCCCCAGCGCAACATCGGTGCGCGCCGCGTCGGAGTGGTGTCGGGAGAAATGTCCGGTGGCGCGGACGAATTACCGGCGCGGGTGGCCAGCTCCGCCATCGCCGATTGAGGCCGCACCGTGAGCATGCCCGACGGATTGTATTGACCATTGGCCACGGCCAGCAGCCAGGCGGCTTCGACGTCGATTGCCGGGACCGCGGGAAGGGGCGCGGCGTCGTCCGGCTGGGCGGGACGCAAGGATTCGGGTTGAGGCGATCGAGGCGCGGCCGGCGGGCCCTGAACCGCCAGTTGTGCCGGTGCGGTTGCCTGCCGATCGAGCACCGGGCGCAAGCCCAGCACAATGGCCAACGTGAGCGAGGCGGCGGTGGCCCATTTCCACCCTCTCGAGCCGCGAGCGGCCGACCGCTCGCCCAGGCGGATCATCAGGCGATCGCGATCGATGCGGCTGGCCCGCGGCACGAGCTCCGTGAGCACGCGCTGGCAGTCGTTCAGGTCTTCGGGCAGAAGTTCGTCTTGGGACATGCGACACCCAACCTTTCACGCAAAGCGGCCAGGCCGGCCGCGTATCTGCGGTGAGCCGCGCTGGACGAGCAGCCCACCAGTTCGCCGATTTCGCTGAAACTCAATCCGCCCCACAGCCTCGCCACCAGCACCTCGCGGTGGTCCAGCGGTAGCTCGCCGAGTGCCTCGGAGGCACTTCGGGCATCCATGGCTTCGCCCACGGTGGGTTCGAACCAATCGAGCGGCCGGGCGGCGGCTGACTCGTGGCGCTTGCGGCGGCTCTCGGCCCGGCCGGCGCTGATCGCGCCGCGGCGGACCGCACAATACAGCCAACCGATGGGGCGCTCGGGCAGCGGCCACTGTTGGGCCAGTTGCACGATCGCCTCTTGGACGACGTCCTCGGGCGTGGCGCACCAGGCTCGAGCGTACAACTCAAGCGCCGCCGCCTGGGTTTCCAGGACGTGTTGCACCAGCTTCAGGACGGCTTCTTTCATCGGTAGGGCGGGGACCCGCGCGAGCGAACCCGGTTTCTGTAGAGAGGTCGCCCGCCGGGCGCATCCGTCCCGCGCAAAGTCAGAGAAATGGACGAATTCTTTGGCCGGGCACGCCGGGCAATGGACCCGCGATCCGTTGCCGGCGGACAAGTCGATTATGGCCAGCCGGGAGAGCCACAACCACTTATTTGAAATCCAGTTGCCCCCCCGACAACCGAGCCTTCGTACGTCCGGGCGAGCTACCGCAGCGTTGCCCCGTTGGGCCTGAAATCGAATCTCCGCCGACGCGAAATCTCCCTAACTTGCTGTGTGGCGTGGCTGGCGGTACGATTCGAGCCACCAGACATGCCGGTCCCGGTCGTGCCGGCCGTCGAGCGGCCTGGACCGAGCCCAGGTGTCGAGCAAGCCACGATTCCTTATAACATAGCGCTGGTCAACAGCTCGCGTCGCGAATAGGAGAAATACCATGGCAACCGAAGTCCAATGCCCGATCAATCATACCGCCGGCGGCGGCACCACCAACCGCGACTGGTGGCCGCACGAGCTGCGGCTCGACCTCCTGCACCAACATTCCGCAAAGTCCGATCCTATGGGCGGGGAGTTCAACTACGCGGCCGAATTCGAGAGCCTCGACCTGGCGGCGGTGAAGAAAGACCTCGCGGCGCTGATGACCGACTCGCAGGATTGGTGGCCGGCCGACTTCGGCCACTACGGCCCCTTGTTCATTCGCATGGCGTGGCACGGCGCCGGCACCTACCGCATCGGCGACGGCCGCGGCGGCGCGGGCCGAGGCCAGCAGCGCTTTGCACCGCTCAACAGTTGGCCCGACAACGTCAGCCTCGACAAGGCCCGCCGGCTCCTGTGGCCGATCAAGCAAAAGTATGGCCGCAAGATTTCCTGGGCCGACCTGTTCATCCTCACCGGCAACGTGGCGCTGGAAACCATGGGGTTCAAGACGTTTGGCTTCGGCGGTGGCCGCGAGGACACTTGGGAGCCCGACCAGGACGTCTACTGGGGCGCCGAAACCACCTGGCTGGGCGACAACCGCTACACGGGTGACCGCGATCTCGAGAACCCGCTGGCGGCGGTGCAGATGGGCTTGATCTACGTCAATCCCGAAGGCCCCAACGGCAACCCCGATCCGATCGCCGCGGCCCGCGACATCCGCGAGACGTTCGCCCGCATGGCGATGAACGACGAGGAGACGGTGGCGCTGATCGCGGGCGGCCATACGTTCGGCAAGACGCACGGCGCCGGCCCCGCGTCAAACGTGGGGCCCGACCCCGAAGCGGCCGGCTTCGAGGAACAAGGCCTGGGCTGGAAGAGCAGTTTTGGCAGCGGCGTAGGAGCCGACGCGATCACCAGCGGCCTGGAAGTCACCTGGAGCACCACGCCCACGAAGTGGAGCAACGACTTCTTCAAGAACCTGTTCGGATACGAATGGGAACTGACCAAGAGCCCGGCCGGCGCGAATCAGTGGACCCCCAAGAACGGCGCCGGCGCAGACACCGTGCCGCACGCCTTCGACAAGTCGAAACGGATCGCCCCCTCGATGCTGACTACGGACCTTTCCCTGCGGTTTGACCCGGTGTACGAAAAGATCTCGCGCCGCTTCATGGACAACCCGGATCAGCTCGCCGACGCGTTCGCCCGGGCGTGGTTCAAGCTGACCCACCGCGACATGGGCCCCCGCGCCGTTATCTCGGCCCGGAGGTTCCCGCCGAAGAACTCATCTGGCAGGACCCCATCCCGGCGGTGAATCACCAATTGATCGACGCTGGGGACATCGCCTCCCTGAAGGGCAAGATCCTGGCTTCCGGGCTGTCGGTCTCCCAGCTGGTTGCCACCGCCTGGGCGTCGGCGTCCACGTTCCGCGGCTCCGACAAACGCGGGCGGTGCGAACGGCGGCCCGGATTCGCCTGGCACCGCCAGAAGGATTGGAAAGTCAATCAGCCCGCCAAACTGGCGAAGGTGCTGAAGACGCTCGAGGGCATCCAGGCCGCTTTCAACGGCGCCCAGTCCGGCGGCAAGCAGGTTTCGCTGGCGGACCTGATCGTGCTGGGCGGCTGCGCGGCCATCGAGAAGGCCGCGAAAAACGCCGGCCACGACGTGACGGTTCCCTTCACGCCCGGCCGCATGGACGCCTCGGCCGAGCAGACCGACGTCGAGTCGTTCGAGCCGCTCGAGCCGATCGCCGACGGGTTTCGCAATTATCTGAAGGGGAAGTACAGCATCCCCGCCGAAGCGCTGCTGGTCGATAAGGCCCAACTGCTGACCCTGACCGCGCCCGAAATGACGGTGCTCGTCGGCGGGCATGCGTGTCCTGAAGACCAACTTCGAAGAGTCGCGGCACGGCGTCTTCACCACGCGACCCGGGGCGCTCACCAACGACTTCTTCGTGAACCTGCTCGACATGAATACCCAGTGGAAGCCGGTCTCGAAAGACGCGGACCTCTTCGAAGGCCGCGATCGCAAGACGGGCGAACCGAAGTGGACCGGCACGCGTGTCGACCTGGTGTTTGGTTCGAACTCCCAACTCCGCGCCCTGGCTGAAGTCTACGGAAGTTCCGACGCCCAGAAGAAGTTCGTCCACGACTTCGTCGCGGCCTGGAACAAGGTGATGAACCTGGATCGCTTCGACCTGGCCCGAAGGTAACGTCGACGGCGTCGAGATAACCTCT
>CAVQEL010000059.1:0-23490 GCA_963711515.1 uncultured Planctomycetota bacterium | reverse complement strand
GGCCGAGCCGGTGATCAAGATGGCCATCAACCCCTTGTCGCGCAACGGCGCCGACAAGCTGGGCAAGGCCCTGCAGCGCTTCCGCCGCGAGGATCCCGACCTTCCGCGTGGCCACCGACGAAGAGACGGGCGAGACCGTAATCGCCGGCATGGGCGAGCTGCACCTGGACATCTACGTCGAGCGAATTCGCCGCGAATACGGCGTGGCCGTGGAAGTCGGCGCCCGAAGGTGAGCTACCGCGAGGCCCCCACCAAAACGGCCGAATACAACTTCAAGCACAAGAAGCAGACCGGCGGATCGGGTCAATTTGCCCACATCGTCGGCCGGCTGGAGTGCCTGCCCGAGGAGGCCGAGACGAGTTCGAGTTCGAAGAGAAAGTCGTGGGCGGACGGATTCCGAAGGAATACATCCCCAGCGTCGAGAAGGGTTTTCGCGACTCGCTGGCCAAGGGACCCGTGGCCGACTTTCCGATCGTGGGGGTCAAGGCGATTTTGGAAGACGGCTCGTACCACGAAGTGGACAGCTCGGACATGGCCTTCCAGACCTGCGGCCGGAATTGCTTCCGCGAGACGTTTTTGAAGACCAAGCCGGTGCTGCTCGAGCCCGTGATGAAAGTCGAGATCGAGGTCCCCTCGCAGTACCAGGGCCCCGTGGCCGGCGAATTGAACAGCCGCCGCGGGCTGATCGTGTCGACCGAGGTCAAAGGCGCCTTCGCCACGATCGAGGCCGAAGTCCCGCTGGCCGAAACGTTCGGCTACTCGACCGATCTGCGGAGCATGACGCAAGGCCAGGGGACGTTCACCATGGAGTTTGCCAAGTACCGCCGCGTGCCGGCCTCGATCCAGGAAGAGATCATCGCCGAAAAGAAGAAGCAGCTCGTGGGGGCCAAGTAAACGGCCCGGTCGCGCGCCTGTTTTCATGCACAGCGAGAGGCTCCGGTCCGATTCGGCCGGAGCCTTTTTTATTGCCCCCGCCGCGCCGCCGCGTACACTGGCGGTTCACCGCCCATAGGGTCCGCCGCCGCAAGTGCGTCCGGATCGCTGGCGGTTTAGCGGGCCGCGAGCATAGCCCCGGTACGCATCCAACCAAGCAACAACCCGGACCACCCCAACATGACCGAAGCATCCCCCGATCCCGCCCCGAACTCAGCCGCGGCAGCACCGACGCGCCGCCGCCGGAGACCCTGAAAGCCGCCTACAAAGCCTTCAAGAAGCGTTTGAAGCTCACGCAGCTCGACGACGCCTCGCGCATCGGCCGCGGCCCGATGAGCTCCGGCGGCGGTTCGTCGATCGCCGGCATCACGCCCCCCGACCAGTACCCCACAGCCGTCTGGGAAGCGCTGGTCGCCCAAGGCAAACTCAAGCGCGCCGGCCGGGGGCTGTACTCGCTGGCGTGACGCGGCGGTAGCAAGGGCCATTTGCGCGGCGAATGCCCTATTGGCCCAAAGACTCGCGCGGACATCGCGATGGCCGTTTGCTAGTCTGAAGCCCATCATCGAGCAAGCCGCCGGAAGTCTCGGCGTAACGGCGCGAGCGGTGGCCGAACGGGTATCACGAAGAGCCTGAAAAGGTTTCCAAGGGGGCCCGTCGCTTTCTCTGCGCAGCAGTGTGCGGGGAGAGTGGCGGGCTCCTTTTTTTCGTGCCTGTTTCATTCAGTTCGTGAAAGGAGTCCTCCATGCAATCGAAACGCGACGAGTTGCCGGACGAACCAGACGCTGGGCCGGAGCCCATTGATGCAAGCACCGGCCACGAAGCCGAATTTGCCACGCATGACAGTGAAGTCGCCGATTCAGAAACCCCGCCCGGCCCGCCGGTCGCCTCGGAGAAGGTTGCAGAGCGCTTCCAGCCGAAGTTGGATGCTGGGTCCACGGGCGCAACGAACGACATAGTCTCTTCGGCAGACGAAGGCGCGAACGCGGCGTCGATCTCTGACGAGCAGACGCTGCCGGCCGCGGACGAATCTTCGGCTGAACCGGGGTTGTTTTCCAGCATTCAAACGTCCGCCGTTGAGATTCCTCCGCGAACTCACGCCTTGGAGCAGTTCGACGCGGGGCCGGAAGCCAATCCCAACTTTGGGCTGGTTGCCGCGACTGTCGCTTCCCCGCAAATACCCGATCCCATGCCGAGCGAAGAAACGCGACGTGCGGCGCCGCTGCGATTCGACCCCATTGCGCCGGCGACTATTCCCCGTTTGGCTCCTACGAGCGACGGGGGACCGGCGCTGGCGCGGCCGATTGTGTTGGTGCGGCTGGCCGCCGAGGAAGTACGCGCGATTGTCGAGCAGGCTCTGGCGGCGGCCCGCGACCGCGATACCAAGACGCTTGACGAAATCGCCGAGGCGAAGGTGAACTTCGCCTTCTGGTCGTACAAGTGCGAGCAGCGCGCGGCGAACAGGACCTGGCGCTAGTTGCGATAGTACAAGCCGCCGGCGCCTGCATCGCGCCCAGGGCAGGGAGGCAACCCAGTGTTCACGTTCGATTTCAGTCCGGCCATCGAAAACAACCGCCGGGCCTTGGTGGCCGAAATCCTTCGCCGGCTGGAAGCGGCGCTGGCGCCATTTCAACGCGATCTTGACGATTTCCTGGCCGCGCTCTTCCAAGGCCGGCTCCCCGGCGACTGGCGCGAACAATTCCACACCTTCCTCACCGAGCAACAATACCGAGGCTTCACGGTCGATCCGCATAGCGCAGGCGAGCTGGAAGCGTGGATCGAAGCCTGGGCGCGGGACTGTAATCTGTTGCCGCAACAAGGGCCTCGCGCAACCTTGTTCGGCGGCTCGCCGCTTATGCTGGCGGCGTTTCATCCGCCCGCCGACGAGTCGGTTGCTCTCGATTCGTCCACGTCGGAGAGCACGCCCGAGTCCACCTTAAACGACCAGGGCGTCGAGCTGGCCGGTCCGGGGCCCGAGACCACCGAATCATTCCGGGCAAAGGTGCAAAAGGCGCTCGAGATACTCGATCCAAATGTCGCCCGGTGGTGGCGAGCCAACAGCGTGCAAGGGGTAGTCCGTTCGCGCGCGGCGTGGTTCTTCCAGTTCGGCTATTACAGCCGCCTGAACGACGACCAGCCGATCATCGTCGTCAACGAGGACTTTACCGCGGGCATGACGGCACAGGCCATCATCGACGAAGTCACCAACGGCTGGTTCGCCGGTTCGATGGGGGCGTTTTACAAGCGGTATCGATTTGCGAACACACAGAATCCCAAAGAGCTTCAAGAGTGGCAAAAACGTGCCGCCGCCGAGGCCGCGCGACAGGCCAGCGTGCTGGCCGAGCTGTACGTCGGATCGGTCGCCGCGCTTACACCGGCGGGCGATCTGGTCGTCACGCTGGGCGACCTGGCGGACAACGGCCCCCGCTGGGAGCAGCTTTTATCCGTGCTCCCCTTGATTGGACATTTGCCCATCGGGGCGATCGTGCTGAAGCTCGGAAAGCGCACGCTCCGCATCCGGAAACGTATCGCCAAACTGCTTGAACATTTGACCGAGGCCGAACGGAAGTCGATATTGACGCAAGTTGCCGGAGCCAAATCCGATCGGGAGGCCGAAGCAATTGTGCGGCGCGAGGTGGCGCGGCTCGTCGGGGGCCGGCAAATTCACCACGCGATCTCAGAAAGGGTTTACACGGCGCTCGAAGAGCACAACAAGCTAAAGGGGAAGTTTCGACTTCGTGACGAGCGCTTTGAAACCTTGGCGAAAGACTTCGAGGCACATCACGGCTACCAGGGATGGCATCGCGACTTGGACAACGAGGTGGTAGGATGGCTTGACGAAAACAAATTCGCCGATGAAGCGACGTTCAAAAAATGGCTTCGTTGGCGATACAGCGAGCCTGACCTCACCAGGCGGTTCCCGGCAGGCTTCAAATGAGAGAGATGACTCCAATGCAGTTCTACGCGTTGAACAAGTATCCGCGAGGCGATGCGGACACTTGTGCGGCAAAGCCACATGACGCCGAACTTGGTGATGCGGAGCTTTGTCCCGCGTGCGGCGGCCCGGTTAGCTCGTTGAGGTGGCTGCCGCCGTTTCGTGTTGATTTGGAGCTCTACGGCAAGCAGTTTGGCGATTTCGCTTTTCTTTCCGGCGGCAATGACTTTCTGGTGTCGCAGAAGTTTCGCGAGGTCTACTTTTCGCTCGGCCTCTCGGGGTTGACCGGTTTCGACCTGGTCGACGTCCGGCGCGTTAAGGGCCGCAAAAGGACGAAGCTTGTGCCGCCGGCCTACTTCCGTGTATGTCCGACCCGCGGCGAGCCGGCAATGGACCAGGTGGCGTCGGGTTGCGAATGGATCAAACCGCCGACCTGTCCGGTGTGCCGATCGGGAGTCATCATGCGCTGGCGCCGTATTGTCGTGGAAGAAGGCACGTGGACGGGCGAAGACGCCTTCCGCCTGCGCGGTCTCGGCGGTACGGTCATGGTCACCCAGCGATTCAAGGACGCCTGCGAACAGAACGGCATCACGAACGCGTATTTCACGCCCGCCGAAGAGGCCGGCCACGACTTTTATCCCGGGCTGAAAGACCCCAGCGAATTGGACCGATTCAGGTAGTCAGCCCCTGTTCGGAATGGAAGCAACGTTGCCGTCACTTGCGTGGAGCCCGCCGGTCACACTGACGCGGCGGCGGGATGGCTTAGGAAAAGCAATTTCGCCGATGAAGCGACGTTCAAGAAATGGCTTCGTTGGCAATACAGCGAGCCGACGAGTCAGCGGGGCTTGTAGGATAGTTTGCATGACTTTGCGATCCGCACGTCCGTTTCCCGCGTGGCGTTTCCATCGGTGCGTCGATTGGAGCGCGGTGATCGGCGCGGTTGCGTTGTCCATGGTCTTGCCGCCGGCCTCATACGCCGGCGACGCGTCTGAGAACGCGGCCCTGCACTACTGGCCGGCTTTTGCGATCTGTCCGCTGGAGACGAGCGAAATCTCCGCCGCTACGACCGATGACCAAAAGTTGGGATTCAAGGTGCCCGTCGGTCCTCGGCTTGCCAGACACTTTCAAGGCCGCGGAGCGGACGCGCTGGCGTGCCTCCACAGGGGTGCGGCGCTTTCAAATTGCGAATGGGGCACGAACTTGCGGAAGTACGGCCCCCTTGCGACGGTGGTTCATGGCGAGATGGCGCACCGCCTGGCACGGATCGCATTGCTGCGGGCCCGTTGGCGGTTCGAGCACAGCGATTGGGACGGCGGCATCGACGACGTCATCGCGACGATGATCCTGGGGCGGCACATTGGTCGCGACAAGCTTTGCCAGAACGTTTTCTTTGGGTGCCAACTCGACGGGATGGCTACAGGCACGCTGGCCGTCTATTTGCCGGGCATGCCGCGCGAAGCGCTGGAAGGTCTTTCACTGAAGCTCGACGGGTTACCGCCGCGCACTTCGATGCACGACGTCTTTCTATACCATGCAAACGCCGTCGACTGGGCCGTCGAACATTTTGCCCAAGCGGAAAAGGAAGGGAAGCTCGTCGAGCTGCTCGTTTCGCTTTCGTCAAAGGAGGACGCCAGAAAGATGCTGTCGCTGGCAAAGAACGCCGAGGGCCTGACGCGGATGGCCGAAGCGGGGCGCCCGCTCGTGCGGCAGCTTGCCGAGGCGACGTCCCTGGATCCGCGGGCCTACGATCGCCTGTATCAGGAGCGCTTCGCGCCGGCTCTGGAAGCCAATCCCGTGGCGGCCATGCTCGGCTGCTGGTACGATCTGGCCCGCGACGAGGTGGCAACCGCCGATTGCCGTGTCGAATTCATCCGGGCGGCCATCGATATCCTCCGTCGCGGCCCCAGCGCGCTGGCCGGCCACACGGACCCCTACGGCGACGGACCGTTCGAGTACCGAACGTTCGACGGCGGCTTTGAGTTAACCTCGAAGCTCGTCTACTTCTCGCCGATCCGGATGGACATCGGCCTGCGAGCAAACCATCCGCCGCCGGACCAGAATCAACGCTGACCGCCCCCGTCCGGTGCGCTTTTCAGGCCGGGGGAGCGCGGCGTTTCGTCCGCCCGGTTTGCGCGGCAGCCTTTTACGGGTCCTTTGTCGGTCGATCTTCCGCTTGCTACACTTTTTGCATCGGGGCCGGCGGGTTCGGCCGGGCTTTGGGAGACTCGGATCATGCGGTGGCGCGGCGGGCGGGAGAGTGACAACGTCGAGGATCGCCGCGGGCGGCCGGGCGGGCCGGTGATGATCGGCGGCGGGTTGGGTACCTTGGCCATCATCCTGGTGCTGTTGTTCCTGGGGGTCGATCCCCAGGCGCTCTTGGGGCCGCAAGGTCCGCTGCAACAAGGGGCCGGTGGGCCGGCGGTCGAGGAGCCCCTCGATGGGCCCGAGGACGATCTGAAGAAATTCGTCCGCGTGGTGCTGGCTAGCACCGAGGACGTGTGGCAGGAGCAGTTTCGCGAGATGGGCCGGCAGTATCGCGATCCCACGCTGGTGCTGTTCGAGGACCATGAGAATTCGGCTTGCGGATTCGCCAGCGCCGCGGTGGGGCCCTTCTATTGCCCGGCCGACGAGAAAGTGTATCTCGACCTGAGCTTTTTCCGCGAGTTGCAGGCGCGGTTCCACGCGCCGGGCGACTTTGCCCGGGCCTACGTGATCGCCCACGAGATCGGGCATCACGTGCAGAACCAGTTGGGCATCAGCGAGCAGGTGAGCCGGGCGCGGGGGCGCGTCAGCCCCCAGCGCTACAATCAGCTTTCGGTGCGGCTGGAGCTGCAGGCCGATTTTTTGGCAGGCGTGTGGGCCCATCATGCCGAAGAGCAGTGGCAGATTCTCGAACCCGGCGACATCGAAGACGCCCTGACGGCCGCCAGCGCCATCGGCGACGATAAGCTCCAAATGGAGTCGCAGGGTTACGTCGTGCCCGACGCCTTTACGCACGGCACCAGCGAGCAGCGGGTCCGCTGGTTTACGCGGGGCCTGAAGAGCGGCCGCTTTGCGGACGGCAACACGTTCGAAGTCGACGAACTGTAGGTTGACCCGGCTGGCAGCGGCCCCGCGTCAATTGTCGCCCGCCAGGGCCGCGCGGATCTCTTCCAGTTGGCGGCTGATCTGGTCGAGCCGCTCGTGCAGCTCGCTGCGGAACGCTTCGGCGGGGGACGGCTCTTTGCCGACGAACGTGATCACGCCGCTGGGTTCCAGCACGGCCTTGTCCACGTGGGCCAGCGAGGCGAAACCCTGCCGGTGCGCGGCAATTGCCAGTTCCGATTTGGTCACCAGTTCCCGCTGCATGCGCGGGCGGTCCATCGTGCCCTGCACCATCAACGTCGCGGGCGTCCCCTCGATCAGCCGGTCAAACTTGGGGTGCGCGAACAGAAACCGCACCACGGCGTAGTTGAGGGCCAACAACGTGGCGGCCCCGAGCAGGCCGCCCGTGACTGAGTTGTCGTTGCCGATGATGGCGTTCTGCACAGTGTTGGCGATTGTCAGCAGCACGACCAGGTCCATCGCGTTGAGCTGGGCCAGCTCGCGCTTGCCGGCCAGCCGAAAGCCCACGAGCAGAAAGCCGTACACGAGAACCGGCCGCAGAATCTTCTCCGCCACGCTCAGGTCCAGATCGAACATGTTGGCCCACATCGGTTGTTTCCTTGCGGTTGTTGGAGTTTCGGCACGCGGTACAGGCGTCCGCGCGACGGCTGGCGGTTTCGTGCGAACCTCATATCGGCGCTTACGGCCGACTAACGCTGTTGGATGATTTCGTCCAGCTCCACGGCCCGGTGCTCGCGGGCCGAGAGGTAGCAGGCTTCGACCAGGGCCATGGTGTGCAGGTTGTCGCGGCCGGCGAGTGACGGCGGGCGACCGTCTTCCAGGGCGCACAACAACTCGGCCATCGGGCCGGCAAAAGCGTCGGGAAACCAGACGGCGTCCCAGCGCGGGCTGAGCCACTGGTCGCCGCGGGCGATCGTCGTGAAGTCGAGCGTGCTGGGGACCCGCTGAGGATAGGCGGGCCAGCCGATCGTGCCGCGGGCCATGCCATCGGTGCCTTCAACCCGCCAGCGGATGCCGATGTCGCCGGCCGCCCCCTCGCGAGCCGGGCCGGTCCAAACGTCATCGCACGAGGTGGCTCGCAGGCCGTCGTCGTACTCGAGGATGTACAGGCAAATGCCGTCGGCATGCTCGAACTGGCCCCTGGTGCGCGGGTCGGGTCGCACGCTGGCAAACACGCGCCGCGGATTGCCGAACCAGTAGCGAAACGTGTCGAGATGATGGATGCTCATGATCCGCAGCGTGACCCAGCCTTGCCGCTGCTGCCAGGGCATCCAGTGCGGAATGGCTCGCATGTCGATCGTCGCCAGCACGGGCGTGCCCAGTTCGCCACGATCCAGCAGAGTCTTGCAGCCCCGCACCGACTGGTCGTATCGCATGTTCTGGTTCACGGCCAGCGTGATGCCGGCGTCTTCGCACAGACGGACGATCTGGCAGGCCTCGGCGTAACTGGTTCCCAGCGGCTTTTGGGCGAGTACGCCGCGGATATGGTCAGCGTGCCGGACGACTTCGGCGATCACTTCCCGCAGCACGTCCGGCGGCACGGCGACGTCCACGACTTCCACCGCCGGGTCGGCCAGCAGTTCGCCATACGCGTCGTACGTGCGGGCAATGCCGTGCCGGGCGGCCACCTGCCGGGCTTGTTCGGGCCGGCGGGAGGCAATGGCCACGGGGTTGAAGCCCGAGTCGCGGTAAGCCACCAGGTGGCAATCGGCCATGATAAAGCCGGCCCCGATGCAGCCGATTCCCGGCGAGCGGTCGCGGGGAAACTGCGGAGGGATGTTCAAGTCCGGCATCTCGTGGGAGGGTTGCGATGGCATGGCCGGCTTGTCGTGGTTGGTCATGGCTGGCTGGCGTGATCGAATCTCGATGTTCGGCTGGTCAGGCCGGCGTCGGGCGGCCCCACGACAGTTTGGCCCGAGGGGATGGTTGCTAGCAAGCCTGCCGGCCGGCGGCCGCAGAGTTTGCCGAAAGCGCACCACCCGGCGATGCTGGTCGATGGACCTAAGGAATGGGGAAAGTTGACCGCATCTGCCGGTTGTGTCACGAAGCGATTTCGTCTTGCAGGCCGCGGTTCGTAGCGTCGATGACTGTTGTGCGGGCTGTTCGCCTGGTGCACGAGAAAGCGACTGTGAGCGAGCGAAGCGGTTCCGCACGTTAGGCAAAACCGGCGCGCAATCGCCGGGATTGTGGTTTACCACTTCGGCTCGAATTGGGCGTGCTTGCCAAGATCCCCCTCGGGCAAGCACGCTGCCCGCCAACCCTCTGCGCTCGAAGCGACTCCCGCCAACCGAAACTCCCACCCCGGCCGAGTCTGACTCCCCATCAGGCTCGGCCATTTTGCGCTCGCCGTGTGCCGGCGGGCGAATCGCCGCGGCTGCCGCAGCTCGTCCGAACGGGGCTTTCACGCGGCGGGGTCGGCGCCCTTTGGGGCCGCCCCTGGCAGGCTGACGGGCGAGGCCCGTTCGACGCTGAATTTCTGGGTGTTTTCGCGGGCAAATTCCGCCGTCAAAACCCTCATTGCCACCTCGCCCGGCGGACCGAAAAACGGTACAATTCAGGTTCGCAAATTCACCCATTTTCAGCTCCTTGCTGGCGCTCTCTTTTGGACGGACCCGCAGTGGAAAACGGCCTGTTGACGATCCCATTGCCGGGGACAGTTGCCGGCCCTTCGCAGTCGGTAAATTCCGCCGCCTTGCGCTTGCCCGAATTTGTTGCCGGCGCGGAAAACTCGCTGGCCGCCGTGGCCTTGCAGCCCTATCTCGAGCGCTCGCCCGCCAGCTACAGCCCGCTGGTGCTCTACGGTCCGCACGGCAGCGGCAAGTCGCACCTGGCGTTGGGGCTGGCCGACTGGTGGCGAAAACATTTTCCCTTGGCGACGGTGATCAGCCTCACCGGAGCGGAATTCGCCCAGCAGTACGCGCAGGCGTTGGCGCTGGATCGGCTGGATGCGTGGCGGGCGGAAATCCGCTCCGCCCAGTTGCTGGTCCTGGAAGACCTGGGCGAGCTGGGCGGCAAACGCCCGGCCCAGGCCGAACTGTTGCACGCGCTGGACGCGCTCGCCGAGTGCGAGACGCCGGTCGTGATCACGGCGCGATCGCTCCCCTCGCATTGGAACACGCTCATGGCGGCGCTGCGGAGCCGGTTGTCGGCCGGCTTGTCGGTGCCGCTGGCGTATCCCACGCGGACGACCCGGCGGATGATCCTGGAACACCTGGCCGCCGACCGCGGATTTCCGCTGCCGCGCCGGGCTCTCGACGGACTGGCCGACGGGCTGGCCGGGGGCGTGCCGCTGCTGGTCTCCGCCATTTTGGAGCTCGAACTGGCTGCACGCACCGATGGCGAAGCGGTCGATCCGGCCCGCGTCCGGCAGTTGCTCGACCGGCGCGATCAGGCACGCGAAATCACGATCCGTGAGATCGCGGTCCTGTCGGCCCGGTACTTCGGGCTGAAGGTTTCGGACTTGAAAAGCCCCCAGCGCCGTCAGGCACTGGTGGCCGGGCGCTGTGTGGCGATGTACCTGGCCCGGCACCTGACATCGCGCAGCCTGGGCGAGATCGGCAAGTTCTTCGGCGGCCGCGATCATACGACGGTGCTATACGGCTGCCGTCGCACCGAGCGCCTGCTCCGCCGCGATCGATCCTTGCGCCAAGCCGTCGCCGAGCTCAAGAGAATGTTGACCTCCGCATGAACGATACCCCTGTGCACAGTTTGTCGCTCGCTCGTCGGTCTCGCCAGCGCGAGCGCAGTGCCAAACAACACGCCTGCCGAGTCCACTGCTGGCGCCCCGCGCGCAGTCGCCCGCTACACAACCGACAGGCGACCGGCCATCAACAACTTATGCACGCCCGGATCGTGCCCGCGCGAGGGCGGCCAACTTCTGTCGAACGGCCGATTCAGCGCTACGCCGCCGCCGGGAATCGACAATGCCTGGTCGCGCGTTTCTTACAACTACTGAATGTTAAATATATGCAATAAGAGAGAAGGCAGCTCGCATGAAAGTCACCTGTGATCGCGAGGCCCTGCTGACGGCGTTTCAAACCGCCGCGGCGGTCGTGCCGCGCGCAGCCCGAAGCCGATCTTGCAGAACATCAAGCTCGAAGTGAGCGACTCAGGCGCGATCCTGTTGGCCACCGATCTGGAAATCGGCATCCGCATTCAAGTGCCGGGCATCCAGGCCGAAGTGCCCGGCAGCGCCATTCTGCCATTGGCGCGGTTCGGACCGATTCTGCGCGAAAGCTCGGACGAAAAGCTGCGGCTGGAGTCGGACGGCCAGTCGACGCTGGTCCGCGGCGAGCGGAGCGAATTCAAGCTGCCGGCGGAGAATCCGCAAGAGTTTCCCTCCGTGGCCGAATTCAGCGAAAAGGCGTTTCATGAGCTGCCAGCGAGGCTGTTGCGCGAGATGATTCGCCGCACGAGCTTTGCCACCGATAACGAAAGCAGCCGTTATGCCTTGGGGGGCGTGCTGTTGGAGATGGCGCCCGAGGTGATCACCGCCGTGGGGACCGATGGCCGGCGATTGGCCAAGATGGAAGTGCCCGCCCGCAGCGAAGGGGGCCACGCCTCGGGCGAGAGCATGACGATCGTGCCCACCAAAGCCATGCAGCTCATCGAGCGGGCGATGTCCGACGGCGACGCCGAGATTCAAATCGCGGCCCGTGCGAACGAGATTCTGGTGCGGTCGCCGCGGACCACGATTTACAGCCGGCTGGTCGAGGGCCGCTTTCCGAAGTGGCGCGACGTGTTTCCCCAGCGGAGCGATGCCGCGCGGGTCGAGTTGACCGTGGGGCCCTTGTATTCGGCGGTGCGGCAGGCGGCGATCGTCACCAGCGAAGAGAGCCGGGGAATCGACTTCAGCTTCGAAGCCGGCACGCTGGTTTTGAGCGGGCGCGTGGCCGAAGTGGGGCAGTCGCGCGTCGAGCTGCCCATCGCCTACGACGGTCCGGCCGTTTCGATCATGCTCGATCCCCGCTACCTGAGCGATTTCCTGAAAGTGCTCGACCCCGAGAAGGTGATCGCGATGGAGTTGAAGGACTCGGAAAGCGCCGCGGTGTGCACGACCGACGATGGATACGGCTACGTGATCATGCCGTTGGCCCGCGATCACTGACGAACGCGTCGAAGCTTGTTGATTGAAAACACCACGGGCCCCACGTGGCCGGCACCTGTCCGGCGGATTGAACGGGATGACGACTGGCCAGCCACAACCGATCGGCGAAGTGCTGTCGCGATTGATGGCCCGCCGCGGATACGCTCGCGTGCGATCGGCCGGTGCCTTGGCCGAGGCCTGGCGGCAGGCTTCGGGCGAGGAGAACGCGGGTCGTACGCGGGCGACGGTGGTCCGCCGCGGCGTTTTAGAGGTGCTGGTGGCCAACTCGACGTTGGCCCAGGAGCTAGGCTTTCAAAAGAGGCTCATGGTCGAGCGGCTGGCCCAATTATTGCCGGATGAAAACATACGCGACCTCAGATTTCGCGTCGGTCCGATGACGTGACGAATCCATCTTTTCTCGCGAGCGGGCGCGCCACGGAGGACGGCCGATTTGCGACGATCAGGGCGGCTGTTGCCAGTCGTGCGAGCAAGGTCGCGCGGCAACGCTCGCCGAGTTGAAACACTTCGCAAGAACCATCGAGAACACTTGAAATGACGGACGAACCCAACCATCCTCCCGGCCCCGCGCCGGGCGAGCCCGAAGAGACCTCACCGGCCGCGCAATTTCGCAAGGTCGACGCGGACTACACGGCCGAGGACCTGCAACACTTAAGCGACCTGGAGCACGTCCGCGAACGGCCGAGCATGTACATCGGCGACACGACGCAGCGCGGACTGCACCACATGGTCTACGAAGTGGTCGACAACTCGATCGACGAGGCCATGGCCGGCTACGCGCGCCAGGTGTCGGTGACGATCAACAGCGACAACTCGGTGACGGTCGAAGACGACGGCCGCGGCATCCCGGTCGAAGAGCACTCTGACTTGGGCTTTTCCACGCTGCAGGGCGTGATGACCGTGCTCAAGTTCGGCGGCAAGTTTCAGAAGGGGGCCTACCAGACGTCCGGCGGTTTGCACGGCGTGGGCGTGACGGTCGTGAACTTTCTTTCCGAGTGGTGCGAGGTCGAGGTCCGCCGCGGCGGTCACGTCTATCAGCAGGAATACGAGCGGGGCGTGCCGGTGGGGGATGTGCGCCGCATCGGCACCACCGACAAGGTGGGCACCAAGACGATCTTCAAGCCCGACCCGCTGATCTTTCCCAACACCAAGTTCATCTACAACACGCTGCACCGCCGCTTGCAGGAGCTGGCTTTCTTGAATCGCGGCGTGAAGATCGTCTTTCGCGACGAACGGACCGGCGACGGCGACACGTTCCAGTACGATCGGGGCATCGTCGAGTTCGTCGAGTACCTGAACCGGGCCAGCGAGCCGGTCCATCCGGATATCATCAATATCGCCGGGGAATACGACGGCGTGGGCCTGGAAGTCGCCATGCAGTACTCCAGCGAGTTCACGGAAAACGTCCACTCGTACGTCAACAACATCAACACCACCGAAGGGGGCACGCACGTTTCCGGCTTTCGCGCGGCGCTGACCCGCACGCTGAACAATTACGGCAAGAAGGAAAACCTCTTCAAGGACCTGAACGTCATCGGCGACGACTTTCGCGAGGGGCTGACGGCCGTCATCTCGCTGCGCGTGCCGGAGCCGCAGTTCGAAGGGCAAACCAAAACGAAGCTCGGCAACAGCGAGGTCGAGGGGATCGTCACGTCGGCCGTGGGCGAGTTCCTGGGCAAGTACCTGGAAGAGAATCCCAAAAGCGCCCGGGTCATCGCCCAAAAGGCGCAGCTCGCCGCCGAAGCCCGCGAAAGCGCCCGCAAGGCCCGCGAGATCGTTCGCGAGCGCAAGGGGGCGCTGGCCGGCCACGGCTTGCCGGGCAAGCTGCGCGACTGCACCAGCCGCGAGGTGGACAAGTGCGAGTTGTACCTGGTCGAGGGTGATTCGGCCGGCGGCAGCGCCGAAGGGGGCCGCTTGCGCGAGTTTCAGGCCATCCTGCCGTTGCGGGGCAAGATCATCAACGCCTACAAGTCGCGCGAGGACAAGGTGCTGGCCAACGAGGAAGTGCGGAGCATGATCTCGGCCATCGGCGCCGGCATCGGCGAAGAGGCGGACATCTCGAAACGCCGCTACGGCAAGATCGTGATCATGACCGACGCCGACGTCGACGGCTCGCACATCCGCACGCTGCTGTTGTGCTTCTTCTATCGCCAGATGTACGAGCTGGTGAGCAAGGGGCACATCTACGTGGCCCAGCCGCCGTTGTTTCGCGTCAAAAGCAAGAAAGACACGCACTACGTGCAGACCGAAGAAGAGATGAAAACCCAGTTGCTCGACCTGGGCCTGCGCGACTCGGTGCTCGACGCCGGCGACGGCCGGGTGATCGAAGGCGCCCAGATGGCCGACCTGGCCCGCTCGCTGGCGGCCATGGAAGACTCGCTGGTGGCGCTCGAGCGGCGCGGCGTCAGTCTGCGGGCGCATGCCCTGCGGCAGGATCCGGTGAGCCTGAAGCTGCCGATTTACCACGTGTTCATCGGCACGCAGGAGCACTGGTTTACGACCCGCGACGAGCTGGACGCGTTTCGCGCCAGCCAGGAGGAGCAGACCGGCGGCGAGTTGGCCGTGGCCGACACCGAGGCCGAGCATCCCAGCGCCGAGGGGAACGGCCAGGCGGTGCGCACGCTGACGATCGTCGAACTGCACGAGGTGCGCACGATCAACAACGTCCTGTCGGATCTGGCCAAGCTGGGCTTTTCGCTCGTGGATCTCATTCCCCAGGACCGCACCGGCACGGAGGAGCCCCGCTTTCAACTACAACGCGGCGAGCATGCCACCGGGTTGGAAGATCTCCGCGGGCTGTTGCCGGCCATTCGTGCCGCCGGCGAAAAGGGGCTCACGATCACCCGCTTCAAGGGGCTGGGCGAAATGAACGCCGAGGAGCTGCGCGATACGACGCTCGATCCCAACAACCGCACGCTCTGCAAGGTCACGATGGCCGACGCCGGGGCGGCCGACGAGCTGTTCCGCATCCTGATGGGGGACAAAGTCGAACCGCGCCGCGAGTTCATCGAAAAGCACGCCCTGGAAGTGCGGAACCTGGACGTATAAGGGCCGGTCGCGCGGGCGAGCTTTTGACTGTCTTGGTGTGCCACTGCTGGCTGGTCCAGCAGTGCTGTCAATTTCCAGCGGCCAGTTCACCCAGCGCGCTTGTGGCCGCAGCTCGCTCGCTCGGCGCTCATCGTCGTTGCTCGAAACGAGTTGGCATTTGTCGGTCGTCCCGCACTGCTGGGCAAGCCAGGTCAAGCCAGCGGTGACACATAAGGCGAGCGGTCGGAGTGTCAGCTAGCACGGGCCTGGAAAACGGGGCTTGAGCGGGTTTGCGAAATTCACTAAAGTTCCGCCTCATTTCTGCCGACCGAGTCCCATCTTATCTGTCGTCGAGGTCCCGACCATGCCGCGCCTGCGTGAGCGTTTGGTGTCAGGCATCGCCCTGCTGTGCGGAATTACCTGGAGCATTGCCGCCGTCGCGCAGATGCCGGTCACGGTGATGCCGCCACAGGCCATGCCGGCCTCCGTGCCGACGTACGACGGAAGCGTGGTCGTTGATCCCAACGAGCCGTCGCCGCCGTGCCCGCCGCTGTACGATCCGTACGTCGTCACGGCGCAACCGCTCGTGCCGCAGTGGACGCCTTATCACTTCGGGCTGTTCGGCGAGTTCTTGTATTTGACGGCGCAACACGGACGTCTCGTACGCGGTGCCGCAGGATGGCATCCTGGTGGCCGGCGCCACGCCGGTCGGTCCGGTGGGCGTCGTGAGCCCCGGCTATTCGCCCGGCTATCGGGCCGGCGGATTCTTTACGATGGGTCCGGACTCGCGCGTGTCGGCGCAATACACGTGGTACAACGCCTCGGACAGCAGTTCGATCTCGACCAGCGGCGGCAACGTGCTGATGCCGCTGGTGTTGTTTCCCGGCACGTTCAACGCCGGCTCGACGGCACAGAGCGCGACGGCCAGCTACGTGAACAGCTTTCAGATGATCGACGTGGACTACGACGTGATCGCCGAGCGCGGCGACCGCTACTGGTACGGCTACTCGCTCGGCGCTCGCTACGCGCAGCTCAAGCAGGGTTTCTCAGCCAACTTTCCGTTCGATCCGCCGGACGGCACGACCACGTTGAATACCGCCGCGAATTTCGACGGCGTCGGTCCCAGCGCCGGCGTGCAGGGGGAGCACTGCCTGTTTGCCGGCTCGCGGCTGCGGGCCTATGCCAAAGGGTCGGCCTCGTTTCTGGTCGGCTCGTGGCGCACCAGCTACTTTCAGCAAAACCAGTTTGCCGGCACGCAAGCCAACGCGAGCTTGAAACAAGATCGGATCGTGCCGCTGTTGGATCTCGAGCTGGGCCTGGCCTGGCTCAGCCGCGGGCAACGCGTGCGGATTTCGGGCGGATATCTCGTGTCGGCCTGGTTCAACAGCATCAACACGCCCGGCTGGATCACGAGCGTCCAGAACTCGACCTACAACCCCGGCGCCCAGACGGTGACCTTCGACGGGCTGGTGGCGCGGGCGGAAGTGCGGTTCTAACTATCGCACCGGCTGGCCTTTCTGGCCGAACGAGTTCGCGCCCGCGCGGCGGCTGCGGGCTCAGGGGCGCGCCGCCCCTCGAACGGGCGATTGTTATTCGCGCGTGCGCACGGCGGGTGGGTGGTTGACACCATAAAACCCCCTAATTAGCCTAGCCTTGCGGATCGCCCTGACGCATTGATGTTGCCGTCCTTTCGGGCGGCAATGGCGTCTTAAGGGGGGCACAGGCAGTTGCCCTTGATCTACACCAAGGGGGCATGCCGTGCGCTTCATCTCTCGATTCTTAGGCGTTGCTTCGCACGGTCCGACGACGGCGCGCCGGGCTGTCCGCGGTCCGCATTGCCAGCCACTGGCGCTGGAGCCCCTGGAAGACCGCCATTTGTTGTCGGTCATTCTGTGGACCAACCGCGGGAGCACGGTGAGTGACACCGATAATTTCACGGCGGTGTATGGAGCGGACGCCACGACCGCCCGTGTGCTGGTCGACCGCGCGATCGACGACTGGGAACGAGTCATCGACGATTTCAATTACTTGAGCTTCGGCGGTCTGTTCGAGCCGATCGCGGCGAACACCTACACGCTCACGATCGACGCCATGGCCCTGGCTGACATGACGCTGCCGGGCGACACGACGATCAATTTTGTCGACACGCAGGGGAAACCGTTCGACGCTTCGATCCACATGGACGACGATGGCGGCGGTGCCGGCTGGTTCTTCGACACGACGCCGCAGAACGATTCGGAATTCACTTCGCTCGTGGGGCCCTATCGGGCGGAGTCGGGGAGCAGCCAGGCCGATTTTTACCGGGCGGCCGCCCACGAGATCGGCAGGGCGATGGGCTTCGACGACAGCGCCGGGCTGGCGATCCAGAACTTTCTGGTCGACCCGTCGATTGCCGATCCCCAGGATGCCGCGGCCAGCCTGCTGAGTTTCTTCGGCGCGCAAGTGCAAACCACGCTGACGACCAGCGGCGGATTGCAAGTGTTCGAAGGGCCGGCGCCCGGCGGACTGGCGACACCCGTGCAGCCGAACGATCTGATGAACCCCGATCGCACTGTCAGCGGCGGCGGCGTGCGCGAGTTGATTTCGGACCTCGACGCCAAAGTGCTGGCCGATGCCTACGGTTACTCGATCAACCTGCCGTCGACGATCAACACCTTCTACGCCGACCTGGGCAGCAACGGCGTGTTGAGCGTGCGGGGGCTGCCCGACGACGCCAATGACAACGTCGTGATCGACAATAACGGCAGCCTGCGGGTGATCGTCAACGGCACGGAGCAGGTCTTCAACAGCGCGGTGACGTCGATTTCGATTCAGACGTTTGGCGGCGACGATTTTATCCACGTTTCGGCGGACATCGGCGTTCCGGTATCGATCGATGCCGGCACAGGGAATGATACGATCATCGGCGGCAGCGGTCCGACGACCGTGGTGTCGGCAGCCGGCGACGGCAACGACACGATCGACCTGAGCCACAATCCGCTGGGCGTTTCGTTTATCGCGCATGGCGGCGACCGGCTCATCGGCACGCCGTTCAACGACGAGTTTATCGTCGAGTTGAACGGGGCCTTGACGAGCACGACGCAGTACTTCGACGGCGGCGCGGGGGCGGACCGCATTACGCTCAGGCAGACCGGGGCGGCAACCAAACGCGACGAAACGTCGGTGGAAATCGGGGCGCTGCCGGGCAAGGGGCGCGTGGAAGTCGACGACGCCGGCGCCACACTGACCCTGGATTTCGACAACGTCGAGCCGATCACCGACAGCATTCCGGCCGTGAACTTCAACATTACCAGCGTTGCCGGTCTGGCCAGCATCCTGCAAGGGGCGAACGAGATCACCTATCAGCCCGGGGTGCTGCTCAGTTCCGGCGGACGCGTGACGGTGGACAACTTCGAGCCGATCGAGTTCGACAATCAAGACAACCTCGAAATCGACGCCGGCGCCGGTCGCGACAACGTAGTGCTCGACAACCCGGGGAATCCGACGAATTTGCAGACCATTACCGTCGACGGCGACGAGGGGGACGACGTCATCACGGTGCTCAGGGTTTCCGACCCCGCGGCCACGACGCTCACCTCGATCGTTCTCAACGGCGGGGCGGGGAACGACCGGCTGGACGCCAGCGCCATCGCGTTCGCCACGTCCGTTACGCTCAACGGCAACGCCGGCAACGACACCCTGGTGGGCGGCCCGGGAGTCGACCACTACAACGGCGGCGCCGGCGACGACACGCTCGTGGAGAGCCCCGGCGATGACCTGATGAGCGGCGACGACGGCGTCGACACGCTTCTGGTCGTCGGCACGGCGCTGGCCGACAAGATCACGCTCACGCAGGCGGATGCCGCGACGCTCAACGTGTACCTCAACGGTGCCGCCTCTTCGAACACGGTGCGGCTGACGGAAATCGTGCGCGTGGAAGCCGGCGCCGGCGATGACCTGATCGGCGTGAGCGTGTCGGATTCGTTGATCACGCCCGGTCCTCCCGACGTGGACGGCGGCAGCTTCGCGTTCCAGATCGTGGGGGACTCGCCCAACGCCAGCGATCGGCTGGAAGTCCGCGACGACGGACCGGGCGACCTGGTCATTCAGCGGGAGGGGACCGACGGCCGCAGCGGCTCGGTCACCGTCGGTCCGCTCAAACCGGTCGTTTACGAGGGGATCGAACACGTCGACGTGACCCCGCTCGATTCAACGAACGGTCGCACCGGCACCGATGGCATGGGGCAGTTGATCGTCTTTCATCCGGACACGAAGGAGTCGAATCCTAGCCTGTTGACGGCCACGCCGCTGGGGCCCAAGCCGGTGTTTCTAGGCAGCTTGAGCATCGACCCCGGGCCGGCGGAGTTGCCCGGCGGGTTTGAACCACTGCCGGGTGACGAAGACTGGTTCGAGTTCCGCCCGGAACGAACCAGCACCTATCGCTTCGACGTGTTGTTTGACCAGATCGGGCCGCTCGCCAACGGCCGGCAGGGATTGCCCGCCCAGGGCGACCTGCAGATCGAGGTGTACGACGACTCGGGAATGATCGTGGCCAGCAACGATCCGGGCAACAACGAATCGCTGACGATCGGGATGCAGGCGAACACGAGTTACTACCTGCGCGTGCTCGGGTCGACAATCGAGGGCGAAACGGGCATCAACGTCTACGACCTGAACGTCACCGAGGTCGACCTGGTGGGCCCGCAAGTCACTGACGTACAAATCGCCGACGACCCGGCCACTGCTGCCGACGAAGGCGATTATGACCTGTTTTCCCAGAAGGATCCGACGCAGGTTTCTGCTCCCACGCCGCCGATCAAAGGGTTGACGATCAACCTGCAGGACCTTTCGCAACCTGAACCGAACGGCGAGCGCGCGGTTGGTTTCGCCTATCCGGCGCTGGACCTGGCGTCCGCGTCGCAACCGGGGTTGTACCGCCTGGTGGGTGACAACGTGGGGGTGATCCCGATTAAATGCGTGGTGGTCACGAACAACCCGGTCGTCCCGGGACAAGTGGCCACGGCCACCGTCGAGTTGACGTTCTACGGAGCGCTGCCCGACGATCGTTACACGCTGACGATTCTCGATTCGATCGTCGATCCGCCGGGCAACAAGCTGGACGGCGAGAGCAACGCCGGCGAACCGCACAGCCCGCCGAGCTTCCCGAGCGGCAACGGCGTCTCGGGGGGCGACTTCGTGGCCCGCTTCACGGTCGACAGCCGGCCGGAGATCGGCGTGTATCTGGGCACGTCGGTGGTGATCGACGCCAACGGCAACGGGACGTTCGACCCGAACAATGCCGATTCGGCGAATCGCGACCTGGTGTTTAACTTCGGCACGATCAACGACCAGCGGCTGGCCGGCAAGCTAAGCCCGACGCAGTTGCCCGGCTACGACGTGCTGGTGGCGTATGGCCGGCCCAGCGCCGGCGAACCGTACCGTTGGTTGATCGACACGAACGGCAGCGGGAGCATCGACATGCCGTCCGAAGTCGTGGCCGCACCTGAGCAGATCAACGGATTGGCCGTCGCTGGCGACTTCAACAAGGCAAATCCAGGCGATGAACTGGCGATCTTCGACGGAACGACCTGGCATTTGTACTTGAACGGCCCGGGCGCCCCGTCAACGCCAATAGCCACGAACCTGCGCGGCTATCCGATCGCCGGCGACTTCAACGGCGACGGCAACGAGGATCTGGGCACGTACCAGAACGACACGTTCTACCTGGATTACGGCCCGGCCTTCGACGGGGTGGCCAATTCGATCATCAGCTTCGGCATGCCGGGCACGGCCGATCGGCCGGTGGCGGCCGACATGGATCTCGACGGCATCGACGATTTGGGACTCTGGGTGCCCGATGCCGGCGCAGGCCAGGGGACCGGCGAATGGCGGTTCCTGATGTCGAGCGACCCGGTCGGTCTGGACCATCCGTTCAGCCCTGCGCCGTTGGGCCACGACGTCGCCTACAAGTTCGGCGATCCCCGCGCCCTGCCGATCGTGGGCAATTTCGATCCGCCGGCGTCGGCCGCCGCCGCGTCGAGCGCGGAAGAAACCGTGACGCAGTTGTACCAGGGGATTCTGGGGCGCGACCCGGACCCGGCCGGGATGGCGGCGTTCGTGGCCCAGATGCACTCCGGCGCCACGGCCGACGACGTCGCGCAAGCGCTAGCCACCTCGCCGGAGCACTACGGCCAGATCGTCGACAGCGATTACCTCGACTATCTGGATCGGCCGGCCGACGCGTCGGGACGCCAATACTGGGTCGACCGACTGCTGGGGGGCATGAGCGAGGACGACCTGGCCGCTTACCTGCTCGATTCGGCCGAATACTCGACGAAGCACGCCAGCAACACCGCGTTCGTCGACGCCCTGTACCTGGACGTGCTGGGTCGAGCGGCGGACGCGGGCGGGCGAGCGGCCAAACTGGCCGTGTTGGCGTCCGGCCAGCCGCGCATCCGCGTGATCGACGGCCTCATTGCGTCCCCCGAGCGGGCCGCGCTGGTGGGACGGTCCGAAAATCTGGCGCAGGGCCTCGCGATGGCGCAGGCCGGGGCGATGAACGGCTTCGAAATCCAGGCCGTCGTGACGGGGCTGTACCACGATATTCTGAACCGTGCCGCCGGATGCCGCCGGCCTGCGTGCCTTTGCCGCCCAGTTGCAGGCCGGCGCGACGCGCGGAGCCGTGGCTCAGGCACTGCTCAGCTCGCCGGAATACTTCGGGCTGGTGGTGGATCGGGCGTTTGCCCAGTATCTGCATTGCGCGGCCGACGCGGCCGGCCGGCAGTACTGGATCGGGCAGATGGTCGGCGGCGCATCGGAGGATGCCGTCGCCCGCGGATTGCTGCAATCCGCCGAGTATGCCGCGGCCCACGTGACCAATCAGGCGCTGGTATCGGGGCTGTATCACGACATTCTGGGCCGGGCGCCGGACGCCGCCGGACAGGCGCAGTACGTGAACGCCCTGGCGGCCGGGCAATCGACCGTCCAGGTGATCAACGCTTTGCTCGGCAGCCGCGAGCGAGCCAATCTGCTGGTGCAGGCCGCCTACGCCCAAGTGCTGGGCCGCGCCGCCGACGCCGGCGGTCTCAACCACTACGCCAGCCAACTGCAGTCCGGCCAACTCAACCCCCGCAGCTTGCTGGCGGCGCTGGTCAGTTCCAGCGAATACCTGGCGAAAGTGCTGAGCGCGGTCTAGCAGTCTGTTGAAAATGCCGTCTTGGCATTTTTCAACCTCGCCAAGTGCGAAGCAAAGCTTCACACGGCTCGCAAAACAACGACTTACGTCGCTGTTTTAAGATCGCATCCATGCGATCACGCAGGCGGTCGAATTCTTCAACAGCCTGCTAGGCTCGGGTAATTTGCGCGATCGTGCTCCGCCGGTATGATAGACTGCCGGCGGCCAGCCGCTTCACAACTGCACGAAATGGAGTTCAACCATGCCCCGGCCCGGCAACACGATCCTCTGCGGCGATTGCACGGCGGGCATGAACGGGCTGGCGGCGGGGAGCGTCGACCTGGTGTTTGCCGATCCTCCGTTCAATATCGGCTACGAGTACGACGTCTACGACGACCGGCTGGAGCGGGACAAGTATCTCGACTGGTCGCGCGGCTGGCTGGCCGCGGTGCATCGAGTGCTGAAAGACGACGGCACGTTCTGGCTGGCGATCGGCGACGAATACGCGGCCGAGCTGAAGATCGAGTGCCAGCGGCTGGGGTTTCATTGCCGCAGTTGGGTCATCTGGTATTACACGTTCGGCGTGAATTGCTCGCGGAAGTTCACCCGCTCGCACGCCCACCTGTTTCACTTCGTCAAAGATCCGCAGCGGTTCACGTTCCGCGGCGAGGCGCCGGAAAACCGCGTCCCCTCGGCCCGGCAGCTCGTCTACAACGACAAGCGGGCCAACAGCACCGGCCGGCTGCCCGACGACACCTGGATCATCCGCCCGGCGGGTTTCGTGGGCCAGTTGGACGACGACGAACGCTGGACGCCCGGCAACGTGCCGCGCCCACCGACGACGATCAAACCTGGACCTTGCGGCCGCAGGATCTGGGCGATTGCTTTCAAGCGGCCGAAGACACCTGGTACTTTCCTCGCGTGGCCGGCACGTTCAAGGAGCGGGCGGGCTTCCACGGCTGTCAGATGCCCGAGCAACTGCTGGCTCGCATCATCCGCGTGTGCTCGCAGGAAGGGGAGCTGGTGCTCGATCCGTTTTCCGGCAGCGCCACCACCGCGGTGGTGGCCAAGAAGCTGGGCCGCCGCTACCTGGCGTTCGATGTTTCGGCCGATTACGTCACGCACGGGCTGGCGCGGCTCGAGGCCACGCGCGTGGGGGACCGGCTGGTCGGTTCGGCCGAACCGCTGGTATCGGCTCCTGCCACCAAGACGGCCCGCGGGGCCGGCGCACACGTG
>CAVQEL010000058.1:0-32564 GCA_963711515.1 uncultured Planctomycetota bacterium | reverse complement strand
GGCGGCACGCGGATTGGAGCGTCTGACGGGCCGCGACCAGGGTTGCCAGGCCCAAACCTGGAAATCGGCATCCTGGGCGTCGTGCGAGGGTCCGTACCAAAAGTGGCTCGCCTGGTGGTCGGCCAACCGCGACCGCTACCCGGCCGCCCGCCGCGACGTCCCCGCGCCGACGTCGGCGCCGTTTTGAACCGCGTCCGCTGGTGCGCGACGGTTTGGCAGCAATCGCCACCGTCGAGGGCATCGCGAATCGCGTGTGAGCGGTGGACGCAGCCCGAATGCCCAAGAGTCCACGCTTTCTCACAGAATATCGGTTGAATTCCACGATTGGCGGTCACGCGACTTCCCGATGGAACAGGATTTGCCGCGAGGCTCGCGGCGTTCTATCGACCCAGTGGATCCGAACAGGTCCCGCTTGTCCGACGTCGGGAGGGCTGCGTTTGAAAACCAAGAAGAAGAAAAAAGACAAGGCTGGCAACGAGGCTGGCGACCAGGACCAGATTTTCTTGGGCGACGGGGAGGCCATGGAGACCAACGGCATCCGCCACGGTGACGTGCAGGCCGCGCGTCACAAGATCAAGAACGACGTCTACGAGAAGGAATTGGCCCGGCTGCAGATCGAGCTGGTCAAACTCCAGGAATGGGTCAAGCACGAAGGCCTGAAGGTCGTCGTGATCTTCGAGGGGCGCGACGCCGCCGGCAAAGGGGGCGTCATCAAGCGGATCACCGAAAGCCTCAATCCGCGCATCTGCCGCGTCGTCGCGCTCGGCCGGCCCACCGAACGCGAGCGCACCAGCTGGTACTTCCAGCGCTACGTGGCCCATTTGCCCTCGGCGGGCGAAATCGTGTTGTTCGACCGCAGTTGGTACAACCGCGCGGGCGTCGAGCACGTGATGGGCTTCTGCTCCGACGCCGAGTACAAGGAGTTTCTGCGGAGCTGCCCCGAGTTCGAGCAGATGCTGATCCGTTCGGGCATCATCCTCATCAAGTACTGGTTTTCCGTCAGCGACGTCGAGCAGGAGCGCCGCTTCCAGCAGCGGATGAACGACCCCACGCGCAGTTGGAAGCTCAGCCCCATGGACGTCGAGTCGCGCTCGAACTGGGTGGAATACTCCAAGGCCAAGGACGCCATGTTCGCCCACACCGACAGCAAGCAATCGCCCTGGCACGTGGTGAAGGCCGACGACAAGAAGTGCGCACGCTTGAATTGCATTCGGCATTTGCTTGAGCATGATCCCCTACAAGGATCTGACGCCCACGCCGCCCGAGCTGCCGCCCCGGCCGCTGGCGACCGACTACGTTCGCCCGCCGCTCGAAGACCAGACCTTCGTGCCCGAAGTCTACTGACGGCACGATCGGCCCGAGCTGCAAGCCACGCCTCAGCCGACGATTCAGGCCGGCGCTGGGGGCCATTTTTGCGCCACTCCCCGTAGCTTCAACACGCCCCCGTTGCCGGCTGGGCGGCGAACCGCCGATCCGCTAGGATGGGCACCGTGTCACACGACGCGCGTCGGTCGAGTTACAACAAGATGCGTTCACCAGCGGATGCCAGCGTGAAGGACGTGATGGGTGGCAAGTCGGCGAACACCGTGGAATCGCATTTTGCCGACCGCCTGGCCGAGGGCCTCAAGCGGTGCGGCAACCCGGTGTTGGTGGGTTTGGATCCTCGTTACGAGCAATTGCCCAGCCGTTTGCAGCCCGCCGCCGCGCCGGCCCCCTACGAGGTACAAGCGGCCGCGTACATCGCTTTTTGCCAGGGCGTGATCGACGTCGTCGCCGAATTAGTGGCGGCCGTAAAGCCGCAGGCCGCCTTCTTCGAACGGCTGGGACCCCCGGGCATGGCCGCGCTGGCGAACGTGATCGATTACGCCCAGCAGCGCGGGCTGCTGGTCATCCTAGATGGCAAACGGAACGACATCGGCTCGACGGCCACGGCCTATGCCGAGGGCTACTTGGGCCGCCGGCCGGCGAGCGCCTGGGGTGCTGACGCCCTGACGGTCAGCCCGTACCTGGGCGAAGACAGCCTCGAGCCGTTTGTCGACGTGGCGCGCCGGCGCGGCGCCGGAGTCTTCGTGCTGGTGAAAACGTCGAACCCCGGGGGGGGCATGTTCCAGGACCTGGTGGCCGATGGCCGCCCGATTTATCGTCACGTGGCCGAGTACGTCGAGCGCGTGGCCGCCGAGACGGCCGGCAGCTCGGGTTACGGGCTGGCTGGCGCGGTCGTCGGCGCGACGTATCCCCAGCAGGCCGTCGAGCTGCGCGAGCAGATGCCGCACACCTGGTTTCTAGTGCCGGGATACGGCAGCCAGGGGGCCACGGCGCGCGACGTGGCCGGGGCCTTCGACGAGCACGGGCTCGGCGCGATCGTGAACAATTCGCGGGGCATCATCTTTGCCCATGCCCGGCCGGAGTACGCGGGCTATGCCGCCACGCGCTGGCAAGACGCCGTGGCGGACGCCACCCGGCAGATGATCGACGAGCTGCGGGCCGACACCCCCGCCGGCAAACTGGCCGGCGGTTGACGGCGATCCCAAGCGGTCGCAGCGCTAGTGCATGGTCAACGTCAACAATTCGAGTGCCACTGCCGGCTTGTCCAGCAGTGCTTTGGCTTTACGGCAAGTTTGGCCCGAAGATCAGGCTGTGGCAAAGCACTAGTTACTCGTCGACGGCCCGCAACCAGGGCGCGATCGTTGGCTCGCAGGCGCAGATTTCGTCCGGCTGGAAGTAGAGCGCAATCTCGCGCTCGGCGGCCTCGGGCCCGTCGGAGGCGTGGACCAGGTTCATCTGTCGGCTGGAGCTGAAATCGCCGCGGATGGTGCCGGCGGCCGCCTTCAGACCGCTGGTGGCGCCCAGCATTTCGCGGACCACGCGGATCGCTTCCAACCCTTCGATGATGGCCGCGATGATCGGCGCGCCGGTGATGAACGTCTCGAGCGCCGGATAGAACGGCTTTTTCACGTGCTCGGCATAGTGCTCTTTGGCCAGCTTCGGCGTGACGCGGAGCATCTTGAGGGCCACGATGTTGAGCCCCTTGTCCTCAAAACGGGCGATGATCCGGCCGGCCAGCCGGCGTTGCATGCAGTCGGGCTTGAGCAATACGAGCGTGCGTTCCATGGGGCGTTGCATCTCCGAAATCAGTGGCCAATCTTCGTGGTTCGCGGCGATTGTAGACCAATTCGCCGGGGCTCTCAATGCGACTTGTCACTGCCAAAGTCGCGGCCGCGCCACGAACCGCGTCTCCCGAGCGGGCTACGCCGGCGCGGTCAGCCCTTCGGCCGGGCCGATGGCCAGCGTTGTGTTGACCGACAGCGGGTAGCGCGCCAGAACGGCCATCAGATCGTCGCGCGTGAGGCGTTCGATGGCCTCCAGGTCCTCGCGCACCGTGCGGTATTCGTGGCGTTGAATCCAATTGCCGCCGACGCTGAACAGCCGGCCGCGGGGCCGCTCGCTGGCCAACACGACGCGCGAGTTGATCTTGCTCTTGGCCTGCGCGAGCTCTTCGCTGGTGATGCCGCCGGTCTCGGCGCCGGCGAACACTTCGGCGATCCGCTCCAGGTTTTCCTGGGCGTTGGCCGGATCGCAGCTCATGTAGGTCATGAACAAGCCGGCGCCTTGATAGTCGTGGTGGCTGAGCGAGGCTTGCTCGGCCAGCCCCGTGTCGACCAGGGCCCAGTACAACCGGCTACCGGAGTCGTCGCCCACGATCGTGGCCAGCACCTTGGCGGCATAGCGGTCATCGTCCGTGGCCGAGGGGCCATTGACCAGTTGCAGCACGTATTCGAGCGTGGCGGTGTCCTTGTACAAGCTGTGAAACCGCCGCCCACCGGGAGCCGGCGGCGCAGCGCGACCCGACTCGACCGGGCGCCATGCGCCGCAGCGCTCTTGGGCCGTGGCCACCAGGGCGTCGAAGTCGATCCGGCCGCTGGCCACGAGCGCCATGTTGCCGGGGCTATAGCGGCGCTCGAAGTATTTGCGCATCGCTTCCACGGGCAAGTCGGTGATGCTTTCGACCGTGCCCAGCACGCTGTGCGAGAGCGGGTGCGAGCCGTAGTGCAGCGCCCGGACCTTGTCGTCGGCCCCGAACGGCGGCTGATCCTCGTACATGCGAATCTCTTCGATGATCACCTGCTTTTCGGTGTCGAAGTCTTCGTCGCGGAGCGAGGGGCGCACGATGTCGGCCCACAGCTCGACGGCCGGCGTCTGGTACTCGGGCAATACGGCCGCGTAGTAGACGGTGTTCTCCTCGCTGGTGAAGGCGTTGTAGTGGGCGCCCATCTCGTCGAACTCGCGGTTCACGTCGTCGGCCGAGCGCGAAGGGGTGCCCTTGAACATCATGTGCTCGAGAAAGTGGCTCACGCCGGCCACGTCGTCGCTTTCGTCGCGGGCGCCGGTCTGCACGAAAAACCCGACGGCCGTCGAGTGGGCCTCGGGATTGCACTCGGCCACGATCTCCAGTCCGTTGGCCAGCTTGTGTTCACGAAACTCCAAGGGGCACCTCCAAAGGCTTCGGACCCAGCGTCACCACCGTGAAATCACGCGGCGGATGCTCGGCCAGATACGCGTTGATCGATTCGCACGACAGGGCGTCCATCAAGCCGCTCAGTTCGTCGAGCGTGCGGACGCGTCCCAGGTGGTACCAGTCGCGGGCCACGGAGCCGCTGCGCGAGATGCTCGACTCCTGCTGCATGATCAGGCCGCTTTTGATGCGGGCCTTCAAGCGATTCAACTCGTCGGGATGCACCCCCTCGGCCACGCGCACCAGCTCGGCCAGCGTGACGTCGAGCGTCTCTTGGGCCCGCTCGGCGCTGGTGCCGGCGTAGCACAGCACGCTGCCGCGGTCGCGCAGCGTGTGCATCGTGGCGTACACGCTGTAGCACAGGCCGCGTTTCTCGCGCACTTCGGTAAACAATCGCGAGCTCATGCCGCCGCTCAGCACGCCGACGGCTCCCCAGGCCTGAAAATAATCGGGGTGCCGATAGGGCAGGCTGTCAAAGGCGATGCCGATCTGCGTCTGGTTCGATTCGTGGTCGAGGTGCGTCACTTTTTCCAGCGCCGCGGCCCGTGGCCGGCTCCGCCACGTCGCGCGGTCGCCAACCTTCGAACAACTCTCCCACGTGATCGCGCAGCCGCGGCCAATCGAAGCGGCCGGCCACGCCCAGGATCGTGCCGGCGGGTTGATAGTGCTCGGCAAAGCAGGCTCGCACGTCGTCCAGCCCGATTCGCTCGAGCGCCTCGGAGTTGCCGTAGCTGGGGCGGCCCCAGGGATCGGGATACTGGTGGCGCCGCAGCTCGAGCATCACCTTTTGGGCGGGTTCGTCCTCGATCGCGGCCAGCTCCTGCAGGACGACCATCCGGGCCGGATCGAGCTGATCGCTGGGAAACCGCGGGCGGCGGACGAGATCGGCGTAAATCGAAAGCGCCGGCAGCAGATTGCCGGCCAGCGTGGCGCCGCTATAGCTGGCGTGGCTGGTCGACACCGATTCGCCGTGCTCGACGCCCAGGTTTTCCAGCGCCTGGATAAACTGCCGGCTGTCGCGATCGCCCGATCCGCGCAGCGTCAGCTCGCAAGTGAACGTGGCCAGGCCGGCCAGCTCTTCCGGATCGAGCGAACAACCGGCGGGAACGAGGAACGTAAACGCGGCGGACTCGAGCGACGGCATCGCTTCGGCCGCCAGCACCAGGCCGTTCGGGTAGGTATGGGTGTAGATAGATTGCGTCACGGGGTCTTCCTGATGCTGGCGATCCGAGGTGGCTGACTCGTTCGAGGTGAGCCCGCCCGAGCGAATATGATGGCGAAGGACCGGGGGAGCGGATGCTTTGTCGTCGCTCGCCGGACGATGGTGGCGGAGCGTCACGATTTACGAGCGTCTAGGAATACGCGACTTCGACCGCTTTGTAAACCGTACGTGCCTTGATGAATCCCATTCGCTGATACAGCCGGATGGCGCCGCTGTTTTGCGCGGTCACCTCCAAAAACGCCCGCCGCAAGCCGGCCTGCTGAAAACCCGCCAGCGCGCCGCTCAGCAGGCAGCTCCCCACGTGATGGCTGCGATGTTCCGGCGTCACGCCCAGATTCTGAATGGCGCCCATCCCCGTGTAATCGCGAATGCCTTGAATCGTGCCGCAATACTCCAGCGTTCCATCGGGCGCTACGTACGCCGCCAGCCACGTGGCCTGCGGCAGGAAGCCCTGCTTGTTGCGAATCTCTTGCATCAGCCGATGGCAGCCGACGAGGTCGCCCAGGCAAGGAAAGACGTTTGAATCGATCTCGTCGCGGAAGCTGTGGTATTTCGCCTCGGCGTGCGACTCCAACAGCGCGTCGTTCCATTCGATCAGACGGTAACCGGGCGGCGACACCGGAGACGTCAGCTGACGGCCGGCCAAGTCGATTTCCATGCGGAAACGCTTGAAGTATGTCAAACCCATGGGAGACTCTTCCGGCCTCGTCGAATGGCTGACCCTGGTTGCGCCCCCAGGCCGCGGCTGTCGCGATTCCACCAAGGAATGTCCGCCGAGTGCTTGGGGCAACTCGGCTCGACGGCCAAAGACCTACTTGTAAATGTAGCGGTCGGCGTGCGGCTGTCAACTTTTCGGAACTGCAACCAGTAAGCCGACTTCTGCCGACTGGGGCCGTTCGCACGGATGCCGCCGACCCGGCGGGCTGTTCGCATTATAGACCCCGGCTGAAATGCCCGGCGGCCGTTTCGCAGGCCACCGGCGTCGCATGGCTTCCTACCGGGCAACGCCCAGCCGGGTGCCAGCCTCGAGGTTGCGCGGGCTGGCCAAAAATCGCATCTTTTCCCCCTCTGTCATCAGTCCCCCGGCAAAACGGAAATGGACCTCGCCGGGCCATCGCATCCGGCGCTGGGCCACTTTCACCAGCAGCCCAGCCGGCGGTTGATCGAGATCGACGCGGAACAGGTCCACGATGTCCAGGCTGGGAAACGCCGTATCGAAGCCCAAAAGGTACAGTTTTCCCTCGGCATCGGACACCAGGTTGATCGCCTGGTACGACCCGCCGACCGGATCGGGCTGCCAGGCGGATTTGTCGGCGGCGTCGTTTTGCCAGCGCGCGCGAAAGTCGAAGCGACACGCCGCGTCCGCCAGCGGCTTGCCGTTGGACGCGTAGAAGTCGATCGCCCGACTGTCCCAGTTCGCCACCGCCAGCAAGTGATCCCGCTCTCGCTGGACGAGCCCCACGGCGCCGGCCGTTTTGTCCCGCTCGGCGCCTTCGCGACGCACGGCCAGATGCGCGAGCGGCACCGGTTTGTCGGGTCGGGCCACGTTCCAGAACTGAACCTCGCTGCGCGTCTTGTCTTGATTGTCCTCCAGACCCACGACCAGGGTGTCGCCGCAAAGTTGCATGCCGCCGGCATGCCGCAGCGGCGGACGTCTACCGTCGGAAGGGAACTGCTGGACGTGCACGACGCGGCCGGCCGACAGGTCCGGCGGAAACTCGACGACCAGCAAATAGCCGGCCGTCTCGGAATCGTGCGACAGAAAGGCCACGTAGCGTCGCCCCTCGGGGTCGAATCGCATTTGGATCCCCTGCAAGTGCCCGCCGCGCGGCACTTCTACTCCGTCGAGAGCAAACTCCAGCGGTTGCCCCTTGGCAGCCACACTCTCGAACGCCGCGGCAACGTCCGGCAATCGCACCGAAACGGGCGGCTCCCCCCGGGCCGCCCCCGACAGCAAAAGCCCCGCCACCAACCCCAGTTTAGCCCGGAGCCAGCGGCGACGGCGTCCCCCGGCAACCGCCGACCACAACACCACCGCCAGCAACCGGCCAGCGTGATGTATTCTCATCCGCAACATGGAATGTCCTCGAGGTGGTCAGCGATTCGTTCGTCGTAAACCCGTTCAACCGGCATCTGCCACCAGCGACCGCAACGTGCGCAGATTGACGACGTCCATCTCTTCGCCGTTTTCCTGTTCCTTTTCGGTTTCCAGGTACATGGGCGTCTGGGCGAACCGCGGGTCATTGAGCAGATGGCGAAATGCTTCGAGTCCCAGTGTACCGCGGCCGATATGCTCGTGCCGATCGACGCGCGACCCCAACGGCCGTTTGCTGTCGTTGACATGAATGGCCTTCACCTGCTCCAGCCCGACGACGCGGTCCAGCTCGTCGATCGTGGCCGCATAGTCATCGGCTGTTCGCAGGGGGTAGCCGGCGGCCAGCGTATGGCAGGTGTCGATGCACACGCCACCGACGATCGGCTTTCCGGCCCCCTTTGCCAATCCCTTAATAATCGCTGCCAGGTGCTCGAAACGCCAGCCTAGTGCCGTCCCCTGACCGGCGGTGTTCTCCAACAGAACCTGGGAGCGAATGTCGGCCGAGCGGCGATGAATCGCATCGAGCGCCTCGACAATCCGCGCATGCCGGCTTCTTCCGTGCTGGTGGTATACGACCCTGGGTGCACCACGACGTAGGGAATGCCCAGCTTTTCCGCCCGCTGCAATTCGATCCGCAAGGCTTCGAGCGAGCGGTTCCACAGGGCGTCGTCGGGGCTGGCGAGGTTGATCAGGTAGGAATCGTGAGCCACCGGATAGCCGACGGCGGAGTCGGCCAGCGTGGCCTGAAACTTCTGGGCCTCCTCGTCGGTGAGCTCCTTGGCCCGCCACTGGTTATTGTTCTTGGTGAACAACTGCACGCAGTCGCAACCGGCCTCGACGGCGCGCTCGACGGCCCGGTAGTAGCCGCCGGCAATCGACATGTGGGCACCGAGAATGGGCAACGCGCTGTCCTGATGAAACCGCCCGTGTGCGGGCCGCCGTAAACTATCTCCCGGATGGCACGCAAACACGGCCGGACGTACCCCGGTGCCATGATAGCAAAATGGGGGATACCGCACAGACTTGGCGCGCCAGGCGGGATCCAAGTTCCCGTGAATGCCAACGCCTGGCCTGGGGCGTGGCCGGTCCGTTTGCTTGTAACCTTTTCGGGGCCGAGTAGAATTGAGCGTAAGGGCAACCAACTTCCCAGCATGGACGAGGAACCATTTTATGGCCCCGTGGTCGATTGGCGTGTTGATCACTTGCGCCGTCGTGGCCATCATCGCGGCGCTGGTGTGGCGTCCCCTGCGTGCGCGCTTTCGCGAGCAGCAGTTGGCCCGCGCACGGCGCGATTTCCATCGCCAGCGAGAACGGCTGGAAGCCCGATTCATGACCCTGGCCTCCCGCAGCGGCAAGCCGCGCGGTTTGGATTGGGTTCGCTGCGATTTCGAAGACGACGTGATTTATGCCCGGCATCGCCAGAGCGGAGAGCTGTCGGCGTTCGTCGGCGTGACCATCGGTTTCGAGGCCATCGCGGGCGGGGGCATGGAAGAAGTCGAAGCGGTCGGCAATTTGAGAGCCGCCACGGCCGTGTTTCGCATCGAGCACGGCAGTTGGGCCACGGACGGTCGGGCCCTGTTCAACCTGACGCCGGCCGAAGCCGTGGCCTTCTACCAGGACAACCTGGAATTCGTCGCGCACGAGCTGGCCCATCATCACGGCTAGCGCATTGTCGGCGTCAACGATTCGGGTGCCACTGCTGGCTAGTCCAGCAGTGCTCTAGCCCGGTGCCACGCTTTTCGCGCGTGCGGCCTGTCGCGCCGACGACCTGGTGGCGCCCAATCGTTTCGCTCTCCCGGCTGGATTCCTCTTGCCGGGCGTTTCTACAATAGGTGCCGGATCCAAACTCAAGGGGGGAGAGAACGACAATGAGCAAATATCGACACAACGCGTGGTGCTACGGAGCCGTCATGGCCTGGTTGCTGGTGGCGGCGATGACCGCGCTGGCCGGGGCCGCTGACGCCAAGTTGCGCATCATCTGCTTCGGCGCCCATCCGGACGATGCCGAGTTCAAAGCCGGCGGCGTGGCGGCCAAGTGGGCCGGCGCCGGACATCACGTCAAGTTTGTCTCGGTCACCAACGGCGACATCGGACACTGGCGCATGGCCGGCGGCCCGCTGGCCCAACGTCGCAAGGCCGAAGTCGAGCAGGCGGCCCGCGTGCTGGGCATCGAAACGGAAGTGCTCGACATTCACGACGGCGAGCTGGAGCCGACGCTCGAAAACCGCCGCCAGATCACCCGCTTGATTCGCGAGTGGAAGGCCGACGTCGTAATGTCGCACCGCCCGAACGACTATCATCCGGACCATCGCTACACGGGCATCCTGGTGCAGGACGCGGCCTTCATGGTCACGGTGCCGTTCTTCTGCCCCGATACGCCGCCGCTGGCGAAGAACCCGGTGTTCTTTTATTATTCCGACCGCTTTCAGAAGCCGAATCCGTTTACGCCGGACGTCGTCGTGGCGATCGATGACGTCATCGAGAAGAAACTGGCGGCGGTGCACTCGTTGCCGTCGCAAGTTTACGAAGGGGGCGCCTCGGGTTCCGAGGACTTCGAGGCCGACGTGCCGCAGGATGACGCGGGGCGCAAAGACTGGGCCCGTCGCGTTCACGGCGGCCGCTATGCCGCGGTGGCCGACAAGTATCGCGACGCGCTGGTGAAGTGGTACGGACGCGAGCGCGGCACGCAGGCGAAATATGCCGAAGCCTTCGAAATCTGCGAGTACGGTCGCCAGCCCGACGAATCGGAGCTCAAACAGCTCTTTCCATTCTTCGCGCCGTGAACGTCGCCGGACGCAGTGGCACCGGAGGCACGCTTCCTTGCGGTTTTGCAAGAGCCTCTAATATTGAACCGGGGAACCGTCGGGGCTAGCGCGGAATGCCGCCGGCTGCCGGCGGACGATTGGCCGTTGGCGGCGGGGTAGTGCCCCGATTCATCGAGTTGAGGATCGCCGGCGTGACGTCCAAGCCGCTTTGATAGACGATCGGCTTGTGAATTTCTTGCAGGATGATGCGCGGGTCGTTCAGGTTTGGCGGTTCGGGGTTGCCGCGCAGGATGAGCTGCGTGCCGGTGGCCTCTGAATAGCGTTTGAGCTCGGCCTGCACTTCGCGGACCAGGCCCAGCACGATTTTGGACTCGGCGTCTTGCGTGTCCTCGGTGATCCGCTTGCCGTCCAGCTCGTAGTCGGCCCGCATCTTGAGAATGCGCTGTTCGAGCTCCTTGCGTTCGGGGCTGTTCTGGGGCATTTTCCGGAGCTGTTCGGTCAGCTTGTTGCCGGTTTCGCCCTGTTTTTTCAGCTCCTCGGCCTGCACTTCGTAGTTGGCCTTCAAGCGGTCCATGGCCTGCAGGAAGCGATTGGACTTCTGCATCATGACGCTCAAGTCGACCAGGGCCGCGCCGGTTCGCGGCGCAGCCACCGTCTGCGGACGCTGCGCCAGCAGTTGCGTGGCCGCTAACACCGCGAACGACCCGGCCACGATCGCCACCAGCCAAAGCGACTTGCTCATCGTTGGAACACTCCTTCCAAGCTGCCCAGTTCGAGTCCTGAAAACCGGACAAAAACCGCCCCTATGAACGGGAACCCCTTGCCCGGAGTTTTTCGCGGGCGGTATTCTGCCGACAGCGGGCCGTCGGGTAAAGGTCAATTGGGGCTGGCGGGCACCGTTTTGGTCCTACAATGAGGTGAATCATCGCCGGCTTAGGCCCCAAGGGCTTGCGTCACCGACGTGACAGCAAGCACGGCCGTGGCGCTGCCCGCTGCCGGCACGTAACAGTCGTTCGAGGAGCTACCCGCATGACGCACCCCTGGCACGACGTGACGCCCGGCGAAAACCTGCCGCGCGACTTCACCGCCGTGATCGAGATTCCCATGGGCTCGAGCGTCAAGTACGAGCTCGACAAGAAAACCGGACTGTTGAAACTGGATCGGGTGTTGTACTCGGCGGTATACTACCCGGCGAACTACGGATTCATTCCGCAGACGTTGGCCGAAGACGACGACCCGCTGGACGTGCTGGTCTTGAGCCAGGAAGCGGTCGCCCCGCTGACGCTGGTGCGCGCCCGGGCCATCGGTCTGATGACGATGATCGACACCGGCCGGCGGGATCACAAGATCCTGGCCGTGGCCGTCGACGATCCGGACTACCAGGGCATCGCCGACTGCCGCGAGCTGCCGCCCCATCGGCTGATGATGCTGCGGCGTTTCTTTCAAGACTACAAGCTGCTGGAGCAAAAAGCCGTCGAGGTGGAAGAATTCCAGGAAGCCGCCAGCACGCGGGGCGTGATCGAAGAGGCCCTGCAAGCCTATAGCGCGCAGCGGCGTCGCGGATTTCACGAGCCCGATTGACCGACCGATCCCAACGAGCCCTCATCCAAACTCCGGCCCCCCGCGCGTTCGTCATGTCCACTACCGGCGTCACGCTCAATCCTTACGACGAAGTTCCGTTTCCGAGTCAGCCGCTACCGCAGAGTCACCCGGACCAGCTGGCGGCCATCGGCCGGTTGTTTGGCATGCAGCCGCCGCCGATCGACGGCTGCCGGGTCCTCGAGTTGGGGTGCGCCACCGGGGGCAACTTGCTGCCGATGGCCGACCGGCTGCCCGAGAGCCACTTCGTCGGAATCGACTACTCGCAAGCGCAACTGATGGACGCCCAGCGGGCCGCATCGCAGTTGCAACTCGAAAACGTCGAGTTGCGGCATGCCGACATCGCGGAACTGGAAGACGACCTGGGTTCGTTCGACTACATCATCTGCCACGGCGTGTTTTCCTGGGTCCCGCCCCAGTTGCAGGACAAGATCCTGAGCATCTGCCGCGCATCGCTCGCGCCGCAGGGCGTGGCGTACATCAGTTACAACATCTACCCCGGCTGGCACGTGCGGTCGGTGATTCGCGAGATGATGTGCCGGTACGCCCCGGCCGACAAGTCTTCCGGCGAGCGGATCGCTCGCGGCCGGGAGCTATTGGCTTTCTTTTCCAAGGCGCTGGAGGTCGAAGGGAGTCCGGCGGCCAGACATCTCAAGGGAGACATCGACACCATCCGTTCCCAACCCGAGTCGTACGTCTTTCACGAGTACTTCGAAGGTGACAATCGCCCGGACTATTTTCACGAGTTCGTTGCGCACGCGGCGGAGTTCGGCCTGCAGTACCTGGGTGAAGCTTCGGTGGCGACGATGTTCGTTTCGAACTACAGCTTGCCGGTGCAGCAGCGGCTGCGCGGCCTGGCGAGTGACATCATCGGCAGCGAGCAACACCTGGACGTGTTGCGCAATCGGGCCTTTCGACAGACGTTGCTGTGCCGAGACAACGTTCCGCTGGTGCGGACAATCACGCCGCCGCGATTACACGGTCTGTATTTCGCGGGGAGGATGCGCAGCCCAAAGCCCCACGCCCGACTTGAAGTCGGCGGCCGTCGAGAAATTCACCTCGCCGATGGGGGTGACGCTGGCCAGCCCTTCGCCGGTGTTCAAGTCGGCACTCTACGAGCTCAATCTCCGCTGGCCCCGCTCGGCGTCGTTCGACGAACTGACCGACATCGTGGCCCGCTCGCTCGGATCCGACGGCACGCCGGCCGTGATCTCGGAGGAGGACCGGTTGGGACTAGGGCACAACCTGATCCAGGGCATCGCCAACGGCCTGCTCGACATCAAAAGCGCGCCGGACAGCTTCGTCACCACGATCAGCGAGCGGCCCCTGGCCAGCAACTGGGCCCGCACCGAGGCCCGGGCCGGCCTGAAGGTGACCAGCCGGCGGCACGTGCTGGTTGACGTCGACCAGACCACCAAGCACGTGCTCTGTTACCTCGATGGCCGTCACGATCGCGAAGCGATCTTGCATGAAATGGTCGCGGCCGCCAGGCGCGGAGACGTGTCGATCCTGGTCGACGGCATTCCGGCCTCCGGCGGCGAGGCCCTGACCCAGATTATCCGCGATCAACTCGACGAAGCGCTAGCGAAACTGGCGCGGCATGCGATGCTGATCGCCTGAACCCGATTTTCCAGATACTGACGACCGGCCCTCTCGGGCAGCGCGTGCGGCACCAGACGAACATGTCACAGAGCCTGGCTGAACAATACGACGCGATACCGTTTCCCAACTTGCCGGTCGGGCGCTCCCAGCCCGAATTCTTGGAAACCGTCGCCCGGCTCCGCGGCCTGCGGCCCGTGCCCGCCGCGGGGGCCCGAGTGCTGGAGTTGGGCTGCGCCGCCGGACGCAATCTGCTGCCCTTGGCCGAACGCTATCCCGGGGCCAGCTTCCTGGGCCTCGATCTGTCGGCACGGCAGATCGAGCTGGCCGTCGCGTTGACGCGGCGGATCTCGCTCACCAACGTCGACTTCCAGCAGCGGGACATCCTCACCCTGGACGCCCAACTCGGCACGTTCGACTACATCATCGCCCATGGCGTGTACTCCTGGGTCGATGCCCCGGTCCGCGACAAATTGTTGGCCGTCTGCCGCGAGCTTTTGGCTCCCGAGGGGGTCGCCTACGTCAGCTACAAGACCTATCCGGGCTGGAAGCTGCACGACATGTTTCGCCACATGATGCAATACGATTCGCGGCAGGTGGCTTCTCCCACCGAGAAGCTGGCCCGAGCGCGGCAGTTCCTCCAGTTCGTGCATGAATCGCTCACCGGCGACACACCCTACGAGACGCTGGCCCGGGACGATGCGGCATTGGTGCTCAAGCAAACCGACGCGTACCTGTGGCACGATCATCTCGAAGCCGTCAGCCACCCGGTTTATTTCGAAGACTTCTTGGCGCATGCCCGGTCGCACGGCCTCGAACTGCTGGGCGACGCGGGCAACGGCCTCCGCCGGGTCGATTACCTGGGGCCCGAGCTCGAGCGGCAACTCGCGGCGCTGACGCCGGACGTCATGAAGCGCGAGCAGTTTCGCGACATCATCCGCAACCGTGGCACACGCCAGACGCTGTTGTGCCACGCGGGCCTGGCGATCGAGGAGCTGCCCGCCGCTGAAAGTCTGGAGGGCCTGTACCTGGAAGGGGCGCTGCGGCCCGAAACCGGCACGATCGATCTGCGCTCGACCGCCATGGAGCGGTTTACGACGGCCTCGGGACTGCGCATCGGGACACCGCAGCCGCTGGCCAAGGCCGCGCTTTTGCACTTGGGAGAAGCCTGGCCGGACTTCGTGCGGTTCGAAGACCTGGTGGCGGCCGCCTGCCAGCGTCTGGAAGCGGCCGGTGCGCAGGCGCATTTTCCAACGGAAGAAATCCAGCGGCTGAACGCGAACCTGCTCGATTGCTGCCTGGGGCACGTCGTGAACGTGCATGCCGAAAGTCCGGCCTTCGCGGCGCGGCCGGGCGACCGGCCGGCGGCCAGTCCGCTCGCCCGTACGCTGGCCGAGACGAGCGACGTCGTTGTCAGCCGCCGGCACGACGCGGTGCGGCTCGATCCGTTTGACCGCCAGGTGCTCAGGCACCTCGACGGCACGCTCGATCGAGAACAATTGGCCGAGCGGCTGGTCGAGGACACGGTCCAGGGTCGACTCGTGGTGTTGGAGAAGGGCCAGCGATTGACTTCGCCCCAGGACGCTCGCCGGGCGCTGTCCGTCACGCTGCCCGACTCGCTCAACCGGCTGGCGCGCGCAGCTCTCTTGATCGCTTGAACCCGATTGCTTGCCGAGCCGCGCTTAGGCAATGACTCAGACGCAACTTCCGTGAAGACGGACATGCTCACGCAAGCGTGAGCATGCCACCCCGATTAGCGAATTGGGTATCGACGCCTGGATATCGTGGGTGCCATGCCCACGCTTGCCGTAAAGCCAAAGCACTGCTGGAAAAGCCAGCAGTGGCACCCGGTTTGTTGACGTTGACGCTGCACTAACCCCGCAGCGAGCTGAGCACCATCGCCGGCAGCTTCCACACCGATGGCCGGTGATAGAGCGACAGCACTTTCCAGGCGACCGGTTCCGGATCGCGATTCGTCGGGAACCAGAGGGGCTTGGGCCAGATCGTCAGCGGCCCTTCCAGCACGGTCTTCCGCACGTGTTCAAGCATGAACGTATTGTGCACCGAGCCGATGCCGCTTTGGGCGTCGGCCAGCGTGCCGGTAGGATAGCCGCCCCAGGGGCGCTCATCAGGGCATAGACTAGTGCCGGCCAGTGGTTTATCCCCACCGAACCGTGACGCAAGTTCGCCAGCGCTTGGTCAAAACACTTCCCGCCGGCCGGGTCGCGGCGAAAACTCGGATGCACCGTCAGCGCCGCGCTCAGCGTGCCCCACAGCCGCTCGTTGGCAAACTCGACGGCCCGATCGAGAAACTCCCGCTCGTTGGCCGCGGCCAGGCCCGTCTCGGCGCAGACGCAGACGAACGACTCTTCGCAGTACAAGACCGGCGTCTTTTCCGGATCGGTGTCGCGCACCAGCGTCCAGGGGAGCCGCCCCTCGGCGTCCTCGGGCGGCCCCCTGGCCGGTGAAGCGGGCGAAGCGTTCCCGGGCGCCCGGGTAGTACGCCACCCGCTGGGGCACTTGGGCCAGCACGTCGGCGACCAGGTCCAAGAACTGCCCGCGCTGCGGCCAGTCCTTCCAGGTGATGATCATCTTCGTGGCCACGCAATTGAACGAGGCGTTGTTGACGATCGACGCCGCCACGCTCTCGGCCTGAAATCGCAACTGGCTTTCCGAATACGGGCCCGGCACGATGATCCAGGGGCTGACGTTGCCCAGTTCGCTGGTGATCCGCTTGTGGAGCAGCGGGTCGTTCTCGCGCTTGCGACGCTCGCGCTCTTCGCCGGGTGGCCCCCACACGATGGCGTCGTGCGAATGGATCGAACCGGTGATGTGCACCTCGTCCACGTCGGGATGATTCACCGCGGCGGACCCGACGTCGGCGCCGCCGTAGATGATCCGCACAAATCCTTGCTCAATCAGCCGGGCGAACAGCCGCTGGAAGATCGGCCCCAGGTACTCGTTGACCGGGTTCATCTTCAACAGCACGACGTGCCCTTCCTGGAAGATCTTCGAGATCGCGTCGGTCGGCGGAATGCTCGACACGTTGCCGGCCCCCAGCACCAGCACGGTCTTGGCCGTCGAGGGATGCACCAGGTGGCTGCCCAGGCGCTCGAGATCGTCGCGTTTCACTTCCGGACCGAGCCAGGCCGTGGCGCGAAAGCCGGCGAACACCAGCGAATCGAACACCCCCTGCGCCGGCACCACCGGCACGGCCAGCGTGCCGTCGGGAAGTTCTCGCGGCGGACCGGGCAGCGCGATGTGCCCGGTCGCTTCCAGCATCTTGTAGTTGTTGACGAGCAGCCGCAGATGCCGCGCGGTGGCGACCGGGCCGGCCGTGATCTCTTCGGCCCGCAGCGGGCTGCCGGCGGGGATGCTCTTGGCCTCGCAGGCGGCTTCCACCCACTCCGGCGCCAACTGCACGACCCGATCAAGACAATCTTCCATCAGCTTGCGGCGCTCGGCCAGCGACAAGCCGGCCAGCCGCTGCGCGGGCGGCGGCCAGTTCTTTGGCGCAACGATCGACGTGCTCGGTAGGGCTGGGCGATTGCCGGACGGTCAATGTGGACATGCGACACCTGTTGCCTCGGGGGCGCTGGTGGATTGTTGAGGTGGAATGTGACTGGCGATCCATTCGCTCAAGGCGCAAATCGTGAGGCTCGGGTTGACGCTCAGATTCACCGGCACCACCGAGCCGTCGGCTACGTAGAAGTTATCATATCCAAAGGCCCGGCCATACTTGTCGATCACGCCTTCGGTGGCATCGGCCCCCATGGGGCACCCCCCTAGGATATGGGCCGTTGTCGACAAGTTGAACATGATCTCGCCCCAGCCGCCCACGGTGTCGCCGTCCATCTTCTCGGCCAGCCGGTCGGCCAGCTCGTCGGCGATGGGGAGGAACTTGGGCACTTTTTCGGGCGAATCCCACACCGAATCGACCCGCCGCCCGAACGGCCAGTACCAGCGGCGCGCAGTCGCAGGCTCATGTGGCTGGGCAGATATTGCATCACCAGCAAGATGCCGCTGCGCCGCGCAAAGCCGAAGGGTATGAGAATCCGCAGCAACTTGAGCGGATGGCGCACGGCCTCGGCCATCCACCGCAAGCGGGCGCGGCCAGGCGGTTCCGCCGCCGGCTTGGATCGTGGTCAACAGGGCCATGAAATCCTGGCCATTGCCGTAGCGCACCATCTCGACGTGCGTCTCGGGCGTGGGATGAAAGCCCGATGCGATCGCGATGCCGTGCGAAAAATCGACGTCGCGCCGCCGGCTCTTGGCGCCGGTGATGGCTTCGCTATTCGTCCGGACGTACGAACCCAGCCGGTCCGACAACCGCGCCAGCGAACCGCGCTGTTTGCACTTGAGCAGTAGCGGCACCGTGCCCAGTACGCCGCCCGAGAGAACGATGCCCCGCGCGCGGAACGTGCGGCGGCGTTTGAACACCCAGTCGGTGATCTTGCGGGTTTCGACCTCGTAGCCCCCTTCGGCAAGCTCGCGGATGTCGAGCACTTCGCATTCGGGCATGACCTGGGCGCCGAGCTGCTCGGCCAGGTACAGATAATTCTTATCGAGCGTGTTCTTTGCCCCGTGACGGCAGCCGACCATGCAGCCGCCGCACTCGATGCAGCCGGTCCGCTCGGGCCCGCGCCCGCCGAAATAAGGATCGGGCACGGTTTTGCCCGGCTCGCCGAAGTACACGCCCACCTCGGTAGGATGGAAAGTGTCGCCGCGTCCCATGTCCTGGGCGATGTCGCGGAGCATGAAGTCGGTCTCGGTCGGGCAGGGGGCCGTCGTTACGCCGAGCATCCGCCGGGCCGTGGCATAATGGGGAGCCAGATCGTCCTTCCAATTGCCCAACGTCCGCCAACGCGGATCGTCGAACACGGCGTCCGGCGGCACCAGCAGCGTGTTGGCATACACCAGGCTGCCGCCCCCCACGCCCGAGCCGTGCAGGATCATCACGTCGCGCAGCATGGTAATGGCCTGAATGCCGAAACAGCGCACCACCGGCGCCCAGAGGAACTTGCGGACGTTCCAGTTCGTTTTGGGAAAATCCTCGGCCCGCCAGCGCTTGCCGCGCTCCAGCACGCCCACCGAATACCCCTTCTCCGACAATCGCAGCGCCGACACGCTGCCGCCGAAACCGGAGCCGATGACCAGGTAATCGAAATCGTACGACGCGACGCCCATCCCGGTCATGGTAGCCCGATGGTGCCACCAGGGGAACCGACCCGCGGCGGTCGTGACCAGCGATTGCCCGCCGAACGGGGCTGCCGCAGCGACGCGTCTTGCGTTGTCCGCCCCGCCGCCGAGCGATTAAAATCGGGGCATGCCATTTCACGCCACGTTGCGATCCGAGCGGTTCACTTTCGCCGATTTGCGCGAGCTGTTGGCCAAGGCGAACGAGGAGAAATCCGGCGATGCCCTGGCCGGCATTGCCGCCGCCAGCCAGCGCGAACGGGTGGCCGCCAAACGGGCGCTGGCCGAGGTGCGCCTGAGCGACATCCTGGCCGAGCCGGTCATCGATCCCGAGCGGGACGAAGTCACGCGACTGATTCTCGACACGCACGACCGTGCGGCGTTCGCGCCGCTGGCGTCCCGCTCGGTCGGCGAGTTTCGCGAGTGGCTGCTCGACGACGACACCGACGAAGCCGGGCTGCATGCGGTGCACCGGGCGATCACGCCCGAGATGGCCGCGGCCGTGGCCAAGCTGATGAGCAACAAGGACCTGGTGCTGGCGGCGGCCAAGATTCGCAACGTCACGCGGTGCCGCAACACGCTGGGCGAGCGCGGCGTGCTCGGCATGCGCCTGCAGCCCAATCATCCGGCCGACGACCTGGGGGGCATCCTCCTCTCCACCGTCGAGGGTCTGCTGTACGGCTGCGGCGACGCGGTGATCGGAGTGAACCCGGCCATCGAATCGGTCGACACCGTGGCCTCGATCCTGCACGCGCTCGATCGGCTGATCGAAGTGGCCGGCGTGCCGACCCAGCATTGCTGCCTGGCCCACGTCACGACGCAACTGGCGGCGCTCGAGCGCGGTGCGCCGGTCGATCTGCTGTTCCAGTCGGTGGCCGGCACCGAGGCGGCCAACGCCAGCTTCGGCGTCAACCTGGCCCTGCTGGCCGAGGGACGCGAACGCGTGCTCCAGCACCACGCCACGCGCGACGTCACGTGGGTCGGCCACGACGTGATGTATTTCGAGACCGGCCAGGGAAGCGCCCTCTCGGCCGAGGCTCATCACGGCGTCGATCAGCTCACGCTCGAAGCCCGGGCGTACGGCGTGGCCCGGGCGTTCGAACCGTTTCTGGTCAACACCGTGGTCGGCTTCATCGGGCCGGAATACTTGTACGACGAGCGGCAGATCATCCGGGCCGGGCTGGAAGATCATTTCATGGGCAAGCTGCTGGGCCTGCCGATGGGCTGCGACGTCTGCTACACGAACCACGCCGCGGCCGATCAGAACTCGGCCGACAACCTGCTGGTGCTGCTCACCGCCGCCGGCTGCAACTACTTCATGGGCGTCCCCTGTGCCGACGACGTGATGCTCAGCTATCAATCCACCAGCTTTCACGATGGCGCGGCCATGCGCAAGCTGTTTGGCTTGCAGCCGGCGCCTGAGTTTCTGGCGTGGCTCGAATCGCGCGGCATCTTTGCCGGCGGCCAGCTTGCCCAAATCGAAGCCGCCGGGCATCCGCTCGTCGGTCAATTGCAACACGTGCTCAAGGACACGACCGCCGATGCCCAATGATGGCGACATCTCGCGACCGGATCGCGCGAAACGTGTCGCGTCGCCCGACGCTGCCAGCCGGGCGCTGGCGGAGCTGCGTGCCCGCACGCCCGCGCGGCTGATCGTCGGTCGCGCGGGCACGTCCTATCGCACCGCGACACAACTCGAATTGCGCGAGGATCACGCGGCGGCGGTCGACGCCGTGCAGGCGGAGCTGGACATCGAGCGGGACTTTGGCCTCGGCGTTGGTCGAGCGCTACGGTTTGTTTGCCGTCACGACGGCGGCCGCGGATAAGGCCGTGTTTCTCCAGCAGCCGCAACTGGGCCGGCAGTTCCCGGCCGCGGCGCGGGAAACGCTCCGCACGCGCGGCACACCCGGCGCGGACTTGCAAGTGGCGATCGGCGACGGCCTGAGCGCCGCGGCGGTCGTGGCGCAAGTGCCGGCCCTGCTTGCCGCTGTTGGAAGCAGGGGCCAACGAGCGCGGCTGGACGTTTGGCCAGCCGTTCGCCGTGCACTACTGCCGCGTGGGCATACTCAACGAAATCGGCGAGCTGCTCGCGCCGCGGGTCGTGGTCCTGTTGATCGGCGAACGCCCCGGGCTAGCGACGGCCGAAAGCCTGTCGGCGTACATGGCGTTTCAGCCGAAGCCAGGCGACACCGACGCCCAGCGAAACTTGATTTCCAACATTCATGCCCGCGGCGTGCCGCCCGAGCAAGCGGCTGGGCGGATACTGGCGCTGGCGGCACAAATGATGCGCGGCGAGACGAGCGGGGTGGCAATTAAAGAGGAATTGGCGGAGCGCGCCCCACGGCGTTGCCCCAGGGCGATCCGCGCTGATCCGCCGCCAAGCACTCCCACCGCTTGCGGTTTAGCGGACCGCCGCACGTCACGCCGCCGCGCCGCACCCTCCGCCGCGGGCGATCAATTCACGATGTTCCGTAGCGGCAGCCCCAACAGCGCGCGGCGGCACGACTCACTCCCTTTGGCGCGCATCTCTTCCATCCCTTCTTCGCTGTAGAAGGCCGCGTGTGGGTTGACGATCAGGCGGTGGTGCGCCGGATGGTTGGGATTGCGCCAAGCGACGAGCAGCGGATCATTGTCCGGCGGCGGCTCGATTTCCAACACGTCGATGCCCGCGCCGGCCAGGTGCCCCGAGGCGAGTGCGTCGGGAATGGCCGCTACGTTGACCACGCCGCCCCGCGAGGTGTTCACCAGGAACGAGCCCGGCGGCATCTTGGCGATTTCTTTGGCGCCGATCAGATGCTGCGTTTCGCTTGTGAGCGGGCAATGGGGGCTGATGACGTGTGACATCGCCAACAGCTCGTCCAGCGTTTCCACGCGGCGGATGCCGATGGCCTTTTCGCGGCCGTCGGGCACGTAAGGATCGTAAAACACGACGTCCATGCCCAGCGCCTTGGCCCGCAGCGCCGCGGCGGTGCCGATCCGCCCCAGCCCGATCACGCCGAACGTCCGCCCGCGCAGCCGACGCACGGGAGCCGCCTGCTTATAGGTCCAGTCGCCTTGCCGTGCCCGCAGGCGCGAATTGTACAAATGGACGCCGCGGGTGAGCGTCATCATCATCGCGATGGCCGAGTCGGCCACTTCCTCGGTGCCGTAATCGGGCACGTTAGCCACGTCGATGCCGCGCTGGCGGGCCAGCCGCCAATCGACGTTGTCGTAGCCCACGCCGCAGCGGACGATCAGCTTACAGCACCGGAGTCGTTCGATCGTTTTGGCCGTGATCGAGACGGTGTGATACATCATGATCGCCCCGGCGTCTTCGATCCGTCCGGCGATCTCGTCTTCGCTCGCGGCGTCCAGGGCCACGATGTCGGCCACCTCGCCCAGGACTCGCCGTTCCGTCTCCAGCGGACCGGCCACAAAATCGGTAATCATGACACTTGGACGCTTGCTCATCGGGGTAGGGCTCTTCAATGGACCTGTAGAGAACGAGTTAGGCACGGCGAAGGAGCGAGTTTAGCCCAGCACGGTGCGGCCGCACAAGGACGCCCGGCAGACGGCGCGGCACCTGCGACAACTCTGGCAAGGCCCAAAACTCCTTGCAATCCCCTCGATCGCGGAGGATAATCGGAAGCACTTGCCGGGGCGAGGTTTCGGTCGTCCGCCTGCGTCACTGGAGCGGGGGCGCCGACCAGTCGAAACCAAGTACCCGCTACCTGCCTGAGTTTACCTACCGAGTCATCCCGCGCCGGGCGCCCGGAAATGCGCCTCCGCGAGCCAAACACCAGCCAACCAGCCACCAGCACGCACCGTTCATGAAGAACCCGAGGTCTATCATGCGCACACCGCTTGTCCGCCGATCCACGCGTGTATGTTTCGCCCTGCCGGCCGCCTGCCTGCTGGCCGTCTGCGTACTTCCCGGCTTGGCGGCCGGGCAGTCGTTGCCGGTGGCAAGGTTGTTCTCGATTTTCCCGCCGGGAGCCAAGCAGGGAGCGACCCTCGACATCACGATCGGCGGCGACGATCTGGACGGCGTCTCGAAGCTCCACTTTTCCGACCCGGCCATCACGGCCGTGCAGAAGACGCAGCCGCCAGGGCTCGGCCAGGAAGGCCCCCAGCCGGTGCCCGGTCAGTTCACCCTCACCGTCGCCCCCGAAGCCAAGCTGGGCATTTGCGAAGTCCGGGCCATCGGAAAGTACGGCGTGTCGAATCCGCGGGCATTCGTCGTCAGCGGCCGCGACGAGCTGGTGGAAAAGGAGCCCAATAACACCCGCGAGCAGGCGACCGAAGTGCCGCTGGGCACGATCGTCAACGGACAATCGGGTGGCGGCAGCGACCAGGACTTTTACAAGATCACGGCCCAGGCCGGCCAGCGGGTGATCGTCGACTGCTGGGCGTATCGCATCGATTCGCGGATGGACCCGTCGCTGGTGTTGTACGACGCGGCCGGCAAGGAGCTGGACCGCAACCGCGACACGAACCGCCGCGACCCGATGCTCGATTTCACCGTGCCGGCCGACGGCGAGTACTTCCTCGAAGTGCACGACTTCCTCTACGCGGGCAACAGCGAGTATTTCTACCGGCTGGCGATCGGCACCGACGCCTACCTCGATTTCGTCCTTCCCCCGGCCGGCGTGCCCGGCTCCAGCGACACGTACACGCTCTACGGCCGCAATCTGCCCGGCGGGCAAGCCGACCGAATTGAAATCGGCCGACGGCAAGCCGCTGGAATCGCTGCAAGTACAAATCGCCGTGCCGGCCGACGCCAGCACCGAGCGGCGCGATTTCGCGGCGGTCGTCGAGCCTGACGAATCGGCCATCGATGGCTTTGCCTATGCGCTGGCTACCCCCACGGGGCCGACCAACAGCCTGCTCGTCGGTTATGCCACGGCACCGGTCGTGTCGGAGCAAGAGCCCAACGGCGAGCCGGCGCAAGCCCAGGCGGTCACCGTGCCGTGCGAATACGTCGGCCAGTTCTATCCGCAGGAGGATCGCGACTGGATCACCATTTCGGCCACCAAGGGCGAAGCCCTGTGGATGGAAGTCTTCTCCCAGCGGCTCGGCTTGCCCACGGATCCTTACTTGCTCGTGCAGCAGGTCACCAAGAACGACAAAGGTGAAGAGCAAGTCAAGGACGTCCAGGGGGTCGACGACTATCTGGAAAACCCGGCCGGCCAGGTGCGGCGCGGCATGGCCATTTACGACATGAAGACCGATGACCCGGCGTTTCGCTTCGTCGCGCCCGAGGACGGCACCTATCGCGTGCTGGTCCGCAACCTGGCCAGCTACACGCACGCCGATCCGCGGCTCGTGTATCGGCTGGCGATTGGGCCGGCCAGGCCGGACTTTCGGCTGATCGTCAAACCGCGGCTGCTGCCGTTTTCGAACGATCCGAACCAGAATCAGCCCACGGTCTGGAGCCCGCTGGTGCGCAAAGGCGGCACCGAGATGTTGGACGTCGTCGTGTTTCGCCGCGATGGGTTCGAGGGCGAAGTCGAGGTGTCGGTCGCCGGGCTGCCGCAGGGCCTGACGGCGGCACCCGTCACAGTCGGGCCCGGCGAGGAAGTCGGCGAGATCGTGCTGCGGGCCGCCGAGGACGCCCCCGAGTCGATGAGTTTGCTTACGTTCCAGGGCAAGGCCACGATCGGCGGCGCGGAGGTGACACACCCGGCCCGCACGGCCACGATGGTCTGGGGCGGACAGAACAACCAGGTCACGCCGCGCTCGCGGCTTTCGCGCGAACTGGCCGTAGCGGTCAGCGGGAGCGAAACCGCGTCGTTTCTAGTCGACACACAGGCCGCGTCCCTCGAGATGTGCAAAGCAGGCAAGGTCGAGTTGCCGGTCAAGGTGGTGCGGCGCGGCGATTTTAAAGGAGGCATTACGCTCGCGCCCAGTCACCTGCCGCCGAACGTGAAGCCGCCGTCGATCACGCTCGACGAAAAAACGGCCGAGGGCAAGCTCGAGATCGCCTTGGCGCCGAACACGCCGCCGGGCACGTACTCGTTCTCGCTGGTGGCCACTACGCAGGTCAACTACGCCCGCAATCCCGAGGCGGTGACCGAAGCCACCGCCCGCAAGGCGGCCGTGGACAAGATTGCTGGTGAGCTGGCCGCGGCCGCCAAGACCGCCGCCGAAGCCAAGACCGCCGCCGAGAAGCAAGCCGCCGACATGGCCACGGCCATGGAAAAAGCCCGCGCCGCCGCCGAAGCCGCGGCCAAGGAGGCCGCCGAGGCCGAGGCCAAAGCCAAGCAAGCCGCCGAGGCCAAAGCGGCCGCCGACAAAGCCATGGCCGAGGCCGTCGCTCAGGCCAAAGCGGCCGCCGAAGCCAAGGCCGCTGCCGAAAAAGCCGCCGCCGAAGCCGAGGCCAAATCCAAGCAAGCCTCCGACACGCAAAAGGCGGTCGACAAGCAAGTGGCCGACGCCACCAACGCGGCCAAGCCCAAGAGCATCAACGTGGCCGCCCCGTCCCCCACCGTGACGCTCAAAGTGACCGAGGCCCCGATCACGCTCGAAGCCGCGCCGCCGGCCGCAGCCCGGCCGGGTACGACCGTCGAAGTGCCGCTCAAGGTGAATCGCCTGTATGGCTTTGCCGACGTGGTGCAGGTGAAGACGACGGCCGCCAACGCTAAGGACGTCAAGATCGCCGACCTGTCGATACCGGCCGATCAGTCCGAGGGGAAACTCGCCGTCGAGATCGGACCCGAGACGCCGCCGGGCAACTATACGCTCACCGTGCAAGCGACCGCCAAGTTCAATGGCCAGGACCTCTCCGCCAGCCAGGCGGTGCCACTGGTCGTCGCCGCTGCCGAAGCGGCCCAATAGTCGGCGTGCGCATTGCGGCGCGCCGTGGCCGGCGGGCGCGCTACGATTCAAACCCATCCTCGCCGGCCAGCTCGCGCAGTTGGTCGAGCGCGTCCTCCACGTCAGGCACCAAGGCGCCCGCGACGCGGCCGGCCCGGTCGCAATCGCTCAACAGGACCAGGTCGTCGTAATCCTCCGAGGCTTCCAATCGGCGGCGGGCCCGGGACCCCAGCGTCCCTTCGCGCAGCGCCGGCTTCGGTGTGATGCTCGATGAACCAGGCCGTCCGTGGAGTGACGTGACCGTTGAGCGCCGCCAGCGCCGCCGAGACGTGCTCGCGCGGGTCGATCGCTTTGCCCACGTCGTGCAGTAGGGCCGCGGTTTGAAACTCCTCGTCATAGGCCAGCGCCTTCGCGCCAGCGCGTACACTTGCAAGCTGTGGTACAGTGCGTCACCTTCCGGATGCCGCCGGGGATCCTGCCGGACGGTTTCTAGCGGCAACAGCAGCCGGTGATAAACCTGGAACCGGTCCGTGGGCGGTTCTCCGTTGTCCGGCGAAGCGTCGCGCGATTCGGCGGTGGGACGGTGTTGACGGCTGCCTTCCTGCAAGCGGGCCAGCGACTGGATTTCGTCGCGGATTTCGCGGTTGGTGGGCAGGTCGGCGGGCTTGATCCAGCCCTGGCAGATACGGCGCGCGGCCCGCATCTTGCGCGATGGTATTCCGACTCCTGCCGGGCGTACAGCATCCGTGCCGCTTCGTAGGTGATCTGCCGCCGCAGCTTGTCGTTGCTCATCGCTGGCGTGCGCCGAAACGAAGCCCATTCTCGCGGCGCGGGGCACTCATCTGTTTCCAGTATAGGCAGCCGCTGCACTGCGTAGCAACGCCCGGCGGCCGCGCCGCGCGCCGTTATAATGCACGCCGAGGGAACACTATTTCTTGCATTGCGAGGTGGGCAATGGACCAGTTCTGGGACGATTTGGCGAAAGATATTCCTGAAATAGGCGGGTTGCTGCGGATCACGTTTCGGCTGACCGTGGCCGCGATTTTGGGGGCCATCCCGGGGCTGCAACGCGAGCTGTGGGGTATGGCCGCCGGGCTGCGCACGCACATGCTCGTGTCGCTGGGGGCCGCCGTGTTCGTGATGGCCGCGCTCGAAGCCGGCGCCAGCATCGACGCCACGACACGCGTCATCCAGGGCCTGGCCACCGGCATCGGCTTCGTCGGGGCCGGCGCCATTCTCAAATTGACCGGCGACAAGGAAATCCGCGGGCTGACCACCGCGTCCAGCATCTGGCTGACCGCGGGCCTGGGCACCGCCGTGGGCGTCGGGCGGATCTGGCTCCCCGTGGTTGGCACCGTGCTGGCCGTGATCATCCTCTCGGTACTGCGCTGGGCCGACGCCCGCATCGGACCCGAGGAAATCAACGAGCGACAGCGCCGCGGGCATGCGATTGATTCGACCATTCGCTGCGGGCCAGCTCTGCGTGGGTGCCATGCCCACGCTTGCGTGGGCATGCCGACTCAATCATGATCCGGCGACGCAGCAAGCTTGCCCGCCTCGTCACGCACCAGACGGCATGCTCACGCAAGCGTGAGCATGGCACTCCGTCCGCCACGGCGTGCCGGCCGGTTACTTCCCGCTTTCCTCGCCCGGATGGTAGCTCTGTTGGGCGTGGGCCAGCACGTCGCTCCAGTGGAACCAGGCCGGCTTGAACTGCCGCTTGGAATACAGCTCGGCCTGGTCCATGAAGTGCGGCGACTCGGGATTCGAGCTTTCGCCGAACTGCAAGATCGTGGCCGCTTTGACCGGATCGTCGAACTCGTAGACGCCGATGAACGAGCCCCCCACCACGCCGTATTGCTTCTTGCGCTGCGGCGAAGGGGGCACGTAATAGGTGTTGAACACCACGCCCAGCGGTCCCGGCACGCCGGCGCAGGGCAGGCTCGGCAACTTGTCCGAAAAGGGAACCACCGCGGCGTCGGGATAGTTGGCGTGCCGCTGCATCCGGCTCACGTCGCCCCACTTCACGCGCCAGTCGCCATACAGCGCTTCGAGCTTCTTCGCCGCCGTCACCAGCGCCTGCAATTGCTTGGCCTGGTCCCCCACCAACTCCGGCTTGAGCGTTTCCACGGGATAGCCGCGGCCGTACAGCTCTTCGTACCACAGGACGCACAACGTCGTCTGCGTGGAGTCGATCGACGACTTGCAATCCCAATTCAGCAGGTGGTCCAGATAGGGCTGCACCCGGGCCGCCAGCGCCGAATCGGTCTTGTGCAACGCTTCGAGCTCGTGGGCCATCTTCGGCAAGTTCACCAGCGGCCAGTAGAGCGTGGTGTCCCAGCCCGCCTGTTGCCAGTCGTCAAACGTCACGCCGTGCATCTGGCGCAACAGCATCCGCGAAACTTCGCTGCGGCGCTTGTCGATCATCCCCTCTTCGACCATGTAAGGCGGATAGTCGCCGACGGCCGGATTCCCCTCGTCGGTCGCCAAGAAGGGCGTGGCGTTGCAGTTCTGCACGTAGCCGGACTTGGGATTGAGGATCTGCGGCAGATCGGCGAATTCGTGCAGCCCCTGCCACTCGGTGCGCGGATCGGAGCCGTCGACCGGACTGGGTCCAGTCGAACTCGGGATCGCGCTTGGGCACGGCGCCGTTGTAGACGTAAAAGATGTTCCCTTCGTTGTCCGCGTAGCAGGTGTTGAACATCTGCAAGTTCAACTCCGACATCGCGGCCTTCCAGTCCGCCAGGTTGCGCGACTTGGCCATCCGCAGGGCCTGCCGCATGCGGCTCCCCTCGGTCAAACGGGCGATCTTCACCGCCAGGAAATGCTGGTCGTCCTGCCGGCCGACGATCGGCCCGTGGTGCGTCTTGCGAAACGTGTACGTCCGCTCTTCGAGCCCGGTGGGCGTCTTGACCTTGACGGTTTCCTTCCACTGGGTGGCCCGGCGATGGCCTTCGCCATAGCGATAGCTGAGCTTGTCGTCCGGGTTGTCGAACGTCTCGATCCACACGTCGGCCACGTCGGGCTGATTGACCGTGTGCGACCAGCCCAAGACGTCGTTATGGCCGATCGTCACCAGCGGCCCGCCGAAGAAAGCCGACCCGGCGAAGTCCAACCCCTCGCCGCTGTGCAGGTGCCCTTCGTAAAACTGCCCGTAGCCGAACCAGGGCTGATGCGGATTGGCAAACAGCATGGCCTTGCCCGACTTGGTGCGGCTGGGGCCGATGGCCCAGGTGTTGGAGCCGGTGGCCGCCCGCATCTCTTCCATGACTTCTTTCACGGCGGTCTTCGAGGCGCTGCGCCTTGCCGAACAGAAATTCCAGCAGCACGTAGCGCTCGTAAGCGATGACGTTCCAGGGCTCGAAATGCGTGATCAGTCGCGGCTTCACTTCGGGATGGCTGGCCAGAAAGTGGTTGAGGCCCGCGGCGTACGCCTCGCAGATCGCGCGAATCGGCGGTTCGAGCTGGGGGAAATCGGCCTTCGACGTCCCGACGATTTCGAACGAACGATTGAGCAGGTCCTTCTCCAGGCCCGGCTCGCCGTACAGCTCGGCATAGCGGCCGATGCTGGCCACGTAGGTGTCTTCGACCTGCCAGAAGTAGTCCTCGGCCTGGGCATAGGCGAAGCCGAACGAGACGCTGGCGTCGGTCGGACCCTCGATGTGCGGCACGCCCCATTCGTCGCGGTGGATCGTGACCTGCGCGGCGAGTTTCTGGCCCAGGTCGTCTGCCCCGCAGGCGGCGGGCAGCATCGCCAGGCACAGCCAGAGGACGAGAAGTACGCCTGTCGGATGAACAAGGGAGCGACACATACTCGGGACTCCTTCGAACGAAACGCATGAAGACGGGACGTGAAGCCGCAGCTAGCTTGCCACGCCGGGCGGAACTTTGCAAGTTTTCGCCCCCGGCGGACTGCTTGCCCGCTGGCGTGCCGCGGCACTGCTGGACGAGCCGGCGGCGGCACCCAAACTCGATTTTGAAACAGCTAAATAGCTTCTAGTCGGATTTGCCGATGCACCACAGGTGCTCGTGCGTGCGGATGAAGATCTGGCCGTCGGAGATGACCGTCGAGGAATTGGTCATCTCGTCCAGCGGGTTGGTGGCCAGCAATTCATACTTCGGGCTGGCCCGGACGACGAACGTCGTGCCCTCTTGGTTGAGCATGTACAGCCGTTGGTCGGCGGTGAGCACCAGCGACGACCAAGTGTCGCCCCCCAGCCGCTCTTCCCACACCACGTCGCCCGTGCCCAGGTCGAGGCACTGGACGATGCCCTGCATGTCGTTGGTGTAGAGGTGCCCCTTGTGGATCACGCCCGAGCCGAGCCGCAGCTTCTTGCTCTTCGGCTCGTGCCAGAGGCGGTGCGTCGAGGTGACATCACCCGAGCCGCCGGGCTTGAGCGCCAGGCTGGCCCGATGATAGCCGCCTAGCGCCGCCAGCACGCCGTCGCCCCACACGGGCGACGTGTACACCAGCGAGCCCAACCCGTCGCACGTCCACAGCTCCTGTCCGGTTTTCGGCACGAGCGCCACAACTTCTTCCGGCAGGGTGAGGATCAGTTCCTCGCGTCCGGAAGTCTCGATCACCAGCGGCGTGCTCCAACTGCCGCGCAAACCTTCGTCGCGCTTGAGCGCCTCGGGCGACGGGGGCGGCACGTCGCGGCGCCACACTTCGCGGCCGGTATGTTTGTCCAGGGCCACGACGAACTCATTCGTCCCGGGCCCGAAGTTAAGGAAGCACAAGTCGCCGTGAATCAGCGGCGAGGCGGCGTAGCCCCATTCGTGCTCTTGCAGGCCCAGGTCGACATGCCAGAGCTGTTTGCCCGTCGAAGTCATAGCAGAACACACCGGCCGAGCCGAACCAGGCGATCACCCGCACTCCGTCGGTGACCGGCGACGCCGAGCAGTACGGATTCGTGCGATGCGTCGGCTCGTCCTCGTCGTACTCCGTGGCGGCTTGCCACAGCACCGTGCCGTCGGCGCGGTCCAGGCACATCAGCGTTCGCTGGTGCGCTAGCGGCTGCGTGAGAAAGATCCGCTGGTCCCACACGATGGGTGTGGAATTGCCGCGCTCCGGCAGCTTCACCCGCCAGCGGACGTTCTCCGTCGGGCTCCAGCGCAGCGGCAGGTTCGACTCGTTGGAAACGCCGACGCCAGCGGGCCCGCGCCAATTCGGCCAGTTTTCCGCCGCGGCCGGAATCGCACTAACAGCCAGCGAGAGCACGACGAAAGAACGGACTGCGGTTTGCATCGGCATGGAAGAGAAGGCTCTGGGGTGAAGGTCGATTCGGCAGGTAGCGGGGGGCATGCTTGACATATTCTGCGCCACGGCCGCATGATTGTCGATGACTCCGCGGGCAACAGTGAAAGGTCGCACTTTGAGCCGGTTGTTTGGTGGTATCGAAGCGGGCGGAACCAAGTTCGTCTGCGCCGTCGGCACTTCGCCCGACGACGTGCGGGCCGAAGTTCGCATTCCCACCACCACGCCCGGCGAAACCATCGGCCGCAGCCTGGACTTCTTTCGCCGGCAGGTCGCCGAGCACGGCCCGCTGGCGGCGGTGGGCATCGCGTCGTTCGGTCCGATCGATCCCCGCCCCGATTCGCCCACGTTCGGCTATATCACCACGACTCCCAAGCCCCTCTGGCAGCATACCGACTTCGCCGGTGCCATCGGGCGCGAGTTGGGCGTGCCAGTCGGTTTCGACACCGACGTCAATGTCGCGGCGCTGGGCGAAGCCCGCTGGGGATCGGGGCAGGGGGTCGAGAACCTGGTGTACCTGACCATCGGCACCGGCATCGGCGGCGGAGGCCTGATCAACGGACGCCTGATGCATGGCCTCATCCATCCCGAGATGGGACATATCCGCATCCCGCACGACACCACGGCCGATCCCTACCCGGGCCACTGCCCGTTCCACGGCGACTGTTTCGAAGGACTGGCGTGCGGGCCGGCCATTGCCGATCGCTGGCGACAACCGGCTGACGAACTGCCCGATGATCACCCGGCCTGGCCGCTGGAAGCCCATTACCTGGCGCTGGCACTGGTGAATTTCATCTGCACCCTCTCGCCGGAGCGGATCATCATCGGCGGCGGCGTGATGGAGCATCCCCGGCTGCTCGACATGGTACGACACGATGTCCGGCAACTGCTCAACGAGTACGTACAATCGCCAGCCGTGCTCGACGAGATTCAGCAATACCTTGTGGCACCCGGGCTGGGCCACCGCTCGGGCGTGCTGGGGGTGCTGGCCCTGGCGGAACGCACTCGCTGAGACGTCGAGGCCGTTTCAAAACCGAACTGCGGTGCCGCTGGGTGACATCTCCGAGAAGATCCAGGAATTCGCCGGGTGCCGGGTGCCACTGCTGGCTCGTCCAGCAGTGGTACGCTGGCGACACGTCAGATCGGGAACTTGATGCCCTGGGCTAGCGGCAGATCGGGCGAGTAGTTGACCGTGTTGGTCGCGCGGCGCATGTAGTTCTTCCAGGCGTCGGAGCCGCTCTCGCGGCCGCCGCCGGTTTCTTTCTCGCCGCCAAAGGCGCCGCCGATTTCGGCGCCGCTGGTGCCGATGTTCACGTTGGCAATGCCGCAATCGGAACCGGCCGGCGAGCAGAACAGCTCGGCCTCGCGGACGTCGTTGGTAAAGATGGCCGAAGCCAGCCCCTGCGGCACGCCGTTGTTGATCGCAATCGCCTCGTCGATCGTCTCGTAACGCAGGAAATAGAGGATCGGGGCGAACGTCTCCTGCTGGACGATCGGCGCCGCCGATTCGATCTCGACGATGG
>CAVQEL010000057.1:0-11502 GCA_963711515.1 uncultured Planctomycetota bacterium | reverse complement strand
AACCTCGGCCAGCCCCGCGCGGGCGAACACCGCATCCAAGAGCCTCTGGCCGGTGGACGTGCCGACCAACAGGATCAAGGCTACGGTAATGACACCCTGCGCCAACAACGACCAGACCGGCGAACCAAACCGCCGCCCTTTGCGCCCCCATGGCGCAAACAGCGGGTGGTCTTCACCCATGGCCGCATAGACTCGTGAACCGGCGAAAATCAACCCGTTGACCGACCCCAGGCGCCGAGATGGCCACCAACAGCGCCACGCCCCGCGCGCGGCCGGTCCGACCGCGGCTTGCATCGCCTCGGAAGCGATGGCCTGCGACGCGCGTTCGCCGTTCCAACCCAGGATGTGCAAATAGGCGACGTTCACCAACAGGTACGTGGCCATGATGATCAGAATACCCAGCACCAGCGCGCGGATGATTTTTCTGCGGTTGCGCATCTCGGCCACGAAAAAAGCCGCGTCGTTCCAGCCGCCGTAGGCGAGGAACACGAGCACCAGGGCCGAAGCGAACGCGGCCCAGCGCCCGGGGCATCGGCCGCCCCGGTGGCCACCGGCGCGGCCACGGCCGGCGCCGGTCCGGCGGCTACCAGGGCGGCCAGCACCAGGGCCGCCAGTCCCAGCAGCTTGGCCGACGAGAGGACGTTCTGCACCTGCTTGCCCAGGGCCACGCCCAGCAGATTCATGAAGCTCAACACGACGACCGAACCGGCCGCATAGACCAGCATCGTGGCCGGTCCAAAATCCACCAGCTCCCTGGCGTAGTTGGCAAACACGTAGGCCATCATGCCGATCGAGCCGGTCAGAATCACCGAGATCTGGGCCCAGCCGAACAGAAACCCGAGCCAGGGGCCGAACGCCCGGGTGAGATAAACGTAATCGCCGCCGGAGCGCGGATAGGCGCTGGCCAGCTCGGCGTAGGTGAACGCGCCGTTGAGGCACAACAATCCCCCGGCGGCCCAGGCTACTAGCGCCATCGTGGGCGAAGAGACGCTGGAGAACACCAACGGCGGCGTCTCGTAAATGCCCGCGCCGATCACGATGCCCACGATCACGCTCACCGTGTCCCAAGTCGTGAGCATAGCGGCCGTGGAGCGGGCGTCGGACGAGTTGTTGACCATCAATGCGTCCACTAGCAGCGGGATTTGCGCCGGCGAGAACGCCCGAAATCGTATCCGAACCGCCACGCGAGAGCCAGCCGCGCGGGGACATGCAGCTAGGCCAACCCGAGCCAACGTGGCCTCATTCGGGCATGCTCACGCGAGCGTGAGCATGGCACACGCTGCGATGGCACGCCGAGAACGATGCCCGAATTCTTGAAGCCCGCAAGTGGCCGCTAGCCGCGGGCGATGACGCGATGAAAGTGGAGTTGGACCTCGCGGTCGACGACGCGGCGGACGCCCTCGACCAGGCAGTGCGGCTCGTTGTCTTCCTGGCCGCGGCGCATGATCTCGTCGAGCTTCAGTCCGTGCCCCACGGTAAACGTCGACTGGTAGATGATCTGATTGCCGGCGTCGAGCTCCGGGACGATGAAATGGCAGGTGGCGCCGTAGGTGAGCATGTGGCTGGCAAACGCTTCGTGATAGGGGCGAATGCCGGGAAAGCTGGGCAGCAGGCCGTGATGCAGGTTGATGATCCGGCCGCCGGCGTACTTCCAGCAACTGGCCGCCGGCAGGATGCGCATGTAGCGGGCCAGAATCAGGTAGTCGACCTGGTACTCGTCACATAGCGCGATCAGGCGGTCGTCGTCGGCCGCGCCGCTCGCGTCGCCGATCGAATGCCAGTCGACGCCGAACTGCTCGGCCAGCGAGCGGCAGTTCGGCCGGTTGCCCAGCATCACGGCCGCTTCGGCCCGCACGCGGCCGTCGCGAATCGCCCGTAATAGCGCCAACGCCGCTTCGGGGCGATAGGTGGTGCAGATGGCCAGTCGCGGGCGGTCCTTGCGTTCGTCGGGCGACCAGACGCGCACCGAGAGCCCCTTGAGCCGGCCGATTTCGGCCAGTTGCGGACGCAAGCCGGGCCAGCTTTCACGGCCCACCTCGATCCGCAACAACATGGCGAACAGGCTCAGTTCGTCATGGTCGTACATCTGGATCTCGGCGATGTTCGCGCCTTGGCCGGTGACGTGGTGAATGATCGGATCGGCCAATCCGCGGTTGTCGGGACCGACGGCCGTAATGACGACTTGCATGGCTTAAGGGTAAAGGGGTGGAAAGGACAGCGTATCCATCGAAGCCGGGGGCGGCACAATCCTGCGCAACTATAGGATATGCGAAATACGGGCCGGCGGGAGACAGGCCATTGCGCGGATGCGCCGCGCGTTGTCGTGATAACAGGCGGCGGGCGCGCGGTGGGTTGTTACAGTTTTCACAAACCGGCGGTCCCTGGCCGGCGAACTTTAACCTACCGGTCGGTCCGTTACGGCGCAGCCCAAAGATGCGCGATTTATACGCTGGAAATGCTTGATTTTCGCGGATTGCGTGGCTATAAATGTTGTTGGATTGGGCCCCACATCTTTGTCACATCTCTCGGCTGCCGCCCGGTCCTGTTCACGTCTCAATCGGAACAGCGGAAAAAATCCGATCTTTTTTTGATCCGACTTTTCCGTTCTTACGTAGTAGAACTTGTCGCGTCGGAAACAGAGAGTTTCGCCCCGCGAGAGTTGGAGCTTGCGCGAGGCCACGTCTGGTCGTTTCACTTCTTTTCGAGAGAGGCACTTCGACATGATACGCAAAGCACATCTCACGGACATGTCGGCCATGGACCCCACGCCCGAACAGATTCGCGAGCGGACGAAAGTCATCCGCGCCACCTGGACGCTGCGCGAACGTGCCCGGCGACTGGGCATCAAGCGTGTCGACTGGATGCCGCCGGTAATCTCGGAGCTCGAGCTGCCGGGAGGAGTTCTAGGAGACTTCGACAGCAACTAGCGTTTTGTCAGAGCCTGATCTTCAGGTCAGACTTGCCGTAAAGACAAAGCACTGCTGGACAAGCCAGCAGTGGCACTCGAATTGTCGCCCGGCGCTCGAACAGACGACGTGATTCATCCAGCGGCCTCGCGAGGCCGCGTATCAATCCTTCCTCGTGATACGCCCGTAGGGATCACCGTGCGATTCCGTACGGCGCGGGCGTTGATATTAAGAAAAGGACCGCCTGCGAAGTGCCAGGGCGGTCCTTTTTTTTGCGCCGCGTGTGGTCTGCGGTCCGCCGCCGGGCTAGACTCCTCTGGCGATGCAACGCTGGCTCGCGTTTTTTGACGATCTCGGCAACGCGCCGCTGCGGGCGAAGCTCTGCGCCGCGCCATCGGGCTGTTCGGCCTGCTGCTGGTGGCGGCCACCTGGCGGCTATGGACGCCGCAAACCGTGTTTCCGCAAGTTCCGCTGTTTGGCTGGGCGCTGCCGGCGCCGGCGTGGTGCCAGTGGCTTGGTGCCGCGGGGCTGGTGACCGGGTTGACCGGAATGCTCGTGGCGCCCGAGGGGCGCACGGCCCGGGCGTCTCTCGCCGTGTTCGCCGTGGCCGCGGTCGGGATGTTCGTGCTCGACCAACAGCGGCTGCAGCCCTGGGCGTATCAATTCGTGCTGCTGGCCGTGGTGCTGGCCGCCGCCGGGCGCGGCCGGGCCTGGCGCTGTTGCGGCTGCTTGTCGTCAGCTTTTATTTTTATTCGGCGGCGACGAAGCTCGACGATTCGTTTCTCCACACGCTGGGGCAACAATTCCTCGAGGCCCTGGCCGGTTCGCGTGCGGCAGCCTGGAGCCCGGCGGTGCGGTTGGCGCTGGCGGCGGTGTTTCCCCTGGGCGAACTGGCGGTGGCGGCCGGCCTGGCGTTTCGCCGGACGCGTCGAGCGGCCCTGGCGGGCGCGGTGTTGTTGCACGTGCTGTTGCTCGTGATCCTGGGTCCCTGGGGATTGGATCACAAGCCCGGTGTGCTGATTTGGAACGCCTATTTCATCGTGCAAGACCTGCTGCTGTTTGCCGCGCCGCGGAAGTTGCCACAGACGTCCACTGAGCAAACTACCGCGCTGCGGGCGCCGTGGCCCGCCGTGGCCCTGGTGCTGGCGGCCGTCGTATTGCCCGTGTTGGAGCCGACGGCCTGGTTCGACATGTGGCCGAGCTGGGGCCTTTATGCATCGAATGCCGAGCGCGTCGTGTTGCAAGTGCATCGCCGTGCTGGTGACGGCTTGCCCGAGGCGCTGACGCCGTTCGTCGAGCAGCCCGATGATCCGGCCGATCCGTGGCTCACCGTGCGACTGGATCGTTGGGCCCTGGCGTCGCTATCGGCGCCGATCTACCCACAAAACCGGTCGCAGCTCGGCGTGGCCGCGGCCGTGATCGAGCGCGTGCATCTTGCGAATCGGGCCCGGGTGATACGGTTGGGCCTGGCCAACCGGTTCAGCGGAGCGCGGGAGGAGACGATTCTGCAAGGACCGGCCCAATTGGCGGCGGCCGGCGACGAATACTTCTTCAACAGTCGCCCGGCGGACAATCTGCGCCCTGAAGCGTGCGTTCGGGCGAGGCGTCGGTGCTGGCCGGCAATTCGGGTTGAAACCGGTTTCCGCCGCGCCAGCTCGAATATCGGTTATGATCGTCCGTAGCGAACACGACCCAGCGGCAACCGGGGCTCACGCACAACGATTTTTCATGAACGATTCGCCCGCCGTCGACGTCGCCGAGCTGCGCAAGTGCTATCGCGATTCGCTGTTCGGCCGGCGGCGCATTGACGCCTTGCGGGGCGTGAGCTTTGCCGTGGGACGCGGCGAAATCTTCGGGCTGCTGGGGCCCAACGGGGCCGGCAAGACGACGTTGATCAAGGTGCTGCTGGGCATCGTGCGGGCCACCGGCGGTCGGGCGGCGCTGTTGGGATTGCCGGCCGGCAGTCTGGAGGGTCGCCGGCAAGTGGGCTATCTGCCCGAGAACCATCGCATTCCGCGGCACCACACCGGCCATTCGGCCCTGGCATTTTTCGGGGCCTTGAGCGGACTGTCGGGCGAAGAGATTCGCCAGCAGCGCGGGCCGCTGTTGGAAGCGGTGGGACTTTCGGCCTGGGGGCGCACCTCCGTGCGCAAGTACTCGAAGGGGATGCTCCAACGGCTCGGGCTGGCTCAGGCCATGTTGCACGATCCGCAGTTGCTCGTCCTGGACGAGCCGACCGACGGCGTCGACCCGGTGGGCCGCAGCGAGATGCGCACGATCTTGCAGCGGCTCAAGGCCGAAGGCAAGACGATCTTTATCAACAGCCACCTGCTGCAGGAAGTTGAGCTGGTGTGCGACCGGGTGGCCATTCTCGACAAGGGGCAAGTCCTCCAGCACGGCACGATCGATGAATTGACAGCCCACCGGGCCGACGCCGACGTACGACTGGTGGTGGCCGGCGACGAAGCACGCGTGCAGGCAGCCCTGGCCGGAACGCCCGACGTGGAAATCCGCCGCCTGAGCGCCGAGCAGTTCGAAGCGATCGTGCGGGGCGCGGACCAGGCCGCGATCGATCACCTCGTCGATCGGCTGCGAGCGCAGGGCGTGAGCCTGGTCTCGATGGTGCGTACGCGGCAGACGTTGGAGCAGGCGTTCTTGGGAATCGTGCAGCAGGGGCGAACGCCATGATGCGCCCCTACCTGGCGATCGTCGTCGATTCGTTTCGCGAGGCCTTTGCTTCGCGCGTGCTGTGGATCCTGTTGATCGCGATCACGGTCTTCCTGCTGGCCCTGGTGCCCTTGGGCGTTCGCGTGCGCGAAGGAAGCTATCTGAACGACGAGGACGTGCTGGATCACGACAGGTTGATCGAGCGGATCGTCGCGGCCGGCAAGTCGGACGAGCCGACGCCGGGGCGGCAGATCTGGGAGAAGCTGGGCGAAAACACGAAACAGGAACTGCCGTCGAAACCCAGCGAGGCGTTCGCCCGGCGGATGCGCGAAGTCCGCTTCGACAACGAGCTGCGCGAGCAGCTCAAGGCACGCGACTTCTACGACCCTCGGGCGTGGCAAAAGATCAGCCTGCCCGCGGCGGCCCGCAAGCTCCAGCGGCAAGGGCTGGAAAAGCTCTCCGACGCCGAGTTGGCGCGGTTCAATCGTCTGGCGCTGGAGGCGGCGTTTCCGGGCCTGATCGCGCCGGCCCCGCCCAAACAGACGCAAGTGACGTATTTCATCTGGGAGCCCGGGCTGCCGTTGCCGATCGAGCCGGACCAGATGCAGCCGGTGGTCAACCAGGTGGTGGTGATGGCGCTCGGCGTGCTGTTGGGGGCGTTCGGCGTGTTCATTGCCCTGTTGGTCACGGCGTCGATGATTCCGCACGCCTTCGAGGCGGGCAGCGTCGATCTGCTGTTGAGCAAGCCGGTGACGCGCAGCGGCGTGTTTCTGGCCAAGTTCTTCGGCGGCTGCGCGTTCATCGCCATCAACGCCGCGTACTTCATCGTGGGGTTGTGGCTGATCCTGGGATGGCGGCTGGGCGTGTGGAACGAGCGGCTGCTGCTGGCCATTCCGCTGTACGTGTTTCTGTTCGCGATCTATTACGGCGTATCGTCGCTGGCGGGGCTGATCTGGCGCAACGCCATCGTGTCGGTGGTGCTGGCCGTCGTGTTCTGGATGGTCTGCTTCGCGCTGGGAAGCGCCGTGACGGTGGTCGAGCAGAATGCCCTGCGGCCGCAGCGGCTGGTCGAGGTCGTGCCGGCCGGCGAGGCACTGGTGGCGGTCAACCAGCGGGAAGTTTTCGCCTGGAACGACAGGGAGCACGATTGGCAGCGGATCTTCGCCGGCCGTGCCGGAGACGATATGCCGTTTTACTTCGGCGACGGCTGGTGGGACCGGTGTACGACCCGGCGGGCGATCGGATTCTGGCCTTTCAATCATCGCCGCCCGGCTTCGGCGCGTTCAATAATTCGGTCACCCGGCTGCTCATCGGCCAGCGGGTCGACGGCTGGCGGCGTACCGAAGGCGTGACCGTGCCCGAGGGGGCCGCGGCGCTATTCGTCGGCGAAGGGGGCGAAGTGCTGGTGGCCGCCGCCGACGGCATGTACCGGCTGCAAGGGGACATCGCGGTGCGACAGCAGGACATCAACTTTTTTGGCTTTCACGTGCCGCTGCCCGAGACGCGGGGCGGATTCGAGTCGCTCGGGCCGGCGGTTCACATGCGGCCGCTGGTCAGCGCGGCCTACGATCCGCAGAGCGGCGTCGCGGCGCTGTTCGACGGGATGCGGCTGGCGCTTGCGGTGCCCGACGACGAAGGCAAATACCACGAGGCCGGCAGCGTGCCATTCGAGCGCCAGCAGAACGGCCAGGTGGCCACGAGCGGCGGGCAGGTCTTCTGGCGCTGGGCGGCGGCGAGGTGCGACGCTACGACGCGCGGCTCAAGCCGCTCGACTCGATCGACACCGGCATCAACAGCACGCCCAGCAGCATCGCCACGTCGGCCGACGGCCGGTACCTGGCCATCGTGTTTCAAAACGCGCGGTTCTGGTTGTACGACGCGCGCGAATCGAAGATCGCGCCCTTGCGCATCGCGGGGCGGGGGGACGTGTCGGCCGCCGCTTTCGCGGGCGACAAGCTCTTCGTGGCCGATCGGCTGACGCGCGTCACCGAGTACGACCTGGCCAAGGGAACCAGCGCGCGGCAGTGGGAAGGGCCGCAGCCGCTGATCGACAAGATCTATCGCTATGGCTTGCACCCGCTGTACGCGGTCTTTCCCAAGCCGGGCGAATTGAACGAGACGGTGAGCCACGTGCTGACGTCGGACGACGCCAAGATTGCCGGCCCGCGCCTCGACCGTGGCCTGCCCCGGCGCCGGCGAAAGTCGACATCTGGGGACCCGTCTGGAGCAACCTCATGTTTCTGGGCGTGGTGCTGGCGTTGGCTTGCGCGTACGTCGGCGCAAGGATTTTTGAGGGCCGCGGTCGTTGCGACCGGTTACTTGGCCGTCAGCTCGTCGGCCAGCCCCCCGGCGCCGTACACCTTGCGCAACGCTTCGATGATGGCGGAGGAATGGACCGAGATGGCCCGGGCTTGCACGTCGGTGTAGACGAAGTCGAGCACCAGCGACTGGATGTTGCCGTCGAAGATCAGGCCCACGATTTCGCCGGCGCGGTTCACGACCGGGCTGCCGGAGTTGCCGCCAATGATGTCGGCCGTGCTGACGAAGTTGAACGGCGTGTCCAGGTCGAGCTTCGACTTGTCGGCCAGCCACGACTTGGGCAACTCGAAGGGGGGCACGCTGCCGTGCTCCGCAGCGTGCTTGTAAGCTCCGCCGATGGTCGTCCAGGGGGGCATGTGGTGTCCTTGCTCCTCGTAGCCCTTGACCTGGCCGAACGCCAAACGGAGCGTGAACGTGGCGTCGGGATAGGTGCTGGTGCCTTCGATGGCGAACTTGGCCTGCGCGATCTTGGCGTACGCTTGCCTTAGCGGCTCCTCGACTTTTTCTTCGTACGCCTTGCGCACGCCGCGGGACTTCGGTTCGACGGTGCGGGCCAGCACGATCATCGGATCGTCGGAGGCGGCGATGGCGCTAGAGCCGCCGGCGGCCAGTTGTTTGCGAAAGGCCACGTCGGCCAGCTTCGTGCCGGAGACCAATTGCGCGGCCCGGGCACTGGGAGACATGTTGGCCATCACCTCCGCGACCAGTTCGTTCTCGGTGCCGGCCCGCTCGAGCAGGTAGCTGAGCGAATCGGTGAGCTTGACGATTTCCAAATCCGGGTAGATCGGCGCTTCGGAAAACAGTTGCTGCTTGAGCGAATCGAGGCCGGCTTCGGCGTACTCGCGGAGCCGATCCTCGTTGGGCTTGGCCGTTTCGGCGGCCAGCCGCACCAGCCCGCGGGCGATGCTGTACAAATCGGTGTTGAAGGCCATCGAACGCTCGTAGAGCGTGTAGTCGACGTAGATTTCGTCCCACTGCTCGAGCGACGTCGCGGACTTCGTCCCAGGCGTCGCGGGCGTCGGCCAGCTTGGGATCGTGGTCGACGGCTGCGCGGAGGGCTTTTCGGCGCGTGCGCTTGGCGTCCATGATGGCGGGGGTTTGCAGGCCGGCCAGTCCGCCCAAGCGTGCCTTGCGCGAATTCTGATAGCCGAACAGCTCGTCGCGAGCCCGGCGGGCGTTTTCCAGGCCGCGGCTGCTGTAGACCTGCAGGTTCACCTCGCGGCGGCGAATGATGTCGAGCAACTCCGGAAACACCACGTCCCGCAGAAAGTCGAGGTGATCGACCGTATTCAACCGGTCGGTGCGGCCCGGGTGGCCGGCGACGAAGATCAACTCTTCGTCCGCGGCGCCGGCCTTGCTCCAGTGCAGATGGTCGGGGGGCGTCGCCGGTTTGCCGTCCTCGTAGACGCGGAAGAAGCAGACGTCGAGATCGTAGCGGGGGTACTCGAAATTGTCGGGGTCGCCGCCAAAGAAGGCGATGTCCTTTTCCGGCGCGAAGACCAGCCGCACGTCGGTGTACTTCTTGTAGCGATAGAGGTTGTAGCGCCCGCCCTGAAAGAGCGTCACCACGTCGCTCCGCAGGCCGGTTTTGTCGAAGGATTCTTTTTCGATCGTGTTGCTGATGGCCCGGCGGGCTTGCTGGGCTTCGGCGGTGCTCATGCCCGGCTTCACGGCGGCGCTTGACCCGCTCCGTCACGTCCTCGATCGACATCAGCACGTTCAGCTCCAGGTCGACGCACTTCAGCTCCTCGTCGCGCGAGTGGGCGTGATAGCCGCTGGTGACCAGGTCTTTCTTGGCCGAGCTGAGCTTGTGCAGGCAGTCGGCGCCGACGTGGTGATTGGTCATCACCAGTCCGTGGGCCGACACGAACGACCCCGATCCGCCGTTGTTGAACCGCACGGCCGATTTTTGCAGGTGCGTAAGCCACTCGCCGGTCGGGTCGAAACCGTATCGCTCTTTGAGCAGCGCGCGGGGAGGCTGGTTGAAGAGCCACATGCCTTCGTCGGCGTGGGCCCAGGCGGCGAACGAAGCAGCGGAAGTAGCCAGCATGATCATGATCCGGGACAGAGTTCGATGGCAAGCGTGCATGGGAAAGCCTGTTGTCTGTTTGGAATGCGAAGCGGAAGCGTCCATTATCAGAATGGTCTTATTTATTGCCCGGCCCGCGCATGCGAAGCTTCGCGCCCGGAACAGCACTCCGGTGCCGGTCAGGAACAACACGAACATCAACAGCGCGAAGGTCGCGAGCGCCGGCCAATCGCTGGCCACCCAGCCAGCCGGCAGCACGGAGCTCAGGCTGAGTTTTTCGAGCCACGACTGCTTGAACGCCAGAAAGCCGATCAGCACGCCCGCGATCGAGCCGCCGGCGATGTAGCCGGAGCTCACCAGCACGGCCGGGCTGCTGTCCGAGTCATCGGGATTGCTGCTCAGTTTGTCGGCAATCCAGCGAACCATGCCCCCCAGGAAAATGGGCATCGACGTTTGCAGCGGCAGATAGACACCCACGGCAAAGGGGAGCGAGGGGACGCCGGCCAGTTCGAGCACGATGGCGATCAGCGCTCCCAGCAGCACCAACTCCCAGGGGAGCTTGCCGTTCAAGATGCCTTCGATGATCAGGGCCATGAGGCGAGTCTTGGGGGCTTCGAGCTTGTTGGTCACCTTGACGCCGTCGTCGCGCTCTTTCACCCGGCCATTGATGGCCGGATCGACCAGGTAGACCAGCAAGCCGGTGTCGTCCACCAGGTACTTGCCGGCTTTGACCCCCTGGTATTCGTTCTCGGCCACGTGCAAGACGTGATATGACTTGTCGTCCTTGCCGGCATATTCGCCGCCGGGCTGCTCGGTTTCGGTCAGCCGATCGACGTCGGCGATCCGCACGTTGGGCACAAACTCGCGTTTTTTCGTGTAGACGGTGCCCGAGGCGTTGAGCAATTGCAGGGTTAACCCGATGACCAGGGCGCTGGTGAGCGCGCCGATCAAGATGGCGATCTGCTGCAGCCAGGGGGTGCTGCCGACGAGATAGCCGGTTTTGAGATCCTGCGACGTAGTGCCGCCGTTCGAGGCCGCGATGCACACCACCGCCGCGATCGTCAGCGCCGTCAGCGTGGCCGCTTTGCCCATGTGACCCATGGCCACGAACGCGAGGCACGTGAGCAGCAGCGTGGCGACCGTCATGCCGGAAATCGGATTGGACGAGGAGCCGATTTCGCCGGTCAGCCGCGAGGAGACCGTGACGAACAAAAAGCCGAACAGCACGATCAGTCCCGCGCCCAAGAGCCCCTCGGTCGTGAAGCCGAGGCCGAGCTGGGGCAGGGCGGCCATCGCTAGGATCAGTCCCACGCAGCCGACGAAGACGATCCACAGCGGCAGGTCGCGCTGGGCGCGGGCAGTTTTTTCCGCGACTTCTGCTCGCCTCGCCGACGGACAGATCGCCCAGCGCACCGCGCAGCGAGTGAAAGATCATCGGCATTACCTGGAACATGCTGATGATCCCGCCAGTGGCCACGGCGCCGGCGCCGATGTAGAGGATGTAGTTATTGCGGATCGCCCCCACGTCCATCTGGTAGATCAACGGGTCGGTCGCCGGCGGCACCGCAACGGTGACCAGGC
>CAVQEL010000056.1:0-19762 GCA_963711515.1 uncultured Planctomycetota bacterium | reverse complement strand
ACTGTCCTCTACCTCGACTCGCTACGTATTGCTGGCTCATCCGGCAGCAGCTGCTCGGCGAACCGTTGACCAGCTCCCGCCACGTCCGCCGGATGCTTGAAATCCAGCACTGCCAGCACGGCGTGCACCAGCGATCCCGATCCGCGCGATCAGGCGAATTCTGACCGCCGTACGCCCGCGTGTCGAGCCGCTCGAACTTGCGATGCAGCCGGCCCGACAGCCGCGAGAACGAATACTGCGTGCGCAGCCCGCGGGTCGGCCTCGACCGGCTCGACACAGCGGCGCACCGTGTCGCGCACTTCGGCCGTCTCCAATTGCGCGACGAGTTCGTCGATCTTGATCCGCGCGGACGGTTCTTGCGCGGCGATTTACGCGCGGCGGCTCGCGGTCCGTCACCGTCACCTCGGGCATCCGATCTCCCGGCGGCAAGTGGCCGATAAACCGGCCGCTGGCCGGGTCGAACTTCCGGGCCAACAACTGCATCCAGGGAGAGCGGGCCTCGACCGCGTTGTCGACGCCGCTGGACAGAACCAGATAATCGGCCGTCCGGGTCGTGGCCACGTACAACAGGCGGTTCATTTCGGCGGCTTCTTCCGCCTTCTCGACGTATTGCCACAAGTCGAAGCCGCAGGCCGCGCACGGCTGATCGTCCGTCCGCGGCGGCCGGGCCAGGGGCCCCAACCGCGCGTCGAGGTGTACGCGCGGCGGCGCATTGTGCGGCGAGCGGTTCATGTCCGGCACAAACACGATCGGAAACTCCAACCCCTTCGACTGGTGCACCGACATCAGCCGCACCACGTCGGTGTCTTCCGAATGCGTCGCCGCCAGCGGCTCGTCCGGCTGCCGCACGACAAACTCGGATAGCTGCGCAATGAAGTCCGCCAGGCCCAGGAAGTCGCCGTGCTGAAAGCCCCGGGCCTGCTCCTCGAGCTTCAACAGGTTGGCCAGCTTGCGGTCGCCCAGGAATTCGTTGAGCAAAATGGCGTCATAACCAGTGAGCTCGAGCGCCAGCTCGATCAATTCGCAAATCCGCAAGCGGTCCTTGCACTGGCGCAGCCGGGCGATCGTTCGCGCCGCGAATGCCACCCGCTGCCGCTCCTCGGGCGCAATCGCGTCGTGGCAACGTTCGGCGAACAGCCCGCCGGCAATGCCCAACGGATGCTGCGCAAGCCAGAAGATCGTTTCGTCGGCCAGCGAGAAAAACGGACTGCGCAGCGCCCCGATCAGGCTCACCACGTCGGTCGCGCTATCGAGCGCGCGGAGCAGGTTCATCAGGTCGAAGATTTCCTGCTGCGCGTAAAATGCCCGCCCGCCGACCAGGTAGTAGTCGATCTCATACTTGCGCAGCGCCGCTTCGTACTTTTCAACGCTGGTCAGCGCCCGCAGCAGCAGAGCGATGTCACCCAGGCGTGCCGGCCGGGCAGCGGGCGATCCGGCGGCCGCAGCGTCGGCGTCCCACACCACGGGCTGGCCATCGTCCACCAGGGCGCGAATGCGCCGCGCGATCCATTCGGCCTCTGCGCCGCGCAAGTCGTCGGTCGAAGGGCGACCGCCGGTGGCCACGCTGGCGCCCAGAGAAACTCGACAGCCGGCCGGGGGCCGACTTGCGCGAACTGCGTGCAGCGGCTCGTACCCTTCGCCCAGCTCGTCGCGAAACAGGGCATTGACGAACTCGAGGATCGCCGGCTGGCTGCGAAAATTAACCGACAACGATTGGCGACCGTCGGGCGGCGTCCGCTTGCGAAGTTCGCTGAACACCTGCGGATCGGCCCCGCGAAAGCGATAGATCGACTGTTTGTAGTCGCCGACGAAAAACAACTTGCCCGCCGCCAGCCCTTCGCCGCACAGCGCCTTGACCAGCTCGACTTGCAGCGGATCGGTGTCCTGAAACTCGTCGACCAACAGCAGCGTGATGTGCGAGCCCAGTTGCCGCGCCAGCTCCCCCTCCGCACCATGGGCCAACAGCGCCCGGGCCCGCACAATCAGATCGTTGAAGTCCAACACGCGCAGCTCGGCTTTGCGACGGTCATAGACGCGGCGCACGCCGTCGGCCAATTGCAGCAGTTGCAAGCCGAGCACGGCCGCCGGCTCCGCGGCGCGGGGCTCGAACGACGCCGTAACGCTCAACTTCCGAACCTCCTCGCGCAACTGCTCGGCCGCGTCGCGAAACGTGGCATAAATCTCGGCGCTCGGCCACGCTCTCGCCCCGCCGCCGCCTTGCACCCGGGCATGATCGACCACCTCCTCGAGCAGTTCCCGCAGCGAATCGTCCGCCGGCAGCTCCGCCAGGCGCAGACAGCGCCGCCAGCAACCGCTTGCCGCGCTGCGACATCGTGCGGTGCGCAGGCACGTGATCCTGCAAAATCTGGACGATCGTCGTCGCCGGCGGCGAGGCGGCCAACTCGGCCCCCATCCGCGCCCGCTGGGTCGCAAAGAATCGCGTCCAACGGTCGACCAATTCCACCGGCGAAAGGGCCAGCCACCGCGCAACTCATCGGGCGTGCCTGCGGCCACCAGCCGCCGCACCATGTCGCGCAAATCGTCCAGGCCATACTCCACGGCCAGACCCAGCGTCGTCTCATCCTGAGCGCTCACCAGGCGGCGCATTTCGTCGTCCACCGCTTCGGACAATAGCGTCTCGGCCTGTGCCTGTTCGAGCACGGCAAATTGCGGGTCGAGCCCCGCCTCGACCGCTCGAGAACGCAACAGCGCGGCGCAAAACGAGTGGATCGTGCTGATCCTGGCATTGTCCAGCGCCCGCAACAGCGCGGCCCAGTAGGCGGCGTCCGATCCCGTGGCTGCGGCGAGTCGCTGGTAGCAGCGGCGGCGAATCTTTTCGCGCATCTCGCGCGCCGCCCGGTCGGTAAACGTGATGGCCACCAACTGGCCGATCTGGTCGGGACGCAGCGCCGCCGGGATCGCGCGGATCGAAATGGGCGAGAAACCGTTCGGTGAGCACGAACGTCTTGCCGCAGCCGGCCCCGGCCGACAGCGAAACGGACACGCCCCGCGTCTCGACGGCCCGTTTTTGCTGGGCCGTGAATCCCTCTCGACGTTCCGTGGCGGCGCTGGTCATGGCGCTGGCTCTCCGGGCGGCTGCCACTGTTTGCCCGCCGAACGGGCCTGATTCACGCGGCACACGGTGCTGATAGGGACAGCGGCCCGTGCATTTGTCGTCCGCGCTGTGCATCGGGAATTCCCCCTGGCGGATTCCGGCCACGAGCGAGCCGACGCGGGCTTTGAGCGCGCCTTCGATGGCCTGCCACTCGTCGCTGACTTCGAGCCGCCCGTCGGCGACGAAGCGGAACTTGAGCGCCTCCTTCTCCTGATAACCTTGACCCGCGATGTGCCAATAGGCCGCGCAAAGGGCCTCGCCCCGCGATCGGCCAACAGCCGCTCGGCCGCCAGGGCATACACCCACGGCTGCAGCGACTGGCCGCCCAACACCGCCTGCAAGCTCGTCTTTCTCGAAACCGAGCCGCTCTTGTAGTCGACGATCGTAAACACCACCTCGCCGGCCACGCGTCCCACGTCGATCCGATCGATGCGTCCCGCGAAGCGAATCGTTTCGCCGCCGCAATCCATTTCCACCGGCTCCAGCGTCGACAGCGGATCGCTATCGTCCGGCAGTTGGCCGGGCTCGCCGGCCGGATCGTCGCGATGCCGCGGACCAAAGGCCACTTCGAAATGCGCCGGCCGCGGCGGCGCCGCCCAGTCGGCCCATTGCTCGTCATAGTCCGCGTGCTGCCGGACATAACCCTCGAACCAGCGGGCGAGCTTTCGCAAGTCGATTTCCGCCAGCCCATTGGCCAGCGCGTCGCCGCCGGATGCTGCGCAGCTCCTCGACCAGCTCGCGCACGATCGCGCCGAAGCCCTCGGCCTCGTCGTCGACGGGCGAGCGCGGCCGGCCGGCGCGCTCGTTCCATTTGCGATGCGCCTGCGACAGCAGCCAATGCAACTGCCTCCCCCGCTCCAGGTAGTCGATGGCCAACTCCGGCTCGCTGACCGCCTGCACGCCGAGCACACTGGCCAGGAAGAATTGAAACGGGCAATACGCGTACTGCTCCAATTGGCTGGGACTCCAGCAGCGGGACGGACCAAATCGCTCGGCCAGCTTGCCCGCCGCGGCCGGCGACGCCAGCATGCCCTCGTACGGCCCGTAGCCCTCGACGTGAAAACGCGCCTCGGACGCGCGCAGCCCGGCCACGATGTTCGCGGCCGTTTCGCGACGGTTCGGCAGCGAGCCAAAGTCGGCCAACAATGTCGCGTCACCTGCCAGCGCCGCGACACGGCCCGCACGCGCAGGTCGCGCACGCTGCGCACTTCGTCGCTGGGGGGCACCGCGCTCAAGTGGGGCTCGGCGTTCCGCGGAATCCGGTCACGGCTGCAGGCCTGCTCCACTTCGCTCAAATAGGGGCTCGCCACCAGCGGCTGCGCGGCGGCGTCGAGCGCCGGATAACTCAGCACCAGCCGCCGCGTGGCCCGCGTGACGATTTCGTAAAACAACAGCATCTCGTAGCGGCTGCGCAAGGCGTGCGACGCCAGCGGCAAACCGGACTCGATCAATCGCCGGGCGTCGGCGTCGCTCGACAGGCAGTCCTCGCGCTGGCTGGGCGGAAACGCCTTCTCCGACAGCCCGGCCACGAACACGTATGGCGCCGCCAGATTCCGCGCGCTTTCAGCCGAGAGGACCCGCACGCAGCCGGTCTCGTCGCGCGCAAGGGGCATTTCCTCCGATCGCGCCAGGTCTTGCAGAGCAGCGAGCAAGTCGCGCCGCGAAAGGACGCCAGCCCGCTCGCCCATCCAGCGCGAGACCCGATCCGCTTCCGCCAGCGCCGCCAGCAACCGCTCCCAGGCCTGTCGCTCGTCGGCGGCCGCCTCGGGCGCAAGTTCTGCATCCGACGCTTGCAGCATTCCCAGCTCGCGGGCAAATTCCGCCAACGCGCCGGCCCACTCGCCGGCCGTCGCTTGCTGCGGCAGTCGATCGAAGGCTTCGCACAGGCGGCGTAACAGCGGCGCCGCCAGGTGCGCCGCCACCGTGCGCCGCGATAGCCGACGCTTCTCGCCCAAGGCCTCGGCCGCCCGCTGTGCCAGTCGCTCGACGCCTGCCACCAGCGCCCGCCTGCTCGAGGGAAACTCCAACTCGCGCACGACCGACTCCAGCGCCGCGGCCGCTTTCGCCTGCTGCCAGTGGGGCCAGGCCGGGCGAAACAGATTGTGCCCGAGCGTCGCCAGCACTTGCCGGAACGGCCAATCGTCGACGTCAAGCCGCAGCCAGGCCAACAGGGCCGCCACCAGCGGCGACGTCTCCAACCGCGGCGCGGCGGCCACGACGCAAGGAATGCCGAACCGCGCGAACACCTCGCGCACCAAGGGGGCCACGTCCGCCAGCGATCGAAACACCACCAGGATGTCCGCCGCCGACACCGGCGGGCGCCCGTCGCCGCCGACCAGCAAACCCTTGATCCGCTCGGCCAGCAGTTCCACTTCGTGCGTCACCCCCGCGGCGGCCACGATCTCGATCCCCGTCGCGTCGGCCACGGGCTCGGCCTCGCTGGGATTGCCGAACAGGTGTCGCTCCAGGTGCGCAAGGGCCGGCACCGGCTGCGCGCACGTCGGCAAATAGTCGACTTCCAGCCGCGGATGCCGCTGGCGGAGAGCCTCGAGCGTGCGCTCGGTTTTCGTAAACAGATCGCTCCGCGGCGAGGCACTCTCCAGCGTCAAGCTGATCGTCAGCGAGTCGGCCCGCTGGGCGAGCAGCTCGAGCACCTCGTGTTCGGTGCGCGTGAAATCGGTAAAGCCATCGACGAAGACGTGCCGCACGCCGGCCAAGGGACCCCACTGGCCTTCGCGCAGCAGTCGCCGCGCCGCCCAGAATTGTCCCTGCCGGTCGTACAAGTCGTGGGCCGTGAGCAGTTCTTGATAGGACCCGTACAGTTCGCACAGCTCGCGATCTTTGGCCGCGGCCCGCGGTCCCCAGGCGGCGGCCAGCTCCTCGGGCCAGATTTCCAGCCGCTTCATCTCGCCGACGTAGGCCACCAGCAGATCCAGAAAGCCGGGCATCGGTGCGATCGGCGCGAAGTACGCGAGGCGTCCCGCGCCGCGAGCCCGGTCGACGATCCGTCCCAGAATCGATCGGACGACCGCCGGCGACAGAGGCCGCATCCGCAGGGCCGCCGCGGACAGCACGCGCGCGGCCATCTGGTCGAACGACAACAAGTTGGGGTGCAGGCACCCGGCCAGCCCATCGGCCACCAGCCGCGCAATCACGTCGGCCACGGCCCGATGCGTCGGCGCCAGCCACAACACGCTGCCGGGCGGGCCCTCGGCCACGCGTTGCCGATACGCGCAAAGCAAGCGCGAAGTCTTGCCCGAGCGTGCCGCCGCGGCCACGACGCGTAAGGTCATCTGCAACGCTCCCTCGCCCCCTTTCACGATCCGTCCCGCGCGGCAAAGCCGCTGGCCGCCGCGTCGAGCCGCATCCGCCACAGAAGGTGGACAGATGCCTACTATACGCCCCGTCGGCCCGAGGGAGAAGCACTCCATTGCGGATCTCGTTTGAGGAGCCCCCACGCGCGATGGCTGCGGAGAACGACCCTCCGACCAGCCCCGCATCACCTGATACAACCACCACTCAAAAACCGTAAGTTCCTATTTGACACGCTTCTGGCGAGCCATTAAATTACACGCATCTAATGAGCGGCTCCCCAGTTGCGGCGAGCGGCTTTGGAAGAGGCGTCATTTTTCTCTCTCATCGGTGTTTTCCAGAGGAGGTGACACATGGTCACCAGGTCTAAAGAGCGAGGTTTTACCCTCGTCGAGCTGTTGGTGGTGATCGCCATCATCGGCGTGCTGGTCGCTCTGCTGCTGCCTGCCATCCAGGCGGCCCGCGAAGCGGCCCGACGCAATTCGTGCCAGAACAAGCTCAAGCAGTTGGGCATTGCTCTGCAAAACCATCACGACGTCAACAAGCGATTCCCGCTGGCCACCTGGGTCAATCCCAGCGCCAATTCGATCAGCGGCGTCACCGGCGTGACGTCCACGTTGGCAGTGGGGCAGTGTCCTCCGGTGTACTTGTATGGGCTGGGTAGTAGTCCGATCGGTGTCGGCACCTCAAGTTGTACGGGCACGTTCGACGGATATAGCTGGATGGTCCGCTTGCTGCCGTTCATCGAGCAGACCGTGGCCTATACCGGCATGAGCAACGTCTCGAACAAGTTCTCGTTTCCCGCCATGCTGCTGAATGGCGGCTTCGGAACGACCGCCGGATACATGGGGGTCACCGGCGGCGTCGGCTTGCGCTACAACTCGGGTGGCTTGCCGATGTACCCCTGGTGGCGGCATTATTCGACCCTGGACCTGGAAGAGGTCCGCTGCCCCAGCTTCTCCGGCGACGCGATGTCCGACTTTGCGGTTGGCGGGAGCACTCCGTCGCGGTTCATCTCCTACCGCAGCGACCAAACATTGGAAAAAGGGATGTGGACCACGCAGCCGCCTCTGTGGGGTGTCGTCACGACCAACTACAAGGCCATGACCGCTTCGCATATGGCCTGCATGGGCAATCCCTACTCCTCCCCTTCGTCGGGCTGGTTTACCACGAGCGGCATGTACCAATTTGCCGAGCCTCCCAACGGCGTGTTGGTTCCGCCGACCAACGCGCGTCGCAGGGGAATGCCATCCGATCGATTATCGACGGCACGTCCAAGACGGTCGTAATTGCCGAGAGCAAGGAACAAACCCTGTCGTCCTGGTACGACGGCAGCTTTGCCTGGCAAGTCGGCATGCCCGTGGGCCTCCAGAGTTCAAGCACACTGGGTACGTCGTCGTCGATCACTGGCTCGGGCCTCACTCCTGCCCAGCCGTACAAAAACATCATGACTACGGTGCCGGGCGGCAATTTCTGGACGGTCAATCCGGGGGGCGTGTCGGGCCTCAACTACGGACCGAAAACGTCCCAACAACAGGCCTTCTTTCGTGCCCCGACCTCGGTTATCCCCGGCCTTAACTATTCGGCCGGCTGGGTCTGGGGACCCAGTTCCGATCACTCCGGCGGCATCGTGTTGCATTGCTGGGGCGATGCGCACGTCTCGGGCATTAACGAGACGGTGGATGCCACGCTCTACGTCCGGCTCATTACCCGCGCCGGTAAAGAGCCGGCCGCCGATCCGGGCCAGCAATAAAAACTCGTGTTCGCTTCGCGGGAAGCGTTATCGCGTCTGATCGCGGGCTGCTCAGAGTGGCAACACTCCGGGCAGCCCGTTTTTCATTTCCCCACCACGACGCCTCGCAGCGGCGCCCACCCCTCGCTACAATCAACCGCTCCATGAACGCCGAACATCCGCTGGAAACCGACTGCACGACCGTCGCCGCCAAGCTCGCCGGCGGCGACAAATTCCTGCTCATCGACTGCCGCGAGCCGGACGAACACGCCGTGGCCCGCATCGCCGGTGCCAAGTTGGTGCCGATGAGCCAGATCGCCGACACGGTCTCGCAGCTCGACGACTACCGGGAGCACGAGATTGCCGTCCACTGCCACCACGGCGGCCGCAGCCTGAAAGTGACTCTCTGGCTCCGCGAACAAGGATTCGCCAAGGCCCAAAGCATGGCCGGCGGCATCGACCAGTGGTCCGAGCAAATCGACTCCAGCGTTCCGCGTTATTAGCGGCTGTAAAGCTGTTTCAAAACCGCGTCGGAGAGGGGGGACAGTTTCACTTTACTCCGAAGACTCCGCAAGGTCGGGTACGGGGCCTGCATCACCAATGTTGTGTCGCCGTGTCGTCGTGGTTGGATAATAGCAATGGCAAAAAACCACGACGACACGACGACGCCTAAAAGGTCAGCCACTCTCGTGCCTGACAGACGCGGTGATGGACCGGTTGAATGCCCAAAGTAGGGTGCCAGACACGATTTCTCGGCTCAACTCTTGTCCTTGGCGTACTTGTTGAGGCGTAGCTTGGCGTTGATTTCGGCCTTGAGCCGCTCGAGCACGGACTGCTTGTCGGTGGCGGCCAGGATGCGCGTCACCACGGCCTTGGGCGCTTCGCCGCCCCACGAGGCGCCGTGCTCGAAGTAGTATTTGGCCGCCTGCCCCACGATGTACGACCCGTAGCCGGCGGCCGCCCCTTGCGGCAGTGCCGTCAAGACCGTTCCGGTGCCGAAGGTCAATCCCTTGAACAGCGACGCGGCCAGGTGCGTGGCCATCTCGCCCAGCATGACCCAGCCGGCCGCCTTCAGGATCGACTCGATCAATTGCCGGGCGTTCGTCCAGGTCAGCGAAATGCCGTACACGTGCGCGAGCGTGACCACCATCGTCACGTCCACGGCGCTGCCGCCCAGCACGTCGGCCACCGGCACCGGAGTGAGCGCCACGCCGATCGACTTCATCGCCGCGTAGCTCCAGATAATCTTCGTGGCCTGCTCGTTGCGCATCCGCACCTTGAGCGGCGGCGATCCGGTCGCTGCGGTCGGCCGCGTACATCGCCGCGTTGAGCGCCACCAGGGCCTTGCCGTCCCGCTCCAGGACTTCCAGAATCCGGGCCTTCAGCGCATCGACTTCCGGCGGCGGCTGCCGCATCTCGCTGCGGGTCGAACCGTCGGCCGCTTCGATCACGTACTCGCGGGGCAGGGGATCGGCCGACGTCTCGACCACGTCGTCCGGCGAAACGATGCCCCGCATCCGGCTGTCACTCAGGGCCTGCCGCAATTGCCGGCGCTGCTCGGCCGTGTAATTGTCGACCTTGTTGAGCACCACCAACAGCGGCTTGTGGCTGGCCGCCAGGTCCGCCAGCGCCGTGTACTCGGTATGGTTCAAGTCCGAGTCGGTGACGAACAGGATCAGATCGGCCCGGGCCGCCGCGTCGTGGGCGATCGTGGCCCGTTGGTGGCCGTCCACCTCGTTGATGCCCGGCGTGTCGAGCAGCACGACCTGCGAATGCTCGAACCCCGGCACGACGTATCCGCAGCCGCTCCAGTCGGTGCGCCAGACTTCCTTGGTCCAGCCGCCGCGCACGTCCACCTCGGCCACGGCCCGACCGACCAGGGCATTGATCAAAGCGGACTTGCCCGTGTCGATCTCGCCGAACAGCACGATCTCGACCTGGCCGGCTTCGAGCTTCTCGGAAATCGGCTTCCAGCTCGGCCAGCTCCTTGGCCAGGGCCGCGCGTTCGGCCTCGGTCAAACCGGCAAACTGCGCGATCGCGTGCCGCACGCTGGCCATGGCCTCGGCTATAAGCCCGATGGTGCCGCTGGGCGGCTTCGCGGTCGGCAGCCTCGCGGTCGGCGTAAAACGCTTCGTCCGGAGAGACTTCGTCGCGGGCAGAGTCGTCGCGGATCATGACTGCTTCGCCCCCAGCCGGGCGATGCCGGTTTTCACGAGCTTCGCTAGCTCCTCGGGCTGCGTGACCTTGGCCCATTGGGCCCGGGCCAGGCTGGCCCAGTCGGTGGCCGCCTCGCTCATCTCGTTGCGGAAGTATTCGATAAACACGCCGCCGATCCAGCGCGTGACCAGCACCTGCACCAGCCCTTGCAACAGGCCGCCGGTGATCGTTCCCACGCCCGGCACGGTTTTCAACAGCGAGGCGATGCCGCTGGCGGCCGCCGGCGCCGCCACGTTCGCACCGGCCACCGAGACGAGTTGCTTGCCCAGCTCGCTGATCAATCGCCCGGCCGTGTCCAGGTCGATCTTCTGCCGATAGACGCGGGCCAGTTGCAGCACCATGTGCGACGTGATGCCCAGTCCGGCGGCCAGGTCGATGACCGGCAGCGGGCTGAGCGCCGCGGCGGCGCCGGCCTGCCACATCGAACGGTCGACGATCTGCCGGGCCCGCGCGTCGAGTTCCGTTTGCACTTGGGCCTTGGCTTCTTTCGCCAGACCGCGGGATTGCAACAGCAGGTTTGCCAACAGCAGGTCCCGCCCGTCGTGCTCGACGATGGCCCGCATCCGGTCGGCCAGCGGTCGGATGTCGGCCTCGACCTCGACGGTTTCGTCGCATTGGGTGCCGTCGGCCAAGCACCCGCGTGCGAACCCGCGCGGCCGGCTGGGCCCGCAGGGCCACGACGTTTTCGCGCGGCACGAGCCGGTGCACCTGCTCGGCGATTTGCCCGAGGAGCAAGTCGCGATCCTCGGGCCGGTACCAGTCCTCTTTGTTCAGGCAGACGATGATCGGCTTTTCCATCGCGGCCAGGATTTCCAACAGCCGCATCTCAAAATCCTTGAGCGGGCCGTCGGTCACGAACAGCACCAGGTCGGCGTCGCGAGCCGTCTGCTTGGCCAGCTCTTCGCGCTGGTGGCCCTTGATCTCGGCCAGGCCCGGCGTGTCGACCAGCGTCACGCGATCGCCCCGCGGGCCAGGGCACTTCGTTGCGCGTGACGGTCGTGCCGCCGCGGACTTCGGTGCGAAACACGTCGCGCCCGGCCAGAGCGTTGAGCACCGACGACTTGCCGCTCGACACCGTGCCGAAGGCCACGATCTCGAGCGTGCTGCCGTTCGAGCTTCGTTTCGACGTCGTCGAGCGAGCGGCGGATCTTTTCGCGGGCCTCGGGGCTGAGCGTGGTGTCGTCGGCCAGGCGGCGGCTGTCGGCCAGGTGGGTTTCGATTTCGGCTTGCCGATCGCGGCGCGACATCTGGCCGGGCGTGCGGCGCCTCGGCTGCCCGGCGCTGTCGTTTGCCGCGCGTGTTGGCCGCCAGGGTCCAGACGGCCCACAGCGGCCAGCATCAGAAAGGCGACCGCCGCCGGCCCGGCCACGCGCCAGGTAGACGTAACCCCACACGGGGCTGAACCCGGCGGCTTTCTCGTACTCGTCGATCATCGTCGGCACGAGCGTGCGGAGGGCGTACCCGGCGGCCGCCACGGCCACGAGAAACAAGACGAGCGAAAGTTTCCGGTTCCAACCCATTCAACGTCCAGCCGGCCACGTCAAGTTCCAGCCGTAGGGCCACGTTGACAGCCAGCGTGGCACCATGCACTGCTGGACAAGACGGCAATCCAGCAGTGCCACCCGAGCACGAACCGCCGAAAACCGCGGCGGCCCGCTTTGCAATCTTATTCTATCGCTCGGCCGCCGGGGGCACAGAACGGTTAAACCGCCGGCCGGCAAGCCCTTGCGGCCCCGGAGGGTTTTCGTAGAACTAACCGCAGATCTTGGCCTCGCCGCGCTGATCACCGCCCCGCTCACGGCGGTCCGATCGATAATTCCCCAGGAAAACAGCCATGAAAATCACCGCCATCGAAACCCTCGTCTGCCACGCCCGCATGCGAAACTGGGTGTTCGTCAAGGTGCTGACCGACCAGCCGGGCCTGTGGGGATGGGGCGAAGCCACGCTCGAATGGCACACCCGGGCCGTCGTCGGCGCCATCGAAGACATCGCCACGCTGCTGGTCGGCGAAGATCCCACGCGGATCGAGCACCTCTGGCAGATGATGTATCGCCAGCATTTCTGGCACGCCAACGGCATCATCCGCGGCACCGCCGCCAGCGGCATCGACATCGCGCTGTGGGACATCCTGGGCAAAGTGCACGGCGTGCCCTGCCACAAGCTGTGGGGCGGGCCGGTGCGCGACTACGTGCGGATGTACTGCCACCTGGGCGGCGGCAAGATGGAAGACTTCTACACCGTCGATCCGGCCGACGCCCCGCGATTCGCCGACCTCGCCGCGCGGGCCGTCGACGAGGGCTTCACGGCGTTCAAGTGCATGGCCGCTCCGCCCACGATGCCGATCGAAGGCCTGCAACCCGTGCGCTACCTCGAAGCCTGCGTCCGCGCCATGCGCGAGGCCGTGGGCGACGACGATCGACATCATGGTCGATTGCCATGCCCGGCATTCGCCCCGCATGGGACTGCTGTTGGCCAAGGCCGTCGAGCCGTACGGACTGTACTGGTTCGAAGAACCTTGCTGGCCCGAGAGCGTCGACGGGCCTGGCCGCGATCCAGCGGGCCGTCACCACGCCGATCGCCACCGGCGAGCGGCTGGTCAGCCAGCACGCGTTTCGCCGATTGCTTGAACAGCGGGCGTGCAGCATCCTTCAGCCCGACATCACGCATTGCGGCGGCTTGAGCGAAGCCCGGCGCATCGCGGCCCTGGCCGAAGCGTATCGCGTGGCCATCGCCCCGCACAACCCGCAAGGCCCGGTGAGCACGGCCGCCTCGCTGGAGTTCGGCTTCGCCACGCCCAGCTACATCATCTGCGAAGCGGTGCACCTGGACGTGCCCTGGCGCAGCGGACGTCGTCAGCGAGGGCTTTACCGTCGAGCCGCAAGGCCGCATCGTGCGCCCCGGCGACGAAGCCGGGGCTGGGCATCGAGATCAACGAAGCCGAAGTCCGCAAGCACCCCTTCCAGCAGGAAATCGTGCTCCGCGAGTTCTACGCCGACGGCAGCCGTGGGCGACTGGTAGGCCGCCTTGCCAGCCGCCGATCACCGCGTCCCCGAGACTACTTCGCGGCCGCCACCGGCTCGGGCGCGGCATAGCCCGGGGCCGCGAGGAACGTCGCTCATCTGGCTGCCGTCTTCGGCGTTCCACACCCGCACTTCGCCGGCGAAGTTCCCCGCCGCCACGCGGCCGGTGCCGGCATGATAGGCCACGCAGAACACCGCGTCAGTCGAGCCGGGATAGGTTTTGAAGTGTTTGAAACCTTCGACGCGATGCTGCTGCACCGACTTGTCGGCCGAGCCGCTGAAGATCTTGTCCCCGGCCACGGCCAGCGTGAGCACCTCGCGGCTGAAGCCGCCGATCTCGCCGGTCTTTTTGCCGTCGTCGGGGTTCCAGGCGTGAATCTTCTTGTCGCCGCCCGCCGAGAGGACCAGCTTGCCGTCCTTGCCGTCGGTGGTCATGGCCACGTCGAACACCGCGTCGCCGTGTCCGGAGTAGGTCATCAGCGATTCGCCGTTCTCGGCGTTGAACAGTTTGGACGTTTTGTCGCGGCTTGCCGAAGCCAGCCGCGTGCCGTCGGCATTCCAGGCCAGCCCCACGACCCAATCGGCGTGGTCCTCGATCAGCACTTCCTGTTTGCCGCTCGCGACGTCGTACACGCGGATCGAACGATCGGCGCCGGCGGTGGCCAGCTTCGTGCCGGCCGGATTGAACACCGCGCGAAACGCCACGTCGGCCATCGAGCCCAGGTCTTTCACCAGCGCGCCGTCGGCCGGATTGAACAGTTTCACTTCGCCAAAGCTGCCCGGCGTTCCGCCGGCCATGGCCAGCAAGCTGCCGTCGGGGTTGTACGCCACCGAATGGACCCGCTCCGGCACGTTCTTGATCCGCCGCACAGCGCCCCGCTCGTGGCGTTCCAGATCGTCACTTCGTGATAACCGCCGACGGCCAGCTCCTCGCCGTTGTGGTTGAACGCCACGGCGGCGATGGGCACCGGCCGGCGATACGCCTGGGGCGGGTCGGGCTGCGTCGTCTTGGGAATGATCGCCGACAACGCCGCGCCGGGATCGGGCCCGTCGAACTTGGCCCCCTCGGCGATCCAGCGTTTGATGAGCGCGACTTGTTCGGCGGGCAGCGCGTCCGATTCCTGCGGCATCCGCGTGCTTTCGTCGTCGGAGCTGACGCGCAGAAACAGCTCGCTCTCTTCGGCCTTTCCGGGCGTGACGGCCGGAGCCTCGGAATCGCCCGCCTTGAGCAGGGCGTTGTAGTTGGCCACCTGGTAACCGCCGTTCGCCTCGGCCGCGCTGTGGCAGGCCGAGCAGCTCTTGACCAGGATCGGAGCCACGTCCTTCGAAAAACTGACTGCCGGCTCATCGGCGATCAGCACCGACGAGAACAGACACACCGCCAGTGGGGCAGCGACGCGCAGCATGCTTCGCAAATCAAACACGATAGCTTCCGCCTTTAGTGTTGGAACAAGAACTCGTTGGCGTTGAGAATCGCCCAGCACACGTCCTCCAGCCCGCGCATGCGGTCGCCCGACGTTGTCGATGTGCTTGGTGGCGGCCGCCATTTCCGGCTCGCTGGGCTGCCGGCACAGGCCCGCCAGGTACAGTTCGCCGATGATCTCTTCGTTCGACTTGCCCGCGGCCACCAGCTTGCGGAGCCGGTTGTTTTCGTCGCGCACTTTCGAGTGCACCAGCGGGCCGTTGATCATCTGCAAGGCTTGCGACAGGTTCGAATCGGTCGAACGCTCGCACTGGCAGGCCGTCTCACGGGCCGGCTGGCCAAACACCTTCAGAAAATCGCTGTCGACGTCGGGGCTGGGCAGCGCCGTGGCCCGGGTGCCGGCCGGCAGTCCGGCGAACTTCTCGCTCACCGCCGTAACGCGGCAGATCGCGTCCAAGAGTTGCTCGGCCGTGAGCAGCCGGGTCGTGGCGTGCGAGAAATACTTGCTGTCGTTAGCGTTGAACTCGTTCTTTCGCGAGCTGAGCTGGTAGGTGCGGCTGTTAAGGATCGTGCGCATCACGCGTTTGCGATCGTAGCCGTGGGCCGCGAAATCGTCGGCCAATGCCGACAACAACGTGGCGCTGGCCGGCGGGTTCGAATCGCGGAAATCGTCGACCGGCTCGACGATGCCCCGGCCCATCAGGTGTCCCCAGATGCGGTTCACCTCGACCTTGGCGAAGAACGGATTGTCGGGCTTGACCAGCCACTTGACCAACGCGTCGCGGCGGTCCCCCTCGCCGGTCATTTCCGCCGTGCCCGTCAGCGGCAGCCAGGGCTGCATCTGCTGGCCAGTGCGCGGCTGCGTCACTTCGCCGGCCCGGGCCACCCAGATCACCTGCTCGTCGGGGTTCATGCCCGCTTTGCGCTGCACGCGATTGAAAAACGCGCCGATGCCGTAGTAGTTGTCCTGCGACCAGCGCTCGAACGGGTGGTTGTGGCACTTGGCACATTGAATACGGATGCCCAGGAACAACTGCGAGGTCGTTTCGGTGCAGTCGTTCGTCTCGGTGGCCGTGCGATAGTAGTTGGCCGGCGGATTCACAAAGGTGCTACCTTCGGCCGTGATCAACTCGCGGGCAAACTGGTCGTAGGGCATGTTGTCGCGAAAAGCCGCCACCAGCCAGCGATGAAACTTGTGCACGCCGCTGTTGGAAACCTTGGCATTGCGAATGCGCAGCAAGTCGCCCCACTTCAGCGCCCAGAACTCGGCGAACTCGGGTCGCTCGAGCAACGCGTCGATCAGCCTGGCTCGCTTGTCGGCCGCGGCGTCGGCCAAAAAGGCGGACGTTTCTTCCGGCGTGGGCAGGATGCCAATCACGTCCAGATACACCCGGCGAATGAATTCTTCGTCGGTGCACGGCTCCGAGGGGAGAATCTGCAACTGCTCGAGCTTGGCGAACACGTGATGATCGACAAAGTTGTTTTCCTGGGGCGAGTTCCACTTGAAGCCGGGCACCTCCTTGAGAAACATCATCGTGGCGCTTTCCAGCTTGTCGAGAAAGCGGACCAGGATGGCCGCCTCGCCCCGATCCTGGCCGACGACCAGCCCGCTTTCGTCGACCGTGGCCACGGCTTCGTCCGAGCTGGAAAAGCAAGCCAGCCGCGTCACGTCGCGAATCGTGCCGTCCGAGAATTGCGCCACGGCCACGATCTGCTGCGTGTGGGCCGGCCGCATCAGGATTCGCTCGCGGGGATAAATGTCGAGCTTTACGCATTTTGGCGCATCGGTCGCGTCGACCTGGCAACCCTGTTCGATCCAGTCGCGCAGCACCTCGTAGCCCGAGTCGTCTTTCGTCAGCCGGCGTCCGCCGCCGTGAGCCACTTCCATCAGCGGCTTGCGCAGCAGCAGGCTCTTTTCCGGCTCATACAGATTCGTGCGGCGGTTGAAGGCCTCGCGCACGAGGGTCTCGATGTCGAGTGCCGGATCGTACGCCCGTAGCGACATCCGAAAGCCCCCCTTGCCGCTCGGCGAGCCGTGGCAAGCGCCCTGGTTGCAGCCTTGCTTCGACAGCACGGCCAGCGTGCCGTAGTTGAACGAAATCTTGTCCGGCGTTTCGTAATCGACCACCTCGATCGGCACCTTGGTCTCGTGCCCGCCGACCTTCACCACCACGTCGGTCTTGCCGTTGCCGGCCGGCGACACCACCGCGCCGTCGACCCGGGCCACGTGCTCGTCGCCGGCGGTCAGTTCGGCCGCGCGGGTCAGATCCTGCATGCTGCCGTCGGGATAGTAGCCGGTGACGACCAGGTGCACGACGCGGCGCGGCGCGTCGAGCTTGAAGCTGGTGGGAAACACCTCGATCCGCTGGGGCGTGCCGACGACGATCGGCTCAAGCGCGGCTCATCGGCGGCCTTCTCCGCCCACGACGGTGCGCACCAGAGCGACAGTCCCAATGCCAGCGCCGGCACCCCCGCTGATCCGTGTCCATGCATTCCAGCTCATCGATCTCTCCCTATGCTCGAAATCGCGCGCTTATGGTTTGTTGACTTCGACGGCCACCGGCACCGACTCCGCGGTGAACGGCGCCGCCGCCGGCCGGCGTGGTCCCGGCCACGATTACATTCTCCAGTTTTCCCGGCGGCACCGATTCGGCCGCCGCTAGTTCGATCTCGACCGTGCTGGCCGCGTCGACCAGCACCACTTCGCCCGGCGCGTCAGCCCGGCCGGCAGATTCTGCCAGGCCAGCTTCACCAGCCGCTTGTGGGGCGGGGCGGCACTCGCGGCCACGGCTCCCTCGGTTTCGTCCAACCGCCAGAAAGCCAGCGGTTTGTCTTTCAGCACGACGTCTCGGGCCGGCGCCTCCGCCTTGGCCGCCGCGAAATGGGCCTGCACTTGCTCGGGCGAAAGGGGCACGTCAAAAAAGGCCACTTCGTCCAGCCGGCCTTGGAACGGAGCGTAACCGTCGGCCCGGGTGCCCAGCACGATCTGGTTCGTATGGTAGCTCTTGGGCACCGTGGCTTGAATCTCGGGGTTTGCCACCTCGCCGTTGAGATACACCTTCACCGTATCGCCGCTGCGTACCAGCACAACGTGATGCCAGGTACTGGTGGCCAGCGTCGTGCGGCCCGGCACGAGCGAGGTGCCATCGTAGTAAAACAGTTTGTCGCGCGGCGAACTTTCCACACCGCCGATCCCCAGGTGATCGCCCGGCTGCGCGTTGGCCGGGCTGGCGGCTCCCGGCCGGCTGTAGAAATAGCCCGACACGGCCGGAGCGTTCGGCTGGCTCAAGTCCCGCGTGTTGAACAGCCACATTTCAATCGTGTAGTCCCCCGTGGCCGACGCGGGCAACTCGGCCGTCAGCCGGTCGTCGCCGGGGCCCTTGTCCAAGCCCGAGAAAGCGGCCGCCTTGTTGTCCGCCTCGAAGCCGGCCAGGGCAGGGGAGCGGGGGCCCTCGGCACCGCGCGTCACGCCCCCTTGATACGCCGCCGCGGCAGCGACCGGCTGCACGTCGCCGGCGAACGTGAGCGTCCCCTTCTGCTTGCCGCCGAGGGGCACGGGGCCGGCCGGAGCAAAGGCAATCGCGATCGGCGGACCGTCGATCGAAACCCCCTCGACCGCGAATCGCTGCGGCTGATTCTGAAAGTTCGCATTGCCCACCAGGCGAAACGCGTGCTTGCCCGGCGGAATCGCCTGAGCCGACGTCAGCTCCAGCGCCACTTCGGTCTTCCCTTTGTCGATCGACACCGGTTTGGCGGTCACGCCGGCGGGCAGTCCTTCGGCCGTCGACGGACACGCCGTCTTCAAAGCCGTTGGAACGGGCGACGGTCACCGCCAGGCTGGCCGTGGCGCCGGCCTTCAGCAGCGAGACCACCGGCGAAGCGGCGGCCACTTGGAAGAATTGCGGAAATACCGGCCCGACGCCCAAACCCAGTGTGCCGTCGAGCACCGCCGGCGGATAGGGCAACCCGCTGAACGCTCCGCGCATCGCGCACCAGCGTGCCGGCCGTGGCGTGAAAGTCGGCTTCGCCGATCTTGGCGGTGCCGACGATCTTCAGCGTGCCGATCTGTCCGGCGGTGAGATTCGAACCCAGAGTGACGCTCATCGTCGTCTCGGGCTTCCCCTCGGGAATCACGTTGCCGCTCACCTGGCAGCCTTCGCCGGCGCCTTCCACCCCCAGCGTGATCGGACCGTTGTAGTCGCGCCGCGCGGCAGTCACCTTCACGACGAACACGCCCCCTTGCGGGGCGTTGACCACTTCGGCCTCGGACGCCAGCTCGAAGCCCGCCTGATAGGGCTCAACGCGCACGCGATAGGCCATGTCCGGCCCGCCGCGGCGATTGGTCTCTTCGACCCGCAGGCGATAGATCCCGTCGGCCGGAAACGTGAAGTTGAGCGAGCCTTCTTGCGTGCCGTTGTCATCGGCTTGAGCCACGGCGCCGCCGTCGGCGTTGTACAACCGCAGGAACAGGTCGCAGGGGGAGCCCAGGCTGCGCCTGCCCGGTGAACATCAACCGCTGTCCCTTGACGCCGTTGAACTGATAGTAGTCCTCGTCACCCGGCCCGTCGATGCGGCCGTCAATCGCCCCGGGGACGACCACTTGCGTGGCGTGCACGGGCGAGTCGTTCGATTCGGTTTCGAGCTGCTCGTGCGTGCCGCTGGCGATCAGCGTGGTCCAGGCCGAACCGCGTCCCGCGCCGTACGAAGCGCCGATGCGGAGTCGATCGCCCGGCACGTCGGCGGGCATCGTCACCGCCATCGGTCCGGCCAGCGTGACGTCGGGCCCAACGAGCTGCACGCCGGCCGAGGTCCCTTTTTCGACCGCCAGCGGATAAGCCACCGACACTAGCGGGAAATCGCCGATCCGCAGCCGGTAGCGAAAATTGCCGCCTCCCTGATAGCGCACGTCCCGAATCTCGACCAGGTAGTCGCCGGCCGCGTC
>CAVQEL010000055.1:0-21535 GCA_963711515.1 uncultured Planctomycetota bacterium | reverse complement strand
CCGCCGGGGGGCCGGTAGAGCAATTTGGAATCGGCAATCGCCAGCCGCTCTGGTCCGCGACTTCCCCTGCGCGATGGCGATTTGCAGACCACACTCCGCAGCAGGCGGTACAGATCGGTTGCCCCCTCGGCCTGCTGGACGTGCCACACGGACGCCGAGATGACCAGCGGCCCCAAGTTGGGAGCGTACCCGGCTTCGTCCGTCCCGATGAGATAAGCCATGGCGATTCCTCCCTGCGCGGCCTGTAGCGTCGTGTCGTGGTGTCGTCGTGGTCGTATCAGACTGAAGCCAACACCACAACGGCACGACGCTCTCGGCCCAGCCGTCAGCAGTTACCCGCGCGGGCCGCTGCGCTTGCGTCCAGCGACAGTATATCAGCCTGATATCAGCCTGCGTGCCGAGGGTCGGCGATTTCACCCGTTTTTGCCGTTAGAAACGTGGCGTGCCGCCGTGCGGTGGGGGCCGTATTCGTCCGCGCCGCGGGATGTTAGGATGGATTCAGATTCGTTTCCCGCCCCCCCCGTTTCATCCCCTTGGTCTGCTGTAGGAGCCGGCGATGTTGTTTCGCGGACTGCTGATGGTTGCGCTGGCCGCCGGCGCGGCGCTGGCTCGCGGCGACGCGGTGGAGCGGATGCGTCCCGAGAAGCTGCGGGCCACGCACGAAAAGATCGAAGCGCTCAAGAAGGAACGCCGGCAGGTGGGCCTGTCGAGCGGCTACGACGACGTGCGGACGCTGCTGCACGTGCACTCGGCGTTTTCGCACGACAGCCGCGGCACGCTCGACGAAATATTGGCCGCGGCCCACGAGGCCGGCGTGCGCGTGATCCTGTTCAGCGAGCATCCGGCCGGACACTACGATTACGTCGACGACGGGCATCGCGGCGAGCGGGACGGCGTGCTGTTGATCGGCGGGGCCGAGACGAACGGCTTTCTGGCCTGGCCCACCCGCAGCATCAAGAAAGAGAAGACCGACAGCCCGCAGGCGTTTGCCGACCTGGTCCGCTCGACCGGCGGCATGGTGTTTTTGAGCCATCTGGAGGAACGGATGGATTGGGACATCAAGGGGCTTACCGGCACGGAGATTTACAACACGCATGCCGACTTCAAGAACGAGCCGCGGCTGCTCGCCTCGCTTCGTTCGCCGTTGACGCTCTTCACGCTGATGGGCGCCGTGAAGCTCTATCCGCAGGAAGTCTTCGGGGCGCTGGAGGACTATCCGGCCGACTACCTGGCGCGCTACGACGAGTTGTGCCAGCACGAGCGGTTGACCGGCGTGTCGGCCAACGACTCGCATCACAACCAGGCCTACCGCGCCACGGTCATCGAAGGGGACAAGGTGCAGCTCGAAGACGCGCTGGGCAAGAAGCTGGCCGTGCTCGATCCGGAAAAGATTCCGCCGGTCAAGCTGCTCGTCTCCGGCAAGCAGCCGGGGGACGTCGTGTTGGATCTCGATCTGGATCCTTACCCGCGCAGCTTTCGGCACGTCAGCACGCATTTGTTGATGCACGAAGTGAACGAAGAAAACGTGTGCCAGGCGCTGCGATCGGGGCGGGCCTACGTGGCGTTCGATTGGATCGCCGATCCGACGGGCTTCGTCTACCGGGCCGACGCCGGCGAGATGACGTGGCCGATCGGCAGCGAAGTGTCGCTGGTGCCGGGGCTGAAGCTGCGTGCCGAGGCTCCGCTGGCAGGCCGCTACAAGCTGGTGCGCAACGGCGAAACGATCGAGGACAAAAAGATGCCCCGGCGTTCGCATACGACGTCACCGAGCCGGGCGTTTATCGCCTGGAAGTCTGGCTCACGCTGGCCGGCGAAGCGCGCCCCTGGATTCTGACGAATCCGATTTACGTGCGAGGGCCGAAAAGCCGGTAACGCGGGGCAGGCCGACGCGCGAGGCCGTCATGATTCGGGGCTGGACCGCCCGCGCGACACTGGACTAGGATGAAAGGTCTCGCTCGGACGCCGGGACTTTCGGTAATGACAACCAGATTTTGATGACTCAGGTCCGTGGCGGCGGACACCCCGGGTGAAAAAGCTTGTTTATGACGACCGAATTGCAGAACCTCGTCAACGAGCTGGAAGCCAACATCGGCCAGGTCGTGCTCGGCAAGGGCGACATCGTGCGGCTGTGCATCGTTTCGCTGCTGGCCGGCGATCACGTCCTGTTGGAAGACGTGCCCGGCGTGGGCAAGACCCTGATCGGCAAGGCGCTGGCCAAGAGCGTTTCGGCCTCGTTCTCCCGCATTCAGTTCACGGCCGATCTGCTTCCCAGCGATATTACGGGCGGCAACGTCTACAACCCGCAGACCGGGCAGTTCGTTTATACGCGCGGTCCGATCTTCGGCAACATCATCCTGGCCGACGAGATCAATCGCACGCCGCCGCGGACGCAAAGCGCGCTGTTGGAGGCCATGAGCGATCACCAGGTCACCGTGGACGGCCAGACCAACGCGCTGCCGCAGCCGTTCATGGTCATCGCCACGCAAAACCCGTTTGAATTCGAAGGCACCTATCCCCTGCCCGAAAGCCAGTTAGATCGCTTTCTGATGCGGATCGCCGTCGGCTATCCCGACCGCGACGACGAGCTGCAAGTGCTCAGCAGCCACCGCACGGGCGAGCCGATCGAAAACCTCGAACACGTGCTCGATGCCGCCCAGGTCACCCACCTGCAACAGGCGGTGCGCCGGGTAACGATGGACGAAAGCATCAACGGCTATCTGCTGGACATCGTCGAGGCCACGCGGAAGTGCGACGAGCTGCGCGTCGGCGTGAGCACCCGCGGGGCCTTGTGCCTGTACCGGGCCAGCCAGGCGCTGGCGCTGGTGGAGAATCGCGACTTCGTCATCCCCGACGACGTCAAGCGGCTGACCGTGCCGGTGTTGTCGCACCGGGTCATTGCCAAGGGCTACCTGCAGGGGACGCATCGCCAGGCCATGGAAGCGCTGATCGAGCGACTCGTGGACGAAGTGCCCGTGCCGCGCTAGACGCCGGCTGCCCGCCGGCCTGCTACAATCGTGGCTGGGGGTATTTCAGAATCTCGACGGGCTGCCACTGCCGGGTGCGGGGTGGTGCTGGGTGCCGCTGCTGGCTTGTCCAGCAGTGTAATCGTGGCGGTCTGCACTGCTGGACAAGCCAGCAGTGGCACACGGACAAGCGAACGTTTGCAATTTTAAAACAGCCTCTAGATCTAGAATCTAGAGAGAGCGACACGCGCCCTGGCACGCGTGTCGGCCATGCCCAAGCTGAGCTGGTGAATCCATGGCGCGTCCGCGTCACATCCGACTGACCCGCGAAGGCGCCTATTACACGGTCGTCTTTCTGGCGGTGCTGGTAGGCGCCGTCAGCCGCCAGTTGAACTTGTTGATGCTGCTGGGCTGCGTGCTGGGCGGACCCCTGCTGTTCAGCCTGATCTACGGGCGGTTGGCACTCCGCGGCTTAGCAATCGAGCGGAGCTTGCCCGAGTATCTGCACGCCGGCGAGCGATTGCGGGTGGACGTGACGTTGACGAATCGCAAGCGTTGGCTGGGGGCCTGGGCCGTGCGCGTCGAGGACACTGTGCGGCGTGCCGATGCGGCGGAGCAAGCTACCGGAAGTGTCTTTTTTCCGCACGTGGCCAGCGGCGACAAGCGCCAGGCGCGCTACGAAGGGCTGCTGGCCCGCCGGGGCCACTATCGTTTCGGACCGCTGCGAATTCTGACGCGGTTTCCGCTGGGCCTGGTTCGGCACAGCCTGGTCGTTTGCGATGAAAAGGAGCTGCTGGTGCGCCCCCGGCTGGGAACGCTGCAGTCCGGCTTGCTGAAGATGATTCGTGAACACGAGTCGGGGAGCCAACAGATGAGCCGCCGGGGTCTGCTGGAGGCCGATTTTTTCGGGCTGCGCGAGTGGCGACCCGGCGACAGCCGCCGCTGGATCCATTGGCGCACGTCGGCGCGACGGGGTGGGATCGTGGTGCGTCAGTTCGAACAGCGACGCAGCCAGAACATGGCCGTGTTGGTCGACCTGTGGCAGCCGGCCGATCCAACGGACGAGGACCTGGCGCGCGTGGAGACGGCAGTCAGCCTGGTGGCCACGCTCATCGCCGAGGCCTGCCGCCGCTCCGGGGCCCGGCTGTCGCTCGACGTGGCCGCGCAAGATCCGCTCGCGCGCTCGGGGGCGGGCTCGCTCGTCTTCCTGCGGGAGCAGCTCGAATCGTTGGCGCTGGTCGAGGCGCACCACGACGGCGCCCTGCCGCCGGCGTTGGGTCACGCCTTGGCGCTGGTGGTGGGGGCGACGCCCACGTTCATCGTCACCACGCGGCCGCTGGATTGGGAAGCCCTGCGCGAGTCGGCTGCCGCGCGGGGTTCGTCGCTGGAGGGTAGAAACCTGCAAGTGATCGACGTGGGCGGCCGCGAATTGTCTCGATACTTTCATCCTTGATGTCCGCGACTGGCACCACCGCGATGCAAACCGCTCAACTTGAACAACTCGTCCGCCTGGCCGTCTACGCGCAGATGATGCTGGCCACGGCGCTGTTGTCCACCGGCGAGTCGAGCGCCTTGTTGCCGGTGGTGAGCCTGATGCTGATCGTCATCTCTCACTATGCGACCGACGTGACGCAGCGCTTTCGGCTCAAACAGCCGGTGGCCGACTTCGTGGCTTTGGGAATTGTGCTGTTGACGATCGTGGCCGCCATTCGCGCGGATCGGCAGAGCCTGCTGGTAGTCGTGGCCAACTTGCAATCCTACTTGCAGTACGTACTTTTGTTTCAGCGCAAGACGCCCAGGGTTTATTGGCAACTGGGGGCACTGAGCCTGGGGCAAATGGCCATCGCCTCGACGTTGGTGCCGGGCCCCACCTTCGGCTTCGCCTTGCTGGGCTACGTGCTGGTCGGCATCGTGACGTTTGCGCTGTTGCTGGTTTATCGCGAGTCGGCCAGGGTCTTGGGAATGCCGCCGGCGGTCGCAGAGGGCGCTCCGGAGGGGCGCTTGTCGTTCGCCGGCAGCGTGGCGGCGGTGCCCCCGCGCGAGCTGCTGGTCGGCTTATTTCCCTCGGCGGGCCTCATCGGCGGGCTGACGTTTGTCACCAGCGCCCTGGTGTTCCTGGCGCTGCCGCGTTGGAACGTCGAGCGGCTCGAGATGATGTCGGCCGAGCCGTTGCGCACGGTCGGCTTTTCCAAGACCGTGACGTTGGGCGAGCTGGGAGAAGTCGTCAATAACTCCGACACGGTGATGCGGATCTGGTTTTTCCGCGGCCGCGGCGATCGGGCCGTGCGCCTGACGGGCGAACCCCTGTTTCGCGGGACCGTGGTCACACGATACGAGGATCGTACCTGGAGCCAGGATTTCTCGTCGCAGCAGGTGTTGCTGCCGGAGGACGTCGGCAGCACGATCACGCGGCAGCGCATCACGGCCGAACCGCTGGACGTGAACGAAGTGTTTTGCGTCGCGCCGGCCGTGTCGATCGATCGTCCGGACACGCGGTTGCGCATCGACCTGGCCACGGACCAGGTGCAGCGCATGGACGATTATCGCAACCTGACGCAGGAGTTCGACATTGGCACGACCGGCATCATCGGCGACCGCCAGCGCGAGTTTCTGCCCGCGCACCGACGGCTGCGGGGCTCGCAGTGGCGCGATATGCTGCAGCCATTCGGCCAGGGGCTGGAGGACGATCATTTCGCCGGATTAAGCGCGCTGGCGGCCGGCGTGCTGGCCGACGAGGGCCTCTCGCCCGAGCGGGACCGCATCGCGGCCGCCCGCGCCTGTCGGACTACTTTCATCGCTCCGGCGAGTTCTTTTACAGTCTCGACCCGCAGGCCCGTAACCCGCGGCTCGATCCACTGGAGGACTTCGTCACGCAGCACCGGGCCGGACATTGCGAATACTTCGCCGGGGCCTTGGTGCTGATGCTCCGCAGCCAAGGCATCCCGGCCCGGATGGTCATCGGCTTCAAGGGGGGCGAATGGAATCCCGTGGGCGGATACTACCAGGTGCAGCAACTGCATGCGCACGCCTGGGTCGAGGCGTACGTGGACGGCCAGGACATCCCGCCGCGGGCCTTCGCGGGCGAAGAGATTCCCCGGGCCGCTTGGCTGGTGCTCGACCCGACCGAAGGCACGCAGGAAGGGCCGAACACCCGCGGCACCGGCGTCGTTGCCCGGCTGCGGCAATCGATGGATTATGCCCGCATGTTGTGGATCAACTACGTGGCGAGCCTGAACCCCAAGCGGCAGCGACAGGGCATCTACGAGCCGCTGGCGGCGGGAATCGAAGCGGGGGTGGCAAACGTCACCAGCCTCGAGATCTGGCGGGCCCGGCTGGAGGCTTTGGAAGGAAGCCGCTTGGGCAAATTCTGGAGCTGGTATCGGCGGCACTGGTTCAGTTGGCGGGGCGGGCTGGTGGCGATCGGCTTTTCGCTGTGCGCGGTGGGTTTCGTCGCGGCCACCCGCGCCGCCGTGCGCGCCTGCGCCGGCGCGGCTGGCTGGGACGCTGGCAGCACGACGCGGACGTGCCCGTGCTGGAAATGTATCGCCGCTTGGAAGCCGCCTTGTCGCGCATGGGCCTGGTGCGATCGCCCGCGCAGACGGCCTACGAGTTTGCGCTGGCGGCCGGCGGCGAACTGGCCGAGCGCGTCGAACTGCGCAGCGTATCGCATTTGCCGCGCCGCGTTGTCGACAGCTTCTACCGCGTGCGCTTCGGCCGCCGCGCCCTGGACAAACAGGAAGCCGACGCGGTAGAACAGGCGCTGGGGGAATTGGAACGAGCGCTGGGCCGCGCGCGATAGACCGCGGAAGCCGTTTTCCAAATGCCACGCGCCGCCGCCTGCGCATCTGCCGCCGCGCTCGGCCACGGCCCGGACTTTCCGCTCGCGATTTGCCAACCATGAAAATTGGATTGATCGGATACCAGGGCTCCGGCAAGAGCACGCTGTTCGAATGGCTCACCGGGGTACCGGCCGATCCGGCGTTGGCGCATGCCTCGCAAACGGCGATGACCCCCGTGCCGGACGAGCGCGTCGAGCCGTTGTGCAAGATCTACAGCCCCAAGAAGGTCACGCTGGCTTCGCTCGAGCTGGTCGATACGGCCGGCTTGAGCCGCACGCACGAAGGCAACGCCGCCCGGCTGGCGCAGATTCGCGAGGCGGGCTGCCTGGTGATGGTCGTCGGCGCGTTCCAATCGGGAAGCAACCCCCTGGCCGACGTCGACGGATTCGGCGAGGACCTGCTGCTGGCCGACCTGGAGATCGTTTCGGGGCGGATCGAGCGGTTGCGCGAAAGCACCAAGAAACCGCGCCCGGATCGCGATGCCGAATTGGCCGAACTGGCCGCCCTGGAACCACTGCTGGGGGCGCTCGAGTCGGGCACGCCGCTGTCCGAGGCCGGCATGAACGAAGAGCAGCTCAAAGTCACCCGCTCGTTCCGCCTGCTCACCGAAAAGCGCAAGCTGGTCGTGTTCAACGTAGCGGACGACGAGGCCGATCCGGAGCGCTTCACCGAGGAGCTGGCCCGGCGCCAGCCGGCGGTGCCGTGCGTGGCGGTGCCGGCGGGCCTGGAGCTGGAGCTGGCACGCATGACGCCCGAAGAGCGCGACGCCTTCCGCCAGGAAATGAACGTGGGCGGATTCGATCGCGACGCGCTGGTGCGCACGCTGATGGACGTCTCGGGCCAGATGCTCTACTTCACCGCCGGCGAAAAGGAAGTCCGCACCTGGATGCTGCGGCAAGGGGGGACCGCCCTGGAGGCCGCCGGCAACATCCACACCGACCTGGCCCGCGGCTTCATCCGCGCCGAAGCGATGAAGTGCGAGGACTTGATCCACCTGGGGAGCGAGCGCGAGATCAAGGCCCAGGGGCTGGTGCGGCAGGAGCCCAAGGATTATGTCGTCCAGGACGGCGATATTTTGAACATCAAGTTCAGCGTCGTTAGTTTTTTTGGTCAAGCGCCGGCATTCGGGCGACGTGTGCCGCTGGCGCTGCCCGCTTGCCATCAGGGTCGCACTGGCAGAGCCGGCAGAGCCAGTGGCAACCGCGCGACGAACAAAATCGGGCCGGAGTGCGACCGCCCGGACGATTCGAGCCTCGCGGGGGGGTGGGCTCCTCGGCGCAGTTTCGGGGCGAAGGAAAAAAGCAACTTCTCGCGCCGCTGGCATGCTCCGGCCGCGGTGCGGCTTGGTACAATCGGAGCAATCGCGAGTTGGCGATCGCTTTGAATCTCAAGCACTCCAACGGCTCGCCTAACAGTGAAGGACCGGACGATGGCGACAACCGAGTCCGCCCCCCGGGCGAGCATCCCGCTGTTGCGTCCCTCGGCGACCAACCCGGTGCGGGTGTATTGGCAGTACGCGATCAATATCGTGATCATTCACCTGTTGGCCCTGTTGGCGGTGTTGCCCTGGTTCTTCAGTTGGACGGGCGTCGTCGTGTGCCTGGCGGGACTCTACGTGTTCGGAACGCTGGGCATCAACCTGGGCTTTCACCGGATGCTGACGCACCGCTCGCTGACGCTGCCAAAGTGGCTCGAATACTGCGTGTCGACGCTGGCCGTCTGCTGCCTGCAGGACTCGCCGGCCCGCTGGGTCGCGATCCATCGCCTGCACCACCAGCATTCCGACGAAGAATCCGATCCGCACAGCCCGTTGGTGAATCTGCTGTGGGGACACGTCGGGTGGGTCATGATCAAGAGCTCGAATCACGACCGCACGATTCATTACGAGCACTACTGCCGCGACGTGCTGCGCGATCCTTATTATTTTTGGCTGGAGCGGGGCTTGCGCTGGTTTTGGGTGTATCTGGCCCACGCCGCCCTGTTCTATCTGGTGGGACTGGCGATCGGCTGGGCCACGACCGGTAGTTTTCCGGCCGGCGTCCAGTTGGGTTCGAGCCTGTTGGTGTGGGGCGTGTTCGTCCGCACGGTGCTGGTGTGGCACATCACGTGGACGGTCAATTCCTTCGGACACGTGTTTGGCTACCAGAACTACGCGACCGGTGATTCGAGCCGCAACCATTGGCTGTTTGCCTTGATCAGCAACGGCGATGGCTGGCATAACAATCATCACGCCTATCAGCGCTGCGCCGCTCACGGCCACAAGTGGTGGGAATTCGACGTGACGTACGGCACGATTTGGATTCTCGAGCGACTCGGATTGGCCACCAAAGTCGTGAAGTATCCGCTATCGGCGCACCCCGTAGAGCACCCGCAGCGCGACTGACATCTCGACCGGCGCCGCGGTTTTCCAACACCCATCTCGCATCCGCAGCTTCCACCGTTGAAGGGCATGACCGTGCACGACAACCACGACCGTCCGATCGAACCGCCGCAACGTTTGACGTTTCCGCCGCTGGTGACCGTCCAGCAGCACATCTTGAACGAGCAGCAGCGCTTTACCGGCGTGTCCGGCGAGTTCTCCTGGCTCCTCTCGGGCATCACGCTGGCCACGAAGCTGATCGAAGCCAAGGTCCGCCGCGCCGGCCTGGCCGAGATTCTCGGCTCCCAGGAAAACGTCAACGTGCAAGGCGAGATGCAGCAAAAGCTCGACGTCTACGCCAACGACATGCTGTTGCACGCCCTCAAGGTGCGCGAAAGCGTGGCCATGATGGCCTCGGAGGAGAACGAGCACGCCATGCTCGCCCACGGCGGGTCGCCCCGGGCCAAGTACATCGTGGTGTTCGATCCGCTCGACGGTTCGTCGAACATCGACGTCAACGTCAGCGTGGGAACGACCTTTTCCATCTTTCGCCGCACGCAGGCGCTCGATCAGCCCGTCTCCGTCGCCGAAGTGTTGCAGCCCGGTCACCGGCAGGTGGCCGCCGGTTACGTGCTGTACGGTTCGTCGACGATGCTGGTGTACGCCGCGGGCAACGGCGTGCACGGCTTCACGCTCGACCCGGGCGTCGGCGCCTATGTGCTCAGCCATCCGAACATCCGCATTCCGGAATCGGGTCCCTACTATTCGATGAACGAGGCCCACCTGGACCGCTGTCCGGAGGAATACCAGACGTTCGTGTCGCACCTGCGCTCGGGCGAGCTGGGACACCGCTACGCCTCGCGCTACATCGGCTCGATGGTCTCCGACTTTCACCGCACGCTGCTCAAGGGGGGCGTTTTTCTGTATCCCCCCAACGATGAGCGCCCCGAGGGAAAGCTGCGCTTGCTCTACGAGGCGAACCCGATCGCCTATATCGCCGAACGCGCCGGCGGCCGGGCCACCAACGGACGGGAGCGGATTCTCGACATCCAGCCCCAGAGCATTCACCAGCGGACGCCGCTGGTGGTCGGCAGCCCGCTGGAAATGCAAGCCTTCGACGACATCGTGGCCGCCCAAACCCGGCCGGCGGCCAAAGCACGCTAGCGGGCCGGTTCGAGACGCGGACGGGCGTTGTGCCCCCACCGCGGCCGAACGGCGAGTAGCCGCGCCCGACGGAACCGCGGGCGACTGCGCGGTGTTCAATCCGGCGACCCTTTCGGGTAGGCTGGATTTTGGGGGGACGCTGGGTCTTAAGCACGTGTCGCGGAGCGAGTGGCGATGAAGAACAAGAGAACCGTGATCGCGCTGGTCGTGGCGTTGGCTATGGGCGGCCTGATCTGGGCCATCCTGCCGGACGCGCCGGACCCGCAAATGGTGCGCGTGCAGCAGTTGCAGGAAAAGCTGTTCGACCCCGATGCCGAGCTGTCGCCGACCCAGCGCCGGCAGGCGTTCGACGAGCTGCGGCGGGAAGCCGAGAAACTGACGCCCCAGCAGCAGGACCAACTGATTCGCGAAAACCCGCCGCCCCCCCTCAAGCGGATGCAACAGAACATCGTCGATTTCTTCGACCTGCCGGCCGACCAGCAGACCGCCATGCTGGACAAGCAAATCGACGAATTCGAACGCCGCCGCCAGGAGTGGCAACAGCGCGCCGGCGGCCAGCAACCGCCCGGCCCCCCAGGGGGAAATCGTCCCAACATCGATATGAACCAGATGCGCCGCCGGATGCTGGACAACACCTCCGCCCAGCAGAGGGCCCTGTTCGGCGAGTACTTTAACCGCATGAACCAGCGCCGGCAGGAACGTGGGCTGCCCACGATGCGCGGATTTGGTGGCCTGTAAACGCCCGAGGCCGCGGTCTGCCGGGAAGCTGTTCAGAGGATGCTTGCCGTGCGGAGAGGGGGACAGCCGGACAGTCCCATTTTTCTCCCAGGGCACCGAAAAATCGGGACAGTCCCCAACGTTTTGTCCCCGCGTTCCAGGGCGTACGTGATGAAATCCTCGATCGATGATATCCGCCGGCGGTTTGACGCGGATGTCGAACGATTCAGCGATCTGGAGATCGGACAGGCGTCCGCGGTCGATGCGCCGCTGTCGATGGATCTGATCGTGCGGGCTGCGATTCAATCCACCGCGCCGATTCGACGCATACTCGACATCGGTTGCGGTGCCGGCAACACGACACTGAAGTTTCTGCAGTGCGTCACGCCCGTCGAGTGCGATCTGCTGGACCTGAGCTTGCCGATGTTGCACAGGGCACGCGAGCGAGTATCCCAGGCCACCACAGGCCGGGTGGAGGTGATCCAGTCGGACTTCCGAACCGCCGATCTGCCGGCCGGCGCATACGACGTGATCTTCGCGGCGGCCGTTCTCCATCATCTCCGCGACGACCAAGATTGGGAGCATGCCTTCAGCCGGTTGTTTCATCTACTAAGAGCGGGGGGCAGCGTGTGGATCACCGATCTGGTGTCTCACGAGAACCCGGACATTCAGGCGATGATGTGGCAGCGTTACGGCGATTATCTTGCCAGCGTCGGCGGCCCCGACTACCGCGAAGAGGTCTTTCGGTGGATTGAACGGGAGGATTCACCGCGCCCGGTAACGTATCAATTGGAATTACTTCGCAAAGTGGGTTTCCGCCAGATCGAGGTGCTTCATAAGAATTCCTGTTTTGCCGCCTTCGGAGCGATCAAGTAGCTGCCTCCTCGAGGGTGCCCCTCAGTCGTGGCCCGGTGGACCGGCTTCCTCCCGGCCAGCGGCGCGTAGCTGCTGGCGAATCACGGTCTCGAGCTGATCGACGTCCACCGGCTTGGTCAGGGCCTCGTCGATGCCGGCATCGGCGGCTCGCCGGAAATGTTCGTCGCTCGACAGGCTCGAAACGGCGATAATCGGCACGTGCTCGTAACCCGGCTCGCGGCGGATGCGCCGGGCGACCCGATAGCCGTTGACGTGCGGCATCATGATGTCGATAACCACCGCACGGGGCTTCCATCGCCTGAGCTGGACGATGGTCGCCCGGCTGTCGTGGCAGGCATGGGTCGAAAAACCGCGCTGCGCCAGCAAGGCGCCCACGATGGTGGTCGTTTGGCGATCATCGTCGAGCATCAAGACTGTCAGTGATTCCGCCATGATGCCGGTCTCCACACCAGAACCCCGCCGAGCCGGCTAAGCCAGGTGCAAAGTCCGTACCAGCGCGGGCCGATGCGGCCGCCAAGGCCCCTCATTTATCTCGATCCTCCCAGCCGAAGAGTTGTGTTGCGATGCCTGATCTGCCTGCGAAAGAGACACGCCGGGTCGCGTTGGTGACGGGGGCCTCGTCGGGGATTGGCCGCTCTTGTGCCCAGCATCTGGCCGCCGCCGGCTGGCGCGTGTTCGGCACGCAGCGGCAGCCGGCCGCCGACAGCGACGGAGCCGTCGAGCTGGTGGCCATGGACGTCGACGACCAGGCGTCGGTCGAACGGGGCGTGCGGCTGGTCCTGGAGCGGGCCGGACGGATCGACGCCGTCGTCAACAACGCCGGCTTCGCCCTGGCCGGCACCGTCGAAGACACCTCGATCGACGAGGCCAAGGCCCAGTTCGAAACCAATTTTTTCGGCGTGCTGCGGGTCTGCCGCGCCGTGCTGCCGGCGATGCGGCGGCAACACGGCGGCACGATCGTGAACGTCAGCTCGCTGGCCGGCATTTTCGGCTTGCCCTGCGGAGGGTTGTACAGCGCGAGCAAGTTTGCCCTCGAGGGCCTGTCGGAAAGCTTGCGGTTCGAAACGCGGCAGTTCGGCATCCGCGTGGTCCTCATCGAGCCGGGCGATTTTCGCACGCAGATCACCCAGCGGCGCCAGATCGCCGCGGCCTCGTTGACCGAAGACGCCTACCGCACGATGTTCGAGCACTTCAAAACGAAGCAGGATCGGGACGAACAGCAGGCGCCCACACCCGAGCCGGTCGCGCGGCTGGTCGAATACGTCCTCAATCATCCCCGTCCCAAGCTGCGCTATCCGGTGGGCCTGTGGAGCCAGCGCATCGTCGTGCCCCTGAAAAGCTATCTTCCGCAGCGCGTGTTCGATTGGCTCGCCTTCCGCATCCTGGGGGTGTGACGAGCGCCGCGACGCCCGCACGGCTGCTTGAAGCGATAATAATTATTGATATATTCAAAGGTTCCCGGCCGTGTGCCGGCGATGCTGGGATCGACGGCTGGCGGCGAGGATTCGCTCGATGGACATCAGGGCGGCTGTGGCGGAGCTAGTGGGCACGTTTACGCTGGTGCTCATCGGCGCGGGAGCCGGGGCGCTGGCCGATCCGAATTCGGCGGGACTGGTGGCCGTGGCGTTTGCCCATGGGCTGGCCTTGATGGTGATCGTCTACGCCTGGGGAAGTATTTCGGGGGCCCACGTGAATCCGGCCGTGACGTTTGGCGTGGCCGTGGCCGGCCGGATCGAGTGGCCCAAGGCGATCAGCTATTGGATCGCCCAGTGCCTGGGGGCGATCGGCGCGGCCTATTTGCTGCAATGGTTCTTGGGCCCGGACTCTTCGCTGGGTTCGACCGTGGGGAGCCTGACACCGGGCATTGCCGGCGCGACCGAAAGCGCCAGCGCGCTGAAAGTGATCGTGCTCGAGGGGGTGCTGACGTTCTTTCTGGTGGTTGCCGTGTTCGCTTCCGGCGTGCATGGCCGCAATGGTAACCTGGCGGGGATCGCCATCGGGTTGGTCCTGACGATGGACATCCTGGCCGGCGGGCCGTTGACCGGCGGCAGCATGAATCCGGCTCGCACGCTGGGGCCAGCGGTGGCCACGGGCGATTTGAGCTACGTGTGGATGTATTTTGTCGGCCCGCTCGTTGGCGGCGCCGTGGCAGCATTGTTGTACGATAAGTACTTTTTGCCGGCAGCGATGCTGACGCCTCCGGTCGAGGCGGCCGAATCGCGCGGCAAGCGGAGGAGATAACCGTCATGAAACATTCGAAACATTCATTGAATGGGTTGGCCGCCTGCTTCGTGCTGGCGGCCGGCGTGCTGGTGGTGGCGGGCTGCGCCGAGTCGAAAAAGAAGCCCGGCGCTTCCCCCAACACGACCGATGGAGTCGTCATCGAGGAAGAGGAAATCATCATCGAAGAAGTCGGGCCGGCCAAGACAGCCGACGACGAAAAGGACATGCCCGAGTCCAAGGCGGAGCCCTCCGAGGCACTCCCGCTCCTGAGGAAAAACCCGCCCCTGAGGAAAAGCCCGCCGGAAGAAAAACCCGCTGCCGACGAGCAGGCCGACGCCAGAGACGGCCGCGTGGTGCTGGGCAGTGACGAGTTGTTTGCCGGCATTCCCGGCACCGGCGAGCTGTCGATCGAGGCGATCGAAGCCTGGCTGGTCGATCCGAGGAATCTTGAGCCCCTGGATTTCGTGCTGCCCATGGGAATGGCCAAGGGTGCCACCGAGATCAAGGGCGTGGACAAGAACCCGCTCACCCGGGCCAAGATCGAGCTGGGCCGCCAGCTTTATTTCGATCCAAGGCTCTCGGCCGACGAAACGATTGCCTGCGCCACGTGCCACGATCCGGACGAAGGCTTTGCCCGGCACACGCAGTTCGGCGTCGGCATCAAGGGGCAAACCGGCGGTCGCAATTCGCCGGTCAGCTACAACCGCATCTTGAGCGACAAGCAGTTCTGGGACGGCCGGGCCGATTCGCTCGAGGCGCAGGCCGTGGGCCCGATCGCCAATCCGATCGAGATGGGCCACACGCACGAAGCGTGCGTGGCGGTGCTGGCCGACATCCCGGGATACAGAATGCAGTTCGACAAGATCTTCGGCCGGCTGGACATCGACGCCGTGGGCGAGGCCCTCGCTTCGTTCGAGCGGGCGGTGGTGACCGGCCCCGCGCCGTTCGACTATGCCGAGGCGTTGAAGCCCTTTGAGGATCTCGACCAGGAAACGATCGAGGACAACGAGGAGCTGAAGAAGCGCTACGACGAAGCGATGGCCGGCGCCAAGGCCCACCCCCTCACCGACAGCGCCAAGCGGGGCATGGAGCTGTACTTCTCCGAGAAGGCCAGTTGTTCGGCCTGCCACGTCGGCGCCAACCTGACCGACGAGAAGTATCACAACCTGGGCGTCGGCATGGACCAGGAAAAGCCCGACGTCGGCCGTTTCGAAGTGACCAAAGACGAAAAGGACATCGGCGCCTTCAAGACGCCCACCATCCGTAACGTCGCCTCAAGGCGCCGTACATGCACGACGGCTCGCAGGCCACGCTCGAGGAAGTCGTCGATTGGTACGCCAAGGGGGGACACCCCAATCCGCACCTGGATGTGAAGATCAAGAAGCTCGACCTGACCGACCAGGACAAGAAGGACCTGGTCGAGTTCATGAAGCAAGGCTGCACCAGCTCGTTTCCCAAGATCGCGCGCACCCGGCTCCCCGAGTGACGGGCTTTCGGCGGCTTTTGTCTTGAATCGATCGCGTGCCACGCGTCGCGGTGAAGGCGGCCCGTGGCACGCTTCATTTTGGCGGCAGTTTCCGACATCCTGGCACGACATGGAGTGCCGGCAATCCGCCGGACGGCTTGTTGGATCGGCCGGCGAGCGCTAGGATTGGTTGGACGTAGACGCACGGTCCGGACTCACGACGTGGCGCCCGGCGCCCCACTCGACGCATGGCCCCCGCAGAAGACGAACTGTACCAGGAGCGGATCCTGGATCATTACGAAGAGCCGTTTCATCGCGGCCACTGTCCCGCGGGCCACCCACGCCCACGAAGACGAGAACCCGCTTGTGCGGCGACGTCGTGCGCGTGGAGTTGTCGCTCGAGCCGGACGGGTCGATTCGCGACGCTTACTTCAACGGCGATGGTTGCTGCATCAGCCAGGCCTCGGCGTCGATGCTGGTGGAGCAGATGCAGGGCCGGCACGTCGACGAAGTGCGCAGCGTTCACGGCCCAGGACATGCTGGCGTTGTTCGGGGCCAAGCTGACCCCCAACCGCCAGAAGTGCTGCCTGCTGTCGTGGCGGGCCCTGCAGTCGGCCATCTATTCGCCCATCGACGGTGCCCACGGTTCTTCGCCCGGCCAGCCCGATTGAAATCCCATGACGAGCGACAGCGAACATCCCGCCACGCTTGACGTCGAGCGGCTGCGGGCCGATTTTCCGATCCTGGGCACCGTCTTGCACGCCACCGACGAGAAGCCCGGCGTGCCGCTGGTGTATCTGGACAATGCCGCCACGACGCAGCATCCCCGGCCGGTGATCCAGGCCATCGTCGACGTCTACGAACGGCACTACGCGAACGTGCACCGGGGCATTCACTGGCTCAGCGACCAGTCGACCGACCTGTACGAAGAAGCCCGGTCCAAGGTGCGCGACTTCATTGCCGCCCCGACGGCCGAGCAGGTGATCTTCACCCGCGGCACGACCGAAAGCATCAACCTGGTGGCCCGCAGTTGGGGCGATTCCCATTTGCGCCCAGGGGACGAAATCCTGCTGTCGGAGATGGAGCACCACGCCAACATCGTTCCCTGGCAGCAGGCGGCCGCGCGCACCGGGGCGGTGGTTCGCTTTCTGCCGATCGCCGACGACGGGACGTTGGCGCTCGACCGGCTCGACGAGTTCCTCTCGCCGCGCACGCGCATGGTGGCGCTGGCGGCGATCTCGAACGTGCTGGGAACGATCAACCCGCTCGAACCCGTCATCGCCCGCGCGCACGCGCTGGGGGCCGTGGTGCTGGTCGACGCGGCGCAAAGCGTTCCGCACCAGTCGACGGACGTCGAGCGGCTGGACGTGGATTTTCTGGCCTTCTCGGGGCACAAGATGCTGGGGCCCTCGGGCATCGGCGTGCTGTACGGCCGGCGCGAGCTGTTGGAGGCCATGCCGCCGTTTCTGGGGGGCGGCAGCATGATTCGCAAGGTCACGACCGCGGGCTTCGAGCCGGCCGAGCTGCCGGCCAAGTTCGAGGCTGGTACGCCGCCGATCGTGCCGGCCATCGGCCTGGGAGCGGCCATCGATTACCTGCAAACGGTGGGGCTATCGGCCATCGCCGACCACGAGCGCCGGCTATGCCGCCAGGCCCACCAGGTGCTGGAGTCGATCGGTGGCGTGAGCCTGCTCGGTCCCGCTCCGGCGCAGAAAAGCGGCATCGTCAGCTTCACGCTGGAAAGGGTGCATGCCCACGACGTGGCCCAACTGCTCGACCGGCAGGGCATCGCGGTGCGCGCCGGCCACCACTGCGCCATGCCGCTCCACAAGCGGCTGGGCATTACCGCCAGCACGCGGGCCAGCTTTTATTTGTACAACACGCCGGATGAAGTCGAGAAGCTGGGGCGAGCGCTGGAGGAGACGAAGCGGATCTTTCGGCGGAAGTAGGGCTCGTAGTTAAGCCGAGCAAAGCGGAACGTTAAGCCATGGGACCGACGCGCCGTCGCCGGTGGCTCCGGGCTAAACGGGCGTGGTTTAGCGGCGCCAGGACAACCACTTTCGCATTAGGGCCACTTTGCGGGGCGCCTGGTGCGTGCTCCGGTATGCTTCGGCGATGTGCTTGAGGATCTCGACCTGGGTCGGATAAGCGTGGATCGATCGGGCCAGGTCGCCGAGCGAGTGACGGCCGTCGACCAGTAGCGTTATCTCGCCGATCATTTCGCCGGCGTGCGCGGCGACGATCGTGCCACCGACGATCCGCCCGCTGCCGCAGCGCGTGTGCACCACCGCGAAACCTTGCGTCTGGCCGTCGAGCACCGCGCGGTCGACGTCGCCCAGTTCGACCCGGTAGCTGTCGATCGAGAGGTGTCGCCGTTCGGCTTCGGACGCGGTGAGCCCCACCTGCGCGATTTCCGGATCGGTGAACGTCGTGCGGGGAACGTTCAGCCGGCTATAGCGCTGGCGACCCAGAAACAGCGCGTTGTGGAGCGCGAGCCGGGCCATCGCTTCGGCGGCGTGCGCATAGCGCGCGCCGATGGCGACGTCGCCAGCGGCGTAGATCCGGCGGTTCGAGGAGCGCAGGAAATCGTCGACCGTGACGCCGCGCTCCGAGTGTTCGACGCCGGCAGCGGCCAGGTCGAGACCCTCGACCTCGGGCACGCGGCCGATGGCCACCAGGATTTCGTCGGCGATCAGCACTTCCTTTTGCGGGCCGCTCTCGATCACCAGCGACTTCGCCGGGCCGAGCCGCCGGGCAGCCGTCGGCCGCCAGCCCAAATGGAGATGCACCCCTTCGCACTCCAGCCGCGCGCGGACCACCTCGGCGGCGTCGGGATCTTCTTTGGGCAGAATGCGCGGCGTGTCGTTGACCAGGTGCACTTCGCTCCCCAGTCGGTGAAAAGCCTGGGCCAGCTCGCAGCCCTCGGGTCCGGCCCCCACCACGGCCAACGACCGCGGCAGCTCGTTGAGCGAAAAAATAGTTTCGTTGGTGAGAAAGCCCAACTCGGCCAGCCCCTCGATGGCCGGCTCGGCCGGGCGCGAGCCGGTGGCGATCACCGCGCGGCGAAAGTCCAGGCGTTGCCCCTCGACGTCGAGGCTCGCCGGGCCGGTGAAGCGGGCCTGGCCCAGGAAGACGTCGATGCCCAACTCAGCCAGCCGCGCGGCCGAATAGCGCGTGCCGATCGCGGCCCGCAGCCCGCGCATGCGATTCATCACGGCGGCAAAGTCGAACTGTCCCTGGATCGTGCCGCGAAATCCAAACTCATCGAGCGCGGCCAGAGCGGCGGCGGCGCGGGAGCTGGCGACGAGGGCCTTGCTGGGCACGCAGCCGAAGTTCAGCGAGTCGCCCCCCAGCAGATGGTTTTCGACCAGCGCCACTTTGGCGCCCAAGTTGGCGGCCTCCTCGGCAGCCACGCGTCCGGCCGGGCCGCCGCCGATGGCCACCAGGTTGTAGCGTCCGGACGGGCGTGGGATTGGTCCAGTCGGCCGGATGCACGTGGGCCAATCAGCGCCTCGTCGTACGAATCTCCCGGCCTGAGTTGCATGGCGGAGCCTTCAGACAGTGCGAGCCCGCGAGCCGCGCACCGCCCGCCACCCCGCGCCTCGATCGCACTAGGATAGCACTTCCCGGCCGGATTGGGAGTGGAAGCGGCCAGGGGCCGCGCAGGTCCGCGAGCCTGAATTCGAGATGCCCAACTCAGGATTTCGACGTCGGGCTTTCGATCACGCGGACGTCGATCACCTCGTCGTGGTGCGCCGGCGCATCGAACGAGTGGTAGTGGGTCGTCACGACCCGGGCTTGAATGTTGCGCTTGGCCGCGGACTTGAGCAGCTGCCGCGTCGGCGGGAACAACAGCAGGATGGCCACGACGTCGCTCAACAAGCCGGGGAGAATCAACAGCACGGCCGCCAGCGAGACGAGCAATGCGTCGAGCAACGCGTCGCCGGGCATTTGGCCGCGGCGGATATTTTCGGAAACGCGGGTCATGGCGCGCAGCCCCTGCTGCCGGGCCAGATAGGTGCCCAGCAGGCCCGCCCCCAGCAGCAGCCCCAGCACCAGCCACACCGACGTTTCCATCGCCAGCCAGATCAAGACGGCAATCTCGATGGCCGGCAACAAAATCAACACGAACAGCACGCGACCCAACACGTCGATTCTCCTCGGCTCTCTTCGGCAAACGGTCGTACTGCCGAATTCTAGGACCCGGCGGCGGCGGAAAACAGGCCGGCCGGGCGGCCGCGGGGCGCGGCGATCGACCTAACTCGCGCCGCACGCGGCAGAAGCGACGAAGGTTTTGACCAGCAGGGCGGCATGTCGGCAGGATGGCATGCCCACGCTTGTCGTGGGCATGGCCATTCAGCCTCCACCTACTTCGTCGTCGATTGTTCCGCCTGGCTTTGACTGGCTTGCTCGTAGCGGGTGGCCAGGTCGGCACACCACTGGGCTTGTTCCCGATCGCCCAGCGCTCGTGCATGGCCGACAGGTTGTTGTACGGAACCGCCAGCGCCGTGGCCTCCAGCGCCCCCTCGCCGACGGCTTGCTCCATCAGCTTCAGACCCTGGCTGGTAAGCCGCAGGGCTTCTGCGCGTTTTTGTTGCTCCCAATAGGAGACGGCCATGCTGACGAACGTTTCGCCCTGCGTGCCGGCGTCGACCGCCGCGGCCGGCACGGGTCGCTCCAACAGCGGCGCAGCCTGATCGAACCACACCACGGCCTGCGCGTGATCGCTCTGGTCCAGCGCATAGGCCAGACCCAGGCGATAAAACAGCCGGCCACGTTCGTAGTCGTAGGTGGGCAGCTCGCCGGCCACGCTCTGGCCTTTGTCGAGCAGGGCCGCTGCCAGACTTCCCACCGTAATGGCTTCGTCGGCGCGGCGCGAGGCCGTTTCGATCTCCACCGCGTTGCTCAATGCCAAACCAAGCTGCCACGCCAGGTGCGCGCGATAGTCGGCATCCTGGGCCTGGTCGTACAACTTGCGCCCAACTGGCGCGTGCCGTCGATCCACTTGCCGGCGTCGAGCGGCTCGGCCACGCCGGCCAACGCCGCCAATGCGCCATGTAGACCAGCAATCGCGCCTCGGGCCCGGCGTGTTCGGTCCGCGTCAAATCGTCGGCAAACACGGCGGCCCGGTCGATCCACTTGGGCACCACACGCGACTTCTGCTGCCAGCGTCCCCAGCCGATGTCGTAGGCCACGGCCAGGTGGGCCTCGACGAGTAGCTCCTTGGCGGCGCGCCGCGTGGCCGCTTGCTTCGAGCCCGCCAGGGGCTCGGCCAGCCGAATGGCCTGCTGGTGGTGCTTGATCGCTTCGGCAAAGTCGCTCCGCGCCGAGTGCGACAGGTAATTCCCCGACTGGCACCAGGCCCGGGCGGCCGTCAGATCGTCGGCGTGGGGGTCGTCGAGCACGTCGTGCACGCGGGCGGCGGCTTGCGGGTAATCGCCGGCGGCGGCCAGAATCTGGGCGATGAGCAGGCGGTGTTCGAGTTCCTGCGGCTCCAGGTTGGCCGCTTGTTCGGCGCTTTGCAGAGCCGCTTCGAGCTTGCCCAGCCGCAACAGCAGTTCGGCCCGCACGTGATGCGCCTTGGCGCTTCGCGGGTCCAGCTCCAGGGCCTGCTCGGTGTCCGCCAGGCTGTCGGCGTAGCGGGTTTTCAAACGGGCGATGGCGCGGGCCACGAACGGCTGGGCGTCGATCGATTCGACGACGACTTGAAACACCTGCGGCGGCCGCGAGCGGGGCACGTACGCCAACAGCACGCCGGCGCTCCGGATACGCGGCGCCCAGCAATTCTCCTTCTTCGTCGTGGACGTCCACCGGCTCGACGTCCGCCAGCGCCAGCCGCTCGGCCACGGTCGCCAGCGACAGCGGACGCTCGACCTGCACGGCCAGCGAGTCGACGACGTCGTCGAGGATCGTGGCGCGGACCAGGTCC
>CAVQEL010000054.1:0-65736 GCA_963711515.1 uncultured Planctomycetota bacterium | reverse complement strand
GGGTGACGGGCGCGAGGCCGACGAGCTGCAGTTCGGAGCCCCGGCGCGCGAGCTGCTCAAAGAAGCCGCGGTCGCGGGCGATCTGGGGCAGGTGGCCGAGGTCTCGCGACGCTTCTTTCATACACAAGCCGCGCCGAGGCCACGTTCCTGTTGGGTCGCCACTATATGGACGAGAACCGGCCGCTGGCGGCGGCCATGTGCTTCGATCGGTTGAGCGAGTCGCCGCAGGCCGCCGCGCGGCTCGAACCGGCGCTATCGCTGTCGCTGGCAGTCTGCTGGATGCGCGCGGGCAAGCCGGACGAAGCCCGGCAGACCCTGGGCGAATTTCGCCGGCGATACCTGTCGGCCCAGATCTCTCTGAAGGGGCAGCCGGTAAAACTCTTCGCCGGCGCGGAGCAAGCTTTGCCCTGGCTGGCACAGCACTTTGGCCGGCAGCCACTGGTGGCCCCGGTCGAGGCGGACCAGTGGGTCGTCTTTCGCGGGGACGAGAGTCGCAACGCGCCCAGCTCCGGCGGCCAGCCGCTGTTGAGCCTGCGCTGGCGGCAGCGGACCTGCGACGACTCGGCGATCGAACAGTTCGTCGCCAAATTGCAGCACGACTATCTGAGCCAGGACATGGCAGCCTTGCCGAGCATGCATCCGTTGGCCGTGGCCGACGTCGTGCTGATGCGCACGGCGTTTGCGCTCGAGGCGGTCGACTTTGCCACTGGTAAGCTCGTGTGGAGATACTCAACCGGCGACGAATCGCTGGAGCAATTCCTGAGGGCGATGGGGTCGCAACAAGCCAACAATGCCATGTCGCAGCTCTTGTCCGGGCTCGACACGCGGATGTGGAACGACTTGACCTACGGCACGCTGGCCAGCGATGGCCGGCAGGTGTACTCGGTCGAGGAACTCGACCTGTCGGGGCTCGGCTCAGACGTGTGGACCGTTCTGCCCAACGGCCACAGGCGCAACAGCGTCAACACGCGAGATACCAATCGGCTGGCCGCCCGCGAATTGCGAACGCAGGGAAAACTGAAGTGGTCCGTGGGCGGAGTCACCGGCGAGGACGAGCCGAAGCTGGCCGGGGTCTTCTTTCTCGGCCCGCCGTTGCCGTTGATGGGTTATCTGTACGCGCTGGCGGAAGTCAAGGGGCAGGAGATTCGGCTGGTGGCCCTGTCGCCCGAAACCGGAGCGCTCGAGTGGTCGCAGCAGTTGGCCGTCGTCGATCCGCCGATCAGCTTTGACGAAGTCCGCCGCACCTCGGGCGCAACACCCAGCTTTGCCGACGGCGTGCTGGTGTGCCCGACGGCGGCCGGAGCGGTCGTGGGTATCGACCTGTCGACCCGCTCGTTGCTCTGGGGCTATCAGTATCCCCGGCTCAATTTGGCGGTCGCACCGCGGTTCAATGTCCGCGGCACGAGCTACGTCAACCCCGAGCGCCGCTCGGGGGACCATTGGGCCGACACGGCGATAACGATCGCCGGTGGCCACGTGCTGGTCACGCCGACCGAGACCGACGAGATTTACTGCTTGAACCTCGCCGATGGCAAGGAGCTGTGGAAGCAAGATCGCGGCACGCATCTGTACGTGGCCTGCGTGCACGACGGCAAAGCGTACCTGGTCGGGCAAAACTCGATGTCGGTGGTCAATCTGGCCGACGGCACGAGAAAGGGCCAGATTCCGTTTCCCGAGGGAGCCTTGCCCAGCGGTCGCGGTTTCTACAGCGGGCATTATTATTACCTGCCGCTGTCCACGGCCGAAGTGGCCAAGGTGAACCTCGACGCCGGCCGCGTCGAAGACACGGCTCGCTCGCGCTCCGGCAGCATCCCCGGAAACTTGATCTGTTACCGCGATAGCATCATTTCGCAAGGTGCCGATTACCTGGACGCCTACTACCAGCTCGACGCCTTGAAGGATCGGATCGAACAGACCCTGGCCGAGAAGCCCGACGATCCGCAGGCCCTGGCGGCACTGGGAGAGATCAAGCTGGACGAAAAGGAACTCGGTAGCGCCGTCGACTTGTTCCGCCGCTCGTACGCGCTCGAAGCGGATCCGGCCACGCGCGTGCAACTGGTCGAAGGCTTGTTGGCGGGGCTGCGCAGCGATTTCGCGGCCTATCGTCAGAGCCTGGACGAACTGGAACAGCTCATCCAGCAGCCGCGACACCGGATCGAGTTTTTGCGGTTCAAGGCGGCCGGGTTGCAACTCTCGGGCGAAGTGATGCCCGCGTTCGAAACGTACCTGCAACTGGTCGACGAACAGGCCCCTTGGGAAACGGATGACATCGATGAAAACTTGAGCGTGCGGCGTGACCGTTGGATCCGCGCAACTCGCGCAACTGCGCTCGGACGCCGATCCCGATACCGAGCGAAGCATCGACGCGATCGTTCACCGCCGGCTCGAAGACGCGCTGGCCGCCGACTCGGCCGAGGTGCTGCGGGCGTTCGTGAGCGTGTTCGGTTCGCAGCCGGCTGCCGCCGCGGCGCAACCGCGCTGGTCGACAAGCTCTCTGCGGACGAACTGCTGGAGCAGAACCAGCTCTTGCAAAACGACATCCTGTCGAACAACGACGCGGTGGCCGGGCCAGCCACGGCCCGCATGGCGCAGGCCCTGGACGACGCCGGCCAGCACGAGTTGGCGGCCGTTTATTTCCGTCAGCTCAATGGGCGATTCGCCAACGTCACGTGCCTTGACGGCCAGACCGGCCGGCAATTGTTCGCCGCGCTGGCAGACGACGATCTCGTGCGGACCCGTCTGGCCGGCGACGAATGGCCCACCGGACGCGTCACTGCCCAGGAGCAAAAACTATCGCTCCGCGGCCGGCACATCGTGCGGCCGCAGCAAAACATGAACCTAGAAATTGTCGGCGCCCGCGGTCCCTTGTTCCAGGGCGTCAACCTGGCGATCGTACGCGACGCGCAGCAGCACCTGGTCGCCGACGACGGGCTGGGCCGCAACCGCTTCCGCGTGTTGCTGTCCGAGCAGGGCGTCCGGCGATTCGTCGGCGGGCGATCGGCCTACAACATTCCCTCGATCAGCTACGCCAGCGTCCATGGCGGGTTGGTCGTGCTGTCGATGGGCACGCACCTGATGGCCATCGACACGATGCGCCCGGAGACACCTTGGCCAATCGCGTGCTATGGACCGAGGATTTGAACGACCAGATCGGCGGCGCCGCCACGATGCAATCGATCGTGCCCCGCGCGGTGAATCTGAAGTGGGGCGGGGCACGCTACGTTCCCGAAGACAACTACGGGCGGCGTTACGGCACGATCGGCCCGGTCACGGCCGACGGCGTCTATTTCCAACGCCTGCACGACCTGTACTGCGTCGACCCGCTCTCGGGAAAGACGGTCTGGATGCGAAAGAACGTCCCGCTGGGGCTCGACCTGTTCGGCGACGACGAATTTCTGATCGCTTCGCCCGTCGGAGACAGCGAAACGCTCGTCCTGCGAGCCGCGACCGGCGAACTGGTCGGCGCCCGACGCGTCGCCCCGATCGAAGATCGCATGGCCATCGTCGGCCGCCAGGTGCTCGCCTGGCAATCGCACGATGGACACCCGCGGATCGAGATGCGCGACGTCGTGGCGGACGAAGTCGTGTGGTCGTATGAGTTCGCGGCCGGTTCGAAGGCGGCGGTCGTGGCCGAAGAGGTCGTGGGAGTCTACCAGCCGGACGGCGAGTTTTCGCTCATCCGGCTCGCCGACGGCAAGCGGCTGGTGCACGACGGGCTCAAGCCGGAGAAGACGCTGTTGGGCATTCACCTGCTCGCCTCGCGGCAGGGGTACCTGCTGGCCACGCACGTCGCGGCGCCGGCCAACAGCAATCGCTCCGTGCAGCCGTATCCGAACGTGCCGGATTGCCCGCTGGTGACGGGCCACATCCATGCCTTCGACCGCCAGGGAAAATCGCTCTGGCCTAAACCGGTGGCCGTGACGCAGCAAGGTTTGCTGTTGAGCCAGCCGGCCGATCTGCCGGTGCTCGTGCTGCTGCGGCAGATGAACCGTCCGGGCCCGATCAGCTCGCGCGACCCGAAGCTGTCGGTCATGTGCATCGACAAGCGGAGCGGCCAGGTGGTCTACGACAAGGACGATTTGCCGGGGACCGCGATCTCGAGCTGCACGCTCGAGGCCGATCTGGCCGACCACACCGTGACTATAGCGCTTCCCAGCCAGATGATCACGCTCGCTTACACGCAACAGCCCCTTCAGCCGCGATCCGCCACGGTTTCGCCTGCCGAGCGGCAGCTCGCCGAGCAAGTGATCCTCGAAGCGATCGGTTTCGCGGCGGCGAATTCAACGCCGGCCACGGATGGAACTTCAAAGTAAACCCACGGGTTGTTTTATGTCCCTCCGCTGCGTCCTGGTGAGCCTGTTGTTGGCCGTCGTCGTGCCCGCGGTGGATGCTGCGGCCGTGCGCGACGCCGGGGACGCGAAACTCGACAAGCTCGTCTCGCGCGGACTGGACTGGATCGCCAGCACGCAATCGCGATTGGGGCACTGGAGCGCGCGCGAAGGTCGTTATCCAACGGCCATGACCGCTCTGGCCGGCACGGCGCTGTTGTCCGAAGGTTCCACGACCACGCAGGGCAAGTATGCCAAAAACATCCGCATGGCCGTCGACTACCTGGTCTCGCGCAGCCGGTCCAACGGGCTGATCGGCGATCCGACGCGCGACGACCGCTACACCTACGGGCACGGTTACTCGATGTTGTTCCTCTCGCAGGTGTTGGGCGAAGAGGAGGACGAAAGCCGCCGCAAGGAGCTGATCGACGTCTTGACTCGCGCGGTGATCTTCACCGGGCAGGCGCAGACGCCGGCGGGCGGCTGGGGTTACGTCAGCGCCAAGGATGGTAACGACTTTGACGAAGGCTCGACCACGATCACCCAGGTGCAGGGTTTGCGGGGCTGCCGGAACGCCGGGATTGCCGTGCCGGGCGAGATCATCGAGCGGGCCATCAAGTACATCCAAGACTGCACGATGCCCGACGGCGCCGTACAATACAGTTCCAAGGGTGGTGGCGGACGTCCGGCCATTACCGCCGCGGCGATCGCCTGCCTGTTCAACGCCGGCGAGTACGACAGCGAGTACGTCCCCAAGCTGCAGGCCTACTGCCGCCGCAACCTATCGGACATTTCCAATCAAGGCTTCGGCCACTGGCATTACGCCCACTATTACTACGCTCAGGTGCTGTATCGCGAGGGGGGCAGCCAGTGGACCGAATACCGCGACAAGGTGTTCGCCCGCCTGGCCGGCGAAGCCACCGAGAGCGGCAAGTTCGCCTACTGGAATCAAGGCTACATCGGAGACATCTATACGACCGCCATTAACCTCACCATCCTGCAACTGGAAAATGGCGCCCTGCCGATCTACCAGCGTTAGTCTTCCATCGCGCCTCACGCTGCTCCAAACCGATCCTCCTTTTACTTCCTAGAGGTACCACGACCGATGATCGACCATGCCCTTGACTCCGCGGCCCTTAGCAAGCTGGGCGACGCCCGCCAGCGGATCCTGGCCCAATTGGGCCAGGTGATCGTCGGCCAGGACCAGGTGATCGAGGAGCTCTTGATCTCGCTGTTCAGCCGGGGCCACTGCCTGTTGGAGGGCGTGCCGGGGCTGGCCAAGACGCTGATGATCAGCACGCTGGCCCGCGCACTTAATCTGTCGTTCAGCCGCATTCAGTTCACGCCCGACCTGATGCCGGCCGACGTGACCGGCACGGAAGTGATCGAAGAGAACCGCTCGACCGGGGTGCGCGAGTTTCGGTTTCTCGAGGGCCCGCTGTTTTCCAACGTGATCCTGGCCGACGAAGTCAACCGCACGCCCCCCAAGACGCAGGCGGCGTTGTTGGAAGCGATGCAAGAGCGGCAAGTCACGGTGGGCCGCGTGCGGCATAAGCTCTCGGACCCGTTCTTCGTGCTGGCCACACAAAACCCCATCGAGCAGGAAGGCACCTATCCGCTGCCTGAAGCGCAGCAGGATCGGTTCATGTTCAAGGTATTCGTCCGCTATCCGAACTTCGCCGAGGAGTTCGAGATTGCGCGGCGCACCGACTACCACGTTGGTCGACCAGGTGGAACCCGTGCTGTCGGCCGAAGAAATCGTCGAACTGCAGCGGATCGTCCGCGAGGTGCCGATCACCGACCACGTCATCCGCTACACGCTGTCGCTCATCCGCCAGACGCGCGTCGGCGAGCCGGGCACGCCCGACTTCGTGCAAGACCAGCTCACCTGGGGCGCCGGGCCGCGGGCCGTGCAGTTTCTGATCCTGGGGGCCAAGGCCCGGGCCCTGCTGCACGGGCGGACGCACGTTTCGACCGAGGACATTCAGGCGCTGGTGAAACCGGTGCTCCGCCATCGGCTGGTCGTGAGCTTCGCGGCCGAAAGCGAGGGAGTCACGCCCGATGCGATCGTGGACCGGCTGGTCGAAATTACGCCGACGAAAGAGGACGAGTTGACGAGCGATGCCCGATTCCAAAAGATTTTTGCATCCTGAAGCGATCGGCCGGATTGCTCGGCTTGACCTGCGAGCCCGCCACATCGTGGAAGGGTTTCTACTGGGCATCCACCGCAGCCCGTTCTTCGGCCAGAGCGTCGAGTTTTTGCAGCATCGCCAGTATGCACCCGGCGACGAACTGCGGCACATCGACTGGAAAGTCTGGGCCAAACAGGACCGCTACTACGTCAAGCAGTTCGAAGAAGACACGAACCTGCGGGCCACGCTGGTCGTGGACGTCTCGGGGAGCATGCAGTACGGTTCCGGCCCGCTCAATAAATACGAATACGGCTGCACGATCGCGGCCTGTTTGGCTTACTTGCTGTTGCGGCAGCAGGACGCCGTCGGTTGCGTGCCGTTCGACGAAAAGGTGCGCGTGAAAGTTCCCTTGCGCACGAAGCGCAGCCATCTGAATTCGATCGTCCAGGCGCTTGACGCCAGCGAGCCGGCCGAAAAAACCGACATCGGCCCGATCCTGCGGGCCGTGGCCGAGGCTTATCCGCGGCGCGGGCTGATGATCCTCATTTCCGATTTGCTCGTGGACCGGCAGGGATTGTTTAAGGGACTGAAGCTCCTGCGGCAACACGGCCATGACGTGCTCGTGTTTCACGTGCTGGACGACGACGAATTGGACTTCGAGTTCAGCGGGCCGACGCGCTTCGAAAGCCTGGAACTCGACGAACACCTGGCCTGCAATCCCCGGGCCCTGCGCGAGGGATATCTCGGCGCGCTATCGACGTATCTCGACGAAGTGCGGCGCGGCTGTGCGGCCGACGGCGTGCACTACGTGCTGTTGCGGACCAGCGATTCGGTGGCGGTGCGCGCTGGCGGCATTTCTCACCAATAGGAGGCAATTGCTGCGGCGTTAGACGTCCTACGTCCGCCGCCCGTCTGCTGAAAACACTCCGATGCCCAGTTTCGTTTACGAATCGTTGTTGTGGTGGGGGCTGCCGCTGGTCGGCTTGCCGGTGTTGATCCACCTCATCAACCTGATGCGGCATCGCCGCGTGCAGTGGGCCGCGATGGAGTTTTTGCTGCAAAGTCAGAAGCGGCATCGCAAATCGATTCTGTTCAAACAATTGCTGCTCTTGCTGCTGCGCATGCTGGCCGTGGCCGCCGTGGTGTTGATGGTGGCCCAACCGCTGCTGCGTAACAAATGGGGCGGGCTGTTCGGCGGTGCGCGGACCCATCACGTCGTACTGATGGACGACAGCTTTTCGATGTCCGACCACTGGGCCGATACGACCGCCTTCGAGCAAGCCAAAGGGGTCGTCGAGCGGTTGGCCGCCGGCGCCGAGCACCAGGACACGCAGCAGGTGTTCACCCTGTTGCGGTTCTCGCGGGCCCGGCAGATGTCTCGCGGCACGCAGCCCGACTTATTGGAAGTGCCGCTCGACGCCGACTTCTCGGCCAAGCTGGAAAAAGTGCTCGGCCAGGCGCAGCCCTCGGAGACGGCAGCCGGGCCCGAGGACGCGCTGGACGCCGTGAGCCGTCTGCCCGCCAAAGGGGAAGACGAGGATCGCATCGTGTATCTCGTGTCCGACTTCCGCACCAACCAGTGGCAGGAGCCGGTCGCCTTACGCAAGGCACTCGAGCGGTTGAACGAAAAAGGCGCACAAGTGCATTTGGTGAATTGCGTCGATAACGTGCATCAGAACCTGGCCGTCACGGCCCTGCGGCCGGGCGTGGGCACCCGGGCGGCCGGCGTGCCGCTGCTGGTCGAGGTGTCGGTGCGCAATTTCGGTCCGAACGACGCCCGGGCCGTCGGCGTATCGCTGGCAGAAGACGGCCATGCGCGGCCGCCGGTCGTGTTCGAAGAGATTCCCGCCGGCAAGACGGCCACGCGGCGTTTTCCGGTGCTGTTCGCCACGGCCGGAGAGCACGAGTTGGCCTCACGCTTGGAAACCGACGCGGTGGCGGCCGACAACAGCCGCTCGCTGGTGGTCGACGTGCCCAAGACGGTGGAAGTGCTGGTGATCGACGGCGACGCCCGCGCCCAAGACGCGTTCTTTCTCACCTCGGCGCTGGCACCGGGTGGCAAGATCTCCAGCGGCTTGAGCCCGCTGGTCGAGTCGCCGCGCTACTTGCGCGATCATGCGCTCGAGCAGTTCGAGACGATTTACCTGTTGAACATCGCGCGGCTCGACCCGGCCGAGATTTCGGCGCTCGAGGCGTTCGTCAAGACCGGCGGCGGCTTGGGCATCTTCCTGGGCGAACAGTCGCGGGCCGAGTTCTTCAACCAGAGCCTGTATCGCGACGGCGAGGGATTGTTTCCGCTCCCCTTGGTCGGGCCCGACGAGCTGGTGGTCGACCGGCTGGAGAAGGCGCCCGATATCGAGGTGACCGAACATCCGATCTTTGCGGTTTTCGCCGGCGAGCGGAACAGCTTTTTGAATGCCGTGACAATCAACCGCTACTTCGCCACGGACAAAAACTGGCTGCCGGAACCAGATTCGAACACGAAAGTGATCGCTCGCCTGCGCAACAAGGCTCCCTTGGTGGTGGAACGCAAGTTTGGCGAAGGGCGCGTGGTGGCGTTTTTGACCAAGGCCTCGCCGCTCGACACGACGCTGGGCAGCTGGAACAACTGGGCCCGCGGCAACCCGAGCTTCGTCGTGGCGATGCTCGAACTGCAATCGTATCTGTCGGCCGGCCGGCATCCGGATACGACGCGGCTGGTCGGCTCGCCGCTGGCGGTGCCGCTCGACGTGACTTACTTTTTGCCGCAAGTGCGGTTTGTCATGCCCCGCGAGCTGGGCGGCGCGAGCCTGTCGGTCGACACCCTGGCAGACGCACCGGCTCCCGATGGCTTGTCGCCCGCGCCGACCAACAGCGGAAAAGCTCCTGCGCCGAAGAACGGCGATGACGCGTCCACCAACGAGCACGTGGCCATCTTGACCGATACCGACTCCAGCGGTGTCTATGAAGCGCGGCTGACGAAGATCGACGGTGCCGAGGTGGTCGAGCGTTTCGCCCTGAACGTCGAGCCGGACGAAGGCAACCTGAAACGGCTCAGCTCGACGCAACTGGCCGGCCAACTTCAAGGCGTGCAGTACGAGTATCACGAAGCGCGGGACATCAATTACAACCCGCAGCAATTGGCCGGCGTCAACCTGAGCGAGACGTTGCTCTACATCCTGCTGGCGGTGCTGCTGGCCGAGCAGGTGTTGGCCTACGTATGCAGCTACCATCCACGTGCCAAGGGAGGACGCGCCTGATGTTCTCCCTGATGGCACAAATCCGCACGACGTACGAGTTCTCGCGGCTGCAAGCGTATGCCGAGCGGTGGCATTATCTGGTGCTGGCCGTGGCTTGCGCGGCAATCATCGCTTTCGCCGTGTGGATGTATCGCCGTGACACAGTGGAGCTGCGGCGCGGCGTGGGAGCGGCGCTGTTGGTGCTGCGGCTGGCGGCGCTCGCCGGGCTGCTGGTCTTTTACCTGCACCTGGAGAAGCGGACCGAACAAAAGATCGTGCACAACTCGCGCGTGCTGGTGATGGTAGATTCGAGCCTCAGCATGGGCTTGCACGACGCGACCGCGTCGGCTGTGCCGGCCACGCCCAACCGGTTGGAAGAGGTGGTAACGGTGTTGGACGACGGCCGACTGCTCGACGAGTTGCGCAAGCGACACGACGTGCATTTGGCCCGCTTCGACGCCGACTTGAACCGCGTGGCGACGCTCGGCAAATTGCCGGCGCCAGGTTCGGCCGACGCCGAACGGCAATCGTCCGACGCGGCGGAGAAGACCGGTGCCGCCGCAAAGCCCGTCGACTGGAAAGCCGCCCTGCTTCCCCAAGGCAGCGAAACCCGGCTGGGCCAATCCTTGCGCACGCTGATCACCGACGAGCGGGCCGGACCCGTTTCGGCGATCGTGGTGTTCAGCGACGGCGGGCAGAACGCCGGCATCGATCCGGCCGTGGCGATCGCCGCGGCCCGCGACGCGAAGATTCCAATCTACACGGTGGGCATCGGTTCGGATCGCCGTCCGGCGAACGTGCGCGTCAGCGACCTGGTAGCCCCGGCCCGGGCGTATCCCGGCGATAGCTTCCAGGTCACCGGCTATTTGCAGTCCGAGGGGCTTTCGGATCGGACGGTGGGCGTCGAGCTCATTTCTCGCCCCGCGGGCGAAGAGAGCCGCCAGCTCGAAGGCAAGCTCGAAGCCAGCGAACGGGTCACGCTCGGCGGGCGCGGCGAAGTCGTGCCGGTGAAGTTCGACATCACACCCGACGAGCGGGGCCGCCGCGTGTTTCGCCTGCGCGTGAAGGCTCCGCCCGAAGACAGCAACGCGGCCGACGACGAGCAGGAAGTCGACGTCGAGATCGTCGACCGCAAGACGCGCGTGCTGCTCGTGGCCAGCGGCCCCACGCGCGAGTATATCTTTCTGCGCAACCAACTGAAGCGCGACAAGGAAGTCGTCGTCGACGTATGGCTGCAATCGGCCGCCCAGGGAGCATCGCAGGACGCCGACGCGATCCTGCAGGATTTTCCGACCACGCCGCAAGAGATGTTCGAATATGACTGTGTCGTGGCGTTCGATCCCGATTGGCGGGACATGGACCCCGCGCAGATCGACCTGCTCGAACGCTGGGTCGCCGAAAAAGCCGGCGGGCTGGTCGTCGTCGCCGGACCGGTCGAGATGGATCGCTGGGTGCAGGATCCGAAATTGGCCAAAATCCGCGGGCTGTATCCGGTGGAGTTCAACCGCCGCATGACGCTGTTCGAGGAGGGCCGCTTTGGCTCGACCACTCCCTGGCCGCTCGACTTTACCCGCGACGGGCTCGAAGCCGAGTTCCTGTGGCTCGACGACACGGCCACTAGCAGCCAACAGGTGTGGACGGATTTCCCCGGCGTGTACGGGTTTTACAACGTCCGCGGGGCCAAGCCGGGGGCGAACGTCTACGCCCGCTATTCCGATCCCGAAACCGCCGGTGGCAACGAGCAGCCGGTGTACCTGGCAGGGCACTTTTATGGCTCGGGACGCGTCTTTTATTTAGGCAGCGGCGAAATGTGGCGGCTGCGGGCGTTGGACGACCGGTATTTCGAGCAGTTGTACACGAAGCTGATTCGTCACGTGTCGCAGGGGCGGCTGCTCGTGGGCTCCAGTCGCGGAATGCTGCTGGTGGATCGAGATCGCTACCTGCTGGGGAATACGGTCGTGGTGCGAGCACAACTTAGCGACGTGCAGTTTGAGCCGCTCGAAGTGCCCAGCGTGACGCTCGACGTGGTTCGTCCCGACAGCGTGACCGACGCGGTGCAGCTTCTGCCCGACCCGAGCCGCAAGGGAATGTACGTCGGACAGTTCACCGCCCTGGTCGAAGGCACCTACCGGCTCGAGTTGCCGGTGCCGGACAGCGGGTCGGAGCTGTTGGCACGACGCATTCAGGTCCGCGTGCCGGACGTCGAGCGGGAGAATCCGCAGCGGAACGACGCGCTGTTGTCCGAATTGGCCAAGCGGACCGGCGGCATGTATTACGTCGGCGCCGACGCCGTGCTGGGACATCGGGGGCTGCCGCCGCTGGTGAAGCAATTGAAGGACCGCTCCGAATCAACCTACCTGGCCGGCGTCACCGATCGCGAGTTCGAGTTCGATTGGATGCGCGGGTTGCTCGTCGTGATCTGCGGCGCACTGTGCCTGGAATGGCTCATTCGCCGCTTGTCGAAACTGGCTTGAGTGAAACACGTAAATTGCGTAGCGCGTCGGACGCTTGAGGAATTCGGTTCATCGGATGGCGACTGAAATCAAATCCACCGTGCCCCTGGAACCGGCGATCGAGTCGCTGTTGGCTCGCTTGCGCCGCCGCATTCGGGCGTACGTGTGGGCCGACGGCCTGGCCGCCGTGTTCGTCCTGCTGGGCGCAGCCTTCTGGATCAGCCTGGCACTGGACTGGGGGTTCGAGCCGCCGCGCCCGCTCCGGGCCACGTTGCTCATGGCGGTCGGCGCGGGGCTGGTTTGGGTTGTTTTGCGCTACCTGGTCCTGCGACTGCTGGTGCCCCTGCGGAATCGAAGCATGGCGCTGGTCCTCGAGCGTCGTTTCCGGCAGTTTGACGACAGCTTGTTGACGGCCGTCGAGCTGGCCGAAGATCCGTCGCATGCCGCTGAGTTCAACACCGCCATGCTGGCCCGTTCGCATCGCGAGGCACTGTCGCGAGCCGCGGGCGTGGACCTGAGGCAGGTCTTTCGGCCCGCTCCGCTGGCGCGACGCGTGAGCCTGGCCGTGGGGCTCGTGGCGGCGATCGGCGTGCTGGCCATTGCCGAGCCCACCGCACTGGGCACCTGGGCTCGCCGCAGTTTGCTGTTATCGCAAGAGCTGTGGCCGCGTCGGACGCACCTGGCGGTCGAGGGCTTCGGCGACGACGGCCGGGTGAAGATCGCCCGGGGCGGCGATTGGAATCTCGTCGTAACGGCCGATGCGGCGCTCGGGCGCGAAATCCCCGAAATCGTCGAGGTGCGCTACAGCACCGTCGAAGGAGCACACGGCCGCGAGAACATGAGCCGCGAGGGAATCGTCAAACCCGGCGAGGCCGCGTTTCAACCGTACGCCTATACGTTCCGCAGCGTGCTTGCGCCCTTGGAGTTTTACGTGGCCGGCGGCGACGATCGCGAGGGGCCCTTTTATCTCGACGTGGTCGACAGTCCCACGGTCAGCAGCATGACGCTCCGCTGCGAGTATCCGCCGTACACCCGTCGCGCGTTGCGCGAGATTCCAGTGGCCGGCCTGATGCAGGTGCCCGCCGGCACGCAGGTCACGATATTGGCCACGGCCAATAAGCCGCTGGTGTTGGTGCAGATCGACGACGTGGCCGACGAGAATGCACCGGTGACGCATCGGATTGAAGTGGCCGAAGAAAACGGCTCGCCGCACGATCGGTTCCAATTCGCGCTCGGCCAATTGGACGTAGACAAGACGTTGCTTTTTACGCTAAGTGACCGTGACGGAATTCGCAGCCGCGAGGCGATCCCGCTGACGTTGGCGGCGGTGCCGGACGAGCCGCCGCAGGTGAACGTCTCGCTGCGCGGCATCGGCACGGCCATCACGCCGGCGGCCCGCTTGCCGGCGGCCGGCGAGGTCACCGACGACTATGGCGTGGACAAGGTGTGGTTCGATTTTCACGTCGACGACGCCCCGCCCCAGCAGCGGCCGTTCGGCGTGGCGGCCGATGGCGAGGACCACCTGGCCGTGAGCGGAGCCCTGGAAGTGGGCGATCTGCGGCTCGAGCCCAAGCAACGATTGCATTGGTCGGTGCAGGCGGCCGACGGCTGTGCGCTGGCCACCGGAGCGAACGTCGGCACGAGCCAGCGGTACGTGCTCGACGTGGTGACGGCCGAACAGTTGCGTTCGATGCTTGAAGCCCGCGAGCTGATGCTCCGGCGGCGGTTCGAGACGATCATCGCCGAGTTGACCGACACGCGCGATTTGTTGGCTGGCATCGAGTTTGCGCCGCCCGCCGCCGAAAAACCGGACAGCGCGGGTCGTGGTGCCGACGAGCCGCCGGGCGAGGACGATGCCGACGCCGCGCCGCGGCGCCCGGCCGAGTCGCTGCAAGTCGAGCGCGTGTTGCAAAACAGCGAGCGGAGCCGCCACGAGACACGGCAGTTGGCCACGGCCTTCGACGAGATTCGCGAGGAGATGATCAACAACCGGATCGACACCGAGGAGCTCAAGCTGCGACTCAAAGAGGGCATTTCCGACCCGCTCAAGGCGATTGCCGAGAACAGCTTTCCACCGCTGGTGTCGCAGCTCGAGCAGCTCGTCACCCAACTGTCCAGTCCACCGGCGGCCGTCAAGACACAAGCCGAGGCGGTTGGGCAAATCGACGCGATTCTCGTCAAGATGCAGGGAGTTCTTGATAAAATGTTGGAGTTGGAAACCTTCAACGAGGTGCTCGACATGCTCCGGCAGATTATCGACGACCAGCAGCACGTCAACGAAGAAACGAAGCGGCAGCAAAAGCAGGATTTGCGGAGCCTGATCGAATGACGCCCGATGGAGTGCACCCGATGAAAACCGCCTGGTTTGCGGCAATTCTGTTCGCCGGGGCACTCGTTGCCACCCCGCTGGCCCGAGCCCAGAAGGCCGACGAGCCGGCCGCCGAGCCCGCGTCGTCGAAAGCCGACGATCTGGCAGGCCGGCAGGAGCAAGTGGCCGAGCGCTTCCAAGAGTTGGAACGCCTCTTGCTGCGGATGGCCGAGTTGACCGCTCCGACCGATCCCCGCCGGGCGGCCCTGTTGCGGCAGGCCGTGGCCCAGAGCAAGGACCGGGCCATCGATCAGCAGTTTGACAAGCTGGTCGAGCTATTGCGCGAGGAGCGGCTGTCGGCCGTCATCAGCGGCCAGGGGGACGTGCACGACGATCTGGTCAAGCTGCTGCAATTGCTGTTGAGCGAGGATCGCTCGAAGCGGATCGAATCGGAAAAGGAGCGCATCCGCGAATATCTGAAGCGGGTCAATAAGATCATCAAGGAGCAGCGCGGCATCCAGGGAGCGACCCAGCGCGACGGCGAACCCCAGGAATTGGCCGACCGCCAGGGCGAGCTTTCGGAAAAGACCGGCAAACTGGCCGACGACCTGGCCGAAAATGAAGGATCCAAGCCGGCCGGCGAAAGCGAAGAGCCGTCAGAGTCCGGCGACCAGAAAGACGACGACGAAAAGCAGGAGGGCGAGTCCGAGAAGTCGGACGATTCGAATAAACAGGGCGAGAAGTCCGACGGCGACAAACAAGATTCGGGGAAGTCTGACGCCGAAAAGCAGGAGGGGGACAAGCCGAAGTCCGACGACGACGAACAGAAGCCGGGCGAGTCCGGCGACAAGCAGTCCGGTGAGAAGTCCGAGTCGGGCAAACCCCAGCCGGGCGAATCGCCGCCGGTAGAACCGCCGCCCCCGGGCAGGTCGCCGCAGGACGGCGGAGAACCGTCCCAACAGAATCCCGCGCAAGAGCGACTCGAAAAAGCTCAGCAGCGGATGCAGGAAGCTCAAAAGAAACTCGAACAGGCCAAGCGCGAGGACGCCCAGGAAAAGCAGGCCGAGGCCCTGCGCGAGCTGGAACAGGCGAAAGCCGAGCTGGAGGAGATTCTGCGGCAGTTGCGCGAGGAAGAAATGTCGCGCACGCTGGCCATGCTCGAAGCCCGCTTTCGCAAGATGCTCGACGCCCAGGTCGAAGTCTACGAGGGCACGCAACGGCTGGATCGCGTGCCCGAGGCGGACCGCGACCGCGACGACGCCATCGAAGCGGGCCGGCTGAGCCGCAAGGAAGCGGAGATCGCGATCGAAGCCGAAAAAGCCCTGGCCGTCTTGCAGGAAGAAGGCTCCGCCGTGGCCTTTCCGGAAGCCGTCATCGAAATTCGCGACGACATGTACACGGTGCGCGACCGGTTGAGCGAGGCCCAGGTCGGCGAGCTGACGCAAGGGGTGGAAGAGGACATCATCACCGCGCTGGAAGAGATGATCACGGCCCTGGAAAAGGCCCAAAAGGACATGCAGGACCAGGACCAGCAGCCCCCGGCCCAGTCCGGCGGCGAGATGGAAATGCCCTTGGTCGACACGATCTCCGAGCTAAAAATGATCCGCGCCCTGCAAATGCGCGTGAACAGCGCACTCGGCGCTACAGCGATTTGACCAAGACCGAGCAGGTCGACCGGCCCGAGCTGTTGGAAGTGCTCCGCCGGCTGGCCGAGCGCGAACAGCGCATCCACAAGGTGACCCGCGACATCGTAGTGGGGAGGAACCGATGAACGCGCAGCGAATTGCACAAGCGTGTTGCGCCATGGCCCTCGCGCTGGTTTGCGCCGCGGCTGCGGCCGACGATCGACCGGCCCGGCCGTTTGCCCAGCGGGCGAGCTGGCAGGTGCCCTCGGTCGACGCCGCGCGGCAGCAGGCGTTCGCTTGGCTGGCCGAAGCCGGCGCGGACGATCCGGCGCATGCCGCGGCCGAGTCGCTGTGGAATCGCGCCGCGGCCGACGGCAACCAGGTTTATCTGCTCGACCTGACGTGCTCGACCTTCGCGCTGGCCGATCCTCGGGCGCGCGAGCTGGTGACGTTTTGTTCGCAACCGCGGCGAGCGGTCGAGTTGCCGGACGTCGCCTGGCTGTCGGACGAGGCGACGCCGCCCATCGTGCGGCACAACCTGCGGTTGTTGTACGGCCGTTGGCTGGTGAATGAATTGCTGTACGACGAGGCTGCCGAACAGCTCGAAGGGCTTTCGACGGGCGACGTCGTGGATCCGGCCGGGCTGCTGTTCTACCAGGCCGTCGTGCAGCATCGCACGCTCAAGCGCGACGCGGGCCTGGCGACGATCGAGCGGCTGCTGGAAAACGAAACGACGATTCCCCGGCGTTACGCCTCGTTGGCCCGGTTGATGCAGGCCGACTTGGAAGGCTTGAAGGACGAATCGCTCGACCACATTGCGCGGCGGATGGAGGACATTCGCCGGCGCCTGGACCTGGGCCGGGCCGGGCCGAAGGTGCGCGAAGTCGAGGATGGCGTAATCGCCTCGCTCGACAAGCTGATCGAGGAGATGGAAAAACAGCAGCAGGCCGCCGCCGCGGCCGCGGCCGCGGCCCAAGGCGGTGGCAGCCAAAAAATGCCCTTGCAGCCCCTGCCCGACAGCATGCCCGTCGGCGGCAAAGGAGAAGGCAAGGTGGCCAACAAGCCGATTGGCGACGGCAGCGGCTGGGGCGACCTGCCGCCGCGCGAGCGGGACGAAGCCTTGCAGCAGATAGGCAAGGAGTTTCCGGCCCATTACCGCGACATGATCGAACAATACTTCCGCAAGCTTGCCACCGAGAACGAAAACGCCGACAAATAGAGCCTACAATGGTGTTGATGTTCCCCATTCTCGTTTCCCTGGCCTTGGCCGCGGCCTTCGAGGCCCGCACGCTGGACGGCCACACCGCCGCCGGCGAACTGGCGGCGCTGACGAGCCGCGAGCTGGTGCTCGATACTGATGCCGGTGCCGTTCATTTCCCGCTCGGCAAGCTGGCCACGCTCGCTCCGCGTCCAGCCGCCACGCCCTCGCCCGCCACGGCCCCTTTGTGGGTCGAGTTGATGGATGGCTCGGGCCTGGCCGCCACGCGCTACCTGTCGAGCAACGGCAAGGCCACGATCACGGCCGGCGAGAAGGACTACGAATTGCCCACTACGCGCCGTTCGCTGGGTGCGGTTTGTCGCCGCAGATGATCTCGATGCCCGCCTCGGCAAACAGTGGTCCGACATCACCGAAACCAAAGCCGCCGGCGACCTGCTCGTCGTGCGCAAGAAAGACGCCCTCGATTATCTCGAAGGCGTCGTCGGCGACCTGGACGCCGAGACGTGCAAGTTCGAATTGGACGGCGAGGTGATCTCGGTCAACCGGCCGAAGATCACCGGCCTGGTGTACGCCCATCCCAGGCAGCGCGAGCTGCTCGAGGCCATCGGCATGCTGGTGGCGACCGACGGCTCGCGGCTGCAAATGCAGAGCGTCGAATTGCTCGGCGACAAGCTGAAGGTGGAGACGCCACTGGGCACGGCGCACGAGATTCCGCTGGATCGCGTGGCCCGGTTCGATTTTTCGTTTGGCAAGATCGCCTTTCTAAGCGATCTGGAGCCCGAGACCGTGTCCTACACGCCGCTGGTGGGTTTCGACCAGCCGCCCCAGGGGCTCTTGGAGTTCTACGCGTATCGCCGCGATACGGGCTTCGAGCAGAACCCGCTCCGGTTGGGTGGCCGCGAGTTCCACAAGGGACTCTCGCTGGCCAGTCGCACCGAGCTGGTGTACAAGCTGCCCGATCGGTTTCGCCAGTTCCGAGCCACCGTGGGAATCGATGACGCGACGCGCGAGACCGGCAGCGTGCGGCTGGAAATCAAAGGGGACGGCAAGCGCCTGTGGGAAGGCGACATCCGCGGCACCGATCCGCCCCAGGAGCTGAACCTGGAGATCGGCGGCGTCAAGCGGCTGGAGATATTGGCCGATTACGGCGAAGGGCTCGACGTCGGCGATCGGCTTGACTTGGTCGACGCCCAGGTGACGAAATAGAACGGGACGAGGACAGAGCGGACGACGGCGCGCAACCGCGTGATTGGAGAGCATAAGGAATGCGACAACGGGAGCGTCAGTGCTTGGGATTGTGGGTGCTGTTGGTGGTGCTTGCGCCGGTGGCGGCCCGCGGGCAGGTCGATCCGGCCGTGCTCGAGGCCGAAGCCGCGCGCGTGGCGGTCGTCCAGAGCTGCGTCAGCTCGACGGTGGCCGTATTTTCGCCCGGCGGGCAAGGAGGCGGCTCGGGCGTGGTGATCTCGGCCGACGGTTACGCCCTGTCGAACTTCCACGTCACCAGAGTGCCACAGGCGATGCGATGCAGTGTGGCATGTCCGATGGCAAGCTGTACGACGCCGTGATCGTGGGGCTCGACCCCACCGGCGATGTGGCCTCTGATCAAACTTCTGGGTCGCGACGACTTTCCCGATGCCGTGCTCGGCGACAGCGACCGAGTGCGCGTGGGCGACTGGGCTTCACCGTCGGCAACCCGTTCCTGCTGGCCACCGACTTTCAGCCGACCGTGGCCTATGGCGTGATCTCGGGAGTGCATCGCTACCAATATCCGGCCGGCACGATCCTGGAGTATGCCGACTGCCTGCAGGCCGATGCCGCGATCAATCCAGGCAACTCGGGCGGGCCGATGTTTGACGCCCAGGGGCGGCTGATCGGCATCAACGGGCGTGGCTCGTTCGAGAAACGGGGCCGCGTCAACGTCGGCGTGGGCTATGCGATCTCCATCAACCAGATCAAGAACTTCCTGGGCCATCTGAAGAGTGGTCGCATCGCCGATCACGCCACGTTGGGCGCCGTCGTGCACAGCGACGAAAGCGGCCGGGTCATCGTCGACGATATTCTCGAAGAGTCGGACGCCTTTCGCCGCGGTCTGCGCTACGGCGACGAGATCGTGGCCTTTGGCGGGCGAACGATTACCACGGTCAACGCCTTCAAAAACGTGCTGGGCATTTTTCCGCGCGGCTGGCGGGTGCCGCTGTCGTTTTTGCACCAGGGCGAACGTTTCGACGTGCTGGTGCGTTTGCGGGGCGTGCACGCGCAGATCGAGCTGGAAGAAATGGTCAAGGACCGCGAGCCCGAGCCGCGGCCCAAGCGGAAGCCGGGCGAAGAGCCCCCCGATCCGCTGCCGCATCCAATGCATCCGGGCAAAAAGCCGCCCCCGATGCCCGAGATCGTCAAACAACATTTCACCGCCAAACCCGGCTACGTGAACTACTACTTCAACCAAGTCGAGCGCGATCGCGTGTGGGCGGCGCTGGTGGCCCGGGGCGACTACGCGGCCTGGAACCAGCCCTGGACCATCACGGGCGAGACCGGCGGCGCCGAAGAGTTCCGCCTGGAGTTCTCTGACGACGAAGCCGCCATCAGGCTCCCTTCGGGTGAGCTGCGGGTGGCGCTGGCCGGCGGATTGTCCAACCACCTCGAGCCGCCCGATAGCGGCGGATTGCTGGTGGCGCTGTCGCTGTGGCGGCGTCTGCTGGTCGAAGGGCCCGACGGGTTTGCCCAGTTGTATTACCTGGGCACCGCGCCGGTCGCCGGCCACGACGGTCTGTGCGACGTGCTGGTGGGGTTCTTCGACGACGTCGAGTGCCGGTTCCTGTTTGATCCGGCCGAGGGGACGTTGGTCGCGATGGAAATGGTTCCGCAAGAAGACGTCGACCCCTGCGAGCTGTACTTCAGCGACTTTCAGGAAGTCGGCGGGCGGCGACTCCCCGGACGAATCGAAGTGCGGCACGGCGACCACTTCGAATACCTGTTTGTCTGCAAGGAGTATCAATTCAAAGGCCAGCCAGGAGGGCCGGCGGATGATTGAGCGATGCCTGCCAAGCGAGTCGTGGACGCCGGCGGCTCAGGCGCTGCGGGGCCGTGGTGCGTGGGCTGCTTTCCGCTCGGCGGCGGTTCCGCTGGGCGTCTGGTTGCTCACGGCCGCGTGCGTCGCGCGGGCCCAGTCGCTGGCTCCGGTGATCGAAGCCACGCAGCCGAAGATCGTGAAGATCTACGGCGCCGGCGGGCCGAGCGGGTTGGAGCCTTACCAGAGCGGATTCCTGATTTCCGAATCCGGACACATCCTGACGGTGTGGAGCTACGTGCTCGACACCGACTACGTCAAGGCCACGCTCAACGATGGCCGCGGCTTCGAGGCCAAGCTCCTCGGCGCCGATCCGCGACTGGAACTGGCCGTGCTCAAGATCGAAGCCGACGACCTGGCGCATTTCGATCTGGCCGCCGCCGTGCCGGCCGAAAGCGGCAGCCGCGTGCTGGCCTTCAGCAACTTGTTTGGCGTGGCCACCGGCGACGAGCCGGCCAGCGTGCAGCACGGCATTGTCGCGGTGAAAACGCGCCTCGACGCCCGCCACGGCGTGTTCGAGTCCCCCTATCGCGGCGAAGTGTACGTGCTCGACGCGATGACCAATAATCCGGGGGCCGCCGGCGGGGCGCTGGTGAATCAATTCGGCGAGCTGTTGGGCATGCTCGGCAAGGAGCTGCGCAGCGCTCAGAACAACATCTGGCTCAACTACGCCCTGCCGATCGACGAGCTGCGCGAATCGGTCGAGCTGATCATGGCCGGAAAATTCCGGCCGACCGAACAAGTGCCCGAGCTGTTGCCCGAGGAGGCCGTTGATCTGGCGTCGCTGGGAATGGTGCTCGTGCCCGACGTGCTCGAGCGGACGCCCCCCTACGTGGAGCTGGTGCGCGACGGCTCGCCCGCTGCCGAGGCGGGCATTCGCCCCGACGACCTGGTTGTATTTGTCGGCGACAACCTGGTCCATTCCTGCCAGGGATTTGAAGACGAACTGGCGCACATCGAGCGCGGCAGCACGCTGCGGCTGGTGTTGATGCGCGGCACGGAATTGTTGGAAGTCGACCTGAAATCCGCACCTGGAGAGGCCCCGTGACGTTGCCCGCTATTAGCCGAATCGCTCTGTGCACGCTGGCGCTGGTGGGCGTCGCTGTCGGTAACGCGCCGCAGGGCACGGCCGACGATTCGTTGGCGGCGCTCGAAGAACGCGCCATGCGGGCGGCGGTCGAGCGGGTGGCTCCGTCGGTCGTGCGGATCGAAACCGTGGGTGGGTTGGAGCGCATCGGCAAAATGCTGGTCGGCACCGCGCCCACGACGGGCCTGGTGGTCGCGGCCGACGGTTACATCGTTTCCAGCGCCTTCAACTTCGTGCAAAAGCCCGACTCGATCCTCATCACGCTTCCCGGCGGCAAGCGGCAGGCCGCGCGGTTGGTGGCCACCGATCACAGCCGGATGCTGGTGCTCTTGAAAGTCGAGACCGAGGAACCGCTCGTGGTGCCCGAGTTCGTGCCCGAGGAAGCGATTCACGTCGGCCAGTGGGCGCTGGCCGTGGGGCGGACGTTCGAGGCCGACCGGCCGAACGTCTCGGTGGGCATCGTCAGCGCCGTCGGCCGCATCTGGGGCAAGGCCATCCAGACCGATGCCAAGATTTCGCCCAACAACTACGGCGGGCCACTCGTGGATATTTCCGGACGCGTGCTGGGAGTGCTCGTGCCGATGTCCCCGCAGGGGAGTGAGGAAGTCGCGGGGGTCGAATGGTATGACTCGGGCATCGGCTTCGCCGTTCCGTTGGCGAGCGTGATGCGCGTGCTGGCGAAGCTCGAAGGAGGCCACGACTTGTACCCGGGCTTGCTGGGCATCGCCTTCAAGGAGCACGACCTGTATAGCGTGCCGCCGGTGATTGCCGCCGCGCGGGCCACGGCTCCGGCATTCAAGGCCGGCTTTCGGGCAGGCGACAAGATTATCGAGGTCGACGGCCAGCCGGTCGGGCGCCAGGCGGAGCTCAAGCATCTGCTGGGTCCGCACTATGCGGGCGAGTCAGTACGCATCGTGGCGCTGCGCGGCGACGAGCGGATCGACCGGCGCGTGGAGCTGGCCGACAAAATCGAACCGTACGTGGCCCCCTTCCTCGGCATTCTGCCGCTGCGGCAGATGGGCGAAAGCAAGTCGCCGGGCGTAACCGTCCGTTATGTCTATCCCGATAGCCCGGCCGCCGCCGCCGGGCTGGAGCCGGGCGATCGCCTGCAAACGATCAACGGCGAAGAGGTGACCGATGCCGCGGCGCTGGTCGAAAAGATGCAAGCGCTCGCCCCGGGCGATACGGTGACGGTCGAGGCCCGCCGCGGCGAGGCGACGTTGTTGCTCAAGCCGCAGTTGGCCACCCTACCCGAGACGGTGCCCGGCGAATTGCCCCCGGCTTACGCCCCCGGCGACGACGCACCGCCGGAGACCAATCGGCCGGAAGTGGGCGTCGTGGAAATGAAGCTGCCGGAGTTCGAAAACGAATGCCTGGCTTACGTGCCGGAGGATTATTCGGAGGCCGTGCCGCACGGTGTGGTCGTGTGGCTGCACGCGCCCGGCGGCGTGAAGCAGGATGAGCTGTTGCCGCTGTGGAAGCCCTTGTGCGAAAAGTACGACTTTATTCTGCTGGCGCCCAAGTCGGCGGATCGCACCAAGTGGCAGCCGACCGAGGCTCGCTTCATTCGCCGCGTGCTGGACCGGACGATGAAGACCTACGCGGTCGATCCCCAGCGGGTTGTCGTGCACGGGCATCAAGGGGGCGGGCGCTGGCGTATCTGTTCGGCTTCGTCAACGCCGGCGTCGTGCGAGCTGTGGCGGCGGTCGATGCCCCCCTGCCCCGACTGTCGCAACTGCCCGAAACCGATCCGGTCCAGCGGCTGGCATTTTACACCACGCTGGCCACCAAGACCGAGGAGACCGAGGCCACCGAAGCCGGCATCAAGCGGCTTCGCGAGGCGAAGTATCCGGTCGTCGTCGTCGAAATCGGCGAACAGGCCCGGTATCTGACCGGCGAAGAGCTCGAGGGGCTCGTCCGCTGGTTCGACTCGCTGGATCGGATCTGAGTCGGTGCCCTGGGCAGGCGGTGCCGCCAGCGCCATAATCGCAACATGCGGGCCACGATCGGGTTGTTTGCCGTCTTGTTGCTGATTGCCGGCTTCGTTGCGCGCGAGCAATTGGACGACGCCATTTCGGGGCTTGCGTGCGGGTTGGAGCCGTGATGGTCATCTGGTGGTTTGCTTACCCACAGGTGCAACACGTTCCGCGGTGGCTGGCCATCAGCGGCGGCGTACTCACCGTGCTGGTGATCCTGCGGCCAAAGTTGCTGTTGCTGGCCATTCCCCTGTTGGCGGTGCTGTGGCTGCTGCGTCCCAGGACGCCGGGACGGAAACGGGGGGCTGGCAGTTAACGATCGCCGGGTGCCACGCGCAGCGGGCGATTCACGCGTCGGGAACGACCGGAGAGGTTTCTCCGTCGGGCACCGTGACCGCCGCGGCCACCGAGCGACTGCCGGCAGCTCGTATCAAGCGCAGGAACAGCGCCGCTCCGACCAGCAACAGCGCCGCGGAAAAGACGAAGGCCGCGCCGGGAAAATAGAACGGGGCCGCCGCGCTTGTGAAATAGCCAAACAATTGCGTCATCATGAGCGGGCCGACGATCGTGGTCAGGCTGTAGATGCTGGCGATGCCGCCTTGGAGCTCGCCTTGTGCGGTTGTGGGAATGTGCTGCGACATCAGGCCGTTGAGCGAAGGGTACGTCAGGCCGGCGAGCGACCCGACGGTCAAACAGGCGTACATCATCCAACCCTCGGTTGCCGCCGCGTAGCCCAGGTACGCCAGACCGGCCGTGCTCATGCCGACGATCACCGCGGCCGCTTCGCCCACGCGCGGAATCAGCACGCGCGTGAGCATGCCTTGCACGAGCAACATCAGCGCACCGGCATACGCCAGCGACAGGCCGATCGCGCCCTCGCTCCAGCGAAACTTTTCGATCGTGTAGAAGGCCCAGGTGCTGGGGAGCACCTGGTGCGACAATTGCCACATCAGCAGCACTACGGCCAAGCCAACCACGACCGGATAGCGGCGCATGGCCAGGAGCGTGCCAAACGTGTTGGCCCGTCGCCAGGAAAAAGGCCTGCGCATCTCGGGCGAATGGCTTTCCGGCAGCGCTACGTAACCGTACACCAGGTTTGCCAGCGCCAAACCCGCGGCGACAAAGAACGGGGCCCGCGGCCCAAGCCCGCCAAACAGGCCGCCCAAAGCCGGTCCAATAATGAAACCGACGCCAAACGCGGCACCAATCAGGCCGAAGTTCTGCGCCCTGCGCTCCGGCGGGCTGATGTCGGCCACGTAGGCGTTGGCACTGGTGTACGACGCGCCCGCGACTCCCGCGATGGCCCGCCCCACAAATAGCCAGGCCAGGGTCGGCGCCAGCCCCATCAGCAGGTAATCGAGCCCGAACGCCAACAGCGAGAACAGCAGTACCGGACGGCGGCCGAACCGATCGCTCAGGTTGCCGATGATCGGTCCGCAGAAGAACTGCATCACCGCGTAGGTGAAGGCCAGCCAGCCGCCATAGACGCTCGCCTGGCTGACGTTGACGTCGGACAGCTCCATGATCAGCTCGGGCAATACGGGGAGCACGATGCCGAACCCGATCATGTCGACCAGCACGGTGACAAACAGGAACGCCAGAGCGTGCCGCTGATTGGCCGTGGTCATGGTCGCCGGCTCAGGCATCGGCTCGCCCCAACTCTGCCAGGCCTTCGCCGGTGAGCCGGTAAACAGTCCATTCGTCCATCGGCCGGGCACCGAGCGAGCGATAGAAGCCGATGGCCGGCTCGTTCCAATCGAGCACCGACCATTCGAGCCGGCCACAGCCGCGCTGGCGGGCGATCCTGGCCACGTAGGCCATCAGGGCCTTGCCGAGCCCGACGCCGCGAAAGCGATCTTCGACGAAGATGTCTTCCAGGTAGATGCCTGGCTGGCCGAGAAACGTGGAATACGTGCGAAAAAACACGACCATGCCGGCGGCCTCTTCGTCGACGTAGCCAAGCGCCGCCTCGGCAATCGAGCCCGGACCGAACAGCGTGTCGCGCAGGGCCGCCTCGGTGGCCGTCACCTGGTGGGCCACCTTTTCGTACTCGGCCAAGGCGCGGGCCATGCGAGGATCACGGGCACGTCGCGCTCGCGGGCTGGTTCGACGCGGAGTGTCGGGGATGCGGCTCATGAAATGCAGAGTCCGTTGCCGCGAAGACTGACGTTATCACATCGGTTTAGCCCGGAGCCAACGGCGACGGCGTGTTGCATTGGCTTGGAACACGCGTTCGACACGCCGTCGCCGTTGGCTCCGGGCTAAACGGACGCGGTTTGCTTAACCGATTTTGCTTTTCAATTCGGCAAGTAGTGACAATGCACGGCCGATTTCGGCTTTTTGTCGCTCGGGCTCCTGGGGAATTTCGCGTTCGATCGTGAGCGGTCCGCGATAGCCGATCTTGGCGAGCGTACGGAGATAGTCTTCCATGCCCACGTCTCCTTCACCCAGCGGGACTTCGGTGCCCCATTCGCGACCCGGATTGGCGGCCCATCGGGCGTCCTTGCAGTGCACGCTGCGGACATAGCGGCCCACTTTTTCCAAGGCCTCGATCGGCTCGCCCGATCCGTACAGGATCATGTTGGCCGGGTCGAAATTAATAAACAGGTTGTCCCGCTCGACGTCGGCGATAAACGCCAGCAGCGTGTCGGCCGGCTCCTGACCGGTTTCCAAATGCAGGGCCTGGCCCTGGCTGCGGCAGTGATCGCACAGATCGCGCGTGACGGCCCGCACGTCGACGTACAACGGATCGCTGGGAGCATGGGGCACGAATCCCAGGTGCAAGGCCACCACGTCGACGCCCAATAGCCGGGCGAAGTCGGCGATCTCTTTCATCTCCTTGGTCCGCTCGGTGCGCGTGGCCGGCGGCACCAGGCCCACCGTCCGGGTGACGGTGGGAATGTCGGCGTAGCTTTCGCCGGCGAAGCCGCCGAAGACGGCCGTGATCTGAATGCCAAAGCCGGCCAGCCGATCGAGAAACGCCCGCGCACCGGCTTCCGTGCGGGTCGACTTTTCGGGCGCGTGCAACTGGATCGTCGGCACGCCCAGCTCATGAGCCACTTCCAGCTTCACGCCCAAGCCCGCGTCGATGCTGGCAAAGACGCCCAGGGGCCATTTTTCCACGATCGCTGCTCCTTAAGCTGACAGGGCCGAATGGACAAGAGACTGCGCTGCGCAATGCAGTGGGCGCGCACGTCGAGCGGTTCCCCATGATAAGACCAGCCGTTGGGAGCTTGCAACCGTCAGGCGTAGCGGCCAACGTCGGGCGTCACGCCCTCGGGCGTATCGTCGCTTTCGATTTCGAACCACCCGGGCTTGAAATCGATGCGGGCATTTTCGCGCATCGCCTGGTTGGTCACCAGCGCGATCACGGCGTCGCCCAGGGCCACCTTGGGATGGCAGCGGGGCAGATTCTTGGGGTCGGGATTGCGAATGCACCAGGCCCAGTGTTCGAGCTCCTCGGTGTAGCCGCGGCTTACCGGCCCGGTAAGGGCCTGCTTGCCGACCGCGGCTTCGCCGCCGCCGCTCTGGGTGGTGTCGAGCGTGGGGCCGCCCTTGGAGCCCTTGGCCACGGTCACGTTTGTCGTGGTCGACGCGCCGCTGCTGAACAGCATCACGTCCTGCTCGCGCTCCAGGATCAACGTCCCCTTGGTCCCCAGCACGGTCTCGCCGTAGCCGCCGAAACCGTTGCCGTTGATCGACGTGTAGACGACGCCGATCTTCTTGTTCGGGTCGCTCTCGTAGTCGGGCCCGGGGAACTCGTACACGCAATAGACGTGATCCTCGCAATCGCGATCGAGCGGAAAGATCGATCGCATGCCCACGGCCGAGACCGACAGCGGCAGTGCCTTTTTGCCGTCTTCGCGCAGCCCGCTGATGAAGATGCCCGCGGCATCGAGCTGGTGACTGCCCAGCTCGGCCATCAATCCGCCCCCGGTGCGGTGCCACAATCGCCAGCGAATCAGCTCTTCCAAGGCTGGGCGGCGATTGCCGTTGGCGAGCGTGATTTCCTCGTAGCCGTGGTCCTCGGCCTTGACGCCATGATCGAGATACTGCAGCTCGAGCTGTTCCAGCTCCTTGGACAGCTTGTCCATCATGTGCGAGCGGGCCGATTCAAACTCCTTCTTGAGCGACGAGAGCTTCGAGTCCACCGCCGCGCCCTTGGCCGTTTCCAAGTCCTTCTTCAGCTTCGCGATCCGCTTGCCCATGGCGTCGTCCGGTAGCGGCATCGACCAGCTATCGTGGCCGGGCAGGTTGCCGCGGTGCCACTGGGCGCGAATGCTGTGGATGTCGCCGATCAAACCGCGGCGGATCGTATCCACCGCGTTGTCGTACAGGATGCTGTAGTGCCGCTGATGCCCGGTGGCCAACAGCTTGTTCGCCTGCTGCGAGACCCGGGCCATCTCCTTGCACTCGTGCACGCTGTGCCCCATCAGTTTTTCGGTCAGCACGTGCTTGCCGGCTTTCATGGCCTCGATGGCCACCGGCGCGTGCAGGTGCAGCGGCAGCGCGATGATCACGGCTTCGACGTCCTTGTCGGCCAGCAGGTCGTGATAGTCCTGGTTGTAGACTTTCACGTGCTTGCGGGCTTCGTCCTCGGTCTTCCAGTCGTATTTGGTGAGCAAGCCGCAGCGGACGCGCAGGGCGTTTTCACTGGAGTGGTCGCCGTGGAACGCGCGGTGCACGTTGTAGGGGCGAATGTCGGAGATGGCCACGACCTGCAGGTAACTGGGCGTGATCGCGCCCAACAGCACGTTGCCTTCGTCGCCGGTGCCGATGATGCCCACCCGCAACGGGTTACTGACCGAGGCCTCGTAGCCGAAATACATGGCGCCCAGTCCGGCTCCGGAGACGGCCCCGGCGGCGATGCCGGCTTTGAGGAAGTCGCGCCGGGTCACGCCGATCACGTTCTGAAAGTTCTCTTTCCCGACGGCTTTTTCTTCAGGAGTCAGATGCATCGGTCGTACCTTTCGTCGCGTCCGCGCGTCCAAAGATCAAATGATGGACAAAGAAGTCGAGCCCGCCCCAGCGGCCCACGTGCGTGGTGGCCAGCGCCAGCAAGGCAAACATTTCTACGAACTGGTTGAACGTCGGTTGGGCGTCGCTCACCCAAAATGGCTGCGTCATCACCACCGACAACAGAAACGCCGCGCCGGCCAGGCAGGCCGTGCGGGTAAACAGCCCCAACAACAACAAAGCGCCTATCCCCAGAATAACATAAGTCATCACCAGATCGACCGAATCGATGGCCGTGGGCACCGGCGGCAAGGGCTTGATCCCCCGTTGTTCGTCGGTGAGGAGGTCAGAGAGTGAGTTCTCGTACTCGCCTTCCAGGCCCGCGAGTTCGGCGCGCCAGCCATCGGCCTCGGCTGTCAATTCTCGCTGGCTGGTGGCCACGCGTTGCTGGCGAAACGGCACGTCGCCGGCTTCGGGTCCTTGACTGGCCGTTTCCTTGCGCCGCCATTGATGGAGGTGGTTTTCCAACTCGTCGCGATGGCTGGAACCCCAATGGCGGAGCTCGTCCAGGTATTCGCCGGCCACCTGGGTCGAACGCTTCTGCTGTTTTTCGTCCAGGCCGTAATGCAGGGCAAACTCCTGGCGGCGCTGGTCCCAATCGCTTTCGATCTGGTCGATCCAGCCTTTCACCGCGTCAGCGGCCTTCTCGGGCCGGTCGCCGTGAAGCCAGTGGTCCATCTCATGAAAATCGGGCAGGTAGGCCCGGTACAGGGGCGCGAGCGGGCCGGTCGCGCTGCGCAACACGGGCTCGCTGGTCCACAGCGGATCGGTGTAATGCTTGACCCCCTCGCTGAAGAAGTGCCAGCCGATGTTCAGCCGCAACACGACCAGCAGGATCACCGTGGCGGTGCTAATGGTATAGCGATGGGACACGAGTCAGCAATCTCCTGGGACGCCAGCGGGCCACTGGGGCTCGTGGATTGGTTGCGAGGTCGGCGCGGCAAGCGCCAGGCGGGAAGCGTCGGCGAGCGGGCCCAAAACCCTATTCTAACCCGCCGGCCCCCGGCAAATCCAGCCGCTTGGCCCCCTGATTGTCCCGTCTGGCTCCAGGGGGCGCCCGGCCGCCAGACCGAACCGACGGGGGTGGTTGGGATGTCCTAGAGGTTTTCCACCACCGCCCCAGGCGGTACGATTCGGTTCTCCAACCTTCCACGGCTCGGGCATCTATGCGCATCGTTCTTTGCTATCCCATCGAGCGGCGGCACTATGAGCAGATTTCGGCCGTCGCACCCGCCGCCGAGCTGGTCGACGCCGGCCAACAGCACGTCGCCCAGGAAATCCTGCGGGCAGACGTCTTCTGCGGCCACGCCAAGGTGCCCATCGACTGGGAGGCCGTCGTACGCGGCGGGCGGTTGAAGTGGATTCAGTCGTCCGCGGCGGGTTTGGACCATTGCCTGGTACCGGCCGTGGTCGATTCCGAAATCATCGTGACCAGCGCCTCGGGCGTGCTGGCCGACCAGGTGGCCGAACACGCGATGGCGCTGGTGTGCGGACTGACGCGGAGCCTGCCAGTGTTCTTTCGCGCCCAGCAGGCCAAGGAGTTTGTCCGCCGACCCACGCGCGACCTGCATCACAGCACCGTGGGCATCGCGGGCTTTGGCGGCGTGGGGCGACGGATTGCCGAGGTGGTCAGCCCGTTCAAGACGCGGATCCTGGCCACCGACGCGTTTCCGATCGATAAACCGCCCTACGTCGAGGAGCTGTGGCCGGCCGAAAGGTTGGCAGACCTGTTGGCGGCCGTCGACATCCTCTTTCTGTCGGCTCCGCTGACGCCTCGGACGCGGGGTATGATCGACGCGCGCATGTTGGCGCGCATGAAGCCGGGCGCCTTGCTGGTCAACGTGGCGCGGGGGCCGCTGGTCGTGGAGCACGACCTGATCGAAGCGTTGCGCAGCGGGTCACCTGGGAGGCGCTGCGGTCGACGTGACCGAAGAAGAGCCGTTGGCAAAATCGAGTCCTCTGTGGGAGCTGCCCAACGTGATCATTACACCGCACGTGGGGGGACAGAGCCGCTTGCGCATTGACCAGATGACCGATTTCTTCTGCGATAACCTGGGGCGATATCTGGCCGAAAGGCCCCTCTGCAACCTGGTCGACAAACAGCTCGGCTTTCCGGTGCGCAGGGCGTCAACCGCGAATATCTAAGCTGGCAGCCGGCGGCAGCCGCTCCTTACGCCGGTTTTTCAATGGCTTTGATGCTTCGTTCGAGCGAATGGGCACGATGCCGCTGGGTGCGCGAGCCCGGGACGCGCGGCGTGCTGGCACACACTCTGGACGCGAAATCTACTTGGGGCCTATGATATTCTTCCAGCCAGAGCCATCTCCCGCCATCCATCATTCGTAACGAGGCCTTGCGCCATGTTGACGACGACCTACCACCAGGGTGCTCCCACCCTCGACTTCGACGGACAGCCGGCGATGCGCTGTCCCGACGAGCTGCTGGCCCGCTACGACGAGGTCCTCAGCGGACAGCGGATGAACTGGACCGCGCACTTGCATCTGACGCGTCGGCTGGGGGCCGGGGGCCAGGGCGTGGTTTACCTCAGCGAGCGGCGCGGCACCGACAACTTCACGCTGCCGGTGGCGCTTAAGATTTTTTCGCCGGCACGCTACGAAGACGTCCGCAGCTACGACGAGGCCATGGCCCGGATCGCGCAGACGTCGGCCCGCGTCGCGCAGATCCAGCAAGACAATCTGCTCGACGTGCAGAACTTCGTCGACCGGTTTCGTATCCGCATCATGGAAATGGAATGGATCGACGGCTATGACCTGTGCCGGTTGATGACGCGCGAAATGCTTGAGCGGACGCGCGAGCACGTGAGCAACCGGCGGTGGGAGTATCTGAACAACGTGATCGTGACCGCCGGCCCGGTGCAGCCCAGGCTGAAGCCCGGCGTAGCCATATCGATCATGCGGGAGTGCCTGGCGGCGCTGGCCGCGCTGCACCGCGAGGAAATCGTGCACGGCGACGTCAAACCGTCGAACATCATGCTCAAACGGACGGGCAACGCCAAGATCGTCGACATGGGGTCTGCGTTCGAATTGAGCAATGCGCGGCACAGCGCACCTGTACGCCCGCTTACGCGGCGCCCGAGGTGCTCGAAGGCTGCGATTGCTCCCCGCGCAGCGACCTGGCCAGCCTGGGTTACGTGCTGATCGAGCTGCTGTCGGGCTACCCGCCGTTTGGCGGCGTGACGACCTTGCGCGAATTGCTCGAAGCCAAGCGCCTCCTGGTGCATCGGCTGCCGCAGATCCTGCCGCAGGAAGTCGTTTGCAACGAGTTGTTGATGAACTTCTGCCGCACGCTGATCGCGCCCGACCCGATGCGTCGCTTTCCCAGCGCCGAAGCCGCCGACCTGGTGAAGGAAGGGGCCGCTGCCTTCCACCGCCAGCTCATCAAAGGTGACCTGGCCAGCGAATACGAAAACGAAATCCGCCTCTGGCTGGAAGAGCTCGAGTAGTGGTTGGTGACGAGTGGAGGTTAGTGATTAGTGAGGCGCACCAACTTGCTCGCCGCGTCAATCACTAACCACCAATCGCAAACCGCGACCCACTAAATCTCCAATTTAATGCGGCAGCCCTCGGCGTGGCTGCGGTGGGCTTGCTGCACGATGAGCATCGCGCGGTAGGCGTCCTCCAGACCGCTGGTACTGCGGACCAGGCTGGTGACGGCGCGGTGAAATTGGGAGAGCATTTGCTCGCCCACGCTCCGCTCGCTGTCGAGCGACTCCATGTGGCGCCCCGCCTTGTCGAACCAGACCAGGGTCGAGGGAAGGTCCACAAAGGCGATCCCCTGTTCGCAGGCGACTTGCAGCGCGGCCGGCGGACGAAAGCCCGCCGCCTCGGGCCAACAGGCCGGCATGTACCGCCCCGAGCTGATCTGGGCCGTGATCTTGGTGCCCGGCTGGATGTCGGCAAAATCGAGGCTCATCATCTCGTAGTCGATTTCCTGCGGCTCGCTTTGGCTGACGTGCGTCAGCCCCAGGACCGACATCGGCTCGCAGCCGGCCATATACCGGCACCAGTCGACCAGCTCCACCAAATCGTGCGTGCGCGACACCAGCGCGCTGGTCGTGGCCCGCTGGCCGGAACTCGAACCGGTCGGGACGCGCTGGTGGCAAAACATCAGCCGGGGGTTGCCCAACCGCGTGGCGATCAATTCCTTCAGCCGCAGGCTGGCCGGTGCCAAGCGCCGCGGAAACTCGGCCATGAACGCCACTCCAGAGGCTTCCACGCGCTCCTTGATCTGCCGGGCCTGGTCAGGGTTGAAGTCCAACGCCGCGGCACAATACACCGCCTTGCCCGCGTCGCAAGCAGCCAGTATCGGCAAGGCGCCGAACCACTGGCCTGATAGCACCATCACCGCATCGATGTCCTCGCGTTCCATCAGGCTGCGAAAGCCGTCGATGGAATCGGCCGAGAAGTCCCGGGCGGCCATTTCGGCCCGATGGGCCACTGGCTCGCAGACGGCCCGAACCTCGAAGCGGTCGCTCAATGCGGCAGGGCGGGCCGGTGTCTGACTTCCCAGGCATTGCCGACTCCGACCAGGCCGACGCGTAACTTCATAGGATTTGGCTTAGGGACTCGCGACGCCGTGTGTTCCGCGCGAATGGGCGATTGGGACGGGCGAATGCATGCGCCGTGTGAGCCTCGTGATTATATCGGCCTAGGTCGATTTCTCAATTGGCCCGGTCCCTCGAAACCCCCGGCTGCGCCTTGGCAGAAAAGGGCTTACGGCCAATTCAAGGCACGCCAACTCCCTGAACCTCCAAAGCAGCAAAATACCTCGCAAGCGGCAATCTCTGCCCAATTTATGCTTGCACGCTTATTTCTCCTCGTTACACTGAGGGCTCGATTTTGAAATCACCGACCGCCAGGATTTGAACGACGAGGAGCAGGAACGGAAGCCACGCCATCGCGTCGAAATCCCCACGACGGTACTCTTCGTGGCCCGCCGAACCTCTTTTCGGCCCGCTAGCAACCCCCTAGTTATCAGCCTGCCGCCGCAGATTTGCTGCGCCGGGCGGAACACAACACGTTGGTGCTGAGCTGCCTGAAAGTTTGTTACTTGTTTCACGAAGGAGCGATAGCTGTGATCCACCTTACCCTGAACATGCTGCTGTCAGCCGCCGCCCTCGGCGCGGGAAGCCACGACTATGCCACAGCCTTCAAGGAGACCAATGAAACCGGCCGACCGCTCGTCGTGTTGATCGGCGCCGACTGGTGCCCGGGCTGCCGGCAGATGAAAAACGCCACGATGCCCGAGCTGGAGAGAACGGGTGGGTTGCGTAAGGTGGCCTTCGCTTACGTCAACACCGATAACGACCACGAGTTGGCCGGCAAGCTGATGAAGGGGGGCTCCATCCCGCAACTGGTCATGTATCGCAAGAACGGTGACGGCTGGACTCGCAAACAACTGACCGGCGCCCAGAGCACGTCGAGCGTCGAAGCCTTCCTGGGGGACGTACCGGAAACGGCCAGCACGCAGGTGAGCAGCCCGGAATAGCGGAGAGGAAAGGGATTGGGGGTTGGAAGCCAATCGACCGCCGATCCCCAGCCCCCAATCCCTAACCCCTAAATCATCGTCAGTGGGTTCTGGCGATTCTCGAGCGGGAACGTGGCGGGACCGCCTTGGCGGTGCGATTCGAATACCGCGACGATCATCTCGATGGCGGCCCGGGCATCATAGATGCCGCCGCTGGGAGTGCGATTTTCGCGGATCGCCGACAACAGCTCCAGCACGCACGGGCGGTTGCCGTTGGGGTCTTTGTCGCGCGTGAGGGTTTCGGGCTGGTCGAGCCCGTTGCTCGAAACATTGTGCCACTTGGCCCCGGTCTGGCCGGCCGACCAGCTTGGCTCGGGCAGGTAGCGCACGCTGGGCAGGTAGCCGGTCGTCATCTCCAGCACACCCTCGGTGCCATAGATCGTCAGCCCAAAGCGCGTGCGCCCCGGAGCCGCCCTTGCGCTGCGAAGCGAAATAGGCCGTGGCGTTGTCCCCCAGGCCGTACATCGCGGCCAGTGCGTCGCCGGCCAGCGGGCCGATGCCTTCGTTCCCCTCGTAGACGTCGGACTTGGTCACCGGATGGCCGCCCGCCGTAACCGTGGCAAAGCACCAGCTCGGGCTGCCGCCGAAAATGCGGATCAAATCCATGATGTGCGAGCCGAGCACCCAGAGATCTTCGCCACCGCCGCGCTGGTCTTCTTTGCCGCGGCCGCGCAGCTCCATGATGCGGCCAATCTTGCCGTCTCTGATCATCTGCTCGACGACCTTTGTCTTGGGGCTGTGCCGCGTGGTGTGAGCGATCACGAGCTTGGCGTGGGTCCTTTCCAGGGCGTAGACCATCTCGTCAGCTTCGGCCAAGGTGCGGCACAGGGGCTTTTCCAGGTAGATGTGCACGCCGCGGTTGGCCGTCTCGACCACGATATCGCGATGTTGATCGAGCCAGCGGCAGCCGATACTCACCAGGTCCGGCTTCACCTCGTCGAGCATCTGGCGGTAGTCGGCATAGGCCTTGTCGAGCTTAAGCTGGCGGGCCTTGGCGGCCAGCCCCATCTTGTTGTCGTCGGCCACGGCCACGAGCTGGACGCCCGGCAGATCGTTCCAAACCAGGTCGATACCATGCCCGTAGTCGCCGTGCCCGGTGCGTCCGATAACCGCCGCTCGCAGAGTATCCATGACGTTGGCTGCCTTGAATGGAGGGGATGTCGGCGCGAATGCTGGTCGCTGGAAATGCAAGTCTACCGCGCCATCACGAGCGGAGCGAGCCGCCTCAGCCGTGCTTGGCCCGTTCGTCGGCCAACTCGTAACGGCGGATTTTGCGGTCGAGCGTCGTGCGCTCGATGCCCAACAACATGGCCGCCTGGCTCTTGTTCCAGCCGGTTGCCGAGAGGGTGGCCAGGATGTGCTGCCGCTCCATCTCCGCCAGCGAAGACGGCTGAAACTCGCCGCCAGGGGCCGGATGTTCGGCCGTGTCGCCGGCCGTGGAGAGTTTGGAAAGCGTGAGGTCGTCGGGCTCGAGGAATTCGCTGCGCGCCAGCACCACGGCCCGTTCGACCACGTTTTTCAGCTCGCGCACGTTGCCGGGCCAGCGATACGTGCGCATCAGCTCCATCGCCTGCGGGGTATAGCCGCGCAACTTGCGGCCGGTCTCGGAGTTGAACTTCTGCAGGAAATAGTGGGCCAATTCCGAGATGTCCTCGGGGCGCTTGCGGAGCGGCGGCACCAGGATTTCGAGCACGCGCAGGCGAAAGTACAAATCGCGACGGAAGCGCCCCTCGGCCACGTCCCGTTCCAGATCGCGGTTGGTGGCGGCGATCACGCGGACGTCGACCTTGATCGTCTCGGTTCCGCCGACCCGCTCGAAGGGATGACCCTCCAGCACGCGGAGAAACTTGGCTTGCGTGGCGGGACTCATTTCGCCGATTTCGTCGAGCATCAGCGTGCCCGTGTCGGCGGCCTCGAACTTGCCCATCTTGCGCTGCGCGGCGCCGGTAAACGCTCCCTCCTCGTGACCGAACAGCTCACTGGCCAGCAGGCTGCGCGACAAGGCGGCGCAATTGACGCACACGAACGGCCCCTTGCGGCGCGGGCTCGAGGAGTGCACCGCGCGAGCGACCAACTCTTTGCCCACGCCGCTTTCGCCGCGAATGAGCACGGTGGCCCGACTCGGAGCGGCCCGGCCGATTTCCTGGGCCACCTTGGCCATGGCGATGCTCGAGCCGACGATTTCGCTCTGCACGCCCAGGCGCTCGCGCAGCTGCAGGTTTTCGCTGCGAATCTGGCTCAAATCTTCGGCCAGCTCGTCGCGGCGACTGAGATTGTCGATGGCCACCGCCACGGTGTTGGCCACGGCCAGCGTGAATTCCAGGTCGTCCGGGTCTGGCACCCGTTCGGGATTGGTCGAATACAAATGCAGCAGCCCGAGCACCTGTTGGCCGCGTCGGATCGGTGCGCAGATGACGCTCGTGGCGTCCACGACGCCCCGGCTGTCGCGGCTACCGAGCGTGCTGTCGCCCATCACGTTGCGGGCCAACACGGCCTCGCCCTCGCGCAGCACCGTCGAAGCCAGCACGCTCGACACGCGGTGATATGGGACCGACGAATCGGTGCGGGCGGCGACCATGTCCAGATCGCTTGAGTGCGGCTCGCCTTCATAGTGGCGCGGCAGTACGAACAACGCTCCGGCGTCCACCTGCGTGGCTTGAAACAGGCCGGTCAGCGCCAAATCGGCGATGGACGTCACGTCCGGCGCCTGGGCCAGCTCGAACGCCAGCCGGCACAAGCTGGCGGCCGCGCGGCCGATCTTCGGCAGGTTCGTGTCTTCCGGCTCATGCGGTTCGAGAAATCGCGTTTGCATCCGCCGGTGGGTGATCGTCGAGGGCTCGTGAATCGACAGCACGCTCGAATCGTCCGCGGCCGCCGAGCCGTTGATCTCCTCGGGGCCCACGGTGTCCACCTCCTCGAGCGGCTGAATGCTGCTTTCCGAAAAGGCCTTGGACAAGTCGTGCACGAATCGCAATTGCGACTGGCCGATGCGGACGATGTCCCCCGCGTTGAGCGTGTAATCGTCCCGGACGCGCGTGCCGCCGACCACGGTACCGTTGCGGCTGTCGAGATCGCGGAGGATCCATTGGTCTTCGGAGAAGAAGATTTCGGCGTGGCAGCGGCTGCAGCGCTCGTCCTTGATGACCACCTGGTTGGTGGTGCGCGGCCGATCGTCACGGCCTGGCCGGGAACCAGGCGAAAGACATCGGCCCATTTCGAGCCTTCGCGAATGACCAGATACGCCAGCATCAGCAAATCGCGTCCTAGGTGTCCGCCGGCGCCTCCCCTCGCGAGCGGAGGAGCGGTTCGCCGACCTCGGGGTCAGGGTCCGATTTTCGTGCGGTCAGAAGTGATAACGAAACCCGCCAAATTACACCTTATCGCCCCCGGGGGGCGCGGGCAAGTCGCCGGGCGATCACCGCAGGCGCAATAGGCCCGGCAATCCCTACAATCTTACGATCCACGACCGTCAGACCCGATTTTTTCCTCCAATGGGAGGGGGCGGCTCAGGTCCGGGCAGTTCTCCTGGCAGCATGACGGCCAACAACTCCAGCGGCAGCCCGATGACGTTCGATTCGCTCCCCTCGACGATGTGCAGCCAGCCGACGCGATCCTGGTAGCCGAACGCGCCGGCCTTGCCTTCCCACAGTCCGCTGTCCAAGTATTCTTCGATCTGGTCGGCGTCGAGCGGGTCCATGCGCAGCGTCGTGCGCGCCACCTGGACGCGCGGCGCACTGCCCGGCGGGCAGACGCACAGGCCGCTATAGACCCGATGTTCGCGGCCGCTGAGCAGCTCGAGCATTTGCCGAGCGTGCCGGCGATCGGCCGGTTTGCCGAGAATCTGCCCCAGGCATTCGGCCACGGTGTCGCAGGCCACGATCGTCTCGGCGTCGGCCGGTTGCGCGACTCGGCTTGCAATTGCTCGACCACGTCGGCGGCCTTTTGCCGAGCCAGCCGCGCCACCAGCTCGCCGGGGCTCTCGCGGCTGCAAACGCCACACTCGGCATGGGGGCGCGGGACGATCGACCGCAGCGAGTAGCCGGCCTCGCGCAAGAGGCGCTGCCGCTGCGGCGAACCGCTGGCCAGAATCAGCTTACAAGCGCCGCGCGTCATTTCTGCTACGATGGGGATGCTCGGTGACTCGACGGCTCCGCAGTATTGCGCTTGCAGGTCTCAAGACCGCAAAACGTCCGGCTTCGGGTGCCACTGCCGGCTCGTCCAGCAGTGCCCTTCCGTCGCGATTGCATTGCTGGACACGCCGGACTAGCCAGCAGTGGCACCGCGTTTAGATGACTGAACGACTCCTCAATACCCAACGAAGCGGCAAACGTGGCGATGACTTCCAGCCAACTGGAAATCCTCTACGAGGACAATCATCTGCTGGCCGTCAACAAGCCCCCGGGCCTGCCGACCATGGGCGTGGCCGCCGGCGAAGACAGCCTGGTTGTCCGCGCGAAACATTATATCAAACGCCGCTACCAGAAGCCGGGGAACGTTTATCTGGGAGTCGTCAGCCGTCTCGACACGGGCACCTCCGGCGTGGTCGTGCTGGCCCGCACTTCGAAAGCCGCCGCCCGGCTGGCCGAACAGTTTCGTAGCCGCCGCGTGCAGAAAACGTATTGGGCCATCGTCTCCGGCACGATCGAACCGGCCACGGCGGAGCTTGTCGATTGGATGATCAAGGACGAAGCCCAGCGGCGGATGCGGATCGCCGCTCGGCAAGCGCCGGGGCGCAGGAAGCCGGATTGCAGTACACGCTGGTGCGCGAAGTAGCCGGTGGCTCGCTGTTGGAGATCGACCTGCGGACCGGTCGTAAGCATCAGATCCGCGTGCAGCTGGCCGCTCGCGGCCTGACAATCTGGGGAGAACGAAAGTACGCCGCGGGGAAGCCCTTCGCGGCAGGGCTCGCGCTGCACGCCAGGCGATTGGCGTTCGAACACCCGGTTCAAAAGACTGCCATCGAACTGGTCGCCCCCCTGCCACCGGCGTGGCGCCGCTTGGGGCTCGCATAGCGGACGCGACTGCGCGACGCTATTCCGCAAGCGGTTCGACCTGCACCGTGCCGGAGCGGCTAATGACGACGAGCCCCGCCGCCTGTTTCTCGACGGCGAAGCTGTTCACCATTTTCATGAAGGGCCCGAAGTGGTCGAAGGGCGGCTTCTCGTCGGATTTAGTGGCGAAGCCGCGATACGTGCGGCGAAGCAATCCGTCTCCGGGCCAGCCGGTGGCGTTTCCGTCGACCAACGGGGGCGCCTGGTCGGCAACCCGGACGGTGCCGCATTCGGTGGCCGCGATCAGTGGGGCGTCTTTCAAAGCGTCTGTGGCCAATTGCAGCGTAATGTTCCCTGATTGAGAGAACAGCCGATGGACGGCCTTGGCCAGCGGCGTGTTGGCAATCAGGAGTATGTCGCCGAAGTCGTCGGTCACGTCCAAGCGGCCGCTGACATTCGACAACTGCAGGTTCACGTTGAGCAGCGATGCCACGAGGTCGCCTTCGATGTCGCGATAGTCGTACGACGCGGGCAGCTCGAAGTACTGCGTCTTGCATCCATCCCCGTGACGAATTCCAGCGTTGCCCAGATCGGCGCTGACGGTGACCGACACGTTGCCGCGCACCCGATCAATCGTTTCCAACGCGATATTCTCGACGGTCAGCGCCCCCTCGTGATCTTTTACGTGGCTGTGGGCATGGTAGTCTCGATTGAAGTCGCCGCGCACGATCAAAGGTGCCTTCACTCCGTCCACTTCCAGCCCGCCAGCACCGCCGCGGATGCCGATGGCCGTGCACGACGGTACATAAACGGTCAGTAGCGCGTGACGCTGCCACATGCCGCCGGCGACGCCGTTTCCGCCGGGTGACATTACTCGGTAAGAGACTTGCCGGTTTCCCTGCTGATACGTAAGTCCTTCGATTTCGACGACGTCGATCGACTTCCCCTGAAAGGTGCGGAAATACGCCTGGCTGGCGAATATCTTTTCGATCGTCGTCCGCCGGGCTTCCCGTTGCTCGGCCGTGAGCTTCATTCCCTCGGGGCTAGCCAGAAACTCGTCTTCGGACGCTTTCCGCTCCTCGCGTGACAGTCCAACCTCCTCTTGGGCCGGCCCGTGACGATACACCAAGCGAATGGCCGCGAACTGGTCGTCGAGCGATTGACCGGCATTTCCGACGACGGTTTTCTCCACCACGCAGGCCACGCCCGGCTTGTCCCAGCCGACCAGCCGAACTTTCGACACACCGTTGATAAACAGCAGCTTCTCGGGCCCGAGCGAGAATTCGGTGGTTTCGGTTTTGGTCGAGAGGTTGCCCACGGCAATGAAGGTCTTCGTGTCGTCGATGAGCTGCCGAACCCGCTCGAGATCGTCTTGCAACGTTCGAACTTCGGCGGCAGCTTCGCGACCGCCAATCTTGCCGCCGATGATCTCCGCGCGCAGCGCCTGCACCTGCAGCCGCAGCCGGTCGTACTCTTCCTTCAGGGGTTTGGCCGCGTAATAGTAGCCGCCGAGCTTGCCGCCCACGATGAGCTGGTCTTTGGGGGCATCCGCCTTCAGTTCCCGGACCTCGTCGGCCGGCAAATGGCGGCCGATCGCGCCGAACAGCGCCGTACTGAACACCAGGGCCCGCGACCAGGCGGCGATGCGCTGCCGCATGTACGATGGATTCACGCGATTGTCACGTTTCACGAGATTTTCTCCTCAGTTTGCTTCTGCCTGATCCTGTCGAGGCAAGCCGAGCGGCCGGTAGGTGTCCGATAGCCGCTCGACGCTGCGCCGAGCGTCCATCAAGTCGGCCAGCTCTTCGAGTTCCTTCAGTTGCAGCGCGACTTGATCCAACGCATGACGGTACTCGTCGAGCTGCATCGGGTCGCCGCGATCGAGCGAATCCTGAAGCGCGACGTCGCGTTCCGCTCGCTTTTCGGTAATCTCCGGCCTGGCGCGATTGCCGGCCGTTCGCACGGTGATCCACACCGCGAAAACCACCAGCAAAGACGCAGCGGCGACTACCGCGCCCGCATCGCGACTCGCCTGCCCGCTGAGGGCGCAGCCAGCGGATGCCCGGTTGCCGCCCGATGCCAGGCTTCTCGATGGGCCGCCGTGATCACTCTTGGCCGTGCCCACGCGCACTGCGCCTGACGAAAGCGCTCGCCCACCGCCGCGCACCGCGTACAACGGGCGGCGTGCAATCGGGCCCGTGCTCGACGGATCATTCCACCCGTTGCCAAGGCCGGCAAGAAATCGTCACACTTCATTCCAAGGCACTCCTCAGTTGCTTCAACGCCGCGTGCAGTCGGTTCTTGGTGATGGCCAGCGACACTTGCATCGCTGCTGCGGTTTGGCGGATCGTCAACCCGCCCAGGTAATGCAGCGTGATCACTTCGCGCAGATCCGCGGGCAACTGGTCGACGTGTTGGTTAAGCTGGGCATTCGATTCGGCCTGCTCTGCCTGTTCGTCCGGAGAATTGACGCGATTGTCGACGCATTCGTCCAACGGGCTGCTCGTGTGGCAACCCGTCCGCTGGCGTGCATCGAGAAAAGCCCGGTAGCCGATCGTAATCAGCCAGGCCCGAGGGTTGCGCAACACCGGCCGGCTACCGAAGCTGCGCCACACCCGGACGGCGGTTTCCTGAAACAAATCGTCCGCATCATGGTTGTTTCCGCAGAGCCGGCGCAGAGTCGCCCAGAGCACCGCTCCGTGTGCGTCGACAAGCGCCATGTATTCTTTGCGGTCGAGGCTGGTCGGCCCGCCGACGGTTCGTGGTTTCACAACTGGCAAAATGGTCTCCACGCCAACGGTGTATCCCACCCCGTTTCGCCTTACAACCATAAAGACGGCCGCGGGGGCCGAAGTGTTTTTTGCCGCTGGCAGAATTGCCAAGAACGACTAGCTAGCTCGACGTCGGCCTTCGATCGGCGGGCCGCGAGCGAGTCAGCCCGGTATTTCGCCCCCGCCACCAATAGATGGCGCCGAACAGCGCCAGTCCGCCGGCCGACAAGCCGCTGATGATGGCCCCGTAGATAATGCTCAACGGGCGGTAGTGGTACGCGAGCCGGTGTCGCCCGGCTGGAAGCACGACGCCGCGCATGACGTGATTCGTGCGGAGAATCGGCACGTCACGTTCCCGGCCGCCGGCTTCGACAGTCAACTGCCAGCCGGGGTAGAACTGATCGGACAGGACGACCAGTCCGGGCGTGGCCAGGCTGGCTTCGATCTCGACGTGCTGCGGCTCGTCACGCACGATGCGGCACGACTCGTGGGCAGCTTCGGGCGGCGAACTCAGCGTGTCTGCCAACGGAGCGTCCGACTCGACGACGGCGGCTTGTCGCCAGTTGCGCGGCTGGTTGTCTGGGAAGAGGAGATTCTCGGTCCATTTTCGGATGTGCGTCGGGCTGCGGCTTTCGAGCGGCGGCAGGACTTCCACCTGGTGCACGATCCAGGCCCGCGGCAATGCCCCGGGACGAGTGCCCAGGTACATGTCTTCGGCGATTTCGCGCGGCGAAGCGATTTTGTCTCGCATCCCTTCATCTAAAATGCCGAACCGCGCCGCCACGAGATCCAAGACCGACGGGTGCGGACTCGAGATGCCATGTTCGCGGTAGTATTGCGTGTTGGCCACGTTCAATAGGACGTGGTAATCATTGCCGGCGATGGTCTCTCGTACCGAGGCCAACCGAATCTTGTATGGCAGCGGGTACTTGGGCCACAGCGTCTCGCGGTCCCAGAGCAGCCACTGGACATAACGGTCGGGCGAGGATTCGCCCTGCCACGTCTTGGGCACGGGATCGAGTTGACGGAAGACGCGGGACGTGCCCAACTGCCCGGCAAGCATGCCAACCACGCGCGGTTCGAACGACCAATCAGACGCCGGAGCATAACCGATCAGGTGCTCTTGCGCCACGGCCAGATCAAGAGCCGTGATGACCAGCACCGCCATCTGCATCAAGCCGGTGTCGCGGGGCCTGCGGCTGCCGATCCAAAAACATGCGAACAGCACGACTGCCAAAAGTGTCGCGTGCAGCAGCCCGTCGACGACTCCGTTCCATGCTTCCTGCCAGTTGAAGGGCCCCATCCATTTGGTCCCAGAGATCGCGGCTTCCGTTCCTTCAATGTCGGCCCAATAGGCGGTCAGCGCGGCAAACGCGACCAGACTGACGATCGGCACCCCGGCCAGGATCACGAAGACGCGTCGGTGCCCGACTTGCCAAGACTGCTCCCAGCCGCGAGCCGCCAAGATGCTCAACGCCAGGCTGGCCACGACAAACAATTTGGCCGGATAGCGAAACTGCGCATATAACGGCAAGAGGAGGACCATCCACCAATAGAAGCCGCCGGTCTCGTCCCCCACGCCGGGTAACGGCGTCCCGCTGAGCAATTGTCGAACCAACCAGCCGACGCCGTAGACTCCCAGACTCGCGAGCATGCCGAATAACGCGGTCCACGACCAAAACCGCACGTCAAGCGGCGCCTCGCGCCGGAGACTCCACGTCGAAAGCGCGAGGACCACCGGGGCAAGCCCCATGTAGACCGAGGGAAACCACAGGAGCGTTTCGAGGCCGATCACGCGCAGCCAACGATTATCGGTCGGAAACGGCCGACCCGTAAAGTTCGGCCAGAACAACTCGGTCAGGATCGCGGGTGCCAGGCTGAAATGGTAGATCTTTTCGTGGTGGCCCTTGTGCGAACTGTCGAGAAGCCCTTCGTACCAGGTGAATCGCTCTTCCCTATCGGCAGGGGCGACGAAGTCTCTGGCCAGCTCATACACGCTCCGCGGCGCGTCGTACCGCGAGCGCTCGCTGCGCGGCCCGGCTTCGACCGTCGGCAGAATCTGAATTGCCCCCAATCCCGCGGCCACCAGCAGAGACAGGCCGACGAGCGCGGGCCGACGACGAAACAGCGACGCATTGCAATGCGTATCCAATGGCTGCGCGCCGTGTCTGTCCTCGCGCCGCAAAAGAATCGCATAAAAAATGGTGAGCAACAGGGCGTTGTAGGCCATCTGCGGATCGCCGCCCAGAATGATCAGCGCCAAGACGAGCCCCATCCCGACCGACGCAACGGGCGATCGCTCGCGCAACATGCGATCGGCAAATAGGAGTGCCAGCGGCAACCAGCTTGCCCCGACAAGAAACACCACGTTGGAGTACTGGAAGAGCACGTCGCCGGAAAAGGCATAAGCTAGGCCAGCCAGCCCGGCTGCCAGAGACGAGGCGTGAAAGCGTCGCGCCAACGAGTACGAAGTCGCCGCCGCCAGCACGACGTGGGACACGATGTAGACGTTGTACAGCCATGTATAATCAAGCGGCAGTGCAAACAGGAGCTTGCCTGGATAGAACACGCTGGAGGTATTCTCGGCCACGAGCGGCACCCCCAGGTTCTCGTAGGGGTTCCACAAGGGCGGCCGTCCGGCTTGCCACTGATCGCGGATGTACTCGAAGAGTGGATGGTAGTAGTACGTAGCGTCGCGGAACGGGAAACTCGCCCAACCTCCCAGCGCCGGAGCAAACAGCCACGCGGCCAGCGCGCACGTCAACAAGATGAACACGAGGCAAGGCTTCACGAAACAACTCGAACAGGCGAAGGACGACTTTCGTTCCGCCTATCCTAACAGGCCGCCTGCTGAGGGTGAACCATTGGCATCGTCTGGTGGCAGGCAAACTGAGATGCCGGCCCCGACGAAGCGCTTCGGTGCGCTACCGATTATTCGCCCGCGCCAGGACCACCCTGCGGAGCAGGCGGCGCGTCGCGCGCTGGAGGTCGACAACTAACTGCCGACGATCGACCGACACGCAAGACAGCGACATCGAGCACCCCCGCTGAACGTCCCCCACCGGAACGCTTGAGGTGGCTCCGATGGCTAGCCGCCGCAAACTCGCGCTCAGCGTGGCATCTTCGGCGCATTCGGCGACAGCGGCAGCTTCGTCAGCGGCTGCCGGCTCGATGACGATCAGGCCCGCCGGAGAGGTTTCAGTTTGAAAGAGCAAAGCGTTGCGCATGAATTAGCTGTTGGCGTTACAGGCCCGCCCGTGGTGGGCCCGGTGCTGCGGGCCCAGGCGTCTCTGCAAGTAATCTCGGCCGTTGCTCCGGCGGCGTTTGAACCCGACTCACCGCGCGGCACAGCTTTTCGGCCCGGCGCGGTGCGATCAGTCGGCGTGGTCAAGATAGTCGGGCGACGCGCCGTTGGAAACCGGCTTGAACCGATCCACGGACGCTCTTCGTCGGCCGAGCAAACACGCGCGCTCGGCAGGGAAGCGCGAGAACCGTCAGCCGGCCCGTTCGGCCAGACGGAGCTGCGCCCGGGCCTGGCGTTCCAATCGATCGCGGGCGGCCAGCAGCTCGTCGGTGTTTGCCTTGCGGCCGCGGGCCGTGTCCAACAGCTCCTGGGCGACCTGGCGGTCGAGCGCCGCCGCCGGCACCGCCCGATTCGTCAGCACGGAAACGACGTCGCCGGCAACCTGCACGAACCCACCGTCCACGTAATAGCGAGCCACGTCGCCGGTTTTCACGGTCCGCAGCTCGCCGTAACCCAAGCGGCCGATCAGCGGGCTGCGGCCGGGCAGGACGCCGATTTCGCCGTCGTAAAGCGGCAGGGCGACAAAGTCGACCATCGTTTCCAGGACGGTCGATTCGGGCGTGACGACGATCAATTGCAACTGGGCCATCGGTGCGTCGGACCTTTCCCTTCGTTTCTAAGCCTTGGCGGCCATCTTCTTGGCCTGCTCCTCGGCCTGCTCGATCGGCCCGACGTACATGAAGGCCTGCTCGGGCAGGTGATCCCATTTGCCTTCGGCGATCTCCTCGAAGCTGCGGATCGTGTCCTCCAGCGGGGTGATTTCGCCCGGCTTGCCGGTGAACACCTCGGCCACCAGGAACGGCTGCGACAGGAACCGCTCCATGCGGCGGGCCCGATGCACGACCAGCTTGTCCTGCTCGCTCAGCTCGTCGACGCCCAGGATGGCGATAATGTCCTGCAATTCGCGGTAACGCTGCAGCGTGGTCTGCACGCGGCGGGCCACGGCGTAGTGCCGCTCGCCGACGTACTGCGGGTCGAGAATGCGGCTGGACGAAGCCAGCGGATCGACCGCCGGATAGATGCCCTTTTCGGTAATCGAACGCTCCAGGTACAAGAACGCGTCGAGCTGGCTGAACGCTGCCGCGGGGGCCGGGTCCGTCGGGTCGTCCGCCGGCACGTACACGGCCTGCACCGAGGTGATGGCCCCCTGGTTGGTCGAAGCGATCCGCTCCTGCAAGGCCCCCATCTCCGTGGCCAGCGTGGGCTGATAACCCACCGCCGAAGGCATGCGGCCCAGTAAGGCCGACACTTCGCTGCCGGCCTGCGAAAAGCGGAAAATGTTGTCGATAAACAGCAGTGTGTCGGCGCCGGTCTTGTCGCGAAAGTACTCGGCCATCGTCAATGCCGACAGGGCCACCCGCAAGCGGGCTCCCGGCGGCTCGTTCATCTGGCCGAACACCATGCACGTTTGCTCGATGACGCTACGGCCCGTGTCGCCGATCTTGGCTTCCTGCATTTCCAGCCACAGGTCGGTCCCTTCGCGGGTTCGCTCGCCCACGCCGGCGAACACCGAGTAACCGCCGTGGGCACTGGCGATGCGGGCGATCAACTCGGTGAGAATGACGGTTTTTCCCAAGCCGGCACCACCGAACAGCCCTGCCTTGCCGCCGCGGACAAACGGCGTGAGCAGATCGATCACCTTGATGCCGGTTTCAAACAGCTCGGTCTTTGTCGACAGCTCTACCAGCGGCGGCGCGTCGCGATGGATCGACCAGTATTCCTCGGCATTCACCGGTCCACGGCCGTCGACCGGCTCGCCGATCAGGTTGAACACGCGGCCGAGCGTGGCCTTGCCGACGGGAACTTTCACCGGGGCGCCCGTGTCGACGCACTCCTGGCCGCGGATCATGCCGTCGGTCGAGCCCAGGGCCACGCAACGGACGCGGCCGCCCCCCAGGTGCTGCTGCACTTCGCCGGTCAGGTTGACTTTGACGCCTTTGTGCTCGGACGACACTTTAACGGCATTGAAAATGGCCGGCAGATGCTCTTCGGCATACTCGACGTCGAACGTCGATCCGATGATCTGCGTCACGTGGCCAACGTTATGGGTGTCCGGCTGGTGATTGGTGGAGGTTGCCATGATCTCTCGCGTGGTTAGTTGCGACTCTTTGCGGTGATTTTTTGAAGGGGGCCAGCGGCTATTTGTTCAGCGCCTCGACGCCGCCGATGATTTCCATAATTTCGCCCGTGATCTGCGTCTGGCGGGCCCGATTGTAAGCCATCGACAACTGGCGAATCCGATCGCCGGCGCTCTTGGTGGCGGCCTTCATGGCCACCATGCGGGCCACTTGTTCGCTGACGGCCGCGTCGAGGAAGCACTTGAAGAGCTTGACCTTGAAGCTGGTGGGCACGACCTCTTCCAGGATGCTTTCGGCCGAAGGAAGGAATTCGTATTGCGACTGGGTCGTGGACTCGGCCTCCCGCTCCTTGTCGGCGCCTTCCAGGGCGCCCAGCGGCAGCAGGGTTTCGACGGTAACGGATTGCCGGCTGACGTTCTCGAACCGCATGTAGGCCACGTCCAGGCGGTCGATCGCGCCGGACGAGTATTCCTCGAGGTAACGATTCGCCAGCACTTCTACCTCTTCGAAGCTGGGCTTGTCCTCAAAGTGCAGGTAGCTCTGCGACACCGGATAGCCGCGGAACTTCGCCGCCGCGTTGCCTCGCTTGCCGGAGATCTCAAGCGCCAGCTCGGGCACCTGCTGGACCAGCTCGTTGTAGCGGGCGAATCCGGCCCGCTGCACGATGGAGTTATACCCGCCGCACAAGCCCCGGTTGGCTGTGAGGACCAGCAGCACGGCCCGGTCGATTTTTTCGCGGCCTTCCAACAGCGGATGCTTCACTTCCAGGCCGCTCGTGGCCAGATCGGCCACCAATTGCGTGATGCGGCGCGTATAGGCCGTGGCCGCATGCGCGCGGTCCATGGCCTTCTTGAAGCGGGCCGTGGCGATCAGCTCCATCGTCCGCGTGATCTTGCGGATGTTGCGGATACTCTTGCGGCGTTTGTCGAGGGCTCGGGCTTTGGCCATGCTTCGTTCGTCTGTGGAAGATCGCTCAGCGAATCAGCCGTATCGTCAGCGGATAGCGGTACCATTCGCCCCGGCTGGCATGCACGGACGCGATCACGATGAAGATGATGTTGGTCACCAACAATGCCGGGAGCAACACAAAGCCGATGCCGACGCACAATGTCGGCACCAGCAGCGCTCCATAGATTGTCATCGAGATCTGAAAGTTGAGCGATTCCTTTCCTTGGTCGTCGATAAAGGGATGTTGGTCGCGTTTAATGAGCCACACCAGCAGCGGGCCCACGATGTGCCCCAGTCCAAAGGGCATGGCCAACAGCGCCACCAGGTGGCACAGCATGGCCCAATTCATCACCTCGTTGGTTACCGGTGGAGCATTTTCGGCTTGCGGCGCGTTATCGGGATTCTCGCTCACTCGTTCGTACTCCCAAAAAAGTCCGACGCAGGGAGTGAGCGGTCCGCTAGACGCGGGCGGTGCCTTTGGCCCCCTGCTGGCTCGTGTATTGCTTCTGGAATTCTCCGATGGACTCGACGACGGCCTGCATAGTGGCTTCGTCAAGGTCCTGAGATTCTTGGATTTTCTGGCGGATTTCAGACTTCTGGTCGCGCATGAACGTGAGAAACTGCTTCTCCCACTGCAACACTTCCGCGACCGGCACCTTGTCCAGATAGCCGCGCGTGCCGGCAAAGATGATCAGCACTTGGTCGATCACGTTCAACGGCTCGTATTGCCCCTGCTTGAGGATCTCGACCATTCGGTAGCCGCGGTCCAAGCGGGATTGCGTGGCGGCGTCCAGGTCGGTGCCCAACTGGGCGAAGGCCTCGAGCTCGCGGAACGCGGCCAGGTCCAGTCGCAAACCGCCGGCCACCTTTCGCATGGCCTTGATCTGGGCCGAACCGCCCACGCGCGAGACCGAGATGCCCACGTTCATCGCCGGGCGAATGCCGGCGAAAAACAAGTCGGGCTGCAGATAAATCTGCCCGTCGGTAATCGAAATTACGTTGGTGGGAATGTAAGCCGAGACTTCACCTTCCAGCGTTTCGATGATCGGCAGCGAAGTGAGCGATCCGCCCCCCAAGGCGTCGCTCAGCTTGGCCGAACGTTCGAGCAAGCGGCTATGGGCGTAGAACACGTCGCCCGGGTAGGCTTCGCGTCCCGGGGGGCGCCGCATCAATAGCGACAACTGGCGATAGGCCGCGGCCTGTTTCGACAAGTCGTCGTAAATAATCAAGGCGTGCTCACCCTTGTACATGAAGTACTCGGCCATGGCCGTGCCTGCATAGGGAGCCACGTACTGCAGCGGAGCCGGATCGCTGGCGCTGGCGACGATCACGGTCGTGTAGTCCATCGCCCCTTTGGCCCGGAGCACCTCGATCACGCCGGCCACGGTCGACTCCTTCTGACCGACGGCCACGTAAAAGCACTTCACGCCCGATTCGCGCTGGTTGATGATGGCGTCGACGCCGATGGCCGTCTTGCCGGTCTTGCGGTCGCCAATGATCAGTTCGCGCTGGCCGCGTCCAATGGGGGTCATCGAGTCGATGGCCTTGATGCCCGTCTGCAACGGCTGCTTCACCGGCTGGCGCTGGGCCACGCCGGGGGCCATCGTCTCGACGTCGCGGCGCTCGCTGGTCAGCACCGGGCCCTTGCCGTCCAGCGGATTGCCCAAGGGATCGACCACGCGGCCGATCACGGCATCGCCCACCGGCACGCTCAGCAGCTTGCCCGTGCTTTTGACTTCGTCCCCCTCGGTAATCGCCAGATAGTCACCGAGAATGATGACGCCCACGGAGTTCTCTTCGAGGTTGAAGGCCAGGCCGGTCGTCCCGTTGGGGAATTCGACCATCTCGCCGGCCATCACGCCCGAGAGTCCGTAGACCCGCGCGATACCGTCACCCACTTCGAGCACGCGACCTACTTCGCGTACGTCGATCTGGGACTGGTAGTTTTCAATTTCCGCCTGAATGACGGAAGCGATCTCGTCGGCTCTGAATTTCATGGACGCTCCTGTTGATCATCTGCTCGCGGACCTGCTGGAGTTGCCTGGCCACGGAGCCATCGTAAACGGTATCACCGACGCGCAGCACGACGCCGCCGATCAACTTCGGCTCCACGGCCGAACTGACCTGCGGCTCGCCGCCCAGGATGCGGCGAAGCGAAGCCTGCAGGTTGTGCGACGTGCCGCCATCCAAGGGCGTGGCGGTGACGACGTCGACCCGCACTCTGCCGCGCTCGATGTCGAATTGTTTTTGCGCTTCTGCGTAGACGGCCCGGGTGAGTTCCAAGCGACCGTGCCGGGCGAGAACCTTGAGGAAATCGAGCACCAACGGCGACAGCTTGCCGCCAAACACTCGATCGACGATCGCCAGTTTCTCGTCCTCGGACACCAAGGCCGAGGCGAACACGGCTTCGAGCCGCGGAAACTGGGCCAGCGCGCCGGCCACCGAGGCCAACTCGTCGACCAGGCCATCGACCTGGACCGACTTGTGGGCCGCGCCCAGAAACGACTTGGCATACGTCGCCGCGATGCGCTGGGCACCGACGTCAAAGGCTTTCGACTTGTCGCCGTGAGTCGAATCGATCATGGCCTGGTGTATTGCATGGGGTTGTTGTCCGGGCGTGAAGTCAATCTAATCCGTCCGTCGTGCTAGTCCATCCGTCGTCTGACGCGTGGACGCATCAGGTCGCGTTAATTGTTGCTGGCCGCGGTGGCCGGAAACTTGGCCATCGCTTCCTCGATGAGCCGGGCATGGTCCTGTTGGCTGAGCTGCGCTTGCACGATCCGCCCGGCCAACTCGACGGCCAACTCGGCACTGCGTTTGGCCAGCGATTCCATGGCCGCGTCGCCGGCCGCTTCGATCTCGCGCAAGGCGCGGGCTTTCTCGGCTTCGGCCCCTTGGCGGGCTTCGGCCAGGATGGACTGCTTGGTGTGCTCGGCGTCGCGGCGGGCCTCTTCCAATAACTCGCGCACCTCGTGGGCCGCGCCGGCCAGCCGCTCTTCGTACTCGGCCAATAGCAGCCGGGCCTGCTCGTGGTTCCGCTCGGCCTGCGAGATGTGCTCGGCGATGTTGTGCTCGCGTCGCTCGAGGGCCTGCATGATCGGGCCCCAGGCGAACTTACGGAGCACGGCCAGCAGCAAGAGGAACACGATAAACGTAAAGATCGCCAGATCCGGGTCGAACGACAAGGGATCGGTCGCCGTGTTGCCGTGACTGGGATCGTGCGTGGCGATGTCCTCCAGTTCCCCTTCAATCCGTTGGAGGGTTGAAGGTTCGTCTTCCGCCCACGCCGGGGCGGCGGCAACTAGCGCCGCGCCCCCCAGCACCGCCACGGACAACAAGCGAAGCAGGCTCATCTCGTCCTCGATATCTTTCAAAACTCTCAGTGTCGAATAAAAATCAGCCGTTGAACAGCATACAAACGATCAGCGCGAAAAACGTCGCACCTTCGATCAACGCCGCCGAAATGATCATGGCAGTCTGGACGTTGCCGGCCACTTCGGGCTGGCGCGACATACTCTCGACGGCGCTGGCGCCGATCTTGCCGATGCCGAAGCCCGCACCCAGGATCACCAACCCGGCGCCGAAAGCAGCCCCCAGGTTCATCGAGAAGCCACTCCCGCCCGCGGCTGGAGTCATCTTGGGCCATGGCCGGAGTCGCCAACAAGGCCATGAAGATCGTAAGCGATGCGATTTTCAAAAAGCGGTTCACTGATTCGTTCTCCTAAAAACTACGTGAAGAAGAAGGTGGTTAATGGTTCGTTCGTAACTTTCGCCGCCAGCCAACCATGTCAGGGTGCGGCTTAGTGCGGGTGCACCGCCATGCCGATGAACAGCGCCGACAGGAAGGTGAAGATGTACGCTTGAAGAAACGCGACAAACAGTTCGAGCAGGCTCAGCGCCACGGCTCCCAGCAGGCTGGCCGGCGTCACGGCCCACCAGGCCAACGTGCCGACACTGGCGGCGATGAACGCCAGGATCACGGCCAGCACCAAGTGTCCGGCCATCATATTGGCCAAAAGACGCATGGCCAAGATGAAATGCTTGATGCACAGCCCGAGCACTTCGATGAAGAAAATCATGGTCTTCAGAACCGCGCCCAACGGACCCTTGATATCCATGTGCGGCACCTGGCCGATCCAGAAACCCACGGGCCCCAGCTTGGCCATGCCCGAGAATACGACGGTCATGAACGTCAGTAGCGCCAGGGTGCCGGTCGTGGCCAAGGCGCCGGTGGCCGAACCGGCCCAGGGTACCAGCCCGAACAAATTGCAGGCCACGATAAAGAAGAAGGTGGTGAGCAGATAGGGCATGAAGCGATCGGCATCGTGCCCGCCGATGGCCGGCCGGGCCACGTCGTCGCGAATGAAGACGATCATCGATTCCAGCAGGTTCACCAGCGCCCCTGCGGGCGATCGGTGCGCTTCAGCCGCGAGGCCAGCCAGGTGAACACCACCACCAATAGCAGGGCCGCCGCGACCTCGAGCACCATGAACTTCGTAAGCTTTCCCTCAAAGGGCTCGATGCGGTCGTCAATCGGCAGGAAGCCAACCTTGATCGTGGCGATCGGCTCTTTGCCTTTGTAGAACTGCGGAATTTCGATCTTGCCGCCCAGGAACCGGGGCAGCTCGAAATAGTCCGCGTCCTTGACGTGGCCAATCAGGTGCGCGGGGCCCAACGGGTCGTGGCCATGCTCGGCGTGCTCGGCACCGTGGACGTCGGCGGCACCTTCTGCGGCGTCGTGCGCTTGTTCGTGCGCCTGGTCGTGTTTTGATTCGTGTTCGTCGGCCATGGTTCAGCCAGCCCCTTTGGAACCGAACGCAGAAGGATTCTCGGCCAATAGCAGCATGGTCTCAATGGTCAGGCTCACCATGTAGAAGACCAGCAGGTAGTAGATCATGCCGGCCGCGGCCAGCCACCCGACCCGCACGTGCAGCAACGTCCCCAGCAGCAAGGGGAGCATCGTGCGGGCCATCATTCCCATCAGCAACCGCGGCAGGAAGGATCCCGCACCGCGAAGGAGCGCCGTAAACAGCAAAGCGACGATGGCACCCAACCAGCACACCGCAGCACCGACGCCGGCAGCGCCCAATCCGGCCGACCCATCGAGCCAAGCGGCCAAGGGCGCCAGGAAGAGCCAAGCCACCAGCAGCGCGCCGCTGACGAGCACCGCCTGAGCCAACCGACTCAAGCCGCCGAGCTTACTCCACGCCATCCCGCTTCGAACGAGTGCCATCGTGTTTCGTGTCGCCGCGCGTCTGCTGGTCCTTGACGATTCGCATCAATGCCAGAGTCGCCAACGTTCCCCCCAACGCAAACCCCAACAGCAGGAATACGACCCGCGTGCCCAACCATTGATCGACCCAGTACCCCAGCAGCCCGGGCACGACCATTTCAGCGGAAATGGTCATGATGGTCGCCGACCATTCGAGTGCGATGGCCATGGGCGACCGTTGATCTGGGGGTTGCGCAAGGTGTTGCGGTTCCGCCAAAAAGTGGCGTGGCAGGCGGCCCGTGAGGCCCCCCGATCCGCGCTGCCACAGGACAGCCCCCGAAATCATGTCAAATCCGTAAGGCCGGCATCCTAATCGGCCGTAAAATGAGTGTCAATCGGCCCATGGGGCAAATTCGTGTTTTTTTTCACAATGTCATTATCGAGGGGGAATCCCTCGGCGTCAAATGGGTGTGGGGACGGCGGATTAAGCGGTTCGGTGGCAGAGAGTTGTGGCCCGCGTTTCGGCGTCGATCTGGACCCGAAATAGGACCACCGCAGAAGCGGGGATACGACGAGAAAACGTGCGTAAAGCTAGCAGCCACAACGACTCCCGCACGGCCTGCTCTGACTGGGGGGCGTTGCGTTTTCACTGACATTTGAGTAAACTAATGGTCTGCGAGGTTGATGTGCCCTCCCAGGCATTAGCCAGAGTCATCCTGGGCGAGCACCCCACCTTGGCGGAGTGGGCTGATTACAACCGATGCATGGCGGCCCCCAGGCCACGCATCTGCTGTAGGGACCTGTCGGCACGCTTCCGCCACCACCGCAAAACCGTTTCCTGATGCGATTGCTTTAGTCTTAACGGCCCAGGCACTTGCGTCACCTCATGCGGCTATGGACTGCCCGGGAGGGTTCGAGCGTTTATTCCAGTCAAGGACGACGCTCCAACCGACGACTTGTGCCAGTGCTGTCGTCTACACGACGAGCGACCGCGCAGCGGCGAACGCGGAGGTAAGTCCATTGATGACTCCAGCTTCTCTTAAGTCATACACGCACAAAGATTTGGCCCAGATGGCCAAACGTGGCGGCGTTCGCGGCTGGCACAGCATGCGGAAAGACCAATTGGTCAAGGCCTTGGTTTCCGCCGCCAAGGCCAAGTCACAAACATCCGCCACCAAGCAGTCCGCCACTCCGGCTCGCCGTTCCGCGCAATCCAAGACGGCCAAACGGCAAACCAATCGCAAGGCCAGCGCCAAGGTCCAGCGCCACATCACGCAGATTCGCGAGAAGCTCGAACGGTTCAAGAATCTGGCCTCCGAAAATGGCAAGGCCAACGGCAAACCCAAGCGGCAGATTAAGGAGCGGATCGTCGTGATGGTCCGCGATCCGTTCTGGCTGCACGCCTACTGGGAGATTACCCGGCACAGCGTCGAACGCGTGCAAGCGGCGATGAGCCAGGACTGGCACACGGCGCGTCCCTATCTGCGGCTGCTGGAAGTTCACGACGGCGGCAGCACCAGCGTCAGCGAGCGCGTGGTGCGCGACATTGAAGTCCACGGCGGCGTCAGTAACTGGTATGTCCACGTCGACAACTCGCCGGCCAGCTACCGCTTGGAGCTGGGATACATGGCCAGCGACGGGCGATTCTATCCGCTGGTCCGTTCCAACGTCGTGACCACGCCCGAGCCCGGCTCGAGCGACGCCATCGACGAAAACTGGACCGACGTCGCGGAAAACTTCGACAAGATCTACGCCATGAGCGGCGGCTATTCGCCGGACAACAACAGCCTCGAGTTGCAGGAGCTGTTCGAAGAACGTCTGCGCCGGCCCATGGGCTCGCCGATGGTCACGCGCTATGGCGCGGGCACGCCACCTTTGGTTGCGACGCCGCAGAACCTGCGGTTCGAGGTCGACGCCGAAATGATCGTCTACGGGGTCACGAACCCGGATACTCACGTCAGCCTGCGGGGCGAGCCGGTCAAGATTCGGCCCGACGGCACGTTCACGGTCCGCATGAGTCTGCCCAATCAGCGGCAGGTGATTCCGGTCGTGGCCAGCGCCTCCAACGGCGCCGAGCAGCGCACGATCGTGCTGGCGGTGGAACGCAACACGAAAGTGATGGAGCCGGTCGTCCGCGAGGCCAACGAATAACCTCGCCCTCACTTGACGCCTTTCCAGCTCTCGCATGTGCCTCGTCGCCGGCTGCGCCCAGCTCGGGCTTGATCTCGCCCCTCGCCCAGGTCTGGGATACACTTGAGGGTACGTTGGCCTGGCACCCTCGGCCCGATTTTCTCAAGCGCGCGTGTCCAAGGATATTTCCAAAACGCTCGACGGTTGGGACTACGACCCCGACCGCATCTCGGTCCGCATCGTGATGGGCGAAGACGGCCGCGAGAAGATCCAACTGCGCCTCGACTTGGGCTTATTGCAGATGGAGTTCGACGGCCGCCCCGATGGCAAGCGTGTGGCCGGCAGCGCCTCGTGGCTTGACTTTTACGAGCGGCAGAGCAAAAAACAGCAGTCCAACGATCCGGACGGCTCGCCGTTCGTCCTGGAAAGCGAGGACTGCCAGCGGCTGCTCCGCGAAGGCGTGCAATATTACCACCGCTACGTCAGTTTCTGGCATCTGGAGCGCTACGAGCTGTGCGCCCGCGACACCAGCCGTAATCTGCGGCTGTTCGGCTTCGTGCGCCAGTATGCCCGGCATCACAAGGACAAACTGCAGTTCGATCAATGGCGGCCGTATGTCACGATGATGCACGCCCGGGCCGTGGCGACGCCGCTGGTAGGCTTGCGAGATTATGTGGCGGCCGTTGGCGCGATCGATGCGGCCATCGAAGGCATCCGCGACTTTCTGCGAGAATACAACCAAACCGAGAACGCCGAAAATTGCAGCGAACTGGATTACCTGCTCCGCTGGCGGGCGGAGATCGAGGAGAAGACCGGCGATGCCCTGCGCCGAGCCCCTTACAACCCTCTTGTCCGACTCCAAGAGGAGTTGGAACTGGCCGTCAGTGAAGAGCGCTTTGAAGACGCCGCCCGGCTGCGCGACACGATCCGCCAGCATTCCAAACCCTTGGGCGAGGGCGGCGCCGACGCCCTGTGAGAGATAATTGGTTGAATCGTGTGCCTAGCATGGTGCTCGTATCCGACCGCCAAGATCTGCGAGTTGACATCCGCCGGAGGTTCGGGTACCAAATACGACTCGGATCGTGAAGCGGCCGACAAGAGAAGGCAGCCAGCGGCCGCCATGGCCAGCCCGCAGCCCGCGCCATCCAAAGAATCCAAGCCCCCATCGTCTAGTGGCCCAGGACGTCGGATTCTCAGTCCGAAAACCGGGGTTCGACTCCCCGTGGGGGTACTGAACAAGTGTTCACTATATCGCAGGAAGTCGCAGGCCCCGGCAATCCCGGGGCTTTTGCGTTGGTGGTCTGAGCCGCCTGCTGCTCGTTGCTCCCCCCTGCGTGCGCATGCTGCGCCACTTTTTGCGCCGCTGGGTTCGGTAACAGTCGGCGCGACTTCCGGCCCGATCTCGGCCTCGCCCCGCACGGCCCGCTCAAAATGGTCGTCGGTGACCTGCAAGTAGTGCTTCAGCGCGATCGCCTCGCTGTTGCCGATCCAGCCGCACACCACGTGGGCCGGGAACTTCTCCATCAGCTCCGTCTCCCGCGTGCTCCGCAGGTTCTGAAACGGCTTGGGCCACGGCTTCAGCCCGGCCCGTTTGATGATCCGCATGAGCTGGGTGCGCAGATTGGCGTTGCAGCTGCGGTAGCGGTTGATCACAAACTCGGTGCCCGGCGCGGCCTGCTCGAACGCCTCCTCGAGGTACGGCTTCAATTCGGGGAACATCGGAATCATCCGCGATTCCTTCCCCTCGATGTGCTCCGTCTTCGGGCTGGGCACGCGCACGCGGTTGTTCGCCCAGTCGACGTCGCCCCACCGCATGCTGAGGTGCTCGCTGGGGCAGCGCAGCCCGCCGTAGCGGCTCAGCGCGAACAGCAGCCGCCATTCGGCGTCCGGGCATGCGTCGAGCACCTTGGTTGCCTCCTCTTGGGTAACGAAGTAGAAGCGGCTCGGGTTGCCTCGCACCGCCGACACGAGATCGCCGAACGGGTTCTCCGGGATCAGCTTCCGCCGCACGGCTGCCCGGAAGAACTGCTTGGCACGGCCGCATAGCCGCCGCACGGTATTCTCAGCGAAGTCTTGCCCAAGCAGCCAAATACGGAAGCTGTCGGCGTCCCCGATCGTGAACTCCTTCATCCGCCGATCCGGCCCAAAGCACTCCACGAGCTTCTTGCCGGCCGCTTCCAATCGATTGACCGACCGCGGTTTGATGTCGCTGCGTGCCGTGATGTATTCGTTGATGAAGTTCTGCAGCGTGGGCCCGGCCAGCGCGTCCGCCTTGGGAATCAACCCGACCGCCGCGAATCTCTTGGCCATGCGAGGATGCAGCCTCGCGACCCACGTTGCCAAGTCCGCCTCCATCGGCCGGTTGAGCATTTTGCACTCAAGCAACTGCTCAACGCGATGCTTCACGCTCTCGGCCGCTCGCTGCGACACCTTGCCCAGCCGCACCGTCGGCCGCCGACCATCCGGCGCAATAAACAGGATTCGCCGCCGGCCATTCTGATCTGTTGCAATACTCGCCATCTTCATTTCCTTTCTGTCGAGGTTTGGAATTTGGTCGTTGTAAGTTGCATTGGCTCGCGTCGGTTCGCGACGGGCCACACGCGGACACTACCGGCTCACTCGCCAGCTTGTAAAGCAATTGCGCCGTACCAGCGCGAGAAGTCGATAAACCGCCCGCACCCGGCGCAATCCCGCCGCGTCGACTGCCCTCGTGAATTGGCACATCGCGCCGATGTGGTCGAGCCGCAGCGGCAGACGGGCTTCGCCGCGGCACCTCCGCGGTGTGGTGCGTTCGCATGTCAACATCGCGGCTGCAAGTGGGCAACCAGCGCGGCCTTATGAGCCCTGAACTGCTCCAACAAATCAGGCGTCAGCACGCCCTGGGGAGCATCGACGGTCAAATCACCGACGTCATTCGCGAGCCAGTCGGATGCCCTGTGTATGGCACTCGGCCAGGAGCTCGCTGAGCGCCGAGATGGTGTTCGTCATATCGTCACCTGCTGGCGATTCTCGTTCTCGGACAACTCGGAAGCGCTCCCGTTATTCCCAGAATTGCCGCCTTCAGGCCCTATGATTGAATTGCGGGAATTGTAGGAACGGTTTTCGTGTTTCTTGGAGATGAATACTGCCGGGTTCACTTCGTATTTGGGCGACGGCGGGCGGCCGGGCCCGGCCGGTTCAGCGGGAACCAGACGGATGTAACCTCGTCGCGTCAGTTCGGTTAATGCCGGGTCAATGTCGTCGGCCGTGGGAAAGCGCCGCTTGCCCTGGTGTTGGGCTTCGCTCTTAGTGAACTCTCGACGGCCATGGCGTTCGATCCATCGAAGGACGTATCTGGCATCTTCGTCGCCAGCACACTCCTGTGCCTGCATCATGTTTAGTACGGCCTCAGCGTGTGGAACGAGATAGCGGGCGATTTCGATGGCCGACAACAGAGTCGGCAGATCGATCTCTCCGGTCGGGCCACATTCCACACAGTGCAGCACGGCCGCGAGCCGTATCGTCGCGCCAGCCAGCTTCGCACCCCAATCTCGCATGATTTCCATCTGGCCGCCGTCGGCGAGCATGGCCTCAATCTCGGCCTCCCATCCCTCAAGTGTGGTGGCCGCGTCGATCGCGAGATGCAGCGTGATCTTCTCGTCCTCGATGTTGGCCATCGCCTTGACGAGTCCGTGATAGGCGTCCCGCACCGCGTCAGGAACGGGCGGCGGGGCAATCAGCCGCCGCCCGATCCAGCTCTGCGGAGCCGAATACAGGAAGCGGGCGAGCAAGCCCGCGGCCACGGAACGCAGGGTTCGCGGCCAGTCCCACGATCACCTGCGGCTGCATGGCATACGCGCATGTCAAAGCTGGCCGCTCGACATAGACCGAGCTGCGAGACACGCGATCCGATTTCAGATTGTCGCCCGAGTGCCCCATCAGGTAGACGCCGAACTGCGGAATCCCATTCTTCGAGTACAGCCCGGCCATCAGATCGAACACGCCGCCTTCGGGAGACATGCTGGCGATCCGGCCGCCCTGTTCGGCAAGGATCATTCCCAGCTTCTCGCACGTCGCATCATCGACGAATCAGACGAGGCAAGACCGGCTCGACCTGCATCGCCAACTCCTCGGCCAGCCTGCCGGCCTCGTGCCGCGCTTCCTCGTCTCCTTTCTCCGCCGCGAGCTTTTCCAGTTTCTTCAGACGCGTCTCAGCCTGACGCCGGTCGGATTGTGCTCGAGCGACGCTTGGCCGAGCGGCTTCGATCAGTTCCGTCTCCAGTTCGCATAAGGGTCGAGTGGCATCGGAAAACACGGCCGACTTTCGGTTGCCCGGCTCGAGCAGCACGGCCACGTACAGATTCACCGGCTCTTCCCAGCCCGGGCGCGGCTCGACGACCACACGCCTGGCGATCGTCGACGAGCAAACCGCCAGGGCCAGCAACCCGGCCAAGTCCGCCGGAGTTTGCGTGGCGAGCGACTCCGCCTCCACCCAGTCCCGCAGCACGCCGGGCAATGCGTGTGTTGGAAACTCAGGCAGGCTGACCGTGTCCAGCGAGATGATCTCGGGCCACGGCTGCGCTGTCGGCGCCCAGATCGGCGACGCCTCGGCCAGTCGCATCAGCTCCTCCTTTGTTCCGCCGGCCGCGATCCAGTCGCTCACATCGCCCTTGGCCGGCAGGCCAGGCAGGTCCACGATCCGCACCGATTCGGCATTGCCATGCAGGGAATGAGCGACCTGCTCGATGTGGCGAAGGCCCGAGTCGTCGTTGTCCCGAGTCGCGTAGACATGCCGTCCGGCCAGGAATGCAGCGTGTTCGGCGGTCCACTTTCCGGCGCCCCTGCATTGCAGGTCGCCAGCACGCCGATGCGCCCCAGGTTGTCGACATCCTTCTCGCCTTCGACCACGAACACCGGTTCGTCCGGCCGAGCCAACAACTCCGGCAAGCGATACGGCACCACGCGCACGCCTTTCACCGACCAGACCCAGCCGCCGCCGGGCTTGGGACGACGCTGTCGGAAGTCTTTCGGGTCGTAGCGCACGACCTGAAAAAGCAACTCCCCGCGTTCGTCCCGATAGTCGTAGGTCGCCACGATCTGCGGCTGGCCGTTCGGCATTCGCCGGATCGTCTTCGTCGGCATGCAGATCCGATAACGTTCAGACCACATGGCTGTGCATGACTGCTTCCGCGCTGCAGCCAGCGTGGCACTTGAGCAAGACCCGGCCGTCCTCCCCCTCGGCGATCGACAGGCTGGGCTGTCGATCGTCGTGGGCCGGACAGCAGGCCGACCAGCCGGTGCCCGACTTCTTGGCGTCGGGCAACTTTGCCAGAATCCGTTCAATCGGCGGGTCATTGTTGCTCTCCTTGGCTACTTCTTCGACCTGCTGACTCGACCATGCCGTCAACTCGGCACGGGGTACAGCACGGTCCTCCGCTTCCCGGTGCCGATCCGGACACAGGGATCTGGCCATCGTGGGTCAGTTGCCACAGCAGTCGGGGGAAATTCCCAAAGCCTTCGCAGCTTCACGCGGCCGCATGGCCAGCGGCATTTCATTCGGTTCGTACGCCATTGCAGGATTGCTCCAAACGGCTCGCTTGCCGCCGACCATCGCAGCGATGGTGAACCGCGGCTCGCATAACCGTTGGCGCAGCGTTCCGCATAGCGATACGGAACAGCTCAAGAGATGCACGAAAACGCCGGCAATTGCCGAGTCTCGCGCTGAATGGAGATTTGTTGGGGTGTTCCCTATCCGATAGGGAACGATGGAACACCTGCAACGCTATTCGGCGTCGACATCCAGCTCGTCGGGCGCGCGGACATCCTAGAAGTCGCGGGGGCGGAACTCGCCATTCAGGGCCTTCAAAGCCGCGGCAAGGAGAGCCGGGTCTTGGCACATCGAGCGGTACTTGAGATGCCCACCGAATTCCTTGCCAAAGAAGGCCGACGCCGTTCGCTTCGCCACTTCCGCTTGCCGGGCCAACTCGTTGTTCCCGATTGGCTCCAGGTTGAGGCAGCCGCCTTCCGCGTATTTGTGATGCTTGGTGAGGGCCGCAATCAACTTCGCGCGGCCTTCGCCCCGTTGGGTGCTTCGCTTCGCTCGCTGCGGCTTTGACAGCTGCGGTGTGGGCAGCCGCTCCTCAATCCAATTCAGCAGGGTATCGAACGCGAGCTCCTGATCATGAATCGTCGCTAGCTCACCGTTGTGCCAGGTCGGATATCCAATTAACCCCAGTCTTGCAAGCAATCGACGGGCATTTCGCAGCAATCGGCGGCCATTTTCCAATCTATCGCTATGGTGCGGATCAGTTTCAGGTTTTAGTATCTCTGGTTTGTGATGCGGCAGCACCAAGTCGAAAGCGCCGCATACCCAATCATGCACTCCAGCCAGTATACCAAGGTCACCCTCGGGATCATCACCCTCCCAAATCGGCGGACGAATCCACGGTATCCGTGGCTGCATTTCTTGGCTCACGTTTTTAGTTATCCTGCGTTGCCAATTCGATTCCCCAGTGATTCTGCGGTGCGACGTATGACCACCGCGCGCATTCTGTTGCTCGACTAACCGGGAAAGTATCGCGAAATCACCAAAATGCGACAAGCAGCTGAATCCTGCCACGTTTTGCGTCCGACAGGTTCCACCTCGGACGACTCTCGCCGCTCAAACATGATGATGATGAAGCGATTTTTTCTTCATGAAGTCGAGAGTTTCGCGCGATCACCCGGTCCCCGCTCCGCACGACTGCGGCCCGGAGGACCCATGCCGGGGGGGGTTGGGATTTCACCACCGCTGCCATGTCGCAACATTTGGTCTGGCCTCGTGGTCCAACGGGGTATGTACCGGCCAAGGTAAACTCGTCGCCTGGAAGTCGTGGCGTACAGATACGCGGAAAAATGTCGGGACTCGCACCTCAACGAAAATCTAACAGTGTTCCGCATCAGATGGGGAACGATGGAACACCCGGCCCGCTACTCACCCATTTGATCCAGATCGTCAGGCGAGCGGGCATCGTAAAAATCGCGCGGGCGGAACTCGCCGTTTAGGGCCTTCAATGCCGCTACGAGGAGAGTCGGGTCTTCGCACAGCGAGCGGTACTTGAGATGCCCACCGAATTCCTTGTCAAAGAAGGCCGACGCCGTTCGCTTCGCCACCTTTGCTAGCCTCGCCAGTTCGTTATTGCCGACGGGCTCGAGATTCAGGCAGCCGTCATCGGCATACTTGTGGTGCTTTGTCAGCGCGCAATGAGCTTCGCCCGGCCTTCTCCCCGCTCCGTGCTGCGTTTGCCCTTCTTGCGCGTCTTGGCCGGCCGACGCAGGCGATTCGGCATCATCCGTCCCGCGTGGCAGCAGCATGTTGTAGTCGAGAGACCAAGGTGTCACGATGCCGTGCGGCGTGTGGATGAGGTGTGGTGCAACCCACGCGACTGCGCCGACCGCTGCTTGAACGGTCGTTGCCGCCGCCCGCAGATGAATCCGTCATGACTTCGCCTTTCAAAAAGGCGGCCGGCCAGAGAGGGTAGCTCGGCGGCCATTCGCTCCACTCGGACATTCTACTCCCAGCGAGCGATTGCGACACGCCGCGAATACCAGCGCTACCGCGCCAACGCGAGTGCCAATACGGAGCGACGTCGCGGCAATCTGGTGAGAAACGGGAATACTGGGAGCGCTTTCAGCCCCCGGGGGGACGCTTAGGTACTTTTTCGCACCTCACCGATGGTTTCCCACGCCCCGCTCGGCCGCCGCAAGACATAGTCCGTCCGTCCGACAGAAACGGTTGCCGGCGAAATCATGCGAGCAACTGCGAACAGGGCCGAAGTGGCACCGTTTTCGACCGCCCAACGCGGCCCAAGCAGGGCGAGGTTGCCACGTGAACGCCCAGTTTGGCCCGTGTCGCGGCCGGTGGCCCGCCTTGGCCAACGGACGCCCCCAACAAGAAAACGCCCCGACGTGGCGAACGTGGGGCGTTGGGGCGGAACCCCGGGCGGGGCCTACCCGTTGGCGGTGAAGTGGCCGCGATCGGTCTTCTTGAACCGGGCCTCTTTGCCCTTGGCTCCGATCTCGCGCAGGATCGCGCTGTAGAGCGTGGCGTGCGGCGTCTTGCCGCCGGGGCTCGTCCACAGGCCCTTCGCCGCCATCGCGTCGATCATCTCCTTGGCGTTCATCGGCTCCTTCGATGCGGCCAGGACCTGGGCGGCGGCGTCCAGCGCGCTGAGCTTCTTCGGCTTGTCGGTCCTGCGGCTTGGCCTTCTTGGCGGGTGCGGACTTCGGCCTTTGGTCTTCGGGCTTCGGCGGCGGGCTTCTTGGGGGCTTTCTTCGTAGCCATGGTTCATCTCCTCGGAAACGGGTGCGATGGGTTGGCTGCCATCATCAGGCTCGCGGAACCACCCGCGAGCGACGCCGGGCGTGCCGGCGTTTCGGCTTACAGACCCAGCTCTTCGAACAGGCGGCTGACCTCGTCGACGCCCAACATGTCGGTGAGCGTGTCGGCCAGCCATTCGGCCTGCTGCAGCCCGCGAATCGCGTCTTCGTTGGCCGGCTTGTAGAACGCGGCCGGCTGCAGGAAGGCGATGATCGTGGCCACGCCCTCGGGCGAGAGGTTGTCGCGGATCACCTTCTCGAAGGCCTCCTGGTCAACCGCCCCGCTCATCCGTTCGTCGTTGTTCGCGTTCATCGTTTGGCTCCTGTGCGTTGGTGTGGAATTGTCCCGTTCGGACAGTCACACAGGAGCCATCGATCGCGAAGAACATCAAGCGCTGTCTGGCCAAATTCAGGACGAGGATTCAACGGATTCTTTTCAGTCGAACACCGACTCGGTTTCCCTTGACTGCGCGCGAATTCGGACATGTCCTGATTCGGCTCGCCGATGGCCGTCCGCAGTAACTCGGTAGCGAGAACGCCGTCGAGCAGAAACAGCCTCGCTCAGTAGGAATGCTTTTTCGGCTAAGCCAATCAGAGTTGACAGCGCTGTACTAGGCTAGGTCGACGCGGGACCGACGTTTTTCGGGTCCTCATCAGACCACACGTGCAAACGGTCCCCGCATTGCGTCGACCATTGAGGACGGTAGCGGAACGAATCGAAGGCCTACTTCCCTTCCATCGGCTTGTTTGTAGTCGTCGTGGCCTTCAGCTTCGCCGGCGGCAAGGTCGCCACCGGTCAGGACTTCAAACGTTTGTGCACGCAGCCGAAGCTCCTCGTACATCCGCTCATCGTACGTGCCGGCAAGATACGGAACCCCAATTTCCAAAAACGAGTTGCTCGAAGCCGCACTGAAGGATCGCTCGCGAAAGGTCTTGCTACCGATGCGATCCGCTCGTCCAGTCCGCTGTTCCATGACGGCTGGATTCCAAGCCAGGTCGAAATGAACCACGTGACGACAATGCCGATGCAGATCTATTCCCTCCTGGCCCACAGAGGTGCAGATTAGGACCTCCGGTAGGAGTGGAGTATTAAACCCCGAAAAGACTCGCTCACGTGCTTGTGCGTCAGTGTTGCCAGAGACCAATGCGACGAACTTCTGATCCCTTAAAGCGTTGCGCGATAGAGTGCGGAACGGGCAGAAAGCGGATCGTGGATGTCTCCGCTAGCGGCCAATAGATCTTCAAGGAATACGGCCAACCGATGTGCCATACTTTCGCTCTGTCCGGGCATTGGACCGAAGAACGACTGGACGAGGAGTTCTCCCCACCCCGATTCGTCCCGGTCGTGCTTCGTGGGCAAAGTGTGCAGTAGCACGGACTCACGGAGAACAGCGCGACGGATTGCCTGCATGGCCAGTCGTCGAGATTCCCAATCGAATCCGCTCGTCCCTAATGTCAGTCCGTATAGTTGGTCATGGATCTCGCTGATGATCTTTGCCGACGCAAGGTCGTCGCTGCGAGTTGCCCACATCTCCGGCGGATCGGCTCCAAGCCAAAGACTGGGCCCGCGCGTATACGTCTAGGACTGGGTCTGGCCCTGTTTGCGCCTCGCAGTCGCCGTTCCGCAAGTTCAAGAGCGACTTGTTGAACCTTCGAGGGACCGGCGGCCTCGACTTCCTCATAAATGCTGTGCACGCCACGCTCGTCAAACTGGGCAGTCTCCGCGCCACCATCGTCCTGCTTGTCGTCGGACCACAAACCATACGGACCTTGCACCCATGTCTCGTGCGTACATCTCGGCTAGAAGGTCCTTAAGGCGACCGCTGGGTCCTGGCTTCACGTAAGAGCCTGCGGGACACCAGCACCTCAATGGAGCGGTGCAGGAACACGCGATCGACTCGTTCCGATAACAAATCGACACCGTGACTCAAGGCGAGTGCAGCAAGCTGAGGAAGTTCTGCGTCTGTCAATTCCAAATCGCTCGGCGTGAT
>CAVQEL010000053.1:0-24002 GCA_963711515.1 uncultured Planctomycetota bacterium | reverse complement strand
TCGCGGTGCTCCGATTTAGCCAATACAAATTTGCGGAAGGGGCCGAACTCGCTGAGGAGGCCTTGGCAATTCGCCGCAAACTCCTTGACGCGGATGATCCGCTTGTGGATGAGTCTAGGTTGTCGTTAGCCACGATCCTCGGAATTGGCGCTCCCCCACGGGTACTTGAAAGATTCTCCCCGAGCTGTAGCCCTTTGTCGAGAATCCCTGACGTGGAATGGCATCGCAAATACTTCGGCCCAAAGCATCCGCAAACGGCTTTGGCAATGCTGGGCCTTGCCGGAACACTGCTTAACTGCTACCCGGACAGCCCAGATCCCGAGCAGGAAGCGACGAAACTCATCCTCACGGCAAACCCCATTCTGCTAAAAGACCCTGCGACGAAGATCATGGGGCAAACGAACTCGAGATTCCAAAACGCTGTCCTTGCATCAAGACTCGGCAACAGCAAAGCAGCTGTTGCCTCGTTAGACGAAGCGGTGAAGTCACTACGTGAAGCCGCCCCAACCAACCATCCATTCACCATCACAATACTTCGGTTGAGTGGACAAATGTATGCCACCATCGGCAGCTTTGACGTAGAGCACTTCTTCGAGAAATCATCACGATCGAACGGCGAATGAAGCTCGCTCTCGACCGCTGGACGATGCTGATGTCTACGCTCGCGGGAATGATTGACGACGAGCAGCAATCTGACCGCCTCTTTCAAGAAGCAGTCGGCCTGATCAAGGAAACTCTGACTGCCAGTTCCATCAGCCATGACGAGACTTCGCGATTGATGGGCAGCCTGGAATCGATCGCCCATCGATATGCAACCGCAGTGCTGCAGCGTAACAAGCCCGACGAAGCTGAGGCCGTATATCGCGACTTTATTTCAACGGCCCGCGCAAATCACTGTTGGAAGTATGCGGCGAATGCAGCGTTGCGATTAGGGGCGTTGATGCAACAGAATAAGAACTGGGACGAAGCACAAGATGTACCGGGAGGATCAAGCTGGTCGAATCTGCGGCGGACATCGAACCGAACGAACGTGAAGTGCTTAAGAATCAGCTCCAACTTGGATCTGCCAGGGTCTACGAAGCAAATTCAGATACCGATCAAGCCATATTGGTCTATCATGACGCCGTGCAAGGCGCTCGCCGATCTTCTGACACAGGTGATCACAAATGAAAAGCCTATGACAGCTGCGAGTTCAGACGATGCGAAGGAGGTTGCTCAACAGTTTGTTCGCGCCGTGAGATAGCATTCTGGTGCGGTTTTGCGGAGGCACGGAAAACTGACTGAGTCGGCTCATGCTGCCCGGAAAGCCTGAAATTGGATCAGGGCGAGCTTGATTTAGCAGGATTTCTGTTGTTAAAGCCGCACTGGCCCAGACAAAGGTTTCTCAAGGTTTCTACGACGAAGCTCAGCCCGCTCTATCGCCAATGCCTTGAAACGGCACACCCTGCCATCATCGACAGATCGCTACGCAGGTACGCGCATGACCTTCCAAGCTCGCTATGGACTCGGCGAGTGCCTCATGAATCTGGGCCGTGACCGGGGAACCCAGGAGATGTTTTTCAAGATAATCGAAGCGCAGGCGCAACGCTCCTCGCTACTATTTCCCGCCGAATGACGCCATTCGCAAACTGGAGATATCACTGCAAAAACAAGGCAAGATGAGTGAGGTATCTGACCTTGTGTTAAAGCTGCTGCCAAAAAGCGAGTTAAAGGCACATACGCTGAGTGGGCAGATACTTGGAAAGACTTCGCCGACACAGCTATTCAATTGGACGCCGACAAGTCGGTCATCGAATCGCTGATTGGAAGCACACAATTGCCAGTATTAGATCAAGACGGCACCAACAGTTTGGCAACAAGCATATGGACGTGACGACGCTGTTGGTTGTCATCGGCGACGTCTGTTTGAAGATAGGCAATCCGGTTCAGGCCGAACCGTTGCTGAAGGAGGCCTTAGAAACTCGCCGCCAACTGCTGCCGTTGTCGCACGTTCAGCTTGGAAACGTCGAGCGGCTTTGGGGTTCATTTTCTTGTCGAGATGAGTCGCTACGATGAGGCCGAAGCGTTCCTGACGTTGAGCCTATCCGAAGCTGGTAGTCGGTTACGGTAAAAGGCACCTGCGAACAATCAACGTGCTGGAATTACTGGCCCGTATGTACAACGCTGGCGGTCAGCCCGACAAGGCTAAGCTTGTCAATGATCTCATACAGCAGGACGAGGTCAGTCAGCCGACCAACAACTGACAGTTGAACCTGGCCGTTTACCGCCAAGCCCGTCACCGGGCGGCGTCTTACGGTCCGCACGGCAAGAATCTTAGTGCTGTAAACACTTGCGTTCTCGTCAGATCACCGCAATCATCATTTCGCCGAAAAAACCTCCAGCCTCGTGAGGGACTTGACACTTTTCGCATTGAGTCGCAGAGACAGCGGAGCATCAACCCGCCGACCCGCCGAATCCTGGGAGGCGCACGAGATGGCTGCTGCATCGAACCTCGACTTTGGCTGGCTGGAAACGGCAGTTAACGATCAACCAATCGACTCGGCTGAACGAGCCTCGCAAGGCGAGCGCAGTGTGTGACTTGGACGTTCCCCGGTTTCTGCCGGTGTCGGAACCCATGGACGACCGGCAACCTTAACGCGCAGGCGACCCAAACGCCGCCCAGGGGAGCTATCGTTCGCTGGCAGCCTGCTATTCTTCGGTTCTTCGGCTCTGACGGCAGCGAGGCGATCGCACTCTTGATCTTCAAACCGCCGGTCTCGACCCGTTCCATCTGGGTGGTCCCTTCAGTCCAACTCAACCGGCCACGATTTCCACCGCGATGAGCTAAACGCAACCCTGTGACTCTCAACTGCTTGGGCGAAAGCAACAGCCGATAGCCCAAACGTCCCAAGGCAAAGAGACATGCGGGACTTTTTCGCCCAGAGCGAGTCGATCGCGGGCGATGGAATTGCAGTTGAACCGAGAACGCGGCGGCCGGAACGTGAGACACCGAGACACCGCCGAGACCCTACCAATCTGTTGAAAAATGCACGACGGCATTTCTCAACAGACTGCAAACCGACCGTTGCGCGCAAACAACCGGTCTCCGAACGACGGGACGCCATCCCCTGCCAGGCACTCTTGCGGTCTGACTGCGTTTCCCGCCTGGATTGACGCCATCGCGTGCCAAGGCGATGATCCCGTTCGAGACGGTATGGTGCCGGCGGCTCGCACAGTGCGTGCCCAGACCAGCGGGGCGCGATTGGGAAGGCAACCATGATCTTCGGGCTCAAACCGATCGACGTCGCGGTCGTGGCGGGCTATTTTGCCGCCGTGCTGGCGATCGGCTTTTGGGCCGCGCGGCGGGTCAAGAACGAGGAGGACTTCTTCCTCGGCGGACGGCGCTTCGGCAAAGGGCTGCTCGTCATGCACTGGCTGTGCACCGGCACGCACAGCGAAATGCCGGTCCAGGTGGCCGGCGCCACCGCCCGCATCGGCCTGGGCGGAATCTGGTACCAGTGGATGTGGCTCTTCTCGACCCCGTTTTATTGGATCATTGCGCCGATCACCCGGCGGATGCGCGTGATCACCACGGGTGATTTCTTCCGCATTCGTTACGGCCGCAGCCTGGAGATGCTCTACTCCCTGGTGGCGCTGGTCTATTTCATGCAGTCGATCGCCATGCTGTTGCGAGGAGCCGGCGCGGCCATTTCCGGCGCCACGGCCGGCGCCATTCCGACGAACCAGTCCGTCATCGTTCTTTCGATCTTGTTCGCCACCTACGTGATGGCCGGCGGGCTGGTGGCGGCCGCCTACACCGACGTGCTGCAAGGCCTGATGATCATCGTGCTGTCGGTAATGCTCGTCCCCTCCGGCCTGGCGGCGATCGGAGGTCTCTCGGCGTTGCACGAGCAATTGTCTCCGGCGATGTTTTCGATCAGCGCCCCGGCGGGCATGAGCGAAGGCGATCCCTGGTTCGTGCTGGCGATGTCGGCGCTGGGGCTGACCGGCATCCTGGCGCAGCCGCACGTCATGGCGGCCACGGGCTCGGGCCGCGCGGAGACCGAAGCCCGGGTGGGCATGACCTACGGCAACTTCATCAAGCGGCTGTTGACCATCGCCTGGGCTTTTACCGGCTTGATCGCGCTAGTGGCCTTCCCGGACGTCCTCGCCCCGCACGCTGCCGGCAGCGACCAGCTCGTCCACGCCAGCGAGACGTTGTTCGGCCGGGCGATCCAGGAGTTCTTGCCCGACGGCTGGCGCGGCCTGATGATCGCCTGCCTGGTGGCGGGCGTCACCAGCGCCGAAACGTTCATGGTCGTCGGCGCTTCGATCTTCACGCGCAACTTTTACGTGCACGCCGCGCCGCGCCGCACGGAGCGGCATTACCTGTGGGTCGGACGCGTCGCGTCGGCGGCCATGTTGGCCGTGAGCATTCTGATGGCCTTTTATGCCACCAGCGTGACGCAACTGTTCGTAGCGTCGATCCAGGTCGTGGGACTGCTCGGTGGCGCCGTCTGGCTTGGCGTCGTCTGGCGGCGCGCCAACGCGGCGGGCGTGTGGGCCAGTTTTGTCGGAACCTTGCTCGTGTGGGGGGCCATGCGTCTTGATGCGACCAGCCTGGGCTGGCCGCTGCCAGACGCCGGCAGGCTGGCTCGTCGCGGCCGGCGATTGGATGCACCTGCGCGACGTGTCAAAACCGGTCGAGATTCTGACCATGCTGTCCACTGAATTCGGACTGTTGATTCTGGTCAGCCTGCTGACGCGCCCGCACGACAAGCATCGTCTCGACGCGTTCTACGCCCGGCTGCTGACGCCTGTGGGCAAGGAAAGCGAGGTCCAATGGACCGATGCCCCCGCCGAATTGCCCGAATCGGCGACCCTGGGAATGGACGGCGTCACGCTCGACTATCGCCGCAGCTCGGCGTTCGCCTATCGCGGTTTGCAGCGCTGGGGTCTTGAACTGCCGCGGCTGACGTGGTTCGATTGGGGCGGGTTTGTGACGGCCTGGATCTTCGTCGGCGCGCTCCTTTGGCTCGTCGTGTTCCTGGCGGGCCTCGGCGCGTAGCGTGGCCCTGGCAACTGAAAACGAATGCAGCTCTTGTGAGGTGACCGCATGGCAAGTGAGTTTCAAGATCGGGTGGCGTTGGTGACGGGTGGATCGCGGGGGATCGGGCGGGCCATCGCGCTGCGGTTGGCCGCCGAAGGGGCTCACGTGGCAATCAGCTACGCCTCGCGCACCGCCGACGCCGAAAAAACCGTCGCCGAGATCAAGGCACTCGGGCACAAGGCCATCGCAGAGCCCTGCAACGCCGCCCAGCCGGCCGACGTCGAGCGGCTCGTCGAGCGCACCCGCGGCGAACTGGGACCGATCGATTATCTCGCCCACTGCGGCGCAATCAGCAACCTGGCCGACCACACCGAGCTCTCCTACGAACGATGGCGCGAAACGATCGACGTGAACCTGAACGGCACCTACCTGGCCGTGTTCGCCGTCAAGGACGAAATGATCCGCCGCGGTTTCGGGCGCATCGTGACGATTTCGTCGATCGCCGCCCTGCTGCCACGCAAAATGCAGATTCACTATTCCGCGTCCAAGGCGGGCGTCACCGCGCTCACCCGTTGCTGTGCCGAGGCGTTTGCCCCTCACAACGTCCGCATCAACTGCATCGCTCCCGGGCTGGTGGAAACCGAAATGGCTCATGTCCTGCCGCCCGAGAAGATGCGCGAGGTGGTCGCCGCCACGCCCCTGGGGCGCATCGGCCAGCCGGAGGAGTTGGCCTCGGTGGCCCGCTTTCTGCTCAGCGACGAATCGAGTTACATGACCGGCCAGACGATCGTCGCTTCCGGCGGCCGGATGATGATGGGCTAAGCCTAGGAGAGACCACCGATGACACGCACGACGTTGATCTGGGCGACGATGCTCCTGGCGGTCTCTTTTCTGGCCGAGCCGGGACGTGGTGCCGACACCACGCTTCTGAAGACCGAGCATTTCGACCGCGATCCGGTTTGGGATGCCAGCAACAACCGCATCACCGACAAAAGACCGGTGCACGTCGTCCAAGACTTCGGCTACAGCCCCACGCACCACGCCGGCGGAAAGGGGGCCGGCGAAATCGGCGGGCGTGTCATGCGCTCAGTCGAACGGGCTATTACGGCAAGCCGCTCGAACGGACGATGACGCTCGATGATCCCCTGCACGTCACCGGCCAGTTGGTCGTCAGCCGGACCAGTGGGCAGACCACGCTCACCTTCGGCTGGTTCAACAGTGAAACGACACGCGGGTCGTATCCCCGGAACGCGCTGCGGATGCTCTTCAACGGGGAATCCAACGGCTGCGAGATTTACGTCGGCTACACCACCGGCGAAAACCGGAGCGAGGGGATTCGCGCGTTGGGCGTGGGGCCGCGCGCGCGAAGGTCCGCGACTTCAACCGCATTCCGATCAACACCCTCTACACGTTCGACCTGCGCTACGACCCCGACGCCAACGACGGCCACGGCCAGATCGTCTTTTCGCTGGGGGGAGACGGGCCGTATACGGTCCAGGACGCCGTGGTAAACCTCTCGGCCGCGGATCGGCGCAGCGGAGCCCGCTTCGATCGGTTCGGCCTCGTCAGCTCCGTGGCCGAGCCGGCCGAAACGCTGGCGATCTACTTTGACGACCTCACGCTAAACGGCGAACCGCTCGATTTCGACCATGATCCCGGCTGGACGGGGAAGAACAACCAGGTCGAGTTCGACGACACGTTCAAGCGCGGCCAGCACGATTTCGGCTATCAGGGCGACACTCGCTTTGCCGGCGGGAGCCCCGGCGAAATCGGCGGCCTGATCTTCTCGGACAACGGCGGCTACTACGCCGACGACGTCGGGCGGCTGTCGCTCGACGATCGTTTGATTGCCTCGGGCCGGATGGCGCTGGTGGAACGGGGCTCGGAAGCCGGTTTCTACGTGGGCTGGTTCGACTCGCAAGGGCGCGGCTATCCGCCCAAGAACCTGCTGGGCGTCATCGTCGAAGGCCCCAACAGTGTGGGGTCGATGTTCCGTCCGGTCTTTGCCGGTTCGTCCGCCGAAGTCGGCGCCGCGTTGCAAGCCGGTCCGTTGGTCAATCCCTTTGGGAAACCCCATCAGTGGAAGATCGAATACGATCCGCAGGGTGCCCAAGGGCGCGGCGAGCTGCGCGTTTCGCTCGACGGCGAAAGGGCCGTCCTAGCGTCCCGCCCGACGCACGGGCACTAGGTGCAACCTTCGATCGCTTTGGCATCGCGGTGTACGAAGGGGGCGGCCAGTGGAGCCGGGTCTTCCTCGATGACTTGCAATACACCGCTAGTGCACGGGCCGCAGACGCGCGGCCCGGAGGCGGCGATTGAATCACCGGCCTCTGTCGAGAGGATTGACAATGATCGACTGCCACCCAACTTGTTAGCTGCGGCGACAACCGACCGCAATGCCCCGCGCGGTACGGATTCGGCCAATCACCTTGCCGGTTTTTGTTTCCAATGTCGCTCAACGGAGCGGAGTTTGCATGTCCCGAACTATGGTCAACTTCGTGGTGGACGCATTCCTGCTTTCCATCACGGTATCGCTACTGTTCATCACGGCCGTATTGCGGTTCGTGTTTCCGCCACCCACGGCGGCCGCCGGTTGGACGCTGTGGGGAACCGGCTACGATGCCTGGGCCAATGCGCAGTTCGTGCTGGTCTCGATGATCGGCCTGGCCATTCTGCTGCACATCATGCTCCACTGGTCGTGGGTCATGGGGGTCGTGGTTACACGGCTATTAGGCCGCCCGGCGCGAGGCCAAGGAGGGCTCGACCCAGACCCTGTGGGGCGTGGCGCTATTGATTCTGCTCGTGAACCTGATCGGCGTGCTGGTGGGCGTCGCCTACCTGATGATCGAAAGCCCTAGCGGGTCATAGCTCCACCTCGCAGGCCGGGCAAGCGGGCGTCGGGCGAGCTGCCGTCGGCGGTCAAGCGCCATCGTGCCTCGCGCCAGCGACACGATTCCGGTCAGCACGACGCACCAGGCGGCAAATCGCAACAACCGCCGGCGCGTCACCATCGACACGAGCGACGCGCCGGTGCCGGTGAGCACCATCAGCGGCACGGTCCCCAAGCCGAAGGCGGCCATGGTCGCCGCGCCCCGAGGAAGGCTAGCCGTGCTGCAGGCCAGCGCGAGAAAGCCGTACACCAGTCCGCACGGCAACAAGCCGGTCATCACGCCGGCCAAGAAGATATTGCCCCAGCCGGGGGCGCGCAAGTAGACGCCCAGCAAACCTGTCGCCAGGCACGCCGGGCCCGGCAGCGGACGCGGTGTCCGACTTGTCCCCCGGTGGCCGCGACGGGCAGGATCGGCGGACCGCCGACCGCCAGCGGCGCGGCACGACCCCCGCTGCGCTTAGGCCAAAGATGATCAACAAGCGTGCCGGCCGCCAGCGCCAGCCCCCCTTGCGCCGGACCACCGCCGGCAGATCCTCCGCCAGGCGCAGTCCCGCGTAGCCGAGTGCGCCGCCGAGCGCTGCATACGTGAAAATCCGGCCGAGACTATAGACGACTTGCCGGGCCAGTTGCCGGCCGGATGCCACCGGCTCCGCTGCCAATGATGACGGCAAAACCCCCGCACATGCCAACACAATGTGCCGACCCAAGCAGTCCGCCCAGCAAGATCAGGGGAAGCTCGATCATCGGGATGTCCAACGGTTAGGAGTCATCTTCGAATTCCGACTAGGGTGCACGACGATGCGGCCAGCTCGGTTCGTCTGGCTGCGTCGTCGGCCTCTTCACCCGCTCGCGGCGTCTGTGCCACGACCGTCTCGCCACGTGGCGGCTCGACCCGCGCCAGCCGCAGCGAATTGCTGATGACCATGAAACTGCTGGCGACCATCGCCCCGGCGGCAAAGGTTGGGTTCAGCCAGCCGGCGGCCGCTAGCCCGATGCCGACCGTGTTGTAGGAAAACGCCCAAAACAGATTCTGCAGGATCGTGCGCCGCGTGCGCCGCGCCAACTCCATCGCCCAAGGCACGAGCAGGAGGTCGTTGCTCGAGCAGGCACACGCCCGCGCTTTCGCGCGAGACGTCGACGCCGCTGCCCATGGCGATTCCCAGGTCGCTGGCCGCCAGCGCCGGCGCGTCGTTCACGCCGTCGCCGACCATCGCCACGCGTCCCAAACCGGCGGCGGGCCTCGGCCAAGCGCCGCCACCTTGTCGCCGGGCAGCAGTTCGGCGCGAACCGGCACGTTCAACTCGGCAGCCACCGCCCGGCCGCGGGCCGCATGATCGCCGGTCAACACCGCGACGTCATATCCCTGGTCCGCGCACGTTTGCAGCGCCTCGCCGGCGCCGTCTCGCAGCGTTTCGGTGAAGACGAACAGACCCTGCACGCGACCATTCCAGCCGATGGCCGAAAACGACTCGCCGCGCGCCAGGGACTCGGCAACTGCACGTTTGAGTCGTCGCCCCACCGCCAGGCCCGAATGTTCGAGCCAGCGCACGCTGCCCAATCGCGTGGGGGCTTCGCCCGGAGCGAATTGCGTCGTCAATCCCTCGCCGGGCGACGTGCAAACGACATGGCGCGGGCCGGCGGCGTCCCGGCTGTGTTTGGTGATAACGTGCTCCAGTTGTGCTCGGGAAAAGTCCGCGATCGCGGCGGAGTAGACGTGTGTCGAGGCACCGGCCAAGATCGCCGCCCGCCGCAGCACTTCGCCGTGCCGCTCCGCCTCGGCCACCACAAACCGCCGCACCTGCGAAACGCCCGTGGTCAGCGTACCCGTCTTGTCGAAACGAACGGCGCGGATTGTCGCCAGGCGTTCGAGCGCCTCGCCGTCGCGAAACAGTACGCCGGCGCGGGACGCCGTCCCCAGTGCGGTCCACACGGCCATCGGCGTCGCCAGCCCCAGCCCACAGGGACACGCGATCAACAGCACGGCCAGCCCGGCCAGCACGCCGTGGTCGATGCCCGAGCGATGGGTATGCATCGCCAATGCCGCGATAGCGACGACGACTACCAGCGGCAGAAACCAGCGAGCGACGCGATCGGCGAGGCGCTCGTAGTGTCCCTTCTTCAGCCGTGCTTGCCGTACCATCTCGACGATCTGCGCCAGCGAGCTTTGCTCCGGCAGCGTCGTCACCTCAATCTCCAGGTCGCCGTCCAGATTCAAGCTGCCCCCCAGAACTTCGTCGCCGGGCTGCTTGGCCACCGGGCGGCTTTCGCCGGTGAGCAGTTGCTGGTCGATCGACGACGTGCCCGACAGTCAACCGCCCATCGGTCGCGATGCGTTCGCCGGCCAGGACGCGCAGGCGATCGCCCGACTTGCAGTTCGAGCGAGCGGCACGATGTTTTCATGATCGTCGCTGCCGATCACGCGGACGTGCTCGGGCAGCAGCTTTTCCAGTGCGTCCAGTGCTTCGGTGGTCTTGAGCTTGCCGCTCGATTCGAGCCAGCGGCCCAGCGTGACCATCACGAGCACGAGGCAACCGACCTCGAAGTAAACGTGTCCGCTGCCGCGGATCGACCGAAATCGCCGAATAGAGTACGCCGCCGCCACGCCCAGGACGATCAACAAGTCGGTCATCATCACGCCGCGGCGCCAGTTCGGCCAGCGCGCTTTCGAGCATGGGCCCACCCAGCAGGAACAGCACGGGCAGACTCAACACGAGGCCCAGGTAGCGAAACAGATTGGCCAGCGAGACGGCCAGCGGCGAGGCGCCGGTGGCCTCGGCGTCGTGCAGTTCCTGCGTCCACAGCGCCATCGGTGAAGACCATCACGTTGAGCGTCAGAAAGATCGCCAGCCCCAGCCGTGCCAAGGTCCACTGCACGGCGCCCTGCGGCCCGCCTTTCCCGGTGATCTCGGCGGCGATGCGGCAGCCCAGGCAGCAATACACCGGCGCGTCGTCGGCCACGCAGGCGGAAGCCACGGGCAAATGGCAATATTCGCACACGCGCGCCGCATGCACTTCGTCCGGTGGCATCACGGCATGTGCGGCGGGCGGGCTCATGGCGGCGATTTCAGCTCGATGCGCATTTCCGGAAACAGGTACTGCAGGGCGTAGTAAATCGGCGAAGACCCAAAACAGCACCCAGATAAACCGCACGTACCAGGGAATGCGATTGCCCGTGTAATGATGAAACCGATGCTCGACGTCGGCCGACGACGGATCGGCGGTCGGGCGTCGACGGATGTACGGCTTCGACCGCCGACGCGTTGTCGCCGGGACTTATCCGTCGTGTTCATAGAAACCTCCGAAACGGTGGTGAGGCGTACTGTCGTCCGCGAGCGACTGGCGGAACTGGATTCCCGCGTACTTCGCGCCCAGCTCTCGGATGCCAGGGCGTGCTCGCGTCGAGCCGCGTCTTCGTTTTCCAGCAGCGTGAACTTGGGCCGTTCGACGTCGCGAAACATGCCGCGCAGGGCGGCCCAGCCGAACAGACACAAGAAGCCCAGGCTGGCCAGCAGGTAGTTGAGCACCGGGCTGATGGCGAACGCCCCTTCCGCGTCGCCGCGGTAGAGCGCGATAAACTCCAGAAACTTCGTGCCAAACCCGTACAGGCTGGGCACGAGTACGGCCACGGCCATAACCCACATGATGATGCGCATGCGTCGCCGGGCGCGGCTGGCGTTGTTCATGATTCTTCCTCCGACTCGGACGATTCGTCCTCGCGGCCGTTCCAGCGGCTCGAAGGATCTCGTAGTACGGGTAACTTTCCAACCACGAGCCGAACCATTGCACGTAAGTGATGACGGCCAGCCCGCGACGGTTGGGCCGATCGGGCGAGCCGTCGAAGAACCAGCGATACTCGGGCATCGGCGACCCGGTGGACACCAGCGTGGGTTGATAAAAGTGCACGGCGTGCCAGTCGTTGCCGTGGCGTCCCCCCTCGCGGCTCAAGATCGGGTCCCACGCGCCGCGTGCCGAACATCACGGGCCGCTGCAGCACGTTTTGATACTCCTCGCTGCGCGACACCGGTCCCCAGCGGTCCTCTTCGCGCGAGACGGGTCGCACGAACTGGCTGTGGCAGTGCCAACAACCTTCGCTGACGTAAACCTGCCGGCCCAGGTGCAGTGCTTCGGCCAGCGTCTCGGCCGAGGCGTTCGCCGAAGTACTTTTGAACTGCTCGGGGTAGCGGTTGCTCAGATCCTCGAACTGGTACATCAGGTTGCTGTTTTTCTCGGCGATCTGTGCGAGCGGCACCTCGGGCAGATTGCGATACATCAATGCCGGCACCAGCGCATTGGACAGGAAGGCGAAGATGAAGAATCCCAGCCCCGCCACCAGCAGCACACCCGATTTACTTTCGAACATGGCTTCGAATTCCTCTCGGGGATCGCGATTAGAACGCTACGAGGCTTGCGGCACGGGCTCCCGGCTGGCGTCGGCCGGCGCCGGTCCGAGTCGCGAGATCTGCCACGTGCGATAAATGTTGTAGGCGAAGCACACCTGGCCCGCCAGCATCGTCAGGCCGGCGAAGATCCGCAGGATCCAAAACGGCATCGACCCTTCGATCGACACGTCCCACGGCTTGCAGCGAGGCCCAGTAATAACCTTGAAACAAGCCGGCGAGGGTCAGGTCGGCCGCCATCACGAACACGCCCACGGCCGAGAGCCAGAAGTGCCACTCGCACAGCTCGCGGCTATACCACTCGGTGCGCCACAGCCGCGGGAACAGGTAGGTCATGATGCCCAGCAGCCACATGCTGAACACGCCGAACATGACCAGGTGGGCGTGGCCCACGACCCAGTCGCTGAAGTGAATCACGGCCTGAAACGTGAGCGTCACTTGCATGGCACATTGCAAGCACGTCAGCGCGTAGAAGACCATGCCGGTATAAAACCAGCGGATGGGCAGATTCGTGACCAGTTGCCGCCCGGAGCCCCAGATGGTGCCGAAGAAGTTGATGATCACCGTAGTGACGACCATCTCGACGGCGACGGTGGCGATGATCGCCCCGCGTTGCAGGAACATCGGGATCGGCGTGTAGAGGAAAGTGGTGGATGCCGTTGAGCGGATAGAAGAAGGCCAGTCCCCAGAAGCCCACCAGCGACAGGCCGTGGCTCCAGATGGGTTTGCGGAGCATGATCGGTACGAAGTAATACATCAGCCCCCAACCCAGCGGCGTGACGAACAGGCCCACCAGGTCGTGAATGAACAGTCCCGCCCACGGCGCCGGCGCTGGTGCCGGTGAGCCAGTATTGCGGCAGGAAGTTGCCCATCGCGTAAGTCAGAAACGTCCACACGAAGGCGGCCATGAAATACCAGGAGGCGACGTACAGCGGGCCCTTGGCACGAGCGATGGGCGCCATGAAATTGATGCCGACCAGCAGCAGCCCGGCCAGCGCCAACGGATCGATCCAGGTGGGTGTCTCGCCCCATTCGAGTCCCTGGGCGCCGAACCCAAGCGGCAAGTTTTCCAGCGCCGGTGACAGGGATTGAATCGTGGGCCCCAGCGACGATGCCCACGGCGGTCGCCAGCAACCACGACTTGCCAGGCCACGAAGATGAACCACGAAAGCCGGCGGTCGAGCACCCTCCTGAGCGTCAGCCGCGGAATGGCCCAGTGCAGCGCGCCCAGGAAAGCGTTGGCCAGGAAGCCGTAGGCTACGGCGTTGGTATGGACCATCCGCCAGCGGCCGGGAGACAACAGCTCGATGCCCTGCAACGGATTTGCGCGCACCAGTTGCAGGGCCATCAGCACGCCGGCCAGCATGGAGATAAACAGAAAACCCAGGGCCGCCAGGAAAGTACGCCACGACGATCTTCTCGTCGACCAGGTTTTCATGGCGTGACTTCGTCGGCCTCGCCGAAAATCGTCTCGATCATGTATTTCGCGTCTCCAAGCGATAGGGCGTGTAGCGGCCCAGGGGATAGACCAGTAACATCGTCCACCCAAACACGAGATGCGTCAGCGCGGCGACCCACCAGGGAATCTGATCCACGATCCAACGCCCGCCGAACAACAGCGGCTGCAGCCAAGACAGAATCACGTAGAAGTTCACGATCCACAGCGCCAGCGCCAACACGCTGACGACGACAAACCGCGTGGTCACCGAGGCTCCCGCCGTAAACAACGTCAGCACGAGCTGAAACAGCATCCCGTACAGCATGCCGGTGCCGATGTACAAACAACAGCCGATGGCCAGAATCAGCCCGTTGTTCACTTCGTTGAAGTCGAGTGCCTGCGCCCCCATGGGGAACGTCAGGTAGACCCGAATGAGCTCTAGCGGTTGCTTTTCGAAGAGCAACGAACCGACCACGTTGAACAGCAGGCTGCTCATGGCCGCGATGCCGCCCAGCAGAAAGCCCGTGGTGGCGTGATACGCCGTGTAGTATCCGCGGGCCTGCCACTGTTCGGCCGGTGGCTTGCCGCCGGGTGCCAACTCGGTCTCGAGCTGTCGCACCCGGGCACGAAGCATCTCCAACTCGTGTTGTTTGTCGTCGACGCTCATGGTGATTTCTCGCTGGCGGAGTCCTGCGAATCTTTCTTCTCGGGCGCCGCTGGGGCCGCGCCTCCGCCGCCCACCGGAAATTGCTCGCCGCGGCGACGCTGATCGGCCAGGTTCAAAACGAAATGCGTCAGATGCCAGATGTCGTCGGGATGTTCGGCAAACGACGCTTGGAAAGCGGGCATGGGCGTGCCGTTGATGCCGGCGGCAATTCGCCGATACACGTCCAGCGGCCGCTGTCCGCCGTGCAGCATGCCGGAAGTAAGATCGGCGGCGGCCGCTTTGTTGCCCCAGGCGTCGACCCCGACTTCGATGCCCTCCCACGAGCCCGCCGCGGCCGTTGCGTCCGTGGCACTTGAAGCATTCGCGCTTCTGGAAGATCTCGGCCCCCTGGGCGATCGATTCGGCGGTCATCGGCGGCATCTTGGTGGCGGGTTCGACCACCTGATCCTCGGCCTGCTTCCAGCGGTTGATGACCGTGTTGGCCATTTCCTCCGCCATTTCGTCGTCAAGCTCTCCCTCGGCATCGGCCGAAACCGCCAGCAACTGCTCGAGCTCTCCGCGGCGCGTCAGAGCGAGCACGTAGTCGACCACGGCGTCCAGCTCGCGCTTGGGCAGACGGCTGAACGACGGCATCGACGTGCCGGCAATGCCCCGGGTTACGGTGCGGATGAGGTCTTCGCGCCGCGGCCTGCTGCCGTAGGGAGCAGACGTGAACTTGAAGATTCCGCGGCGATAGTCGCGCGGCCGCGGGTTCAGATACGGGGCCGCCAGGCCCGCCCCGTCGCCCGAGGCCCCGTGGCAGGGCATGCAATAATGCTCGTACACCTGCTGACCGAACTTCAGTTCGGCCTGTTGTTCCTTGGTGCCACCGAGCAGCTTCGGGGCAGCGTGCGTCCCGCACAGCTTCGCCAGCTCGCCGCGAACGGCCTGTTGAAGCGACGGCTCCAGTTGTTGCACCTGCTTGGACGAAACGTACTCCACAGGCGCCGATCGCTGGCAGCCGCTCACGCCCAGCAGGCACGTGACAAGAGCCAGCCATCGGAAGTCGAACGACGCTCTTGGAACAAACCGAACCAAGCGATGCTGCGTTATGGGGCACATAGCGCGCTCATTTGTCACATAGTTGTTGAGCCGCAAAAGACCTTCCATCTGCGCGAGCAAGAATAAACTCATCCGGTGCGGTCTGTCCATAAATATCAATGCATAGGAGGTTATTGACCGAATCAGCACACGGCGACCGGTCGCGATTCGCTAAGTTGACCGATTGTGAGCCGCCAGCAAAGCAAGTGATATGCCATCGTCGCCGAGTCGACAAGGACTTCACGCTGGAAAAAGGCATTCCGAGCGGGACGGCACACCGCAACGCTGCCCGACGGTACGTCCGCGCACGCCAGTTACGCGCCGCCGACAGCCGTTTGAGGGCCGCCGGCGCTCGACGAATCGGCAATTGACTGCACTCGTCCGACGCACCTCGCAGCGACCTGGTCGCGCTCCAGGCTTCGACGTGTCACTGTCCGGGTTGTTGCGCCGGTCCGCGACCGAGGGCATGTCCGCGACCGAGGGCATGGCTCTTCCCGGATGCCGCTTTTGAGCTGCGAGCGACGTGCTTCTCGTCGAATGAGGCTTGTCAAACAGGCGACTCCGACTGCGAGAGGCAGCAGAGACAGCCTTGTCGTACCAAGCTTGATCAGGGCACTGACCGGGAGCTCGGGCTGACGACGAACTTGTGGATTCACCGCACCTTGGATCACGCTGCCGACGCGCTACCAGGCCGCTCCAACTCGGCGCCTGGCCAGCGGTTCTTTGACGGCCTCGACCGTCCTTGGCCGCAATGGCAGCGGCGGCCCTGCGCGGCTGAGCCCCGGTCCGAGCAATACCGCGTTACACCGCCGAACCGCTCACCGAGGCACGTAGTCGCACGGTCCGTAATAGTGTGGTCCGGACGGTAGGCCGTAGCGGACCTCGATCAAGTTGTGCGGCTCGCGAGCCCCGGCGGCGATTGCCTGATCCAAAGCCGTCTGCCACATGTACCAGTTGTCGACGGTACCGCGCAGGATCGCGACACCGTTTTCGACGGTTGCCGTGACCTGGTTGCCGGGGTCGACGAACGTGTAGATCAACTTATCCTTCAAGTCCGCTTCGATGGCGGCATCGCTTTTCGGTTTCCACTTTTTGCGCACGGACAGGTAATCGTTGACGTGGACGACGCCCTGCTGCCGGCTGGCGATCCACTCGGCGTGGTACTTTTCGAATTGTGTGTCGACCAGCCCATAAAGGCTAACGTGCGCGTTCTCACATTCGATAATCAGGTTGTGTCGCTCGACGTAGGGGTCGCGCGCCATGGCAGACCTTGTGAAATCGGCAATCTGCTCATCGCTCGGCGCTTGATCGGGCCAGCGGACGCGGAGGTTGTTCTTCACGCGCCGAACGCCAATCGTGTGGCGAGCATCTTGCTCGGCAGCGCATTGCGCTGTTAAGTGCCCGACGTCGCCGGTCAAAGTGACCACTCCATGTTCGACGTCGACCTGGGGATCAAAGCTCAACAGCCGCGGATCGTGCTTGAAGGCACGCTGAAGGGCGCCTTGGATTTCGTCGTCCGTCACTTGTTCATAACGCTTGGCTCGCAGGAGCGGGTCCGTATGCCGCCAATTCACGTAGACGCCCCGGCTGTCGACGTCTTTGGCCCCCGCGCGGTAAGCCAGGTAGTCCGCGTGCGATTTTTGAAAGCTGCTTGCCACGCGACCATTCAGCACCGCCACGCCATCTTTGACGTCCACGTCAATCCGCACGTCGTCCAACAACGCTGCATATTTAAACAGCTCGCTGATTTCGGATTGCAGTTCCTCGTCGGTCAGGTGTTCCTTCGATTCGACTCCCAGCTCGTTTTCGAGTTCGATCACGCCTTTGACGCTCATCGCGACTTCGCCAGCCAACGTCTTCTCGCCGTTCGAGGGCACGGTTCCGCTGAGGGTCACGACGTTGTCTTTGGCGACAGCCTTAACCGTCAGCCGATGCGTTGCCGGATCGGCGCCGAGGGCATCGGCGACGTCCTTCTCCAACGCGGCGTCTTCACGGCGGTCGGTGTTGACCTCCATCTCATCCAGCACCGCCACGACGCCTCGTATTCGCTCGGCAAGGCCCACGGCGATTTCCTTGGCGAGTAAGTTCGAGACTTGCCCGGAGAGCGTGACGATCCCTTGATCAACGTCGACGTCGATCCGATGGCCATCAACGGCCTCGGAGCGCCGCAACTCATCATCAATGGCCAACATGACCAACTCATCGGTTAATTCGTTGAGCTCCGTTTGAGTGATCACCGGTTGCCCCTTCGTGGTGGCCGGCTTGTCGGTCGGCGCGCTAGCCGCGGCGCCAACGTCATCCTGCGACATCCCGCTGGAAACGAGTATCGTGGCGAGCAACACATGTGCGATCCCACAACTCCTACCCAAAACCTGGCTGCGGATCGGAGCCTTCTTCAATGGTGTCACGTTCATCAAATGAGCCTTTTCATCCACGTTTGCGCGACGACTTGACCTGCGTTCGGAAACGGGGCTCGGATTTAGCAACTTCTGTGCCAGCCTGTCCTGGGCTTTCGTGGAACCGCTGCGTTCAAGGGTCAAATCGAATTCGACAGCCAGCAATTCCGTGGGGCCCCCGCCTACCCAAGTTCTGGCTTGAGGCGAAAAACCGCACAGGCGCGCCAGGTTGGCACACCTGCGCCAAGGCTGTGGGCGGCCAGCAGGGTAATGGTTGCCCTCAATCGAGACCAGCGAGCCCGTTGTGGCAAGCTGGCCCCGAAGCCGGCCAAGCAATACCGCGGATCGCAAAGCACAACGTACAACACACAGGCTCCGTCACGTTATGCCGCGTGGGCCGGCGGACGCAGCACGCCCGCAGCTCGTGCTGGACAGTTGCATGCTGGTCAGGTTGGAACCCGGACGAGTACTTCGACTACAACTCGCCTCCGCCGATCGATTCGTCTTTCTTGCGTTTGCCGCCCTTGCGTTTGGAAACGTCGGGCGAGTTCTTCATGACAAAGCGATGATCCTCGACGAGTTTCAGCAAATCAAAGGAACTCAGGATACCAACCACCTTTTTCTCGTCGGTGACCACGACATGATGAATGTGGTGATTTCTCATAACTCGGGCAGCGAGCGATACGTCGGCATATTGCGGCACCGTGTAAAGCTTCGTTGTCATGAACTGGCCGACGGGCGTTCCAGGAGGCCGTTCGTGTAGGAAGTCACTGGCGCTGACAATTCCCACGGGCTCGTTGTCCCCGTTGACCACGGGAATGCAACTGACCCGATTCTCGCTGAGCACGCGTCTGACATGCTCAAAGGTTTGGCCGGGCGTGGTTGTCATCACCTTGGACACCATCAAATCATTGACCTTCGCGTTCATGGTTCATCGATCTCCAGAAGGTTTCTTGGGGAGGACCGAGCGGTCGTGCGCCGGCCGAACTCTGATGGCACCCCTGTAAGCGACTCATCGTCGACGTCACGCCGCAACCCGTCTTGTGACCTCGAGGTTATGAGCTTGAACTAAGCGGTACACGAAAAGCGTAAAACGGTATTTACCGTTTTGGCTCGGCATCGTGCCGGCTGGCGCATCGGTGGGCGACGCCGCCGACGGACGGCAGATGGTCAGCGGTTCGGATTGTGGACGTAGCGAGCGACAAAGGGCTACTTGCGCCTTCTCCACCACCACAGCGTCAACGCACAGCCAATCATCCCTAGCACTGCCGTAGCTGGCTCGGGGACGGTTGCCACGCGGAATCCGATGGTATCGGACTCTGAGCGTCGGGCCGCTGTCGAACCGGCCCGAGGAGCTCAAGTAGACCGCGTTGTCGTAGAACGAACCGCCCCGCAAGCCCCGAAACGAACCGCTGTCGAGCGTTTCATTCCACTCCCACGCGTTGCCGCCCTGGTCGAACGTGCCGTAGGGGCTGGCTGAATACGTATAGGAACCAGCGGCGATGAAATCACCCACGACGTAACTATAGTTTGCCGAGTTGCCGCCGCCTGGCGGATTCTCGGCGACGGGAGCCGCGTTGTCGGCCGTCGGATAGTCGAAGTACGAACTGCCGGACGGATCGTAGTAGGCCCCCTTGTACCACTCGTCTTCGCTGGTCAGGAACCACGTTGCGCCGGAGTTGCGCGTGATGCTCAGACCGTTGCTGGGCGTAGCCGTTGCGCCGAGAAGCGTGTAAGCGCCCGTCTCCGTGTCGGCGTTGCCCTGGCCGTTATTGAGCCAGTTGGTAAAGCGGATCGCGTCGTACCAACTTACATAGTTGACCGGCATGTTCGCCCGGCCGACGATTGTCGCGTAAGTGTAAGGGTCCGCGAGGGTCCCAGAGCCGGTGCGGGTGATGCCGCCGTGACCAATGCTCAAGTTGCCCATGTTCGTGTTGTAAAGGTCCAGCGGATCGGTGCCGGCCTTGGCGTTTAAGAATGCGGCGTATTGGGAATTCGTCACTTCGGTGGTGCCGATGCGGTAGTTGTAGGCGACCGCTCCGTAGCCGGTCGTGTCGGCAGTATTGGCCCCGTCGACCGGGACGGTGGGAATCGTGATCGCGAAGGCGGGTATGGCCCACACGCAGGCGAGCAGGATAGCCAGCGAGCAGAAGGCGATTGGCGAGATGAGATGGCGAGTTGGTTTGTGCGTCATCAAGCGTTTCTCCTCGGCCGACGTGCTTGCTACTGACCGTTTCAGCCCACAGCTAACTCGGGGGGAAATTGCGAGCGAAAGTATAATGGCGCGGCCTCCCTTTGTTTAGCATCTGCGAAGGTTTTTCTGGAAATTCTCTTGAGCGAATCAAAGCCAAACCGGATACAGATTCCGCGAAAAACCTCCCGGTGAGCACTCCGCAGCCGATATCTCTAGCTGCTTTGAAAGCGGCGAATAGGCATTCCGGGGGCCAGCGCCGGCAGATGCTTTGCACTGGCTCCCTATTCGATTCGGCTGTCAGCGAACCGCCACCGGGTGCCGATCATGTGCGCCTTCGTTGTCGGTCAGCCGCCGGACTAGCTCGTCGCGGCGTCCCTCGACGGCTCGCCGCTGTTCGTCGAGTCGGTGTAGATAGGCCTCGACGGCGTGCAACTCTTGGCGGGCAATCCGTTTGTCGCTCGTCATCGCACGTGGCGAGAGAACACAGAAAGGCCGACGCCCAGGGACGCCGACCTTTCGTATAACCCGACGGTAACGAGATTTCGCTACCGCCACCTAAAATAGCGGGGACAGGATTCGAACCTGTGACCTCGAGGTTATGAGCCTCGCGAGCTACCGGGCTGCTCCACCCCGCGATGTGTTTTGGTGGTGCGGTGAGGCACCCTCGCAGAGAGTGTATTTTATCGGCTTTTGCCCTTAGCGTCGAGAGGCCGGGAATCTCCAGCCTGGAGAAATCGTGCTCGGCAGGACCCGGCGGCGTACAATTCAGCAGAATGTGCACAGCCGCTAAAGGCTCCCCTCGGGAGGCCATAGCGGGGGGCGGTGGGTTCGACGCAAGTGGCGTGGTAGTTTGGCGTTCTTGCTTGGCGCCGTCGTTCGTGACTTGATAAACTCGCAGTTGGGAGCATTTGGAGCAGACGGCGCCTCTCTCACTGCCACCCGCCCCCCCTCGAAGCGCGTTCGGCGATCGCGGCGTGCCTGGCGAGAGAGTTAGCTGGAGTGCAGGTTGATGGCTGTGCCCGACGAAGAACCGAAAGGCCAACGGCCGCACCCAGCCGGCGCGGGGATCGCCCCCTGCCCGCGATGCCCGCCCAACCCGCCACAGCGGGCAATCGACCGCTCCCCGCGATGCCCGCTCAGCCCGCCCATCCGGGCAATCGACCACTCCCGGCATCGCCGGCTCCGCGCCCGGCCAGCAACCGCCCGGTGCCTGTCTCTGCCGATCAACCCCGCGCTGCCGCGAGCCGGCCGGGAAGTCTCGCGAGCTCGAACCGCCCGATTTTGCTCGAGCGGGGTTCGGACGACGAATTGCCCGACACCGACGAGGACGAGCTGGAAGAGGAGGACGACAGTGACTTGCGGGATGTGATTCGCAATGCCCCGGCCTGGCTGGTGAGCACGGTGTTTCACATGCTGCTGTTGATCGTGCTGGGACTGTTGGCCTTCAGCTCGCGGTCGAAGTCGACCGATCTGCAAGTGGAAATGAGCTACACGGAGGGAAGCCAACTGGAGGACCCGTCGGTGTTGGACGACATGTCGACGGCGTTGGAGACGATGCCCGAGCAGATCATCACGCCGCCGGATCTGAAGCCCATTGACGACCCGCTGGCGGCGCCGCCGGAGCTGGTGGCGTTGGACGTGCCATTGACGCCAACCACTCCCGCGATGACCACCAAGATCGTGGGGGCCCCGGTCGGCTTGGCGCTCAAAGGACGCGAAGCCGGCAGCCGGCAAGCCCTGTTGCGCAAGTACGGGGGAACGGACGCTACGGAGGCGGCTGTCGAGGCGGGACTGGCCTGGCTCGCCAAACAGCAGCTCTCCAATGGGAGCTGGAGCTTGAAGGGACCGTTCGCCGACGGAGCGCAAAGCGAGAACGTGCCCGCGGCGACGGCCATGGCCCTGCTGGCCTTTCAGGGACACGGCGATACGCATTTGGAAGGCAAGTACGCGTCGACCGTGGCCAAAGGTTCGAAGGCCCTCCGGGGGATGCAGCGGGCCGACGGGCTGTTTACCGGCAAGATCGAGCTGGACAACCAAATGCTCTACGCGCACGCCCAGGGTACGATCGCCTTGTGCGAGCTGTACGGCATGACGGGCGAGGATTCGCTCCGCCCGCCGGCCGAACGGGCGATCAAGTTCTGCCTCGAGGCCCAGGACCCGGAGCATGGCGGTTGGCGCTATCGGCCCCGGAGTGAATCGGACACGTCGGTGACTGGCTGGTTCGTGATGGCCTTGCAGAGCCCGCATGGCCAAGTTGGCGGTGCCCTCCGACGTGCTCAAGCGGGTCGTCGATTATCTCGATTCGGCGCAAATTGACGAGGGGCGCCGCTATGGCTACATGTCGTCTCAACCAGCCACCAATGCACTCTGTGCCGAAGGCTTGCTGTGCCGCCAGTATTTGGGCTGGTCGCAGAGCGATCCTCGATTGATCGAGGGAGTCTCGGATCTGGTGAAAAAAGCAGGCATTGCCTACGACAGCGGGGAAAACCACGACGTGTATTGCTGGTATTACCTGACGCAGGCCGCGCATCACATGGAAGGTAAAATCTGGACCGAATGGAACAATTCGATGCGCGATATCGTGCCTAAGAACCAGGTCTCAAAGGGACCCGAGGCCGGCAGTTGGGATCCCACGGGAGATAAATGGGCCAGTTGGAACGGCCGGCTGTACATGACCTGCTTGTCGATCTACATGCTCGAAGTTTACTACCGGCACTTGCCGATCTATTCGGGCTATCGGGCAATTGTCGGCATCGACGCGGCAATGCCGCCTGCGACCGAACCCTCGTCCGACGAAGCGACAGCGCCGCGAAGCCCGCAGACGCGACGCCGCAGCCCGACAGCGAGACGGCACAGCCGACAGAGGCCGAAGACGGTGGCGCCTGAAACTCCCGTTGAGTCTCAAGGGCGTGGCCATCGCAGGTCGCTAGTGCTTTGCCATAGCTTGATCTTCGGGTCAGACGTGCCGTGAAGCCAAAGCACTGCTGGACAAGCCAGCAGCGGCACCGGAATTGTTAACGTTGACAGAGGCACTCGAGGCTGTTTCAAAACGGAGTCTGGATGCCTGCTGGCTTGACCGGCAGTGCAGCACTCCTCGACAACACCGCTGGGCAAGCCAGCAGTGGCATCCGGCGCGCGCTACCTCGCGGTTTTGAAACTGCTTCTAGAATTCGCGAGGTCCGCGGCCGGCGGGCAACCGCTTAATGACGCCGGGACCTGGCGGCGGAATGTAGTCGCCGGCCTTGGCATCCGCGGGGGCCGGCGCCTGCGGAATGAGCTGTGGTCCGGCTGAACGGGGTACGGGCAACGCCTCGGGCGCCTCCGCGGGAGCAACCTCCGGCGCCACTTCCTCGCCGTACAGGGGGCGGTACATCCAACGGTTCGGACCGATGGGTCCCGATTCGTGGCCGATCGGTTGCCGCACCGGGGGATTGGCCGGGTTGAAGCCGTCCAGCCACAGCATCTGGCGCGTCAGCTCCAACTGTTGCGAAATCGCGTTCAAACGCCGGGCTTCGTTGATCCGGTACGACTCGGCGGCCGGATCGTACCCGTCGGTGTTCGACTCCGGATCAAGACCCGCGGCCGCCGGCACGGCACAGACGCCGAGCAGAAGCAGGCTCAGCAGGCCGCTGCGCAGGTAGCCGCAACACATCGGTGGCAAGGTGGTCATGAATGAACCTGTTGGCGAGCCGGGCAGTCTTTCGGTGCTATTGTATCGACCGGGCAACTTGCCGTCCTTGTTTGCATCACCGGTAAATGACGACGGCCCGCTGTTGGCGCGGAAGAACGATACGAATAACCCGTACTCTGGGAACGGTACAATCGGCACGGCCCACGCCGCCCGAGCCGTCAATCCTCGCCCGACTCCTTCAGAATCTTGGCGTAGGCCTTGCGCGAGCAATTTGGTAATG
>CAVQEL010000052.1:0-223380 GCA_963711515.1 uncultured Planctomycetota bacterium | reverse complement strand
AAATGGAGTTGCCATTTTATTTCCTTATGTAAGAAGTTTGGTTTCAGATTTAACTAGTAAAGGTACTGATCAACCAATAATATTACCAACCATGAATATAGCGGCTGCAATACAAGCTCAAAAAGCAAGAGAGAGACAAGCTGAAGTTAATAAGTGAAAATAAAAATAAAGTGCTATATGTTCTAAATGTTTCATGCTTTAAAAGTATAGGTTTTCTAGTTACACTGTGAGATAGGATGGAGCGGTTAATTATCGATTTACCATAACTTTCTTATAAAGAGGAGTAAGACAAGATGACCAACAACAAGCACCGAAAGACAGTTAGAGAATAAGTGACAACCAATCGAATGTTTTCACCATAATAATCAATTAGGAAAGCGGTCATTCTTGAGGTGATCGCTTTTTATTATCAAATTTATATTACATACAAATACTTCCATACCATCTATGATTAGTGTGGAGGGAGGTGTTGAGATGGCATTTACTTATTTTGAATTAAAAGAAGCTGAAAGAAATAGAGAGCAAGCTTTTCGGGATAATTATTATAATTTTTTTACAATTTTCGAAGAATATTATAATCCTGAAAAAATTAAATTTGTTTATATTAAAAATTTCTTTAATGATGACGAAACTGAAACAATTTTGCTTTATGAAGATAAGATTATTAGAGCAACTAAAAAAGAATTGCATTATCAGTTTGAAGAAAATAGAAATAAAGTGGTGAATAAAAGTTTTTATATAAGTAAAGATTGTGAACGCGAAACTCGTCTTACTATTACGTTCGATAATGACGATGCAATTACTTTTGATAATTATAAAGACTCAAATGTAAGTTGGGCCTGGGAATATGGTCAAGATATAAAAGAACTTTATAAATTACTATGATAATCTATAATAAGTCACATCCAACTAGGTGTGGCTTTTTATTATCAAAATTATATTAATGACAGACATTTCCTTTCTACGTATGATTGATGTAGAGGGAGGTGTGAATTATGATTACTGAAATTAGTATTATTAGATATATCTATTGGGAAAATAAAACCATCCAAGCAGAAAAAGTTTATGATGCCAACCAATTGTTATGTATTCCTCGTCAAGGTGATCTTTGGGAAGATGGTAGTTTTATTACTGGGAGTCCTGCGGAAGTTAAGGAAATACGCTTTAATTACGATGAAAATTTTTGTATCGTCTATCTAGATGAACACCATTTTGAAGAAAGTGAAGATCCGGATTTTATTCAAAAAGTAATTTCTAACTATGAAGATGGTGATTGGATAATTGAAGATATTTAAAATAACAAGTCACATTCATTCGAGTGTGGCTTTTATTATGTACAAAATGACGGAAATGAATAGTACGCAAGTTTCCCCTATCATTTCCCCATCAATTACAAGCCATACAGCAGTTTAATTGTGTAAGTCGTATGAACTATGATGAGTTTTGAAAGGCTCGCAGGAAGTCTTTAAAGCGTTCTATTGGGACATAATGTTTGTGAAAGGAACGTGATAAGTGTGGGAGTTGAAGGTTTCAAAATGACAGAGGAAAAAGTGCGTAATGTAATTCCTGTTATTGAAAGTATTCTGTCCAGAAAATATGGTGCAAAAGTGAAGTTGAATAGTTTAACACTCGGTGGGGTTACGGTGAAAAGGGAGGAGTGAAACAAAATGAAACAAAAACCATACATCTCAATCGAAACACAAAAACGGATGCACGAATTTTTCCTGAACACATCGGCACCGCGAATTTTAAAGGAACAACATAAAAAGGAAAAGAGATGTGAAAAAAAGTAAATTCTGTCCATTTGGAGTGATCAATATCCAAAAACATTTCTACTCATCGCAAGAAGTACAGGAATTACTTAATTGCGGATGTCTTAGAACTGCACAACTACGAATACAAGCAATGAATGAAGAACTTAAAGAGAAAGGTTTTTGGGTTGAGCGAGGGAAAGTTCCGATTGTTTTCTTCCATGAAAAATATCCGTATATACCACGTAGAGAAGATAAATAAAAGGCAGCCGTTTTATCGGCTAGCCTTCTTTTTGTGTGAGTATTAGATTTTGTCCCCGTTTTCCAAGAAGAAAAATCCCTCATACGTTACTTCAAGTACACTGGCTATCTTCTTTAAATCTTGCTCGTTGAAATTATCCTTTTTCAATTTGGTATTTACATTTTGTCTAGTTTGACCTAATAAATCGGCTAGATCCTGCACAGACATATCTTTTCTACTTAATAAAACTTTTATTTTTTCTCCCATTGTTCAGGCCGTAATTAAACACATCCTATCCTTTACTATGCTCCTTATTCATTTTACTACGACAATGAAAAGTTTTCCATAGTAAATATAAAAATTTACAAAATACATTGACTTTGACAATCGAAAGGTTTACGATAGCAATATAAGGTTTTACTAAAACAGTTTTAAAAAAACGACTTGCGATACGTCGGCCGAACACATAAGACTAGAAAAATTCGGCATTAACTCAAATACAGGTGAAAGGAGATATAACAATGAAACGCATCGAACAAACATTATCCATGTTAAAAAATCAATTTCATGAGATAGGTGATGAATGGAAGGAGACAAAAAATAACAGCTTATTCAACGAATTACACGCGCTTGTATCAGCTATTAACGCGCTAGAGGTTCATTTGTATGACCAAAAGATTACAACGTTACTGGACGTTAATTAGAGGGGTGAACGTGTATGAAAACACTTTTCCAAACGATTGATAACTATTTTTTCGCAGATAGTTGCGAAGATGCGGAAATCAGACCGTATTTCTACGGATCAATGGCATTCGGTACTATCGTAACTATCGAAAAGGGTGCCACGCACTATGCCCACGTGTTCTACCCGCTCACGGGGCTGACGGCCGAAAAGCACGATAGTTTCCTGTCGCCCAGCGGCGATGGGTCGGCCCTGGCGGAGTTTTCCGGCAAAGAGCTGATCCAGGGGGAACCGGACGCCTCGAGCTTTCCATCGGGGGGCATTCGGGCCACGTTCGAGGCCCGCGGCTACACGGCCTGGGATCCGACCAGCCCGGCGTACATCCTGGAAAACCCCAACGGCACGACGTTGTGCATCCCCACGGCCTTTTGTTCGTGGACCGGCGAAGCCCTGGACAAGAAGACACCGGTGCTGCGTTCGATGCAGGCGCTCAACAAGCAAGCCCAGCGGATCTTGAAGCTGTTCGGCCACGAAGACGCCAGCCCGGTGATGGCTACGCGCCGGGCCGGAGCAAGAGTATTTCCTGATCGATCGGAACTTTTACTTCGCCCGGCCAGACCTGGTCACCTGCGGCCGCACGCTCTACGGTGCCAAGCCGCCCAAGGGGCAGGAATTCGAAGATCACTATTTCGGCGCCATTCCGGAGCGCGTGTTGGCCTGCATGCTGGACACGGAGCGCGAGCTCTACAAGCTGGGTGTCCCGGTCAAGACTCGGCATAACGAGGTCGCGCCGGCGCAGTATGAGCTGGCCCCGCTGTACGAGAATGCCAACGTGGCCACGGATCACCAGCAGTTGATCATGCTCACGCTGCAACAGGTGGCCAAGAAATACGGCATGGTGTGCTTGCTGCACGAAAAGCCGTTCGCCGGCATCAACGGATCGGGCAAGCACGTCAACTGGTCGATGGGTTGCTCGCTGGGCAACCTGATGGATCCGGGCGACAACCCGCACGAGAACGCGCAATTCCTGGTGTTCTGCACGGCTGTGATTCGCGCGGTCCACTTGCATTCGGACCTGTTGCGGATGTCCGTGGCTCACGCCGGCAACGATCACCGGTTGGGTGCCAACGAGGCGCCCCCGGCCATCATTTCGATCTTCCTCGGCGATCAACTGCTCGACGTGTTCGAGCAGATCGAGAAGGGAACCCTGACCGGCTCGAAGCACGCGGGCACGATGACCGTCGGCGTCGACACCCTGCCGACCCTGCCGAAGCATGCCGGCGACCGCAATCGCACCAGCCCCTTCGCCTTTACCGGCAACCGGTTCGAGTTCCGAGCGGTGGGCTCGAACCAGTCGATTGCCGGCCCGTTGGTCGTGCTCAATACGATCGTGGCCGAGAGCCTCGACTACATGGCGACCGCGCTGGAGAAGGAAACCGGTGGCGACCCGGCCAAGCTCAACGCCGCCGTGCAAAAACTGATCCAGGCGGTCATCAAGGAGCACAAGGCCGTGCTCTTCAACGGCGACAATTACTCGGAGGCCTGGCACAAGGAGGCCGAGGCCCGCGGCCTGCCGAACCTGAAGGACACGGTGGCGGCCTTGCCGGTGCTCTTGGCTCCGAAGAACATCGAGGTGTTCGAGAAGTACGGCGTGCTCTCGCCGCGAGAGGTGCACAGCCGCTACGAGATCTACATGGAGCGATATTGCAAGGATATCAACACCGAGAGCCTGGCGGCGCTAAACATCGCCAAGACGATGATCCTGCCGGCGGCCTACCGTTACCAGGGCGAGCTGGCCGCGACGGCCGCGTCGCTCAAGGCCGCGCTGGGTGGCAACGTCGACATGGCCACGCTCAAGTCCATCACCGAGCTGGTGGGCCAGTTGGAAAAGACGATCGCCGACTTGGAGTCCGCCGTCGGCCACGACGCCGGCGACCTGGCGGCCGAGGCCAAGCACTTCGAGAAGGAAGTCCTGCCCGCGATGAATGCCGTGCGGGCCGTGGCCGACAAGCTCGAGGGCATCGTGGCCGACGACCTGTGGCCGCTGCCAACCTATCGGGAAATGCTGTTCATCAAGTAACGCGTGGCTGTCACCGACGCGTTGCTTTCGACGCCCTAGAAAAAGACGGCCGCTCGAACACAACCGCCCGAATGGCCGGCGGGCGCGGCTTTGCGCCCGGCGAGCGACGTTTGCCGCGTTGATAGCCGAAAACAGGCTGGTCGGGCGCTTTGTGCGGCCATTGCCCCGTGTCGGGAGACTTTCCCAGACGCTTTGCGCGCCCCTCGCCGCATGCAACGTGTGGCGCGGTTTGCGCGTCCCTGCCCGCTCGACGCTTTGCGCTGGAAGTCGTGGTGCCCGGTAACGCCCGGCAGTGTTTAGCCAGCCGGTTGCAACGCGCCGGCGATTTCCTATGATGACGCTGGCCAGCGGCGGAATCCTAAATCGCGTTCGCTTCTGTCGCGCATTCGCGTACTGGGCGGATCGCTCCCCCTTGGCTGCTGCATCACGATGGCGGGCACGATCAAATTTCGGCGGAAAGGGTCATTACTATGAAGCCAAAAGAAGTGTTGGCACTGTGTCGGGAGAAAGACGTCAAATCGATCGATCTGCGGTTCATGGATTTTCCGGGCTTGTGGCAACACTTCACGATTCCGGTCAGCAAGCTGGAGGAGGATGTTTTCGAAAACGGCCTGGGCTTTGACGGCTCGAGCATCCGCGGTTGGCAGGCAATCAACGAGAGCGACATGCTCGTCGTGCCCCAGCCGGAGACCGCTTTTCTCGACCCATTCACCGAGCTGCCCACGCTGGTGATGATCTGCAACATCCAGGACCCGATCACGCGCGAGGACTACACGCGCGACCCTCGTAACGTGGCCCGCAAGGCCGTTAATTATCTGAAGAGCACGGGCATTGCCGACACCTGTTTCATCGGGCCCGAGGCCGAGTTCTTCATTTTCGACGACGTGCGCTTCGACACCCGCGCGCACGAGAGCTACTACCACGTCGACAGCATCGAGGGGGAATGGAACCGCGGCCGGGTCGAGGGGCCGAATCTGGGCTACAAGCTCCGCTACAAGGAAGGCTACTTCCCGGTGCCGCCTTCGGACCAGATGATGAACATCCGCAACGAGATGATGCAAACCATGATCGATTGCGGGCTGGACGTCGAAGCCCAACATCACGAGGTGGCCACCGGCGGCCAGGCCGAGATCGACCTGCGTTTTAACGACCTGGTGCGGATGGCCGACCAGATGATGATCTACAAGTACATCATCAAGAACGTGGCGGCCCGGCATAACAAGACGGTTACGTTCATGCCCAAGCCGCTCTATTCCGACAACGGGTCGGGCATGCACACGCACATCTCGCTGTGGAAGGGAGGCAATCCGTTGTTTGCCGGAAGCGGCTATGCCGGCTTGAGCGAAATGGCCATGCACGCGATCGGCGGGCTGCTGCGGCATGCCCCGGCCATTCTGGCCTTCAGCAATCCGACGACCAACAGCTACAAGCGGCTGGTCCCCGGTTACGAAGCCCCGGTGAACCTGGCCTATTCGCAGCGCAATCGATCGGCCAGTTGCCGCATTCCGATGTACAGTCCCAGCCCCAAGGCCAAGCGGGTCGAGTTCCGCTGCCCCGATCCGAGCTGCAATCCGTACCTGGCTTTTTCGGCCATGTTGATGGCCGTGATCGACGGCATTCAGAACAAGATCAACCCGGGCGATCCGCTGGACAAGGACATCTACGACCTGGCTCCCGAAGAGCTGGCCGAAGTGCCCAAGACCCCTGGCTCGCTCGAGGAAGCGCTCGCCGCGCTCGGCAAGGACCACGACTACTTGCTCCGTGGCGACGTGTTCACTCCGGACGTGATCAGTACCTGGATCTGGTACAAAACGGAGAAGGAAGTCGACGCCCTGCGGCTGCGGCCCCATCCGTACGAGTTCTGCATGTACTACGACATTTGACGTTCGCAACGGCCGTGCGGGTCCCCGCCGTCGGCCGGGATCGACGGCGGTGCACTTGTTACTGCTCGCGCCACGGGCGGCCGGTTTGCCGCCCGTGGCTTTTCTCGCTCGCTTGTTCCTCAACCACCCTTTTTGAGTGACTATGGCCATCACCGACGCAACCTATAAGCTGCTGGGACAGTTCGATACGCCGACGATTTGCAACGTGATCGAGCTATTCGACGTCCGGCCGCGGCAGACGGGTTTCATGAATTCGAAGATCATGGCGGCTTTCCCCGAGATGCCGCCGATGGTCGGTCGCGCGAGCACGGCCTCGTTCCGCAGCAGCGACTATCCGGCCGGCGGCGACGCTTACGGATCGTTGGAACAGCAGGTCGAGACGTTCGCCGAGTTGGGCGGTCCGGCCGTGGTCGTGTTTCAGGATCTCGACGATCCGCCGGTCGGGCGCCACCTTTGGCGAAGTGATGTGCTCCACGTACAAGGGATTTGGCTCGGTCGGCCTGATCACCTCCGGCGGCGGACGAGATCTGCTGCAAGTCAAAGCCCTGGGCTATCCGGTCTTTACCGGCTCGACGATTTGCTCCCACGCCTGCTGCCACATTCTGCACGTCGGCATGCCGGTGCACGTGGGCGGCCTGGTCGTGAAGCAGGGCGACTTGATCCACGGCGACGCCAACGGCGTGACGAGCGTTCCGCTGGTGATTGCCGCCGACGTGGCCGACGCGGCGCAGGAATTTGTCGACGCCGAAAAGATCGTGCTCGACTACGTCAACGGCGCGGGCCCAAAGACGCCGGCCGGCCTGGCCGCGGCCCGCAAGGAGTACTCGGCCGTCGTGGCGAAGCTGACCGATCGCGTGCGCAAGAAAAAGTAATGGAATGGGCGGGTCGACGCGCGCCGTGTGCCACTGCTGGACAAGCCAGCAGTGGCACGCGATCCCGCTTGGTCACGGCTCCTACTTCTTCACCGCGTGGCCGAGTTGATTTTCGACGCTGGCGATCTTGGCCACCAGCGCCCCGGCGTGTCCTTTGCGGACGTCGATCTTGGCCGACACCGACACCCGGTCGCAGTCGGCGGTCACGGCGTCGATGGCCCGGTGCAACACGTCGAGCAACTGGCCGACGTCCCCTTCGACCACGGTGCCCATGGCGTGCAGCCGGTAATCGAGGCCGCTGGATTCGACCACGGCGACGGCCTTGGCCACGTACTCGGCCAGGCTCTCGCCCGCGCCCACCGGCGTGATGCTGAACTCCAACAGAGCCATTGCTGGTTCTCCTTGTCGCTTTGGATCCGCGACAACCGGTTGCGCGCTGGAACGCGCCGTCTTACTCCATGCCGGTTTGCATTTTGAGCCACGCGCACATGCAGCGCGTGACCTTTTCGGCAGCGTCCTGTTGGACGAAGTGCCCGGATTCGGGAATCGTGACCAGCGTCAGGTCGTTGTCGATCCAGTTCCAAGTGTCGTTCAGTGCGCCGGGCAGCAGGGCCTCGTCCTTCAGCCCGTGGAACATCAGCACGGGGCACTTGACCGGCGGATAGGTGGTCTCCTCGGAGTACTCGTACGGCTCGCGGGGGTAGTTGGCCTTGTAGTAGTTCAGCATGCCCTCCATGCTGGAAAGCTTGAAGGCCTCGATGTACTTCTTGCGGGCCTCGGGATCCTTGACCCAGAAGGCGAGCATCTGCGGCAGCACTTTCGACGCGGCGTCGGGCTTTTGGAAGTTGCGGGCGTACTGCGAGCTTTCCTGCTGCTTGGGATTGTTGGCCAGTTCACGCGCCAGCCCCTTGGGATGCGGCAAGTTGAGGATCACCAGCTTGTCGGTCTTGTCGGGGTGCGTCATGGCGTAGGTCCAGGCGACGATGCCGCCCCAGTCGTGGCCGACGATGATGGCCTTGTCGGCTTTGAAGTGGTCGACCACGGCGTCGACGTCGGCCACCAGTTTGGGCAGGGCGTAATTTTCCACTCCCTCGGGCTGGTCGCTCTTGTTGTAGCCCCGCTGGTCAATGGCGACGACCTGGAAGTTCTTGGCCAGCTCGGGCATCTGCTCGCGCCACGTGTACCAGAAGTCGGGAAACCCGTGGATCAGAATCACGAGCGGTCCCTTGCCCATCGTCACGTAGTGAATCTTGACGCCGTCGGAATCGGCGAAACCCTCTTCCCCCAGCTCCTCGGCGAGTGAGTTTTGCACGCAACACGCCAACAGAAACACCGCGGTAATGGCCAGAATCTTGAACATGGATGGTTCCTTGCTTGCAGTCGGACGTGACACGAGAAATGGCAATTGTGCGTTTGCTCGTCAGGCTACCCACTGGCGGGCAGCAAAGCAAGTTTGCCGGTTGTGCCGGCCAGCTCAGTAGCTGGCCTGTTTCACAGTCCGGAAAACGGCCGCGCCGGTGTGACTTGCCGGCCGCGGCCGGAAACAGTATCAATAATTCTTCCACTCTCAGGTTCCCTCAGTCGCCGGCCGGTCATGTCCAGTTTGCTGCAAAACCACCGCGTTTTCTGGCGGCAGTTTCGCGACCACTACCATACCACCGGCGCGGTTGCGCCCAGCAGCCGCTTCCTGGGCCGGGCGCATGCGCGCTTTGTCGGCACACAGCCCGGGCGATCGCAAAAGGTGCTGGAAGTCGGGCCGGGAACCGGCTCGGTGACGGCCCACATCGTACGGCGGCTGGGCCTGGCCGACACGCTGGATTTGGTCGAGTTAAACGGTGAGTTCGTCCGCCGCTTGAACGAGCGTTTCGAGGGTGAGCAGCCGTTTTGCCGCGTCGCCCGTCGGGCTCGAGTACTGCACCAGCGTCTGGAGGCGATGCCGCGCGAGTCTCAATACGACTTGATCGTGTCGGGCTTGCCGCTGAACAACTTCTCGGTGGCGGACGTGGAGCACGTGCTCGAATCGTTTAGCGGCTTGCTGCGGCCCGGCGGGATGTTGTCGTTCTTCGAGTACGTGGCCATCCGGCCGGCGCGGGCCCTGGTGAGCGGTCCGGCGGAACGAACCCGGCTGCGAGGGATCGCCGAAACCCTGGCCGTCGTGCTCGGTCCGTACGAGGTGCGGCGCGATTGCATCTGGCGCAACCTGCCACCCGCCTGGGTCCATCACGTGCGTTGGCCGGTGGCGCTGAGGCAATCGTTCGGCCTGACGCCGTAACCGTGGGCGAGGGGGGACGCGGCGGGATACCCTAAAGCGCCCTTTTATTCGTTATTGCCGCTTGCGCAAAGCCTACCTATACTACAATTTGGGGTGGGATTGAGATCGGCCCACGGGCGGATTTCAGCCCACTCGCCACCGACCCCCCCGCCGCGCCACGCCAATCTCCTTCGGAGGCCCATCGATGGAACGTCGCCCTAGGCCCTGCGTTTCGCTATTGCTCCTGGTGGTCCTGATCTTGGCCGGAGGCCGGCTGCGCGCCGACGAGCCGCAAAAGCCCGGCGAAAGCGACTTCGAGCTGTACCAGCTCTTTGCCGACACGCTCGATCAGATCCAGCGGAATTACGTGAAGGACGTCAGCCGCCGCGAGCTGATGGAAGCGGCCATCGAGGGCGTGCTGGAAAAGCTCGATCCCTATTCCAACTACATCAGTCCCGAGGACATCAACCGCTTCAAGAGCAACGTCGAGCACCAGTTTGGCGGTATCGGCATCCAGATGGGCATGGAAGACGGGCAGTTGAAGGTAATCAGTCCGCTGTTGGGCACGCCGGCCTATCGGGCCGGGCTTGGAGTCGGGCGACGCGATTCTGGAAATCGACGGCAAGAGCACCGAGGGCATCCAGATCGACGAGGCCGTCAAGCAGCTCAAGGGAGAAGCGGACACGAAGGTGACGCTCAAAATCCGCCACACCGGCGGCGTGGACGATGAAACGGTGACGATCACCCGCGAAATCGATCCACGTCGACACGGTGCTGGGCGATGCGCCGCAAGACCGACGACACGTGGGACTTCATGCTCGATCACGACAAGCACATCGGCTACATCCGCATCACGGCCTTCAGCCGCGACACGGCGGCCGACGTCAAACGAGCGTTGGAAGAGCTCAACCCAAGAGGGTCTCAAGGGGCTGATCCTCGACCTGCGTTTCAACCCCGGCGGGCTGTTGAGCTCGGCCATCGAAGTGAGCGATCTGTTCATCTCCAGCGGCAAGATCGTCAGCACCGAGGGCCGCAACACACCGAAGCGCATCTGGGAGGCCCAGAAAGAGGGCACGTTCGAGGGCTTCCCGATGGCGTGCTGGTGAACCACTATAGCGCCAGCGCCAGCGAGATACGTGGCCGCCGCCTTGCAGGACCACGACCGCGCGGTCATCGTGGGCGAACGAACCTGGGGCAAAGGGAGCGTGCAGAACGTCATCGAGCTGGAAAACGGAAAAAGCGCCCTGAAGCTGACCACCGCCGGCTATCACCGGCCCAGCGGCAAGAATATCCATCGCTTTCCCGATGCCAAGGAAAGCGACGAATGGGGCGTGATGCCCAACGACGGCTATGAGGTGAAATTGAACGGCGCAGCAAACGGCCCGGCTCATCGAGCATCGCCACCACCGCGACATTCTGATCGGCAAACACGAAAAGGCGCTGGCCACCGGAGAAGAACCGCCAAAACGCCCCGCCGGGCGACGCTGAAAAGACCGACCAACCGGCCGAAGAGCCGAACGAGCCAGCCGGCGAGAAGAACGACGAGAAGAACGCGAGAAGAACGACGAGAAGACGACGAGAAGACGACCAGGCCGCCGACGTCAAGGTCGAGACAAAAGCCGACGCGACGGAAGCTCCGCGCCGTTTGTCGACGTCCAGCTACAGAAAGCCGTCGACTATCTGAGCACCGAACTGGCGAAGGCCCAGTAGCTGCCCGACATCAAAACTTCCGATCCGCTTCCGACGCTTGTCTGCGCGATATGCAGCGACTCTTGCTTCTGGAAACCACCTGCGACGAGACGGCTGCGGCCGTCGTGACCGACTCGCTGGATGTGCTCGCGTCGGTCGTGGCCTCGCAGGACGAGTTGCACAAGCGCTATGGCGGCGTCGTGCCCGAGATCGCTTCGCGAGCCCACGTCGAGCGGATTCTGCCGGTGATCGACGAGACCCTGCGTCGTGCCAACCTCACGATACACGAGGTCGACGCGGTGGCCGTGGCCAACACCCCCGGTCTGGCCGGCTCGCTGTTGGTGGGCCTGGCGGCGGCCAAGGCCTTGTGCCTGGCGCTGGACGTGCCGCTGCTGGCCGTGAATCACCTGCAGGCCCATATTTATGCCTGCCGGCTGGCGGCCGGTCGCGACGTGTTTCCTTGCCTGGGGCTGATCGTCAGCGGCGGCCACACGAGCCTGTATCGCTGCCGCGGCCCGCTGGAGTTCGAGCTGTTGGGCGGGACGATCGACGATGCCGCCGGCGAGGCGTTCGACAAGGTGGCCAGCCTGCTGGGACTCCCCTTTCCCGGCGGACCGGCGATCGACCGGGCTGCTCGTGGCGGGCAACCCAGGGCGTACGACCTGCCGCGGCCGACTGCTGGACAACGATCGGCTGGATTTCAGCTTCAGCGGTCTGAAGACAGCCGTGCGGTATCGCATCAGCCCGCCTGGGAAAGCTCCGCCGGTTCGACCCGCTTGATTCGCCGTCAGGTGGCCGACCTGGCCGCCAGCTTCCAGCAGGCCGTGGTCGATTGCTTGGTCGCGAAGACGCTGTTGGCGGCCGAGCGGACCCACCTGGACAGACTTTGCGTGGGAGGAGGCGTGGCGGCCAACTCGGCGCCTGCGCGAGCGGCTCGAAACGAAGCGGCCCGGCGGGGGATCGAGCTGTTCATTCCGCCGCTTGCGGCTATGTACCGGACAACGCCGTGATGGGCGCCATCGCCGTCGAGCGGCTGCGAGCGGGATTGACCGAGTCGCTCGACCTCGACGCGACGCCCGGCTTGCTACGGAGAAACCGTTGAGCCACGGCTGTCGGTTCACGGCGGCGCACCCGAATCGGGCAACCACTGGATTAAAACTGGCCGGCTCCGCTGCCGCTGCTGCCGATACTGCCGCTCGAGCTTCCGGAAGAACTGCCGGTTGTACCCTGGATCAGGTTGTAGGTCGTTACGTTGCTGACGCCGGTGAACATCGGCATGGGCGAGACCCGCACGTACCGGCGGTCGGCTGAAACGACGCCGTTGGCCATCAACCGCGTGCCGGAGGGGAGCGTGATGATCACAGGCTGATAACCGACGGCCTGCTGGATGAACGGGATGCCGAAGAAATCCTGCCGCGAGGCCCCCAAGCCGGCGTTGGCACCGCCCGACGAGTTGGCGACCTGATTGAGCTGTTGCGCCAGAATGGCCTGATTGACGGCCAACTGTCCGGCAGCCGCGTTGGCGAGTTGATGGTCCGAAAGGGGCTCCTGGCGGCGGCCCTTGGGCAAGTCGAAGACGAGCAGCGAATCCTGGTCGCCCAGCGCGACTTGATTGTGCATGTGCTTTTCTTCCGGCGTACCGTAGTTGGCGTACAGGTCGACCGTCACTTTTCCGGCGGTTACTTTGCCCCACACGCGACGAACCAGCACGCGATACGTGCCGGCAAAGGCTTCGGGGCATTCGTACGTTTCGCTCGTGCCCTGGCCGACGGCCCGGGTATCTTGCGAGCTGCTGTCACCGATCAACACGCCCCCGCCGCTGGTGCGCGGCGACGAAAAGCTGCAGGCGAGCGCCCGACGGCTCCTCGACGATAATGTCCACGTCGGCGTCGCCGGTCCAGGTGATCTTCACGATGCAGTCGCGGATTTTCGCCTGATCGATTTCGGCCTGTAGCCGGGCCGCCTCATCCAGCTGGTTGCTGTTCTTGAGCTCTTCGACCGCGGCCGCGGCGGCGTGCGTGGCCTGATCGACGATCGCCGACTTGTCCTTCGGCCAGGCCCGTTTCAGGATTCCCAGGCTCGCCCAGCGGATGCCCTCCATGTCGTGCAGGCGCTCGGCCAGTTGTAGACCGTACAGGTACGGCTCCGGACGCAACGGCTCGATCTGCGCGATCTGGTGGAAAACTTTCAGGGCCCGCGCCGGCAGTCCGCTGCGAGCCATGTACTGGGCCACGTACATCAATTCGTCGCTCGTCTGGCCGAAGTCGACGGCCGACATCAGCGCCCGCTCGATGTCCTTTTGCGAACTGCCCCCAGCCTGCATGGCCAGCGCCATGGCTTCATACATCCACGGCTGTGGATGGCCGCTGCGCAGTGCCGCGCTGGTCAGCCCGACGACCTCGCCGAACTTCCGCCCGTGCATCAGTTGCCGCACCGTCTCCTTCACCGAAGCGTCCGAGACCTTCGGGTGAGCCGCGAAGTAGGTGCTCCAGGCGGCTTCCGGGTGCGTGCCCGCGGGAATCGCCAGTTCGATGGCCACCGGCTTGCCGGCGGGCTTTGTCGCGGGCGGAGCCACGCGCAGGCGGGCGGGTTGATTGCCGGCGGGCCGGCCGGTGGAGTTGGTCGTCGGGGACTTCGATTTGGGTCCAAGCTTCAGGTCCTCCGGAACGGCAAACGCCTGGAAGCCGGTTGGCGTGGAGGGCAACGCGTCGAGGACGCTGAACATGCCGCCGCCCATGCCGCCACCCATGCCACCCATGCCACCCATCATGCCGCCACCCATGCCGCCGCCCATGCCACCCATCATTCCGCCGCCCATGCCACCACCCATGCCCCCCATCATTCCGCCGCCCATCATGCCACCGCCCATCCCCATGGACTGCACGGGGATGACCAGGTCGGCCACGGGGTAGACCTTTTGCACCATCATCTCGGGCGTCTCGGCCTGATCGACGGTTGTAATCCACAGCATCTCGTCCTTGATGACGTACGTCAGATCGAGCTCGCGCAACAGCATCCGCAGTGCGGAGCGCAGCGAGATGCCGTTGACGGTTCGCGTCACCGGCGTGTCGGAGCCGATGCCGGCGTCTTCCAGGGCCCGGGTGTCGAGTTGGATCTCGATACTGTGGTAGTCCTTCAGATAGGAGATGGCGTCTTGCAGCGGCATCTCGACGAACTCCATCCGCGTGGGACTTTCCAGCGCCTCGCGGATTTTCTTTTCGATGGGGCTGACGGTTTTCAGATCGGTCGCGGCGTACTTCTTGCGACGCACGGTCAGTTCCTGCCACTCGTCGGCCGGCGGATAAACCACCGGTTGATCGTCTGGGAACGGCATCAGTGCGACTTCCACCGTGCCGAGCGTATCCACCACGGCCTTTTGCCGAGCCATTCGCAAGGCCAGGTCGGCCTGCCGCGCGCCGGTCATGTGAGCCGTAAGAGTGGCCGATTGGGCAATCGGCGAATCGGGAGCGAGCCGGCCTACTTCCATTTCGCCGATCTCATCGGCCGCGACGTAACGCCCTTCGGCCATGAGCGAGTTGAACCGGTCCATCAACTGCACCAGTTTCTCTTCTTTGCGGATGAGCTCGTTGGAAATTTGCAGCCGATCGACGGCTGCGGCCCGAGCCACTTCATTCTGCTGGCGGAGGATGTCCGCCGTGGACGCCCGGCGCGACGCTTCGCGCAGGGCGGCTTCCAACTGCCGCCGCATTTGTGCCCGCACTTCGGCTTTCAGCTCCGGCGAATGGACGACACGGCCCAACATAACCTTGAGCGAATCCTCGATGCTGGCCGGGTCGGACCCCATGCGGGCCCGCGCTTCGCGGAGCGTGCTCTCGACCTCGGTGCGAATCAGATCGGTCATCAAGCGGTTGTTTTGCTCGATGTTTTGCAACAGGCGACCTTCGCCGTCGTTGACCGGATCGCGCTCGGGCTCGGGCGCGGCCGCGGGAGGCTGGGGGCGCGGGGCCGGTGTGCCGGGGGAGGGAGGCACGGCCTGCTCGTTCGAGAATTCCTTCACGTTCAGCGGATCGGATTGCGATGCCACTGTGGCCTCGGCCTTTTGCAGTTTGTCCAGTTGACGCTTGACCGACGCCGCCTTCTCGTCGTACGGATCGCGGCGCAGGGCTTCGTCGGCCAGTCGTGCCGCCGTCGGCAGGTTGCCGGAAACGAGTGCCTGTTGGCTGAGTTTGCCCAGCAGCTCGGTCCCTTCGTTGATGATCCGCCGCGCCTCGCGCAGGCCGGCCGTGCCGAGGGTGATCAGGCGCGACCCGCCATCCTGCTGGGAACCTTCGACCAGGACCGGCAGAAACGAGTAATCGGGGTTCGAAGCGCCGGTGGCGAGCGTCCAGTGCAGCAATTGCTGCTTGTTGTTCACGCCGGCCATGACCGCTACTTCCAGCTCACGGGGAGGCTGCGCCGGACATCTTGCCCAGCACCACAGTGTCGCGATCGGTCCGCAACGGCGGCATCCGCTCGGGAAAAACCTCGGCGACCGCATCGGGCCAGGTGACCTTCGTGGGCCACAGCACGCCGGCCCGGACGCTCTTGGCCAGAAAGCCGGCGGCCTGCTTGGGATCGATGCTGTCGTCGTCGATCACCAACATGCCGCCAGTTTGATTTGCCAGCGACGCCAAGAGCTGGCTATCGAGCCGCGGGCCGATGGCATAGCTCGAGACCGATACACGGCGAGCAACCAAGGCGTCAACCAGCTTGCGATAATCGTCAAGCGCCATGAAATTCGCGGAGCTCAGGCCGTCGCCAATGTAGGCGACGACCCGCGGGGCCTTGCTCCCCGCGTCGAAACTGGCCAGGGCCGCGCCCAGCGCGGCCTGCATGTCGGTTGCTCCCAGCGGCACGCGTGCCGCCAGCGCGGCGAAGGCGCCTTTGATCTCGGGACCTCCGGCGGCCATCCAGCCCCGCGACATGGGCACGGCCTCCAAATCAACCGCCAGCAACAACACGCGGTCGTCACTACGCAGGTCGGCCACAAGCGCTTCGAGCGACTCGATCGCCTTCTGGCGAATCAGCCCGGTCTGGCTGGCCGAGGTATCGAACAGGATCACCACGTCACGGGGTCCCGCGTCGGCGACGGGCACGTTGGGCACCAGGTTCAGCGCAAAGTAGGCCGTTCCGTCGGCCGTCGCGTACGTGTGTAGGCTGGGCTCGGGAATTGCCGTATCGCCCTGGGCGAATCGGCTGGTGAATACCGCGGCAACAACGAGCGCGGCGGCAAGACGATAGCGTGGCCTTGACATCGACCTGATCTCCAACAAAGTGCCGGCGGCTTTCCTCTCCATCGTGTTCCGTAGCGATGGTCAAAGTGCGCGGATTGAGTTGCACGAACGTATGTCGCGACGCGTCTGCCGGGAGTCTCCCAGCTAAACGCCTATTCTATTCGCTCGCCAGGATTTACGCTAGAAAAATCAGTGAAAATTGCGGCTTCGCGTGGCCGTTTCGGGCCTGCCACGTAGACGCTCCGGAGCGGGCCGTGCTACGAACCCCCGCCGATGGCGACTTCGCCCTGTCTTTTTTGCCCGGGGGGAAACGCTTTTGCGCCCCCCCGCACCTCGAGCGTCCGAAATCTTAAATCCCCCCGGCGCAAGCGTTCTGGCCTCAAACCGGCTGATTTCGTATTTTTGCGCGTCACACAGGGCCCAGCCGGATGCCCGTGGGCCCCCCCTGCTCCCGAAACCGGTACGTCGCCGATCGGTTTCTTGCCCGCGTGTTGGTTTTCGAACGGGGTGTGCTCGCCATGAAAAAGTTCGTTGCAACGTGTGTCGCGTCGGCCGCCGTCGGAGCGCTGGCGATGGAAATCGGTCGATCGCAACTCGCTTCGCTTCCGGTGGTGGCCCAAGAACCCCGCTTCGAGCCGTCATTGCCCGCCGCGAGCTCCGCGCGGGCCAAACGGCTGCCGGCGCTGCCGCGCGGCGCGGACCTTTCGGCCGAAGAACGGGTCAACGTCGCGGTCTACGAAAAGGTCAATCGGAGCGTCGTCAACATCAAGACGGAAACGGTCCGCAACGACGCCTTTTTCTTCATGGCGGTGGAAGTTCCCGGTGAGGGGGCCGGCTCCGGCTCGGTGCTTGATAACCAGGGGCACGTGCTGACCAACTACCACGTGATCGAAGATGCCCGGGCGATCGAAGTAACGCTGTTTGACGGCAAGAGCTACGCCGGCACGGTCGTCGGCAAGGACGCGTCGAACGACGTGGCGGTGCTCAACATCGATGCGCCGGCGGACTGCCTGGTGCCGGTGGAATGGGGAGATTCCACCAACTTGCTGGTGGGTCAAAAAGTGTTCGCCATCGGCAATCCATTCGGGTTCGAGCGGACCTTGTCAGTCGGAATCATTTCGAGCCTCAATCGCACGCTGCCGGCTCGCAATGGGCGATTGATCAAATCGGTGATCCAGATCGACGCGGCCATCAATCCGGGCAATTCCGGCGGTCCGCTGTTGGATAGCCGCGGGCGATTGATCGGTATGAACACGGCCATTGCGAGTTCTACCGGGCAAAATGCCGGCGTGGGATTCGCCATTCCGGTGGCCAATATTGCCCGCGTCGTAACGCAATTGATCGAACGGGGCCGGGTGATTCGACCCGACGTGGGAATCACGCACGTGTATCCGACCGAGCGGGGGCTGCTGATTGCCGCCATGACCCCCGACGGACCGGCCGAGAAAGCCGGGCTGCGCGGCTTTCGCCTGGTGCGCCAGCGGCGTCGCCAAGGGCCGCTCACGTACGAGACGCGTACGATCGACCGGGCAAGTGCCGATCTGATCGTGGCCGTCGACGGCGAGGAAATCTTCTCGCCCGGCGAGTTCCTGTCGCTGATCGAGGCCCGGCAGCCGGGCGAGGACGTGGTACTGACCATCGTGCGGGAGGGGAAACGGCTGGACATCCCCGTGCGATTGATCGCCGGCGAATCCTAGCGATTTCAAAGGTGCGCGGGCGATCGCTTTAGGATCGGCTGCATCCTGGGGACCCGCTGCTGAGCTATCGCCCCAGCGTGATCCGACCGATGGCCCAGACGGCCAACAGCACCAGTAGCGTGATCAACAGCACGCCCAGAAAAGAGACAAACATCAGCATTGGTCTATCGGGACCCTCACGTGTCTTATGCCCCGGCTCCCTGGCCGGGCATTCGAGGCCCGGCCGAGAAGCCAACGTCACTAGGTCTCGATTTCAACGCTCCGGCGGGCGCATGTCAATGGCCATTCGCCGTTTACGTGTTGGCAGCTGTGCCTAGCGGTGTCAAGAAAAAACTTCAGTTGTCGATTGAGATTGCTCGCGAGAGCCCGGCCGCTGGAATGCGTCCCTGTCTGTGCAGGCTCTTGGCGCACATAAACTTCGTGTACGAAGTATCTTCAGGCCATCTCATTGCTTTGGACATGGCCGGAGATGGGTAAATGAAAAACTTCTGTCGCGGCTGCGAAACTTTCTATCGCCGGCGGAGTTTCACGCATCGCATACATTGATTTGAAAAAAGGTTAGTGTACGTAACATTATCGTACAAAACAATTTATGTTTACGAAAGACTTGCAAAACTCGATCGCCGTAGCTATCTTCTCGTTTTAGGAAAAACGACAAAAAGATTGTTTTTTTGAGGGACGCTTGTCAGCTCCTTAATTTCAGACCCGGCGGGGTTTCTGGGGAGCACGGTGCACGTTTTGGGATAACTGTTACAAGGAGACGCTAATGAGATCGACAATGACTCGGACCTGGCATGTTTTCAGGTCGCTAACACCCTTCGCGGTGCTGTGCGTCGCCGCTCTGGCCGCACAAACAAGTCAGGCCACGATGTACCTGATGGACTTCGGTGTTAATTCGGGAACCAGCCTGAATGTTAAGTTGGTTACGACTGTCGGTAACCAAACGAAGGCCATGACCATCACCGGTGGAATGACATCCACGATCGACGACGTGGCTCAAACGTTCCAGATCAACGACGCGGACTTGGCAGGGAGCAACATTAGTTTCTCGTTGCTTTTCGGAATCGTGAAGGCCTCGATCTCTAACGCCGAACTCAACTGGAGCGGGGATCCACTAAACGTCAGCCCTGACATCGTCAGCGGTACAGTGGATTTAGGCGGTACGTCGATCACCATTTTCAGTGGGCTGGTAACGTCCAACGTGGCGGATCCAATCGACTTTTCCACGGATCCGGTGACCTTTGACGTTCCGGCCGGAACCTTCGCGACGCTCACGGTGACGAATGCTCTAACGCCCGTCGCTACGTTTTCTGTGCCGCTCAATATCACACAGGAAGTAGCCACTGGCATCTCCGTCACGATGAGCGGAACCATCAACTTTACTGCGACTAGCAGTACGGTGATAGTTCCGGAGCCGGCCACGTATCTGTTGGCAACCGTGGGCATGGCCGCCCTGTTGCCCGCGCTACGTCGCCGCCGGCGAGGTCGCGGATAAACCGCGAAACGAGACCAACAGGTCCGCTTTAACAGCAGCCGCGTGGTAGAGGCCGATTGCTTCTGCCACGCGGTTTTTTGTTTGCCAGATGGCCCGCCGAAGTGACGGCGACTAGCTTACGAAGGTTTTTAGCCCTTGAGGGCGGACGAGACGTTCGATGACGAGACGCAAGCGACAGAGTCCCGTATCAGATTGTACGTAGGCTGCGCGACGCCGACGCGATGTTCAACGCCGGCAAAGGCCTGGCCGCAGTGCGGCGACAGTGGAAGTCAGAAGTCAAGTTGGCGGCGTCGATTGGGCAATAGTGCTCTGTCATACCCTGATCTTCGGGTCAGACTTGCCGTCGAGCCAATGCATTGCTGGACGAGCCAGCAGTGGCACCCGAATTGTTGACGTTGACAACTATGCCGGTGGAAGTCATCGATTGCGAGCGGAGTACCGTCAAGTGCCGAAAATTCGACGGGCGATCAGGGCTGGCGAAACGGTTGTGACGACTCATAGAGCTTGATACGGTTCTCGACTGACTTGATGAACCTCGGATTGCCAGCAGCCAGTTTGATTGCCTGTTGCGAAACCTCGATCGCTTCGCCGAACTGTCCGAGCTCGGCGTGAGCCACGGCCAGCGTATCGAGTGCTTCGGGCTCTTGAAAGTGCTGCAACTGGCAGACCTGCTGCACCCAATGCATGGCTTCCGTGCCATCGCGTAGATTGGCATCGGGCTCCGTGGCCAACAGCCACGCCAGATTGTTGGCCCATTTATAGTTGTCCTCGGTCACCGACAGGCGGGGATGCAATCGCAATGCAAGGCGATAATGCGCGACGGCGCTACGGGCATCCTTAAGGCTGAGGTAGTCCGTCGCCAGCTCGGCATGCGCCGCGGCGTCCTCGGGTGCAAGACGCAGGACAGTTTCCAATTCGGCGATGGCGTCATCGACTCGTTTTTGCAGGCGTCGCACGCCGGCGAGTCCACGATGGGCCGCGACGAGGGTTGGAACTTCTTCAATTGCCTTTTCGAACAGGGTCGCGGCCTCGTCCAATCGTCCGGCGCTAACCAACGCTTGGCTGAGTAGAGGATGCACGAACTGGTTCAACAGGTACTGGCCAGCGGTGGCAAGAGACTCGGCCGAGTCGATTTCCAACGCCATCGTTTGGGCCAGTCGCCGGCGCCAAGCGGGACTCGCGGAGCGGTTTAGCACCGCGGTAGCGGACTCATCGGGAGACAATTGGCTGAACAACCGTAGCGGAGCGTCAAACTCCAGGCGCAAGTGCAGGTCCGTGTTGATCTCCGACGAGCGATCTTCGGCGACCAGACGCGCGAGTTGGTCCTGGCCGAGCGAGTACTGTTGCAGCAGCACCCAGCGAAGATCCGCGCCGCCGAACCAGGTTTGAAAATCGTCCTTGATTTCGGGGATTGCATCGATCACTTTTTGCAGCGTGGCGAGGTCACGCGAAGTGGGCAAGAGCGGCTTGTTCGATGCCAGCAGCACCGTATCCGTGCCGCCCACCAGCGCGATTGCTCCAAAATGGGGAAACTCCGACTTCAGCGTGCGCACGATCATCAAATAGTCGGAGATCGTGAAATTGTAGGTTTGAATCCATTGTGCCAGCACGCCGTCATCGGTCAGGTGCTCGCGCGCTGCTCGAAAGAACTCCCGCGTGAACAGGTTCGAGACACCGGCCAGCCAGGGATTCGACGGCTCGGAAATGATGATGTCGTATCGCTTGTCGCTGCTTTGGATCGCCGTACGGCCGTCGGCAAACATGATGGAGAATCGTGCAGTTTTGGCAATTTCTTCGGCAGACTGCTGTTTCTCGGGCGGCAATTCGCTGTTTTGCGCCTCGAGCCATTCGCGTGTGATTTTCTGAGGGCTGTGGTTGATGGCCGAGAATTGATCGGCGGCCTCGTACACCGCGGGTTCGATTTCGCAACAGGTGACGCGCGTGTCAGGAAAGATGAGACACCTGCCGGACGTGCAGCCGCTACCAAATCCGATGACGAGCACCTCCTTGGCATCGTGCTTGAAGATGCGGGGAAAATAGGCGAGTCCCAGTTGCGTAACCATGTCGGTGGCGGAACTGGCGTCCACCTTCCCGTTGACCCGCAGGTTGACGTCGTTCCGGACTCTGCTGACAAAAACGTTCGAGGATGCCCCTTCGCGAAAGAAAACCGGGGTGATCGCCGCAACCCAATCCACGTTCTGTTTCTTGGCAGCCAATTCAGTTGCTGGGTCGCCGTACATGTAGAAACCCATGTTCGTCAGCCGGGGATCGATTGGGCGGGCGATCGCGACCACGGCGGCCACGCCAGCCACTGCGGCCGTGGAGAGCATCGCCAGATTGACGGTTCCGCGCCACGGCACTACCAACAGCGCGGAAACGAGATAGAATCCCACAGCCAGGGCCGTCGCGCCGTGCGTGCCGATCCAGGGAAACAGCAGCAAGGAAGTCAGGCTGGCCCCCAGGATCGAGCCCAGCGTATTCCAGGCGTAGATATTGCCAACCGCGGCGCCGACCCGCTCAGCACTGGCCCGGGTGAGGTGGATCAACAGCGGAAACAGCACGCCCATGACGAGGGCCGGAATGAACTCCAAGGCGGCGCTGGCGCCGACGCAAGTCAGGGCATTCCCCAGGGGAGTGCCGCGGTACGCCCGGACGTCAGGCAGGCCCATGCCTCTGGAAAGGGAAGGTATCGCCATGTTGCCCACCAGGGCGCCGGCGATGAGCACTCCAATAGCGACCAGCGGCAGCAATGGCCGGGAGGCGATCCTGCGCAAAAAGCCGTGAAACAACAGGCTTCCCAAGGCGATTCCGACCAGAACGACAAAGAGCGTGGCCGTCAGAGCGTAGGTGGACCCTCCCAGCATCACGGACAATTGTCGCGTCCAGGTCATCTCCAGCATCAGCGCGGCGCAGCCGGAGAGGATCGTCGCCAAACACAGGCCTACCATCGCCAGATTCCAGCGGGTGCTTGTCGTTTCCGTCCCCACGGCCGGCCGAGCCCGTCCTTCCGCCGGCGTCGCCACGGTGCGGCTGAGCAGAATGGAGAACGCGCCGATACTGATATTGACGGCGGCAGTCAGGTTGTTGGTCCACAACAGTCCCAGGGCGGGCAGCAGGTGAAACCCGGTCAGGTAGCAGCCCACCGCGGCGCCGAACGTATTGATGGCATACAGCCAGCCAGTGGCCTGGTCCAAGGACCCGTCCCGCGTGGTTAGTTGGCGGATCAACTGCGGCAACGTGCCCCCCATCAACACACACGGAGGACCGATCACCAACAACGTGATGCAGAATTGCGCCAGGAAGCGGAGAGCGGGCTGTTGCGGGATGCCGGCATACAGGCCAACCGACGCGTCGACCAGGAACGCAATCTCGTAGGGGATGACCAGCGCCAGCAGACCGATCAAAAGTTCGCAAAGGCCGTACCATCGCAACGGCACTTTGACGGTGTCGGCCAGCCGTCCAAACAGGTATGCGCCGAGTCCCAGCCCGAACAGAAACGAGCCTCCAACCGCGGCAAAGGCCAGGCTCGTGCTGCCCCAGACGTGCGAGAACCGCTTGAACCAGATCACCTGGTACGCCAGGCCGGTTCCGCCAGAGACAAAGAACAGCAGCGATACCGACCAGAAAATACGCGACGAAATCGCGCGAGACGCCTTGCGGGACATGGTTGTCGCTCGCTGGTGCCGAGGGAAATCTTGTCAGGGAGTAGTCTGCTTGCCCGGCGCTTGTTCTGCGGCAATCGCGCTTGATATGCAGATCAGCCAGCGAGGCCAGACCGTCGAATAGCATGGGCCGGGTACCGCTTCGAACCGATCCTACGACGTGCGGGCAATGCGAGAGCACCTGCCAATCGTTGGCCGAAACGTCCACTATATTCTGTTAAGGATTGCAAGTCTATGAACTACCAGGCGAAGGCGGACATGGTTAGTACACCAACAGTAGTCCTGCGGCAGGCACACGTTCAAAGAGTTGCCAGGTCCCGATGAGGTAGCTGGTCATCCCGGCGACGGATCTGCCGGGGGGGACTTGCCGAAAGCGGGTCCGCGGCGGGGCCCGGCTCGCTTGGGGCGCGGCTGTCTCGCCGCGCAGCGTCGAAGTCTCTGGTGTCGCGGCACGGCGCTTACGCCGTCTCGTCGATTTCCAGGCCGTGCTCTTCGATCACCAGCTCGCGGATCTTGAACTTCTGGATCTTGCCCGTCACGGTTTGCGGAAATGTCTCCACGATCTTCACGTACCGCGGTACCTTGTAGCGGGCCAGGCTGGCCCGGCAGAAGTCGCGGATTTCGTCCTCCGTGGCTTCCGCCCCGGCTTTGAGCTTGATCCAGGCACACAGCTCTTCGCCATATTTCTTGTCGGGCACACCCAACACGGCCGATTGCTCGACGGCCGGATGCTCGAACAGGAACTCCTCGATTTCGCGCGGATAGATATTCTCTCCGCCGCGGATGACCATTTCCTTGATGCGGCCGGTGATCTTGTAGTAGCCGTTGGACAGCCGCATGGCCAGATCGCCCGAGTGGAGCCAGCCTTCGGGATCGATGGCCGCGTCCGTGGCCTCGCGGTTTTTGTAATAGCCGATCATGATGCCGTGGCCGCGGGCACAGAGCTCGCCTTGCTGGTTGTCGCCCAAGGTTTCGCCGGTTGCCGGGTCGATGATCTTGGCTTCCACGCCCGGCAACAGCCGGCCGACCGTCTCGACGCGCAGTTCGACCGGATCGGTGGTGCGACTTTGGGTGATCAAGGGGGACGCCTCGGTCAGGCCGTAACCGATCGTAATTTCCTTGGCCCCCAGGACGTCGATCACCTGCCGCATGACTTCGATCGGGCAGGGACTGCCGGCCATGATGCCGGTGCGCAAAGAGCCCAGGTCGCGTCCCGCCAGCGACGGGTGCTGCAATTCGGCGATGAACATGGTGGGCACGCCGTACAGCGCGGTGGCCCGTTCTTTTTCGATCGCCTCGAGCGTCGCTTCGGGGTTGAAGCTTTCGGCCGGAACGATCATGGCGGCGCCGTGTACGACGGCGCAGATCGTTCCCAGCACGCAGCCGAAGCAGTGATAAAACGGCACCGGAATGCAAATCCGATCGTCGGGCGTCAAGGCCTGGCACAACCCGGCGTAGTAGCCGTTGAGCAGCAGATTGCGGTGGCTGAGCGTGGCGGCCTTGGGAAAGCCGGTCGTGCCGGAGGTGTATTGAATGTTGATTGGCTGATCCGGATCGAGGTTTTCAGCAACGGCGGCCAGCGCCTCTTCGCCAACCGACTCGCCGCGGTTGAGCATCTCGGTCCAGGTGATACCGCCGGCAGGTGCTTTGTCCTCCAGCGCCACCACCCAGCGTAGATGCGGATAGTCCGCCGAGCCAAGCTTGCCCGGTTCGGCGGAAGCCAGTTCTGGGCATACCTGGTTGAGCATGTCGAAGTAATGCGAAGTTTTGAAGCGTTCGACCAGAAATAGCGCCACCGAATCGCTTTGGTTGAGGACGTATTTCAGCTCGAACGGGCGATACGCCGGATTGATGTTCACCAGCACGGCCCCGATCTGGGCCGTGGCAAACTGCAAGATCACCCACTCGGGCACGTTGGTGGCCCAGATCGCCACGTGATCGCCGGTCTTGATGCCCAGGGCCACGAGGCCCCGGGCCGCGGCGTCGACCTGGCGGTCGAAGTCGCGGTACGAGGTGCGCAGGCCCAGCGCCGGAAAGACCAGTGCATCGTGCGCCCCGTGGCGGCGAGCGGTCTCGCGCAGCGTTTGCCCGATGGTGTGGCCTTCGACCCAGGGCGTGGCGTTTTCGTCGATCGTGGCGGAAGGGTTGGTGGTGGTCATCGTGGAAGCTGACTCCCGTGTTATCATTCGCGCAGCGGCTGCGACAGGGCAACCGCGCACGGCACAAAAATCATTAGCGGCAACCAGGCCGCCAGCGACGGCTCGAGCCAATAGCCGGAGCCCAAGATACTGCAACCGAATACTACCAGCATAAACGCTCCGACCAGCACCAGGCACATGCCGATTGCCAGGAAAACGTTCCGATTCGACCGTGACAATACCAAGGGCAGCCCGAGAAACAAGAGCGTCAAATCGAGTACGGGCTGGACCATCCGTGAGTGGATGGCAGTCCGCTCGCCGGCCCCGTAGTCGAGGCTGCGGTTTCTCAGCCCCTGGACCAGTTCCCAGGTGCTCGACAACTGCCGCCAGTTGCTGCCGGTGGCCAGGTATTCGAAACTGACGTCGCTGGCGATGAAACACTGGCCCGGCTCCAGCCAGTCGTAGTCGCGAGGCGTCAGCAGCACGGTCCGCCCGTCTTCCAGGGCCAGCGACGGCTCGCCGTCGAGCTCCGCCGGCTCGGTAATGCCGACCATCAGGTAGCCTCCCGGGCGATCTTCGTCCGGCGGCCGGTAGTAGGCGTCTTCGGCCAAGATGCGCGGGCCGTAGCGATCGAGGCCCTCGGGGAGCTGGAAGTCGGGCTTGTGAATCCGCTTTTCGTTGGCGAACGTCAGGTCCGAGGATCGTAGGAGCACACCGGTTTCGGCGTCGTAGCGGGGAATCAATTGCTTGCCCCGGCTGCCGCCCAAGTCCTGGGCATTGTGACTGAGGTTCTCGCGGACGGCCGGTATGACCAATTCGCGATTGGCAACCTTCAGACCGATGATGACGACCGCGGTGGCGATCAGCGGCTTGATGATCCGCGCCTTGGAAATGCCGGCCGCCTCCAGCGCCGTCAGCTCATTATGTCGCTGAATCCAGGTGACAGTGAACATGGCGGCAATCAACGTCACGATCGGGCTGGTGCTGTCAAAGAAGGTTAGCGCACGGGGGGCGTAGTACATGCCCACCACGGACAGCAGTCCCCCGTGATCGCGCGAATAGGTGACAAACTCCTCCAGGTTCGTGAACGCGTCGATCACGATGTACAGCCCCGTGAGGCTGCAAAAGCAGATCAGGAAGGTCTGCACGAACTGGCGCAGCAGGTAGCGATCGATGATCAGAAATCTTGCCAGCCCGGGCTTCGAGGTCTGCGGATGTGCCACGGATTCCTTCCTTCCTGCGTTGGTCGACCCAACTAGAGCGAGCGGCGGATGGCGCGCCCCAAGGCCTCGATTCCCAGGCGGATGTTCGCGGGCGTTTGGACGCCAAAGCTCAGGCGAATGCGATTCTGCCGGCAGGGCTCTCCCTCGGCCGGATAGCAATACTCGCCGGGCACGTACAGGACGCCTTCGGCCAGGGCGTGTTCGATCAATGTGCCGCCGGGACCCGCCATGAGTCCCTCAGGGAGTTGCAGCCAGACATACAGCCCGCCGGTCGGCCGCATCCAGCTCAATCCGGGAATGTGCGCCAGAAAGTCGTCCATCGCCCGGAGCATCGCTTCGAGCTTTGTCCGGTAGCTGTCTCGCAGCAATTCGACGTGGGGTTGGAACAGGCTCCGCTCGAGCACGGCTGACATCAGGTGCTGGTTCAAGTTCGGCGAGCCGAAATCGATGTTGCCTTTCAGGCTGGTGACCGGTCCGACCAAGGCCGGGGGCAACACGCCCCAGCCGACGCGCACGCCGGGCGAAAACGACTTGGAGAAGGTCTCGGCCACGATCACCGTTTCGCCGGTCTCGTCGAACGATCGCAGGCTGGGCAGGTCGGGACCCGCGTAGCGCAGCTCGCGATAGGCCGCGTCATCGATGACGTAGATGGGAGTCTCGCGCGAATATCGCCGAGCGACGTCGACCAGTGCGCCCCGGCGTTCCAGCGACAGATTCACGGTGCTGGGATTCTCGTAATAGCTCGTCACATAGATCGCCTTGACCCGGGACAGCTCGCCGGCCTGACGGCGGCGGTCGAGTTCCTCGCCGAGGGCCTCGGGAATCATTCCTTGTTCGTCGATGGCCACGCCCACGGACCGCGCACCCAGGCTATCGAGCATGCCCAGAAAGACGAAGTAGGTTGGAGCCGAGCAAAGCACGATGTCGCCCGGATCGAGCAGGACCTCGCCGACGAGGTGCAGCAACTGGTTGCTGCCGGCCGTCAGCAGGACCTGGTCGACCGTGGGCCGATGTCCCGTGGAATGGCCGTCGCTCGCCAGCAGCCGGGCCAAGACGGCCTCGCGGAGCGGCAGATGGCCGGTAGTGGTTCCATATTGGAGAGCCGCCCGGCCTCGGTCGAGGTCGGAAAGGACGGCTTCCATCGCTTGCCTCGTCGAGTCGAGCGGCAAGCTAGCCTGGTCGACGAACCCGGCTGCCAGCGAGATCAACTCGGGCTGTGCCAGGGCCAGCCGCATCAGCTCGCTGATCGGCTGCCGGCCAAACCGCCGAGCTGCGCTGGCTCAGTTGCCGCAAGGTGCTCATCGCCCGCCGTTCACTAGGAGGGGGGAAATCAAGGGAGGACCATATTTAGGTTACGGTGGGGCGTCAAGATCGGTCAATGCGGCCGGTCCGGTCAACCGGGGGACGCTGGCACGCCTGCCGTGCGCTATCTGAAGCGTAGGAACTCGCTTAAGCGACGGATTCTCCCAACCAGGCGGAAAAGGCGCGGACCGTGCGGCCGACAGCGTCACATTCGCGTTGAGGAGTCAGACGTACCACCATGATCAGCGAGTCGGTCCCACGCACGCTTGCCGTTTGGCGGGTCCGGAGGGGCTCGACAAACCGAGAAACCAGCTCGCGTTTTCGGGTACACTGACCGCATTGCGACGATCCGACCGGTGCGAAGCAAGACTGGTCGAGCTCGCCGATACGATGCCGGATCAATCAGTCCCGAAACCACCACGCGGCGTCGGGCACTTGCCATGCATAGCGAACGCGCAGGTCCGCGTCTCACCCGGCCTTGGCCACGAGCCTGGCAAGAACAGACCACGCGCGCCCTGGAGCTCGGACTCAATCTGGTGTTTCCGCCGATCTGCGTCTGCTGCCAGAGCGAGGTCGAAGACCTCATACGGCCGCCGCTGTGCCCCGCGTGTCGCGAGGCGATTGTCGACCCGCGGTGTTATTGCCGGCGCTGCGGCGCACGAACGCCCGACGGCGCGGCGGGAACTGCTTGCGCGTCTTGCGCCGGTGCAAAATTCTGTTTCAGCGCGGTGGCTCGACTCGGTACTTATCAAGACTCGCTCCGTCGTGCGGTTCTGCGCATGAAACGGCCGAACGAGCACGGATTGGCAATGGCGCTCGGCGAAATGCTCGCGGAAACGGCCGGGGCATCCTTGGAAGCCAGCCTGACGGATGTCGTGGTGCCGGTGCCCATGCACTGGACGCGGCGAACATGGCGCGGCGCGAACAGTCCGGAGACGATCGCCCAGCGGTTAGCGCTGCGGTTGGCAGTGCCGCTGAGGCCCGCCTTGCTGGTGCGTGCCCGTCGCACGGCCCCCCAGGCGAGTCTTTCACCGAATCAGCGGCGCGCCAACGTCCGCGGCGCCTTTCGCGCCGCTGTGCATCCGGACCTGCCCGGTGCGCGCGTGTTGCTCGTCGACGATATCATGACCACCGGGGCCACGCTCAACGAAGCGGCCAAGACGCTCGTCCGGGCCGGAGCCGCAGAAGTGATGGTGGCCGTGTTGGCCCGGGCGGAAGCACCGGCCTGAACCGCGGCCCCGCCATCGGCGCCGGTGGCGGGGCGATCCGCCTTGTCCCTGGCACGCGAATCATCAGAATAGAGGCACGCGTCGCGACTTGTGCGCCGGCGAATCCCAGTTGGAAACCATGAGCATGCGACTTCGACTCGGAACACGCGCTGAGTGCGCTGGCTCGCTGGCAGGCCGATTGGGTAGCCGCGCGGCTGGCCGCGCAAGGCGTGGAGGTGGATCTGGTGCTGATCGCGACCCGTGGCGACAAGCGGCACGGCGATCCGATCGGCAGTCTCGGCAGCCCCGGTGTTTTCACCAAAGAGATCCAGCGGGCGCTGCTCGACGAGCGCATCGATCTGGCCGTGCATAGCCTGAAAGACTTGCCGACCGAGATCGTCGACGGATTGTGCCTGGCTGCCGTGCCCGAGCGGGAATCGGCCTGTGACGCTCTGGTCAGTCGCGACGGGACGAGTTTCCAGGGGCTACGGCCGGGGGCCACCGTGGGCACCGGCAGCCTCCGCCGGCGCGCCCAGTTGTTGTACGCCCGCGGCGACTTCCGGATGTGCGACGTGCGGGGCAACGTCGACACGCGGCTGGCAAAGCTGGCCGCCGGAGAGTTCGACGCCCTTGTGCTGGCCCAGGCCGGCTTGCGGAGGTTGGGGCTCGAGGCGCGGATTACGGAACTGTTGGAGCCGCCCGTGATGCTGCCGGCCGTTGGGCAGGGGGCACTGGGGATCGAAGCGCGCCTCCACGATCGAGCCACGCGCAAAGCGCTGGCGGCGCTCGATCACGAGCCGACGCATCAAGCGGTGACGGCCGAACGGGCACTCTTGGATCGCCTGTCGGGCGGGTGCCTTGCGCCGATCGGGGCCTGGGCCCGGCTGGAGGCTGACGGACAACTCCATCTCAGCGCCGCGGTGTTGTCGGTGGACGGACGACGCCGACTGGCGCACGAGGACCGCGTGGCCGCGTCGGCAGCCGTTCAGTTGGGCGTTCGCGTGGCCGATCGTTTGATCGCCGAAGGGGCCAACGAGTTGATCGCCGAGGCGCGATTGGGACATTAGCGAGATCCGATCCATTCGGAAAAGTTTGCCGGCCAGACACAGCCGGAGGGCGCGGGACAGCCCGCTGGCAGGCGCCAATTCTTTTTTGTGGCGCGGCACGCTGGCACGACCGATTTAGCCTATGTGTGGTATTGCCCATCGCATGCGATGGGTATGGCCACCGGACCGTAGTCATGCAATCGCCCGACGGCGGCGCTTGGAACGCGTGCTCATGGATGAGAAACGAGCCATGGAAATCCAGACCAGCCGATTTGGTCCGCTCGAGATCGCCCCGCGCGACGTGATTCAGTTTCCGGCCGGATTGCCGGGACTGGAGGATTGCACGTCGTGGGTCCTGTTGGCAGACGCCCACAACGAAGCCCTGGGCTGGTTGCAATGTGCCGACGCCCCGAGGTGGCCTTGGCGGTGGTCAACCCCCGGCGGTTCGTGCCCAACTATCAGTTGCGCTGGGGCGCGGTGAGTTGGGACCGGTGTTTTGCGACTTGTTGGACGAGCTCGAGGTGTTGGTGATCGTGAACAAGAACGAGCGTGGCATCACGTTGAACTTGCGAGCGCCCGTGGTCATTCATCTATCCGGGCGCATGCGGGCGCAGGTGGTGGCCAACGGCGACCAACCCTTGCAGTACGAGCTCAACCGTGACGTGACGTCTTGGAAGAAGATCGCGTAGATGGTTCGCCGAAGGCGTCGGTCGCCGGGAGTTTGCCTCCCGCGCGAGCGGGCGCCCGGCCCGCAACGAGAATCCCGAACAACCCGCCCGCCACATTGCCCGCGCCAGCCCAAGCGCGAGTGCGGCGATCCCCCACCGGCGAGCTTCGCCACTTTCCGGTCAACGACACAACGGCGCTGCCCGTGCGGCCCGCGCATCATTAGGAAGGAGCAACGATGCTTGTCCTGTCGAGACAGCGCGACGAGAGCATCATCATCGGCGACAATATCGTGGTAACGATCGTCGACATCCGGGGTGACAAAGTGCGCTGGGCATCAACGCTCCCACCGAGATCCCGGTTCATCGACAGGAAATCTACGAGGCCATCCAGCGCGAGAACCGGCGTGCCAGCCAGGTTCAGCCGCGTGACGCCCGCGGCCTGGGCACCCCGGCGGCGCAGCCGAAGCGTCCACAACCGGGACACTAAACGCCGTTCGATCGCACCGATCGCGCCGCGACGCCTGGTGTGGAGGAGCGCCGACATCGCCCCGCCCACGGAGCCTATTTCGCTTCCGACTTGGGCGGAGCCGTTTCTTGCACGGGCTTCATCTGCTGCCCGCAGCAGATCTCTGAATGCGGCATGTCTGCGGGACAGGGGCAGGGCTTTTCATAGACGAGCTGGGCCCCGCACTTCTCACAGACGTAACGGTCTCCGGCTTGACGTGGCATTCTCGGTTACCTCCTGCGCTACGTTTGCTGAGAAAGCCCCCAGGGTGGGATCTTGACCGACGAACTTGCGGACACTCGCGCCCGGACGGGCGTGGACCTGGCGGTCCGACGACACGCAGAATTATCGCCCCTCGACCGCCGCGGTACAAGGCGTCCGCAGCATTCGTCGCGGTGGAAACGAGGGGTGTGCTCGCCGGCCCTCCTCAACCGTTGTCCGGGGCCCTATGATGGGTCATAGAAGACCCTGTAACCCGCCGCGAGGAGGATCGCGTTGAGCACCACCAAAACCACGATTCACGTCGGCCACAGTCCCGACCCGGACGACGCGTTCATGTTTCATGCCTTGGCCAATGCCAAGATCGACACCGGCCCTTATGAGTTTCATCACGAGCTGGTCGACATCGAGACGCTCAACCGCCGGGCGTTCTCTGGCGAGTTGGAGTTGACGGCCGTGAGCCTCCACGGCTATGCCTACTTGACCGACAAGTACATGCTGTGCCCCTGCGGTGCCAGCATGGGGGACGGCTACGGCCCGATGGTCGTGGCCACGCACGCGTACAACGTGAAGGACCTGCGTCGCATGACCATCGCGGTGCCGGGCACGCTGACCACGGCCTACCTGGCCTTGCGGCTCTGCCTGGGCATCGACTTCAAGCACATCGTCGTGCCGTTCGACGAGATTATCGCCGCGGTGGAACGAGGCCAGTACCAGGGACACACCCTCGACGCCGGGCTGATCATTCACGAGGGCCAGTTGACCTATGCCGACCGCGGGCTGACGCTGGTGGTCGACACCGGCAAGTGGTGGCTCGAAACCACCGGCCTGCCGCTGCCGCTGGGGGCCAACGCGATCCGCAAGGACCTCGGGCCGCAGGCCATTCGCGACGTCAATCGCCTGCTCAAACAGAGCATCCAGTATGGCCTGCAGCACCGGGACGAAGCGCTGGCGTATGCCCTGCAATATGGCCGCGACCTGGACCGGCAGCGGGCCGACCGTTTCGTCGGCATGTACGTCAACGATTGGACGCTCGACTTCGGTCCGCGCGGGCGCGAGGCCGTGCGCGTTTTACTGGCTCGCGGCCATGCCGCGGGAGTGATTCCCAAGCGGATCGAGCCGGAATTCGTCGAGGACTGATGAAACCCGTGTACGACGTCCAGCGCCACCCGAAACGGCCTGAACCGCCCTCCGAGCGGAAGACCAGCGGCTCGCTGCTGCCGGTGGTGCTGGTGTTGGTGCCGCTCGTGCTGTTGATCGTCGGGATCGTGGCCTTCACAGGTGCGCCGGGTTGTTGATGCTGGCCGTGGTAGCCTGCGTGCCGGCCTTCATGATCTTGCACTACTTGCTGTGGGGATATTGGCTGTCGAAGAGCATGCAACGAGACGAGCCCGCCGATCCGGCCAAGCCGGAACGGGACGAATGAACACCGCGCAGCAACGCACCGACGGCGACACGTGCGAATCCGATGGTCGTGCGTCGCGGCCGCATGCGGTTTAGCGGGCCGCGATGCCGCCAGTAGCGCCCTCGGCGGTCCAGAATCGCCGGTGGCGGTCCGGAAACGCCGTCGGCGGCCGGAGACGCCGTCGGCGTTGCCTCCAGGCTAAACGGTTCGGTGGGCGGCCCTAGAAGTAGTCGGGCTCGCCGCCGGGCTTCCACTTGATGTTGCAGCCGATGCTGGGCTTCTGGTCGGCCGGGACGCCGGTTTGCCGGCCAGCACGGCGTCGAGCGCGGCGCGCAGGTCGGCGCCGGTAAGCGGCACGCCGGAGTCGGGACGGCTGGAGTCCAACTGTCCGCGGTAGGCCAGCTGTCTGGTCCTTGTCGAAGACGTAGAAGTCGGGCGTGCAGGCGGCGTGATAGGCTTTGGCCACGTCCTGCGATCTCGTCGAAGAGGTACGGAAACGTGTAGCCGCGCGTTTCGACTTCGTGCACCATCTGCTCGGGCGAGTCGGCCGGGTGCGTGGCGGCGTCGTTGGCGTTGATGCCGACAACGGCGACGCCCTTTCTTCTGATATTCGCTCCGCCAGGCGGGCCAACTCGGGCGGCCACGTGGATCACGTACGGGCAGTGGTTGCACATGAACACGATCAGATAGGCCTTGGCGCCGGCGAGATCGGCCAGCGAGACGCGTCTTGCCGTCGACATTCGGGAGCGAGAAGTCCGGGGCCTTCGTCCCCAACGGCAACATCGTACTGGGCGTTAAAACCACGACCAATCCTCCTATGCTCATTCGCCTATAATATCTGAACTATGCTTATCTTACCCGTGCTGTGAGGCGAGCAAACCCCTGTCGGGCGGTTTGTTGACACCCGCCGGCGAAGCACTACAGTACATCCAGCGAGGCGGCAGTATCACCCCCCGTACAACGAGGAAACCGTGCCATGAACGAGGCCTACAATCCTTACCAGAGTTGGGGCCTGACGGCCGCCGAGGCGGAAACCAGCGACCGGGCGAAATTCATCCGCCTCACCTACCTGCACCTGGGCGGAGCCGTGCTGGCCTTCGTCGGGCTCGAGGCGTTTTTGCTCACGCTGCCGCAAGTGCCGGCGCTGGTCGATGCCATGATCGGCACCCGCTTTAGCTGGTTCATCGTGCTGGCGGCCTTCATCGGCGTCAGCTACGTGGCAAATTACTGGGCCAGCTCGTCCACTTCGGTCGGCATGCAATACGCGGGCTTGGGCCTGTATGTGGTGGCCGAGGCGATCATCTTCGTGCCGTTGCTCTACATCGCCGGCCAATTCGGCCAGCAGTCGGGCGTGAACGTGATCGGCATTGCCGGAGCGCTGACGATCGTGACGTTTGTCGGGCTGACGGCCGTGGCGTTTCTCACCGGGGCCGATTTCTCGTTCCTCCGCACGGCGTTGATGCTGGGCGGGTTCGTGGCCCTGGGCGTCATCGCCTGTTCCTTGTTGTTCGGCTTCAACTTGGGCCTGATTTTCATCGGAGCCATGCTGCTGCTGGCCGGCGGATACATCCTGTACGACACCAGCAACGTGCTTGCATCACTACCGCATTGGCCAGCACGTGGCCGCTTCGCTGGCCCTGTTTGCCTCGGTGGCGCTGATGTTCTGGTACATGGTGCAGTTGGTGATGTCCGTCTCGCGGCGTTGATTCAGCCGCCCGCACATCAGGCACACCCGGCCGTTTGCAAACGGCCCGAATAACCGACCGGCGAATCCGAGAAATCGGGCCGGCGCAGCGTGTACAACGCGATCATTCGTGCGGCCCCGCTGGTCAGAACCAGTGGGGCCGTTTTCATCGCTAAGTTGCGAACGCACCTCACATCCGTCGCACCTCGTCGGATGCCGTCCAGTTTACAGAAACCCTTACGGGCTCGACGATAGTGAAGTTGTTCAACTTCCTCCGCCACGGCACCGTTATCCGCATGAGCATGGCAACCACTCGACGACGCACCCAATCCGCCGTTCAAACGCCACTGGAAACGTACCTTCGCGAAATCAACGAGACCTCGTTGCTTTCGGCCCAGGACGAACAGCAGTTGGCCACTGCCATCGGCAACGGCGACATCCGCGCTCGCGACCGCATGGTCCGCGCCAACTTGCGGTTGGTCGTGAACATCGCCCGCGGCTACACGGGCAAGGGCCTCAGCCTGCAAGACCTGATCGAAGAAGGCAACCTGGGTCTGCTGCGGGCCGTCGAAGGGTTCGATCCGGGCGTCGGGCACCCGGTTCAGCACCTATGCCAGTTACTGGATCAAGCAGTCGATCAAGCGGGCGCTGATCAATACGGCCAAGACGATTCGCATTCCGGCCTACATGGTCGAGTTGCTTTCCAAGTGGCGGCGCGCCACCGCGCGGCTGGCCGAGGAGCTGGGACGCACGCCCACGCCCGAGGAAATCGCCCGCGTGCTGGGGCTGCCGAAGAAGAAGCTGCCGATCATCAAGAAGGCCATTCGCATTTACAACTCGACGCCGCAAACCGATCAAGCCGACAGCGGCTGGTCGCTGGGCGAGATGGTGATGGACGAACGCCTGAAGAGCCCCGAGGACGAGCTGGTCGACAGCGACAACCTGGTGCACGTCATGCAAATGCTCGAAACCATGGACCAGCGGGAAGCGACCGTCCTGCGGATGCGATTCGGGCTGGCCGACAATGAGCCCAAAACGCTCAAGGAGATCGGCGAGGCGCTGGGGCTGACGCGCGAGCGCGTGCGACAGATCGAGACCGAAGCCCTGGGCAAGCTGGCCCACAGCCTGCAAGGTGGCCGCAGCTAGCACGTTGCGACGCCGGGGCTCCCTCGCTTTTTTGGACCGGCACCCGGTTTGCGTATATCATCGTTAGTGGCGACAGAATCGGTTCTATACCGATGGAGGTCAGAACGATGAGATTCGCAATGGGATTGACTTGCACGCTCGTGGCGGCTGCCTGTCTCGCCTGTACGACACCTGTCGCACAAGCGGCTACACCCGTGACGACGGCGGTCTATCACGCTTCGGCGGCCGGAGTGAAGGCGATGCCCGTGCGGCACCGCGGCTACTACCGGCCCTATGGGGCCTATCGGCCCTATCGCACCTATTACCGACCGTACGTCGGCACCTACGGCTACGCCCCCTATGTGCGACCGTATGTCCGACCCTATGTCTACGGCGGGTACTACGGCGGCTATCCGTACACGTACGGCTATCGGGCCTATCCCCGCTACTATGGTTCGTACGGCTACCGGCCGGGATACGTGGGATTCGGAGTTTGGTGATCCGCGGGCGCTGGCATGCACGACGGACCAGAGAAGCGTCCGCCGGGCAAGCCGGCACCGCTTGATCCTTTCCGGCCAGTAATCAGCGACCGACGCCGACGAAGAAGCTGATGTTTTGCAGCAAGTCGCCGGGCGCGTGCTTGACGGGTGCCGCAATGTCGATGGCGATCGGCGCGGCGCTGATGGCCGGAATGGTCACGCGGACACCGGCACCTGGTGCGATGCGGAACTGGTCCCAGTTGAGTGCGATCGTTCGTTCGACGGTACCGAAGTCGACAAATACCACGCCTTTGAAGGTGTCGTCGGCCGTGACCGGGAACATGTATTCAAACGAATTGAGGAACTGGAAGTCACCGCCGACTTCAGCCGTGCCGCTCACCCCCATTTTCGCTGGAGCCTTGCATGGGCGACGCCCCGCGGAATTGAAAGCCGCGCAAAGTCGAGAAACCACCGGCATAGAACCGTTCGTAGAGCGGCGTTTGCACTCCGGCAAAGCCGAGCTGATTGTAGTAGCTGAACGTGTGCCGGCCCGTGCCGTCCGGCCGCTCGCGAAGGAGCCAGTGCTGTTGCGCGTTCAGCGCAAACCACGGGTACCAGAACGAGCCCATGAAATACTGCCCAGTGGCCGTGATGTAGTGACCTTCGGTCGGCATGAACGTGCTGTCGCGCGTGTCGTGAGCCACCGAAACCAGAGCGCTATAGAGCGACGTGTGGCCTAAGACCGCCACGATGTCGGGGACGTCCGTCTATGCGGGGCTGGCTGATGCCGACGTCTTCAGCCCGCAGCCCGACGTTGCCGGAGAAGTCGGGGGTGAACTGGTAACCGAGCGTCACCCGGCCGCCGAGTCGCTGTTCGGTCCAGTCGCGGTAGTAGCGGTTGAAGTAGTAGCCCGACAGCCCGAAGCTGACCGGGGTGTCGAACAGATAGGGTTCCGCAAAGTTGAACAGGTAGCGTTGGACGACGGTGCCCGGGCGCGGCCTCGATGCGGAACTTCTGGCCGGCACCGCGGAACGCGCGGCCCGAGCGGAAGTCTTCCCAACTGGTGGGCCAGCGGCGCCAGTCGAAGTTCTGCTCGTCGATGACGATCGAACCGATCAGACCCGGCGTTCGAGTTGACGCCCGCACCGAGCTGGAAGCGGCCGGTTTGGGCTTCGCTGGCGATCACTTCCACCGGCAGGGTGGGTTGATTGGCCGGCGCGGACTCCGGTCCACCCAGGAAGTCGCCCCCCGGAGTCACCTGCGGTGAATCGGCCGGTCCGCCGCCGAAATCGCGCGGGACGTAACCGCCCGAGGAGGGCATCGACTCGTTGGCCAACGGGTCTTGGGCCGGCTGGGCGTATTGCGCTGGCGTGACGTACGAGGGCCGGGCCGCCGGTGCGCTGTACTGGGGCTGACCGGCCTGCGTGGCGTTAGCCGGCGGAGTCGCCTGAGCGGCGTAAGACTGTGGAGTTGCCCGGGCGCCGTAGGGTTGCGGAGTGGTGGCAGCGCCATAATTCGGCTGTTGCGTCGGAGCCCCCGCGTACGCGGGTTGGGCCGGCGGCTGATTCACGGCATACGGCTGCGGACCAGGAGAGATCGGATTCACGGCCCGGCCGCCGAAACCCCCGTACGGGTCCGGGCTCTGCATTCGTACCTGCTGGCCGACCGGCTCGCGCACCGGCCGGGCTGTCGGCTGGGGGCGGGCTGGGCCGCGCTTGGCGCCTGGGCCAAATCCGCGTGCGCCGGTGGCCACCGGCTGCGGATCGGGGCTCTGGCCGCGGAATGAATCGGGATCGCCCGTGGGCTTGCCACTGGCGCGTTTCTTGCGATTGGCGACTTCGTGAGCTACTTCGGGCGGGGAGAAAACGATGCGCGGCAGTTCGCCCTTGGAGGGATCGACGTTGAACAACCCCGAGGCTTTGATCCGTCGTTCGCTGGAGCGGAACTGACGGATGTCGGCAATGTCTCCCGGCCGCATCGACAGCCGGTTCAGAATCGTCGAGTGCCGGGTATGCGGGTTGTCTCCCTTGATGGTCACATGGATGTCGCCGATGCGGTACTGTTGTCCTTCCTTCACGCGATAGATGATGTCCACCACGCCCGGCTCGAGGTGAAACCGCAGATCGGGCGCCGCGTCGCAAAAAACGTATCCGTTCGAACCGTAGAGGTCCTTGACCAGGTCGATGTCCTTGTTCATCACTTCCTGATCGAACGGGTCGCCGGAATTGAGCTTCAGGTGGGGTGAAAAGGCTTCGGCCGGGTAAACTTCGTTTCCGATGAACGTGACGGAACCTACGTTGTAGCGCGGTCCTTCGTAGATATAGAAGGTCAGCGTCAGGCGGTCTTCGTCGGCGTTGTATTCCTCGTGGCGTCCCACCTCGGCCTTGAAGAATCCCAAGCGGCGGTAGTAGTCGATGAGCCGTTCCTTGTCGCCCGCGATCTTTTCCCTGTCGACTTCGCCCTTGATGATTCCCAGAATCGGCTCTTTCGATTCGACGACCTTCTTAAGCCGGCCATCGGGGGCGATCTCGCGGCTGTTGCCGACGAAATTGATGTCGGCGAATTTCAGCTTCTTGCCTTCGTTGATCAGGAACACGGCGCCGTGGTCGCCGACCTGCGTCCCCTCGGGGATGTCGACCGTGACGTCGTTGAATCCCTTGGATTGATAGACCGATTCGATCTTGCGGGCGGCTTCGCGCACGGCGTACGGGTCGAACGAATCGCCGGCTTTGAGTCCCGTCTCTTTCTTCAGCTTGCGCAGGCCGATTTTCTCGTTTCCAAAGTAGCGGACGTACTCGAGCGTCGGGCGTTCGACGACGCTGAGCGTGATGACGACCCCGTTGGGAACGTATTCCTTCTTGGGCACCACGTGCACGAACCAACTGCGCGAGGTGAGCTTGCGAATGTCCTTCTCGAAAGCGGCCTGATCGAACGGATGGCCGACGCGCGTGCTCATCGCCGAAAGGACCGCATCGCGAGTGTGTTTGCGGTTGCCCTCGATCTTGATTTCGACCACTTGCAGCGAGGGGGCCGCCGCAGGCATCGTCGTCGGTGGAAGCGGTACGGTGTGGCCCGAGGGAGTCGACGCGCTGGCCTGCCGCACCTGCGCTTCGGCGACGGCACTGGTAAGCGCAGCGCAAACCACCAGCGAGGCTGTCGCTAGGCGCAGCAATCGAGTGACCTGGCGGCCGACAGGAGCCATGAACGCTCGCTTGTGAATCAAGTTGAACGAACTATGAGATGAGAGTGCGCCGGCTGGCACAAGACCGCCGAGCCAGCCGCTTTACATCGCGCCGAACCGAATGAATGCAGAAGGGAACGCGCATCTTTCGGCCCGCCAAAACGGGCGTAGAAATACAGCAAGCGGCCGCAGGAAACAAGCCGAGTTCCCCCGACCGGCTGCCAAGGGGACAAGATGGGATCGCGGGGTGCCACCGCTGCTGGCTTGTGCGGCAGTGTCGTTTGATCCCCGCGGCGTAGCATCGGAGTGCTGGTTAATCCCGAAACCCTGCGGGAACGGTGGGTGTGATCAACCGGCGCTATCCGGTAAGGAAGCACTGCTGGACAAGCCAGCAGTGGCACCCGGCACGCGGTATGCATGGGCGATGCTAGCAGGCGTCGCGCCGCCGAGTGGTTCAAGCTCAGAAGGTGTCAGCCGTGTTGAATTGCTCGAACTCGTCGTAGGGGCGCGCCACGCTGTCGGCAAAGCGGGTGAAGTCCTTCTGCCAGCAGAGCTTCACGTCGCCTGTAGGTCCGTTGCGCTGCTTGGCAACGATCAAGTCTGCCTGTCCGGCCACTTTTGCCTTCTCGTCCTCGCTCGTGCAGTAGTATTCTTCGCGGTGAATGAACATCACGACGTCGGCGTCCTGCTCGATGGCCCCGCTTTCGCGCAAGTGGCTCAAGCGGGGCTTATTGTCGCGCGTCACCTCGGCCTGGCGATTTAATTGTGCCAGGCACAGCACCGGCAACTTCAGCTCGCGAGCCAGTCCCTTCAAACGCCGGGCAATCTTGGCCACTTGTTCCTGCCGCGGATCGCGCGGATTGTCGGGCTCGATCAACTGCAAGTAGTCGATGACCACCAGTCCCAGGTTGTGGCGCCGCTTGAGCCGTCGGGCGGCGGCGGCGATCTCGGTGACCGTGCGGCTGGGTGTATCGTCGACAAACAACGGCGCCTGGCTCATCTCGGCCGCCTTCTCCACCAGCCGGCGGCGGTCCTCGTTCGAGATCGATCCGTTGCGCAAACGCAGCCCATTGACCTTGGCCAGCGAACAGAGCAGCCGGTCGGCCAATTCGACCGACGACATTTCGAGGCTCACGAACAGCGTACCCACACCCATGCGCAGCGAGACGTGCTCGGCAATGTTCAGCGCCAGCGCCGTTTTGCCCATGCTGGGACGCGCGGCCAGGACGACAAATTCCGAATCGTGCAGGCCGCCGGACAGATTGTCGAAGTCCGTGAAACCGGTCTCGATGCCGCCGATGCCGTGATCGTGTCGCATGCGGGCGTCGATGCGGACCATCGCATCGTGCAAGATATCGCGGATTTCGGACAGGTCGCCGCCTGTTTGCTCGTCGAGAATGGCAAAGATTTTCTGTTCGGCCCGGGCCAACATTTCCGCGGCATCTTCGGCCTCCTCGTAGGCGTCTCGAAGGATCTCGGTGCTGGCGTGGATCAGCGAGCGAAGCGTAGCTTTGTGCTTGACGATCTGGGCGTAATACGTGGCATTGGCGGCCGTGGGGACCGATTGCAGAACTTCGGCCAGGTAGGCCGCACCGCCGACGCGGTCGAAGTCCGCCTGGCTCTTGAGCCGCTCGACCAGAAGCGTCGTGTCGATCCGGCCGCCGGCGTCGTGCATCTCGCGCAGATGCGTATAGAGCGTCCGGTTGGCGTCGTCGTAGAAGTCCTCGGGACGGAGGATGAGCGCCACGTCGTCGCACACGATGGGCAACAGCAGAATGCTGCCGAGCACGCCGCGCTCGGCGTCGAGATTGCACGGCGGCTGACGATCGAGAATCTCGGAATTGACCTTCACGGCAAAGCCTCCCTGCGAAGCGAACGGGAAACCGCTCCTACGGCCAGTGTGGCCCACCGGCGGCGCGACCGCAAGCCACCCGTTCGGCGCCGCGCCCAGCGGCTCGGGCACGGTGACAAGCAGGGCAACAGGGGCGAAAGAATCAGGACTTCTCGGGCGTCTCGTCGGCCACCGTCGGCACGACCCAGACCTTCAGCTCGGCTTCCACGTCGTGCCCGATGTGGATATTGACGGTGTACAGTCCGAGCTCTTTCAGCGGGCCCTTGAGGCGGACCTGGTCGGCCGTGATCGTGAAGTCGCTGCGTTTGAGCGCGGCCACGATTTCCGGCGCGCCGACGGATCCGTACAGATGGCCTTCGTCGTTGGCGTTGGCTTCGATCGTGATGCTTTGCTGACCCAGGTTATGGGCCAAATCCCGCAGGCCGGCCATGCGGGCGTTTTGGATTTCCTGCAGCTTGGCGCGGTGCTTCTCAACCATCCGCTTGTGGTGGTCGGTGGCGATCGTGGCCAGTCCTTGGGGCAGCAGATAGTTCATCGCGTAGCCGCGGCGGACTTCGACGACATCTCCCTGTTGGCCCACGTGGTCTACGCTTTGAATCAACAGCAACTCGATGCCATTGTGCGGACCACGGGGCAGACGCTTTAGACGGGAGCGTGGATTGCTCGATTTTTGCCGGGGCATGTTCGTTCCTTGTTCTCGGAAAGTTGCCGTGTTTTCTTGTGCGGTGGCGTCAGTTGGCGATCAGCGGGAGTGGCGATCTTAAAACGGAATGTCGTCGTCCGGCGGCATGTCGACGTCTTCTGAAGCCTGGTCCTGCTGGCCGCTCCGCGCGGGCGCCCGCGATCCGCCGCCGCCTGGCGTCCCGCCGCCGCCGCGACCGCCCAGCATCTGCATGCGTTCGCCGACGACGCGGAGTTTGGAGTTTTTCTTGCCGTCCTTTTCCCAGGTGTCGAGCTTCAATCGTCCCTCGATCAGGACGCTCGATCCCTTGTTCAAGTATTCGCTGGCCACCTCGGCTTGTCGTCCCCACAACGTCACGTCGACGAAGGTGGTTTCGTCGACCCATTCGCCGCTGGAGTTTTTGCGACGGTCATTGACTGCCAGCCCGATGTCGGTCACGGCCGTTCCACTAGGGATGTACCGCAGCTCGGGATCGCGCGTCAGATTGCCGACCAGAACCACGCGGTTATAACTGGCCATCGTCAGCTCCTTTCGTCCCGAGGGCCACGCATCGGATTGTCACGTCGCGTCGACTTCATCGCCGCCGGTCTCCGGCTCCTTGGCCGCCGCGACCGCCGGCTCCTTGGACCGCCGCGGCCGCCGGCTGCGCCACGGGGCGCTCGGCCACCGTGCCGGTGAGTGCGTGACTCACCAGGGTATCGGAGATGCGCGGATCTACTTTCAAGAACAGCGTGCGGAGGATGCTTTCGGCCAATTGGCATTGGCGCGTCAAATCTGCCAATTTGCCGCTTTCGAGCTTGAAGTACGTCAGCCAGTACGTGCCCTTGCGGTGTCCGTCGATGGGATAGGCCAGGCGGCGCTCCTCCCACAAGCGGCTGGCTAACACTTCGCCCCCCAGCTTTTCGATCATGTCTGGAATCTGTCCCGCGACGCCCGCGTCATCACGGGCAAAGCGGTTGGTATCCAGGATGTACATCCCTTCGTAAACGTTGACTGGCACGGCCAAGGCTCCTCGTCGTGATTCGTTTTTTCGTCGTGATTCGTGGTCGGGCCGCGGTGGGCGGCAAATCGCTAATTGTACTGATTCATCACCGAGGCGATGCCTTCGCGGACCCACAGGGCCACGGCGTCGGCAGCGCGGCGGACGGCGATTTCAATCTCGTCCGTTTCGTCTTTCTTAAACCGTCCCAGTACGAAATCGGCCGCGTCACGCCCTGGGGGCGCTTGGCCGATGCCGACCCGCAGCCGGGGAATTTCGTCGGTTCCCAGACGGCCGATGATGTCGCTCAAACCCTTCTGCCCGCCGGACGACCCGCTTTTGCGAAACCGGAGCTTGCCCAGCGGCAGGTTCAGGTCGTCGCTTACGATGAGCAGGTCTTCGTGCGGAAGCTTGTAAAAGTCTCGCGCCTCCAGCACGCTGCCGCCGCTGCGGTTCATTAGCGTGTGCGGGCACAAGAGCAGTATTTTTTCTCCCTCGATGGCGGCTTCGACAACTTCGCCTTGAAAGGCCCGTTTGGGTTTCGTGATTCCATGTCTTGCGGCCAATTCGGCGGCCACGCGAAAGCCGACATTATGCCGCGTGCCTTCGTACTTGCGTCCGGGATTGCCCAAGCCGACAACGAGTTTCATGAACTGCCAACGCCTCTTGGCCCCTCACACAGCGCCGGCGGGCTCGGACATCAACTGCCGAATCAGTCGGCTGCTTCTTCCTCCTCTTCGGCCTTGCGGCCAATGACTTCCGGTTCGACCGTGGCCGCCTCGGCGGCGACCTCTGCTTCTTCCCGGGCTTCGACGCAATGTACGATGACTTCGTCACTGTCGGAGATCAACTTCACGCCGTCGGGCAAGCGCAGGTCGGCCGCCGTGATGGTGTCGCCGATCTTCAATTCGTTGAGGTTCACCTCGATCTTCTCCGGGATCGACAGGGCCTCACACTCGATCTCAATTTCGTGGGCAAAGTGTTCCAGGAGGCCTCCGTCCTTGACGCCGGGAGCCTGACCGCGCAGCTCGACGCTGACGGAAACCTCGATCCGCTCGTGTTCCGAAACCCGGGTGAAGTCGACGTGCAGCACTTCGGCACCGTAGGTGTCCCATTGCATGGCGCGGATGAACGCCTTCTCGTTCAGATCACCGCGCAGCTCGACCACCCGGCCGCCGTGCCGAACGACCGCGGCCATTTCGTCGGCCGTGATCAACAGGCTGTGGTTCGCCTCTCCGTGCCCGTAGAGGACGGCCGGAATCTGGCCCCCCTGCCGCAGGCGACGGGCATGACGCTTGCCGCGACGTTTCGCGCATCTTTACGTTGAGTGTTTCCGCCATTGGTCGCGTCCTTGGGGACGTCCTTCCATCAGTGGGACAAACCGGTCATTTTCGCGGAAACAGCGAATCTTTCAAGTCCGCCCGGGCCAAGAATTTGAAGACCAGCCGGCCGGCAAACTTTAGCAGCCCGTTAAAAAATGCCCCCGTGGCATTTTTCGACCTCGCCAGATGCGAAGCAAAGCTTCGCACGGCTCGCAAAACAACGACTTATCGTCGCTGTTTTGCGATCGCATCCCTGCGATCACACAGCCTGTCGAATTCTTCAACAGGTTGTTAGTCAAATAGCCGGCTCACCGATTCGTTGCGATGAATTCGCTTGATCGCTTCCCCTAGCAGGGGGGCCACGCTGAGCACCTTGATCTTGGGGATCATGGCCTCGGCCCGCAGCGGGATCGTGTTGGTGATCACCACTTCGTAGATCGGCGACTTGGATAGTCGCTCGATCGCCGGGCCGCACAACACGCCATGCGTGGCCGCGACGTAGATCCGCGTGGCCCCGCGCTGGTGAATCACTTCGGCGGCGCCGCAGATCGAGCCGGCCGTGCTGATCATGTCGTCGAACATCAGCGCCATCTTTCCTTCAACCGGCGCGCCGATGATGTTTTCCTGCCGCGTGTTGACGGCGTCGCTGCGGCGCTTGTCGACGATCGCCAGGCTGCCGCCCAGTCGCTCGGCGTGGCCCAACGCCCGTTTGATGCTTCCTTCGTCCGGGCTGACGACGACCAGGTCCTGCGGATCGAAGCCCTGGTCGAGGAAATACTCGTTCAGCACCGGCGCGGCATACAGGTGATCGACCGGCACGTCGAAGAACCCCTGAATCTGGGCCGCGTGCAAATCCATGGCCAGCACCCGGTCGGCTCCGGCCCGGGTGATGATATTGGCCACCAGCTTGGCTGTAATCGGCACTCGGCCTTCGTCCTTGCGGTCCTGCCGGGCATAGCCGAAATAGGGCACGACCGCCGTGATGCGCTCGGCACTGGCGCGCTTGCAGCTCTCGATCATGATCAAGAGCTCCATCAAGTTTTCGTTGACCGGCGGACAAGTGGGCTGCACCAGAAACACGTCGCGACCGCGAATGTCCTCGTCGACCTTGCAGCTTATTTCGCTGTCGGGAAAGTTGCCGATCGTGATGCGGGCCATCGGCAGTCCCAGGTAGTCGCAGATCCGCTTGGTCAGATCGCGATTCGCGCGGCCGCTAAAAATCTTCAGATCGTTCATGGCAATCGGTCGCTATTGAAAAATTCGACGGTCGGCCGCCGGCGCTGACCCGGATGAAACGTCAGGCGGATCGAGGTTCACTCCCCTCACCGCACGGCGGTTGCCGCGCGGCCCGACGCCCGAATCGCGACGAACCTTGATTGTAACGATTAACGGCGATCCATGCCCATTTCCCGCATAGCACGCTCGACCACGGCGAGCTCGTCCATGCTGTTGATCGACAGCGATTCGCACGGCTTAAGCACGTTGAGTGCCCGGACGTCCTTCTTCTGGGCCAACAGCACGCCCGGGCAGTCGGTGAGGTAATACTCCCCCTGGGCGTTGTCGGCGCGAATTTCGTTCAGGGCCGCCAGCAGGTCGGCGCAGTTGAAGACGTAACAACTTAGATTGACTTCGGTGATCTGCTTTTGTTCGCTCGTGGCGTCCTTTTCTTCGACGATTCCCGTGAATCGGCCGTCGCGATCGCGCACGATGCGCCCCAGGCCGGTGGGGTCGGCCTTGCTGGCGGTGCCCAGCAAACAGGCCGGCCGCGAGCGGTGGAATTCGTCCAGCAGCGCGGAGCGAATCGGGCTGCATCATCGGCGAATCTCCGGCTACGACCAGGACGGCGCCGGTATGCTGTTGCAGGTATTCGTCGGCCGACATGACGGCGTGCCCCGTGCCGCGCTGCTCGGCCTGCACGGCGAACACCACGTTGGGCCGGCCGCCGACCGCGCGGCGAACGTCGTCGGCACGGTAGCCCACCACGACCACGTTGCGATCGATTCCCCCGGCGTCCAGCGCGTCGAGCACGTAGTCGAGCATCGGCCGTCCGCACACCGGCACGAGCACTTTGGGCAGATCGGACTTCATACGGGTGCCCTTGCCCGCCGCCATGACCACTGCCAGGGTAGCACTCACAAATCGACCTGTTCGTTGAACCGCGCGAAGTGGAAAGCCACCATCTTGGCAACTGAGCCGGCTGCAATCCAGTAGGGCGTCGCCGTCGCCGCCACTTTTCCCAGGACTGAACGGGCGAAAGTCGGCCGGCTTCGCCCGGCGGTAACCGTCCATGACGGACCGCCGGCCGCGTTGACAGGGGGGTTCGCCACTTTACAATGATACGTTTTCCCTCATCGTTCCCCAAAAAGCTTGCCGGCTGACCCGCGGCGCGATGGGGAACACGATAAGCTGTCAGCGGACGTCCGTTCCCGGAGCTCCAGCGCCTTGCTCACTCCCACCGAAAAGGCCGCCGTCCTCATCGAAGCGCTGGGCTGGATTCGCCAGTTTCGCGATAAGGTGACCGTCATCAAGCTGGGGGGAAGCCTGCTCGATGACGTCGACGCCTTGCGGCACCTGCTGGTGGACATCGTGTTCATGGAAACGGTCGGCATGCGGCCGGTCGTCGTGCACGGCGGCGGGGCGGCGATCAATCGGGCCATGGACGCCGCCGGCCTGACCCCCCGGTTCATCCAGGGACGCCGCTACACGGACCCGGCCACGCTCGCGATCGTCGAACGGGTGCTGGCCTATGAAACCAACGAACAGATCGCCGGACGGGTCGAGGAGTTTGGCGGCCGCGCCGCGGCCTTGAATTTTCGCACCACCAACGTGCTGTGGGGCAAGCGGCTCGAATTGCTCGACGACGAGGGCCAACCGATCGATCTCGGCTCGGTGGGCACCATCACCCGGGTCGACCGGACCACGATCAGCAACCTGTGCCACGCGGGCATCGTGCCGATCATTCCCTCGATGTGCCTGAGCGAGGAGGGGGAGAAATTGAACGTCAACGCCGACACGGCCGCCACGGCGGTGGCCCAGGCCATGGGCGCCGAAAAGCTGGTCTACATGAGCGACGTCAACGGCGTGCGGCTGCGCAGGGACGATCCCGGCTCGCTCATCAACTCGCTCACTGCCAGCCAGGCCCGGGGGCTGATCCGCGACGGAGCGATCGAAAAGGGGATGATTCCCAAGGTCGAGGCCTGCCTGGAAACGCTCGGCCGGGGAATTCGCAAGATCCACATTATCGACGGCCGCGAGCGTCATGCCCTGCTGCTGGAGATTTATACGAACAAGGGAGTGGGGACCGAAATCATCAAAGATCCGGCCTAGCCGGCGAATCGCTTGCGCGGCGAGTCCGACCGGCGCGGCGCGGGCGAACCCGTGGGCCGGGCCCGATGTCCAGAGGGCTCCGAGGGCCCGCAGCGAACGCGATTTTTCCCACGGGAGAACGACCCATGGCTACTGCCGAGGCGACCATGAAATCCGGCGAGATCATCGAGCTGTTCAAGCGCTACGTGGTGCCGAACTATCGCCGCTACGGCGTGGCACTGGCGCGCGGCGAGGGCTCTTACGTCTGGGACGCCGAGGGGAATCGCTATCTCGATTTCTTTCCCGGCTGGGGGTGCAACCTGCTGGGACATTGTCCCGAGCCGGTCGTCAAGGCCGTCCAGCAGCAGGTGGCCACGCTGATCCACGTTCCCAACACGTGGTATACCGAAGCCCAGGGGCGCTGGGCCCAGTTGCTCGCCGAGCGGAGCTTCGGCGGTCAGGCGTTTTTCTGCAATTCGGGCACCGAGGCCAACGAGGCGGCCATCAAGCTGGTGCGGCTGCACGCACCCAAGGGGCGCTACAAGATCATCACCTTCGAAGGGGGCTTTCACGGCCGCACGCTGGGCGCCACGGCGGCCACGGCGCAGCCCAAGTATCACGAAGGCCTGGGGCCGCTGATGGCCGGCTTCGTCTACGCGCCGTTTGGCAACCTGGATGCCGTGTCTCAGTTGGTCGACGACGAGACGGCCGCCATCATGATCGAGCCGGTCCAGGGGGAAGGGGGCGTGAACATCCCGCCCGAGGGCTTTCTGGCCGGCCTGCGGCGGATCGCCAACGACCAGGGGCTGCTGCTGGTGTTTGACGAAGTGCAGACCGGCTGCGGGCGCACCGGACAGTGGTTTGCCTATCAGCATTTCGGCGTCACGCCCGACGTGATGACGCTGGCCAAGAGCCTGTGCGGCGGGGTGGCCGGCGGGGCGCTGCTGACCACGGCCGAGATCGCTCCCAGCCTGCGCCCCGGCATGCACGCGGCCACGTTTGGCGGCAACCCGATCGCGGCCCGGGCCGGCATCGCGGCGATCGAAATGATCGAAAATGAGGGACTGCTCGAACACACGCGGCGGTTGAGCGAGATTTTCCGCGCAGCGGCTCACCGAGTTACAGTCCGAGTGCGACCTGGTGCGCGAGGTGCGCGTGCTGGGCGTGATGATCGGCCTGGAGCTGTCGATCGACGGGACGACGCGTGGTCGAGGGATGCATGCAGCGGAAGCTGTTGGTCAATTGCACCCAGGGGACCGTCATCCGGCTGCTGCCGGCGATGAACCTCACCGAACAACAAGTGCACGATGGTTGCGATATTCTGGCCGCCGTGATCAAACAGCAGACCGGCTAGTTCGCCGCTGTCGAAGGCGAGGCTGCCAAGAAGGGGCACTCCAGCGAGTCAACGTTATGCGACATTTGCTCACCGTGGCCGATCTGAAAGCGGCCGAGATCGATCGCATCTTCGCCATCACCGAGGATCTGAAATCCAAGTACGACCGGGGCCTGCGCGAGGCGCTGCTCCCGGGGCGCGTGATGGCTTTGCTGTTCGAGAAACCCTCGCTGCGGACCCGCGTCAGCTTCGAGGCGGGCATGATCAACCTCGGGGGGAGCAGCCTGTTTCTGGGAGACGACGTCGGCTTCGGCGCGCGCGAAAGCGTGGCCGATTTCGGACGCGTGTTGAGCCAGTACGCCGACGTGATCGTGGTGCGGACGTTTCGCCATCAAACGGCCGTCGAGCTGGCCCAGTACAGCACTTGCGCCGTGATCAACGGGCTGACCGATTTCGCCCACCCCTGCCAGGCACTGGCCGACTTGTACACGCTCAAGGAGCTGATCGGCCGGCTCGAAGGGCACACGCTGGCCTATGTCGGCGACGGGAACAACATGGCCCACAGCCTGGCCGAGGGTTGCGGCAAAGTCGGCATGAAGTTCGTCATGGCCACGCCGCCGGGCTACCAGCTCGACGAGGGTTTTCTCGCGAGCCTGCAAGCGCGAGGTGCCCGAGCTGGACATGCACAGTCACGGCCGACCCGGTCGAGGCGGTGCGCGGGGCGGCGGCCGTTTACACCGACGTGTGGACCAGCATGGGACAGGAGAAGGAATCGGCCGAGCGGCGGCAGGCCTTTGCCGCCTACCAGATCAACGACAAGCTGATGGCCGAAGCACCGGCCGGGGCCCTGTTCATGCACTGCCTGCCGGCCCATCGGGGCGAAGAAGTGACCGACGAAGTGATCGACGGCCCGCAAAGCGTCGTGGTCCAACAGGCAGCCAACCGGCTGCACGTCCAAAAGGGAGTGCTGGCCTGGATCCTGGGGGCCCAGCGCTAGGGCCGCCCGCTCGGAAGTATCTTCGGCAAAGGCCCGCATGCCCACGCCAGCGTGGGCATGGCACGCAGGCGTCGCTGGACCGGCGTGGTCAGGTGAGCCAAAAGAAAACGCCCCGCGGTTGGTTCGCGGGGCGTTTTGAGTTCAGGGCTGAATCTGCTCGAAGCGAGCCTAGAACTCGGACTCGTCGAGGATGTAGAAGCGGATGCCGGATGCCGGATAGTTCCACGCAGTGATGGCCAGCAGCGCACCGCTGCCCGCGGGCGCGACGTTCACTTTTTGCTGGTTGGGGGTCATGAGCTGCGTGAAGACGGCATAGTCGATTTCGTCGGACAGATAGCCCGCGTTCCCGCCGCAATAGGCCACGTTCACTCCGCCGGGATGATTGGACGACGGCCGAGAATAGGCCAGCCCGCTGGGGTTCGCGCCGGAAGATGCCGAGAAAGGAACAGTAATCGATCCCACGACCATTTGCGACGATGCAGCGTTGATGACCATGCTGGCCTGTACCGAGCCGGGTACGGACGCTTGCGTCGTGGTTGAATTGGATTGGCCATCGATGCTCCGGTTGTTGTAGTTTCCGTTCAGGAACCACACCATGCCGGTGTTGGCGCGGACGCCCATGTCGGTGTTGTAGAAAGACTTGTTCATTCCGCCGAGAGCCGGGTCGCTGCTCGGGTCAAGAGCCCAATTGCCTCCCTGCAGGTTCTCGCTGAGCATCAGCGTGTATGTCATTCCATCGTGCGAACTCACGAAGTCGGGATTGCTCGTCAACCCGGTGCCAGCGCTCGCCCCGTGCAATCGACGTCTGTGCCGGTACTCATGCATTGGTTGAAGAAGACGCCTGAGTTGATGTCTTCAGGGACATAGCTCGCCCCGTTGGGGTACGTCATGCCACTAAAGGTCACGCTGCTATCATTGTTTGTCTTGGCCAGTCCGGTATTGACGACGTAGGACAAGAGGATTGCCGGTCAGATCGGCCTCGGCCTTGCTGGGGCACACCAGGACTTCCATGGCGGAATAGAACATCGGCTGGGCGTTTGTGGGGAATGTTGCTAGGCAGAAACTGGCGGAGACCGGTGCCGATGAACGTGTTGGCCTTTTGCCAGTTGGTATAGACGTCCTTTCGTTCCAACTGGGGCAGGATTTTCACCACCCAGGAAGCCCGGATCGTGTAACCCGCCTGCGCTAAAGGAATTCACATAGCCGGGGTAAGCCTTCTTGATGTCCGCGGCCTGGGTAATCGCCAGCGAGCATTGCCGCATGTTGTTCTGGCAGGTGCTGCGGCGGCCGGCTTCGCGGGCGGCCTGGATGGCTGGCAGCAGGAGCGAGACCAGCATTCCGATGATCGTGATCACGACGAGCAGTTCCACGAGCGTGAAACCGCGCGACTTTCTTGGACGCACCATGGCTGTCTCTCCTCCCATGAATCCACCAGACCTCTCGACTGTAAGCCCGTCGTTCATTCTCACCGAACGTGCTAGTGCCGTCCAGCCTTTTTCGCGGAAAAGTAAGGTAGGGATTGGGGTTTAGGGGTTGGGCAGCAGGCCGCAGGGCGGAGGCCACAGCGGCATCGCTCGTCGTGGCGACGCCAATTGCTTAGACGGACGTGCCCCGCGCGGCGTTTCGGCAATTTCTAATCCCCAACCCCCAGCCCCTAATCCCAATTGCATAAAAAGTCGCTGATATTTGACAACCCGCCCCTGCTCGGCTAGCATCTAGCGCGCTGCAAAAAGGGCCGAAACGTCCGCTGCCTGCGAGCCGCGGCCACCAAAGTTGGCAATGCAAACCCGCCCAAAAAACGTCCCACCCCACGCCTGTAGCTTCCCACCAGTACGGTGCTCTATTGAACGCGGCACCGGCGTTGCACTCGACGACCCACCGAAATTGCGTTTCTGCGGCCTCAAACACTTAGGGAGATCCGTATGAGTTTGCGCTCGTATCAACCCAACCGTCGTGGCTTTCTGGCCGTCGGGGCCCTGACCGGCGTCGGCCTCACGCTGGGCGATTTCTTGCAGCGCCAGGCCCGGGCAGAACAGAAGCACTATGACTTCATCGAGGCCAAGGCCAAAAGCGTGATCCACATCTTCCTGCCGGGCGGCATTGCCCATCAGGAAACCTGGGATCCGAAGCCGTATGCACCGATCGAGTACCGGGGTGAGATGGGCTCGATCCCCACCAAGATTCCCGGCGAAGTGTTTTCCGAGACCTTGCCGCAAACCGCCCAGATGGCCGACAAGATCACCGTGATCCGCTCGTTCTCGCACGGCGAAGCGGCCCACGAACGCGGCACCCACAATATGTTTACCGGCAGCCGCCCCAGCCCGGCCCTGGTCTATCCGAGCATGGGAAGCGTCGTGAGCCACGAATACGGCCCGCGCAAAATCTGCCCCCCTACGTCTGCATTCCCAATCAGCCGAACGAATACGCGGGCACGGGCTACCTGAGCTCGTCGTTCGGGCCGTTCAGCCTGGGATCGGACCCGGCCAACAAGAACTTCACGGTCCGCGACCTGAACCTGCCGGGGGGCGTGGACGCGGCCCGTTTCGATCGGCGTCGCAATGCCCTCGAGGCGGTGAACGACTACTTCGCCAAGAAGGAAAAGTCGGACACCCTGTCGGCCATGAACACGTTCTACGATCGGGCCTACAGCCTGATCAGCTCGGAGAAGGCCCGCGAGGCGTTCAACATCTCGGCCGAGCCCGAGGCGATTCGCAACGAATACGGCATGAACGACGCCGGGCAGCGGATGCTGATGGCCCGGCGGCTGGTGGCCGCGGGCGTGCGGTTCGTGACGCTGAATTACGGCGGTTGGGACATGCACAACCAGATCACGCAGGGCATGCGAGGCTCGATGCCCCCGTTCGACCAGGCTTTCGCCACGTTGATTCGCGACCTGGATCGGACCGGCCTGCTGGACGAGACGCTGGTCATGGTTTCCAGCGAATTCGGCCGCACGCCCAAGATCAACGGCAACGCCGGCCGCGACCACTGGCCCAAGGTGTTCAGCGTCGTGTCTGGCCGGCGGCGGCGTCAAGCGCGGCAGCATCTACGGCGCCTCGAACGCCGTGGCCTCGGAGCCCGAAAAGGACGAGATGGACCCGCGCGACCTGGCGACGACCATCTTCTACCAGTTGGGCATCATCGCCGACAAGGAGTTGCTGGCCCCGGGCGACCGTCCGATTGAAATCGTCGACGGCGGCAAAGTCCGCAAGGAGCTGCTGGCCTAGAGGGACTTTTGCCGCCGGCCGGGTGTCAGTCGTTCGGCCGCGGCAAGGCACTTTTGGGAGCACTCGTCATGCGCTCGACCCCACTTAATCGAGGTTCTCTCATGAACGTTCGAACGCGGATCGGCGGCTGCGCTACGCGTGGCCCTGTCGGTGGCCATCTTGCTGGGCACGACGGCGGCCGCTCGCGCCGCTTCGCCCGGGCTCAACGGCACTTCGCCCACGGGGGCCCAGCGGGGCACCGAGGTCGAGGTCAGCTTCAACGGCGCCCGCATGGCCGACGCGCAGGAAATCCTGTTCTACGAGCCGGGCATCACGGTGGCTTCGCTGGAACCGGCCGCCGACGGCAATTCGGTCAAAGCGAAGCTCTCGATCGCGCCCGATTGCCGGCTGGGCATTCACCAGTTGCGCGTGCGGACCGGTTCGGGCCTGAGCAACCTGCGCACGTTCAGCGTCGGCGCCCTGCCGGAAGTGGCCGAAGCGGAGCCCAACAGCGAGTTTGACAAGCCGCAGAAGATCGAGCTGGGCACGGTGGTCAACGGCGTCGCCGAGAATGAAGACGTCGACTACTACGCTGTCGAAGCCAAGAAGGGGGATCGCATCACGGCCGAAATCGAGGGGCTGCGGCTGGGCATCACGTTTTTCGATCCCTACGTGGCGATTCTCGACGCCAAGCGGTTCGAACTGGCGCGGAGCGACGACGCGCCGCTGCGTGCGGCAGGATTGCATCGCCAGCGTGATCGCGCCCGAAGATGGAACCTACCTCGTCGAAGCCCGCGAAACTTCGTTCGCCGGCAACGGCTCGTGCCTGTACCGGCTGCACGTGGGACGTTTCCCGCGGCCCACGGCCGTGCTCCCGTTTGGCGGCAAGCCGGGTGAGACGCTGTCAGTGACGTGGCTGGGCGACGTGACCGGACCGCGCACCGAGGAGATCACGCTGCCGGCGACGGAGGGACACGATTTTGGCATTTTCGCCAAGGATGACTCGGGCATTTCGCCGTCGGCCAATCCGTTCCGCCTGAGCGAATTGAACAACGTGCTGGAAGTCGAGCCCAACAATGATCTGGCCACGGGCACGCCGTGCGAAGCCCCGATCGCGATGAACGGCGTGATCGGCGAGGCCAAGGACGTTGACTGCTTCAAGTTCGCGGCCAAGAAGGGTCAGGTGTTCGACGTGCGGCTGTTTGCCCGCGAGTACGGCTCGCCACTCGATTCGGTGCTCAACGTCTACCGCGTCGGTGGAGCCCACGTGGGCGGAAACGACGACGTCGGCGGTTACGCGGGCGCGCCGGATAGTTACCTGCGGGTCACGATTCCCGAAGACGACACCTACGTCGTGCACGTGAATGACCACCTGGGGCAGGGGGGAGCCGACTATGTGTACCGCGTGGAAATCACCCCGGTGAAACCGGCTTTGACGCTGGGGCTATCGGAGCGAAGCCAGTTCGTCGACATCGTGGCCCCGGTGCCGCGCGGCAACCGGATGGCCTTTTTGGTCAATGCTTCGCGAGCCGACTGGGGGGGCGACTTGAACCTGGAGCTGAAGGATCTGCCCGCCGGCGTCACGGTCGAAACCTTGACGATGGCCGGCAACCGCGGCGACGTGCCCGTGTTGCTCACCGCGGCGCCGGAAGCGGAACTGGCCGGATCGCTAGTCGACGTGGTGGGGCGGCCGGTGGACGAAAACTTGAAGATCGAAGGTCATCTCAAGCAGCGGACGTCGCTGGTCCGGGGTCAGAACAACGTCGAGATGTGGAACCAGTACAGCGAGCGGCTGGCCACGGCCGTGACGAATGAAGTGCCGTATTCGATCGAGATCGTCGAGCCCAAGGTGCCGCTGGTGCGCAACGGCTCGATGGGTCTGAAGATCGTGGCCACGCGCAAGGAAGGCTTCACGGCTCCGATCAGCGTGCAAATGCTCTACAACCCGCCGGGAGTCGGCTCGTCCGGATCGATCGCGATTCCCGAGGGGCAGACCGAAGCCGTGATCCCGCTGACGGCCAACAGCGGCGCGGAAGTGAACAAGTGGAAGATCGTCGTGCTGGGCGACGCCACCGTCGGCGACGGTCCGATTACCGTGGCGTCGCAAATGGCGACGCTCGAAGTGGCCGAGCCGTTCGTGTCGTTCGAGTTCCTGGCCGCCACGACCGAGAAGGGCAAGGCGACCGACATCGTCGTGAAGGTGACCAAGGCCAAGGACTATGAGGGCCCGGCCCAGGTGCAAATGTTGGGGCTGCCGAACGAGGTCACGACCAACCCGCTGGAAATGACCAAGGACACGACCGAGCTGGTCTTTCCGGTGAGCACGACCGCCAATTCGCCCGTGGGCAAGCACGCCACGGTGATCTGCCAGGCCACGATCATGGCCAACGGCGAGCCGATCTTGCATACCTTGGGGACCGGCGAGCTGCGGATCGACGAGCCGCTGCCCCCCAAGCCCGACGCGCCGGCCGTGGCCGAGGCTGCTCCCATGCCCACGCCCGAGGCCGCGCCGATGCCCGAGAAACGCCTGAGCCTGTTGGAAAAGCTCCGCCTGGAGCGTAAGCAGGCCAAAGAAGCCCGAGCCGCTACGGCCGCGGGCGGAACTGGAGGAGCGCAATGAAACGGATAATCCTCACCCTCGCCCTGTTCGCCGCGACGAACGTTTCCACCTGGGCCGACGAGGCGCCGGCAATCACGCTGGCCGCGTATCCGCCGGACATCCAGCTTACGACCTCGCGCGATCGGCAGTCGTACATCGTCGTCGCCACGCGCGCCGACGGCGTGACGCTGGACGTGACCAAGGACGCTCAGGCCACGCTGGCGAACCCGCAGTTGGCCCGGCTCGATGGCCACACGCTCTATCCGACCGCCGACGGCGAAACGACGCTCGCGCTCGAGTATCAGGGGCAGAGCGTGTCGCTTCCCCTGGCGGTCAAAGACGCCGCCGTGGACCGTCCCATCAGTTTCAAGCTCGACGTGATGCCCGTGTTCATGCGTTCGGGCTGTAATACGGGTAGCTGCCACGGCGCGGCCCGCGGCAAGGACGGTTTCAACTTGTCGCTGTTCGGCTTCGATCCGGACGGCGATTACAACCGCATCACGCACGAGATCGGCTTCCGCCGCATCAACCTGGCCCTGCCGCGCGAGAGCCTGCTGATGCAAAAAGCCGCCGGCAGCGTGCCGCACACCGGCGGCAAACGCTTCGCCGAGGACAGCGAGTACTATCAGACGATTCTCCGCTGGCTGGAGGCCAACGTGCCGCACGATCCGGCGGACGTGGCCGCGCCCGAGGCCGCTGGAAATCTATCCCCCCAAGGCCGTGCTCGAAGGCGAAGGAGCCACTCAGCAGTTCATCGCCCGGGCCAGGTACTCCGACGGCACCGATCGGGACGTGACGAACCTGGCCTTGTTCCTGACGAACAACGACAACTCGGCGCCGATCGACGCCGACGGATTGGTTACCGCCGGAGCCCGGGGCGAGGCCTTCATCATGGCCCGCTTCGCCACGCATACCGTCGGCAGCCAGGCGCTGGTGCTGCCCGCGGGGCTCGAATACACGCCCCCCTCGACGCCGCCGGCCAACTACGTGGACGAGCTGGTTAACGCCAAGCTGGAGCGCATCCGCGTGCTGCCCAGCGAACTGTGCAGCGACGAGGTCTTTTTGCGCCGCGTGGCGGTCGACATCACCGGCCTGCTGCCCACGGTCGAGGAATACAACGAATTCATGGCCGACACTTCGCCCGACAAGCGGGCCAAGCTGATCGACCGGCTGTTGGAGCGGAAGGAGTTTTCCGAGATCTGGGCCTTGAAGTGGGCCAACCTGCTGATGGTCAAGTCATCGAACCAGGTCAGCTATAAGTCGATGTTCCTGTATTCAAACTGGCTGACCAATCAGATTTCGAGCAACGTGCCGCTCAACGAGATGGTGCAGAACCTCTTGAGCGCGAGCGGCGGCACGTTCAGCAGCCCGGCCACGAACTACTTCCAGATCGAGCGCGACACGCTCAAAACGGCCGAGAACGTGGCCCAGGTGTTCATGGGCATTCGCACGCAGTGCGCCCAGTGCCACAATCATCCGTTCGATCGCTGGACGATGAACGACTACTACAGCTTCGCGGCGTTCTTTTCGCAGATCGGCCGCAAGCAGGGAGGCGACTATCGCGAGACGATCGTCTTCAACTCTGGCGGCGGCGAAGTGAAGCATCCGGTGAACGGGGCGGTGATGCCGCCCAAGTTCCTGGGCGGCGCCGTGCCCGACGTGGCCGGCCAGGACCGCCGCGAAGTGCTGGTGAAGTGGCTCACCTCGCCTGAGAATCCGTTCTTTGCCACCAGCGTGGCCAACCGGGTGTGGGCCCACTTTTTCGGCATCGGCATTGTCGAGCCGGTGGACGACATCCGCGTCAGCAACCCGGCCAGCAACCCCGAGTTGTTTGCCGCCCTGGGCGAAAAGCTGACGAGCTACAACTACGACTTCAAGCAACTGGTCCGCGACATTTGCTCCTCGCAAGCGTATCAGCGCGCCAGCCAGCCCAACGCCAGCAACGAATCGGACCTGACGAACTTCTCGCACGCCCGCATCCGCCGCATCCCGGCCGAAAACCTGCTCGATTGCCTGAGCCAGGTGACCGACGTACCCGACAAGTTTCGCGGGCTGCCGCTGGGCGCCCGGGCCGTGCAGATCGCCGACGGGGGGACGAGCAACTACTTTCTGACGTCGTTCGGCCGTTCAGCCCGCTTGACGGCCTGTGCCGCCGAGGCGACTACCGAGCCGACGTTGTCGCAGGCTCTGCACATGATCAACGGCGACACGATTTCGCGCAAGATTGGCCAGAGCAATTGGCTGCAATCGCAGTTGGACGCGGGCAAGACGCCGGCCGAGATCATCGAAACGATCTACGTGGCCTGCCTGTCGCGCAAGCCGACAGCCGAGGAAACGCAAGCCCTGGAAGCAATCGTGGCGTCCGACGGCAACGTCCGGCATGGCGTCGACGACGTGCTGTGGGCGGTGCTCAACTCGCGCGAGTTCCTGTTCAATCACTAATCTCGACCTTAGACACACGGTGAACGAAACGATGATCGTTCGCATGCGGAACATGACGAAAACGACGATCTGCTTGAGCCTGTTGCTGGCCGGGGTCGCCTGGTGCGCCGCCGCGGCGGCCGACGAAGCCATGCCGGAAAAGGTCACCTACGACGACCACGTCAAGGCGATCTTTCGCGAGCACTGCTTTAGCTGCCACAACCAGGACACCAAGAAGAGCGACCTGTCGCTGGCCACTTTCGCGTCCGTGATGGAAGGTGGGGCATCGGGAGAGGTGATCGAGCCGGGCGATCCGGACAGCTCGCGGCTGTGGGGTCTGGTGTCGCACACCGACGAACCGAAGATGCCCCCCATGCAGGACAAGCTGGCCGACGCCAAGCTGGATTTGATCAAGCGGTGGATCATCGGCGGGGCACTGGAAAACAGCGGCTCGGTGGCCAAGGTCAACAAGGGCCCGTCGCTGGAGATGAACCTGGCCGCCGGCAATGCCCGGCCCGAGGGACCGCCCCCCTTGCCCGAGAAGCTCACCCGGCAGCCGGTCGTCTACACGCCGCGAGCAGGTGCCGTGACGGCCCTGGCCGCCAGTCCCTGGGCTCCGCTGGCGGCGGTGGCCGGACAGAAGCAAATCGCGCTGTATAACACCGACACGGCCCAACTGCTGGGCGTCCTGCCGTTTCCCGAGGGCGTGCCCCATGTGCTCAAGTTCAGCCGCTCCGGCACGCTGCTGCTGGCCGGCGGCGGCATCGGGGGCAAGAGCGGCCGCGTGGTCGTCTATGACGTGAAGACCGGCAATCGGGTCTTCGAAGTCGGCGACGAGTTGGACCTGGTGCTGGCGGCCGACATCAACGAAGACCACACCCGCATCGCCCTGGGGGGCCCGGGGCGTGTGGTGCGCATCTATTCCACGGCCGACGGGTCGCTGTTGCACGAGATTCGCAAGCACACCGAATGGATTTACGCCCTGGAGTTCAGCCCCGATGGCGTGCTGCTGGCCACGGCCGACCGCAACGGCGGCCTGTTCGTCTGGGAAGCCGAAACGGCCCGCGAGTATCAGAACCTGGCCGGACACAAAGCCGGCGTGACCGACGTCAGTTGGCGGGCCGACTCGAATGTGCTGGCCAGCGCCAGCGAGGACGGCACGATCAAGCTGTGGGAGATGGAGGGGGGCAAGGAGATCAAGAACATCGGCGCCCACGGCGGCGGCGTGACGGCCGTCGAGTTTGCTCCCGACGGAAAACTCGTTTCTACGGGGCGCGATCGCAAGACGAAGCTGTGGGACGGTAATGGCGCCGCGATTCGCGAGTTCCCGGCGTTTAACGACATTGCCATGGAAGTGGCCGTGACGCACGACTCGGCGCGGGTGATCGCCGGCGATTGGCTGGGCGAAGTGCGGATGTGGGACGCGGCGGACGCCAAGCAGGTGGCCCAGCTGGCGCCCAATCCACCCACGCTGCAAATGCTGGTCGAAGCGCAAGCAGCCGTCGCCGCGGCCGCCGCCGAAGCCGCCGGGAAGGCCGCCGCCGACGTGGAAGCACAGAAGAGCGCCACGGCCGCGGCCGCCGAAGCGGCGAAGAAAGCCGCCGCCGAGCTGGCCGCCGCCGAAGCCGCTCTGGCCGAGAAGACCAAGGCCAGCCAGGCCGCCGCCGAGGCCGCGCAGGCGGCCAAGACCCAATTGGATGGCTTGGCGGCCGAAAAAGCCGCCTTCGAGCAGACTCAGTCCGCGCAGGCCAACGCGACCAAGTAGGAACGCTTGGGTCGCGGCACGTACTCGGGCTTGCTTGTGTGCGCAAAGGAAAAGCACACCGCCCGACGAGTGGGGCGATGTGCTTTCGTGTTGTTCGCACGTTCCGTTGTGCGGCCGCTTTACTCGCGCGGACGAACCGCGCCGGTCAGGCCGCTATAGTCCGGACGATCGTCCGGGTGCCACAGGGGCTCGCCACGCTGTACGCGGGCGGCGAGCACCTCGAGCTTTTCCTTCGAGCCCGCCGGGGCTTCTGTCGGGCTGAACTGTTCGTCCTCGACGGGAGCGAAATCCTCGTCGTGACCGTACTTCAAAATCGCCTCAAACACGTTGCGCATTTGCCGCATCGAATCACACCCTCCAAAACGCAGAAATATCGCCAGCCTCGCTGTTCACACGCAGCTCAATCGAAAAACATTGTTCGGGATACACATCAAGCTCGAAACCGTTCCATCAGCCTCTTGGAGACACGATCTTGCGACCCGGAAAGACCCTCCTGGCGGGTCAAGCTGCAAGGTCGAACTCAAATCGGACGGGGTGGGCTCGTTTGACGATCCGAAATTCAGGCGGGGCGAAAACAGACAATTCACCTAAAACAACGCATTATCTAGGGGCCACGGCAAAAGTCAAGCATCCGGCATGGTTTTGGCCCAGTTTTGCTGCTACGCGCAGCTCTCGGCGCGAACGGATCGGCCGCTATCAATGATTCTCGCCCAAAAGCTGTCGCGGGTGGTGTGATAGCGACCGGTTTCTGACGGTTTTTTAAGTGCTGGTTCGGTGCACTGCAGCAAGCGAACTGCCGGCGAAGTGCGCCGCCTCCTTGGTACGCTGATCCGTTCGGTCCTTTGCATGAACTTCTGTGGAACTCACTGAGATGGCCTGGTTTCAACGCACCCTCGAATTGCCCCCTTATCGCCGCGGATTTCACCTGATTACCGGCCACGTCGTCGAGGCCCTGGAAGAGTTGGCGGACATCCGCATCGGCTGGCTGCACGTGTTCATTCAGCACACGTCGGCATCGATCTCGATCAACGAAAACGCCGATCCCGACGTGGCGGCCGATCTGGAAGCCGCGCTCAGCGCGATCGCGCCTGAGGACTTTGACTACTCGCACACGGTCGAAGGGCCCGACGACATGCCGGCACACGTCAAGGCTTCGCTGATGGGCTCGTCGGTGATGATTCCGATCCGCGCCGGCCGGCTGCTGCTGGGAACCTGGCAGGGCATTTACCTCTGCGAACATCGCAACCGCGCCAGTGGCCGCAAGCTGGTGCTCACGCTGCAAGGCGAGACCAAAACCTGACAGGGCCGGTCCGCCGTGGTTAGTATTCGGCGTATCCCGCCACGGGGTGCCCACTCTCGACGATTCGCCCCAGGTCGTCGAGCCAGCATTCCAACAGCGTGGCCTGGTGCGCGTTGCGATCCAGATGCGCAACCGCCTCGAGCGAGCGATCGATGCAGGCGGCCGCCGTTTCCGCGTTGCCGCTGCCGGCCGCGCGTGCCTTTTCAACGGCCTGCAGCAGCTCGGGATCTCCTTCGGGCGCTACACCACACGACGTGCGCAGAAGCTGCCGATAGAAATCAATGGCAAACGCCACGACTTGCCGCGCGCGACGGCGCCGAGCACTCGCTTCCTTGCCGGCCGCCTCGACAAACGGCAGTAAATGCGCGGCCAACGAGACGCTATCGAGCGTCGCGGCAGCTACGCGCCTGTAACAATTCACTTCGGAACGACCACAACTCGTCATCGGCCAAGGCCACGGCCCGCTGGATGCTCCCCTCGGAAAAAGTGGCCATCCGCTGGGCCTCGTCGGCATCGGGCGCCAGCCCGCGCTCCAGCAGAATGCGGGCCACGGCCGATGGCTCGAGCGGGCGGAAGCGAATCGTCTGGGCTCGCGAACGGATGGTGGGCAATTGCCGGTCGGCGCTGGTGCCGATCAGGATCAGGATCGAACGGGGCGGCGGTTCTTCGAGCGTCTTGAGCAGGCTGTTGGCGCTCTCTTCGTTCAAGTAGTCGGCATCGTCAATAATTGCCACTTTGCGACCCCCCATGAAGGGTCGCAGCGCGATGTCGTGGCACAATCCCTCGCGCATCCGCCGCGCTTCGTCCCCCACGAAGGCCGATAGTGGAATGAAGCTCTTGTCAGCCGGCTTTTCGATGATCGACAGGTCGGGGTGCGTATGGGCCGCCACCTGCACGCAGGAGTCGCAGTGCCCGCAGGGCGAAAGCGTGTCGAGATCGAGGTGCGGGCACAGCAGCGCCTGGGCCAGCCGCTCGGCAAACGTCCGCTTGCCGATTCCCGCGGGACCGACAAACAGAAACGTGCTGGCCAGGCGTCCGCGCACCAGGGCCCGGCGAAAATGCTCGACGACTTCATCATGCCCTTCGATGTCTTGCCAGCTCATGCGTGTGTCCGTGGATTCTGTCGCGACGCACCGACCGCAACGGCCGAGCCCCCATCATTGTATCGCCGCGTCGGCACCGCCCCAGTCCCCGCCGGGCCGCGAACTGGGGCCCGGAAAAAAGACACCGCGGGATGCTCCGACTGTCGAGCATCCCGCGGCGTTTGGAAACGTCGGCCACGGCCAATTGCCGAGCGCCGCTATTTGGTTTTGACCTGGATCCTCTTGGGCAGTGCTTCCTGGGCTTTGTGCAGCGTGACGTGCAGCACGCCGTCCTTGTACTGGGCCTCGACGTTGTCGGCGTCGACAGCCGACGGCAGCGGCACTTCGCGGCGGAAGCTGCCGAAGCGGCGCTCCTGGTAGACGTAGCCCTTGTCTTTCTTCTCCTGGCTCTCTTTCTTCTCACCCGAGATGACCAGCGAGTCGCCACTGATCGACAAGTCGAGCTCTTCGGCCTTCACGCCGGGGATTTCGGCCCGGACCAGGATTTCCTTGTCCGTCTCCTCGACGTCCAAGGGCGGTCCCCAGGCCGGCAGTCCCCAGGACTGGCCGCCGCCGGCCAGCGGGGCGTCAAAGAACGATTGGAACAGGCGGTCCATCTCGTCGCGAAATCGGTTGAGCGACACGCCGGTCGAATCTTCGTGGTCTTTGTGTCTCCAAGGTATCAGGGTCATGACTATGGTCCTCCTTTGTCGGTTGAATTCCGTAACTGTCGCGGTCGGCCGGCCGCTTCGTCAGCCGCCGGATTTGACTTCGATCTTGCGCGGCTTGGCGGCCTCGACCTTGGGCAAATGCACCGTGAGCACGCCGTCGGCGCACTCGGCATGAATGGCCCCAGTGTTGACCTGCTCGCTGACGCGAAACGTGCGGTAGAAATCGCCGATTCCGTATTCGCGGAGCAGAAACGCCGTGTCCTCACCGTACCGCTGGGCCACTTTGCCCTGGATCGTCAGCACGCCGTCGTCGAAATCGATGTTGATCGAATCGCACTTCACGCCCGGTACGTCCGCCACCAGTGTGAGCTCGTCTTGCGATTCCAGAATATCTACGTTCGGCCGATAGACGCGGCCGCCGCGGGTTCGCTCCGCCGCTTGCGGTTCGTTGGTCAATGTTGCTTCTGTGGTCATATGAGTTTGCTCCTCGTTCAGCGAAGCCCACGGGGCTTCGTTCGTTGATGGATACGTTCGTTGTGCTCGACTCAGCCGGCCGACAAAACTTTGATCTTCTTCGGCCTGGCGTTTTCCGCCTTGGGCAGCTTGACAAGGAGCACGCCGTCGGTGAGCGTGGCTTCCACCTTGTTCGCGTCGACCTCGACCGGTAGCCGCAACACCCGGTTGAATTCTCCAACGCCCCGCTCGCGGCGATGGTAGGCCGCGTTTTGCGTTTGCCGCTCGCCACGGCGTCCGGCGATCGTCAGGTCGCCCCCCACGACCGAAATGTCGATGTCTTCGCTTTTCAGCCCGGGCACTTCCGCCTCGGCGAACAGCATATCGCCGTCTTCCCAGACGTTGAGCGCAGGAAACGCCTGCCCGCTGGCGCCCCAGGGGGCCGCTGCGCCCGCGGGGAGCGCAAAATCGTTCATTAGCCGGTTCATCTCGTCGCGCAACTGAACGACCGGCAACAGACTGTTCACTCGTCGAAATATCATGGATAGAACCTCCTCATGCTGAAACGGCCGTTCGCCCCCGCATCAGGCTCGCTTGCGCAAGCAAGGTTCGTCATGCCCGAGGTGGGAGCGGGCTTGTGTTGTGGAAATGAATTGCGACGCCGCGCTGGGCGTCGCCTCGAAAGAAAAGCAAAGGCCATGCCAAAGCCGGGAACTGTTCGCCGAACGGCTGGGGGAGCAGTGACTTACGAGAACGTCGGGCGCGAGGGGCCGTTCGGTGGGCCTGTCAAAATGGCAGACGGTCCTCAGCCGGCGGCTGAGCGTTTGGCAGCAACCAAGCGTCCAGGCCGGGCATCGGGCTGACAAGAAGGCCGGAAGGCCTGTCCGCGGGCATCGGGTGCCATTGCCAGCCCCGGCTCGGCCGATTTGAGCTTCCGCACAGGGAGCAGAGTTATTGAGCCCCTCGTTGGCTTCGCGAGACGCAGCCGGTCAACTCGTTCGTAACCCGCCCAGGGGTAGTGGGGCCTTAGCGTGTGCAGCGGGGCGCCCGTCGTGACCACCAGAATCCGCTGGCGACGATCCCGAGAAAGACGGCTAGGACTGCAAAGGGTCGATACGCGGTGCCAATCGTCAAATAAAGAGCCACGACGGCGGCGAACGTCCAGACAAGCACGAACATCGTTCGCAGCGACCAGCGTAGCCAGCGGCGTTTTAGGGGCGGTCATCATTTGCGGCGTCTGCCCGAGAATGTCCATCCAAGTAAGCAAACGACCGCAATCAACAGCCCCACAGCAACCGCAACGCACTCCCAGCCTAGGTAGCCGCGCCGCTACCGAATTCAATGTCGATCATGCCGGCATTGTAGCAGGGGGCGGCAAACCTTTCGGATTGTAGGACCCCGCCCAGGCTGCTCGTTGCTACGAGAGGTAGGTGAGCCACTCTTCATCGTCGGCCAGGGCCTCGTCCAGCAGTCCGGCGTCGTCCGAATCGGGTGCCGCCGCCGCGATCGCCAGGGGAGTGGTTTGTTTTTCGGCCTGGACCTGGACGACCGTTACATTGCCGGCGGCGTCCGTGGCGGTGACGAGATACGTGAGCGTGGTGTCGGCCAGTGCGCTCGTGTCGATGCCAGTGACGGACCAGGTGCCATTTAACGCCACGGTGACGCCAAGTGCGATCGTCGACACCGAACCGTCGTTGACGCTGACCATCACCGTGGCTCCCACCTCGCCGGTGCCGCTGATCGAGACGGCCGCCTGATTGTCGGAGTCGATCGGATCGGTGAAATCGCTGACCACGAGGTCGGGCGCGACCGTGTCCTTGACGGCAGTCCTGCTGGTACCGACCTCGTCGCCGAAGAGATCGCCGATCGTCACCTGATAGGTGATCGTGCCGTCGGTCAGGGGAGTCAGGTCGAGCCCTGTAATCGCCCACGTGCCGCCCGCGTCAATGGTGGCCATGGCGGGCCCGATGGTCGAGAGGCCATCGTTGACGGTCACCGTCACGCTGCCTCCCGCGGGGCCGGTGCCACTGATCGACGCCGAACTCTGGTTGTTGGAGTTGACCGGATCGGTCCAGGAGTCGACCGTGTAGTCGACGACGACGAGGCGGTTCATGAACGCATAGTGGTAACGGGCCAGCAACTCATCGTTGACGTTGACGAGCATGTCCTTGTTGAAGTCGTAGACGTTCGTGATCGGACGGTTGAAGCTGTAGTTCAAGCGTACGCCGATCTCGTCGTTGGCGTTGACGGCAAAAACGGGATCCGGCGTACCGAAGAACGTGTCGCCCACCATGTTGCCGAAGTAAAACACGTCGGACGCAGCTAGCCCGCTGTTGGTGTCGAACCCACCCTTGTCGTCATTGCCTTTGACGGTTACTTGCAGCCAGGTGTTCGTCATCGAAAAAGCGGGCCAGGTGATCTCGACGCGATCCGAACCGTTGTCCCCCTCGCCCGGGCGAACCGTAATCGTGGCCGTCGCCGGGACGGGCATCCACGTGCCGGGCGAATTATCGGTGCCGATCTTGAAGCTGAAATCGCTGGCCGTGAGCGTGCCGGCGGGGTTGGCGACGTCGACCATGATGCCGTTGATGCCCGCGCTGTAGCTGGTGGCGTTGTCACCGGTGGCGATGCCGGTGTCGGCGAAGTAGGGGGTTTTGTCCGTGGCAATGGCGTTGTCGTCCTGCGCGTTGGCGGCTGGATCGTTGCCGTCGAATTTCGACTGGTTGTAGAAGATGTGGCGGCCGACGACCGACGTCGCGCTCGACGGCGCCAGGCGCGAGCCCCGCGGGCGTGCCGATACCAGTCACCAGCGTGTCGATATAGGCACCGGTCGTCGCGTCGTAATTCAGGACGGCGCCGTTCTGGTTGTGGTCGGGCGAGACGCCGACGAGCAGGTTGCCGTCGCTATCGTAGATCATCGAAGTGGGCTGGGGTGGATTGCCCGCGGCATCCCCCGTGCCGACGGGAAAGGTCAGGTTGATGAACTGGCTGGTCATTTCCGTGGCTACGTCGTACCGCATGATCTGGTGATGCAACTGCTCTTCGCCGCCAAAGTTGATATCCGCGATCAACACATCGCCGTTGGGCCGTACCAGGATCGCCGACGGAACAATGCCGCTACCGTCCGCGATCAGCACCGTCGGCGTGCCGCCACTGTCGTAACTCGTCACGGACTGGTTCAGCAGATTGCCGACGACAATGTCTCCGTTGTCCTCGAACGCGAATCCGCCGACCCCCGCCGCGCCGGTGTTGAGCGTCGCCGCCTGGAGGAACTGTTGCGTGGGGCTCGTCGTGTCAAACTGGTAGATGGTGCCCAGAGCCAGGTCGCCGACATACAGATTGCCGTTGGGCCCAAATAGCAGCGTTCCGGGCGCGAAGAAAGTCGCATGCGTCGTGTCATTCTCTCCTAATACACCCAAGTAGCTGCCAAAGGCGTCGTAATGGAGCACGCTGCCGGTAGTCAGGCTGCTCACGTAAAACGACCCGTCCGGCGCGACGGCCACGCCCTCGGCCTGCTGGAGCCCGCCGCTGTTGGTGGGTACGCTACCGGCCACTTGTTGATAGGTGTCATCGTAGCGCAGCACGCTCATGCCGGCGGTCGGTTCATACAATCCAACCAGCAAGTCTCCGGCCAGAAGCATGCGGCTTTCGAGCCCCTCGGCGCGACCAGCGAAGCAATTTGCCGGCTGGCGGCCGACCGGCGGAAGGATCGGACGTTGAAGCGGCCGATTTGGGTGTTGCGTCTCATGGCTGTCCTGTCAGCGGAGTTAAAATCTGGTGGTGTGTCATCGCGGGGATCCCCCTAAAAAGGCCACAACTGGGGGGATTTGCTTGTTAAGCGGGCGGGCAGACTCTATGTTCAAAGCGTTCCGAGATGTAATACTGGTAGTCGCCTCGTGAGCGGATTGCAAGGCGCAGAGCCTGATTCTGCGTAGTTTGCGCAGACTTTCGACCCACCGAGCGGCGTTCTTCCCCAAATCTCGCCCCGCGCGCCCTACCACAGGCAGGAGTAGTTATGTCATCCGATCGCCTGCGGGTGCGCGGAGCCGGCGGTTTCACTTTGGTGGAACTGCTGGTCGTGATCGCGATTATCGCCGTGCTGGTGGCGATGTTACTGCCGGCAGTGCAAGCCGCTCGCGAGAGCGCGCGGCGGACGTCGTGCATCAACAATTTGAAGCAAATCGGCGTGGCTTCGCAGAGTTTCTACGATGGCCACGGCTCGTTTCCCGTGGGGGCCGAATCGAAAGCCTGGCCGGCGGCCCCCTCCAACGCCTGGACGTTCTACCGCTGGAGTTCGCTCGCGCATCTGGCGCCTTTCTTGGAAGAGGGAAACGCCGTGGCCGCGCTCTGACCTGTCGGTGCCGCTGTACGGCACCAGTTTGTCGGTCACGCCCGAGAACGCGTATGGCGTGTCATTGGAAGTGCCCGTCTTTCTTTGCCCCAGCGACTTGGGGCACAACGTGGCGGCTGGTTTTGCGCCGACCAACTACGTGGCTTGTGCCGGATCGGCGCCGGCGGCGGCACGCCGTTTGACACCGACGGCGTCTTCTTCGTCAACTCGCATATCCGGCTGGCCAAGATCACCGACGGATCGAGCCATACGGCCCTGATGTCCGAAAGCATCCTGGGAACGCCCCGCACGGAGGTGACGCTCAAAGATCCGGACGTCGATTACAAGTTCACGCTCCTGACGCCGCTGACCGAAGGCGCCTGCGGGGGCACTTCGTCGTGGAACGTCGACAACGGTCGTGGCTTTGCCTGGGTCAGCGGCGAATATCGTTGCGCGCTGTACAATCACTACGGCACTCCGAACACCCGGACGCCCGATTGCATCGCGTCGCGACTCTCCGGCGGCGTCGAATTCCAGTACACGGCCTATGGCTGGCGGGCGGGCGCAGTCGGCATCCCGGCGGCGTTAATCTGCTAATGGCCGATGGATCGGTCCGGTTCGTTCGCGACGAAATCGACCCGGCCTTGTGGCGGGCACTTTCCACGCGCGATGGCGAGGAAGTTCCCGCCGGCAGCGACCAGCAATAGCGCCTCGGGGCCGTCGATTCTCGCGGACCGGGGTTGTCAACGTTCCTCCGGCCCTGAACAATCGGTACTCGCGGACAGATTTCCACCGTGCTGGCAGTCGGCAGGTCTCCCTTGAACGTCGCACCACAAGACACGCTATCGACGGCACTTGGGCGGCATGCCATCGAGCTGTCCGACGAGGACGTGGAGATGTTGGACCGCTACTGCCGGGCGCTGTGGAGTTGGAACGAACGGCTCAATCTGACGCGGCACACGACCTACGAAAAGTTTGTCGCCCGAGACGTTGTCGATTGCCTGGCGATCGAGCGATTGTTGGACGCCGGCGAGCGGGTGCTCGACGTGGGGACCGGCGGCGGCGTGCCGGGCGTGGTGCTGGCGATCGTGCGTCCCGATTTGGAAGTGGAGCTGTGCGACTCGGTGGCCAAGAAAGCGAAGGCCGCCGCGGCCATCGTCAGCGAATTGGGCCTTTCGGTGGCGGTCCATCATGCCCCGGTGCAGGAGCTTCTCGGGCGCGAGCACTTCCACACGCTGGTCGTGCGGGCCGTGGCGCCGCTCGTGAAACTGCTCGGCTGGCTGGCGCCTCACTGGCAGTCGTTCGATCGCTTGCTGGTCATCAAAGGGCCCGCTTGGCTGGAAGAGCGCACGCTCGCCCGTGAAGCCGGCCTTCTCAAGCGGCTGCAACTGCGCAAAGTGGCCAGCTATCCGCTCCCCGGCACCGAGTCGGAAAGCGTCGTGCTGTCGATCCGGCCGAGCGGCTCCTAGAAGCCCGTTGAAATAAGCCATCGTGGCCTATTTCAACCTCGCCAGGTGCGTAGCAAAGCTCCGCACGAAAGCGCAAAATAACGACTTACGTCGTCATTTTGAGATCGCATCCATGCGATCGCGCAGACCGTTGAATATTTCAACGGCCTGCTAGGGCGCTGGTGGCATTTGCCGCGTCAAACCGCGCCTTGTCTGGCCACGAAACTCGCCCTATACTGATTGTCTTTCCCAGCCGCCGGGGTCGCCCACGGGCGACATGCTCGGGCCAACGACCGCTCGAGTTCCTCCCTCAACCGCTTCACTTGAAGGATCGATACATGTCGGATTTGATTGCCCCGCACGGGGGCTTGAAAGAGCCGGTTTGCTGCACCGTCGGCGCCGACCAGATCGACGCGTTCAAAGCCCAGGCTGCTTCGCTCGCGAAAGTGCCGGTGTCGGACGCCGATCTGTCGACCTTGTACCGCTTTGGCGACGGTGCGTGAGCCCGCTCACCGGCCCGATGGACCAGGCCACTTATAATCGGGTGCTCGATGAATCGGTCATCGAGCACGACGGAAAGCTCTACGCCTGGACGATTCCGATCGCGCTGCCCATCGGCGCCGAGCTGGCCGCAACGCTCAAGCCGGGCCAGACCGTGGCGCTGGTGAACTCGACCGGTCAGGCAGTGGCCACGCTCGAATTGAGCGACGTCTACGAGTGGGACAAACCGCGCGATCTGAAGAGCGTGTACCTGACCGAGCGGTTCGATCATCCCGGCGCTGACATGGCGCTCAAGGGGGATGCCGACAAGACGCACCTCGTGGGCGGCACGATCCGGGTGCTGCCGCAGCCCAAAAACCCGAAGTTCGGCAAGTATGTTCTTTCACCGCGGAAGTCCGCAAGCTGCTGGCCGAGAAGGGCTGGAACCGCGTCGTGGCCTTTCAAACTGCGCAACCCGCTGCACCGGGCCCATGAGTACGCGTTGGTTTACGGCCTGGAAGCGCTGCTCAAGGCCGGCCACAACGCCGGCGCCGTGCTCAACCCGCTGATCGGCGAGACCAAAGGGGACGACGTCCAGGCCGACGTACGCATGCATACGTACGAGGCGCTGATCGACACCCGCGCCTTGGGCGAGGGAGACAGCGATCCGGACCTGTGGCAGCCGCGCGGCGAGTCGGTGCCCGACCGCGTGCTACTGTTGGGGCTCGATATCAAGATGTTTTATGGCGGTCCGAAAGAGGCGGTCATGCACGCCATCTATCGCCAGAACTACGGATTCACGGACATTGTCATCGGCCGCAAGCACGCGGACGCTCCGTATCACGACGGCACGGCGATCTGGGGCGATTTCGATGCCCAGGAGATCTTCGGTCAATTGAAGGGCGATCTGAAAATCCAGCCCCTCAAGGTGGGATTCGCCGCTTACTACGAGTCGATCGGCCGCGTGGACCTGATGGAAAACCACAAGGACGAGAAGCCGGTGTTCATTTCCGGCAAGGACGTGCGCAAAACGCTGCTGGAAGGCAAGACCGTCGATCCGCGCATCATGCGCGAGTCGACGTCCACGATTCTGGCCGAAGCGATGGCCGGCTGAGCCGCACGCGACCGGCCATACCGGTCAGATGTAGAACATGTTCTGGGAGTCGCGCTGCGCGAGAGACCAGCTCGGCAAACGTGATCGCGTACAGGGCATCGTGCTCGACCTGGGCCACTTCGCGCCAGGCGCTGGTGAGCACCCGGCCGGTGGCGGAGTGGGGATCGGCGTTGGTCGTCACCTCGGTCGAGGGGCCTTCGATCACGGCCATCACTTGGCCCAGCGAAACCTGCTCGGGCGGCTTAATGAGCTGGTAGCCGCCGCTGGCCCCGCGCGTGCTGGCGACGAAGCCGGCCCCTTTGAGCTGCAGCAGAATCTGCACGAGAAATCGGGATGGGATGCCGTGCTCGTCGGCGATCGCTCGAATGCGTACGGGCTCGCCGGAGCCAAAGTGCATGGCCAACTCGAGCATCGCCAGGCAGGCGTATTCCGTCTTGGCCGAGATCTTCATGCGAAGCACCGCCGGGCCGTTTTGGCGCGTGTTGGCACCGGACCGATGATGCCTTTGAAATCGATCCTCCGGTTCTAGCGGCCGCCAGAGGTGGTGAATCAAACGATCTCGCCACTTCGTTCACCACACCGATGTCGGGCAAGCGGTGCGTCAATCCTGCGTGTGCAGGCCGCACTCCTTCTTGGCCGTGCCGCTCCAGCGACCCGCCCGCTCGTCCTCGCCAAACATCACCGCCCGGGTGCATGGCCAGCAGCCGATGCTAGTGTACCCTTGATCGTGCAACGGGTTATAGGGAATCTGGTGATCGGTGATCATTTTCCAGACGTCTTTCTTGGTCCAATTGGCCAGCGGACTGATCTTCACCAGATTGAACTTCTTGTCCCAACCGACAATGGGAATGCCGGCCCGGTCGCCGGTCCCCTGATCGCGACGAATGCCGCTCATCCAGGCGTGCCAGCCGACGACCGCCTCGCGCAATACTTTCACCTTGCGATCGAAACAGCACTGGTCCGAGTTGGTCTTGTACAATGGCCCGCCGTGCTGAGCTTCGTACTGTTGGACGGTTGATTCGGCCCGCCTGAAGTCGACGGCAATGCCGTATCGCGCGGCGATCCGGTCTCGCAGCTCGAGCGTCTCGGGAAACTGATAGCCCGTGTCGAGATTGAACACGTAGGTGCCCGGATCAATCTCGGCCAACATGTGCAGAATCACACATCCCTCGGGTCCGAAGGCAGTGGCCATCGTGAGCTTGGGGGCATAGGTTGCGACGGCCCAGGCGATGATTTGCTGGGGCGTGGCCGTCTCCAGCCGGCGGCTGTGCTCGGCAAGCTCGGCGAGCAGCTCCGGAGTGGCCGTGAGCTGGCCAGCCGCTGGCGGCTGAGCAGCGGACGGTTCCCGCGTTAAAACGGGCAGTTGCGGGGAAGCCATCGATGCGGACATGATATGGGATCCGTAAGCCATCGCCAGGGAATGTCGCGTTCGGCCAGAATGATACTTATGTTACTAATGTAAGTCAACTATTGACAGAGTCATTCCCTCTTATCGTCTGCGTCGCGTGCGGTTCTTCAGCCTGTAGCGGTTTTGATTGGGCGGCACCGGCTGCGTGGTCGTCATGGCGTTTTGCCACAAGTCCTTACCGTGGCGGCAGCTTGACGTTGGATGCCTCGCGCGTCATGTTGTGCTGCAGTCGGGGAGGTAGGTGTCACTTCTCGCTTGCTTGAGCCAACGCTTGCCCATTCAGGGGGGAATTTTTCGCATGGCTAAGCGTGCCTATTTGGCCATCGACATCGGGGCCTCGGGTGGACGCCACCTGGCGGGTTTGGTCGACGACGAGCAATTGTCGCTCGTCGAAGTCTATCGCTTCGCAAATGGCCCGATTTCGGCCGCCGGCCGCCTGTTTTGGGACCTGTTGGCCCAATGGCAACACGTGCGCAGGGATTGCGAGCGGCGGCCACTGCCGGATTGGGCGAGTTCGCCAGCGTAGGCGTCGACACGTGGGGGGTCGATTTCGGACTGCTGGGGCGCGGCGACGAGCTGTTGGGCAATCCGGTCCACTATCGCGATCCGCGCACTGATGGACTGCTCGAGCGGGCTTTTGCCGTCGTGCCGCGCGAAACGATCTTTGCCCAAACCGGACTGCAGTTCATGCAGTTCAATACGCTTTATCAGTTGTGGGCGATGCGGCTGGCCGAATCGCCGCTGTTGGACGTGGCCGAGTCGCTGTTGATGATGCCCGACTTGTTCCACTGGTTGTTGACCGGCGCCGGTCGAACGAAATGACGAACGCGACGACGACGCAGTTCTTGAATCCCGTCACGCAAACCTGGGCCCTCGACCTGCTCAAGGAATTTGAAATCCCGACGCGCATCACCGGGCCCATCATGCCGCCGGGAACGAATCTGGGCCCGTTGCGCAAAACGGTCGCCAGCGAGGCCGGGCTGGCCGGCGTGCAAGTGGTGTTGCCCGGCACGCACGACACGGCCAGTGCCGTGGCGGCCGTTCCCGCGGCGAGTCCGCCGTCGGAGCGGCCCGATTGGTGCTACATCAGCTCGGGCACCTGGTCGCTGATGGGGGCCGAGGTTCCGCGGCCGGTGGTCAATGACAAATGCCTGGCGTTGAATTTCACGAACGAAGGGGGAATCGGCGGCACGACACGGCTGTTGAAGAACATCGCGGGGCTGTGGCTCGTGCAGGAATGTCGCAGAGTCTGGAGCGAGGCGGGCCGCAATTACACGTGGGACGATTTGAATCGGATGGCCGCCGCCGCCAAACCGCTGGTGTCGCTCGTTGATCCGGACGATTCGGCGTTTCTCGCGCCGGCGGACATGCCGGGGGAGATTCGCGAATACTGCCGGCGGACGGGGCAAACGGTTCCGACGGATGAGGGGGCGACGATTCGCTGCGCGCTGGAGAGCCTGGCCCTGCGTTATCGCCTCGTGTTCTCCTGGCTGGAGGATCTCATCGGAGGTCGGATCGAAACGATCCACGTCGTCGGCGGCGGGACCCAGAATAAGCAGCTTTGCCAGGCCACGGCCGACGCGTGTCGGCGGGTCGTGCTGGCCGGGCCGATCGAAGCCACCGCGATCGGCAATGTGCTGGTGCAGGCAATCTCCGCCGGACAGCTCGGGTCGATCACCGAAGCCCGGGGCCTGGTGCGCCAAAGCTTTCCGCCCGATCGTTACGAGCCGCACGAAACGGCGGCCTGGGACGAAGCATTCGAACGGTTCCGAGTATTGCTACAGCCGTGAATAACCCGGCGGCGGTCGCGTTGCCTCGACCTTCGATTGGCGCTACTGAGCGACGCCATTCGGACTGCTAGCACTCGGGCTGCCCCACGAGTGCCGATATTGGTTGAAGACCAACGAGGGCCCCGGCATGTTTCACGCTCGACGGATCGCGCAAGCCGCCACATTGGCGCTGGTACTATCGGCTGCCTGCGGCTGCACGATTCAGGACGTGCTGCAAGGGACGCTGGGGGGTGTCGATTCGGATCGGGCGACGCTCAACAAAATCAACCCGTCGAATCAAAACTCGTTTCCCGAGCCCAACAAGCGGGCCGAGATCCGTTGGCCAAAACTCTTCCAGCGCTAGCAGCCTGTCGAAGAATTCGACAGGCTGCGTGATCGCCTGGATGCGATCTCAAAGCAGCGACGCTAGTCGTTGTTTTGCGGGCCGTGCGAAGCTTTGCTTCGCACCTGGCGAGGTTGAAATATGCCACGAGGGCCACGAGGGTATTTTTCAACCGGCTGCTGGCCGGGTGCCGGGCGGGCGGACTTCTATCGCGCGGGGGATTCGACCTGGTGCGGCTGGCTGCCGCCGACCTCCACCTGGAACTTGCCCAGGCCGACGCGGACCGGCTGGTTGTAATTGCGCAGCGTCTCGCTGTCGGAAGTCGCTTCGAGCACTGTCTTGATGTCGGCGGCCGACAGGCCGCGGTTCAGCATGTCCTGCTTGAGCGCGGCGTCGATTTCGGCCTGGTGGGACTTGCGCAGGTAATCGGTGATAAACACGATAGCCGTACAACCCACGGCCACGCCGGCGGCCAGGATGCACACCAGCAGCCAGGGATGCCGCATGAGCAATTCCGACATAGCGCGGTCTCCTAAAGAGGTGGTCCGTCCGGTGGGGGCCAGCCGCGGCTCGCCACCGGTGCCACCCATTATATTCGCCGACGCTGGCCCGGTATTGGAGCAGGCTGGGGAATTTCCGACGGCCGATGGTTGAGTAGCGGCGGGGGCTCAAGTCGTCGGAGGGCGATTTCGTAACCCCCAAAAATGGCAGCGGCCCGATCCATCGCTGGACCGGGCCGCTGTTGTTGACCAGACCTTCCTCTGAAACGCTTCAGAAGAAGCACTTTCTATCGCTCACGAGTTAGCCGCCGCAGCCGCAGCTCGGGGCCGCCGCACAGCTCGGCTCGCAGGCCACCGGGCAGCAGACCTGCACCGGCACTTGCTTGCAGACCACCTTCGGGCAGCAGCGAGTCACCGTGTACGCAACCTGCTTCGGCACACAACGGGTGACGTTGATCGTCTTGGTTGTGTGGACCGGCTTGCAGATCGTGTACGGAACTTGCTTGCAGCACTTCTCGGCCACCATGTGGCAGACCTTGTAGGTGCAGGTCTTGACCCGCTTCTCGGGCACCATGTGGCAGACCGTGTAATTGCAAGTCTTGACCCGCTTCTCGGGCACCATGTGGCAGACCGTGTAGTTGCAGGTCTTGACCCGCTTCTCGGGCACCATGTGGCACACCGTGTAGTTGCAGGTCTTGACCCGTTTCTCGGCTACCATGTGGCAGACCTTGTAGCAGCAGGTCTTGACGCGTTGCTCGGGCACCATGTGGCACACCGTGTACTGACACGTCTTGACCCGCTTCTCGGGCACCATGTGGCAGACCGTGTAATTGCAGGTCTTGACCCGCTTCTCGGGCACCATGTGGCAGACCTTATAGCAGCAGGTCTTGACGCGCTTCTCGGGCACCATGTGGCACACCGTGTACTGGCACGTCTTGACGCGCTTCTCGGGCACCATGTGGCACACCGTGTAGTTGCAGGTTTTGACCCGCTTCTCGGCTACCATGTGGCAGACCTTGTAGCAGCAGGTCTTGACGCGCTTCTCGGGCACCATGTGGCAGACCGTGTAGTTGCAGGTCTTGACGCGCTTCTCGGGCACCATGTGGCAGACCGTGTAGTTGCAGGTCTTGACGCGCTTCTCGGGCACCATGTGGCAGACCGTATAGTTGCAGGTCTTGACCCGCTTCTCGGCTACCATGTGGCAGACCTTGTAGCAGCACGTCTTGACGCGCTTCTCGGGCACCATGTGGCAGACCGTGTAGTTGCAGGTCTTGACCCGCTTCTCGGGCACCATGCGGCACACCGTGTAGGGGACCTGCTTGGTCTGCGTTTCACGCACGTACTTCACGCAGTTGACGGTCCGCTCGCGAACTTCGGGAACCCAAACCCGCTTGCAGACTTTGACCGGCGGGCACTGCACGCACTCCACCTTGCAGCAGCCGGGCTTGTAGACGCAGCGGCAGCAGCAAGGATCCCACACCCAGCAACCGGGTGTTTGGCAGCAACGCTTGACCACCGGACCGGGGCACTCGCTGACCTGGCATTCCCAGTGACCGCAGCACTCCTTAACCGTCCTCGTATAGTGAACCGGCTTGCAAACCGTGCAGCAGACCGTGCGCTGGCAGGTCTCGTAGACGGGCTTGCAGACGGTGTAGCAGATTTCGCGGGTCTTGGTCTCGTAGACCGGCTTGCAGACCGTGTAGCAGATTTCGCGGGTCTTGGTTTCCCAGACCGGCTTGCAGACCGTGTAGCAGATCTCACGGGTCTTGGTCTCGTAGACCGGCTTGCAGACCGTGTAGCAGATCTCACGGGTCTTGGTCTCGTAGACGGGCTTGCAGACCGTGTAGCAGATCTCGCGAGTCTTGGTCTCGTAGACGGGCTTGCAGACCGTGTAGCAGATCTCGCGGGTCTTGGTTTCCCAGACGGGCTTGCAGACCGTGTAGCAGATCTCGCGAGTCTTGGTCTCGTAGACGGGCTTGCAGACCGTGTAGCAGATCTCGCGGGTCTTGGTCTCGTAGACGGGCTTGCAGACCGTGTAGCAGATCTCGCGGGTCTTGGTTTCCCAAACGGGCTTGCAGACGGTGTAGCAGATCTCGCGAGTCTTGGTCTCGTAAACCGGCTTGCAGACCGTATAGCAGATCTCGCGGGTCTTCGTCTCGTAGACCGGCTTGCAGACCGTATAGCAGATCTGCTTGGTCTTGGTTTCCCAGACGGGCTTGCAGACGGTGTAGCAGATCTCGCGAGTCTTGGTCTCGTAGACGGGCTTGCAGACCGTGTAGCAGATCTCGCGAGTCTTGGTCTCGTAGACGGGCTTGCAGACCGTGTAGCAGATCTCGCGAGTCTTGGTCTCGTAGACGGGCTTGCAGACCGTGTAGCAGATTTCGCGGGTCTTGGTTTCCCAGACCGGCTTGCAGACCGTGTACTCGCAATTGCGATAGGCGGTCTCCTGGACATAGTGCACGCAGTTGATCGTCTTTTGTTCACAGACGGGTTCGTACACCGTCTTGTAGCAGGTGTAGTTCTGCTTTTCGTAGACGACTTCCCTGCAAGTCTTCATCACTGTGTGGCACTGCTGCTTACATGCGGTATAGTCGCATGAATCGCAACAAGTGGCACAGCAGCGATACCTTGCCGCGCCGCAGTATCCTGCCTGTGCCGCGTCGAGCAGCGCGACACTCAGGATGACCGCAACAATCGGCACACCCAACAACGTTCTCATGGTTTTGTGCCTCCTTCGTGGGACGACTCAGGATGGGTCTGGTCAGGCGAGGTTTTCCCGCTATTAGTTTCTTTCGGCCAGCGCACTCCACGTGCGTTAGCCGGGTATCCCAAATCTCACCATCTACCGCATCTATCCGGATGCGTAGAGTCGGCGCATTTAGTTACCCACCTTCCCCGAACGTTTCGTAGGATCGTCAATCTGGGTTGATAGCTTGATATAGAAGCTTTGAATAACCTTTTCCCCACCGGTAGTTGGGTAAGAATCGACCGGTCGTAGGCCATCCCCGGATGATGCCTGTAGTGCCGGCAACCCAACCGTACCGTTCAATCGGGGGGAGCAGCGCACGGCTTGCCGGCGGCTCGCGGATGACCTAAAGTAAAGTCCCCCCCCTCGCTTCGGCGGTGTATCACGTCCATCGGCCCAGGTCAGCATGAGCGACCGCAAATCCCGACCCTCTGCTCCTGCTGCGGATGCGGCCGTCCCCAAAGCAGTCGTCAGCCGCTTGAGCCTCTACCTGCGCGAACTGCAGCACCTGGTGCGTGACGGTCACCAGCGCACCAGCAGCAGCCAACTCGGCCGGCTGCTCGGCTTTAGCGACGCCCAGGTGCGCAAGGACCTGGCTTACTTCGGGCATTTTGGCCACCCGGGCATCGGCTATCGCTGCGACGATCTGATCCACGCCATCCGCAAGATTCTGGGTACCGATCGGGATTGGCCCGTGGCCATGGTCGGCACCGGCAACCTGGGCCGGGCCTTGCTCGGTTACAAGGGTTTCAGCCACCAGGGTTTTCGTATCGTGGCCGCCTTCGACATCGATCCGCAGCGCGTGGGAGCCACGATCGAAGGCGTGCGCGTGTTCCACCTCGATCAGCTGGCCGAGGTGGCTACCGACCACAAGATCAAGCTGGGGATGATCGCCGTGCCGGCCCCGGCCGCCCAGAACGTGGCCGATCGCCTCGTGGCGGCGGGCATCGAGGGGATCGTCAACTTTGCCCCCGTGACAATCAGTCTGCCTGAACACGTCCGCCAGGTCGGCGTCGACCTGGCCATCGAGCTGGAGCAGCTCTCGTTCGCGGTTGTGAGCCGCACGGGCGGCAACGACAACGGAGAGAGCAGGACCAGCTGACAGTCTGTTGAAAAATGCCATCGTGGCATCGTGGCATTTTTCAACCGCGCCAAGGACGAAGCAAAGCTTCGCACGGCTCGCAAAACAACGACTTACGTCGCTGTTTTAAGAAGGCATCCATGCGATCGCGCAGCCGGTCGAATTCTTCAACAAGCTGCCAAGGCGGCTGTCCAACCGTTTCGAGCAGGCCGCAGGGCTGGAAGTCCGTCAGCTTGTGCGGTGGCGACGACGACGACGCAACGCCAGCACGCCCAAGGTGGCCAGGCCGACGGCCGCCATTACCATAGACCCCGGCTCCGGCACGTTGTTGACGGAAACCGGTCCCAGAAAATTGTCGAACACATAGTTGCCAAGCGCCGTGCCTTGGGGAAATGCGGCTTCGCCGTCCCACGGGTAGTGGACGCCTAGATAAACTCGGCTCATGGCACACTCTTGGGCCGCCTGGGAAAAGCTATCGAACGAGCGAATTGCCGTCGATGTGTCGGACGTCAGGCTGAAAGAGATATCATCCGTGCCAAAGAAGGCCGTTAGCACCGAGGCCTCGGTGGAGGCAAAGGTGGCATGTCCCGAGACATACGACGGAAACGCTGGGGCCGGGTTTCCATCGACCGTCAGCGCTAGCGGCTGCCAGGTTGGATCAGCAATAGTGAGCGCGTTGCCGTCATCGACGACTTCTTGAATTGCGTCGCGCGGACGCCACAGGTCGATGTCGGTATCGTATTTCGCGTCCCAAGCGACGATCGACGCATCGGCGAGTGCCAGGTCAGTGAGGGCAAACAACCGCGCGGTGTCGCTCAAGGAAAGCCCTTGCTGTTCGGCGACGACCTGGGTCCACTCGTTGAACTGTCCGATCGGCTTGAACGTACCAGGATTGTCATTGGCCCAAAACTCTGCGATTTCGGTTTGGTCCGCGGTGCGGGACGTGCTGAACAGCCCGCCCAGATCTTTGACCGCGGCCACCTGATCGGCGTATTCTGGGCTTGCCAGCAGCGAAGCCATGTCGCTGTAACCGCCGGGAGGGCCTGGCCGGAACTGCGTGCCGGAGGTCATCGTAAAGGGCGTGAGACTGCCCCATAGCGGTACGATCGGCTCCTGGCCAAAAGCGGGGCGCCAGAATCCGGCCGCTGGATTAAGCGCGTAGGTCGCAGTGATGCCGCTGCCGTCGTTCGTGCGGGCAGCAATCATGTTGTTGGCCACGGAAATACCCAAATTGATGCCTGCCGTCTTGTCCGGACCGTCCGGAATCATCGACAAGTCGCTCGCCCACTGGCTGTCAAAGCGGGCCTGTTGCGTGGCACCGCCGCCGTAGATCGACGACATCACATAATAGGCAGCCGTCGAGGCGGCGGCCTCGCGACTGGTTGTCGACGGCACGTTGTAGTTCACCAGATAGGCTTCGTGCGTGTCGTCCACGGAATTGATGGCGTCATACATCGACGCAAACATCATGGCGCCGGCGCGAATCACCGGGCCGGGACCGGCGTTAACGCCGTGGGTCGTGGCGGTTTCCCGAGTCGTCTGCGTGAAAACTTCGTTCCAATCCGTGATCACGTCGGCGCGGGCCGTCATGGCACTGCAACCGACGATGCCCACGACAAGCACGAGTCGTCCTTGCATTAGGGAGTGCCGCACTGGTGCTGATTTGTGGCGCGATTTGCGGCGAAGCCGGATAACTCCGAGCGCCAATGCGGCCGTGCCTGCCAGCAGCCAGCTGGCCGGTTCAGGCACGGTGACGAAGCTGCTCAAACCGGATAGCTCGTCGATCGTGTAGTACGCATCGGCGGGCACATCGTTGAATGTCTGCGTGATGCCACTGGGCCATTCGATGGAGATGATATCAATGATTCCATCGCTGGTGCCGAAGCCGAAATGGGCCCGCTTGTCGTTTTGCCCCAGATAGTTGCTGCCGGCGTTCACCTCGAAGACTTGGGAGATTCCGTTTTCAGTGACCGTGATCCAAGCGCCGTAGCCGTCGGCGTTGGAGACCTCGCCCACGGTATCGAACCCGATCCAGTCGTTCATCGAGGTGGAATCGTTGTGATAGAGAATAGGCGCCCCCTGGTTGTTGACGACCACCATGTCGAGCTTGCCGTCGTTGTCGTAGTCGAGCACAAGCAGGCCTTTTCCAGAGTCCATGTCCGTCACACCTTCCGCCGCTCCGACATCGACCAGGTTGCCGTTTTCGTTGTGGTATAGCAGCGTGGGATTGTGATTGAAATTGTTCTCGATCGTCGTGATCTCATCTGGGGCGTCAAATCCGTTGGTCACGGCCAGATCCAGGTGTCCGTCGTTGTCGTAGTCAAAAAACGTGCTGCCCCAGCCCCAGTAAGTGTCCATGGCGGTCGCACTAAACGTGCCGTCGCCGTTATTCGTATAAAGTTGGCTGCCGTTGCCCTTCCAGCCGGCATTGTTGGGAATGTTCTGGTCGTAGATCGACGAGACAAACCAATCCAGCTGGCCATCGCCGTTGTAATCGCCGATGGCCGAGCCCATGCCGTTGTTATCGATCCCCAGCCCCGCGGCAGCGGTACCATCGGTGAACGTGCCGTCGCCGTTGTTCCAGAACATCCGGCTGGTATTAAAGTCGCCGGTGACGGCCAGATCGACCAGCCCGTCGTGGTTCAGGTCGGCGAAGCGGGGCGAGAACGTAAACGTGGCGTTGGTAACGCCCTGGTAACTCGTGTTGTGCGACATGTCAACGCCGGCGGCCACGGTCACGTCGGTGAAGTTGCCCGGATTAGCGGCTCCCTGATTGTGGAATAGCCGCGTCCCGTTGCCGGGGACGTCGAGCCACGACGTGGTGAACAAATCGAGGTAGCCGTCGTTGTCGTAGTCGCCCAAGGTGGGGCTAAAGGCGGCCCCCTTGCCGGAGACGTCGACCCCGCGCGGAACGGCCTGTTCGGTGAACGTGCCGTTGCCATTGTTCATGTACAGATAATTGCGACTATCGTCGACGGTCGTGACGTACAGATCCGGCGCGCCGTTGTTGTCGATGTCTCCCCAGACGGCGCCATTGGAGCCGACGCCGTGATTGAGACCGGTCACGCTTGAGTCAACGACGGAAAACGTCCCGTTGCCATTGTTGTGGTAGAGCAAATCGGGTGCGTCCATGCGCGTGAAATACAAATCGACAAAGCCATCGCCATCGTAGTCTCTGGCGGCGGCACCGCCGGTTTGGATGCGCTGCTCAGAGAATTGGTAGAAGGCCGGCGGCGTGGCGAATTGCGTGTGATTGATCCCCGCCGCCGACGTGACGTCGGTGAAGGTCTGCCCGTCGGCATTTCGATAAGCGGCCGTCACGGTCACAACGGCCAGGAGCAGCCACCGAGATGCCTTGACCAGCCGACCGCCGTCGGCAATGCCCGGCCACCACACTGGTGTATCACCGTTGCAAGCCAGGAAGTTGCCACGGGCTGGGGAAACCGAGGTTAGCGGGGTCATTAGCGGCTCCGTCACGATGTTAAGAAGTGAGCGTACGTACCGATCCTGCAAGCCACGAACGTCAAGGTCGAACGAGTAGACGCGATATCGATTGCAAAACGGGCTGCCCTTGGCCGGGCAGCCCTGGCGATCGCCAAATCAAAAAAACGAACTCTCCGAACGGGAAGGGCTCTATGCTCGACGGCGGCGGCGGAGACAATAGCCCACTAATCCGACGCCGGCGAAGGCCAACAGCGTGACCGATCCCGGTTCGGGAACTACGTTGATCGCGCTATTGTCGTAAGCAGTAGCCAGCAAGTTGGCGTTGAGCTCCAAGTCAGCCCCGACGTCCAGCACCAGTTGCCCGCCCAACGTGGCGGCCAGGTGATGGATAATGACGTCGCCGTGCTGACCAAGGCCCGCGTCGACGTGGGTGCTCAACTCACTGAGCTCGAAGCTCGTTGCCGGCAGGTCAAGCACCAAGTCCTGCTCGCTGAGCGCGATCGGGAACGTAAGGCCGAGCGTCCCGGATTGGAGCTGGGCAAAAACGTCGTCGAAATCGACGTTGGTGTTGGCCTCGTGCAGCACCTGGATCGTGAAGGGCAAATCGACGCTTGGCAACGAAAGGTTTTCGCTCAGATCGAGCAGTGAAACAGTTCCGTCGCTCAAAAGACCGTTGACAACGTTGTCTTGGTTGATCGTGAAGTTGATCAGTCCAATGATCGAGATGTCGGCGGCGATATCGATGTTGCCGCTGATCGTACCCATGATGTCGGCCACCAGGTCGCCAGAGATCGTCGTGGCGACGAGGTCACCTCCTCCAGCCGACAGGTCAAGCGTCAAGGTTGCACCGTTCGCACCCGAAACCGGATGGTTGCCGTCGGTGAAATTGCCCGCCAGCGGAACGTTCAGGTCCACGGGAGTCGTCGCACCGATGGACAGGTTCGCCAGGCTGACGTTTTGCGACGGCGAGAAATTGACCTGCACGTTCGACGAGCTTTTCACCCGCAAATCAGCATTGAAAATGGTCGTATCGACGATGTCAGGAATCGTGACGTCGCTCGGGATACCGGCGTTGATCGAGCCGGTGACACTTGCGGTAGCGCTGATCGGATCGTCCACCCCCACATTAAAGTTTTGAGCGGTGGCGTTATTGAGAATTCCCGTGCCGTTCGGATCGTCCCATTTGCCGTCCGAGCCAGGCACCCCACCGTCGAGCACGCCGACGACGTCGTTGGCGAGATTGTCGCCGGCGGTTACGTCGAAGGTACCGGAGACGGAACTGCTGAACGACGTTGTAGGGATGTTGATGCCGATCGTCGTTGGGGTGATGTCGATCGGCGTCGAGGCGGTGTTGTTGTTCGACGTGTCGTTGGGAAAGGCATTCAGGAACCCGCCGTCGTTCTTGACCTCGATGTCGAGATCCGTGACGTTCAGCATGCCTTGCGTTAGCACCGTTTGGGCAGTATTCTGGCTCTTGACGTCGATCGTGATGTCGCCGCCAAGCGTGCCTGAAAAGCCAGTTCCGCCGCTGATCGTTTCCGTGTGCGTTGCCGTCTGTGCGCGTGCTGTACTGACCAACGCGATTCCCGCGCACAGCATCGCTGGTAGCAGCAGTCGTTTCCGGGTCATTAGCGTCTCCTTTGCAGCCTGCAAGGAGTTCGTGGAAGCGTGTTCAGTTGCAAGGCAACTCGAAAATTGACGTTTTGAACCGGCGCTCCGGGCCGTCGTGTTCCCTTCGTTTGGCCTTCGCGCATAGTAGCGATCGTGCCCAGCATACAGTCCGAAGGTGGGGCTGTCAATGAAATTCCAGGATTATCTCGACGTCCCCACGCACAGGAAGCGGCGCAATGCCGAGCCAACGTTGACTTGACCTTGTGGATGAAACTTCCTAAGACTTGCAACTAAAGTAACGCCTTTCGTACAAAGGCCTTCGCCCTACCCGGTGGTGTAATGGTAACACTGGAGATTTTGGCTCTCCCATTCTAGGTTCGAGTCCTAGCCGGGTAGCTTGATCGGCGAGCGAACCACGTCCACGGTGCCGCGATGACGAACGGCAACGGACCTTCTTAGGATTTCGCAGGACACTGCCTTCGAGACGCCAACAGCACTTTAGGCGGCTGCCCGTCTCCAAGATGGGGAGAGCTATTGTCAAAAGTTGTGTATGGGAGATTTCAGGCGGCGGCTTCTTGGGGTTTGATTCCGCCGCCAGCGCCGCTGAGCGGATTTCATCAGCTTGAAGACCATGGTGAGGCACGCTTGTCGCGTGCCGTTTCCTTTGGTGCGGCGATGCCGCAACCGCACTGTGGCAAACGTGCTCTCGATGGGATTGGTCGTCCGCAAGTGCCGCCAGTGCTCGGCCGGGAAGTCGTAGAACGAGAGCAGCACGTCGCGGTCCTTTGACAGACAAGCGGTGGCTTTGTCGTACTTGGCCTGGTACGTGGCTACAAACAGGTCGAATGCCTTCTCGGCATCGGCTTTGGTCGGCGCCATCCAGATCGCGTGCAGCTTCTCTTTGGCCTCGGGCTGCAAACGCTTGGGCAGCTTGTCGAGCACGTTGGCCGTCTTGTGCACCCAGCAGCGCTGCTCGCGCGTCGTGGGATAGACCTGCGGCAAGGCCTTCCAAAAGCCCAAGGCCCCGTCACCCATCGCCAGCTTCGGATCGATCGCCAGGCCGCGGCCTTGACGTCCAAGAGCAGCGCCTTCCACGACTGCTCGCTCTCGCGATAGCCATCGGCCACGGCGATCAGCTCCTTGCGGCCATCGGCCGTGGCGCCCATTAAAACCAGGATGCACTGCCGATCTTCCTCCAGGCGGATGTTGAAGTGCACGCCGTCGACCCACAGGTACACGTACTGCTTCCCCTCCAAGGATCTCTTCGTCCATTCCTCGAGTTCATCCTCCCAGACTTCCTTGAGGCGCGTGATCGTGGTGGCCGACAGGCCCGCGGCCGAAGGACCGAACAGGGCGGCCAACGCTTCACTGAAATCGCCCGTGGAGATGCCCTTGAGATACAGCCATGGGATCAATTCCTCCAGGCTCTTGGTCTTGCCAAATACGGCGGAAAAATCTGGGAGGAGAAGGATTCCGCTTCGCCCTTGGGTCGTCGATCGAGGACGCGCGGCTGTTCGACCTCGATTGGGCCGACGCCGGAGAGGACTGTCCGCTTGGGCAGGTGGCCGTTGCGGACCACTTGGCGGTGCCCAGCTTCATCGCGGACGTCGCGATGCGACTCGATCCACTCGGCGACTTCGGCGTCAATGGCCTGAGCCAGCATCCGCTGTGCTCCCTCGCGAAGAAGGCAAGTCAGCACGTCCTGGGAACTTGTGGCTGGCAAAGCCAACGTCGAATCGTTACTCTCTCGCATGGTGGCGTACTCCTGGGGAATTGGGTCGTTAAGCAACCAAATTCAAACCCAAGTACGCCGCCCTTTTCAACTCACTTCATCCACAACTTTCGGTTATAGCTCAGATGGGTGCAAGGATCAGCATTTCACCCGCGGATGTGCGGTCTCTCTTTACTATTGCCTGGAACGACGGATCGTCATCTCGAAAAAAATTCGCCTACGAGTAATTCTTGTAAGTATTTAATATAAAACGGCTTGTGGCTCTTGTCTGGTCCTGGGAGACGGTAAATGTTCATCTCGACAGGGTGATTTTGATTGACAACGCGTTTGCGCAAACTAGAATCCGATCCTACGTGTGCAAAGTTTATTGATTCGTGCAAGACGCGACCTGAAAGATACTTCACGAACGAAATTGACTGTTTGCTGTAGCTCGCAACCTGCAGCCTAACCAACGAAGGAGCCGCTAATGAGCTTGAAAATGATTCGAATCACCGCTTTAGTCGCGGTGGTTGTAGGCGTATCGTCTCTTCTAAGTGCGCCAAGCGGGTGCCACAGTCGTGCCGTCGGCTGTGGTAAATCTTAACAGTGGTAGTTTCTCTACCACGATCTCCGGCTCTGGCAACGCCCATCTTACCGGGGCGAGCGGTAATTACCGCACCTGGAGTTCGCTCGGTTTTTTAGGTTGGCTGAGCACCAACACCGGCCTCTCGGCGTCGGACCAGAGTCCCGCGATCAGCATGTCCAACATCAACATCAGCAACCCGGCTTCCGGTACTGCGGACATCGGGTACGATAACGTTACTCCGGGTACGCCGACGGCACTCAATTCGTTGACTGCGGACCTCGACTCGAACAATACGAACTACGGTTTCACAATTAACATCGGTGCGCTGACCGTCAACGCCGGGATCCTCGGCGACCTCGATTTGACATTGACCGTTCACGGAACGATCACTGACGCCACGTTTACTTCCACCGGCACGTCGTCGGCGACTCCTACTATGGCATTGACGGTGAACTTGACCTGACGATGAACGCATCGGTAACTGGCGCCATTACCAAAATCTTTGGAGCCAGTTCCAACATCGACCTGGGAACTCTTTTCACGCTGGGTTCCACGGACTTACCGGTTGTCACGACTTTGCCGGGAAATATGCTGCTGAGCGACTTGCCGGCGGTCGGGACCCTCCCGGCGTATGGGCGTCGATCTCTCAGCCAGCATTCCTATTCCCATTCCTGTGGGGTTTTCGTTACCATTTGATACCAACCAGACCATTCCGCAGGTTGGTCACAACAACCAGTTGACTTCGCTGGTGATCAACTCCGGGTTCGGCCATTAATGCCACCTTGACGCTGGGCAGCCCCGCTTACGACCTGTACGGAACGATTCCCAACGCTTTGGTGGTCCCCGAGCCGGGCACACTGGCAATGGGCTCGATGGCCTTGATCGCCCTATCGGTTTTCGGCTTCCGCCGTCGTAAGTCGGCGTAGTTGGTTGATTGTTTGCTTCAAGCAAACTCGTCAGTACGTGAACGCTCCTGACGCCGGGGTCGGCTGACTCCGGCGTCAGGTTTTTTTGTACCCCGTTCGAATCAAGCGACTCCTTCAGCGGGCCGCCTGATTCGTTGGCTTCGAGCCCTTGCGGCCGTGTTATAATCGAGGTCTTCACCGCTTCGACGTCCTTGTTCGGCACTGCTGCTGAAGTCTCCGCAGCCGGCCTCCTCTCTTTACCTGCGATGGCCAAGCAATCACCGGAACGTGCCACGGCGCCCGACGCATCGATCGCACGCCGAAGAAACTGGCTGTGGGGACTCGGCCTGCTGCTCCTGGCTGCCATCGTCTATTGGCCGACGCTCTCACAATAGCTTCGTCTCTGACGACAGCGACTACGTGGTTCAAAACTTCGCCCTGCGTTCGCCGCGAGGGCCTTTACGACATCTGGTTCACGATTGGCACGATCCAGCAGTACTATCCCCTGGTGTTCACAATGTTCTGGGGGGAGTATCACCTGTGGGGAGCTCGACGCGGCCGGCTATCACGCCGTGAACCTGCTGCTGCATGCGACGGCGGCCATCCTGCTGTGGCGAGTGCTGGTGCGTTTGGAGGTTCCGGGCGCGTGGCTCGCCGCGGCGATTTTCGCCGTGCATCCGGTAGAGGTCGAAAGCGTCGCCTGGGTGAGCGAACGCAAGAACGTGTTGTCCTGCGCGCTGGCGCTGGCGGCCATGCTCGCGTACTGGCGATTTGCGCCCCCCGAACCGCCGGCCGAGAATCGCCGGCGTAAAGTGCCAGCGACTCGCCCGCCTGGGGATTTTACCTGCTGGCGCTGCTGCTCTTCGTCGGCGCGCTGTTGAGCAAGTCGGTCACGGCCAGCATGCCGGCCGTGCTGCTGGTGATTCTGTGGTGGAAGCGCGGGCGGATCGGCTGGGCCGACGTGAGGCCGCTGTTGCCTTTCTTCGCGGTGGGGCTCGGCTTTGGGATGCTGACGGTCTGGATGGAAAAGGTCTACGTGGGAGCCCAGGGAGAACGCTTTGACTTTACCGTGGTGGACCGGCTGCTAATCGCCGGCCGCGCGGTGTGGTTCTATGCCGGCAAGCTGGCCTGGCCGTATCCGTTGATGTTCTTCTATCCCCGCTGGACGATCGACTCGGGCGTATGGTGGCAATACGTGTTTCCGCTGGCGGCCGTGGCCCTGTTGGTCGGTCCTGTGGCTGGCGCGGCAATCGCATCGGGCGCGGCCCGTTGGCTGCGGCGCTCATTTTTGGCGGGGTGCTGGTGCCGGCGTTGGGCTTCTTTCGACGTGTTTCCGTTTCGCTTTTCGTTCGTGGCGGATCACTACCAGTACCATGCGAGCATCGCCCTGATTACGCTTGGCGGCGGCGGCCTTGACGATCGCGATCACGCGCTATGCACAGCAAGCCCGCTGGGTCTTGCCCGTGGCCAGGTGCAATCGTTTTGGTTCCGCTCGCCGTGCTCGCCATGAGAAGACGTACGTCTACCAAGACGACTTCACGCTGCACGACGACGTGGTTCGGCTGCATCCCGGCTCGTGGGTGGCGCGCAACAATGTCGCTGGCATTCTCGCGAGCGAAAAAAAGTATGACGAGGCGATTGCCTGGCTCGAAGATACGATCCACTTGATCCCGGATGATCCGGTGCCGCACGGCAATCTGGGCTGGGTGCTGACCGACATGGGACGCTACGACGAGGCCAGGGCCGAGTTGGAACTGGCCATGAAGTTGCACGTCGAGGAGCACGAAGAGGCCTGGCTCTTGCGACTCATGGGGGAACTCGACATCAAGCAGAACCGGCTCGATGACGCACTTGAGCATCTCAATACCTCGATCAAGTTGCAGCCCGAATGGTCCGCGTTCATGAATCGAGGGCGTGTGCGGGCCATGCGCCGCGACTCCGAGGGGGCCCTGAATGACTTGAATCTCGCCTTGCAATTGCGGCCGGACTGTTTCGAGTGCCTCGAATTGCGGGCCAAGGTTTATGCCAGCACCCGCCAGTTCGACAAGGCGCTGGCGGATTTGCGGGAACTCGGCAAGCGAATTGCCGGACAGCCCGGAGCGTCCAAATACAGATCGCGGGCGTGCAGATTGCCGCCGGGCGCCCAGCAAGATGCACTGGCAGCATACGATCGGGCACTTTCGTTCGATCCAAAGAACATGCCGGCACTCCTCGGGCGTGGAGATTTGTACTCGTCGCTGGGGCAGCTAAAGACGCGGCCGCTGTTAATTACCAACAGGTTCTGGAATCGAGATCCCGCGAATGTTTCCGCGCTGAACAATCTGGCTTGGCTCTTGTCGACCTCGCCCGGATGCGCCATTTCGTGATGGCAAGCGGCGCCGTGGAGTTGGCGACGGCGGCTTGCCAGGCGACCGAGTACAGCCAGGCGGAGCTGTTGAGCACATTGGCGGCCGCTTATGCCGAAGTGGGGGACTTTCCGGCGGCCGTCGATTGGTTGCAAAAAGCCCTCGAGCGGGCGACGCCCGAACTCAAACCGCAGCTCGGCGAGCAGCTCTTGGCTTATCAGAAGCACGAGCCGTGGCGTGAGCCTGCTACCCGGGGACCGTAACGAACTTCTACCTCCGCGCGACCGAAAAAGCCGAGGCTTGTTGGTTTTCGGATACGTGCAACCGGTGGATCGGCTCGACGGCTTGGACCTGCATGAACGTGCTACAATAGAGCTTCTTGTCCCATCGGAATCGCTGCCGGCAAACCGTCGAATTCTGCACAGGGGCATGCCGCCTGACTAACGATGACCAATGCAACCCACGAGCGTGCCTCGGTACGAGACGCATCGCATCCGCGCAGGCGCGCGGTGCTGTGGGGTTTTGGCCTGCTGGCCCTGGCGGCGCTTGTCTATTGGCCCACGCTGGCGAATGGCTTCGTCTCCGACGACCGCGACTACGTCATTGACAACTTCGCGTTGCATTCGCCGCAGGGCCTCTACCGGATTTGGTTCACGATCGGCACGATCCAGCAGTACTATCCCCTGGTCTTCACGACGTTCTGGGGCGAGTATCACCTGTGGGGGCTCGACGCGGCCGGCTATCACGCCGTAAACCTGTTGCTCCATGCGTCGGCCGCCATCCTGCTGTGGCGCGTGCTGGTGCGCTTGGCGGTTCCCGGAGCCTGGCTCGCCGCGGCGATTTTTGCGGTGCACCCGGTCGAGGTGGAGAGTGTCGCGTGGGTGAGCGAACGCAAGAACGTATTGTCCTGCGTGCTGGCCTTGGCGGCAATGCTCGCATATTGGCGTTTCGCGCCCCCCGATCCGGTCGTCGAGAACCAGCGGAGGAAATCGAAAGAGTCGCCTGCCTGGGGCTTCTATGGTCTGTCCTTGATGCTTTTTGTCGGCGCGCTGTTGAGCAAGTCGGTCACCGCCAGTATGCCGGCCGTGCTGCTGGTGATACTGTGGTGGAAGCGCGGGCGGATCGTTTGGGCCGACGTGGTGCCGCTGTTGCCTTTCTTCGCCGTGGGACTTGGCCTGGCGGTGCTGACGGTGTGGATGGAAAAGGTCTACGTCGGTGCCCGGGGAGAGCGCTTTGATTTATCCGTGGTGGACCGGCTCTTAATCGCCGGCCGGGCGGTGTGGTTCTATGCCGGGAAGTTGGCCTGGCCGTACCCACTGGTATTCTTTTATCCCGCGCTGGACGATCGACGCGGGCATCTGGTGGCAGTATATGTTTCCGCTGGCGGCCGTGGCGTTGCTGGTGGTATTGTGGCTCGCACGGCGTCGTATCGGGCGAGGGCCATTGACCGCGGCGCTCATTTTCGGCGGCGTGCTGGTGCCGGCCCTGGGGTTCTTCAACGTCTTTCCGTTTCGCTATTCGTTCGTGGCGGATCATTATCAATATCACGCGAGCATCGCCTTGATCACCCTGGGTGCGGCAGCGATGACAACGCTTGTGGCAAGCTACGCACGGCACACTCGTTGGATTCTGCCGTTAACCGCGGTGGTAGTGTTGGTTCCGCTGACCGTGTTGGCCCATCAAAAGGCTTACGTCTATCGAGACGACTTCACGCTCCATACCGACGTGGTCCGGCTGTATCCGGGCTCATGGGTGGCGCGTAACAACATCGCGGCCATATTGATCCGCGAGGAGGAATACGACGAAGCAAGATCGTGGCTCGAAGATGCAATCCGTCTGTTCCCGGACGAACCGGTGCCGCGCGGCAACTTGGGCTGGGTGCTCAGCGAAATGGGGCGCTACGACGAGGCACAAGCCGCATTGGAGTTGGCCATGAAGTCACCCGCCGACCAGGGTGAGAAGGCCTGGCTCTTGCGGCTCGTGGCAGAACTCGAAACCAAGCAGAACCGACTGGATGAGGCACTTGAACACGTCAACGCTTCCCTGCAGTGGCAACAGGACTGGACCACCTTCGTGCTTCGAGGGCGCGTCCGCGCCATGCGCGGCGATACGGCCGGCGCTCTGACCGACTTAAACCGCGTTTTACAATATCAGCCGGATAGTTTCGAAGGCCTCGAAGCACGGGCCAGGATTCTTGCAAGCTCCGGCCGGTTCCGGCAGGCACTGGACGACTTACAAAAACTGTCCCTGCAAGCACCAGACAGCGCAAACGTGCAGGTACAGATTGCGGGCGTGCAGCAAGCCGCCCGGCGCCCGAAAGAAGCGCTGGCGGCGTTTGGCAGGGCGCTTGCCCTCGACCCGGAAAACGCGATGGCCCGAGTCGGACGCGGAGACTTGTACTTTTCGCTGGGGCAGCTAGCCAGCGCGACCGGCGATTACGAGCACGTTTTGCATTCAAAGCCGGCGAACGTCGCCGCGCAAAACAACCTCGCCTGGCTTTTGTCGACTGCGCCGGACGCGCAGTTTCGCGATGGCCAGCGGGCCGTGGAATTGGCGGCGGCCGCTTGCCAGGCGACCGAGTATCGCCGGGCCGACGTGTTGAGCACGCTGGCGGCTGCCTATGCCGAGGCGGGCGACTTTGCGGCGGCGGTTCAGTGGTCGCAAAAGGCGATCGAACTGGCCGCGCCGGAACAGAAATCGCAGCTCAGCGAGCAGCTCGCGGCCTATCGAAGGCACCAGCCATGGCGCGAAAACGGCTCTAATCGACCCCGATTGTAGGCGGGTGACGGCCGCGGCAGGGGTGCGGTGGGCCGCCGGCCGGGCTAGGATAGCGACTTGGTCCCCGCACGCACGCTGTTTCCGGAGTCCTGCCGAATGAAACGCTTCCACCTACTGGCCTGGTTCATTGTGTCAGGTTTAGTGACCTGGTCCGCCACCTGCGGAGCCGACGCGCCCCGCAAGACCGAGAATGTCATCCTGCTGATGACCGACGGATTGCGCTGGCAGGAGGTTTTCAACGGGGCTGAAGAATCGCTTATGACCGAGGACCCTGGCGGAGTGAAGGACGTCGATGCCCTGAAGCGTGACTTCTGGCGCGACACGCCCGAAGAGCGCCGCGCCGCTTTGCTGCCGTTCTTGTGGGAAGTCGCGGCCAAGCGGGGGCAGATCTTTGGCAACCGGGCCAAGGGGAGCAAGGCGCAGGTCACCAACGGCATGCACTTCTCCTACCCCGGCTACAACGAAACGCTGTGCGGATTTGCCGACCCGCGGATCGACTCGAACGACAAGGTGCCCAATCCCAACGTCACGGTGTTCGAGTGGCTCAATCGCCAGAAGGCTTTTCACGGCCGCGTGGCGGCTTTCGGCGTGTGGGATTGTTTCCCCTATATCTTCAACCGCGAGCGCTGCGGTTTCTTGATCAACGCCGGCTTCGAGCCGCTGCTGGGCCTGGACAATCCGCGCGTTGCGGCGATCAACCGGCTCAAGACCGACACGACGGCCTACTTCGGCGCCGAGCCGTTCGATTCGTTCGAGATCCTGTCGGCCGTGGAATATCTCAAGGAAAAGCAGCCGCGAGTATTTTTTCTGTCGCTCAACGAGACCGACGCCTGGGGGCACTTGGGCCGCTACGACCTGTATCTGCGCAGCGCGCACGCGGCCGACGCGTGCCTCAAGCAACTTTGGGAGACCGTACAGGCGATTCCCCAATATCGCGACAAGACGTCGATCCTGATGACCGTGGATCACGGCCGGGGTGACGCGCCGGTGGATTGGAAAAGCCACGGCCGGAAGATCGCCAAGAGCGAGTTTATCTGGGTGGCCTGCATCGGCCCCGACACGCCCGCCTGGGGCGAGCGGGCCGACGCGCCGCCGGTCACGCAGAGCCAGGTCGCCGCCACCGTCGCGGCCTTGCTGGGCGAGGACTTTTGCGCGGCCGTGCCGCAGGCGGCGCCGCCTATCGCCGACGTGTTGGGCCCGATCGAAAAGCAGCCGGCCGGTGGCGCCCGCTGAACGCCACGACGAAAGGAATGCTTCCCGCATGCATGCTTCGGTCTGTCTAGTGGTGCTGATGCTTGCCGCCGACGTGGCCGAGGTCTCGCAGGCTCCGCCGAAGGTGCTCGATGCGCGGCTGGCAATCGAACTGTTTGCCGCCGAGCCCGACGTGGTGACTCCGTGTGGCATCGCCGTGGATGGCCAGGGGCGCGTGCTGGTGGTCGAAAGCCACACGCATTTCCGCCCCAAGGATTACCAGGGTCCGCCGGCCGATCGCATTCGCATGCTCCGCGATACCGACGCCGACGGCCGCGCCGACCAGATCACCACGTTCGCCGAGGGGACTCACTACACGATGAACGTGGCCGTCCACCCCGACGGATCGGTCTATGTCGCCACGCGCAGCGAGGTCTTCCGCCTGCGCGATACCGACGCCGACGGCCGCGCCGACGAACGCACGTCGATTGCCCGGCTGGAAACCAAGGGCAACTATCCGCACAACGGGCTGTCGGGCTTCGCCTTCGATTTCGACGGGAACGTCTACTTCGGGCTGGGCGAAAACCTGGGGGCCGCGTTCAAGCTCATCGGCACCGATGGCTCGGTGGCCAGCGAGTTGGAAGGGGGGCAGATTTACCGCGCCACCGCCGACGGCCGGCGGATCGAACGCGTCGCCCTGGGTTTCTGGAACCCGTTTCACCTGGCGCTGGACGCATTTGGGCGGCTGTTCGCCGTCGATAACGATCCCGATTCGATGCCCCCCTGCCGCCTGATGCACATCGTCCAGGGGGGCAACTACGGCTATCGCTACCGCAACGGCCGCAAAGGGGTCCATCCGTTTACCGCCTGGAACGGCGAATTGCCCGGCACGTTGCCGATGGTCTCCGGCACGGGCGAAGCCCCGTCGGGCGTCGTGGCGTACGAGTCGGACCATTTGCCCGAGGACTATGTCGGCGACCTGCTGGTCACGAGTTGGGGCGATCATCGCATCGAACGGCACCGGCTCGAGCGGCGCGGGGCGAGTTTTCGATCGGTGCCGGAGTTTATCGTCCAAGGTGACGAGAACTTTCGACCGGTGGGGATCGCCGTGGCGCCGGACGGTTCGCTGTACGTGAGCGATTGGGTGCTGCGCGACTACAACCTGCACGGCAAGGGACGCATCTGGCACATTACGGCCAAGGACCGCAAACCCGCCGTCCGGCCGACGACGGCGGCCAAGGAGGCGATCGGGGCCGTTGACCGGCCGCTGCGCGAATCGGCCGCCCGGCAGTTGGCCGCCGACGCCGAATCCGGGCATGCCGTGCTGGCCGGCCTGGCCGCGGACGATCCGTCGCCGCGGGTGCGGATGACCGCGCTCGAGGCCCTGCATTCGGTCGGCAAAGACGAATCGCTGATGCACGCCGCAAGCCAAGACCTGTCGGTTGACGTGCGCGCGGCCGTCGTGCGGCTGCTGGGCGAAAAGTTGAACGCCAGGCCGCTGCTGGACGGCGATCCGCCGCCGGAACTGCGGGCCGAGCTGCTGCGCCATGCCGCTGACCGAACGCTGGCCGACGAATTGTGGCGCTCCGTCACCGACGCCGACGCCTTCGTGGCCGAGGCGGCACGCCACGGGCTGGCCCGACTGGGGCTCGTCGGTGACGTCGATTGGGATGCGTTGTCCGCCGGCCAGCGGTTGGCTGCGCTGTTGATTCTGCGCGAATACCGGGTGCCGGGGGGGACCAGCCAATTGCCCCGATTGCTGCGCGACCCGGACGCCGCCGTGCGATTCGCGGCGATTCAATGGGTCGGTGAAGAGCGGCTCAGCGAGTTCCGCGAGCCGCTCGTCCAGGCGCTGTCGGCCGGTCCGGCCACGTCGCGGCTGTTCGGCGGCTACCTCTCGGCGCTCGAAAGTTTAGACGGCGTGCGGCGCACGCCCAGCGATGAATGGGCCGGCGAGCAGTACATCGTGCGGGCGCTGGAGGACCCGAAAACTCCGGCGGAAGCCCGGCGCTGGGCCCTGCGCATGCTTCGGCCCGATCATCCGGCCCTCTCGCTCGAACGTTTGCGAGAATACTTGCACGGTGACGACGAAGGGCTGCGGCTGGAGGCCGTGCGCACGCTTCGCGACTCGCCGCTGGCCGGACACGCGGCGCTGTTGGCCGAAGTGGCCGCGTCGGATCAGTTCTCGCAGCGGCTGCGGGCCGAAGCCATCGTGGGCCTCACGCCTGACGAGCCCGACACGCGAACGCTATTGCTGGAGTTGGCCACCGGCGACGACTCTATCTTGCGGGCTGAAGCCTTGCGGTCGTTGCGCGGCGCCTCGCTGGACGAGCACCAGCGGCAGTCGCTGTCGGCCGTGGCGAAGCAGGATCAAGCCACGGCAGACCTGGTGGCCCGGGTGCTGGAGCCGGTTCCCAGCGGCGAATCGGCCGAGCCGGCCGAGGGACAGGACGTCGACCATTGGCTTCGATTGCTGAACGGTTCGGCGGACCACGTGACGGGCGATCCGCAGGCGGGCGAGCGAATCTTCTTTCATCGCCAATCGGCGGCCTGTGCCCGCTGCCACCAGATTGCCGGGCGAGGGGCGAAAGTGGGCCCCGAATTGACCGCCGCGACGGGCACACTTTCGGAGCGGCGGCTGGTCGAATCGATCGTTCGGCCGGCCCAGGAGGTGGCGCCGCAGTTCGTCGCCTGGCTGGTCGTGACGAAGTCGGGTCAGTCGATTACCGGGGTGGTCGTGCACGAGGAAGCCACTGGCGAGCAGACGTACGCGGACCAGCAAGGGAAGCTCACGCAGCTGAAGCCGGACGAAATCGAGGCCCGGCGTCCGCTGGCCACGTCGATCATGCCCGAGGGTCTGCCCCGGCAGATGACGGTGCAGGAATTTCGCGACCTGGTGGCCTTTCTACGTAGTGCGGGCGAGCGTTGAGCCCCGGCCGACGCACGGGGCCGAATTGACGCGATAAAGTGAAGCCGGTAAATTGGTTGGCTCGCCTCTTTGAACGGCCCAAAGCCGGCGACTGCGTCATTTTTACGAACCCGACTGGCCGACAGCGCTTCTAACCTAACGCCGGACGATTCCCCGCGGGGAACAAGCTGCCGGTGTGCCAAGTGAAGGAGTTTTTTGTGGCTACAGTCCTGGTCCAGCAATTGATTGAAGCGGGGGTCCACTTCGGCCATCGGGCCAGCCGGTGGAACCCCAAGATGCGCCCCTACATCTATGCCCGGCAAAACCTGATCCACATTATCGACGTTCGCGAGACGATCCGCGGGCTGCTGCGGGCCAAGAAGTATCTCAAGCAAGTGGCGGCCGGCAACAGCCTGGTGCTGTTTGTGGGTACGAAGCGGCAGGCCGGCGAAACGGTCGAGCGTGAATCCGAGCGGTGCGGCATGCCGTACGTGAGCGACCGCTGGCTGGGGGGCACGCTGACGAATTTTCGCACGATTCGCAATCGGCTCTCGCGTCTGGAAGAGTTGGAAGCCCTGCGCTCCGGCGATAAGTTGAGCGCTTATTCCAAGAAGATGCAGTCGGCGCTGCAGCGCGAATATCGCAAGATGTACCGCAACCTACACGGCATTCGCACGATGCACCGCCTGCCCGAGTGCCTGGTCGTGATCGATCCTAAAAAAGAGCGCAACGCGATCCGCGAGGCCAAGAAGCTGGGCATCACGACCGTGGCGCTGATCGACACGGACAGCGATCCGGACGTGGTCGACCTGCCAATTCCTGGCAACGACGACAGCATTCGCTCGATCGAGCTGGTCGTGAAGCAATTGGCTGACGCGATCATCGAGGGCAAGACAAACTCGGCGGTCGAAGTCGAGCGGCAGAAGGCTGAACGCAGCGAAGAGCCGCCGGACGCCTAGCATGCCGCCCGCGTTTTCGAGCGGCGGTGGCGAGGCGTGCATTGCCCCGGAGAGAGTCGCGGGGGCAGGTTTCCGCTTGACCGTTCCAAAGTAGCGCGACGCGGAGACGAGCCTCTCGCGGTCTGGCCAGAACAACATTTGCATGAAGATCGATTAGGAAGGAAGTAACTCATGGCTGTTGAAATCAAGGCGGCGGCCGTCAAATCGCTGCGCGACAAGACCGGCTTGCCGATGATGAAATGCAAGGAGGCGCTGCAAGCCACCGAGGGAGACGAGGAGGCCGCCATCAAGTGGCTTCGCGAGGACAACATCAAGATCCAGGAAAGCCGCCTCGGCCGCGAAACGGCGTTTGGCCGCATGGGCCTGTACGTCGATTGGGACGCCGGCGTCGGAGCGCTGGTGGAATTGCTATGCGAAAGCGCGCCGGTGGCCGGAAACGCTGAGTTCGTCGAGTTGGCTGCCGACCTGGCCAGGCAACTTGCCACGGGCAAAGGCGCCAGACGGGTGAGGAGCTTTTGGCCCAGCCGTCTCCGTCCAAGAGCGGGCAAACGCTCAAGGAGCAGATGCTGGACACGTCGAACCGCATTCGCGAGGTGTTCAAGGTTGGCCGAGTGGCCCGCATCGATGGCCGGTGCGCCGGCTATGCGCACCACGCCGGGCGGATCGTGGGCGTGCTGGTGGAAGTCGAGGGGGGAACTCCCGACGCGGCAAAGGACGTTTGCCTGCATGTCGCTTCGACCGGACCTCAAGTGCTGGCCAAAGAGGACATTCCCGCCGCCGACATCGAGCAAGAGCGAGCGATTCTTTCCGAAGCTGCCCGCAAGGAAGGCAAGCCGGAGAACATCATCGCCAAGATGGTCGAAGGCCGGCTGCGCAATTTTTACGCCGAGCGGGCGCTGCTGGAGCAGCCGTTCGTCAAGGACGACAAGAAAACCATCGGCCAGTTTGCCAAGGAACATGGCATGAAGATCCTGCGGTTCGTTTACTGGGAACTGGGCAAGTAAGCGGTTGGCGGCGCAACAAGCGCGCGCGGTGGACGGGTCCGCGCGAACTATCCATTCGAGCGACCCGCCGACCGCGACGCGGCATTCATGGAAAGTCGAATCGATGGCTGATCGAACCGCGCCGAACGCCGGCGGAAAGTATCGTCGCGTCGTGCTCAAGCTGTCGGGCGAAAGCTTCGCCCACGCGGGCGAGCGCGGCATCGCGATGGACGAAGTCGTGACGATCGGAACCCAGATCTGCAAAGCCGCCCAAAACGGCGTGCAGATCGCGATCGTCATCGGTGGCGGCAATATCCTGCGCGGTGCCCAGTTTACGGCCGGCAATTCCAGTATTCAGGAAGCGACGGCCCACTACATGGGCATGCTGGCCACGGTGATCAACGGGCTGGCACTGCAGGACGCCATCGAGTCGCTGGGCGTGGAAACGCGGCTCTTGACGGCCATCCGCATGGACGGCGTGGCCGAGCCCTACATCCGCCGCCGCGCCCGCCGGCACCTGGAAAAGGGGCGGATCGTGATCCTGGCCGCAGGGACCGGCAGCCCCTTTGTCACTACCGATACGGCCGCCGCCCAACGGGCGCTCGAGCTCGAGGCCGACATCCTGATGAAGGCCACCCGGGTCGACGGCGTCTATAGCGACGACCCGGAAAAGAATCCCCACGCCTTGCTCTACAGCGAGCTGAGCTACAATGCAGTGCGGGAGCAGAATCTGCGGGTGATGGACCCCACGGCCATCGCCCAGTGCATGGAGCACGAAATGCCAATCCTGGTGTTCAACTTCAAAAAGGAAGGCAACATCGAGCGGGCCACGAGCGGCCGTCGCATCGGCACTCTCATCAGCAGCCAGGTGGTCGCAAGCGAATAGGGCATCGCGGGCGGCCGCGCGAACACGCGACGCGAACACTGGTGACATCGGCGCGGGGAAAGCAGACACTATGAGCGCAGAAGAAATCCTCCTCGATACCGAAGATCGCATGGAAAAGGCGCTGGCGAAGCTCAAGGGCGATCTGGCCGGCATTCGGACGGGCCGGGCCAACCCGGGATTGGTCGATTCGCTGCGCGTCGAGGTTTACGGTTCGCCGACGCCGATCAAGGCCATCGCATCGGTCGGGGCGCCCGAGCCAACCCAGATCGTGATCCGCCCGTTCGATCCCGGCACGCTGAAAGATATCGAAAAAGCCGTGCAAGCCAGCGGCCTGGGACTCAATCCGCAAAGCGACGGGCGGTTGCTGCGGATCAACATCCCCCCTTTGTCGACCGAGGTGCGCCGCAAGCTGAGCGCCCGCATCCGCGAGCTGTCGGAAGAAGCCAAGATCGCCGTCCGCAACGTGCGGCGCGACGGCAACAAGACCGCCGATCAGGAGCAAAAAGACAAGCTGCTCACCGAGGACGAGCGGGACAAGGTCAAGGACGAGATTCAAGAGCTGACCAAGACGTTTGAAGCCAAAGCGACGGAACTGGCCGCGGCCAAGGAAAAAGAGGTCATGGAAGACTGACCATCCCACCCGCGTCCGAGCGGCCCGGCGCGGCCGCGGGCGCAAGCCACGAGGTATGCTTCCATGGATCGCAGTGCGCGATGGGCCGTTTTGTGCGGAGTGCTGGCGTTGGCTACTGTTCCGTCCGTGGTTTCCGCTGCTGAAAAGGCGACCGCGTCGGCCGCCCGCGGGCGGGTCTCGACCGACCGGGTGCTCGTGATCGCCCACCGCGGCGACAGCAAGGTCGCGCCGGAAAACACGCTGCCGGCATTTGCCTCGGCCGTGGCTGCCGGGGCCGACCTGGTCGAGCTCGACTACCTGCACTCGTCCGACGGGGTGCCGGTGGTGTTTCACGACGGCGACTTGGATCGCACGTCCAACGCCTGCCAGGTGTGGGGCGGAACCAAGATCAAGCTCGAAGGTAAAACTCTCGCCGAACTAAAGCAACTGGATGCAGGCGAGTTGGTTCGACGCCAAGTTCGCCGGCACGCCGATTCCCACCTTGGCCGAAGCCCTCGACACGATCCAGAACGGCTCGATGACGCTGATCGAACGCAAGACGGGCGACGCAGCCACTTGCGTCAAGCTGCTCAAAGACAAAAACCTGCTCGACCAGGTCGTGGTGCAGGCCTTTGACTGGGACTTTCTGGCCGATTGTCACCGCATCGCCCCGGAGTTGGTGCTGGGGGCGCTGGGACATAAGGAGCTGACGCCCGAGCGGCTCGAAGCGCTGGCCGAAACCGGCGCCAGCGTCGTCGGCTGGGAAGACAAGCACACGACGCCCGCGTCGATCGCCGCCCTCCACGATCGGGGCTGCAAAGCCTGGGTGTGGACCGTGGATGACCCGCAACGGGCCCTGGAGCTTGTGCAAGCAGGCATTGACGGCATCATCACAAATCGTCCGGCCGAGATTCGCCGGGCCATCGCCGCGGCCGGCGCGGCACGCTAGCCGCGGTCTTGGGTCGCAAGGCTGTGTCTCAATCGCCGACGTATCTGTTCTAGCGGCGTAGGTTTACACCCGCGAATCCGTCTTGACCTGCCGCGTCGGTGCTCCGTATAGTGCCGCCCCCAACGTGGTCAGGAGGGCCGCGCTGGGGACAGTTGTCGCTCAAGCTCAGGATCGCCGCGGAGTGTGGAGATTACGGCTATGGATGGCTCGCGTCACACGGACGTACGTTCGCGCCGCCACACCTTGCGCTGGGCCGGCTGGTTGCTCAGCGGTGTGGCCGTGTTGGTGGTCTGCATGTTGGTGCGCTGGAATGCGCCGGCCGAATCGGCCTCGGCCAAGCCGCCCGCCGGCGGCGTCAAACAGGCCACGGCCATCGAGCGTTCACGGGCCCCTTCGCCGGGGTTGCCAGGCGGGGCGGCGTTGGCCCCGCGCAAGAACCCCGTGGCGGCCGTCGTCAATAACGAGACGATCACGCGCGAAGCTCTGGCCGACGATTGCCTGTTGCACTACGGGGCCGAAGTGCTGGAGAGCATGGTCAACCGCACGCTGATTGAGGTCAGTTGCCAGCGCCGCAATATCGTCATCACCGACGAGCAGGTCGATGCCGAAATCGAGCGAATGGCCCGCAAGTTTCAAGTGGGCAAGGACCAATGGATCGCACTGCTGGAGAAAGAGCGCGGCATCAAATACGAGCGCTATTCCCGGGATATTGTCTGGCCGACCTTGGCCCTGCGCGAACTGGCCAAGGACCGGCTGAAGATCACGCGGAAGGAGCTGGACGAGGCCTTTGAAAGCGAGTTTGGCCCCGGCGTGAAGGTGCGCCTGATCGCGATCGCCGACGCGGCCACGGCCAAAAATGTACATTCCCAGGCCCTGCAGCGGCCCGCGGACTTCGGGGCCCTGGCGAAGAAGTATTCTCAGGACGCCAACAGCGCAAGCGCCTACGGGCTGATTCAGCCAATCCGCCGCCACATGGGCGATCCGAACCTGGAAGCCGCCGCGTTTGCGTTGAAACCCGGCGAGATTTCGGACATCGTCCAGGTCGGCGACCTCCACGTGTTCGTCAAGTGCGAGGAGCAACTGCCAGCCATGAATGGGATCGACCGCAAAAAGGTCGAGCCGCACCTTTACGACGCGCTGGTAGAGCGCAAACTGCGGACCGCGGCCAACGAGGTGTTCCAGCAGTTGCAGTCGGAGGCCAAGGTCGAGAACGTCTACAACGATCCGGTGAAGAGCCAGCAAATGCCCGGCGTGGCAGCCGTGATCAACGGGCATCAGATCACCATCCGCGAGCTGGCCGAGGAAAGCCTCGAGCGCTATGGCCAGGACGTGCTCGAAGGTTCGATCAATCACTTGATTGTCGATCAGGCGCTGCGGAAGCGCGAACTCGCGGTGGCCGACGCTGACATTGAGGCCGAGATTGTCCGGGCCGCGCTGGCCATGGGCAAAGTAAACGACGCCGGCGAGGCCGACGTCGCCGGCTGGCTCGAGCACGTCACCGAAACCGAGGGCATCTCGCGTGCGGTGTACGTTCGCGACGAAGTGTGGCCGTCGGTGGCGCTCAAGAAGCTCGTAGGCAGCAAGGTCCGGGTGACCGAAGAGGACCTGACGCGGGGCTACGAAGCCAACTATGGTCCCAAGATTCGCTGCCGGGCCATCGTGCTGAATAATCAGCGGCGGGCCCAGGAAGTGTGGGACATGGCCCGCGAGGCGCTGGTCCACGGGCGCGAGGAAGCCGTCAAGAAGTTTGGCGACCTGGCGGCGGAATATTCGATCGAAGCTGGCAGTCGCTCGTTGCGGGGCGAGGTTCCGCCGATCCAAAAGTACGGCGGCCAGCCCTATCTGGAAAAGGAAGCCTTTACCCTGTCCAGCGAGAATCCGCTGTCCGGGATCGTGCAGGTGGGAGGCACCTACGTGATCCTGCTGTACGAAGGCCGTACCAAGCCGATCGGTGCTGATTTTGCCGAGGTCCGCAAGTTCTTGTACGCCGACATCCTCGAAAAGAAGATGCGGGTCGCGATGGGCCAGGCCTTCGACAATCTGAAGGACAACTCGCACGTCGACAACTTCCTGACCGGCGAGATCAAAACTTCGAAAAAGGAGATCCCCGCGGCCCCCCAAACTACGCCCCAGTTGTCGGTGCCCATGCCGCGCGTCCGGCGATAGACCCGCGGCGGGTGTGAACGTTCGGTGGCTTGGCGGTGTCCCTGCGATGGTCCGCCACGAGACGCGAAGGGCCGTTTCTTTCCGCGAAACGGCCGGGTATGCTAAAGGACATGGGGACGATCCCGCGCAGCACCCGATTTGCCCCGGTTTGGAGCGCTCGCCGCATTGCCTGCCGATCACTCGATATGAGTCACGAAAACGAGGCCGACAATCCGGCCGACAATACCGCGCCGTTTCAAATCGAAGTGGCCGATCGCGTCAAGCGGTTGCCCCCGTACCTGTTTGCGCGCATCAACGCCGTCAAATACCAGAAACGGCGGGCCGGCGACGACGTGATCGACTTGGGCATGGGCAACCCCTCGGATCCGCCCGAGGATCTGGTCATCGACAAGCTGGCTGAAGCCGCCCGCGACCCGCGCAATCACGGCTACAGCAAGTCGACCGGCATTCCGAACTTGCGCCGCGAGGTGGCCAGCAAGTATCTTGAAGAAGTACGGCGTGCGGCTCGATCCGGAAAGCGAAGTGATCGTGTGCCTGGGCTCGAAGGAGGGCTTCAGCCACATTTGCCTGGCCCTGGTCGGGCCGGGGGACACGGCGATCGTGCCGGCACCGTACTTTCCGGTCCACGTGTACGCCGTGGCGCTGGCGGCGGCCAACGTGATCGCCCTGGAAGTGGCCGACAGCGAGAAGTTTCTGTCGAACATCGCCTACACCTGCCAGCACTTGTATCCCAAGCCCAAGCTGCTGATCGTCAACTATCCGCACAATCCGTCGGCGGTGACCGTGGAGCGGGAGTTTTTCGTCGACATCGTGAAGCTGGCCCGGCGATACGGCTTCATGGTCATCAGCGATTTTGCTTATGCCGACGTGGCGTTCGACGGCTACCAGCCGCCGAGCTTCCTGTCGGTGCCCGGCGCCAAGGAGGTGGGCGTCGAGTTCACCACGATGAGCAAGGGCTACAACATGGCCGGCTGGCGAGTCGGCTTTTGCAGCGGCAACGCCGAGATGGTCCGCGCCCTGGCCACCATCAAGACCTACTACGACTACGGCATGTTTCAGCCCATTCAGATCGCGGCCATCCTGGCCTTGCGACACACCGACGCCGCCGTCGAGGCCCAAAGCCTGCTCTATCAGCGCCGCCGCGACGTGCTGTGCGAGGGGCTGAGCCGCATCGGCTGGGACGTCACGCCGCCGCGGGCCGGCATGTTCGTGTGGGCCAAGATTCCCGAGCCCTGGTCGAGCCGGATGGACACCATGCAGTTCGCCACCAAGCTGCTCGAAGAGGGGGACGTGGCCGTGAGCCCCGGCAGCGGGTTCGGCCCGGCCGGCGAGGGCTATCTGCGGCTGGCGCTGGTGGAGAATGAAAATCGGCTCCGCCAGGCTGTCCGGCAAATCGGCCGTTGCCTGGGAAGCGAATCGCGTCCCTCGGGGGCCGTAGCCGGCGATCCGCGTGCCGCGGGCTGAAGCTTCTACGCGGACCGCCCTCCGTCAGTCCGGTTGTGCGGATTCTCTCGATTTGCCGCCGCCCATCGCCGCGACTCGGCAAGAGGGCGTTGCAAGGTAGAGTTTGCTGGGAACCCATTCCAGCCTCGAACTTTGCTCCGCTCATGCAGTCCGCTCAGTTTCAGCTCCACGCCCGCATCGAAGAGCGCCACTGGTGGTTTGTGGCCCGTCGCGAAATCCTCAAGCGGGTGATTCGCGGCGTTCTGCCGCCGTCGCGGGAAACGACGATCGTTGACGTTGGCTGCGGCACCGGCGCGAACCTGGCCACGCTGGCCGAGCAATACCGGTGCGTCGGCATCGACACCTCGGCCGATGCGATTCGGCTGGCTCGAGGGCGGTTTCCCGCCGTCGAGTTCATCGAAGGAACGGCCCCGCGGGATTTGGGCACGATCGTCGACCGGGCCCGACTGATCCTGTTGTGCGACGTGCTGGAGCACGTGCCGGACGATTTTGCTCTTTTTTCCGAGTTGCTGGCGGCCACGACGGCGGGCACCTACTTTCTGATCACGGTGCCGGCCGAGCTGGCATTGTGGAGCCAGCACGATCGGGCATTTGGACACTATCGTCGCTATGACGCGGTGCGGTTGGCGGAAATCTGGCAGGGGCTCCCGGTGCGGTCGATTTTTGCGTCGCCGTTCAACGCGAGGCTCTATCCCCTCGTCAAAGCGATTCGCGCCTGGCATCGTTGGACGGGCAAGGTCACGGGTGAAGCCGGCACTGATTTTCGTCTGCCCCGCCCAACGGTGAATCGTTCGCTCTACCGTGTCTTCGCCGGCGAGGCGAATCGTCTGGCCCGGCTGGCTCAGGGGCAATCCGCGGTGCCCTATCGCCGCGGTGTTAGCCTGATGGCCCTGCTTCAGCGCCGCCGGGGGCGGTCGAGCCTCGCTCGAAGCCGGTGGACGTCGCGGCCGACGTCTACGATCCGTCAGCGGCGCTCGCCGGAGCGTGCTGAGGCCGGGCGGGTTCCACGGCGCTTCCCCTAGGCTCCGCCGCACAAATCGGGCAAAATCAGCATTCACAATGATTTCGGTGCATGCACCATCTATTTGGAGCCACCCGTACGGATGACACCTTCGACCGACACGTATGACCAAAAACAAGCCCTGGCCCAGCTCGACTGCGCGGCCCGCGACCGTCAGCTTTCGACCGGGGCGGTGAAGAACATTCGCGATTGGCTCACCGAGCCGCGCTATTCCGAATATGCGCCACTGGTGGCCGAGCACCTGGCCGCCGGACGGTTCGGCGAGCTGGATGACGTTTTCTGGACGATCATTCCCTTCGGCACCGGCGGCCGGCGGGGCAAGATGTATCCGATCGGTTCCAACGCCATCAACGACCGCACCATTGGCGAAAGCGCCCAGGGGCTGGCTGACTATGTGAAGCGCACCGACGGGGACCAATCACCTGGCGTGTGCGATCGCCTACGACACGCGACATCGTTCGCGGCATTTCGCCGAGTTGTGCGCCGAGGTGATGGTCGCGGCCGGCTTCAAGGTCTACTTTCTGGACGGCTTTCGCAGCACGCCGGAGGTTTCGTTCACCGTCCGCTACAAGCACTGCTCGTGCGGCATCATGGTCACGGCGAGCCATAATCCGCCCAGCGACAACGCGGTGAAAGCCTACTGGTCGACCGGTGGCCAGCTATTGCCGCCGCACGACCAGGGCGTGATCGATTGCGTGATGTCGACCACGACGATCCATCACACGCCGTTTGCCGAGGCCGTGGCCAGCGGCCAGGTCGAGTTCTGCCAGGAGGAAGTCGACAAGGCCTACATCGCGGCCGTTCATGCTCAGGCGTTGCCGGGACCGCGCGAGCTGAAGATCATCTATTCGCCGCTGCACGGCGTGGGAGCGACGGCCGTCTTGCCGGCGCTGGCGGCGGACGGGTTTCGCGACGTCGAGGAGTTCGGCCCGCATGCCACGCCCGACGGCGATTTTCCCAACGTCCCCAAGCACATCGCCAATCCCGAGAACAAAGACGTCTTCACCTCGATCATCGCCCGGGCTCAAGAGATCGGCGCCGATCTGGCGCTGGCCAGCGATCCCGATTGCGACCGGATCGGGCTGGCCGCTCCGCTGTCGTTCAAACCTGGTGCCGAGTGGGCCACGATGACCGGCAACCAGATCGGGGCGCTGCTGGTCGAGTACGTGCTCGACCGCTGGAAAGCGGCGGGCCGCCTCACGCCCGAGCATTACATCGTCAAGACGCTGGTCACCACCGAAATGGCCCGGCGGATCGCCGACGCGTACGGCGTGCAGACCTACGGCAACCTGCTGGTCGGCTTCAAGTACATCGGCGGCACGATGGACGAGCGGGGGCCGGAGCGGTTCGTTTTTGGTGCCGAAGAGTCGCACGGTTACCTGGCCGGCACTTATGCCCGCGACAAGGACGCCGCGGTGGCGGCCATGCTGCTGGCCGAGTTGGCCGCGCACCAGAAGGCCATCGGCCAGTCGCTGCACGAGAAGCTCGACGCGCTCTACTGGCAATACGGTTGCCACGCCGAGTCGCAGATTTCAATCGTGCTGCCGGGGTCCGAGGGAATGACCCAGATGGCCGCGTTGATGGCCCGTTTCCGCACGGATCCGCCGACGCAGCTGGCGGGCCTCGCCGTGCGGCGGGTGCCGCGACTACCAGAGCCTGAAGGAGCACGCGCCGGGTGGCCCTGCCAAATCGTTCGAGGGCCCCCACGGGGACATGGTCATGCTCGACCTCGAGGCCGAGGGCACGTACGTGGCCGTGCGTCCCTCGGGCACCGAGCCCAAGGTGAAGTTCTACATGTTCACCTACGAGCCCGCGGAGCAATTGGCCAACCTCGACACGACCAAGGCCGAGTTGGCCCAGCGGCTGGCCGACCTGGGGGGCGATTTGACGGCGTTTTCGCACCTGGGCGGCTGAATACCGGGCTCCCCGCTGGCACGGCCCGATAGAATGCAACGAGCGGACGACGCTCGAGTCCACGGACAATTGACGAATCCGGCCGGCAGCTTCCATGTCCGACGAAACCCATTCTGAGACGCCTCCCGATCCGGCTGCGGAGTCCGGCCCGTACGACGGCGCCGTTGAACTGGCGTCGGGCGGTTCGCCCGGTTTCCGGCGGGCGTTGGCCAAAGTGCGCGAGTTTCCGCAGACGCCGGGCGTGTACCTGATGAAGGATTCGGCCGGACGCGTGATTTACGTCGGCAAGGCCAAAAACCTGCGGGCCCGGGCGGGCAGTTATTTTCTCAAGGCCGCGGCCGAGGAGCGCCGCACGGCCGACATGGTCCGCGAGATCGCGGACATCGACTTCCTGGGGTGCGAGAGCGAAGTCGACGCGCTGCTGGCCGAAGCCCGGCTGATCAAGGACGTGCAGCCGAAGTACAACCAGGACCTGAAGGACGACAAGACGTTCCCTTACCTGGAGATCACCACCCGGGAGGATTTTCCCCGCGTCGAGTTTACCCGCACGCCGCACGAGCGGGGCACGAAGCTGTACGGCCCGTTCGCCAGCGCCGGCAGCCTGCGGGGGGCGATCCAGGTGCTGCAAAAAATTTTCAAGTTCCGCACCTGCTCACTCGACATCGATGAGTCGGACGAGAAGTGGCGCTGGTTTCGCCCCTGTCTCTTGGCGTCGATCGACCAGTGCTCGGCGCCGTGCAACTTGCGGATCTCGAAAGAGGACTATCGCCGCGACATTCACCGCCTGCGGATGTTTCTGGAAGGGAACAAGCGGCGGCTGTTGGACGAGATGAAAGCGGAGATGAAAGCCGCGGCCGCCGACTTGCGATTCGAGCAGGCGGCCCGGCTGCGCGACGAAATCCACATGCTCGAAACGCTCGATGAGCGGGGCGAACTGGAGACGCACGTTCAGCCCGAGGTGTTTTACGTTGATCCGAAAAAGGGGTTGGCCGGCCTGCAAAAAGTGCTCAAGCTGGCCGAGCAGCCGCGCACGATCGAAGGGGTCGACATCGCGCACCTGGGGGGCGGCGAGACCGTGGCCAGCCTCGTGCAGTTCATCGACGGGTTGCCGTTCAAACCGCACTATCGGCGGTTCAAGATTCGCGACGTCCAGGGCATCGACGACTTCGCCAGCATTCGCGAAGTGATCGCCCGGCGGTTCCAGCGGCTGCACGACGACTCGCAGATCTTTCCCGATTTGCTGCTCATCGACGGGGGCAAGGGGCAACTCTCGGCCGCGCTGGAGGCGTTCACCGACTTGCGAGATCGAGCCTCCCAAGACCATCTCGCTGGCGAAGCGCGAAGAAGAGATTTTTGTGATGGGCCAGGACGAGCCGCTGCGGCTGAGTCGTCACTCCTACGCCCTGCGGCTATTGCAATACGTCCGCGACGAAGCCCATCGCTTCGCCCAGCACTATCACCACATCTTGCGGCGCAAATCGATGCTGGGCGAATAGCGCTTTGGCGTGCTAGCTTGCCCATCGCCGGACATTCGCGGACATGCTGGCCACCGAGAACACCGAGGGCACCGAGATGCGGCATGTGCGCCAAGTAAGCCAAAAAGGCCGCCGAAACGCGACAAAGCAGAAATGAACGGCGGGGGCTGCTCAAGCACCGGGCTCCGGCGCGGCGGCCGCGTGGACGGGACGGGTCCCACCGCACGCGGTAGCCAGCCGGTTCGTCGATCAGCAGCGTTACTTCGCGGCCTGCGCCTGCTCGAAGGCACAGTTCATCGCACGGGTGATCTCCTCGGGCGTCAGGTCTCGCTGGTGCGTACCGAACGACCAGCAGTGGCCCCATGGGTCGACCACCTGGCCGTATCGATCCCCCCAGAACATGTCCTGCGGAGGCATCCGCACCGTGGCGCCGGCTTCCTCGGCCCGCTTGATCGCGGCGTCGCAGTCCTTCACGAAGCGGTGAATCGTGACTGGCGTGCCACCGAGCCCGGTGGGCGATTGCGGTTTGCCGCCGGCCATTTCCGGAAAGTCGTCGACCAGAAACAGCGGGTGCCCGTCGATCGAGATCGCCGCGTGCATCAGCCGTTTGCCGTCGGGGCCGGGCATCCGCATCATCTCGTCGGCGCCGAATGCCCGCTTGTAGAACTCGATCGCTTCGGCGGCGCCCGCGCACACGAGGTGCGGAATCAGGCCTTCGCGTCCGGCAGGAATGGGATTTGTCGCTTGCGTCATCGTCAAAGCTCCTTCGCTCAAAAGGTGAGAGTGGGTGTGAATCGTTTGCGCGGTTGGTTTCAAATGCCGTCTCCTGGCCGCCACAGAACAGTCGAACGAGAACGGACGGAATCGACAACACCGCAAAAAAATCTTCCGGGTGCGAATCCGCGCAAGTGTTGCCCGATCCGTGCGAAGCGTCACGGCCGATCCCAGGACGCCGCACGGCACGCGAGCCGCCGGTGTAAGTTTGGAGGCTGCAAAAGGCTCCGGCCCGCTCCCTCGACGGACGGTCGCATGCGGCTCCCGCCGGCCGGCCTACGAGGAGGTCGCCGCCAGTGCGTCGAGCGAGAAGTCGGGCCACTGGTGCCCTTCGACCAGGTCGATCATCCGGCAGCCGCCAAACTGGCCGACCAGGCGAACGAATCGGGCACGAAACCGGCCGCGTCCCAGCCCCTGGTGCAGCTTCACCTTCAAGGGGAGCTTGAGCGGGATCTCGGCGAACTCCCGGGCGTCGAACTCGTAGGGGTGGCAATAGAACACGAACGGCCGCGATTGCATCACGCGCCGCGCCAGCCAGCGTCCGGCTGAGCCGGGCAGCAGGCGGTGATACCCGCCGCCTCCTACGGGCCAGTTCTTGCCCCAAGCCCGGTAACTGGCAATCGGGAATTCCAGGATGCTCATGCCGCCAGGCAGCCCCACGCGGGTCGGCTCGAGCGGCCAATCTGGAATGCCATACCGCGGCCGCTTTACGGGAAAGATGCTCGAATCGTACTCAAACCCCTGCTCGGCCAGTACCTCCAGAGCCCAAAGCGACTCGCGGATGATCGAAAAATCGGGGGCCCGATAGCCCCGCACCGGCTTGCTAACGATCTGCTCCAGAAGATCCTTGCTGCGGGCCACATCTTGGGCGAATTCGCCGCGCGACTGCTTGAAGATTTCGACGTGGCCGTAGCCGTGGCTGCCGATTTCGTGTCCCGCGGCGTCGATCTCGCGCACGACGTCAGGAAACGCTTCGGCCAGCTTGCCGAGGATGAACATCGTGGCCCGAATGTTAGCTTCGGCCAACAGGTCGAGCAGGCGGCGGGTGTTGTCGGCCGCCCGCTGCGTGACGGGCAACTCGCGGTCCCAACTGGATTGGGGCCAGTCCTCGACGTCGATGCTGATGATCGGCGGTGCGTAGCTCAGGGTTCCAGGCATACGTGATAGTCCATGCCGGCGCCTTCGATCTTGACTACGTCGACCGTACCGAAGCCGGCTTCGTTGCCGATCGAGCGGATCTGCGCTTCGTCGTAGAAGTACACCGGGCAGTCGCGCAGGCGGTAGCGAATTTTGCGGACCGGCGTGCGGAACCAGTGCTTGCTCGGAAACGAAACGGCCGCCTTACCCGTCAGAATCGAGCGCAGCCCGCGAAAGAACGCCACCGGATCGGCCACGTAATCGAGTACGCCCATGATGATGGCGAAGTCGAATGGGCCGGCCGGCTGAGTGGAGGGAAAGTAGCCTTCCATCAATTCGATGCGGTCCGCGGTGCCGAGCTTTTCGACCCGTTGCCGAGTCAGCTCGAGCATGCCCGGTGCGGGATCGAGCCCCACGACCTGAGAGGCACCGCGCTTGAGCGCTTCGGCGACGTAGGGGCCTGAGCCGCAGCCGATATCCAGCCCGCGTTTGCCCTTCAGATCGCCCAGGCGTTCGAACGTCATGGCGTAGCGCAGGAACATGTCGCGCCGCCAGCGGCGGTCGATCCACTGCATCATCACGCTGCGCTTGCCGTCGTAAAATGTGTCAAAAGTCGTGGCAAAGCGGTCGAAAAAGGTTCCGGCCTGCTGCGTTTCGTTCATCGAGCTCATCTTATCTACTGGGACACCGCCAGCGAGCCAGGCGGCAGATTAGCGCGGCGACAGCGGGCGTCGCCATTACCGAAACTTGACGTCCAGTTCGTTCACCCGCAAGACGCAAGAGCAATTAGTATACTCTAGATTCTCCGCCGGCAAATCCGTTCCGAAATGGCGGAGGCGAGCTTGCGCCAACTTCGATCGATGCCATCCGGAGCGATTGCCCTGAACGATTGTATTTTGCCTATTCTGGCACCACTTTTCGGGGCTTGGCCACCGAGTCACCCGAGAGATCCCGCCTTGCAATCGCTCGATTTGACCGAGGCGTTTCCAAGCGTCACCGACCTATGGTCCTGCCCCTGCCAGAAAATGGACGAATCGCGGCTCTCTTGACGGAGGCTCCCCCTTGTGGGGAAAAACAGTGGCGGTTGATGGCCTCGGCGATGTACGTTCCCGAGCCACAACCGATGTCCAGCCCGTGCCTTCCGGCCAGATCGCCCAGCCGCTCAAACGTCAATGCGTAGCGCAGGTACCTACCGCGCGACCAGCGGCGGTCGATCCACGGCGTCGCCAGAGTGGGCTTGCCGCCGTAGAACGTGTCGAACGTCGCGGCAAAGCGATCGCAAGACGCTCCGGCCTGTGGCGATTCGTCCATTGGCCGCTCCTCATGTCGAACCAGGGCGCCCGGCGCTGCGTGGCCCAACCAAAACACGGTTATATGGTAGGTCACCCGGACGCAAATCAAATCCAAAGGGGCTTCATCGAGGCTTCGTTGGCCGGCTGCCCGAGGTGATCGGGACGCTCCAATGGGACCACTTCATCCCGCCGCTTGCACAGAGCCGGGCCTTCCGATGGCCTGGAGCGCACTCGTCTGGATGCGGTACAATTCTCAGGTGGAAACACCATCCCAGGGGAACGAACGAATGCGACGACGCGCCGGATTTAGCCTCGTGGAACTCCTCACGGTGATCGGCATCATCGGGCTGCTAGTGGCCCTGCTGCTGCCGGCCATTCAAGCTGCCCGGGAGGCCTCGCGGCGAAGCCAATGCACGAACAATCTTCGGCAAATCGGGGTCGCGTTTGAAAACTACGCATCGACGCATCGCTCGCTGCCGTCAGGCTATATTTCGCAATTCGCTGCCGGCGGCACGGATACGGGGCCGGGTTGGGGGTGGGCAGCGCTGCTGCTGAAGCAGTTGGAAGAAACGTCGCTCGGCGGCCTGTTGCGATACGATTTTTCGATCGAGGACGGCGCAAACCAGCAGTCACGAATCACGCGGATCGCCGTATATCTTTGTCCTTCCGATCCCGCGCCGCCGACATGGGAGGCACTGCGCGATGATCCGTCGCGAACGAAGATCTGCGACGTGGCTACGGCCAACTATGTTGGCATGTACGGCAACTCGGAGCCCGGCGTGGATGGAACGGGACTGTTTTTTCGCAACAGCCGAGTTCGGTTTCGCGACATCACCGACGGCACGTCGCGCACGATCGCCGTCGGCGAACGTTCCCACGCGCTGGGCGAGTCCACTTGGGTCGGATCGGTGACCGGAGCACTGCTGGCCCCAGGTCCGGCCGACGGCATCGGCACCTATGAAATCGAACACGGCGCGACAATGGTGCTCGGCCAGGCCGGTGAGCACATCAGTCCCGGCGATCCCCTGGGCGAGGCCGACATGTTTCACAGCTTGCACCCGAGCGGGGCGAATTTTTTGTTTGCCGACACGCACGTTTCGTTCCTCACGGTCGAACTCGATCCGGAAATCTTTGAGGCCCTATCAACCAGGGCTGGTGGCGAAACGGTATCAGGGGAGTTTTGATGCGGTCCATTGCGCTCTCTGTTCACACTGGCCTGCGTTGGCTGCGCGGCGAAAGAGGCGGAAACCACCGTGGTGCCGATGGCCGAAATCGCGCCGGAATTGGTAGCCATCGCGGAAAAGACGCTTCCCAACGTCAAGTTCACCAGCGCGAGTCGTCCAAGTGAACGGCGAAGACGTCTATGAAATCCGCGGCACGATGCCCAACGGAAAGATTCGGGAAGTCGAAGTATCGGTCTCGGGTAAAGTCATCGAAGTCGAATAGGACCCGGCACCGACGGCGGAAGCCGCCGCGCTGCGTGGCCAGGCTTTTCGTAAGAGCGGCGTTGATTCGCCGCCGCCGCAGCCAGAGCGGTGCTCCGCGCTGTCACTGGGGGCCAATGGAAGTTCCCGGCTTGGCCACCGCGGCAATCTGGGAAACCGCTCTTCCCCTCAACCGATTGGACCGAAACGTCTCCAAGTGTCACCGGAGCGATTGTTCTGCCCCTGTCAGGGAACGGTCGAATTGCGGCTCTCCAGGATGGAGGCCCACCCATGTGGGGCAAGACAGTGACGTTTTTTGTTTGACAACGTCGTGGAGCAAAACTATCCTCATACTCGCTAATTTGGCCGACGCGTGGGCACCGGTTTGGACCCGCTAGTGAGCTTCTTCTAAAGGCCGACTGCCTCCGTCGTGTCGTGATATTCACGAGCGCGACTCCGGCTGCCACCCACGCCATCTAGTCACGGCGGCCTCGTCCAGCAGCTTTACTGCAGCGCGGCTTGCTCCATTGGTCCAGATCCAAGATGGCCAATTCCGTCTTGCCATCCGCGTGGGCTTTCGGACTGTTTCAACACCGAATGCCATGCCGCGTCAACATCTGTTTAGTCATGCTCCGAAACTAAATCCGTTTTTGCTTCTGACAATCCCCCTCAGCAGTTGCACCCGGGAGAGCCTAATGTTAATGAAATTCCGAGTCCGTGCGTTGCTAGTTATCGCATTGTTTTGTGCCCTGTGCGCCGCGTGGTCGACGGTGGCTCAGGCCGTGCCAGTCAGCTTTACGATTGACCCTTCTCAGAGCTTCCTTGCAATAGGGCCGGGAACGAGCTTGCTGGGAGTCGCGGTACAAGCCCAAGTGGCTGGCTCCGACACCGACTCCTATTCTGGCACCATTGCCGCTGACGAAACCGGCGGCGTGCTCACCTTCAGCGGCGGCAGCACGATTACCGCCGCGCTGAACCCGGCCGGCCCCCCTCCTTACATGCCGAATGCCCATCCGGGTACTGACAATTACGGCATCGTGACAGTCGCCGCCACTCCGTTAGGAGTCCTTTCCGCGGCGCTGCGCAATACGGCGCTGGACATCACTACCGGTACCGTCAGTGACGGCACCGTTCCGGCGGGCATGAATCTGGAGGTGCTGCCGGGCGCATTTGGCGACATAACAATATTCGGTGCGGCGCCGACCGACGGTGCCGGCGCCAATTCGACGAGTCTGGCGGCCAGCCTGACCACCGCCGGAGGCGTCGAGACGCTGGTGCTGCCGGTCACGCGGATCACCGGTACCTCGGCACATTTCGAGCTGATCGGGACGCTCGTCGCAACGCGAGCGGTGCCGGAGCCGTCGACGATCGTGCTAGTGGCGGTGGGCGTGTTCGGCCTGCTTTGCGCTGGCTGGCGAAAGCGGTCGAAGTAGACCTGCGACAGATCGTGTTGAAGTCCTAAACTGGGCTGCCGGAGTCGTCCGGCTGCACTTGGCCTACAACTTTGGCCTGGGCAGTGCCACGTCTGGCCCGAAGGTCAGACTTATGACAAAGCACTAGTGGAGTAAATGTCCAAAAAAACGCCTGAGTCGCAGTGTGAACTGGACTCAGGCGTTCTGCGTTTCTTCCAGCAGATTTTATGGTACGCGGCGACTAGCTCCGACGCGAACGGGCACGTCGCACAGCCGCCAGACCGATCAAACCGACGCCGAACAGGGCAAACGTGCCTGGTTCCGGCACGGTTGCCAGATAGAGGCTGCCGGACATTTGTCCGTCAAGAAAGAGGCCGCCGGCGTCGATGAACCCCTCGATCTGTACGTTGGACATCACCATGCTGATCGAAGTCGAATCAGCCGTACCACTGACGCCGGCAGCGACAAGGCTCGGCAGCGTGAAGTTGATGGGGTTTGCATCAAGGTCGATGACGGCCGGCGTTGTAAGGAAAACCAGGGCAAGCCCGGTCGCGTTATTAAGGGTCATCGTCCCCGCGTTGAAGCTGACGGTGAAACTTGACGGGGCACCGATCGAGCTCAGGTTCCATTGATTACCGACAACCGGAATACCGCCGGTGGATACGAGGCCCATCCCGACGCTGTCCATCACGACGTCAACGGTACCAAGGCCGTTCGGAAGAGTGAGCGTGACGGTCTGATTCGCCACCGACAGTGAGGCCGAATTGAAATCGAACGAGCCATTGCCGCCGAGGCCGACGCTCACGGTCGCGTCGGCCGAGCCGCTCACGTCGTTCGGACCCAGCGTATCCACGTAGGCATCTTGCGGATTTGTATATAAGTCGACCTGCACCGAGCTCGTTGGAGATGCGGAAACTGCAAATGAATCCGCAAGCGCGGCCGATGCGTGCGCCACGAACGTGGCTGCCAGGCAACCCGCAAGTGCGCGACGCGCGACGGTGCGCACGGGTTGGCGACCGAAACTTTCAAACAATTCACGAGTGGGGATCATTAGCGGTTCTCCTGATAAACGACCATTGCGAAACTGCCTAGGGGCACTAGCGTAGTCCACCACCCTCTAACGCGTCAAACATTTTTCGGGGGCATGTTTTAAAAACTCGATTGAGCGGAGTGCATCAAACGTCGCCCAATGGAGAGAGAGTCTTCGTGCACAGGACTTTAAAGGAGATAGTGCACTTGGACGGTAGACAATCAACAGAAATCAGCATCGCGATACTGGCATTTTGCCGACCACGTGGAAGGAATACCAAACCGGCTCGAAGTGTGTCGTGAACGAGATGGAAGAGTCGTGCTGGTTCAATGGCATGGCGTCTGCGGAACAGCTTTTCGTTGTCTTCGACTCCATCCGCAGGCGAAACACTGCCTCGGCCGTTTTTCGGATCAGCGCAACGTGAGAGACAAGGGACGTGGGGTTTCGTTGGGCAGGGGCCTTGGCATCGGCGACCGATTTGACCCCACCCGGGGTCGTCAGCGTCGAAGAACCAGGTCGAGGTCGAGATAGGCGCACAACCTCTTGAGCTTCACGAGGTTGGCGTCTGTCACGATGCGTCGGACGATGACGCGAATAGGCCCGGAGGGACTCGAACCCCCGACCAAGGGATTATGAGTCCCCTGCTCTAACCGACTGAGCTACGGGCCCGTGGGCAAAATTCAAATATAGCCCTGCCGTTGCGCGGTGGACAGGGTGAGCGCGGACGCGTTGACGCGGCGATTTGCCGCAGGCAAATGATCACATGCCAGATGCGCGGAGTGGACAAGCAACGGCTCGATGGGTCTTTACTCCACGGTCACGCTCTTGGCCAGGTTGCGGGGCTTGTCGACGTCGCAGCCACGCAAGACGGCGATGTGATAGGCCAATAGTTGTAGCGGAATGATCGCGACGATCGGCTGCAGAAAATCTTCGACGTGGGGCACTTCAATCACGTCGTCGGCCAGGTCGGCCACGCGGGTGTCGCCCTCGCATACCACGGCGATCACCGGGCCGCCGCGGGCTTTGATCTCTTCCAGGTTCGACATCACTTTGTCGTAGACCGAGCCGTGCGGAATGATGATCACCGTGGGCGTGTGCTCGTCCACCAGCGCGATGGGGCCGTGCTTCATTTCGGCCGCCGGATAGCCTTCGGCGTGGATGTAGCTGATTTCCTTGAGCTTCAAGGCTCCTTCCAGCGCAGTGGGAAAATTGAACTGCCGGCCCAGGTAGAGAAAGTTCGTGCAGTGGCAGTACTTGCCCGCCACTTGCCGCACCGTGTCGTTGGTCTCCAGGGCCCGGGCCACGCGATCGGGCAGCTCGTGCAGCCGCTCGATGATTCGCATGCCGGCGTCGAAGCCGACGTTGCGGATCCGGCCGAAGTAGAGCGACAACATGGCCAGCACCAGGCACTGCGAGGTGAACGCCTTGGTCGACGCCACGCCGATTTCGGGACCGGCGTGCAGGTAAATGCCGCCGTCGGCCGCCTGGGCGATCGAGCTGCCCACGACGTTGCAGATGGCCAGCGTCGGATGTCCTTTGCGTTTCATTTCGCGCAAGGCAGCCAGTGTGTCGGCCGTCTCACCGCTTTGCGTGATGGCAAACAACAGCGTGTTGCTGTCCAGCGGAGGATTGCGATATCGCAGCTCGCTGGCGTATTCGACTTCGACGGGAATCTGGGCGATTTCCTCGATCAGGTATTCCCCCACCAGCGCCGCGTGCCAGCTCGTACCGCAGGCGGTGAGCAGAATGCGGTTCACGCTCCGTAACTGCTGGGGCGAAAGGTTCAGTCCGCCGAAGACGGCGGTGGCCTCGTCCATGCTCAACCGGCCCCGCATCGTGTTGCGCAGCGTCTCGGGTTGCTCGAAGATCTCCTTGAGCATGTAGTGCGGGTAGCCATCCAGCGTCACGGCGTCGGGCGGAATGTCGAGCACGCTGACCTGATGTTGCACGTGTCCCTGGTCGCGATCGATGACGTGCAGCGAATCGGCCGTGATGACGGCGATTTGGTGATCGGCCAGATAGACGATCTGCTGGGTGTGCCCGGCCAAGGGCGAAGCATCACTGGCGATAATGTGCTCGTCGTCGCCCACGCCCACCACCAGCGGGCTGCCCAGCCGGGCGGCAACGATCACGCCGGGATAATCGCGGAACAAGACGGCCAGGCCATACGTGCCGCGCAACTGTCCGACGGCCTGCTGCACGGCCTTGGCCAGCGGCAAGTGCTCCGCGGCGATCCAACCGTGCAGGTCGTCGTCGGCAGCCTGCCCGTTACCCTCGGCCGCGGCAAGCTGTTCTTCCAGACAACTGGCGATCAGGTGGGCGATCACCTCGGTATCGGTCGCGGATTGGAATTCATAGCCTTCGGCTTCCAGCCGAGTCTTGATCTGCCGGAAGTTCTCGATCACGCCGTTGTGGACGACCGCCACGACCATCTGGCCGCCGACGTGCGGATGGGCGTTGGTGTCGGTGGCCGGGCCGTGGGTGGCCCACCGCGTGTGGCCGATGCCCACCGAGCCGGGTGAACTGTGCTCACCCAAAGTCTTAATCAGGTTGTCCAGCCGGCCGGCTCGCTTGGTAACGACCAGGCCTGATCCGTTGATGGTGGCAACGCCCGCGCTGTCGTAGCCACGATATTCGAGCCGACGCAAACCTTCGATGAGATAAGGGACCGCTTCTCGCGGGCCGACGTAGCCGACAATTCCGCACATGAAGTTCAGAACTCCCAAAGGCCAAGAGGGTTGAGGCAGGACGAACCGCCGCCGCCGGATTGTCCGCCGGGCTTCGGCGCAAGGTCCCACCAAGGTTAGCATACGCAACCGTCGGCCATGCTACCACAACCATCGCCAAAGCCCGTCGATTCCGACCCCTCGGTGTCCCGATGAGGGGCTCCCGGCGGCAAGAAACCGGTCTTGGGGAATCGCCGACCCTTCCGCTACAAGCTATGTCAGCGGATTTCCACGGGTTCTCGCTTTGGGGGACGAGGGGATGTTGCCAGCAGTTCCTCGGTTACGCGTCCACGCGACGAGTTACGTCGTCATACCGGCCCGGTTGGCCTCGACGCGACTTCCCCGCAAGCTGCTATTGGCCGAAACCGGCAAGCCCCTGTTGCAGCACACCTACGAGGCGGCCGCGGGAGCGGCGAAGCCCTCGGGCCTGCTCGTGGCCGCGGATCACGAGGAAGTGGCCGCGGCCGTCCGGGCGTTCGGCGGCGAAGTGCGGATGACTAGCCCGGCATGTGCCAGCGGCACCGACCGCGTAGCCGAGGTGGCCCGGCAACTGCACGACGTTGACATTCTGGTGAACGTTCAGGGAGACGAGCCGGAGCTGCCTGGTTCGTCGATCGACCTGGTGATCGCGATGCTCGAGGCCGACCCCGACCTGGTGATGGCCACACTGGCCACGCCGATTCGCGAGCGCGCCGTGCTCGAGGATCCTTCTTGTGTCAAAGTCGTGTTCGACGGTCGCGGCCGGGCGTTGTATTTCAGTCGCAGTCCGATTCCGCACGCGCGCGAGTGGAACGACACGTTGCTGGTGGCCGAACCGCCGCTGTTTCATCTGCACATCGGACTGTATGCCTACCGGCGCGATTTTCTGTTGCGCCTGGCCGATCTCGGCCGTACGCCGCTGGAGAAGCTCGAGAGCCTCGAGCAACTGCGGGTACTGGAAAACGGCTACGGGATCGGAGTGGGCGTAGTTCGCGAGCGAACCGTGGGCATCGACACGCCCGAGGATTACCGGGCGTTTGTCAGGCGAGCCCGACTGCGGTAAAATACGGTTCCAGGGATCAGAGACCCTGGCCCCGCCCGTGTGCCTTCCGCAGGCTTTTCAGAGCGTTCCGCCACCCTTTTTCGTGTCGCCTTGCGCGTTTGGGTAGGGGCAATATTTCATGAGCAGGATGGAGATTGCATGACCAAGCATATTTTCGTCACCGGCGGCGTCGTCAGTTCGTTGGGCAAGGGACTCACCAGCGCATCGATTGGCATGCTGCTCGAGCAGCGTGGACTGCGGGTGCGGATGCAAAAGCTTGATCCATATATCAACGTCGACCCGGGGACGATGAGCCCCTACCAGCATGGCGAAGTTTACGTGCTGGACGACGGCAGCGAGACCGACCTGGACCTGGGGCACTACGAGCGCTTTACGCACAGCCCGTTGTCGCGCGATTCGAACTACACGACGGGGCAGATTTACCAGTCGGTGATCAATAAGGAGCGGCGGGGCGAATTTCTGGGCAAGACCGTGCAGGTCATTCCGCATATCACCAACGAAATCAAGTCCTGCATCCGCAAGCTGGCCGACGACGACGTGGACGTCGTGATCACCGAGATCGGCGGCACGGTGGGCGACATTGAAAGCCAGCCGTTTTTGGAGGCCATCCGCCAGTTTTCGCTGGACGCCGGCAAGCGGAACTGCCTGTACATTCACCTGACGCTGGTGCCGTATCTGAAGGCGGCCGGCGAGTTGAAAACCAAGCCCACGCAGCATTCGGTGGGGCAGTTGCGGGAGATCGGTATCCAGCCCGACATTCTCATCTGCCGCACGGAAAGGAGCTTGTCGCGCGAGGATCGCGAGAAGATCGCGCTGTTTTGCAACGTGCCGATCGAAGCGGTGATCGAGGAGAAGGACAAGGATTTTTCAATCTACGAAGTGCCGCTCAGTCTGGTCGACAATCGGCTGGACGAGCTGATCGTCGACTCGCTGAGCCTGCCGGCCGAAACGCTGGAGCTCGACCGCTGGCGCGACCTGGTGCACAATTTGCGCAATCCGGTGCACGAGATTTCGATCGCCGTCGTGGGGAAGTACGCCGAACATCGCGACGCCTACAAGTCGATCTACGAGGCGCTCGATCACGCGGGCATCGCCCACCGGGCGCAGGTGCGCGTGCAACGCATTCAGAGCGAATCGATCGAACAGGAAGGCCCCGAGCGGCTCCTGTCCGGTTACGACGGATTGCTCGTGCCCGGAGGGTTTGGCGAGCGAGGAATCGAAGGCAAGGTCGAGGCGATTCGCTTTGCCCGCGAACGGGGCGTACCGTTTTTGGGGATTTGCCTGGGGATGCAATGCGCGGCGATCGAATTCGCCCGCAACGTGGTGGGACTGGCCGGGGCGCATTCCACCGAGTTCAGCAAAGACACGCCGCACCCCGTGATTTGCCTGTTGGACGAGCAAAAGTCGATCACCGACAAGGGAGGCACGATGCGGCTGGGAGCCCAAACGGCCCATTTGCTGTCCGGCAGCAAGGCCGCCGCCGCTTATGGGCGCCCGATCATTTCCGAGCGACACCGGCATCGCTACGAATTCAACAACCAGTATCGGCAACAGTTCGAGGCCAACGGTCTGGCGTTTTCCGGCACCAGCCCTGACCACTCGCTGGTCGAGATCATCGAACTGGAGCAGCACCCCTGGTTTGTGGCCGTGCAGTTCCACCCCGAGTTTAAGAGCAAGCCGACGTCGGCGCATCCGCTATTTGCCAATTTCGTGGGTGCGGCCTTGGCCCGGCATCTATCGTCGCGCGGGACCGGCGTGCAGCGGGTTTAGCTGGCGGGGCCTGGAAGGTGCGCGGCGTGATGCTGCGCGTCGCTTGCGAGAAATAACGCCATGCCCGGCAGTCGGTTTGTTTGGGCTTCCGTGCCAAACATTGGCCCGTTCCCTGGGACTTGCATTCCCAACCGGGTGACACGGGCAGGAAATCTACACAGTGTTTCCGAAACTGCCGGGCATGGACGTTAGGTTCTCAGGATCAGCCGGAAAGCTGATCGAAAAGCTGGCGAAAGTCCCCGATGCGTGCTTCGAGATAAACGAGCCAGGCGCGCGGGTTCCAAATCTCAACGCACACGCCGGCCCCCAGCACGATCACTTCACCTCCTTGTTCAACGCCAAGAAACTCCCGAAACCCCTCGGGTATGGAAAGCCGCCCGCGACCGGCCAATTGCACGGTCTTGTGGCGGGTGGATAGCAATCGCCCTAGTAACTGCACTTCCTCCAACTTGCCTTCAAGCCGTCCGGCTCGCATCTTGCTGCGCACCAGTTCGACTCCCTGGTCGAGCCGGTCCTGCCACAGTGCGGCATTCCACAAGCTGAGACAACCGGGCCGCTCCTTGGCCAAGATGCAGTCGCTCCCCTCCTGTGCCAGCGGATCGGCCAACTCGGCCGGGATCGACAAGCGATGGCGTTCGTCGAGCGCTCTGGGAAACTCGCCGAGGATGAAGTCCTGCGGTGCGGGCATGACCAGGCGGGTTCCAACAGGTAATTGTGGGCAGGTTTCCCATGAAATATTGTTTTTCTAGCCATCCTTGGGCAAATTTCCCACGGGCAAAGTGTAGCAGCCCTTGAGCTGTTTGCAAGCAGGTGCTCGGAAAAATTTTCCTCGAGCCTGGCTGACCCACGCCGGGGGCCTGATTTGCGAGTACATGCGTCGAATCGCGCCCCTCGCTAGCTGGCGGAGCCGTGCGGACGGCCCCCGGTTGGCGGCAACTTGCGATTGGCTTGCCGACAACAATTCCAGTACAGTTCGCGGCCCTCGCCGTACGCGCGGTGGGCGAAGAAAGCGGAAGTGGCCAAGCCGCTTGCCGCGATGAACACTTCCAATCAGCGGCTCGAGCATGACCTCGGCGGGAGCAGGCGTGCACCACGATCGACGAGACTCCGAACGCGTCGTGATCACCGGCATCGGATTGCTGGCTTCGGCCGGCTCCGATCGCGAAAGCGTATGGCAAGCCGTGCGCGAAGGACGAAGCTCCATGCGCCGTCTGACCGGGCTGACCGGAATTCCCGATGGAATGTTGATCGGCGCACCGGTCGATATTGAATTGGACGCTCCTGACCGGCTCAAGGTGCTCGCACTTTGCGAACGCGTCTCCGACGAAGCTATGGACGACGCCGGAGTCTCGTGTCATACCATAGACCCCGATCGCTTTGGCTGCGCGGTCAGCGCGCATATGGGTGATATGCGCGGGCTGGTCGAACAGTTTGGATGCGCGCATCTGAATCCGCCCACGCATATCCCGTGGCGCGAGCAGTGGCTGCCGAATACGGCCTGCTGGCAGGTCGCGACGCGACACGGCCTGATGGGTCCGCGGCTGAGCCATTCAACGGCTTGCGCCAGCGGACTGATTGCCGTGCTCACCGCAGTGCGGGCGATTGAGGACGGCCAATGCGACCTGGCCCTGGCCGGCAGCGCCGAAGCGATCACGCCGCTGTTTGCCGCTGGTTTTCACCAGATGCGCGTGCTCGCGAATCACGACGACCCGCGACAGGCCTGCCGGCCGTTCAATCTCGATCGCCAGGGATTCGTGATGGGCGAAGGGGGCGCGATGTTCGTGCTCGAGCGGCTTAGCCACGCGCTGGCCCGCGGCGCGAAGATCTACGCCGAGGTGGCCGGCGGGCGCTTGCTGGCGATGGCCCATCACGTGACGGGCGTCGACGTGGAAAGCGACGCACTGGTGCATCTTATTTCGGACACGCTGCGCGTTTCAGGGCTGCGGCCCGAGGACATCGGCTACATCAACGTTCACGGTACGGCCACGCAGCAAAACGACGTGGCCGAAGCGCGGGCGATTCGACGAGCGATGGGCCGCGCCGCCGACTCGCTGTGCGCCAGCGCCACCAAGTCGATCCTGGGACACCTGATCAACGCCGCCGGCAGCGTGGAGCTGGCGATCACGGCGCTGGCGATGCGCGACGGGTTCGTTCCACCGACGCTCAATCTGACGCGGCCCGACCCGGAGTGCGATCTGGACTGCATTCCGCTGGTGGGCGCAGGAGCCAGTTCGTCTGCGCGCTCAAGATGTCGGTGGCTTTTGGCGGAACGCTGGCCGCCGTGGCGCTCAAGCGGCCCGACGTGGTCAGTTCGGCCCGTCGCCCGACTCTACTGGCCGCGTAGCCAACATGGCGCGATAGCTAGTGCATTTGGCAACCGTGACGCTCGCCGTACAATAAGACGGCAGCGACTGCCAGAAGTTTCTCAACCCATTCGTCCACGGTGAGAGTTTGTCATGAAGATGCGACTTTGCTGGTTCTCGTTCCTGCTGCTGTTTGCCGTTGCCGCTCGGGCGGCCGAGCATACGAAAGACTCGCTCGAAAAGGTGCGTGAAAACCTGGCCGAAAAGAAGGCCGTGATCGTCGACGTCCGCGAACCGGGGGAGTGGAAACGCGGGCATCTGGAGGAGGCTCAGTTGCTGCCCTTGAGCGAGCTGCGACAGGTGAAGAGCGACCCGGACGCGCGTAAGAAGGTCGAAAAGGCGTTGCCCAAGAACCGGATCATCTATTGCCACTGTGCCAGCGGTGTACGGGTGCTGAGTGCTGCGGATATTCTGGGTAAACTGGGCTATGACGTGCGGCCGCTGTCCAGTGGGTTTAACGACTTGCAGAAAGCCGGATTCCCGGTGGCGGACAAGCCGTAAGAGCGCCAAGGCACAAAATCAGAAATCCGTGCCAGGCAATCTCGCCAGCTTCTCTTGTTTGCCTCAAAGGCATTGACCGCTGTGTCGGGCCTGGATACTATTTCGGCCCGCTTGACGAACGATTGCGCCGGTCTTTGCCTCGTCGAGAGCGTTTCTTTGCGCCATGGAAGGTGCTACTCGCATGGAATGGTTATCCACGTGCTATTGGGCGGCGGTGGCTGGCGCAACCATCTTCTCGATGTTGCTCACCTGGCAGGCGTTCGAGCACCGGCGCTATGCTCGTAGCCGTTCGAGGCACCGGCCAATGCCCGGCCACAAACGGCACGCGGCCTTGTTTGTACCCTGCAAGGGCATGGACCATGATTTGGTCGCGAACTTGCGGCCGCTGTTCGAGCAGGACCACGCCGACTACGAAATCGTGTTCGTCGTCGAAAGCGACGCCGATCCGGCTGCCGGCACCATCCGTCGCTTGATGCAGGAGTACCCGGGCACGCCGTCGCGGCTGGTCGTGGCCGGCATTTCGACCGGCACCGGCCAAAAGGTGCACAACTTGTTGGTAGCCACGGAGAATCTGTCGCCGTCGATCGAAGAGCTGGTGTTTGTCGACGCCGACGTGCGACCGCCGCGCGACTGGCTGCGATTGCTCACGAATCGGCTCTACAATGCGGCCGTTTCGACCGGCTATCGCTACTTCATCCCCAAGCATCCGACATTTGCCAACCTGGTCTTGGCCAGCATCAACGGCGCGGTCGTGCCGATCATGTTTCCCGGCAAACATCACTTGATCTGGGGCGGATCGTGGGCCATTACCCGCGAGGTCTTCGACGACAGCCGGATCCGCGATGATTGGCAGGGTACGCTCAGTGACGACCTGATCGCGACGCGGGTGATGGCCCGCGAGCAACGGCGCGTGGTCGCCGAGCCGATGTGCATATTGCCGTCGCCGCTGGACGCGGATTGGCGCGAGATGTTCAGTTTCGTTCGGCGGCAGCTCATCATTGGGCGTTGCTATGCGGTGGTGCACTGGTACGCGCTGCTGTTCGGTTCCAGCGTCATGGTGGCCACTTTTTGGGGCAGCCTGTCGGGAGCGGTCTGGGGGCTGGCGACGGCTGCGGCCTGGTCTTGGAAGCCGGCACTGGCGGTCGGCGTGTTGTATGGTCTGCACCAATGGCGTGCTCACTTGCGGCACGACGCATCGCGCTACTATCTGCCGGCGCGGCAAGGCGACCTGCGGGCGGTGCAGCGGTTCGATCGTTGGCTGGGACCGGTGGCGAACGTGGTCGGCTGGCTGGGGTTGGTGTGTTCCGCCTTGAGTCGCCGGATCGTGTGGAAAGGAATTAGCTATGACATGCGGCCCGGCGGCACGATCACGAATATCGTGCGACCCGACGTGCCGGTCCCGCCGGTGGAAGCGGCGCGAAAGGCGGCCTAGTCGCGTGTTGGCGAAAACAACAGATCGCTAGAACAGCTCACACCTGCACGGTGGAAAGGAACCCCCGATGCGCGTTGTCTTGTGGGATACGCGAAAGCTGGACGTGGCCAAGGACTTTGCCGGCGGCTATGGCGTCGGCCAGTTTCCCGGCGGAGGCGGGCTGGCCGGGCGGATCGTGCGCCATTTCTTCAAGCGCGATTACCGCCCCGCGGCTCTCACTTTCGCTAATTTGGCCGCGATTTTTCGCAAGCTGGGGCACAGCGTCGAGTATTCGCTCGATCGCGTGCCCGTGGGCGCCGACCTGTACGTATTCAATCCTTCGCTGATCACCGTGCCGCTCGAGCGGCAGGCCATGGCCGAAGCGCTGGCCGCTTCGCCCGGTTGTCGCGTGCTGGTCGTCGGCACCGTGGCCTATTCGATGAGCGAAGCGTTCGCCGGGCTGGACGTGACGATCGTTCGCGGCGAAGCCGAGCAGTTGCTGTGGAAACTCGACGAAGTGCTGGCCAGCACCTCGCGCACCGTCGACGTCGGCAAAATCGACGACCTGGACGGACTGCCGTTTCCGGACTGGTCGCTGTTTGCCTACCGAAAGTTTCGCATCGGTTACGACTTCTCGCAGTTTCCGACCGCGTACGTGCAACAAAGCCGCGGCTGCACGCTCAAGTGCAATTACTGCCCGTACATTATCCTGGAAAACGCCACCCGCGTGCGGGCGCCGGAGATGGTGGCCGCCGAGATGCGAGCCGGTATCGAGATCTACGGTTTTCGGTCGTTCAAGTTTCGCGATCCGCTGTTCGGCGTCGACAGGCAAAAGGTGTTTCGCCTGGCCGAGCTGATCGGTTCGCTGCCACGCAAGATTCAGTTCTCGATCGAAAGCCGCATCGACCTGTTGCGCGCCGACGTGCTCAAGGTGCTGCGCGAGGTCGGTTTGACCAGCATCACCGTTGGCATTGAGACCCCTTCGGAGGAAACGCTCAGACGCTACCGCCGGGCCCCGATCCGCGACGACCGGCAGCGCGACTTCGTGGCCTTGTGCCGCTCGCTGGGCATTCGCACCGTGGCCGGTTTCATGATCGGCTTTCCCGAGGACACCGAGCGAACGATCCTCAACGTGTTGCGCTATGCCAAGGTTGTCAATCCGACGTTCGCCAATTTCAACGTGGTGACGCCCTATCCGGGCACGGAGTTCTACGAGCTGATCAAGTCGCAAATCGCCACGTTCGACACGTCGCAGTACACGGTTTACACGCCGGTGCTGAAGTATCAGAACCTGACCACCGAACAAGTGGCCCAATTGCACGCCAAGTGTTTTTTGAGTTACTTCTTTCGGGGTCGCTGGTTCTGGGCGAATGCGCCGCTGGTCTGGCCCATTTTGCAGCGATTCGGATGGCGGCTGCCGCCAATTCCCGAGTCGGCGGCCCACGTTCACGACGGTCCGCCAAAGCCGCACACCGGCCTGCCGGTGGTTGACGCCCCGCAGCCAGACGCGACCGACCACCGCCACGTGGCCTGAGATGCCCCGACCATTGTGGACTCTTTGACGCCTGTGGGGACCCTCTCGCCAAGAACGGCCTAAAGAAAGGCCGCGCCGAGTGTCAGCAAGGCAATCGTGACGGCTGACCAGGTGATGATCGGCGGAGGCGGCTGCTGGCGGAATTTGAGCACGGCCGCCAACAGCAAAAGCGATAGGATGGCCGAGACGAACGCGCTGAAATGCAGCAGCCGCCCGAACAGCCGAGGCCGATCGGCGCCCGGATGATTGCCGGCGGCCAATAGGATCACCGCGGCGGCCAGCCCGCACAGCAGCGTGGTGGTCACCGACATCATCCAGACGACGGTCAACGCCTCGGTGCCGCGGCTCTCGTCGTCGCGTCCTTCGTTGCGGCGATCCTGGCGTTTCTTGCGCCTCGTATCCTTAGCCACGGCGGGCTCCTCTGGACTTTCTGGACGGCGGCGGTCCAGCACCATGATAGGACCCGTCGCGGCGCGGCTCCACGCGGTGCTCTAAGAAAAACGGCCCGCGAGACGCCGTTCGTCCCCCGGGCCGATTGTTTGTTTGCATAAGCCGCTACGGCTAGCGGCCCCAGGTCGTCACCAGCAGGTCGCCGCAATGCTTGAAGGCAACGCGGACACTGTACCCGCAACACCACTGGTACTCGACCACGTCGCGTCCCAGAAAGCCGGTGCCGCAGCAGACCTTCGGCTCTCCTTCGCAGCAGGCCGGCAGGCAAACCGGCACGTCGGTTTCGCATCCGGTGCAGGGGTCCTTCACGTGCAGCACGATCGGTTGCGACGGTTCGCAGCCACAGCACAGCTTCGGTCCACGGTGCCGGTAATGAATGCATGGTTTCGGGCAGCAAACCGGCTCCGGAGCACAGCAAGCCGGCTCCGGAGTTGCGCAGCCACCCAGCGATTTCGTCAGGCTCGCCGGCGCGGCGTCCGTCCGCTTTAAGACGCGGGCGTGGGCGCTTTCGGCGGGGCCCAATGCCAGCACCACTCCGCATGCCAGGCCGGTTAACAAGCAGCGATTCAGCATCATCATCGTTCTCCTCTCAAGTGGAACCCATCCATTCACCGCCCTGTGTGTTGCCTCAAAGGTGCCATATTTTCTGTTTTCCGCAAGGTCTCTACAGTTTGCGCATTTCGTCTTCATGGCGTAAGCATTTATATAAAAACGCTTTAAGCGTTGCAAAATGGCCTAAACTTGGTCCCCGGCGCGGGTCACAAACGTGCCTCCTGGCGAACGCGCGGCTTTTGCTAGCGGCCGGTCATGACCTAGATTTTCCAAGGCGGCTGCCCCCAACACGCACGTCTGGGCCATTTCGCCGCGGGCTTATAGTTGCGGTCCGTTTTGGCGTTTTGGCCGAGCGGCCACCCGCGCGTTCACGGCTGCTCCCAAACTGATGGGAATGAATGTGTCGCTCGACCTGTCATTACCGCTGAACGCCGTCGGACGCCCGCTCCAGGAGTCGATCCGCGAACTGCGTCGCGGTTATCAGACGGTGTCGGAGTGTCTGGAACAGGCGTTGCAGGACTGCGAGCACCGCGGCACCGAGCTGGCCGATTGCCGCCGCCAATTGGCCGAGGCCCGCCGCAGCCTGACAGAGTGCGAACGACAGATCGCCGAGCGGACCCGGGTCGAAGGTGAACTGTCGGGTCGATGCACGGCCCTGAAGAAACAGTTGGACACTACGTCGTCCGAGCTTGCGCAGGCGACGCAGGAGATTGCGCGGGTGCAGTCGGAGTGTTCGCAGCACCAGCAGCGGTTGGAAATGGCCGCCGAACAAAGCGAACATTTGCGCTCGCAGATTGCGCGGCTGGAGACCGACTATCGCGAAGCCCGCGAAGAGCTGTCGCAATTGCGCGGACAGTTTGCCCCCTTGGCCGAGGCGGCGACCGAAGCGGCGCGGCTGCGCGGCGAATTGGAGGCCGCCCAGGCCGAGATCGCGCGGCTGCGCGAACCGTCAGGCGGAGCGGGTGACGGAGCGGAGTTGCAAACGCAACTGGCGGCCGTCGAGGCCGAGCGGCACCAATTGCAACAGGAGGTTGCAACGCTACGGCACCGTTCCGCGGAATTGGGTGAATTGCTGTCCGAACAGAAGCGGCAGTCCGAGGCCGAGCGCGATCGCTGGAGCGAAGAGTTGCGCCACATGCGGCAGGTGCTCGAGCGGCAGAGCGAAGCCTGGTTGCAGCGTGCCGCTCAGGCGTCGGACGACGCGGCCGCCTTGGCTGCCGCCCGCGGCCGGCTCTCGCAGGCCGAAGCCGAAATCGCGCAAGGCACCGAGCGACTTCAAATTCAATCCGAGCAATGTGCACAGTTCCGCGACCAGATCGAGCAGCTCCAAGCGCAACGCGAGGCGGCCCGCGAGGAACTGGCAAATCTGCAAGGGCAGTTCGCGCCCTGGCGGAAGCGGCGTCGCAGTCGGCACGGCTGGCTGGCGAGTTGTCGGCGGCGCAGGCGGAAATCGAGCGGCTGCGCGAGCAACTGACCGCTCCGGCCGAAGCCGCCGACTTGCAAGATCAACTGTGCGCCATGCAAAACGAGCGCCAGCAGTTGCAAGGCGAGCTGGAGTCACTCAGGCGGCGGGCCGCCGATCTGGGCGAGGCGCTCGAAGAACAACACCGCATGTCCGCATCCGAACGGCAGCAGTGGAGCGAGGAGCTGCGCCAGGTGCGCGAATCGCTCGATCGGCAGGCCGCGGCTTGGGAGGAGCGCGGCGACCAATCGGCAGAAAACGCCGCCGCTCTGGCTGCGGCTATGCAGCGGGCCACGCAGGCCGAAGCCGAAATCGCGCAGAGCTCCAGCCGGCTGCAGCTACAGGTCGAGCAAAACGAACAACTTCGCGAAGAGATCAGCCGGCTCGAGGCTCACCGCGAGACCGCCCGCGAAGAATTGGCACAGTTGCGCGGACAATTTGCTCCATTGGCCGAAAGCGCCACCGAAGTCGCCCGGCTGCGAGGCGAATTGTCGGCCGCACAGGACGAAATCGAACGTCTGCGGACACAAGTCACGGCTCCGGCCGAAATGGCCGGGCTCGAACAGCAGCTCGCCGCCAGCCAGACCGATCGCCAGCATCTGCAAGGCGAGCTCGAAGCGACACGCCAACGCGCCGCGGATCTGACGGATCAACTGGCCGAAGGGCAGCGCCAGGCAGCCGCCGACCGCGAAAGCTGGAGCGACGAGCTGCGACACCTGCGCGAGGCCTTGGAACGTCAGTCGGACGCCTGGGCCGCCCGGGCCGCCCAACCGTCGGACGAGCAGACCGCCGAGATGGCTGCGGCCCGCGGCCGGCTGGCCGACGCCGAAGCCGAACTGGCCCGCAGCCAGCAGCGATTGCAGGCCCAGATGCAACAGAACGAACAATTGCAGCGGGAAATCGAACAGATCGAGTCCAGCCGGCGGGCGGCATGCGAGGAGCTTGAACGCTTGCGCGAGGAAGCCGGGACAGCCGGCGAGGACGCGGCCCGGGCGGAGCAACTGCGCAGCGAGCTCGAAGCGGCCCAGGCCGAATTGGGCCGACTCTCCGAGCAATTGAGCCAGGCACCCGACGCTGCGGCGCTCCAACAGCGCGTGGCAGACGCGGAGTCGGAACGGCAGCAATTGGAAAACGAGCTGGACTTGCTGCGGCATCGCGCCGCCGAGTTGATCGAACAGTTGGCCGAACAGAAACGGACCGCTGCGGCGGATCGAGAGAATTGGAGCGAGGAGCTGCGCCAGTTGCGCAGAGCGGTGGAAATGCAATCCGAGGCGTTGGCCCATCGCAGCGGCGCCGTGCCGGCCTACTCGGCCCCGGTTAGCCCGCCTCCACAGCCTCCGGCAGAGTCCCCGGCCGGGGTCGCGCGGCCGGATGATCGCGTGTTGGGATCGGTCATGGAGCAATTCGAGGCCCTGCAGAAAAGCAAGATTCGCAACCTGGCGAACAAACGATAAGGCCACACGGTGAGTCGCTCAATAAACGCGGAGAGGTTCCATGGGATCACCTAACTCGACAACCCCCGGCACGGTGCTGTCGAAACTGCCGGAATGGTTCGGCGGCATCATTGGCGCGACCTGTGCGAGCGGCCGGGCCAAGCGAACTGAGGACAGCCCCCAGGCCGAATCGGTTACGCCCGGCAGTGGGCCGAACGAAGCGCCTGTGGCTGCGGCTGCTGCCAACCGCGAAATCCAGACCGTGATCGATGAAATGTTGTCGCAGAATCGCTACGCGCTGTTGCTGCGCCCGCAATTGATCAAGAACCTGTCGCTCGAACAACTGGCGCGGACGCGTGCCGCCTTGGCCGATGGGATGTGCCTGGTGCCCGAGGGCCAGATCGTCGTGCGCCGTGCGAGCGACGACGGCGAAACGGGACAGAAATCGGCTGGCGGGCCGCTGTTGAGTCTGGAAGCCTTTTATCTCGACCGGTACCCGGTGACCAACGGCCAGTATTACCACTTCGTCGCCACGGGCGGATACGAACAGATGCAGATCTGGGATCCGGAGATTTGGCCGGCGCTGTTGGACTTCGTCGATTCGACGGGGCATCCCGGCCCGCGGTTCTGGAAGAACGGTCGCTTTGCGCGCGGCGAGGAAAACCATCCGGTGATCGGCGTCAATTGGTACGAGGCCGTGGCCTATGCCCGCTGGGTCGGCAAGCGGCTGCCCAGCGACGCCGAGTGGGTCAAAGCGGGGAGTTGGCCGGTGTCGATCCCGGGGCATCCGCTCTTGATGCGCCGCTATCCGTGGGGCGAAGCGATGGACCGCAGCCGGGCGAACCTGTGGGGCTCGGGCCCGGGGCGCACGGTGAGCGTCTACGAGTTTCCCGGCGGCGTGAGCGTGGGGGGCGTGCAGCAGTTGATCGGCAACGTCTGGGAGTGGACCGCCGACGCCTTTGCCTTCGAAGGTACCGAGCTGTCGACCGTGCAGACCAAGATGAAGAGCGTTCGCGGCGGGGCCTTTGACACGTATCTCGATAACCAGGCCACTTGCCACTTTCAAAGTGCCGACGTGGCGCTGCGCGCAAGCACAATATCGGATTCCGTTGCGCCATCAAGCTCGGCGACCTTTCGCCGCGGCAGGATGACGCGGACGCCGAGCCGCAAAGCGCGGCAGAACCGACCGAGTGCCAGTTGGCGGAGAACCAAACATGAATCGCGGCGTCGCTCTGGAATTGGATTCGTTGCGTCTGGCCCATTACGGCAACCAGATCCCCTGCTTGATCTGCGGCGAGGGCAATACTCCCGACGCCGAGGCCTGTCGCAACTGTTACGCTCCGATGATCCTCGCCCATCAGGCCCAGTCGAAGAACGTCAAACCCGTGATGTTCGCGGCACTGGGGCCCAGCGGCGTCGGAAAGACCGTGTACCTGGGCATGCTGTTGGACATGCTCTCGCGGCAGCCGAAGCACTTGCAGCTTTCGGCCCGCGGGCGGCTTTTCCGTCACGCTGCAGCACAACACGCTGGGGGCGCTGCGCGGTGCGAGTTTCCCAGCAAGACGCCCAACGAGCCCGACCGCTGGAACTGGGTCCACTGCCAGTTGCGCAGCCCGAAGCACCGCCAGCCGGTCGAAATGGTGCTCCCCGACATGGCCGGCGAAGCGCTGTTCGAGGAGGTCGAACACCCGCGCTCCTATCGTGTGATCCATTCGCTGCTGAGCCGGTGCGACGGCGTGATGATCTTGATCGACGGCACAAAGCTGCAGTCGGGCTCAATCGACGAAGATTACTTCACGATGAAGCTGCTCAGCCACTTGTCGGAGCTGGAGGGCACCTCGAAGAATTCCTGGGCCACGCGGCCCGGTGGCGTTGATCTTCAGCAAGGCCGATCAGTGCGAATCGTGCTTCGACGATCCGGCCGCGTACGCCCGCCGCCACGCGCCCGGCTTGTCGCGAATCTGCCAGCAGCGATTCCAGCGGCACCGGTTCTTCGCGGCGGGAGTGGCCGGCGCCTGCGCCACCCGGCCGGTGCGGGCCGCCGGCGAGCAGACCGTGCCACTGCGGATCGAGCCGCGCGGCATCATCGAGCCGTTCGAGTGGCTGGTCGAGAACTTGCGGACCTGACAAACCCGGCGGTGCTGGCGGTCAGCTCACGGCGCAGATGAAGCCGTTCAAATACCTTCACCTGTTGCGAGGACGCGGCGGTCGTGCTCATCGAACAAGCCATTTTCACGTCGGCCAAAACGGACCGAGCCCAGGGCTATCAACTCCTCAGCCGTAGCGGGCACCTGTCCGAGGCCGATGCCCGGGAGTTGTCCGTGTGGGGGCCGTCACACGGCTCGCTGCTGACACAGCCGGGCCAGGAACGGGAGCGTCAACTTCTTCACGCTGGCCAGCGGAGCCTACAGCGTTTCGCGCACCAGCGTGGCGGGACGGGAATACAGCGGCCGCGGCGGGGAGCTGGTGTATACGCAATACCTGGTCGTGCCGCCGCAGGTCATGGCCCGCTTTGCCAACGACCCGTTCGCCGTCCTGCGAGCGGCCGCCGCCAGCGGCGCGCTTGTGCGTCGAGGACCCCGTGCCCGAGTCGCTCCCGTCGATCCAACTGGGGGGCCGCGCGCCGGCGGTCGATCCCGGGCTGTTGGCCCAATTGGCCCGCGAGCCGGGGCCCGCGGCCATGGCGATGCTCGTGCAAGCGGCGTTGGCCAACCGGCGGCTGGCGATTTCGTCGGATATTCCCTGCGAACAGTTGGTGGCGGGATTGTTCAACCTGCTGCCGGTCGAATGCCGCGTCGAGTTCTCCTTCACGACCGGCTTGAACACTCGCCAGGCCGACCGGTGCGCGATCTGGCGCTGCCCGGCCGACGCCGCTGCCGCGCGGGCTGCCGCCCGACAAGGATTCACCGTATTGCAATTGGACCCTACCGCTGGATCGGACGTGACCTGGGACGGCTGGGCGGGTTGGATCGCGTCGAACCTCACTTCTGGCAAACTCTCGGCCCTGGCAGCCGAACTGGAGAAACCGCGACCGGGCCTCACCACCGCGGGCCTGGATGAACTGGCAGCCAGCATTCAGGCGGACGCATCGGCAGACTCAGCCGGACCGTACCGAAACGACCCGCCGCCAAGAACCTCGACCGGCGCCAATGCATCCGGCCCTCCCAAGCCGGATCACGGACTGACGCGGCGCATGCGGCACCGTCCGGCTTGCTCGTGGACGCTCCGGCCGAACGCGGGGCCGAGCTGGACCTGCTGGCGGCAAAGCTGGCCCAACAGCCGGCTGCACGTCCTGGAAATGCTGGAACGGGTGGACGACCTGGTCTTCGCCGCCATCTCCGGCGATGCGCAAGCTTTGGCCGAACTGGAAGTCGCGTGGCCGCTGGCGGCCTCGGAGCTGGAACCCGAGCTGGTCGAACAATCGCGCGAGCAGTACCTGCGCCGTGCGCTGGCGATTTGTGCCGACTTTGCCGAAGGGGAAGTTCGCCGGCCGGAACGGGCCCTGGCAGCGATCGACGTGTTGAGCGTGCTGTTCGAAGAATGACCCAGCACACCGCTACGCGCCTCCGGTCAATCAGCTCCCAAAACCGCTCGAACAGGTAGTCGCTATCGTGCGGGCCGGCCGACGCTTCGGGATGATACTGCACGCCGTAGGCCGGCAGCTCGCGATGCCGCACGCCTTCGATCGTCTGGTCGTTCAGGTTGCGGTGCGTCACCTCCAGACAATCGGGCAGATTGTCCTCGCGCACGGCAAATCCGTGGTTCTGCGACGTGATTTCCACGCGACCGGTTTGAAGGTCCTGCACCGGCTGGTTGGCGCCACGGTGGCCGAACTTCAGCTTGAACGTCGTGGCCCCACAGGCCAGGCTCAGCAACTGGTGGCCCAGGCAGATGCCGAAAAGGGGTGTCTTGCCCAGCAGTTGGCGGATCGTGTCGATGGCATAGACCAAGGGCTCCGGATCGCCCGGGCCATTCGACAGGAAGACCCCGTCGGGCTCGAGGGCCAGGATCTCGGCGTTAGGAGTCGTCCCCGGCACGATCGTTACCCGGGCCCCCTGGTTGCACAAGTGCCGGGCAATGTTCCATTTCATGCCGTAGTCAATCGCCACGACGTGTGGCGGTTTGCCGGCCCTGGTTCCGTCCGCTTCGGCCGGCGGATCGAGTTTCGACCAGGTGCTGAGCCGCTCGTTCCACGTGCGGGGCTGTTTGGGCATCACCTCGCGCACCAGGTCGCGCCCCACCAGGCCAGGGCTGGCTTGGGCCTTTTGGACCAGACTGGCGTCGTCGAGATCTTCGGTCGAAAGCACTCCCTTGAGCGCCCCGTGCTCGCGAATCCGGCGGACCAGCGATCGGGTATCAATGCCCGAAATGCCCACCACGCCGTACTGCCGCAGGTATTCTTCCAGTGTTCCGCCGGCGCGAAAGTTACTGGCCACGCGGCTGCGATTACGAACCACGAAACCGGCCAGCTGCGGCCCGGCGCTTTCGACGTCCTCGTCGTTGACGCCGTAATTGCCGATCTCGGGATAGGTCATCGTCACGATCTGGCCACGGTAGCTCGGATCGGTGAGGATTTCCTGATACCCGGTCATCGACGTGTTAAAACACACTTCGCCGTCGACTTCCCCCGGGGCTCCAAAAGAATGCCCCGGATAGACCGTTCCATCCTCCAAGGCCAACTTGGCAACTTTCATGTTTGTAACCGTTCGTCGTACGCGAGGGTGCGTGTGAGGCAAACCCTTCGGCTTGTAATGATCGCTCGTTCGGGCGCGGCGGCCAGTGCTAAAGTTCTCTGCGCCGCTGGCCCGATACGCTTGTTACGGCTGTGGGTCTCCGGACGCGGCCACGCCAAGTCCGGACAGCCAAATCAGAGGGTTCTTGCCCCGGCGAGCAAGAGCCCTCTTTTTTTGCGCGCCTGTTGGTTCGCTTCCCCGCGAGCAGCGCAAATTTCAGCCATTATATCGCCGAGGTCCGCCGACGGATAGGATCGCGAAATCCCTGGTCGCGGGCAGGCGGATTTGCCGCTTCTCGGTCAAGGGTTCCGCCACGTGATGAAGGCGATCACCGCCACGATCATCAGGTACATTGCGAGGATCAGCAGCCCCCCGATGAGCCAATGCAGTGGCCGGCCGAATAGCGTGCCAAGTGCCAAGTAGGGCGCCAAGTAGAGGATTGCTCCGGCCGGAATCGCGAACCACAGGGGCCGTTGCGCGGGCTGGAACAGATTCAGGATAGCAGCAAACCAAAGTGCGATCCAAAAGGTAGCCCCCAGAAGCCTGCGGACGGTGAATCGAAATCGGTGCGGAAGGGGCGGCCCGGGTTCTTGCTGCACCGCGCCAGTATAGCCGCTGCGTTTGCGCGACGCATGCGGCCGTTTCCCGTGGCCGCAGGAATCGTGATTGGAAAAGTGCTAGAATTTCGGCACACAGGGCCACGCCTGCGGCGACTGGACGCAGGCTTTTCGAGCAACGCACGAGGGAGACGCGGCGTGAGCGAACCGATCATTAGCGTGTCGGGACTGCGGGGCATTGTCGGCGAAAGTCTGACGCCGGAAGTGGCAATGCGGTATGCGTGCGCGTTTGCCGGGCAATTGGGCGGAGGCCCCATCGTCGTCACGCGCGACGGCCGGGCCACCGGGGCCATGCTGTCATCGGTACTGTGCGGGGCGCTGGCCGCCGTGGGACGCGACGTCATCGACGCCGGCGTGGCCGCGACGCCCACGACCGGCGTGTTGGTCCGCGATGGGCGAGCTGCCGGCGGCGTCCAGATTTCGGCCAGCCACAATCCGGCTCCCTATAACGGCCTGAAGCTGTTTTCGTCCGAAGGACGCGTCATTCCCGCGGAGCCCGGTCGACAGGTCATGGAAGCCTACCGGAACGGTTTACCGGCCTGGGTTGCTCACGACAAGCTGGGAGATGTCAATCGCTTGGAGGATTCCACCAGTGCGCACTTGAGGCTCGTGCTGGCGACGGTCGACGTCGAGCGCATCCGCCGCCGCCGGTTCAAAGTCCTGCTCGATTCAAATCACGGGGCCGGCAGCCTGCTGGGGCGACGTCTGTTCGACGAACTGGGCTGCCAGGCCGCGCTGCTGGGAGAGTCGCCCGACGGACGCTTCGAACACACCCCCGAGCCGACCGCCGAGAACCTGTCCGGCGTGTTGGCGGCCGTCACGCGTCTTGGCTGCGACGTCGGCTTTTGCCAGGACCCGGATGCCGACCGGCTGGCCGTCGTCGACGAGTCGGGGCGGTATATCGGCGAAGAGTACACGCTGGCCATCTGCGTGGAGCAACGATTGCAAGACGAGCGCGGGCCGATCGTGACCAACTGCTCGACCAGCCGCATGGCTCAGGATATTGCCGAAAAGTACAATGTCCCCTTTTTTCGCTCGGCTGTGGGCGAAGCGAACGTCGTGGATTTGATGCTCGAACGGGGGGCGTTGCTGGGAGGGGAGGGGAATGGGGGCGTGATCGACCCCCGCGTCGTGCTGGTGCGCGACAGTTTCGTGGGCATGGCGATGCTGCTGGACGCGATGGCTCGCCGCGAGCTGCCGGTCAGCCGTCTGGCCGACGAACTGCCCCGTTACGAGATCGTCAAGACGAAGATGACCCTGCCGCCGGAGCGGATTGCCGGGGCGTTTGACGCAGCCGAGCGGCACTTTCCCGATGCGGCGGCCGACCGCCTGGACGGGTTGCGGCTGGACTGGCCCGGCAAGTGGCTGCTGGTGCGAGCCAGCAACACCGAGCCAATCGTCCGCATCGTGGCCGAGGCTCCCACGCAGGACGAGGCTGCCCGGCTTTGCCGCGATGCACAGGCGGCCATGAGCGACGCCTGAGCGGATTCCTCGTACAAACCATCAAACCAACAAACCGCTTCCACCGATTTGACAGTCCCAAAAAGTAAGATAGGTTTGCAATAGCCCGACCCGGGTCGGCTCTCCTGTGGCAGATCAGTCCACCGGACAGCGAATCGCGACGGTGGCCGGGTCACCTCCTCAGACGGTTCACGTCAACAAATTTTGTTAGAGAGCTTGGCGGCCTTGCAGCCGTTGTTGTGCTCCTGGCCACCATCCTCGAAAAGGCAAACTGGCCGTAAGGCCAGGACGCAAAGCCAAGGGCCCCACGGGCATTGCTCCGCGGGGTAGCCGGTTGTCGAAAGGTAAGGTGGTCCGTCGCGCCGAGCGGTCGCCTCGGCGCGGGCGTATCGCCGTGGGGCTGGGGCTGCCCGCGCACGGGAAGGTCCGGACCCGTATACGCAAAGGAGCAGACGATGCTGTTAAAAATAAAGCGCTTTCTGGCCGAGGAGGACGGCCCCACGGCCGTCGAATATGCCGTGATGCTGGCCCTGGTGATCACCGTCTGCCTGGGAAGCATCCAGATCCTGGGCACGCAGACCAGCACATCGTTTCAGAATTTTTCCAACTCGTTAGACACAGTGGGGAGCTAACACGTTAGCCGAGCGGCTCGGCGTGCCATCCCAGTGCGCCGCGCGATTGTCATGGTCTCTTTTCGGCCCAAGGTCGTCGGTAGCCGTCACGGCACAAGTGCCCGCGGCCATTCGCCACGGGCGAGTGCGGGCTAGCGAGCGGCAATGCGGTCTTTGCCCACCCATGGCACGAGCACTGCCGGCACGACAACCGAGCCGTCGGCTTGTTGAAAGTTTTCCAGGATGGCGACGAGCGCCCGGCTGACGGCGATGGCCGTGCCGTTGAGCGTGTGGACGAAAGCCGTTCCTTTTTCGCCCGTGCGATAGCGGATGCCCAGCCGCCGGGCCTGGTAGTCGGTGCAATTCGACGTGCTGGTCACCTCGCCGTATTCGCCCGACGCGCCACGGCCCGGCATCCAGGCTTCCAGATCGAACTTGCGGTACGCCGGCCCGCCCAGATCACCGGTGGCCGTATCCACCACGCGATAGGCGATTCCCAACCCGTCGAACAGCCGGCACTCCAGCTCGCAGAAATAGTCCAGCATCGCGTCGCTGGCCTCCGGCAGCGTGAAGGCAAACATCTCGACCTTGGTGAATTGGTGCACCCGGTACAGGCCGCGCGTCGTGCGGCCGTGGGCGCCGGCCTCGGTGCGGTAGCAGTGGCTGATGCCGCATAGCTTGACGGGCAGCTTATCGGCATCGAGGATTTCGCCCGATAAGAGCCCCCCCAGCGTGATTTCCGCCGTGGCTACCAGGCTCAGATCCGTGTCGGCGATGCTGTAGATCTGCGTCTCCGGACCACGCGGAATGTAGCCGGTGCCTTGCAGGATCTCGTTGCGGGCCAGATCGGGGGTGATCGTCGGCTGGAATCCCTCGGCGATGAGCAGCTCAAGGGCGTATCTTTGCAACGCCAGTTCCAGCAACACGGCCTCGTTCTTGAGGAAATAAAAGCCGTGCCCCGCGACCTTGGCCCCGCCGTCCAGATCCAGCAAATCGAGCTTCTCGGCCAGCTCAACGTGATCGAGCGGCTTGAAGTCGAACTTGGGCGGCTCGTGCTGGCCGCGGCGGATTTCGAGATTTGCCTGGTCGTCGGCCCCCAGCGGGGCGTCGGGATGCGACAGGTTGGGGATCGACTTGAGGATCGTGTCGGCTTCGCTCGCCAGGTGATCCAACAGCACCTGCGCCGCGGCCGTCTGTTCGCGCAGGGCCCGGCCTTCGGATTTCAGGCGCTCGCGTTCGGCGGCGTCCTTCGCCTTGCCGATCGATTTGCTGACCTCGTTGGCCTTGCGGTTCAGTTCCTCGACCTCGCCTTGCTTCGCGCGGCGGCGGGCTTCCAGGTCGGCAAAGGCCCGCACGTCGGCCTTCGAGCCGCGGCGGCGGCAGTTTTCTTCGACGAGTTCGACGTTTTCGGCGACAAATCTGCGGTCGAGCATAGAACGAGCGGATTCCCTAGAGTTGCTAAAGGAGATGGTAAGCGACTTTTTCAGGCACCCTTGTTCTTGGCGCCGCTGCTCTTGGCATCCGATTTCAAGGCGCCCAGGTGCTGCCACAAGTGAGCGCTGGCCTTGATGCCGCGGTGAAAATCGGCCAGCGAGAATTTTTCGTTGGGGCTATGCGTGTTGTCGTCGTCCAGGCCCCAGCCGAGCAGCAAGGTGTCGGCCCCCAGCAGATCGTGAAAGGTGCCCACCACCGGGATTGATCCTCCTTCGCGCATGAAGACCGGCGCGCGGCCGAATCCCTCCTCGATCGCCTGCTGGGCCGCCGTCACGAAGGGACTCTCCAGCGGCACGACCACGCCCGGCGCGCCGTGAAAGTCGATTAACTCCATCTGGATGCCCGGGGGGCACAACTGGCGCAACCACTTTTCGAGCGCCGCGGAAATCTTCTTCGGATCCTGGTGCGGTACCAGCCGGAAGCTGAACTTGCCGCCGGCCCGGGCCGGCAGCACCGTCTTGGCTCCCTCGCCCTGGTAGCCGCTCCACAGGCCATTGATGTCGCACGTGGGGCGAGCCCAGCGGCGCTCGAGCGTCGTATAGCCCTCTTCGCCGCGCAGTACCGTAACGCCGATCTGTGCGCATGAACTGCCGCTCGTCGAACGGCAGGGCGGCGAACTGTTGCCGCTCGCGCGGCGTGAGCGGCTGGACGTCGTTGTAGAAGCCCGGCACCTGGATCTCTCCCCGCTCGTTCACCAGCGCCGCGAGCATTTTCACCAGCACGTTGGCCGGGTTGGCCACGGCGCCGCCGAACGTGCCGGAGTGCAAGTCCTGCTTCGGCCCGCTGAGCCGCAACTCGTAGTAGGCAATGCCCCGCAGGCCGTAGGTAATCGCCGGTTGGTTGGGCCCGAACTGGCAGGTGTCGCTGATCACGACCACGTCGCAAGCCAGCCGCTGGCGGTTCGCGGCGATGAACGAATCCAGATTGGCGCTGCCGACCTCCTCTTCTCCTTCGATCACAAACTTGAGTTGCACGGGCAGCTTGCCGGCGGAGTCAATCCAGGCTTGCGTGCTCTTCAGATGGGTGAACATCTGCCCCTTGTCGTCGGTGGCCCCCCGGGCGTAGAGATTTCCGTCGCGGACGGTCGGCTCGAACGGGGGCGATTTCCACTCATCGAGCGGATCGGGGGGCTGCACGTCGTAATGACCGTACACCAGCACGACCGGCGCGCAGGCGACCGGCGGCGACTCGGCGTACACGATCGGATGGCCGGCCGTCGGCACCACCTCGACTGCCAGCTTCATCCCGCGAAACTGGTTGGCAACCCAATCGGCGGCCCGGCGGACGTCGCCGCGATGCCTGCTATCGGCGCTGACGCTGGGAATGCGCAACAGTTCGCACAGCTCGCGCTCGAAGCGATCGTGATGCTCGGTCAGGTAGTCGTCCAGGGCGTTCATCCCCGCCGCCTTTCCGCTTGCTGTCGATGAAGCTGGTCGCGTCCAGAAGGCCTGCCGCCCGCGAGGGCTCGGCTCGCCACCTTACCGGGCCTGCAATATAATGGCTCTGAGCCGATTCGGCCATTCGTTTGGCGAGATTTCAGCGAGGTGTTCTCGTGGCAGAGCAGTCCAGCGGCGGCGTTGCGGAACCCGCCGAACAAACCGTGCTCAAAGAGCGCACGAAGCAAGACAAGAAGCCGAAGCACCAGCCACGCTACAACGTCATCCTGTGGGACGACCAGGAACATACGCCCGAGTACGTCGTGGCCATGATGCAAAAACTGTTCGGCTATCCGGCGCCCCGCGGCGTGCAAATCGCCCAGCAGGTTGACACCCAAGGCCGGGCCATCGTGCTCACCACCACCAAGGAGCACGCCGAGCTGAAGCGCGATCAGATCCACGCCTTCGGCAAAGACCGCGACATCGAAACCTGTCAGGGCTCGATGTCAGCCAGCATCGAGCCAGTGCCGGAATAGCCGCGCGGCTCGCTTGACGGTTGCCATCCGCCGCCGGACTTCTTAGGCTGAGCGGCTGGGCTTCGATTCTCGAATACGGCTTTTCCCAATGACGACGCTGCGCACGGTGACGCTGGGCTGCAAGGTCAACCAGTACGAGACCGAGCTGGTGCGCCAATCGCTCGCCACGGCCGGCTATCGCGACGCCGGCGACGACGAAGCGGCCGAACTGTGCGTCGTCAACACGTGCACCGTGACCGCCGAGGGGGACTCGAAAAGCCGGCAGGCCATTCGGCAACTGGCCCGGCGGAATCCCGGCACGCGGATCGTCGTGATGGGCTGCTACGCCACCCGCGCTCCCGCGGAAGTGGCCACCTTGCCGAGTGTCGTCGAGGTGATCACTGACAAGCGCGAACTGCCCGATTGGCTCGGCCGCTGGGGCGTGACCGACGTGCCCACCGGCATCTCGACGTTCGGCAGCCGGCAACGAGCGTACGTCAAGATTCAGGACGGTTGCTTGCTGCGATGCAGCTTTTGCATCATCCCGGCCGTGCGCCCGCATCCCAGCAGCCGGCCGCCGGAGCACGTCGTCGACGAAATCAGCCGGCTCGTCGAGGGGGGCTACCGCGAAATCGTGCTGACCGGCATTCATCTTGGTCATTACGGCGTGGAATGGAGCCGCGGCCGGGCCAAGCGCGATTGGTTTCGACTGTCGCATTTGCTTGAGCGGCTGGTCGCGTTGCCGGGCGAGTTTCGCCTGCGGCTGAGCAGCATCGAGGCCACGGAAGTCACCCGCGAACTCGTCGGCGTGCTGGCGGCGAATCCCGGACGGATTTGTCCCCATTTGCACATTTCGATGCAAAGCGGATCGGACCGCGTGCTGCGGCGGATGCGGCGCCGCTGGGGCAGCCAGCGCTATCTCGATCGCTGCCGGCTGGTGCGCGAGGCGCTCGATCGGCCGGCGCTGACGACCGACGTGATCGTGGGCTTTCCGGGCGAAACGGACAACGACTTTGCCGCGACGCTCGCGGCGTGCGAGGCGGCGGGCTTTTCCAAGATCCACGTCTTTCCGTTCAGTGCACGCCGCGGCACGCCGGCGGCCGAGATGCCGGATCAGACGCCGCCGGACGTGAAGGCCCACCGCTGTGGCGAGCTCAGCACGCTCGAGGCACGCTTGCGGAAGCGATATTTCGAGAGCCTTGCGGGCCGGGAGCTGGACGTGCTGGTGGAAGCAACCGGCGAGCAGCCGGGTCGGGTGGTGGGGACGGCCTGCCGGTACGCTCCGGTCGAACTGGCCGGTGGATGCGAGGCGGTGGGGCGGCTGGTCAAGGTGACGGCCGGCCCGCTCGCGGAGGGACGTATTCACGGTTTGCCGCGTTGACAGGTTCGCTAAACCGCTAGCGGCCCAGAGGCCGTCGGGCCGTCATCGAGCCGCCATGCTAGCACCAGGTTAATTGCGTGCGGCAATCCCCTCTGGAAACGGCGGGCGGGCTTCGCTACACTTCGCCCCTCACATCTGGACGGTTCGAGAATCATCTGAGTTCGAACTGTCGTTCGTTGCACTTCGGTATTCGACCATATCAATTGTGAAGGCGCGCCGGCGGGACGCCTCGCGCGCGTGCCGCTGGCCAGGGAGTCGGTCATGCCCGGTAGAAAGTTTGCGTGGTTGGCAATTGTCGCGCTCGTCGGTCTGCTGTCGCCGCGCGTGGTGCCGGCGGCACCGCCGTGGGCCAAGCTCGTCGTGTTCAAACACCTGGCAGCCGATCCGAACGAGCTGTACCCCATTACCGACGGCAACGGCCCCTGGATGATCATGGCAGCCACTTTCTCCGGCGAGGGTGCGGAGCAGCAGGCCCGGCGGTTGATCTACGAGCTGCGCAAGGAATACAAGGTGCCGGCCTATTCGTATCGCCGCACGTTTGACTACTCGAAGCCGGTGCGGGGCAAGGGGCTCACGCCGCAGGGCGAGCCCATGCTGATGCGTTACCAGCGTGACGGCGACGTGGTGGAGACCGCCGTACTCGTGGGAGATTTTCCCAGCGTCGACGATCCCGAAATGCAGAAGGTGCTGAAGAAGATCAAGCACATTCGTCCAGAAACCCTGGAAGTCGCTCCGCAGGAGTCACACCAGGCGTTGGCCGCCTACCGGATGCTGCAAAAGAAGGCGAAGCAGGCATTGTTTAAAAACGATGACGCGGCAGACCGCGGACCGATGGCCAACGCGTTCGTCGTCACCAACCCCATTCTGCCGCCGGAGTATTTTGTACCGAAGGGCGTCGACAAGCTGGTGCTGGAAATGAACAGCGGCGTGGAGCACAGCCTGCTCGACTGTCCCCAACCGTACACCGTCAAGGTGGCGACGTTCACCGGCCGCTCGTTTATCATCGACCAAAAGCGTCAGGACCAGATCGATCGGGGCGAGTTGCCGCCGAGCAAGCTGGAAGACGCCGCCAAGAACGCCCACCTGCTGACCGAAGCCTTGCGCAAAAAGGGCTACGAGGCCTACGAATTTCACGATCGGGGATCGAGCATCGTCACCGTCGGATCGTTCGCCGCCGTGGGCAGCAAACGGCCCGACGGCAAGATCGAAATCAATCCCGGCATTCACGCCATCATGCGCACGTTTGGCGCGCGAACCACGATCGAGCCGGGCGAACTGCCGGAAGTCGGCCGGCAGAAGGAGCTGGCCGGCATCCCCTTCGACGTGCAACCGATGCCCGTTGAAATCCCGCGGTTCGGAATCAGCAACGCCTACGAGCGAACCGTCGACGCCCGGTAATCGACTTACCAAGCCATCGGTGGGCTACCGTTCCTGGGTGGTCCGCCGTTTGACCGCCCGGCACTTGGCCGACTACGATGCGCCGTTTCACGCGAATCGACGACGCGTCCTCGAGGCTTGCCATGCCGCCGACGTTGGTTTTAGGCACCCACAATCGCGGCAAAGTCCGCGAGCTGGTCGAGCTGCTAACGCCGGCCGGACTGGAGATCCAGTCGCTGGCGGATTTTCCAACGCCGCTGGAGGTCGAAGAGACCGGCGATTCGTTCGAAGCGAACGCGGCACTGAAGGCAACCGCTCAAGCCCGGCATCTGAAAGCCTGGGTGTTGGGCGAAGACAGCGGCCTGGCGGTCGACGCGTTGGCAGGCGGTCCGGGAATCTTTTCCGCCCGGTATGCGGGGCCCGGCGCCACCGACGAGGACAACAACGCACGGCTGCTGGCCGAGTTGGAGGGGACGCCGCTGGAGCGCCGCACCGCGTATTACGTGTGCAGTCTGGCGCTGTCGGATCCCGCGGGCACGATTGCCGCGGAGTGCAGCGGACGATGCCAAGGCCGGATTCGGCTCGAGCCGGCGGGCACGGCCGGTTTCGGATACGACCCGCTGTTCGAAGTCGTCGAGTACCATCGCACGTTCGGCGAGCTGGGCGAGGCGGTCAAACGCGTGTTGAGCCACCGCGCCCTGCGCGGCCGAAATGCTGCTTCAGCAATTGAGCCTCCTGGTCAGTGGCGGCCGTTGGTGTTGAATTCGCTGTAAATTCGGCGCTTGGCTGCAGCCGGGGTGCCCGAGAAGCTAAAATACGGGCAGCGTGCGGCGCGCCGCCGCGCGTTCCGATTTGCTCACGACCGCGAGGAGCCATTCCATGCCCCGTCGATTCTCCCTGGCCCTGCTGTTGATCGCGGCGTCGTTTTCGCAGGCGCGCGCTGAGTCGCCGGCCGACTGGACGAAATCGCATTTACCCGATCTGTTGAAGATTTATCGCGACTTTCATCGCACGCCCGAGCTGTCGCTCCAGGAAGAAACGACCGCCGCCAAGCTGGCCGATTTTCTCAAACAGGCCGGAGCCGAAGTGCACACGGGCATCGGCGGCCACGGAGTCGTCGGCATTCTGAAGAACGGCCCCGGCCCCACGTTGATGTTGCGGACCGATCTCGACGCGCTGCCGGTAACGGAGAATACCCACCTGGCGTACAGCTCGACGGTGAAGGTGAAGAACACCGACGGCACGACCACCGGCGTGATGCACGCCTGCGGCCACGACATTCACATAACGAACCTGATCGGCGTGGCCCGGTATCTGGCCAGCCACAAGCAGGACTGGTCGGGCACGGTGATGTTTATCGGGCAGCCGGCCGAGGAACGGGGCGAGGGGTGGCGCCGCATGCTGGCCGACGGATTGTTCGAGCGATTTCCCAAGCCGGACATGGCGCTGGCGCTGCACGTCGACGCCACGTTGGAAGCCGGCAAGATCGGTTACCGGCCCGGTTATACGCTGGCCAACGTCGACAGCGTCGACGTCACGATGCACGGCCGCGGCGGGCACGGCGCGGCGCCGCACACGACGATCGATCCGATCGTGCAGGCCGCGGAGTTGGTCCTCTCGCTGCAAACGCTGGTCAGCCGCGAAATCGATCCGGTGGCGTCCGGCGTCGTGACCGTCGGTTCGATCCATGGCGGTACGAAGCACAACGTGATTCCCGACGCGTGCCACTTGCAGCTCACCGTGCGCAGCTACACCGACGAGGTCCGTCGCAAACTGCTGGACGGCATCCGCCGCAAGGCCGAAGCCGTGGCGGCCGGCGCCGGGGCGCCCGAGCCGACGGTCGAAGTCCTCGAACAGGAAATGACGCCGGCCTTGTTCAACGACGAGGAGCTCGTCGAGCGTGTCCTGCCGTCGCTGCGGCGGGCGGTTGGCGAAAACAACCTGGTCCTCTCGGAGCCGTCCATGGGGGGCGAAGATTTCAGCCGCTACGGCCGGGCCGGCGTGCCGATCTTCATGTTCCGCCTGGGCTCGGTCGACGCCAAGCGACTGGCCGGCTATCGCCGCGTTGGTGAACCGCCGTCGCTCCATTCGGCCATCTACTATCCCGACCCCGAACCGACCCTCGAGACCGGTGTCACGGCCATGGCCACGGCCGTCGTGGACCTGTTGCCGCCGAAGCAATGACTGCGCCACGAGCCGATGACCCTGTGAGCGCGTGGCGTCGCAAGAGCCGGTGGCTCTGGCTGCTGGCCTACCTGATCCTGCTGGTGGTGGTGGTCGTCGGGATGCTGCAATTGCGCAGCGTTGCGCTGGAAACGATGGACACGCCCGAGGCCCGCGCCGAGTGGCAAGAGTGGCGCGAAGCGGAGCCCAACCAGCGGACCGACTTGCCCGTGCGGCGGCGGCCGCCCACCAGCGAGGAGCCACCCACGTTGGTGCTGTTGCGGGATAATTTCCCGGTAATGCTGGCGGCGGCGATCGTTTTCAGCTCGCTGTTGTTCGCGGCCATCGCGATCGCGGCGCGGGGAGCGCTGTGGCGGGACCAGTCGCAGCGGGCGAAGCACCGTTAGCGAAATCTCAGCAGAGCGTATTTCTTTTTGCCGCTGCGGAGGACCATGACGGTCTGGCTGGCCAGGTCGCCGACCCCGAGCCGGCTGTCGAGCCCGCCGGTGCGGCGATTGTTGACGTACGCTCCGCCCTGCTCGACCGTGCGGCGGGCGTCCCCTTTGGACTTGGCCAGGCCGGCTTCGACCAATGCGTCGACGATCGACAGGCCCTCGCCGGCGAGCCGCGACTTCGACAACTCCTGACTGGGCACGTCGGCAAAGATCTCGACCAGTTGTTCGTCGGAAAGCTCGCTGATCTCGGCGCCGAAGAAGATCTCCGTGGCCCGCTGGGCGGTGTCGAGCCCCGCGGAGCCGTGGATCATCCGCGTCAGCTCCTCGGCCAGTCGGCGCTGGCTCTCGCGCCGGCCGGGGTCGCCGGCCCGGGCCGCGTCGAGAGTTTCGATTTCTGCGCGGTCCAGTTCTGTCAGAAAGCGCAGACACTTGCCGGCGTCCGTATCCTCGACGTTGATCCAGTATTGATAGAAAGCGTACGGGCTCGTGCGGGTGGGCGACAACCAGACGGTGCCGCTTTCGGTCTTGCCCATCTTCGTGCCGTCGCTCTTGGTCAACAGCGGGCAGGTGAGCCCGTAGAGCTGCACGCCTTTCATGCGCCGGGCCAGGTCGATGCCGGCCGTGATGTTACCCCACTGGTCGCTGGCGCCGAGTTGCAATTCGCAGCCGTACTCGGTGTGCAGATGGACGAAATCGTAGGCTTGCAGCAGCATGTAGCTGAACTCGGTGTAACTCATGCCTGCGTCGCCGTGCGTTCCAGGCGGCTTTTGACCGAGTCCTTGGCTAGCATCACGTTGATGGGAAAGTTCTTGCCGATGTCGCGCAGAAAATCGAGATAGCTGAAGCGGCTCATCCAGTCGAAGTTGTTGACCACCCGCGCCGCCTGCGGCCCGTCGAAGTCGAGCAGCATCCGCATCTGACCCTCGATGCCGGCCAGGTTGGCGCGTCAGTGTGTCGACGTCGAGCAGGTTGCGCTCTTCACTCTTGCCGCTGGGATCGCCGATCATGCCGGTGGCGCCGCCGGCTAGCGCGATTGGGCGGTGTCCGGCGCGCTGAAAGCGGCGGAGGATCAAAAGCGGCATCAGGCTGCCGACGTGCAGGCTATCGGCCGTGGGATCGAAGCCGGCGTACAGCGTGCGGCCGGCGGCGTTCAGCCAGTTTTGCAGATTGGCTTCGTCGGTCGACTGATGAATCGAGCCCGCGCCAGCTCAATTCGGCAAGAATGTCTTTCAACGCTGTTCCTTCCCAACCCGGTTCGCTAATTAGGCCGCCGCGGGAATCGGCATCCCGGTCCCCTAGCGCCACATGTCGTCGTCGGCAAACGGATGGCCCGGGCCGGCCAGTTTCGGCTTGGGCAGCGCTTTGAGCGCCTGCTCGGCCAGCCGCAGATCTTCGCGGGTGGCGATCTTCAAATTGATGGTCGAACCGGTGACGACGGTGACCGTGTGGCCGAGACGTTCGACCAGTTGCGCGTCGTCGGTGGCCGGAAAATCGCCCCGCTTGGCGTGGGCCTCGAGCAATAGCTGCCGGCTGAAGACCTGCGGGGTCTGGGCTTCCCACAGCCCGTGCGCGAGATGGTCTCCTCGATTTTATGGTTCGCTCCGACCCGCTTGAGCGTGCCGGCGACGGGAATGGCGCAGATCGCGGCGCCGGACTTTTCCGCGGCGGCAAACACTTCGGAGATCCACTCGTCGGCGATGCACGGCCGCGCCGCGTCGTGAATGCAGACGTAGTCGACGTCGGGTTTGACCCGGGCCAAGGCCTTGGACACCGAATCGGTCCGCTCGGCGCCGCCTTCCACGACTTCGATGCCCAGGATCGTGGTGTTGGCCGAGAACTTGAACTGGAAGTACTCCCGGTCCTCGGGCGAAACGACAACGATCATCTGCTTGACGTCGGGCCGGTTGACGAACTTCTCGGCCGAATGGAGCCACACGGCCTTGTTTGCCAGGGGGGCAAACGGCTTCTTGTAGTTTTTGTCGTGAAACCGGCTGCTGCGCCCCGCCGCCGGCAGAATGACCGCGAACTTTGCCACCGCACGAACCCTTGTCCGCTTGTGAACGAAACGACTTCGACCGTTATTGTCCGGCTGGCGGCGAACGCGTCAAGCTGCCGGCCGCGCGACTTCGAAAGCGCAATAAGAAACGGGGGTGAGCATCGCAATGACTCACCCCCGTTTCAGCAATCAAAGCGAGCCTAGGCTCGCGGTCTCGGCGGCGGCGAATACTTATGCGTTGTCGTACTTCATCATGATTTCGCCGGCATAGACGCCCTGGATCGACTTGAACCCACCATCGACGATCGCTTCGCCCAGCTTCGTGACCGTGCGGTAGTAGCGATCGCTGGGGCGCTCGCCGGTCAGCTTGCGATGCAGGTCCTGGCAGAAGACGTCGGCCGCCTGGCGGATCACTTCGTCGTTTTGCTTGGCGGCATAAAGCGACGTGCACAGAATCGTGACGGCATCTTGCAGCCGCTGCGACAGCTCCGACATGCGGCACTGCCGGTCGGCCAGCCCCAGTTGGTGCTTGCTCATCGCGCCGGAGATTTCCCGCGGCGAACGCTGCAGGAAGCGGACGGCAAAGTCGGCGTGCCGCCGCAGGCTCTCGGGCATGTTGGGCAGTTTCGGCTGCGCCTTGGGACGCATGTACTGGCCGGCCAGCCACTTGGCGTAGGGAACCATGACGCCCTTAAGGGCCCAGAGATGCGCCGGATTGGCCATGTTCGGCTTCTTGATCTTCGCGGCTTGCAGGGCTCGGCCCACGGGTTCGAAGAATTGCGTGCCGTGCTGCTTGACCAGGGACTTGAAGAAGGCCATCGAAAGCATTTCGCCTTCCCCCTCGTAGATGCAGGGGGCCAGGTACTCGTGGACGTTGTCGCCCAGGATGTGGCCGTGCAGGAAGGAGCGGCCGCCGTGGGTCTTCATCAACAGCTCAATGGCGGCTTCCTTCTGGGTCTCGCTGCCAAACACCTTGGCGATGACGCATTCCATTTCGCCGCGGTAGCCTTCGTCGATCAGTCCGCCGCCCCACTGGACCAAGGCGTCGCAGGCCACGATCAGCCCGGCGATTTTTCCCAGGCGGCGCTGCACCAGTTCGCGGGTTGAAATCGCGGCGCCGTAGGTTTTGCGGTACTTGGCCCAGGGAATCATGCTGGCCATCATCAGCCGCATCGTCCCGGCGGCGTTGGCACACAGCGAGACGCGCCCCAGGTTTAGCCCGTGATAGGCGATCGTCAGACCGTCGCCACGGGTGGGCTTCAACAGGTTTTCGGCCGGGACGCGCAGGTCCTTGAAGATGATGCCCTGGTTGTAGGTGTGCTTCAGGGCGTACAGGCCATACTTGCGGAGCTGGAACTGCTCGTTTTCTTCCTTCGGCAGATCGACGACCAGCACGGCGGGCTTCTTGTTAATCAGGCAGACCAGGCCGACGGTACGACCGGGCACCACGTTGGTGATGAACAGCTTCTCGCCATTGACCACATAGTCGTTGCCGTCGAGCACGGCCTCGGTCCGCAGGGCCGTCAGGTCGGAACCGGCGCCCGGCTCGGTCAGGGCAAACGCACTCAGCCGCTGGCCGCTGGCCAGACCCGGCAGAAACTTCTGTTTCTGCTCTTCGCTGCCGAACGTGCGCACCGGGTCGACCGCGCCGATGCAGCCGTGCACCGAAGCCAGGCCGGCCACGGTGGCATCGACCATGGCCATCTTCGTCAGAAAGCCGGCAAACGCGGCGAACGGCGAACCCGCCCCACCGTACTTCTTGTCAACCAGCAATCCCCAGTAACCGGCTTCGCCCAACTCGTCGAGCACGTGCTGCGGAACCTTGCGGTTCTCGTCCAGATTGGTACCGGCCTGGGCGTGCTTGCTCATCACTTCGATCGAGTCGTCCATCACTTTCTGCACGTCGGCCGGCGCCGGTGCCTGCTTGCTTTGAAACAGCTCGACGGGCAACTCCTGGTCCCAGACGGCCCGATGCACCGGGCTGTTGGTGGTCTGGAAGCGTTTGGCGAACAATTCTTCGACCTGGTCGTCGGCCTTGTCGACGGCTCCCATGCGGCGCGCTTCGTCGTCGCTCTTGCCACCCAGCTTCAAAGCCGTTTCGGCGAACGAGGCCTTGGTGTCCTGATCTTCGGCGGCCGCGCCGTGCCGCTCAGCTTGGGTCTGCGGATTCATGTCTGTCTCGCAAGGGGAAAGGTGACGGGTCGGACCCATCGGTTATACAAAACCTTCCGACCGTTCGGTAGATATATTCTATGCAAAAACGACCGGGCGGGCCAACGAGGCCCTATCTTTAATTGTCACTGTACATTGCGTCAATTTCTTTGGCGAAGTTCTGCATCGCCACCTCGCGCTTCAGGCTCAGCTTGAAGGTCAGTTCGCCCGTCTCCGGCGTAAAGCCGCGCGACAGAAGCGTGAACTTCTGCACCTGCTCGGCGTGCGAGACGTCGGCCAACCGCTCTTTGATCCGCTGGGCATACAGGGCCTGCACGTCCGGGTGCGCCAGCGCCTGCTCCGGCGTGAACACCGGAATCTGTCGCTTGATGATTTCGGCCCGCAACACGTCCGGATCGGGCACGATCAGGGCGGCCAGATACTTTTTGGCGTCCCCCACGACCATGGCCTGGATAATCAGCGGATCGGCCGTCAACAGCGCCTCGATGTAGCTGGGGGCAATGTTCTTGCCGCCGGCCGTGACGATCAACTCCTTCTTGCGTCCGGTGATCTTGAGGAAGCCGTCTTCGATCGTTCCCAAGTCGCCGGTGTGCAGCCAGCCGTCTCGAATCGTCTCGGCCGTGTCCTCCGGCAGGTTCCAATAACCGACCATCACGTGCGGCCCGCGGGTCAGAACCTCGCCGTCTTCGGCGATCTTCACTTCCACGCCCTGGATCATCTTGCCGACCGTGCCCACGCGGTGGTCCTCTTGCGTGCCGACGCTGATCACGGGCGAGCTTTCCGTGAGGCCATAGCCTTGTACGAGCACGATGTTGTGCTTGAGGAAGTATTCGTTGACGTGATCGGCCAGGGCCGCGCCGCCGGCGCAACACATCTTCATGCGGCCGCCCAACAGGGCCTGCAGGGCGCCGGGTGCATCGGCGACTCCCTTCTCCTGCAAGGTGCGCATCACTTTGTCGAAAAAGTAGGGCACGCCGTTGAGGTAATGCGGCTTGATCTCCTGGCAATCGGGAATGATCGTCTCGCGGCTGGCCGAGAGGGCCAGCTCGCCGCCGGCAGCAATCCACAGGTAGTAGTCGCTCGTGCGGGCAAAGATGTGCGACAGCGGCAGCCAGCTCAATCGCACGTCGCCGGGCTCGACCGTAAAGGCCAACATCACGGCGTGGCAATTCGACGTCAGATTGCGGTGCGACAGCATCACGCCTTTGGGTTCGCCGGTGGTGCCAGAGGTATACAAGATCGTGACCAGATCGTCGGGCGTCGTGTTTTCGAGGGCTTGCTGCTCCAGCTTGCGGCCTTCTTCGTCGGTGACTTCGGCCATGTACTTCGACAGCGGCTCGATCGCCTGGCCGGCGATTTCGCCGTCGCAGGGATCGTAGGAAACGAATTTCACTCCCTTCGGAAGTTGCGACGCCGCGGCCGCCAGCTTTTGCGCCTGCTCGGGCCCGGAGACCACGACCAGCTTTGCTCCGCAGTTGCTGATCTGCCAGGCGATCTGCGGTCCGGTAAGCGTCGAGTGGACGGCCACGTGAATGGCCCGAGCCATGTGCACGGCCAGGTCGAGCACGATCCATTCGTAGCGATTTTCCGAGGCTTGCACGACGCGGTCGCCGGGCTTTACGCCCAGCTTCACAAGTGCCGCGGCCATGCGCCGCGCTTGCGAGGCCAACTCGTTCCAACTGAGCGAAGTGAAGTTTCCGTCTTTGCGAAAATGAAGCGCAGGCTTGTCGCCGTCGGCCGCCACGCGGCGGGCAAACATCGCGGGGATCGTATCTGTGTTGACGTCGTGCATGGCGATTCCTGCCTGAACAATGCGAAACTGAGACTGCGGCGCAGCGGAAGAAGTGGGGGACCCGCCGCAACTCAAGATATCACGCGGAAAATCGGATTGGTAGGCGCGCACGCGAGCTTTGCCGACGGTTTTTTCCAACCCTCTGGCAAGCCGCGGCATGACGGGTGACCGAAGCGTGCGAATCCGACGCGCCTGCCGCCCTCGCCGGTCGGCTTAACGGAACGTTAGACTCGCTCGAAAATCGTGGCGATACCCTGCCCCACGCCGATACACATCGTGGCCAGGCCGAGATTCGCCCCGCGATCCACCATGTTGTTGACCAGCGTGGTCGTGATGCGAGCACCGCTGGCACCCAGCGGGTGGCCGATGGCCACCGAGCCGCCGCGGACGTTCACCTTCGATTCGTCGAGTTTGAGCATCCGCATACAGGCGATGGCCTGGCTGGCAAAAGCCTCGTTCAGCTCGATGACGTCGATGTCCGCAAGCTGCATGCCGGCCCGTTTGAGGGCTTTTTTCGTGGCCGGCACGGGGCCGGTGCCCATCACGGCCGGATCGACGCCGACGACGGCCGTGGCCACGACGCGCACCATCGGCTTGAGGCCCAACTCCTTGGCCTTGTCTTCAGACATGACCAGCAGCGCGGCGGCCCCGTCATTGAGCGGCGAACTGTTGCCGGCGGTGACGGTGCCCATGCCGGGCATGAAGGCCGGCTTGAGCGCGGCCAGGCTCTCCATGCTGGCGTCGGCGCGGACGCACTGGTCGAAGTCGACCAGGATGCGGTTGCCCGCTTCATCGCGGCCGTAGACCGGAACCATCTCGCGCTTGAACTCACCCTTCTTCCAGGCTTCAGAGGCCAGCTTGTGGCTCCGCAGGGCGAATTTGTCCTGCTCTTCGCGCGAGATGCCTTGCGTCTGGGCGAGGAATTCGGCCGTCACACCCATGGCCAGCGCGCCTTTGGACGTGCGGTGGAACATTTTTGGATTCAGATTCACTCCGGCGTCCATCGGAATGTGCTGCATGTGTTCCAGCCCGCCGACGATCTGCACGTCCTCGAAGCCGGCCATGATCGCGTGCGAGGCCTGGTTGATGGCTTGCAGGCTCGAGCCGCACAAGCGGTTGACGGTGGTGCCGCCGGTGTGCGTGGCCAGGCCGGCCATCAGGCTGACGATGCGGGCGGCATTCATTCCCTGTTCGCCCTGCTGCTGCGTGTTGCCCAGGACGACGTCTTCGACTTCGTCGGGATTGATGCCCGTCCGCTCGATCAGCGCCTGCACGACTTGCACGGCCAGGTCGTCGGAGCGGACCTCGCGAAAGACCCCCTTGTCCTTGTGGGCCCGACCAACCGGCGTACGAACGCAATCGACAATCACGGCGCGTTTCATCGGCCAACTACCTCGCGGTTTTGAAGTGAGAGCGGACGGCGCCGTTGCGGCATCGTCGCGGCACGTACCATTCTATCCATCCCGGCCAGGGCGAAAGTGCGAGCCGGTGCGTCTCGCCCCCGCCGCGCGACTGGCGAAACCTCGGCTTACAGATCGTAAAACTTCTTGCCACTCTTGGACATTTCCAACAGCATCGGCGTGGGCTGAGCCCGCGGGCCGAGGCTTTCCAAGGGCCCCAGCAATTCGACGATCTTGCCAGCCCCGATCGTATCAGCCCAGAACAGCAGGCCCCCTTTGAACGGCGGGAAGCCGACGCCGAAGATCAGCCCCAAGTCGACGTCGCGGACGTTGCGAACCACCTTGGCTTCGAGAATGCGCGTCGCCTCGAGCACCATCGGCAGAAACAGCCGGTGGGTGATTTGCTCGGCGGTGAACTTTTGTTCCTTGCGGACGTAGGTTTTGACGATCTTGTCGGCTGCAGGATCCGGCGTGCCGCGTCCGCGGGGATCTTTGTAGGCAAAGAAGCCGGCCCCCGACTTTTGTCCCAGCCGGCCGGCCTTGACCATCGCGCCCAGGATGGGCGAGCCCACCGTGCGGTCGGGGAACGCCTCGTACATCACGCGGCCGGCGTAAAAGGCCGTGTCCAGCCCCACGACATCGTAGAGCGTGATCGGACCCATCGGCATGCCGAATTCCTTGGCGGCCCGCTCGATGGCCTTGACCTCGGCGCCGTCGGAAATCAGCTCCAGCGCTTCGTTCATGTACGGCAGCAACAACCGGTTGACCAGGAACCCAGGACCGTCGTTCACGACGATCGGGCTCTTGCCGATCGATTTGGCGTAGGCCACGGCCGTGGCCACGGTTTCGTCGCTCGTTTTTTCGCCCCGGATCACTTCCACCAGCGGCATCCGCCGCACCGGGTTGAAGAAGTGGATGCCACAGAAGCGCTCTGGCCGCTTGAGCCCCTGCGCCAGCTTGGTAATCGGGATCGTTGACGTGTTCGACGCCAGGATGGCCTCGGGCTTCAACAGCGGCTCCAGCCGCGCGTAAAGCTGTTTCTTAACTTCCGGATTTTCGACGATCGCTTCGATCACCAGATCGCAAGGCGCCATCTCGGCGTCGACCGTGGCAGGATTGAGCAGGCCGGCAAATTTGACGGCCTTCTTGGCGTCGGGGCCTTTCGTCGCTTTGTCGTAGGACACCTCTTCGAGGACCTGCTGGACGCCCTTGGCCAGGGCCTCGGTCACGGCGTCGGACAACATCACGGGCATCTGCCGCTTGAGCGTGGCGGCCGCGATCCCCTGGCCCATGATACCCGCCCCGATGACGGCCACGCTGGCGACTTTGTCCGCCTTGACGTCCTTGCGGTCGATGCCGGTGTCCTTCTTGTTGCGGTCGGTGAGCAGAAAGACGTTGATCAGCGAGCGGTTGACCGGGCTGCCGAAAAGGCTGGCCATGGCCTTGGCTTCGGCCAATCCGGCGGCGTCGGCGTCCTGGCCGGACGCTTCGAGCATCAATTCGAGCGCCACTTGCGGAGCGGGATACTGCCCGCCGGTTTGCCCCTGGATCAGGGCCGAAGCCGTGGCGCCCAGGAATCCCAATTCGGTGTCGCTGATGTCGACGGGTTTGTCCCACAGCTGCGCGGTCGCGCTTCCACTGGCCGGTCTTCTGTTCACTGCGAATGACGGCGATGGCCGAGGCGAGCAAATGATCCGAGGGGACGAGATCCGAGATGAGCCCCATCGTGCGGGCTGCCACGGCGTCGATCGATTCGCCGGAAGTGACCAGCTCGATGGCATTCGACAGACCCAGCACGCGCGGCGACCGCACCGTGCCTCCCCAGCCCGGCAGCAAGCCGAGCTTCACCTCGGGGAACCCGTAGGCGGCCTTCGAGTCGCTGGACATCACGCGGCGATCGCACCACAGGGCCAACTCGGCGCCGCCGCCGACGCACTGGCCGACGATGGCCGTCACCGTCACAAACGGCAGCTTCGACAACCGTTGGAACAGCTTGCGGCCGTGGTTGCACATCTCGACGATTTGATCCTTGGGGGCGTCGATGTTGGCCACGAACTCGCGGATGTCGGCCCCCACGATGAACACGCCCGGCTTGCCGGAGCGAATCACGAGCCCCGCTAAGCCTTTGCCTTTTTCCAGCTCGTCGAGGTTCTTTTCGAGTTCTTCCAGCACGGCCCGGGAGAGCACGTTGGCGCTGCCGCGAGGATCGTCGAGCGTGAGCACCGCGATGTCTTTGTCTTCGGTGCTGAGAGTCATGTAGCCTGCGTCGGCCATAGTTCGTTCACCTTTTGCCTGGCGACAACCTGGAGTTTGTTTGTGAGGAGAGCCCGCTCACGCGGCAGCAGCGGGGAAGTGCACTAGCTCGCAAAAACCTATTGATACCGCCGCTGCGGGGCGCCCACAAGACCCCGGCGACTCGCGACCTCCGGTGCGGTCGGCATTCGCGGTCCGGTGTGCCGGTTTGACAATTCGACCGATGGCCCTATGTTACAAGGCGTTTTGCAAGTCCCAAGGGGGGGATGCTGTGATGCAGGATCAGTGGCGACAGCACAACCGACTGGCGGCGCGACGTGCGGTCTGGGCGTTGGGGGTCTGGGTGTTGGCCGTCATGCTCCTGGCGGTCGGGCTGCTGCCGGTCGGCACCGCGGCTAGCGGCCGCCGAACCCAAGATGAAGACCGTCAGCCTCGTGGTCGATTACGGCGACGGTGCTCAGGTCCATCTGACCGCATTGCCGTGGAGCAAAGGGATGACCGCGGTCGACGCGCTGGCGGCCGCCCAAAAACATCGGCACGGCGTCAAGTTCGTCCAGCGTGGCAGAGGAGCCAACGCCCTGGTCACGCAAATCGGAGATTTGAAGAACCAGGGCAACGGCAAGAACTGGATCTACGCGGTCAATGGCAAGACGGCCGAGGTGGGCGCCGGCACGTACGCGCTTGAGCCTGACGATCGCGTCTTGTGGGAGTTTAAAGAGTACGAGTAGAATTGTTGCTGGCAGGTCCAGGTTCGTTTTTGGTGCGATCCACGAACGGACGTCTCATTTTCCGGGCATTGGAGTCGAGTGACGTGAAACGCGACAAAATGATCGGCGCGGCGGTGTTTTGTGCCCTGGTGGGGCTGGCGGTGGCCGTGCGGTTGGTGAGCACGACTCCGAACTTCGGTGCCGTCACGGCGGCGGCGCTGTTTGCCGGCTTCTACTTCCGTCATCGCACGGTGGCGCTGTGCGTGCCCTTGGCGGCGCTGGTGATCAGCGATCAATTCCTCGGCGGCTACGAGCGCGGGGTGATGGCCGCGGTTTACTTGTCGCAGAGCTTGCCGATCGCCTGGCGATCGCTGCTGCGGCGCGATCTGTCGCCGCTTACGGTCGGCAGTGGGGCGGCTTGCTCATCGTTGACGTTTTTCACTTTGAGTAACGCCGCGGTCTGGTACGCCTGGTACCCACACACGACCGAAGGAGCGTCGCGCTGCTTCGCGGCCGCCGTGCCGTTTCTGGCCAATTCGCTGGCAGGCGATCTGCTGTTCACGGCCGGCTTCTTTGGACTCTACGCGTTGGCGGTGCAATTCCGCGCGAGCCTGTACGCCGCCTGACGCCCGAAGCGGCGTGAGGCAAGCCATCGGGAATGGCCGCGGATTTGCGAGCCGGCGGCCGGCCGTTTTGATCAACCGTCCCTAATGGCCGATCCCCAGTCCCCGCGCTTATTCCTCATTCCGCTTGCGCGACTCCGTGTTGCTGGCGGTACCAGAGCTGCCAGAGGCGCGCTTTCTCGTCGTTGCTCAGTGGATGCCCGTCGTCGGTCATCGTGACGTCGTGCCCGGCGACTTGTGGCAGGCTGGCCAGCGCCACGACCTGCACGTCGGGCTCGTCGCTCAGCAGCGACATCAACGCGGGAAGGAAGATCGGATCGCCGACTTCCCCCATCGCCTGCGCGGCCTGTGCGCGGACGGCGGCATTGGCGTCGCCGGCGGCCCGTTCGAGCGACGTCGCCAGCCGTTGCCGCGCGGCACCGGGCAAATTCGCGTTGTGCAGCGAGGCCACGACCTGCCGCAAGTCGTCGACCTGCTGCTGCGCGTCTTGCACCGTGGCGGTGGCGCTATCGACGACTTGTCCGGCGCCGTCGACGATGCGTTGTGCCTGCGCCTGCGTGGCGGCCACCGCCTCGTCGATTTGGCCGAATTGTTCGATCCAGCGTCCGCGCAGCTCGGCCAGCGCCTGGTCGCGGTCGGCGGCAGCCAGGTCGGTCGGAAAACCGGCGGCCGGCGGCCAGCGCCGCGCCAGCTGTTCGGCGGCCGCGCGCGCGCGACCGGCCCACCCTGGGTCATGGCCACCAGCAGAATCGGCCCGGCCTGTTCCAGCGGCATCTCTTCGAGAGATTCGATGGCCTCGACCTGCATCTGGGCGCCGGCATCGGCCGCCATCTGTCGCCCGCGTGCTTCGGCCTCGTTGAGCGACGCGGTCGCAGAGGCTTGAACTTCTGTCGTGGCATCTTGGGCCAGGGCCCGGGTGTCGTCGCCAAGTCCGCGAGCGGCGTCCGTCGCTTGCGCGGCGGCATCCTGGAATTCGTGTCCCCGTTGTTTCAAGCGTGCCAGCGAGTCGGCCAGCGGGCCTGGCACCACTTCGTCCGGGGAAGCGCCATCGTGCCGTGGGTCGTGGGCCAGAAACGGATTCGTCGGATCCCTGCGGCAGCCGGCGAGACAGGCTGCCAGGGCAAGCCAAGCCGCCAGTGAAAGTGCGAGAACCGGCGTGCGAGCGTTGATGGACGCACTGGCGCCCCATCGCGGGGACGTATCCATGGGCAAATCCTTTTGCCTATTGAGAAGTGAGATGTGAACTCGATCGTCGCCGGCCTTCCTGGCCGAACACGTGTGCGATTAGTTGGTCGTGCCAGGCTTGGCCGTTTCTTCTTGCGGTGGACCGGCGGCCACCAGCGGCGTCGGCGCGGCCGGCTTGGCCAGCAGCTCGCCGCGGATGACGTCAATCTCGGTCGAAACCTTTTCGTCTAACTCGTTGTCGGGCGTCTTTTCGGTGTCGTCCAGCATGCGATACAGGGAGTTGATCTTGCTGCCTACCCCGGCGATGAACCCATAGGCTTCGGAGCCACGGTCGCTCGCCGCGGCGGTGTACATGCCGCGCAAGCCCTCTTTGCCGCTGTACACGGCATACATCAACATCCGGCGCGAAGGATCGCGGGCTTCGGTCGTGGCTCGGTCGAGTTCCTGCCGGCAGATTTCCACGGTCTGGTGCCCGATCAGGTTGGCGAGCCGCTTCAATTCGTCCTTGGCGTCGGGCGGATAGTTCAAGTCGCCGAGAAACTGCATCATCTCGCACCGCATCGGCGGCCGCGTGTTCGGATCCATCAAGATCGCTTCGAAGGCCTTGGGCACGGCATTGTCAGGGCCCACGGTCCCTATCATCGCCAGCGCTCCGGCGGCACTCCGCCGCAGAAAATTATGCGCCCATCCACTGCGACCGGGCGGCGGGTCAGCATTATTCACAATCGTGAGCAACGAAGTCGTCAACGAGGCGACGTCTTCAGGCGGAATGGCCCGATCCTGCGCGATCCGCGTGATCCCCACCAGCGCCGCGGGCTTGAGGAACGCATAATCGTGGTCGGGGGGAAATCCGAGGACCGCCTTCAGAATGCTGAAGGCCGGCGGATACGGCTTGATGTTGCCCACCGCATCGCTTTGATTGAGATCCGCGATCAACAGCATCGCGTTGTAGCGAGCCGCGATGCTGTACTGCTTGTTCTTCACGACGTTCATCGCGGCCGAATAAGTCAGATCATTCAGATAGCGGTGCGCCGGATTGTCGGGTGCGTTGCGGACCATGTTGGCGAATTCTTTTCGCAAATTGGGCAGCGCGGCGACATCGTCAGGCTTTTGGAATTGGCTGAAGTAGGTCGACAAGTAGGCTTTGATGGCCGCCTGGGCCTGCGCCGAAGCGGCTCCTTGGCCAAGGAGTTTGCGTACGTCGTGGTGGCTAACGCCCTGCGAATACGCCGCTTCCGTCCAGATGGCGACATGAAGTGCCGAGCACAGCGCAATAAGCGGCAGTGACAATCGGACAAGGCGCATGGATGGAAGGGACATCGATCCGCTCAACCTCTCCGTTGGTGACCCCGAACCAAGGCGCCAGGGGGCGCGCAAACTGAAATGCAGCATGGGGTTTCAATAATTCCAACCTCCAGAGTACCACCTCCGGCTAGAATCTGTCAAGTTGGACCCACGGCACCCGCCAGGCCGATATCCTAGCATCGCTGGCAAGCGGTGGTCAGCAGTCGTTCACCCGCCGACGCAACCCCCTTAAAACCATGACGTTGCTCTATTACGACCCACTGTTTCTCGAACACCGCACGGGAAGCCACCCGGAACGCCCCGAGCGGCTCGTTCAGATCATGCGGCACCTGGAGCGCACGGGGCTCGACCAGCGCTGTCGTCGCCCCGAGTGGGAGCCCGCCTCGCTCGAGCAACTGGCGCTGGTGCACGAGAGCGGCTATACGGCGGCGGTTGAAGCGTTTTGCCGCGATGGCGGCGGGCGGATCGAGGCGGATACGATTTGCAGCCAGCGCTCGTATGACGCGGCACGACTGGCCGCCGGAGCGGCCTGCGACGCGGTCCGGCGGGTCCTTGGAGGCGAAGACCGACAGGCGCTGTGCGTCGTCCGTCCGCCAGGCCATCATGCCCTGCCAGCAGAACCGATGGGCTTTTGCCTGTTTAACAGCATTGCCATCGCGGCCCGGTATGCCGTTCGCCAGTTCGACTTGAACCGCGTGCTCGTTGTCGATTGGGACGTCCATCACGGCAACGGCACGCAAGCCGCCTTCTGGCACGATGAGCAAGTGGGATTTCTGTCGATCCATCGTTGGCCGTTTTATCCCGGCACCGGAAGAGCGGACGAAACGGGCACCGGGCCGGCCATCGGCACGAAGCTGAACCTGCCGATCGCGTTCGGCACTTCGCGAACTGCCTATCTCGACGCCTTTCGCCGGGGTCTGGATCGATTGGCCGCCCGCATTCGGCCGGAGTTGGTGCTCGTCAGCGCCGGTTTTGACGCTCACACCGACGACCCGGTCGGTTCGCTCGGTCTGGAGACCGAAGACTTTGCCCCGCTCACCGCGGCGCCGCTTGAGGTGGCCGCGGAATACGCCGGTGGCAAAATCGTGAGCCTGTTGGAGGGAGGCTACAATACCGGCGTGCTGGCCGGCTGCGTGGCCGTGCACCTGGAAGAACTGCTGGGTCGCGAGCGTTGAGCTGGTTCGGACCGAGCGACTCATTGTTCGGGTTGCGCCGCCCGTGCGACTGAAGCGGAAGCCACCGCCGAAATCGCTCATTCCGCTCGTACCGAAGCTTTCGTTCGGCACGCGCGCTCTTTGACGGCTGAGCGGGCCAGCCGCTAGCACGAGGGACGCATTGCCGCGGATTTGTTCGGGACGATCGGCGCGGCCGGTCGATCGCTGAAATAACTTACTGCGCCGCACGACGGATGCAATGCGGCGCACGTTCGCACGGATGAGAACCCGGATCGACGCGATGGATCGTACAGTCTTTGTCGTCTGCGCGCTGGCGCTTGCGCCCGTGGCACTGGGCGTCGGTTGCGATGCCCAGCCGCAGCCCGAGCCGGTCGAGCACGCGCCGTTGGTGTTGGCCGAGCTGCAGCGGTCCTCGCCCGGCCCGTGGCGTCGCCTGGGTGCCTCGGGCGTCGCCCCGACGGCGCTGGAGCGACCGGTCGAGGGTTCCTTTGTGCCGCCTTCGGCACTCGATCCGGCCGAGATCGACCATTTGAAGACGCGGATGCAGTATCCCAGCCGGGGCGCGTTGCCCGACGACGATCCGCTGGCCGGCTCGACAGGCGCGGACGCTCCGCCGTACGACTTTCGCATTGCCGACCCCTCCGCGTCCGAACCGGACGCGGGAGCCGCCGACGCGCGGCCACGTCCCGAACCGATCACCCCCGCCGCGCCGCCGCGCCGCGCAAAGCAGGCGTGCCGAGTGCCGATGAATCCACGGGTGCGCCGCGCATCCTGGCTCCGGCGACGGCGCCGCGTCCGGTGACGAGCCGACGTCTGCCCGACACGGACACGTCGCAATCGACACCGCAGACGCCGCTTCCCTGGGCGGGCCGGCCGCCGGTAAGTCCCGAGATGCAGGCCGTGCTCAACCAGGCCGAGGCGCGTGTGCGGCAAGCGTTTCGCCTGGCCGAACGGAACGCCCTGTACCTGGCTCGCGATGAATTCATCGGCGCGCTGGAGCTGATCGCGCAGGCCAACGACATGCAGCAAGGCACCCGATTTTACACCGACTCGCTCGATGCCGGACTGACGGCGCTGGAGGAGAGCCGCGATTTTCTCCGCCCGCGGCCGCTGGGCAAACGGTTGGACCTGGCGCACATCACGAGCGGCCACCGGACCGGAATCTTGCAGGACGAACCGCTCGACGGAATGGCGCCGGCGATGGCGGCCCGGCGCTACTACGCCTATGCCCAGGAACAACTGGCCGGCGCGGCGGCCGGCGAGCCGCGCAGCTCGATCGCCTTATACGGACTCGGCAAGACGGTGACGATCACTAGCGCCAACAGCGCGTCGGAGCGAATGGAAAGCACCGCCCGGTCCATGGTGTTGTACCAGGCCGCCTTGATGGCCGATCGGGCCAATTATCGCGCGGCCAACGAGCTGGGCGTCATCCTGGCCCGCAACGGCGACTTGCCGCACGCTCGCGACCTGTTGGCGCACTGTGTCCGCTTGTCGCCCCACCCGGTGCCGTATCGCAACCTGTCGGTGGTGCTGGCGAAGCTGGGCGAGGCGCAACTGGCCGAGCGGGCGATGGGTGAGGCCGTGGCGCTTGAGCAATCCGGCCGTTTCCGCGCGGGTCCCGCCGTGCAGTGGGTCGACGCCGCGACGTTTGCCGGCATGGCACCCACCAGCGACTCGGTGTTACCGCCGGTCGTCGGACCGCCAGCGGCCGCGCCCGAGGCGGCGCCCGAGCAAACCCCGGTACGGACCGCCCGCGGCATCTCCGATTGGCTTCCTTGGACCCGTCGCTAAACGGCACTACCTCATGAAACTATTGCCCACGACACCAACCCATCGATCGGTGCTCTCCGGCCGCCAGGCGTTCCTCCTGAGGCGCCGCTGGGCGGCCGGGGGGCTTGCCATCGCCGCGCTGTTGGTTGTCGGCGGAGTCGCGTCGCGTTTTGCCGCTGAGTCGCCGCGGCCGGCCGCCGCGCCGGCGCTCGAAGACACGGTGCGAGCCCGGCACCCCTGGCAGTATCCGGACGTCTCCGGCGAAGGCCAGGTGCGGCTGTGTCAGCATTTGACGCCGGCTTCGCCGAACCCGACGCCGGCCATCGACTGCGTCAACAGCGGCGCCTGCAAGACCAACCGCGGCTGGAGCGCCTCGGGCCCCGCGCCCGACTTTCAGGAATATTCGCAAGGCGAGTACGTGGGCCGGGCGCGGTTGCCGCACGTGCCGACGTACCGGTTGCGCGTCGACGACACGATGGAGTTCGTGTTTCGCGTGACGCGCGACGAGATTCCCAATCCCTACGAGATCAACGTCGGCGACGAAGTGATCGTCGAATCGAGCACCGACCGCGACTTGCGGCGCAACCTGATCGTGTTGCCCGACGGCACCATCACCCTGCCGCTGTTGGGCCAGATGCGGGCCGCGAATCTCACGGTGCCTGAGTTGCGCGAGGAATTGGAGCGGGCCTACAAGAAGTACTACAAGGTCCCGGCGATCACGGTCACTCCGGTCAAGGTCGATACGAAGCTGGAAGACCTGCGCTATACGGTCAGCGGCCGATCGGGTTTCGGCGGCCAGGTACTCAGCACCCGCGTGACTCCCGAGGGGACGATCCAATTGCCGGCCGTTGGCTCGGTGCCGGCGCAGGGGCTGACGATCGATGAATTCTCGCGCGAGCTGAACGCCCGGTTCCGCGAGAAAATCGAAGGCATCGAGGTGATCCCCGTGCTGACCGGCCGGGCGCCGCGCTACGTCTACGTGCTCGGCGAGGTGAAGCTGCCCGGGCGTTACGAACTGCAACAGCCCACGACCGTCATGCAATCGATCGCCATGGCGGGCAGCTACAACGTGGGGGCCCACATCAGTTCGGTCGTCGTCTTTCGCCGCGCCGACGACTGGCGGTTGATTGCCACGATCGTCAACCTGCGCAACGCGATGCTGGGCAAGGTCCCCTGCCCGGCCGGCGAAATCTGGGTCAGCGATGCGGATCTCGTGATCGTTCCCAAGAGCCGCATCCTGTGGACGGACAACGTGATCGAAATGGTGTTTACCAAGGGGCTGTACGGCGTGGTTCCGTTTATGGGCAACGTCTCCTACACGACGTTCACCGGTCTTGGCGGCGGCGTGGCCCCGTAGCGACGGTGCAGGGATCAAGCGCGGACCCGGCTCGATTTTGCGGAGTCTGCGGGGCGGCCGCCGATTTTCCTCGCCGCCTGCCTTTTCAGGGCCGTGTGGGCTGTCTATCTTAGGACCACACGCCGGTCCGCCATGCATGGACGAACGCGGTGCATTGCCGCGCGATCCGCCTTCGGCCCGATGTTCCAACCATCCCGAATCCACGCCTCGGAGCAATCATCATGAGATTCCACTTGCGCGCGCTGTTGTTGTTCGCTTGCGGAGCGGCCTTTTTCTTGTCAACCGCCGGAGCGGACGACAAACTTCCCACCACGGTGCAGCCCGTGCCGCGCGACGGCGCGTGGACGGAGCGCCACAAGAAAATCAACGAACGCGTCAAGCAGGGCGACATCGATTTGATCTTCATCGGCGATTCGATCACCCAGGGCTGGGAAGGCAATGGCAAGGACGTGTGGGCCAAGTACTACGGCCCGCGCAAGGCGGCCAACTTGGGAATCGGCGGCGACCGCACGCAGCACGTGCTGTGGCGGCTTGGAAAACGGCAACATCGACGGCATTTCGCCGAAGCTGGCCGTGCTGATGATCGGTACGAACAACTCCCACGACAACACGGGCGAAGAGATCGGCGCCGGCATCGAGGCCATCGTCAAGAAGCTGCGCCAGGACCTGCCCGAGACGAAGGTGCTCATCCTGGCCATCTTCCCCCGTGGCGAAAAGCCCAGCCCGCTGCGCGAAAAGAACGCCAAGGCCAGCGAGATCGCCTCGAAGTTGGCCGACAACGACATGATCTATTACGTCGACATCGGCCCCAAATTCCTGTCCGAAGACGGCACGCTCACGCGAGAGATCATGCCTGACCTGCTGCATCTGAGCCCGCAGGGTTATGAAATCTGGGCCGAATCGATCGAGCCGACCGTGTCCAAGCTGATGGGCGAGAAGTGACGCGTCGGCGGGAGTGTCAAACCAGGCTTTCGCCTCGCGTGATTTCCGCGGATCAGCGGCGCTGGCGAAACCAGGCCGCGAAGTCGCGAACGCCGTCGGCCAGTGAAACCTGCGGCGCGTAGCCCAGCAGCCGCCGGGCTTTCGTCAGATCGGCGCAAGTGACGGGCATGTCGCCGGCAAAAGCGGGTCGGCGGTCGATGATGGCTTTGCGTCCCAGCGACGCCTCGAGCAGGGCCAGCAGGTCGTTGATGGCCACCGGCTGGTGATGCCCGAGATTGATCGCCTCGCCGGCCACTCCGTCGGCGGTGAGGGCCGCCGATAGTCCCGCGCAAATGTCGCTGACGTGCGTGAAATCGCGCTGGTACGTGCCGTCGCCGAACAGTGGAATCGGCTCGCCACGCGCGATGGCTTCGGCAAAGACATGGATGGCCAGGTCCGGCGCATCCGCGGCCCATAGACGCTAAACGGCCGCAGGCACGCGGCCGGCACGTTGTGTACGCGGTGGTAGTGCAGTGCCAACAGTTCGGCGGCCCGCTTGGTCACGCCGTAAGTGCTCAAGGGGATGCCCAACGGGGCGTCCTCCACGAACGGTACTGGCGAACCGGCGCCATAGACCGTCGACGAGGATACCAGCAAAAACCGTTCGAGGGGGTGTCGCCGCGCGGCTTCCAGCAACACGAGCGTCCCGCGCACGTTCGCCTCTTCATATTCAAGGGGCATCGCCATGCTGGCCCGCACGCCGGCGTAACCGGCCAGGTGCACGACTTGCCGGACGGCGTGGCTGGCGAACAGCGCGCGGACCAGGGCGGCGTCGTTGATGGAACCATCGACGACGGTGACGCGCCGGTGCGCCGCCACCAGGGCGGCGTTGGCCCGTTTTAGGGCTGGGTCGTAATAGGCGTTGAAATCATCGAGACATACGACCTCCGCGTCGCTGCTGGCGGCCAGAAGTCGCTCGATGAAATGACTGCCGATGAATCCGGCGCCGCCGGTAACCAGAACCGTCATGCTATTCCAGACGTGAAAGACGACCCGGGTGCCGACCGCCACACGGGCCCATGTCGGCGACCGCTTCGATTGTAGCACCCGGCAACCCCACGGGGCACGCGGCTTAGATGGCGGTGGCGGCGCGGCGGCGCGGAGCCAATTACGGGCTCCCAGCGCCAGGATGATCCCCAGGGCCGAAAAGGCTTCGCGCGAGTTGATTTTCGACACGCCTTGCCGGCGATCGGTGAAGGTGATCGGCGTTTCACCGAACCGCGCCCCGAGCCGTTTCAAGTGCCAGAGGATTTCCTCCTGGAAGGAGTAACCGCGCGAACGAATCGCGCTGAAATCGACTCGTTCCAATAAGGCGGTGCGATAGCAGCGAAACGCGCCGCTGCAATCCTTGGCCCGCAGGCCCAGCAGCAAGCGGGCATAGGCATTGACCGTGCGGCTCATCAAGTGTCGCCCCCAGGGCCAGCCTTCGATCGCGCCGCCGACGATGTAGCGCGAGCCGATCATGACGTCGACTGCCGGGCCATCGGCCGGGTCCATGCCGGCGAGCATGGCTGGCAGATGGCGCGGATGGTGACTGAAGTCGGCGTCCATGTTGAGCACGTAGCGATAGCCGTGATCGATGGCGTATTGCATTCCGGCGATGATGGCCGTGCCCAGGCCCAGCTTGCCCGGTCGATGCAGGCACTTCAGCCGCGGCTCGCCGGCGGCTGTCGCGTCGCACCAGGCGCCGGTTCCGTCGGGGGAGTTGTCGTCGATCACGAGGATATCGGCCCGGGGCGCGACGGCCAGAATTTCGCCGACCAGCCGGGGCAGGTTCTCAATTTCGTTGTAAGTCGCCAGGGTGACGAGTGTCGCACGGTCGGCAGTCATGGTTGCGTTGCTCGGCAAAATCAAAAACTAACGCGTGCGGCGTCCACTGCGCAACGCCTTGGCAGGGTTGAACGAAGCGTGGCTTCTGCCCGGGCGCGCGGCGCGGGCGTCCCTGTTAAAGTGCTTCGACTCCCTCTACAATCTTAGGTTGCTCAAACCATACCCCCGCTATTGCCCGCCCTCGATGAGCGTTTCTTCGGAAGCTGCCGCCACCACTACCGTCGCTCGCCGGCTCCCCAGCGGATCGCGATTTCGCCAGGATGCCCCGATTTACGGCCCCGCCTTCTGGTGCACGTATCTCGGTAATACTGCGTTCACTGTAGCGATGGCGATGATGTACCGGTATGCCGATTTCGTGCTCTACCTGGGAGGCACGGAGTGGAACGTCGGGCTGATCGTCGGCGTCGGCATGGTCGGCAGCCTGGCGATGCGGTTCTTTCAAGGCTTTGGCATCGACCACTTCGGCCCGCGCCGTGTCTGGCTGTGGTCGAACGCCATGTTCGTCGTGGCGCTGTTGGCCCACATCCTCGTGACGGACGTGCACGGGCCGGCCATCTTTCTGCTGCGGATGCTCTATGCCACCAGCCTGGCCGGCGTGTTCGGCTCGTCGATCACGAGCATCTCGCGGAAGCTGCCGCTGGCGCGCACGGCCGAAGTGATCGGCACGTTGGGCACCTCGGGCTTCATCGGCATGGCGGTCGGACCGATGCTGGGTGACTATTTCTGCGGGCACGAGCCGATCACCCGCGGCGATCTGAACGCGTTGTTTGTCGTCGCCGCCGCGCTGGGCGTGTTCTCACTGTTTTGCGCCGAACTGGCTACGCGGCACGAAGCGCCGCCGCGCCGCGGACGGCGACCGCCCATGGTATGGCTCGTGCGGCGGTATCATCCCGGCGGCGTGATGCTGTTGGCCATCGTGATGGGGATCGGGCTGGTCATTCCGACGACGTTTCTGCCGGCGTTCATCGAACAACACGGCATCGACCACACCGGCACGTTCTTCCTGGCGTATGCGGGAACGGCGTTTCTGGCGCGCCTGGCCACGCGCAACTTTCCACATCTGTTCGGCGTGCGGCCGATGATCTTCATCGGGCTGGCTTCGCTGGCGGTCAGCTTGCTGTTGTATCTGCCGGTCGAGACGCAATGGGGGCTGGCCATCCCGGGATTCTTCGCGGGCATCTCGCATGCCGTGCTGTTTCCCAGCGTGACGGCCCAGGGGAGCACGTCGTTTCCCAGCCGTTACCGTGGATTGGGCACGACCTTGATGCTCGCCATGCTGGACACCGGAATGTTCGTCGGCAATCCGCTGGTGGGCCGGATGGTCGAGTACAGCCAGTCGGCGGGGCTGCCCCCCTATTCGACGACCTTTGTCATCCTGGCGGCCGGCGTGGTGCTGACGGGCGTTTGGTACGCGATCATTTCGCGAAGGTAAGCCCGGTTGTGGGGAACGCCGAGGGCGCCGCCCGTGTCGAAGTCTCACTTCCCCGCCACGCTGCGATAGTACTCGATCGAGCGGCGCAGACCCTCGTCGAACGTGATTTGGGGCTCGTACTGCAGGTCGCGGCGGGCAAGCGAGATATCGGCCAGGCTTTCGCGCACGTCGCCCACACGCGGCGGGGCGTGGACCGGCGCGATGTTGGTGCCTAGTAGCCGGTTGAGCAGTGCCAACAGTTCCAGCAGGCTTGTGGTACGGCCGTTGGCCACGTTGAACGTGCGGCCGGAGGCCCGCTCGGCCGGCGCGTCGGCCGCCAGCAGGTTGCCGTGCACGACGTTGTCGATGTACGTAAAGTCGCGCGATTGATAGCCGTCGCCATACACCGTGGGCTGCTTCCCGGCGAGCATGGCCGTGATGAACAGCGGGATGACGGCCGAATACTGGCTGTTGGGATCCTGCCGCGGACCGAACACGTTGAAGTAACGGATGCACACGGTTTCGAACCCATAGGTGGCCGCGAACGCCTGGCAATAAGCCTCGCCGGCGAACTTGGCGGCGCCGTACGGCGAGATCGGCGCGGGCAGGTCGCTTTCCCGTTTGGACGACGTCGGCTGGTCGCCGTAGGCGCTACTGGAGGCGGCATAGACGAGCCGCCTCACGCCCGACTGCCGGGCCACGTTGAGGACGGTCAGCGTGCCGGTGACGCAACCCTCGTGTGTTTTCAGCGGATCTTTGACGCTCCGCGGCACGGACGCTAGCGCCGCCTCGTGAAAGATGCAGTCGACCCCCTTGACGGCCGCGGCCACGGTGCCGGCGTCGACGATGTCCCCTTCGATGAACTCGAGGTCCTGAGCCAGGTGCGCCAGATTGGCCCGGCTGCCGGTCGAGAGATTATCGAGCACGCGCACCCGATCGCCGCGCTTCACCAGCGCTTCGGCAATGTGAGATCCGATAAACCCCGCGCCGCCAGTGACCAGAAACGTACGCATCGATAGGAGCCTCGCCGAAATGGAAGAACGGGACCGAGCCTGCAAAGACTTGAAATTCTAGTGCGCAGGCCGCCCAGGCACCACCACCGCGGAAGCGCGGTGCTGCGTCCCAAGACACCGCGGGCAAAAAACGTTGTTCTGGGGACCTCGGCGGTGCCGCACGGCGCCGGCGGGTGCTATATTACGCGAATGCGTGAAAACCCCCAGCCGGCAAATCAGGTTCCGCTGCCCACGACCATCTTGATGATCGTCGTCCTGGCGTTGACGATCCCGACGCTGGTCAGCCCTGCGGCGATGAGTCAGTGGTTTAGCCTGGGTTTGGGATTGTTTTTGGCATCCACCGCGTTCGATATCGCACGCGGGGTGCCTGCCGCCTACTCGGCCTATGCGTTTCGTCGTCGGATCTGGCTGAGTGCGATTTTGCTGGCCGGTTCCGTCGTCCTGTTGTACGTCGGTATCCAAGGAATCGTCGACGGGATGCCTTGAGGCCGTTCGACGTGCACAAAATCCGGCTTGTCGGCTAATCGCTTCGGACCACGGCCGACTCGATGGGCTCGTTGCTCAATCATTGACGACCACGCAGCCGACCACGTTGGCCCCGGAGGATCGCAGCGTATTGATGGCTGCGCTGGCGCTACTGCGGCGGGTGTGGGGCCGCGAGAGTACGTAATAGACCGCATCGCACCGCGCGGCCAGCCAATGGGTCTCGGGTTCTGACTGGCTGGCCATGCCGATCAACACGGCGCGATACAAAGGACGCAGCGCCCCCAGCCGAATTCCGGCCGTTCGAACGTCGGCACCTGGCCGTTGCCGCTGGCCACGAAATCGATTCGAGCCATCTGCGTCGGGTGGATGATGTCGGGCCATTGCGCCTGCCCCAGCATGGCTTCGACCATGCCGGGACCGCGCCGGGCGACGGCCTTCGACAGCCGCCCCTGGCGCAAGTCGCCGTCGACCAGCAGCACGTCCCCCGGGCCTTGCAGGGCAAATGCCTGCGCCAGGTGCGTCATCGAGAAGGTGCCCTCGACCCAGCGATCGGCGGCGACGAACAACAGCACATTGCAATAATTCGACGCCTGTTGCTCGCCAATCCGGGTGGCCATCTCCAGGTAGTAATCTTCCACGTCCGGCACGGTCGGCAGCGTGCAGGTTTCAAAGGGGGCCGTTGGCTGCGGCGGCCGTGGCGGAGGCAATGGCTCGACCGGCTCCTCCTCCGCAATGGAGAGGGTCCCGTCGGGCAGGCCCGACTCCTCGTCGAGCAGCGCCTCCCAGTCCGGCGGCGGAACGGCGGGGGCCGCCGGCTCCGGCTCGGGTTCGGGATGGTTGCGCGAGTCGAGTGCCTTGAGCGCATCCAGCATCCGGCCCATGAAGCGAGTCTCCTCGGTTTATCCGCGGCGGAGCTTGGAGAACAGCTGGCGAAACTCACGCCGCGCGGGCCGCACGTCAGAGAGCCGGAACGTCGCCGGCTCGTCCTCGACCACGATCACGTCCGGCTCGCTCGGCGCCGCGTCGTCCAGCGGACGCGGACGTACCTCGGCAGCCGGCTCGTCGGTCGTGGCCGGTTCGGCTGGTGGTGCTTCCTTGGTTGTATCCGGCACGGGAGGCCCCGCGGCAGCGACTTCGTCGGCCGGCATGGACGGGGGGGCAACCGGTTCGCCGTGCGAGAGTTGCGAGGCCGATGCCGCTTCCTCGGCCGGCGGCTGTGAGATTCTTACATGCCCCGGCTCGGCCCATTTGTGCCATGGCTCGGCCACGTCGAGCGGCTCCAGGAGTGCCCCAAGCTGATGCCCTTCCCAGCTGCTGACCCGCGGGACGTCGGCCAGAATCTCGACGCCGGATTGATAAGGATCGAGTACCACCTCTTCCTCGGCGAAGTGCTCGGTAAACGGATCGCCAAACTCGGGGAAGTCCAGCGTGACCTCGGCGCTCGTTGACGGCGCGTCGGCGGTGGGATCCTCGATATGCGCCAACTGCTCGGCAATGGCATCGAGCTGTTCCTCGGGCTCGGCGGCGTCCAGCGGTTGCGCAGTCCGGGCCGCCTGGCTGCGAAACGGGATCGCTTCGGGAAGCTCGTCACCCTCGTCCAGAGCGCCGAACTCGACGACGTCGACGGCCGCGGGATCTGCGATCGTCGCCCCGCTCCAGGGGGCCGGTAGTTGTTGCAAGTCGGCCCAGGCTTCGTCGATCGCTTCGCCGGAGAGCTGCTTGTGGCCGCCCAAACTGGCCAGCACCAACGCGTGGTCGCACACCTGGTTGATCAACCGCGGAATGCCGTCGGTGGCCCGATAGATGTTGCGCAGCGTGGCGTCGTCCAGCAAGTGGGCCGGGTCGGCGCCGGCAGCGGAAATCTGAGCGCGGACGTACGCGGCGGTCTCGGTGCTGTCGAGCGCCTCCAGATAACAACGCCCCGCGACGCGCTGGGCAAACGAACCCAGCTTCGGACTGGCGAACCGTTCCTCGAGCACCGGTCCGCCGGACAGCACGACGCGCACCCGCGGCTGGCCGTCGCGCACCAGGTTCGAGATCAGCCGCACCTCGTCCAGCAGCCGGTACGAAAGCGTGTGCGCTTCGTCCACGAGCAGCAACAAGGCCTCGGGGCCGTCGGGCTTTGGCTCGAGGTAGTCCATCAAGGCCAAGCGCAGCTCACCTTCGTCCAGCCCCCGACAGGGAACGCCCAACTCATACAGGATCGCCTGCAACATGACCTGGCACGATTTCAGCCGTCCGCCCGCCAACAGCGACACGGCAAACGGACCCTTAAACCGCTCGGCCAGCAAGTGACACAGCAGGGTCTTGCCGGTGCCGGGCGGACCGATGATCAAGCCCGGTCCTTCACCGCGCCGGATAAGCCGTTCCAGCGTTTGGCGGGCCGCCTCGATGGCCGCGGCCGGAAAGTAATTCTTGGCCTGCGGCGCCGAGGCGAAGGGGCGACTTTTGAAATTGAAGAACGTTTCGTACATCTCGGGCGTTCCCTAAATTCACCAGGCGCAACAACTTCTCGACGCTGCAGACGATGAGTCCCTTTATGGTTCGGCATCGCCGACGGTGGCTCTGCACTGCGAACGGGTGCAACCGGCCAGGTTCGCTTCGGGGGCGATTCAGAGTCCCAGCTCAGCGCGCGAACAGATGCCAGTGACCCTGTGCAAGCATGCCATACCGCGTCGGCATTCTTGATGCCGAAGGCAATCACGCTGAACACCGTGATCGCCAGCACCACCTGTCCGGCCACGAGCACCACGCGCCAGGCGAGCAGGGCTGGTCGCGATGGCATCTTTCGGCGAGCCGATGCCGGCACGATCCCAACCACCGGCACCGCCAAGGCCGCGGCGGCTTCGTCGGCGCTAGCGAACGTCGGATCGGCTGACGAGCGCGCCAGCCGCACCGCCGCCAGTGCCGCCACGGCCAACGCGACCAACAGCGCCGCCAGGGCCAGCGACTGCGAGCCGGCCGAACGTGACTCGGAGTCTTTCACCGCGCTTAATGGTTGTAGTAGCGCGGTCTTGGGTGGCTCGCCGGACGGAGCCTGTGGAAGCTCGCCGGGGGCCTGGCCGAGTCTTTTTGGCGGAAGCCGGGCGGGTCGAAGCGGACTGGCGACCGGCTCACCGGCCGGCTGCCGGTCCGGCAATCGCAGAGCAATCGCCTGCTCCGCGGAGCGGGCCTCGTCCCAAGCTTGCTCAGCGGACTGCCACGCTTGGAACAGACGCTGATATTCGCCGGCGGCTTGACCAGTTGCTTCCTTGTGCCGTTGGAAGTACTCGCTCCACTGGCGCGTGACACGTGCCGACTGCTCGGCCAGGGCCGTCGAGGCGGCGGCGTCTGCGGCGGAGTCATCGAGCGCCGCGATGCGTTGCTTGACCGAGGCGATCCGTTCGTCAACGTCCACGACTTCCGGATGAGCCTCGGTCAACGATTGGAGCAGGTGCTCGCGTTGGACTCGCAACTCGTCGAGCTGCGATTCCAGCCGCTTGCGGTCGGGGTGGGGGGCCACTTTCAACACCATTTCGGGTGGGCTCAAAGCGACCGGCGGCGGCTCGCCTTCGCCTGCGCCAGCGAAATGCGCCGCCAGAAAATCATCGAGACGCTGGCGTGCCGACCGGGCTTTCGCGCGAGCCGCTTCGGATTTCTCACGTGCCTCCTGCAACGCGCGGGCCGGGCTTTCGGACTCCTCGTTCTGGACGGCTGCGCCCGGATCATTGGTCCGGGCCTCGCTGCCAGGGACGATCCGGCAGATCGCAAGCGTCAACAGCAAGAGCGCCAGGCCCATCCCGCGCGGTGGCCGTGGCTGGCCGCAGATCGGCAGCGCGAGATGCAAGACACGAATCATCGAAAGCCCCTGGCCAAGAGTGCGTGCGGCGCGCGGACACGGTCCCGGGTTCGTCATCGACGCGGCACGGCTGACGACTTGAACCCCCCCGAGGACATCGGCCCGCTGGCAAGGTATACTGTCGGTGCTTGCTAGCGTGGGTTTGGGGTCGATTATGTTTCGCGTGAAGATTTGTGGAGTGACCCGGCCTGAAGACGCCCAGCTGGCGGTCGAGGCCGGAGCGGACGCCGTCGGGTTCAATTTCTACGCCCACAGCAAGCGCTACTGTCCACCGGATGAGGCGCGGCGGATCGCCGCAGGTCTCGGCCCTGGCGTCTGCAAGGTGGGCGTGTTCGTCAACGCGGCCGTCGATGAGATTCGCCGTCTTTGCGAAATGGTCCCCTTGGATCTCGTTCAATTGCACGGCGACGAGTCGCCGGAGATGTTGCGCCAGATTCGTCCGCTCGCGATCATGAAGGCCGTGGGTTTTGGCGACAATCTGTTGCCAATCGTGGCGTATCTCGACGCGTGCCACCAGCACAACTCGATGCCCCGTATGTTGCTGTTCGACGCGATGCGCGACGGCCAATTCGGCGGCACGGGCCGGACGATCGACTGGGAGTTCCTGGCCAGGCATCGACCATTGTTGCGCGGTATGCCGCTGGTGCTGGCAGGCGGCCTGACGCCGCAGAACGTCGCCGGGGCCATCGCCGCGGTGCGCCCCTGGGCCGTTGACGTGGCCAGCGGCGTGGAGAACGAGCCTGGCAAAAAGTCGGCCCAACTGGTCCGCCAGTTCGTGCTGGCGGCGAAGGAAGCCTTCGCCAATAGGTAAGCGGGCACCCTGCATTTTGCCGCATTTGCTGGCGGGAAGGCTGCCATGCCGCCGACTTGCCAACCGCCGCTGGGCTAACCTATCATAAGGGGCTCGACGATACCGCTGCCCCGTTCTTGCCTACTTCCCGAGAGTTCAGATAAAGGAGACAACCCGTGGCCCAGGTCGACGCACGCTTGCCGTACAAGGTGGCCGACATGAAGCTGGCCGAATGGGGCCGCAAGGAAATCATGCTGGCCGAGAACGAGATGCCCGGCCTGATGGCGCTGCGCGAGAAGTACGGCAAGACGAAGCCGCTGGCGGGGGCCCGGATCGCCGGCTGCCTGCACATGACCATTCAGACGGCCGTGCTGATCGAGACGCTCACCGAGCTGGGCGCGCAGGTCACCTGGAGCAGTTGCAACATCTTCTCCACGCAGGACCACGCCGCGGCGGCCATCGCCAAGACCGGCGTGCCGGTCTACGCCTGGAAGGGCGAGACCAACGAAGAGTTCGACTGGTGCATCGAGCAGTCGCTGTTCTTCCCCGACGGCCAGCCGCTGAACATGATCCTCGACGACGGCGGCGACCTGACCGCCATGGTCCACGACAAGTATCCCCGAGCTGCTGGCCGGCATCCGCGGCCTGTCGGAAGAGACCACCACCGGCGTGCATCGCCTGTATCGCATGCACGCCAAGGGCGAGCTGAAGGTGCCGGCGATCAACGTCAACGACTCGGTCACCAAGAGCAAGTTCGACAACCTCTACGGCTGCCGCGAGTCGCTGGCCGACGGCATCAAGCGGGCCACCGACATCATGGTGGCCGGCAAGGTCGTGGTCGTGGCCGGCTACGGCGACGTCGGCAAGGGCTGTGCCCACGCCATGAAGTCGCTGGGCGCCCGGGTGATCATCACCGAGATCGATCCGATCATCGCCCTGCAGGCCGCGCTGGAAGGCTACGAAGTCACGACGATGGACGAAGCCGCCTCGCAGGGCAACATCTTCGTCACCGCCACCGGCAATCGCGACATCATTACTGGCAAGCACATGCAGGCCATGCCCAACGACGCGATCGTCTGCAACATCGGCCACTTCGATCTGGAGATCGACATGGCCTGGCTCAACGGACAGAAGGACGTCAAGCGGGTCGAGATCAAGCCGCAGGTCGACCGCTATACGTTCGAGGACGGCCACTCGATCCTGGTGCTGGCCGAGGGGCGGCTGGTCAACCTGGGCTGCGGTACGGGCCACCCGTCGTTCGTCATGAGCAGTTCGTTCACGAACCAGGTGCTGGCGCAGATCGCACTGTGGACCGAGCCGGAAAAGTACCCGCTCGGCGTCCACGTGCTGCCCAAGAAGTTGGACGAGGAAGTGGCCCGGCTGCACCTGGCCAAGCTGGGCGTCAAGCTGACGAAGCTGACGCCCACGCAGGCCGAGTACTTCGGCGTGCCGGTCGAAGGTCCCTACAAGCCGGACCATTACCGGTACTAGGGTACTGGCGCAACGGCGGCCGGTTGGCGCCGGTCATTTGACAATCTTCGCAGGGCTTCGGGATAACAACCGAAGCCCTGCTTTTTTCGCTGGATCGCGCGATTTGTCCCTCACCGATCGAAGCCCGACTTAGCATCCCCGGCGGTATCACCATGCCAGAAATCCAAGCCTTTCGCGGAATCCGCTACGACCTGGGCCACGTGGGCTCGCTCTCGGATGTGGTCGCCCCGCCGTACGACGTCATCGGGCCCGCCCTGCAGGACGATCTCTACAAGAAGCACCCGGCCAACGTCGTGCGGCTGATCCTCAATCGCGACGAGCCGGGCGACGGCGAAGCCAACAACCGCTACACCCGCGCCGCCAAGTTCCTCAGGAACTGGCTTGGCGAAGGGGTGCTGTTCGCCGAGTCGCAGCCGGCTTTGTACGTCTACCACCAGACGTTTACCAGCGGTGGCCAAACGTTCACTCGCCGCGGATTCATGGCCCGCGTGCGGCTGGAACGCTTTGGCGAGGGCAAGATCTACCCGCACGAAGAGACCCTCTCCGGCCCCAAGGCGGACCGGCTGCTGTTGACCAAGGCCTGCAAGGCGAACCTCAGCCAGATTTTCGGCCTCTTTCCCGACCCCGGCTCCGGCGTGCAGAGCCTGCTGGACAAAGCGGTCGAACGCGCCGCTCCGCTGGAAGCGACCGACCACCTGGGCGTCGTGCATCGCATGTGGCCGGTGACCGACGTGGCCACGATCTCGGCCGTCACCGGGCTGATGGGCGACAAGCCGGTGTTCATCGCCGACGGCCACCACCGCTACGAGACGGCCTGCAACTACCGCGACGAGCTGGTCGCCAAGCGGCGGCCCGATCGAGCCGCACGACCCGGCCAACTTCGTGCTGATGATGTGCGTCGGCATGAGCGACCCGGGCCTGCTGGTGCTGCCCACGCACCGGCTGTTCCGCGGTCCCGCGGGGCTGACGGCCGAAAAGCTGACGCAAGCCCTGGGCGACGCCTTCGACGTCCACGCCGCCGGCACCGGACGCGACCGCGCGCCGCAGGTGTGGGAACAGATCGAAACGGCCGACGACCAGGGCACCCTGGGCCTGTTTACCCAAGCCGACGAGCGGTGGACGCTGGCCACGATCACTTCGGCGGGCCGAGAAAAGCTCACCAGCCTGGCCGAGGAGCACAGCGCCGACTGGCGCGGGCTGGGCGTCAGCATCCTGCATCGGCTGGTCGTCGAGAACCTGCTCGATGGGGCCGGCTGGCCGAAGCCCCGCTACGTGCACCTGGTCGAGGAAGTCGTCGAGGGACTGGCCACCGGCGAGTTCCCCCTGGCCGCACTGGTGATGCCGGCCACGGTCGACCACATCCGCACGATCAGCCAGCACCACGAACGGATGCCGGCCAAGAGCACGTACTTCTATCCGAAGCTGCTCAGCGGCCTGGTCATCAACCCGCTGGAATAGCGTGGCGCGTAGGTCACCTAAAGCACGTTTCACGTGAAACGCCTGGTTTCTCCAATCTGCGCAGCCAAACCGTTGGTTTGCTTGTGGCGTCTCGGCCGGCACTCGGGCATTCGTGGGGAGCGTGCGCGCGGTCGCACGGGCCTACGACAGTCTAAGTATCAGCCCGATTCGCCCCCGCCGCCAAAGTTCCCCCAGGGGTGACAGTTTCACGTGAAACGCAACGCGTATGCAAACTTCGGTTGGCACGCGGCGCCCGACGGTGGAACTGCCATTTGGGCCTGATACGCCCCGAGGTACAATCGCCGCCCGCGCTGGTGAGTGCAACGCGATCGTGGCGGGAGGGGAGCGGTGGGCCGAATCTTGTGCATCGCCAATCAGAAAGGCGGGGTCGGCAAAACCACGACGGCCATTAATCTCGCGGTGGCCCTGGCGATGTCGGGCCGGCGCACGCTGTTGGTGGATCTCGACCCGCAGTGCAACGCCACCACCGGCCTGGGACAGCAGCCGACGACATGCCATCCGCTGGTCTCGCGCCAGCCGCTCAAAGAATCGCTGTGCCAGACGCACATCGAGAACCTGGAGCTGCTGCCCGGCAGTCGCAGCTTCCAGGATGTCGAGGCGCTGAGCACGGGCGATGCCAGCCATTCGGCCACGCTCAGCCAGCACTTGGCCAGCGGGCTGAATGCTTACGATTTTGTGCTGATCGACTGTCCGCCGTCACTTGGCCAGCTAACCCAAACCGCCCTGGCCAGCTCGACCGAGGTGTTGATGCCGATCCAGTGCGAGTACTTCGCCATGGAAGGGCTCGCCCAGATGATCGAGGTGATTCGCCGGGTAATGGACGCGCGGCCGCAGCGGCTTCAATTCGGCGGCATCGTGCTGACGATGTACGACCAGACGCTGGAACTGACGCAGGAAGTGGACGACGAGGTGCGCGACTTCTTCGGCGAGATCGTGTTTCGCACCGTGATTCCGCGCGACGTGGCGGTTTCCGAAGCCCCCAGCCATGGCCGCTCGGTGATCGAATACGCTCCGCGAGCCCGCGGCGCTCGGGCCTACGTTGAACTTTGCATGGAGGTGCTCAAGACGTGAACAACCAACGACGACTGGGACGCGGGCTCGAAGCACTCTTGGGCCGGCCGCTGAATGAGACCGAGGTGGTCGACCTGGCACACGAGTCGGCCGAGTCCACGGGCGGTCTGCTCCAGCTCCACGTGTACGACATCGAAAACAATCCGTTTCAACCGCGGCGCGATTTCGACGACGCGGCGATCGACGAGTTGGCCGACAGCCTCGAGCAGCACGGCATGATCCAACCGCTGGTGGTCCGCCGGCACGGCGAGCGCTATCAGCTCATCTCCGGCGAGCGACGCCTGCGGGCGGCCATCAAGGCCGGCTGGCAGCAGGTGCCCGTGCAGGTGCGCGAGGCCGACGACCGGCAGATGTCGGAAGTGGCGATCGTCGAGAACCTGCAGCGCAAGGATCTCAATTCGCTGGAAAAAGCCCAGTCGTTCCAGCAGTATCTCGAGCGGTACGGATGTACACAGGAGGAGCTGGCCGGGCGATTGAACATCGACCGCTCGACGATCGCCAACCTGATCCGCCTGCTCGAACTGCCCGAGGCGATTCAACAGGCCGTGCGCTCGGGCACACTCACGCAGGGACACGCCCGGGCGCTATTGCCCTTGGGGGACGAACGCGAACAGCTAGCATTCTGCCAGAAGATTCAAGGCGAAGGACTGAGCGTGCGGGCGACCGAAGACCTCGTGCAGCAAACGATCCATCATGCCGACCATGAGCCGTTGGCCGTGGTCGGCTCCGACCGGCCGCCAGCCCGGGTGCGCCGTCCATCGAGCGAGCAGACCGCGGCGCTCGAGCAGGAGCTGCGCTGGCGCTGGGAACCAAGGTGGACATCAAGCAGCGTGCCCGCGGACGCGGCCAGATCGTCGTGCACTTCAACAGCCCGGAAGAGTTCGAGCGGCTGCGCGATTACCTTGGCGGTCATCTGCACACCAAGGCAGGTTGAGCATTCAGCCGATCGTTCCTAGGCCGTCGGCAGCTCGAAGCCCTTGCGGCGCGGACGCTCGAGCATGGCAGTTGGCCTCGTCGTCGCCGGGGAAGGTTCGTTCTCGGGATCCCAGCTTCAGCGGGCGGCCCGCGGCGCGGGCGATGTTGGCCAGGTGGCAGACGGTGATCGAGCGGTGGCCGATTTCGACGTCGGCCACGGGCCTCTCGCGCGTGCGGATGCAGTCGAGCCAGTTCTGCATGTGCCAGCGCGCTTGCCACAGGGCCAGCTTGTCGCTCCATTTCCGCTCCTCCTCGGCCACGTCGAGCTTTTTCTTGAGCTCTTCTGCGATGTCGAGCGGATTCGAGGTGAACTTGTTGCGGTTGATCTCGATCTTGCCTTTCTCGCAGGTGAACACGCCGCCGCCCATGGGTCCGTGGCCCGGTTCGCTGACGAAATTCACCGGGACGCCGTTGGCGTAGCGCATCGTGACCTGGCCGTTGGGCCCGTCGGAAAGGGGCTTGATTTCGACCGGGCCGGTGCCGTCCATGCCCAGGGCCCATTGAATCTGGTCGACGCCGTGCGCGCCCCAGTTGGTCATTTCGCCGCCGGCGAAGTCACGCCACCGCATCCAGCCCATCCAGTCGGGGTGATACGGCCGCTCGGCGGCCTGGATTCAGCCACATGTTCCAGTCGAGCCCCTTGGGCACCGGCTGCCCGGCCGGATACGGATTGGGCGACGCCTCGGCCCCCGAGTAATTGATGGCCCGCACGCTCGAGCACCTTTCCCAAGCCGCCGGTGCGCACCAGCTCGCAGGCGACGCGGTTCATCTCCATCGACCGCTGCTGCGTGCCGACCTGGAACACGCGGTCGTACCGCCGGACGGCATCGACCAGCACGCGTCCTTCGTTGATGTAAAGCGTCAGCGGCTTTTCGGCGTAGATGTCCTTGCCCGCCTGGCAGGCGTGGATGCACGGCAGCACGCGTTGGAACTCGCCGGTGGCCACGATCACCGCGTCGATGTCCTTGCGCTCCAGCAGCTTGCGATAGTCCCCGTACACGGGCCAGTTGCCGCCGGCGGATTGTTTGAAGGCCTCGGCCCGGGGCACGTTGCAATCCGACAGAGCCACGATTTCGGCCCCCTCGGGCAGTTGTTCGAGCAACAACTTCGCCCGGCCGCCGACGCCGATGGCGCCGACGCGAATCCGGTCGTTGGCCCCCGGCCGGCCCGGCGCGGCCAGCGCACTGCGCGGAATTATCAAAGGCGCGCCAAGCGTGGCGGCGGCCAACGTCTTCGTGGTGGTCGAAAGAAACTTCCGCCGATTGGGACGGGGCGTGAACAGGCCGGAAGGATCGTACATGCTTTGGCTCTCACTGGTGGGGATTGCGTTGGCCCGCTTCAAACGGGAGGAGTGTTGGAGCGCCGCCTTTGGTACCGAGTGGGCCGATTGCCCCGTCGGCCGATTGGCGGCCTAAAACCAAGGTCGTTCCCGCCGGCGCCAGCCCAAAGCAGCCAATCCAGTGAGGCCGAGCGCCGCGAGAACAAGGCTGGAAGGCTCGGGGACAACCGTGACACCGTAAATGACCACGAAATTGTCGACGGTCGGATCGGTGCCCATGTTGAAGTCGGTTTGCGTGTAATTTCGCAGAGGCAACTGCGAGAACGGCGAGTTAAACGGGAATGTTGGAACCGCGGCGATCGCATCGACGATGTCCATGCCGTTTCCAATCACCTGGCCGAACACCGCGTAGCCGCCATTGTTCGCCTGCCCCAGGATCTGCGAATTATCGACCGTATTGATGAACCACTGATCGGTGGCGCTGTTGGGATTCGATGTTCTGGCCATCGCTAGCGTACCGCGTGCATTGGGTAAGTTGTACTCCAACGGAATGGGCGAATTCGTCGGGATCGCGTCCCCGAGCGTGTCATAACCACCCCCTTGGATCACACCCAGTCCGGTGTCGACACGATGGACGATAGTGCCGCTGTAGCTGTTACTGGTGACGTAGTCAAGAAAGTTGGCAACCGTCTGGGGAGCAACGCCGTCGTATAGGCTCACGTCGAAGGTCCCCAACGACGTGTCGAATTCGACCAAAGTATTGGCCAGGCACTGCGGTGCAACGACGCACAAAGCGCAGCACACTGCGAACAAGCGGGTAACAATCATGCGGAGTTTTCTCCAATAACGTTTCCGTTTCGGCAGCTGGGCCGGAAAAAAATGGCGCGAGACGCCAATTTGCCGCGAAAAGAAGCTCAAACGATCAATTTCAGATTACGTTTGGCGAGCGGCACCACATGAGCGGGACGAGCAGAAGGCACTTAGACTATCAAGCCGGGACGGCGATATCAAGCAATTTCTTTACAAATTGATTGGCCATTTCGCCGGATGCAGTATTTCCTCGACGACGCATTGGCCATGTGAATTCGTCCGGCGTCGCTCGGGCGCGGAATGATGGACGCCGCTGGCCGTAATCTCTAGGCTTTAGGGAATCTCGGAATATCGTGTTCGCGCTTGCTCGCATGTCGTAAGGAGAACTACCCGTGAACGTTGCCCCGACATTGTTGCCTGAGTTTGAACAGGAAATGGCCAGCACTCGCAAGGTGCTCGAGCGGATCCCCGACGAGAAAATCGAATGGAAGGCCCATCCCAAGTCAAACACGATCGGCTGGGTCGCTTCGCACCTGGCCGAGATTCCCGGCTGGGTCGGAGGCATTCTGGCCCAGGATGCGTGGGACATTCAGCCGCCCGGGGGCGAACCCTACCGCACCAAGCAGTTGACCAACCGGCAAGACATCCTGGCGGAGTTTGACAAGAACGTCACAGCGGCCAAGCAGGCGCTGGCCACCGCCACGGACGACCAACTCGCCAAGAACTGGTCGCTGTTGACCGGGGGCAAGCCGATGTTCACCATGCCCCGCCTGGCGGCCTTGCGCACCTGGGTCTTTAATCATTCGATCCACCACCGGGCGTTCTTGTGCTCATACCTGCGGCTGAACGACGTGCCAGTGCCGGGCATGTACGGGCCGTCGGGAGACGAGTGAGCCGGCAATGCACGCCATGGGGCGGCCGGTCGTGGGCGCGGTCTAAGCGAAGTCACGCGCACGGCGACGAACGACAAGCAGGAGCGCGACGAGGCCGCCGGCCCCCATGACCCACGCCGAGGGCTCGGGAGTCGGCGTAAACAGGATCGCCTTGGGGCCCGATAACCGGCCGCTTCCCGGCGTCACAAAGGTGTCGATGAACGCCCCGGTCTGGCCGTCGTAACGCAGCACGCTGTTGTTGCCCTGTCCCCTGCCATTGTCTGAAAACGCACGTGGGTTGCCCCGACGCGCCGTCAGCGATTGTCGGCCGCCACGCGCACCTCGACGTTGGCCAGGTCCACGCTGCCGGTAAAACGGCTGTCGAGATCAAATCCAACTCCCGTGTAATGGCCGGCGGTGATGCTTTTGCCTTCGGTCGAGGGGAGGGTGATCCGCTTCTCGAACTTCGTCCACTTGATCGAGAGTTTGCAGGCGGCGGCCGGATTCGGCTTGCCCGAGGCGACTGCCACGACGTCCGGCTTTCCGGACGCTTCGAACAGCTCATATCCTTTCCCCTTTACGCCGACGATGCCCGGCGTGGCCGAGTCATAACTGTGCCACAGGATCGGGATCAGGCCGAGCGAGCCGTGATCGACCCGGGCCCAGAAACTCATCACGACCGTCTTGCCCGCGAAGACGCGGACGTCTTTGATGCCGAAATACTCGAGGAACGTAAAGCGCAACTCGCCGTGGTGATGGGCCTCGCCCGGCCAATCCTTGGACGGTGGCTTGTGCCACGTGATGCGAAAAAATCTTTTTGGATGACCCGGAACTTCGGTCTGCTGGGGATCGAAATCGATGCCGTCGTAGGTGGCCTTTCCCCCACGCCGGGGCCGCCGTACCAGCCATCGGGCAGCGAGTTGGGAGGCGTGCCGACGCTTTCGGTGGTGATGCCCGAGCCGGCGTAGCTGGTCCACTGCGAGAAGTCGCCGTTGGCAACCGCGTTCGGTTCCATGCCGAGCAAGGCGAAAACCAGGATGGGAACGTACATGGGGGGCTCCTGCGGTTGTAGGTCCAAACTATCGACAAGGCCATCCGGCTTGACCAGAATACCTTGCGTCCTGCGACGCTGCACTCGGCACCGCCGCGCGTTTTCTTCTCTTTTTTTGGCGGAGGGCCGCTCATGAGCTCCACGTTGGCGTGTCGCGCTTTTCTGGTTGCATGCGTCATGACATTTCTGATCGCCGCCGGCCGCGTCCAGGCCGGCGTCACCTTCACCACGGGCTGGAACAGTTACGACGGCGACGGCGACGGCGTACCGAACGTCCTCGACAATGCCCCGCTGGATTTCAATCCCAGCCAAATGGATTCCGACAACGACCAATTGGGCGATATCGCCGATCCCTATCCTTTCTCGACCAACGGCGACGGCGACCCGCAGATCGACAGCTACGACGTCGATCCGACGAATCCTTCGGTGTGGGATTCGACGCTCAGCTTCAGTGGGCCGGCCACGGCGTCGTACCTGGCCTCGCTGACGATCAACTTCACGATCGCTCCGTCGGTCAACAACTACGACGAGTTCACGATCAAGCTCGACACGAATCCCACGCCGGTGGCGCACTGGTTCGGTACGACGTTGGACACAAGCCTGCAGTTCTCGGCCGTCGATCTGGCGAACCTGGGAATCACGAGCCCCGGCGTGCACACGTTCTACTACCAGGATCGCTACAACGGCACGGGTTCGGTCGAGGTGGCGTTCGTACCCGAACCGGCCACGCTCTGGCTGGCTGTGTTCGCCGGCGGAGGCTTGGTTGCGACGATTGCCAGACGTCGCCGGAGCGCGTGACGTCGGTCTCGCCTGAACGTCAGAAGTTTTGAGCTGCCACGATGCGTTCGATTGGCGGGCATAGTCCATTGCCGCCCGCGCGGGGCAGTGCTAGGATATCCCCGCACCACATCGCCAGGCGAACCGCCGACCGGCCGTTTCGTCTATGATGATAAAGGCAGCCAACAATCGGGGCGTAGCGCAGTCTGGCTAGCGCACCTGCTTTGGGAGCAGGGGGTCGGAGGTTCGAATCCTCTCGCCCCGACTTTGGCGGCTTGTACCGCAGCCGACGTCGGTCTCATTGTGACGCGCGTCGCGGTGAGGCTATCGTCTTCTTGAGCCGCGTCGCTCGATGCGCTGCGAACCCCCGTTTCGTACAAAAATGGGCATCCTTGGCACCGGCACGTCTAGCCGATTCGCACAAAAGGTGCAGGTTCGGTGAGCCTGCTCCTGCGGGTGGGTCATGATGGCTTGAAAAAGGGGTATGGCGGTGGAACAATCGCGGCGTGGCTCGCACTTCGGGCCATCGCGCGAACCACCCTCACGTAACCAGAGTGAGTGCCTGTGATGAGCTGGGAAGTCATGGTATTCGCCGCCAGCGTTTCGCCTCCCGCAGCCGCAGATATGCCGCCGGATTGGCAGGGCGACGTGCTCGGCACCGCCGACGACATCCGACAAAAGGTCTCGCACTGTCTGCCCGGGACCGATTGGAGCGATCCGCAGCTGGGGTGTTTCGATGGCGATGAATACTCCTACGAGTTTGATCTGGCTGATTGCGGCCCGATTGACAACTTTCCAATTTACGTGCGCGGCGGCGGAGACGCGGTCCGCCCGCTGCTGGAGATGAGCCAGCGACTCGGCTGGTGGCTGTTCGACACGTGGCAGGTCGAATGGCTGCATCATTGCGAGGACGCGGAAGCCGGCTGGGTCGGGTTCCAGTCGTTTCGCGATCGCGCGTTTGTAGATTGGGTTCGCTCTCGGCAAGTCGAGGAACCTGCGCCGGTCCACTCCGTCGCGGACGCGGCGCTCCCGCGCGAGCTTTCTGACGCGGCGCGCTGGCACATCGTCAAGGCGAACTCCCAGGGGCCGGTCTTCTTCTCGGCAATTTTCTGGGGTTTGTATCTTGTTGAGGCTCTGTTTGGCATCAATCTGCTGAACTATCTGCGACCAGGCCGTGCCAACGATGCACCCGATGGTTTCCTGTTTTGGCTCGCCGTGGCCCTCTCGATCGGCGCACCCGTTTGGGCCGCATACTACATCCGCCGAGCGCTGCACTTGGCGCACCATGGAGTGGAAGTGACTGCCACCATCGTCAGCACGGGCAAAGTCGGCTACAAAGGCATGGTGCGCGTCAACTACAGCTACTCCTGCAACGGCCGCCACGTCACGAAAGCCATGTCCACTCTTCGGGACGTGGCCCGCGAGTACGAAAATGGCACGCGGCTCCTGGTCCTCGTCTGCGACCCCAACCGCCCCAAGTGCTCGATGGAGCGGGATAGCGTTTTGCCGGAATTGTCCCCGCCCGGATGACGCGCGTTGCTACAGGCTCAGCCGTCCTCTGGGGCGGTTCGTCCGATGACGGTCGGCAGGCGACCACGCGGAGGGTTTTGTTAAGTTATTAACAAAACGGGTTGCGTTCGGTGCCGCGGGGTGATATGCTTTCGTTAATTGCTTAACGAACTGGAGGCCCGCATGGCCCGCCCCAAGACGCCCCTGTTGACCGACCGCGAAGCCGAGATCATGACGGCCCTGTGGGAGCTCGGATCGGCTTCGGCGGAGGATATTCGCGCGAAACTCTCGGGCGATCCCCACGATTCGACGGTGCGTACGTTGCTGCGCGTGCTCATCTCGAAGGGGCACGTCGTGGCAGTGAGCGATTCGCGGCCAATGGTGTACCGCCCGGCGGTCAAGCGGCGCAGCATTCAGAAAAAGGTCGCCCGTGACGTGTTGAAGCGGTTCTTCGGCGGCTCGGCCGAGGAGCTCGTGCTGCACTTGCTCGATGACGAGCGATTGTCGCCCGATCAATTACGAAAGCTGGAACAAGCCTACCGGCGCAGCAATGAGGGAAAAACCCAATGACCGCAACCGCCCTGGGATTCGACGGCTGGGGATCGCTCCTCATCGATTGGGGCTGGAAGTCGACGTTGTTGCTAATGGTGATCGCCTGCGCCGATCGAATCTGGCTGCGAAAGAAGCCGCTCGTGGCCGATGCAGCCTGGTTCGGCGGTCTGATGGTGCTGTTGCTGTTGCCTGCCGTTTTGTTCCTTTCACCCGCGTGGGGAGAGTGGCGAGTTTCATTGACTTCGTTCCACGAAACTCGCCATGCCACGACGATGCAGTTCGACACGCGCCAAGGCGAACCGGGCGTCAGCGACGAACTGCCTCCGGCGGGACAGGATCGTGTCGACGGGAAATCAGGCGGATCGGGCCGCGCGAGCCGTTCCGCGATGTTGGATCGTCTTTCGGCGAAGGATCTGGTGGCGATGGCCGTGATCGTCTATGCCGTGGTCGGGTTGCTGCTTGGCCTGCGGCTGGCCGTGGGGCTGGTGCTGGTGTGGCGTCACGCCCGGGCGGCAACGCCGATTGAATCGACAACTTGGGCCAACACCCTCGAACGTCACCGGCGGGCGTTGGGCATTCGGCGACCGGTCTCTCTGCGATGGTCCGATCGGGCGGCGGTACCGGCCACGCTGGGCGGACGCCGGCCGGCCATTCTGCTGCCGGCGGATTTGCGCTCGCTCAGCGACACCGTAGCGATCGACGCGATTCTGTTGCACGAATTGGTTCACGTTGCCCGCTTCGATTACCTAGCGCAAATCGCCTGGCGATTGTGTCGCTGCGTTTACTGGTGGAATCCGCTCATGTGGTACGCCGAGCGGCGAACGGCCGAACTTCGCGAAGTGATTGCCGACGGCTGCTGCGTTTCGATGCTCGGCGCACGGGACGCCTATGTCGGCCTGCTGTTGGACATTGCCAAGCGGGTGGCCGCGCGGCGCGATCCGCCGCTGGCGGTGACCATGGCCCGCGGGTGCCGCCTGGAACGGCGGCTGGCCCAATTGCTGTTGACGAGCGTGACGATGCCGCGGGCGCGGACAGGGCATCGTCTCGGCATGCTGGCGATGGGGGCGGTTCTGCTGATGGCGGCGGGTATCGTGCAGGGGACATCGGTCGCGGCGCCGCCGGGCAGTAAGGAAGCCGACGACGCGGCACCAGCCGCAAGCAGCACGGATGAGCCGGACCTGCCGGGCAGCCTTTCCGGCACCCTCAATGTGGACAGCTCTGGCGGTACGCTCAACGTTCAAGTCGAATCAAAAGACACTGCCGCCGCACCCGAGTTGCTGTATCTGTCCTGGCAAGAAAGAGGCCGCACGGCGAGCGGCCAGTCGACGCCGCACCGGCTGTGGGATCGCAAGGGGAACTATTTGAGCGAACAGCAGGCGGCCGACGTGCTGTCCAAAGTAAAATCGCTTGTGTCCCATTGGCGTCGCGAGAACGAATTGAGCCCGCTGTCACTGGTATTCAAGGTAGACCGGCGGCTGAAGCTTTCGCCCGTCACGGCCACGGTGATCACGGCCGACGGCCGGCGGCATACCGGCGGCACGGCGCGAACCGGCCCAACCGACGGGCTCAACGTATCGGCTGCGGCCCCGAACAAACATTCGTTGGCCGAGTGGCCGCGCGAGATCGGGCTGGAGATCAGCTACCCGATTGAAGATCCGCAGGTCATCCGGGTCATTCCACAGATCACCGAAGAGCTCGCGGACCCGGTGACGCTTGCCCCCGGAGTGACCTGGTATATCGATCCGGAGCGCGCGATGGAGTTTTCCGATCGCAAGAAGCCAGATGGCTCGCTGATCTACCAAGCGCCGGCCCCCGCCCGCGGCAAGTTGGCGGCCGTCTTGCAGCGCAAGCAGGGGCCCAGCGGGCTTGTGTCCTACCGCCCGCGGGTCCTTTTGAAGGACGGCCGCGAACTGCGCGAGGCCTACGTCACGATCGTCGAACGCCAGGGTGTGCCCTACGAGATCCGCGTCTCCGAACCGTTTGCCAGCAAGAACGACATTGCCCGGGTCGAGTTCGAGCGGCAGCGATTTCGCCGCGCGACGATCGAGCACGTGCCGGTGAAAATCGACGACGAACCGGGGCCGTGACCGCTGGAACTCGCGACCACGTGGCTGGCGGCCGAGCGCGGGTGTTATTCACCCGCTTCGACCAGCTCGTCGGGCTCGGCGTCGCGGAGGCTGCTTCCGACGACCACGTGGCCGGAGGCGACGCGTTGCTCCATTTCTTGCAGGCGCCCCGGCGGCAACCACAGCTCGCCGGCCTCGACCTGCTTGCGGAGCGACGCGATATATTCCAACATCGACTTGCGATTTTCCTCGGCCGATTGGGTCGGCTCCGTCCAGCGGACCCAGACGCGGTATGGCCCCGCCGCGAGCACTTCGGCGTACTTTCCATTGCCGTTTTTAACGTCGGAGATGCGAATGGTCGTTCCGTTTTTGTGAGTGATGTTGAGGACTCCCTTCTGTAACGTTCCCCAGGGCTTTGCGCCCTTCAGGGGCAAAAGCGAGAACTCGACCTTGGCAACTCCGGGAATGTCGCACGAGGCGACATTGGCGCCGTTCATCCCAATCCGGCCAAAGTATTCCTGGTCGTTGACAATGATCGGCGAGGACGAAAACGCCCAGGATTCGAGCCGCAGATGCTCGACGTGAAACTGTCTCGGTTCGGGTGTTTCGTCGATCCGCGGAGTGAAGACGACCCGATATACTCGTCCGTCCTCGTCGCGGGCAACGTCCAACGTGCGCGGTTCGAACTCCGACAGGTCCAACGTTTTCGATTGCGTCTTGGGGGCGCTGGTCATCCTTTCGTTTGGTTTGACCGTGGCTTTGATCAAGAACCGGCGATCCTTGATCTCGGGAACGATTTCGATTTCGAAACGACTTTCCTTGGTATTGACCCCCTGGCCAATAATACCGCCCGGCGCGACTCCGCCGCCGCCGTAAGTGCGGTACGTCGCCAGCTCGTCCCCCGGGACGAAACGAAAAGGTCACGCATGTCCGTCCAGTAGCGGCGAGAATCCTGGTTTTCATGATTCGACCTCTCGGCGATAAGCGAGGAGCTCGACGTCACATGGCCATGGCCACCAACATTGCGAGCACATTCTTGTCGAAGATCGCGGTTGTAATCATCGCTTTGCTCCTGGAATAGTAACGTGTTTCGGAACTGCACGCGACCGATGCCGCAGAGATATGTTTCGGTGGCGGAGTGCTTCCATTCGCCATGGGGAGGCAGCGGGTGTCCGAACGCCCGCGTGCTCGTCGTTACTTGTCACGACCTCGGCCGCGTGGTCCGGCGTGGCCACGACGACGACGGGCGTTGCTCCGCGCGGCCGCGAAAGTTCGCCGGCAACGAGAGGCAACGAGCACGAGCAGTGCCGCCGCGAACGGGCACCGGCACCGGGATGTTGCGACGCCACCAAGGCACGCGGCGCGCTTGTTTCTCTGTGCGAACGTGCATGAGCGCCGTTGGCCACTGCCATGCGGTTGGCGATGCGGCTTTCCAGCGGCGGCTCGAGCGCCGCAGGCGTTCCAGGGCGTCGGCCAGCAACGGGTCGTCGTCCGCAGGGGGCAGTGAAACTGGATCGTTCATGGCTTGTGTTCCTTTTCCGCAAAGATCTCCCGCAGCCGCGCGGCCGCGGTGAATGTGACTTTTGACCGTGCCAATGGGCAGGGCCAGTGCTTTGGCAATTTCTTCAATCGAACAGTCTTCGACAAACCGCAGCACGAGAACGTTGCGCAACGGGTCTTCAAGCCGTCCGACCGCATCCAGCACGCGTTGCACTTGCTCTCGATCGCCAGCAACGATCTCGGGCGGAGGATGCGTGTCGACCACGTCCGCCGCGTCGGCCAGCGGCGACGCTTTTCGCTCACGCTGCCGCCAACTGCGAAGCTGCACGTGACGCGCCGTCGCAAACACGAAGGCCCGCAACTGCTCGCACTCGCCGCGCATTGCAGCCAGCGACCGAACGAGCTGGGCGAACGTCTCGGCGGTTTGCTCCTGAGCCGTGTGATGATCGCGGTGATCGCATAGAAAAACCGGTACAGCGAACCTTCGAACCGCTCGACCAGCTTCACATAGGCGTCCGGATCGCCCGCTCGCAGCCGATCGAGAAACGATGGGTCCGAACACATGCCACCACTTACCTGACGCGCTCGGGTGCCAACGCCGACTAACTTAGAAGTGCCGCGCGCGCGGAAAAGGTTGCAAGGAGGCGAATCAACACGGCGGCACCGGCTCGGCCGGTTCGCAGCTCAGCGGCTACTCCGCTTCGGCCCCGATCGCCCAATTCGCGCGTTTCGGCCGCCGGCGGCGGCACGGCCTTGAGCCAGGTGTCGAACACGCCGATTTGCCACAGGAGCACGAGCGTGACCATCACCGGCGTGACAAAACGGATCAAAAACTGCCAGATGGCCCCCAAGGTGGCTCCCACGTTGACCATGTGACGAAAGCCGCTCAGACTGTCCTCGGGCAGGACGAGCCAGCCGGCGGCAATGGCGATCAGCAGTCCGCCGATCGGCAGCAATAGCGTGACACCAGGTCGTCCAGCCCGTCTTGCAGCGTGACGTCGCCCGCCATCAAGCCCACGGCGCAGGCGACGCCCAGACGCCCCAGATCGCGGCTCCGATGCCCCAGCGGCCAGCCAGCGAGGCGCTTTGAACTCGTCGACGACGTAGGCCACGACGACTTCCAACAGCGAAATGGCCGAGCTCCAGGCGGCGAACACCACCAGGCCGAAGAACACGCTGGCCACGAACGCGCCCGCCGGGCATCTTGACGAACAGTCCGGGCAACGTCTGAAACAACAGCCCGGGGCCGGCCGACGGTTCGAGATCTGCGCGAAACACGACGGCAAAAATCACCGTGCCGGCCAGCAGCGCCACGATTGTGTCCAGCGCGGCGATGGCCACGCTGTCGCGAATCACGCGGCGTTCTTCGTTCAGATACGAGCCATACGTGACCATGGCTCCCATGCCCAGCGAAAGCGTGAAGAAGGCGTGTCCCAGCGCTTCGAGCACGGCGGACGACGTCAGCTTGTGGAAGTCAGGCCGGAACAGAAATGCCAAGGATTCGTCCAGTCCGCCGGTGTAGGCCACATAGCCGACGCATCGCCAACAGGATGACAAACAACAACGGCATCAGCGTCTTGCACAGAAACTCGATGCCGCGGTGCACCCCCAGCGTCACGACGCCGATCGTCATCAGCATGAAGACGGTATGGCAGATGGCCGACGTCGAGGCATTGGCAGCCAGGGTGCCGAAGACCGTCGGATCGCCGAATTCGACGCCGGAAATGAGCCCTGTCGACAGCAAGAAGAAGTACACCGCCCAGCCGGCAACGACCGAGTAGAAGGCGAGCATCAGAAACGCCGAGGTGACAGCCAGAAAACCGGTCAGATAGCTGAACGCGGTGCCCAGGCGCACCGTTGCTCTGGGTCAGGTTTCGCAGCGCGCCCAGGATGTCGCGGCCGCCGCGGCGGCCGATGATCAGCTCGGCATACATCAGCGGCAAGCCCACCAGCGAGATACACACCAGGTAGACCAGCACGAAAGCCCCGCCGCCGTATTCGCCGGTGATGTACGGGAATTTCCAGATGTTTCCCAGCCCGACGGCGCTGCCGACGGCGGCCATCATGAAGCCGAAGTTGGTGCCAAAACTCCCGCGTTTGGAGGGGTTTACGTCGCTCATCGCGGCTCTCCGTCGGGTCAAACGATCGGCCGGCCGCAGCCGATGCGGGCGGCCGGCGCTGGGTCCTATTACACCAAAGCCGGCCGCCGGGCGGAAACGTTAGCGATTTGGCGTTGTCGGAAAAATTGGGAATTTAGGTATTGGCGCATCTTGACGGATGACGGTCTCGCTCGCTAAAGTAGCGACAGTCACGGCGATGCCGTGCCGATCACTCAATGCTATCCGAGGCCCTTGCTAGTGAACGTGAATTGAGAGCCGCTTCGCTGTGTCGAAGGCTCCCACGTTCCTAAGCCCTCTTTGTTCCGGGCCGCGGATTCGGTGCCTCAGCCACCTCTCAGGGCGGCAGTTCGTCTCTTCACGCCGACTTGCTTCGGTCGTTCTGTTTTTCGTGCCGGGTGTTTCCATCGCCTGAGCTCGCGAGCGGACAGGCCTGCAAGCGACTCAAGAGTCTCATTCCACAAAGCATCCTAACGACGCCGTTTGGCGTTGCGTGCGCCGCCCAGGCGGCTGCGCGCTTCGTCCTGCCCGTCGCGGAATTTACCAAGAACGACAACCGGTTGAACTTCTCATGATTCGATTGCGAATTTTTGTGCTGCTGGCTGCCATCGCTCTGTTGCTGGTTCCAGGTGTGGCGAGCGCTGACCTCGTCGAAAATCCGTTACACAATTACAACATTGCCACGGATGTCGACGCCAATGGTGAGGTGACGCCGCGGGACCTGTTGCTGGTGTTTAACGAGTTGAATCGCGGCGATGCCGATCCGCTGACCGCCCAGTTGCAGTATTCGGAAATGTACTACTGGGACACCAACAACAACGGCACGGTCACTCCCAACGACGCGTTGTGGGTGATCAACCAACTGCTGGTGAAGCCGACGCCCGAGCCTGGCACGGTTGTCACCGGCGGCGATCGCGCTGGTCGCACTAGCCGGCTTCTGTTGGCGGCGCCGTAAACGCGGCTGAAGAAGAATAAGAAACAGTCGGCCTATCGCTCGCGGCTGGGGCCTGCTAAAATCGAGCGTTTCCGTCGCTCACTGCTCGCACGTAGGCTCCGATGTTTCGTTCCGCTACCCGCCCCCGCCGCCGTTCCGCTGCCGCTTCTGATCACCGGCGTCGCCGGCGTGGCGGGCTACAACGCCCTGGCCTACTTTCAGGCACGATATCCCGGCCAGGTCGATCGGCATTCGCCAGCGGGACAACTGGCGGCTCGACGGCCCGGGCATCGTGGCCTGCAACGCCGAAGACACCTCGGGCCTGGCCCGGCTGTTCGACGACACCGTTTTGCCAGCGTGCTGGACTGTGCCGGCAATTGCGCGCTGAAGTCGTGCGAGCTCGACCCGGCCATGGCCTGGCGGATCAACGTCGAGGGAGTCCGCAACCTGGTCGAGCAGGTGCGGCGCTACTGCGGCGCGGCTGGTGCACCTGTCGATCGACCTGGTGTTTTCCGGCACGGCGGCCGGCGCGCCACGTGGAAGACGATCCGACCGATCCGGTCACCGTGTATGGCAAGACGATGGTGGCGGCCGAACAGTTGATTCGCTGACGGCTGGCCGGCGGCGTGCGTCTTGCGCATTTCGCTGCCGATGGGCATCAGCTTCAACGGCCACGCCGGCGCCATCGACTGGATCCAGTCGCGGTTCAAGAAATCAAAGCCGGCCACGCTCTACTTCGACGAAATCCGCACGCCCACCTACACCGATTGCCTCAATCGGCTGTGCGAAACCGTGCTGGCCGGCGATCTGTCGGGACTCTATCACGCCGGCGGCCCGCGGCCGCTCAGCCTGTTCAACATCGCGCAGATCATCAATCGCGTCGGCGGCTACGATCCGCGACACTGATGTGCTGCCCGCGGAAAGATGCCGGACCGATTCCGCCGCGGGCCGGCGACGTTTCGCTGGATTCGAGCAAGCTGGCCCGGGCGCTGGGCTATCAGCCGTTTCATCCCTGGCCCTATGACGAGAGCCTGGTGCCGACGCACCCCGAGTGGCACTTCGAACGGCCGGCCGACGAGCCGGGCGGACGCGCGTGGCTGGCCGAAGTGTTGTATCGCAACCCGCTGCGGGCGTAAGCGGCACACGCTAGCGGCACGTCCGCAGGGCGGTTGATCTTGTCGATGCGCAGGCGGATTTTGATAGCTAAGCCACGAGCCGCCTGTGGATATCCGACGCGTCGGCTCCGGCGGCGACTCGCGACATCGTGTTTCCAAGTCTGTCGGCTATCGATCCCATGCGCACTTCGCCGCCGGCCCATCTTGTCAGCCTGCTCGAGCGGCTCAAGCTGGCAACGCCGACGCAGATCGTTGCCGCAGCCGCCAGCGCGCGCGTCCGACTGGCCGGCGATTTGCCCGACTTCGAATCGGTGTGGGTCGACGCCGCTGGCGCAAGCTCGGGTGCTGACGCCGTTTCAAGCCGCCGAAATCAACCTGGGCCGAGGTGACGGCTTGCTCCGTGGGCCCTACCTGATCACCCGGCCGCTGGCCGACACGCACTACGCCGATTGCTACGCCGCGCGGCACGCCGACATCAGGTCGAACCATGCGGCTCTACGTCGTGCCGCCTGGGCAGAGCACCTAAGGCCGATACACTGGCGGCGCTGGGGGACCTGGTCGCACGTTCGAGGCCGGCTTGCTTCGATCGGCGATGGTCGTCGAAGACTTTGGCACCAGCGGCGAAGAGATTTGGGTGGCGTGTCAGCACGTCGAGGGCACGTCGGCGGCCGCCTGGATGGTGGAAAACGGTCGCTTTCCGCCGCAGGCCGTGTTGCAGATTGCGCGGCAAATGGTCGTGCGCCTGTTTGCCCTGGAAGAGCGCGGCAGATCGTCGCACGGCGATCTGTGCGCGGCCGCCGGACTCTTGTCGACGTCGTCGGGCGACGTCGTGCTGCCGGCCGCCGGCCTGCGGGGCGTCGTGCGACCGCACGAAGGCTACAGCTTCGGGATCTGCGGCCCGAGGCATACGACTATCTTTCGCCCGAACGGATCGCCGACGGCACGCCGCCGACGGTCGCCAGCGACATCTACGCCTGTGGCTGCTTGTGGTGGCACTTGTTGACCGGCCGGCCGCCGCTGGCCGGTGGCGACAGCCTGGCAAAGCTGAAGGCCGCGCACGCCGCCCGCATTGTCGACGTGCGTCAACTGGCGCCGACAGTGCCCGACGTGCTGGCGGCCGCGATCGAGGCGTGTCTGGAGCGCGAAGTACCGGCTCGCGTCCGTCGTCGTTTGCGCGATTTGGTGGAAATGCTGGGTCCCGCGACGAGGGCGGGCGCCTCGCTGGTCGCCAGGCGCTCTGCCGTCCGGCACCCGCGTGGCGCGGCATCCGACGTTCGAAACGCCGCCGGACTCGAGAGCCGCAGCCGGTCGTGCCCTGGGTCGCCGGTGCGGCAGTCGGGGCATTGCTATTGGGAATCGCCGTGTCGCCGCTCCTCGTTGGCCGCCGCGCGTCGAACGCGCGTCGTCGCACAGTTGCGGAGCCACGGGAAGCTGCCGCGAGGCTCGTCGGCGTCGAACCGGAGCGGCGCAGTGCGCGGCCGCCAATCGAGCCGAGCCGGCCGGCCGTCAACGTCGACCTGGCCGTCAAGCCGGCCGCCGCGGTCGTCCGCCGTCGAACCGATTCTCGACGATCTGGTGTTACCGGCCGGCGAAGCGCTTCGCATCGAACAGCTTGATCTGAAGCCGCACGTGCACGTTCGGGGACCGGCCGGTGAGCGTCCGCTGGTGAACGTCCCGCGGCGCGGGTTGCTGGTGGGTTGCGAGGACGTGTGTTTCGAAGGGATCGACTTCGTATGGGAAGACGCCGCCGGCAGCGCGGTGAGCGACGAGCGGCTCGACGCGATGTTCACCGTGCGAGCGCAGACAGTGACGTTTCGTCGCTGTTCGTTCACGGTCGCGGCAGGCGGCGCACCGGTTGCCATCCGCTTTGTGGGCTCCGCCGATCTCTTGCCGGGGTTGGGAGGCGAAGTGGCCTTGTTTGACTGCGTCGTCGACGGACTGGCCGCCGTTGTCGACGATCGGGCCGGCGGTTCTTTGTCGGTGCAGGTAAACAACTCATTGTGCGTGGCCGCGGGCCCGATCTTGCGGTTGCCACGCTGGCCGGCTCGAGGCGAGTCCGTCTCGCTCGTGCTCGACCACGTGACCACGCGCGGCGATACGGCAGTGGTGGAATGCCGGCAGGAGCGCCTGCCGGCGCCCTCCGGCTCGATCACGGTCACGGCTAATGAAAGCGTGCTGGCCGCCAACGTTCGCGGCGCACTGGTGATCCTGTCCGGCACCGAGCGGCCCGAGCCATTTTTGGAGTCGCTCGCCTGGACTGGCGAAGGATCGATCGTGACGCCCCATACGGCCATGGCTGTTTGGCGGGTGGCAGGCCGCAGATCGCAGACGCTGGCCGAAGAGGAATTGGAAGTGGCCGGACTGGTGCGGAGTGAACTGGAATTCGCCGGTCCCGCAAACGGTCCCCCCGAGGCCTCGCGCGTCACACGCTGGCAAGTGCCGTTGCGCTCCGCCGATCCCCCGGGTGCCGACCCGGATTCCCTTTCGCGGCCGGAGCGCTAACGCTGGGCGCCGGGTGGCAGTTTTGGTGACCGGTGAGCAGGGCCCAACACCGTCGGCGTTGCCTCCGGGCTAAACGGCAACTGCTTGTCCATGGCGTCGCAGGTAGTCGTAGTGCAACAGGCCGATCAGTGTTTTCGCATCCTCGATTTCCCCGTCCATGGCCATCCGCATTGCTTCGTCCCAGTCGACCACGAGCGGCTCGATTTGTTCGCCGGGCTCAAGGGCCGGCGCCGGGCGTCAGGTCGCGCGCCAGGAACAGATGCATGCGTTCGTTGAGAATTCCAGGCGACATGACGAACTCGCGGAGTTTTTCGATCACACGGGCGCGGTAACCAGTTTCCTCGATCAGCTCACGCCCGGCGGTCACGGCCGGATCTTCGTCCGGTTCGCGCGTGCCGGCGGGTAGCTCGATGAGCGTCTTGCCCACGGCCACGCGGAAATTGCGGATCAGGCAAACTCGGTGGTCGTCGACCAGCGGCAGGATCGTTACCGACCCGGGATGCTGCACCGTGTCTTTCATGTGGTCGCGGCCGTCGGAGCCAAGCGAGCGCTGCCGGACGACGCGAAAACGTGGCGTGGTGAGGAGCACTTCGGGTTGTTCTTGGGGGCTTGCCATGGTGCGCACCGCGTGACAGGGTGGCGTCGTTGATTCGTTGAAAGACGGCTGCTAAGATAGCGTCAGCGGGTCAAATGGTCCAAGCCGGCACGAGCGACGGTCCCCGCAGCGGGCGCGATGTCTATGAGCGATTTGCCCCTTTGGAGTTTGTATCTGGCCCGGCTGCGCCGCGTGAGCTTTCGATTTCACGCCCTCTTCGTGGCCGTGGCCGTGTTCACCGTTTTTTTGAGCACCAGCCAGCCCGGCCAGGAGTCGCTGGGTTATGGCCTGCTGGCAGTGGCGGTACTGGCTGCCAGCGTCCTGGCGCACGAGGCCGGGCACGTGTTCGCGGCCGTCCGCCTGGGCGGTAGTGCCGAACAGATCGTGATCGGCCCGTTGGGCGGGCTGGCCTTTCCGGAGGTGCCCCGCGAGCCGCACGCCGAGCTGATCGCGGCCCTGGCCGGGCCGGCGGTAAATCTGGCCGTGGTCCTCTTTTCGCTTCCGATCTTGCTGGCCACCGGCATCGGCGTGGGCGCCCTCGTCAGCCCCTGGCAGCCTACCGGATTGCACGAGGGAGCCTGGTGGGAGGTGACGATCAAGCTGGTGTTCTGGACCAATTGGTTGCTGCTGGTGGCCAACATCCTGCCCGCCTTTCCGCTGGATGGGGCGCGGGCCCTGCGGGCACTTCTTTGCCCGGCCCTCGATTTTCGCAGCGCCAGCCTGGTGGCCGTGCGGACCTCGAAGTTGACAGCCGTGGGCGTGATCGTGCTGGCCTGGCTGTTGTTGGACGAACAGAGTGCCGCCGTGTTGCCGACCTGGGTGCCACTGGCGCTGTTTGCCGTGTTTGTGTACTCCAGTGCGTCGTCGGAGGTCGCGAAGCTCGACGAAATCGAGTGGGAAGAGGAGCTGTTCAACTACGACTTTTCGCAGGGCTATACGAGTCTCGAACGGACGATGGATCCGCCTCGCAAGCCGCGCGGTTCGATGCGTCGCTGGCTGGAGAATCGCCGCGAGCTGCGCCGCCGCAAGCGACAGTGGTTGGAGCGCGAAGAAGAACGGCAAGTCGACGAGATTCTGCTGCGGCTGCACGAGGTCGGTCTGGACGGCCTGACCACGAAGGAGCGGGCCCTGCTCAACCGCGTTAGTGCGCGGTACCGCAATCGCCAGGGAAGCTAAGCCGCTTCACGAATCGGCCCTGGGGCGTTGGTTGGCATCCGCAGGGGGGCGTGTCACGCGCACCTCCATCCGCTTCCACCGTCAAAATTCCTACGCCTGGCCCACGGTTCAACGGATCGGCCTTTCGGACCTCTGCGCGGTTCGGCAGAAGTTCATCTGCGGCGTAGGCTTTCAATGGACAGTCCCTACAAGCCGTTCCATCTCGTGCTACAGACGGTAATTGTTTCATGGTCCCCGAGTCCGGCCTCTTCGAACCGCAGGTCAGTTCCGGCGTTCTTCCGGGCGAGCAGCCCGCGGCTTCGCCGTCGTGGCACGACGACTTCAAGCATCGGCTTTCGGGCTGGTTCGGCATCGAGTTTCAGCTCGTCGACGGTCACACGGGCGACATGCTGGCCAGCGGCATGGGTCGCACGACGCGTGAATGGCTCGTGCAAGGGGAGTTGTGTCGAGCCGTGGCGGCCGGCGGCAAGGCCGAGATCATCGAGGAAGTCGAGCCGCTGTTAATGCTGGCCATTCCGGTACACGCCGACGAGCGTCACAGCGTGGTCGCGGTGGGAACGTTCGTGACGTCGGGCACGGTGCGGCCTTCGCAATTGCCGGCGGCGGCCGAGCTGCTGGGGCTCAGCCAGCAGCAGGCCCGGCGGTGGATCGCCGATCAGCGTGCCTGGCCGGCGGACGTGCTGTTGCAAATGGGGCAACTGGCCACCGAGCGGCTGGGCGCCGAGTGGCGTCTGAAGGCGCTCGACCGCGAGATGCGCGAACTGACGCTCAACCTGTCGGCCACGTACGAAGAGATCAGCCTGATTTATCGGCTGACGCAGAACCTGAAACTCACGAGCCGCGACGACGAGCTGGCGTCGCTCGCGTTGGAATGGCTGGCCGACGTGTTGCCGGCCGAATCGCTTGCCATTCAACTCTTGCCCTGCGACCGAGGCAAAGACGGCGAGGGTCGCAGCGAGCCGGTGCTGCTCAGCTATGGCGATTGCCCGCTCGAATGCCAACAGGTCAGCCAACTCATCGAGTACTGCCAGTTGGTGCCGGGCAAGCGTCCGCTGATCGTCAATGACACCGCGGCGATTGCCGGCGAGTGGCTTTGGCCCAAGGTGCATCGCTTCATCGCCGTCTCACTTTGCGAGGGTTCGAACTGCTTCGGCTGGCTGCTGGCGATCAATCGCACTAGCGACGGCGAGTTCGGCACCGTCGAAGCCAGCTTGCTCAGCTCCGTGGCCGCCATCCTGGGCATCCACAGCGGCAACGCCGGGCTGTACCAGCAACAACGCGAGTTGTTCAAGGGTATGGTGCGGGCGCTGACGTCGGCCATTGACGCCAAAGACCCTTATACGTGCGGCCACAGCGAACGCGTGGCCCGCGTGTCCGTACGCCTGGCCGAAGAGCTGGGCTGCGACCGCAAGCAGGTCGACACGATCTATCTGTCCGGCTTGTTGCACGACGTGGGCAAAATCGGCATCGACGACAACGTGTTGCGAAAGCCCGGCAAATTGACCGAGGCGGAATACGAGCACATCAAGACGCATGCCCAAATCGGTCACCGCATCTTAGGCGACATCAAGCAGCTCGACGACGTGCTGCCCGTCGTGCTCCATCACCACGAGCAATGGAACGGACAGGGATATCCGCAGCGACTGGCCGGCGACGAAATCCCGCTGTTGGCGCGCATTGTCGCCGTGGCCGATTCGTTTGACGCGATGGGCAGCGACCGGCCTTATCGCCAGGGAATGCCCGACGAAAAGCTCGACGCGATTCTGCGTGCGGGTGCGGGCCAGCAATGGGACGCCCGAGTGGTCGAGGCATTTTTCCGCGCGGGACGAGCTCCGCGAGATCGCGCATGAGAAGCCGAAGAGGTTGTCGGTCGAATGCGGCGACTTGACTTGAGAGTGTCCGCCACGCGGATATCGCGGCCGCATACTTACTCCGGGAATTGGCTGGCAAACATCGTTTTCAGGGCCTGTACTCCCAACCGCATGGCCATCACGTCGCTGCCAAACGTCAGCATCCGGCAGCCCTTTTCGACGCAACGATCGGCATAGTTCGGCCCGGCCGGCACGATGCCCCAGGCCTTGCCGTGCTTGGCGCACGCCCGGGCCACGCTGTCGATGGCATCCCAGACCTTCTTATCCTCGGGCTGCCCCAACACGCCCAGCGCTTGCGAGAGGTCGGCCGGGCCCACGAACAAGAGGTCGACGTCTTCGATGGCGGCAATGGCGTCGACATCGGCCAGCGCCGAGAGGGTTTCGATCTGGATGGCCACGAAATGGTCGCGGTTGGCGTCGCGAGCCAATTCAATCTGGGTCTTGTGCGTGAAGTGGGCGTCGGCGCCTTGGGTGTTCAGCCCGCGCATGCCACGGGGGGCGAACTTCGCCCAGGTGACGAACTTTTCCGCTTCGGCGGCCGACGTGACTTGGGCCGCCATCACCCCATCGACGCCCGACTCCAGCGCCTGGGTCACCGTCGCGTAGCTGGTCATCGGCAGGCGCAGGAAGCTTCCCAGTCCGCAGGACCGACCGACCAGAGCCGCCATGGTGATCTGCTCGGTCGAGATGCCGGCGTGCTCGGCGTCGAGCCAGAACCCGTCGTACCCCCCGCCCAGGCCGAACATCTGGATGGATATCGGGTGCACCAGGCGACCGCTGCAGAAGACCCGAATTAGCTTGTTCGTCGCTAGCAGACTCTTGAAGAAACCGGCCATAGGGATTCTCACGCTGACGCGAGGACGATTAGTAAGCGCTTCTGGCCCTAGACGTTAGAGGCTGCGCTCGGCGTCGTCAAGCAGCGGCCCTGGTGTAAAAGCTAGTGTTTTTGTGGCATATCGTCGCTTACGTCACCAAAATTCTTTCACGATCCGGCGCGAACCAACTGGTCGATAGGGTGTCTAACCGGGCGAGGCACCGGTATTGCCAGAGAGGGCCCACGGGCTTGACCTGGCTTGACGGATGCCCGAAACCATGCGAGTGTTATGAGGAGGCGTGTGGCGATTTTTTTCGCCGCAAGTCCCATTTGTTTTTTTCGGTTTTGTTTTCTCTCACCGCGCAGCGTAGGGAGCTTCCCATGCGTACGTACGTCAATGCCGTCGTCACGAGCAACAGCGTCTTTGGTTTCGGCCAAGACTGTGTCGTGTCGTTGGTGAACGACTCGTGCGCTTACGCTGCGCAGCATCTGGAATCGCGGCACGCCAAACGTGCACGCGCCTGGGCCCGCGCCCCAAAGCGCGCCTGGCTCATGGCCGCGGCCACGTCGGGCTTGTCCCGAATGACCGAGCTTACGTGCTTGGTAATTACGGGGCCGCGACGGCTGCGGGAGCGACTCTTGTCGCCCGACGTCGTTCTGGCTTGAGCAGCGAATAGCTTCGCAACTCACGCTCAGCAACGATCCCGCTAGCCGGCCCGAGGACTGTGGACGGATCGCTCCGTTCGCGCGAGTTTCTCCTCGAGCCACGCCGTCGCCAGCAGTTTGTGCCGCCGTCTTCTTGGATGCGTTCATTTGGGAGAGAGTCATGGAAACCGAGATCCTCAGCGAAAGCACTGAAACCAGCCTGGTGCTGGCCGCGCAGGAAGGCGACCGGGAAGCCTTCGGCGAGCTGGCACGGCGCTACGAGCGAGCGGTCTATGCCACGGCCCTGCGGCGGCTGGGAAACCACGCCGAAGCGCAGGAAGTCTGCCAGGAGGTCCTGGTGCGAGCCATGCAGAAGATCGCCCAGCTCCGCGAGCCCGAGGCGTTCGGTTCGTGGCTCCAATCGGTGACCAACCGGATGGCCATTAACCGGGCCGTTCGGAAGCGGAGCGCCTTGGCGACCGACCCGGAGGCGCTGGCCGCGACCTGCGTCGAGAGTGAAACGCCGCTCTCGCGGGCGTTGGCCCGCGAGCGGCAGTCGCAGGTGCGAGCCGGCTTGGGAAGGCTGGGCGCGCTCGACCGCGACACGCTGGTGGCGTTCTACGTGAAGGGACAGTCGCTCGTGGAAATGAGCGAAGGCTTCCGTTCGCCGGTGGGCACCATCAAGCGGCGGCTGCACGTGGCCCGCAAGCGGCTGGCGAAGGAGTTGCAGGAGCTCGTAGCCGTCTGACGTCTCGCATTGCGCCACGAGCGTCAGACGGCGGCGGGCCGCCGCACCGGAGCCACTAGGAGGTCGACGCTCGACTGACAATCGCGTCGGCTGCCAGTACCAGCCAGCCGACGATCCAGCTCATGCCGCCAATGGGCACGACCATGATGAACGGCTTCTGCGAGGTCGCCAGCCAGCCGTAAATGCCGCCGGAAAAGAGGACGATGCCCAGCAAGAAGGCGACGCCCGCGGCGGTGAGTAGCCAATGATTGCCGCGTGCCGCGAGCAGTCCCACGACGATCAATCCGAACGCATGGTACATCTGGTAGCGGACCGCGACTTCGTACGTTTCCAGGGCTGAAGTCTCGAGCTTGACCTGTTCTTTGAGGACGTGCGTGCCCACGGCGCCGGCGGCCACGGCGGCCGAAGCCAAGACGGCCCCACAGGCGACCCAGAAGTTTCCTGACATGGCGACCTCGCGAGAATGAAGGCGGCTGTGAATCGCACCATTCTAGGCGCACCATCGGGGCATGTCATCGTGCAATGCTGCGGCTAGCTGCGCAAATGCGTGTGGCTCTGGCACAGGAGCAACAAGAACGCCCGCCGAAATGTGCGTTCGGCGGGCGTCATAGAGCATTTCGAGCGGTGCCTCGTCCCAGGCGCGGCCCCGTTACGGGGCGGGTGCCGAGACGCCGAGGCGTTCTTCTTCCTCTTCCTGGATGATGATCCGCGGCGTGACCATCATCATCAGGCTTTGCGTTTCGCGGCCGATACCGACGTTCTTGAACAAGCGGTTGATGTAGGGCAGCTTGCTCAAGATCGGCACGCCGAACTCGTTGCGACCTTCGCTCAAGCGTTTGATGCCTCCCAAGAGCACGGTGCCGCCGTCGGGAACGCTGACCGTGGTAATCACCGATACGATCGAGAAATTGGGCAACTGCACGGTGACGCCGTTCCTGGTGGTGGTCGAGTTATCGGTCGTCGACGTCGAATCGCCGGTTGTGCCGCCGGTGGATTCGCTGTCGGAGGTATTCTTGGTGGTGGTCGTGCTGCCGGAGAACTGGAACTCGCTGACGTCGTCCACCGTGCTGAACAGCGGCAGCACGGTGAGCCGCACGAAGCGGCGATCGTGCGAGATCACGGCCTGCACGGTCAGCGCGGTACCCTCGGACAGCACGGTAATTACCGGCTGATAGGCCGCGGCGAAGTCACCCACAACCGGAATCACGCTAATCACGAACGGCATCGTCGTGGTATCGAACACCGACGCCTGCTGGCCGTTGAACAGCGTGACTTTCGGCGCTTGCAGCACGTTGCTGCGGCGATCGCCCTGGGCCGCCTCGACGAGCAAGAAGGCCTCCAGATCGCTCAGAATGGCAAAGCCGAAGCTGGCCACGGGCACCGGCGTGCCAAACTGCGGGGTGGCCAGGGCGAAGCTCTCCTGGGTGAACGGAATGCTCAAGTCAGCCGTGGGGTTGCCGGCCTGGTCCAAACCGACGATCTCGCGCTTGATTTGCGGCGGCACGGCCGGATCCGGATTGACCGTGGCGCTCGTGTTCATGACGTTGAAATCGAAGTCAACGCCGATCCGCTCGAAGAACGAGTCGGCGAGCGTAATAAACCGGACTTCGATCGTCACCTGCAGGTCCTGGTTGCGCCGCAACTGTTCCAGCAGCTCGACGATCTGCTCGTGCACGTCCTCGGTCTGGCTGATGACGAGGCTCAAGTTGTTCTGAAACGGCGAGATCGTGCCGGGCCCGCCGACTTCTTCCCACGTCTGGGGCTCGACGGTGGTCGTGATCAGCTCGATCAGCGAATCGAAATCCGGCTGCGCACCGTTGCCCAGGCCGCCGGGGCCCATGTTGATCGGTTGGTTGACGCCCGATGACATGCGTCCGGAGCCTCCGGGCATCAGTTGATCGATCTGGGCCATCACGGCCGGATCGAGCATGCCCCTGGCGTTGCTGCCGTCTTGGCTGGCGACAAATGCCGAGCCCGGGCTGAGTCCCACGCCCGTGCCGGTCATGTTGTAGGCCTCGGCGATCGCGGCCGACATTCCAAAGCGGCCGTTGGGAGAGAAGTTGGGAATTGGAATGACCAGGTCGCCGACGTCATAAGTGTGCGTTTCGACCACGCCGTCACGGAGTTGTTCGCTCGTGATCTTGAGCACTTCATTCTGGATGACGTAGTCCAGGTGCAGCGGCTCGAGAATTAGGTTCAACGCGCTCTTGAGCGAGATGTCCTGCGTCAGATCGATGGTCACGGTCTGCTCGCTGGAAATCGCCTCTTCCTCGAGCCCCTGCGGATCAAGGTACAAGTTGACGGCGGCCAGCGTCGCCATGTGTTCGAGCACCTCGCGCAGCGGGCGATCGTGGAACTTCAGCGACACGGGAGTCTTGAGCTTCCGCTCGATTTCCATTTCGCGTTCGTTGTGGCGGTTTTTCAACTCGGCCATCCGCTCCTGGCGCGTTTTGGACAGGTCCTTCCACGTCCGGGCATCGCCGAACCGATACGGAAATCGATCGTCGAACGGGATCGCGGAATCTTCCGTGCTGGTCATCTGCAAGTAGTAGCCCTCTTCCTTGTCGTCCCGGATCCGCTGATTTCGTTGGACGCGGTTGATGAACTTGGCGTTCCAGATGAGTTGTTTGACGACTGGGTTGTCAGGGTCGAGCTCGCGGGCCCGCTTGGCCAGCACTTCGGCTTCCGCATACCGCTGTTCTTCCATGAGTTGATTGCAGTCGTCGACGAGTTGTGCCAGCTTGTCGTCGATTTCCAGCCGAGTTTTCAAGCGCCGATCGACTTCGTCCAGCACGGCCTTGTTCTGTTCATCCAGCTCGATCTCGGCCCGATGGTCGATAATGTACTTGTCCAGATCGGCGATCTTGCGGTCGACGCGCCGAGTCAGGATGCCCTTCTGTTCGGCGTTCAGCGCCGTGGCCTCGACCTCGGTCTTGGCTTCTTTCAGAATGGTCATCGCCTGTTTTGGATCTTTTGCCCGCACTTTGTCGGCGGCGATCTCTTTCTTCGCCAGATCATTCGAAACTTGTCGGGCCAGCACGGCCTGCTGCGATTCTTCCGCATCGAGCAACATCTCGGGCTTCTTGCCGGCCGAAGTTGCCGATGGAGCCGACAGCAATTGCAAGTGGTCCTGCAACCGCTGGGCGGTGTTTGGATCCAACTGGTTACGAAGCTCGTAGGCTCGGCGAAAGTGTTCCAGGGCACTGCGCGTGTCCTGGTTGCGCAGGGCCTGCTCGCCGACGCGGAACAACCGCATGGCTTCCGAAGCGTTCTCCTCCACTGGCCGCTCGACCGCGGACGGCGGTAGTTCGCCGGCGGGCACGGTCGGGTCGATGGTCGCATCGGGCAACTCCTCTTGCGCGGCCGCCACCCGGTTTTGCGTCTTGTCGCTCGCTTGTTCGTAGACGGCCGGAGCCACCGGATACTTGCCGCGGGCGGGACGACTGGCGGCCGTCTCGGGCGCCGCAACCGGGGCCGTCCCACCCACTTCCGCTGCACTTTGGCGCCGGGCCGCGATAATGCGCTCCGCCAGGGCTTCGGGCTTTACGTCGAAGGGGCCATAGTTCACCCCCAGCGTCCGGGCATGCTGTACGAGCCGCTCGGCTTCGTCATACTCGTGCCACTTCAACAGCGCTTGGGACTGGTCCATCAACAGGTCGGCCAACTGACGCCGGGCCCCCTCGTCTTCACGTCCCTGGGTGGCCTCGGTCACTTGCTGGTAGGTGCGAATGGCGGCCTGGACCTTGTCGGGTGTGTCGTCGTGATACCCGTACTCGACACCCAGCTTACGGGCCGACTCGACCATCGTTTCGGCGCGGCGGACATCGCCGACGGCCAGCGCTCGGCGTGCCATGCGGAGATGGAAGTCGCTTTGCCGGCGATCGCCGTCGACTCCCACCGGCGCTTCGGTGGCGGTAGCGGGAATCGGTTGCATTTCGGCCGGCGTGTCTTGGATCGGCAGCCGAGTCGTGCCCGTCGGCGGCAACAGCGGCTTGACGTGACCGTCGGATTGCGGCAGGACCAGCGGACGCTCGCTGTTGGGGTCGAGCACTTCGGTCGGCACTCGCCGCGACTGCGGCTGCTGGGGTGCATTGGCGGCGGCATTCGACAGCACCGATTCCTCGGGTATCTGCGGCGTGAATTGCTGGCTGGGCCGCTGCGTTGATTTCTTGGCGGAGCGCTGGGCGGCTTTCAAGTCGGCGCAGCTTGCGAGGCGTATCGCCGAAATGGAACACTCCGAACTGTGGATTCAGCTTTTCGGCGGTCGCCAGCAGGGTCTCGGCCTTGTCCAGGTCGCCTTGCTTGAGCGCCAACCGCGCGGCGGCCAGCAGTTTTTCAGCTTCCTTGCGGCTGGCCGCGGCCTGCGACTTGCTCGTCTGACCGACGACGTCGGCGGCCACGACCAGCGAAGGGCCGTACGCGGCGTTAGCCATGGCCGGCACAAGACACGGCAACGTAAAGGCGACGAAACGCCAAAGCGATTTCGACGTGTTCAAGACGATTCTCCTTGTGCGACCCGCGGCGTGCTCCGTTTGGCGCGACGTCCGCGTGCCTCGTCGTGTTCGAAACCTGCGCGCAGGCAGATTTCGATGGTCGATTCAAGTGTTGGTTGAGCCGAATTGGCCCGTTCATGTGGCCCCGACGAGCACGCCGGCGTCCTGCCGTAACGTCCCGGTCCGGGCAAGATTTTGTGACTTCCGCCAGAATTGGTTAAAGATGAGAGCGGGATAGATATCGGCGCGGACAAATTGGGTCAAGCCCATTTGCGGAGGTCTTAGCTTTCAAGACCTTGTCGCGTCCTCTCCGCAGAGTGGGTCCGATAGCTGGGAAATGCGGTCCCAAGCCGGCGCGCACGGCGCCCTCCTATACACCGTCGAATGACGCAAGTAGCGTCCAGAGATTCGCGAGCGACTGCGCAAGCGGTGCTAGCGGTTGGGATTTCCAATCACCTTGGGCACCTTTTGCAGCGGCCCGGCCGGCTTGTCCTCGGTTTCGTCCTTGACCAGCGTGGTCTCGTATTGCGACTCGTCTTCCATTTCGCCGTGCACCGTCATATTGCCGTTGGCGTCGAGCAGCAGGATTTCCCCCGGCACTGTGATCGGCGGAACTTTACGCCGGATGGACAAGTCTTTGCCTCCGTAAATGTCCAGCACCGTGATATTGGACTTGAAGCCCAGGTTGAGCTCCTGAGTCTTGTTACTGAGCGGATCGCGCACCATGACCTTCCGGGGTGGCGTGTTGGCCACGGCGCCGCGGCGAACCTCGTTCAACTCCGCGGCGGCCTTCAGACCGGTGCGCGCGTCGATGGTCGTCACGAGGATCGTGGCCGACGGCTCCGAGTAGCGACTGCCGCCGTCGATGGTTCCGGCCAGGACGCCATGTCCGTCGGGAATGGTCACCACGGGAGTCGCCTCGCTGGGAGGACTCGCCAGCTCGATCTTGTCAGCGGTTTCTGGGTCCTTTAGGTAACGGGGATGCTTGCCGGCGTTTGGATTGGCCACACGCACCGTCACTCGGTAGCGGTATCTCTTGCCGGGCTGGACCGTATAGTCAAAGGCGCGCAGCAAAACGTACTCGACGCCATCAGCGGTGGCCGGCGCGGCGGCGTCATGGTTTCCGACGGCCACGACAGGCGTGGCCGGTGCGCGGTTGCCGGCTCCGGCCGCGGGGCGCTGCCGCGAAGCACCTGCATCGACTTCTTCGTCCTCCACGGCCGCGTGCTGCCCGGCCTGGGTGTGTACTTCCACGACGTCCTGGGGCAATTCCTCGCCTTCGAGCGGCACTTTGGGGTGGGATACCGACTCACCCCACTTGCCGCCGGGCAAATCGCCCAGGGGGGCCGCAAGCGTCTTGTCGTAGTACTTGCTGGAAATGATCTCGGCGCTGGTGGCGCGCCACGTCTTTTCAAACGGTTCGGTGTCGGCAACCTTCTCCCACTTTGCGGCGGCGGGATCGCCGGGAGTGACTTCGGTTCGTTCGAGAACGGGTCGCAGGTACCGCGGCGTGTCCGCCTTTTCGTTGTAATTGACGGCGTTGGCGAACAGGGCCAGAAAGGCCTGTTTTTCTCGGGCCACGGGCACCAGGCCGGTGACGACGGCCCAAGGCTGCGCTTTTAGCATGGCGTTCTGTCCCGCCGCCTGATCGTCTTCAGCCTGATCGGCCTTAACGGCGAACGTATCCAGACCGGCCGCCACGCGCAGCTCTTCGGCAGCGAAGATTTCGGGCTCGCCCCGTTTGGCCTTGGGATCGGTGACTGGCGGATTAAAGGCGTTGGGCAGCGGAAAGTTCACCAGCTTGACTTCCTCGGTCTTGGCCCGATTAGCATAGTTGACCACTTTCAACTGCTCGCGTCCGGCGTCCCACTGCGAACTGGTCAAGTGCTGCTCGACCGAACCGGCCAGCGACGTGAGCTTTTCCGGCTCGTACTTGTCGTCGAGAGATTCCTGACCGAGCGTCGAATAGACGAACAGACAAAACACGATGCCCACGACGGCCAGTGCCACCTTTTCGCCGTGTGCCAACAGCCAACTCTTGATGCTGGCCGGGTCGAAATTCATTTTCACTTTCATATCGATTCGCCTTCGATTTCCCGCACAGGCACGTGGCCAAGACGCGCCTAGCCGGCCGCTTGCATTCCGCCAGGCTCGACGCCCAACTTAGTCGGATCAGGCGGATTGAAAATGTAAATGATGCCGTTGATCTCGACCGTCACGTCGTACGCTTCCGCCGCCGTGGCGGTCGGTTCGACCGCACCCATCGGTTCGTCTCGCTTTCGCTGCGGGCCCTCGCCATCCTTGCCCGGATTGATGCGCAGTTGTCGCACCTCCACTGGCAATGGATAATTCGCGCAAGCGGCCAACAGCCGCGTGATCTCGCGCTGGTCCATGACCAGCCGCAGATGCACGGGCATCCGCTTGAACTGGTGCTGTTTCCAGGTGCCCGAAGGCTCCGGCTTGCCATCGGCGTCGACGTAGCGCTTATCGTCGGGGGCCGGCGCCTGAGCGCCTTCGCCGAGCATATCCATTTGCGGCGGCATGGCACCCCCTTCGCCGGCGGAGGGGGCCTTAAACTCGATATGGCCCGGCTTCATTCCGTCTTCGAACTTGGCGGCCGTGGCAGCGCCGATCTCGAGCTCTTCGATCCGCTTGACCCGCGAGCTATACAGCGAATCTTTGTTGGTGATGGCGATGATGCTCAACAGCGCCTGAATGACCCACAGATCCTCCTGCTTCAGCCGGATCTCGAACGGGGTGGCCCGACTGCCCGACATTTCCAGCATCTTGCGGATCTTGTCCTGGTCATTCCAAATGACCTTGTACTGCCGCGGAGTCTCACCTTCGGCGAGCGGAACATCGTGTTGCGCCCCCTCGGGCGCGGCGTCGACGATCGTGGCCAGCTTGGGGAACTCCGTCTTGATGACTTCCGTCTGGTAAATGGAAATCCATTGGCCGGGGATATCCTTGTCCGGGTTGGCACGGATCCACGCCTTGAAGTCCTGGGGCATGACGTCCGGCCATTCGAGCACTTTTTGTTGCGCTTCGTAGACCGCCTGCCAGGCCGTGCCGACTTCCTTCTGCTCTTGTTCGGTCAGCGTCGAGATGGCCTTGGTCCAAGAATCGTTCGGCGGGTTCGGTTCGTTTTGAATGCCCTCGAGCGCCGTGAACTTGCCGGTGATCGTGCTCTTGTTGCTCAGGTATTCCGCCGAGAGCTTGCTGCGGGCCTTCATCCAGCCGAACAGCCCGGCCAGCACGGCCACGACGCACAACAACCAGAAGTGATACTTGCGCAAGTATCCCAAGACGAGCTGCACCTTGTCCATCTACTGGCCTCCTCCGCTGGCGGCCAGGCCACCGGCTTGTGCTTGCTGGCTCTGCTCTTTGAGCTCCCGGCGTTTGCTGGCCCCAGTCGGCTTCCAGGCGAACTGGACGGTGAAGTCCCATTGCTTGACCGGAATCAGGTTTCCGTCTTGATCCTTGATCGAGGTCTCTACGTAGTCCTCGTTGTTGGTCAGGATCACGGGGTAGCCGATGCCCAGCTCCTTGACCGAAACCTCGCTCTCGTTGCCGTTGGGATCGACCAGCTTGATCGATTTGGTGCGCAGGTTCTCGATCAGCGTTTCGCGTACGAACCCGGCGGTGCGGTGAAAGAATTCTTCGTTGTGGTAGTGGTAGCCTTGGAGCTGAATCACCCACCCGGCCCCAGTAGGTCCCGGATCGGGAGTCGCCGCCGCGGCGCCGGGATCGCCCGGCACGGCTGCCGGGCCAAGCGCGGCGTCGGTGACCGGTAGCGCCGTGCCGTCGGGCGGTGTCGCCGCGGCAGATTCCGGGCCTGCTGCGGCCCCTCCGACCGGCGCGCCTTCAGCGGGCTGAGCGGCCGGAGCCGCCGGCGGCATCGGCGGAATGGCCGTCGCGTTTTGTGCTTGCTCGATCTTTTCGCGAATGCCGGCGCCATACCAGGTCGCCAGGTCGGGGAACCACTCGCACTCCAAGCTGGTGATGTGGATCTCGTTGCGTTCGCCGATCTTATCGGGCCGCGCGCCCTCGGGGTCCGCCGGCAGACACTGATCGAGCGCGGTGAGCATCTCCATCCACAACAGCCGTCCGTCGACGTTCCCCACCAGGGCCTCGCCCACGGCGTTGATATCGGTGAACTTCTGTTTTTCGGAGTCGTAGGCTTGCTTCTCGTTGCTGGCTCGGTTCGTCGTGCCATCGGCCTGGCTGATGGCCTGCGTAAAGCGATCCAGACGCACCGAACTCCAGGCCCGCCAGTGGCCGAAGAAGTTGATCGTGATTCCCAACAGCAGCGCCGCCACCATGGCCACGGCCCAGGGCTTTTTGTCGCGAATCAACCGATCGGTGACGATTTCCGGCGGCAGCAGGTTTGTCGAGAGCTTGGACTTGGCCATCCCCTGCAATACCAGCCCGTAGCAGACGGCAAAGCTCAGCAGGTTCTCCTTAAAGGCCGGCGCGTCGACCACGCCCGGCCCGACCAGGCCGCGATAGCTGCGCACTTCGGCGACGTTGTGGCCGAGGTTCTGCGAGAGATACTTCTGCAGGCCAGGCAGCCGCATGGCGTTTCCCAGGGCGATCACCCGGCCGATGTTGGCCTCGCGATCGATGCTGGTGAAATAACCGATCGAGCGCTGAATCTGCGTCAACAGGTCGTTGAACACGGGCCGCATGGCCTGGAAGACGGCCTTTGGATCTTCCGCCTGGGCGGCGTTCTTTTTCAAGTGTTCGGCCTTGGCGAACGTGAGCCGCAGTTCCTTGGTCAGCGCCTTGGTAAAGTGGCTGCCCCCCAAGGGGACGCTGCGCTGCCACACCCGATAGCCGTTGGTAATCACCAGGTCCGTCGTGTCGGTGCCCAGCGACAGGACCACGACCGACTCGGGCGGATTGTCCGGATCGAACTGGTCGGCCGGCGGCAGATCTTGCATCTGGTCAAAGACGGTAAAGTTGTAGATCGTCAGCGGCGTAAGCTGCACGATGTCGACTTCAATGGCCGCGTCCTCGAACGGCTTGAGCGCCCGCTCGACCTGATCGCGCTTCATGGCGAACAGACCGACTTCGGTCTCCAGCGCAAAACCATCCTCTTCGCTGCCGCCATCCATCTGCTGGTAGTCCCAGACGACGTCTTCCAGTGCAAAGGGAATTTGCTGGCGAGCTTCGTACTTGACGATGTCGGGAATCTTTTTCGACTCGACCGGCGGCAGCTTGATGAACCTCGCCAGGCCGCTCTGGCCGGAGACGGAAATCGCCACCTTGTCGCCGCGCACCGTATTGCGCGACAGAAACAGTTCGAGCGCCTCGCGGATCAACTCCGCCGGGTCGGCGTCCGGCTGGCTGAGAATTTTGGGGTATTCGATGTAATCGAAAGCGTCGGCCTCGATCAGGTCATCCTGGTCATGCGGCCGGCAGCGCAGCGCCTTCAGCGCGCATTGCCCAATATCGATACCCCACACGGCGTTAGACTTCGCCATCGTGCGATCCCTGTTCCAGGTCTACGCATTGCCAGCAGCCGGTTTCCGGCCGGCCGCACCCGCCCTGCAATTCGAATGAATAAATCGGAAATGAGTGCGCAGGACGCGTCCAACTCCTCATAAACACTCAATTTAGACCCGAATGGGACGTCATGTCAATGAACTGCCAAGCGAGCCGGTCGGCGATTTTTCCCCTGGAAAATAATCGGATGAACGAGGCTTGTTCGGCCAAGCCTGGTGCGGGCGGCCGGCGCACACACGCCGCAGTCGGTAGCTCGACTTGGCAAGTGCCAACGGCTATTGTGGATAGGCCCCGGCGCAGCCCGGTCGGGCTTGTTCGCTCGTGAGTCTTTCGCTACGCCGCACGATGCAATTCCGCGAATTAACGGTCCTCCTGCCGTGCCACGGTCTTGAGGATTTTCCGGTTTATCACGAGGGAACCGCAGCCGACGAGCTCCTCACGGCTTGGTGCGTGCTCTGGCATCCGGCGCTGGTGGCGACGACGGGCAAACTCCCGGATTGGCAACGGATCGATATGCCGCCCGACGATCTGGCGCAGCGGCTGATCACGGCCCCCCCCTTTTGTCTGGATCGGCTGCCGGCCGGATATGCCACCCGCGTGGAAAACGAAGGCTCGCGGCTCGTGGCCGAACCAACGCGCCAGTCGGCACTCGAACGGGTTCTCGAGGGGCTCGACGGCGGCGACCGCGACGTGGACGCGGCGCTGGCGGCCGATTTTCAGGCCCTGGGATTTTGCCGGCTGCAAATGGAGCTACTCACCCGCCAGATGCGCTACCTGGTGAACATCGACGAGACCCACTTCCAAAACCAGGCGGTGGCGGCCGCCCAGGCCGCCGTGGCCGGTAAAGAGTCCGCCGCCCGCGACCATCTGCAACAGTGTTTTGACACGCTGTACGACGCGCGAAAGCATTTCTATCCGGTCGACGTGTACCTGCTTGACGTGACGCTTGTGGCAGAAGCGACGTTGGGCAACTCGCTGGCCGGCGAACTGGCCTGCGGCACGCCGACGAACCTGCTGGTGACGTCGGCTCTTCTACAAAGGCTTTCGGACGAGCATCCACAGACGTGGACGGACCTGTTGCGATTGATCGACAAGGGCAAAGTTTGCGTGCTGGGCGGTGAACCGGAGGAACGGGAGCTGCCGCTGTTGCCGATTGAAACCGCCGTGGCCAGCCTAACAGCCGGCAGCAAACAGTATCAGGCACTCTTGGGCCGCGAACCGACGATCTACGGTCGCCGCCGTGCGGGTCTGTGGCCGGCGTTGCCGCAGTTGCTCGCCAAGCTGGCCTACCAGGGGGCATTGCACTTCACGCTCGACGACGGCCGCTTTCCACTCGGCCCGCAGTGCAAGGTCCGTTGGGAAGGACTCGAGACGAGCGTCATCGACGTCTTGGCCCGCGTACCTGCCGACGCGGCCAAGCCCGAGAGCTTTTTGTCCCTCTCGCGGCTGATCGCCGATTCGATGGACACCGACCACGTGGCCACGATCGCAATGGCCCATTGGCCGCTGGCTACCAGCACCTGGTACGACGCTCTGCGGCGGATCGCCGAGCTGAGCCCGGTGCTCGGCAAGTTCATGCTGCTCGACGATTATTTCATGCACACCGACATGCCGGGGCGGCTGGCAAAATTCGAGGCCGATGACTATCGCACCCCCTACTTGAAGCAAGCGATCGTCCGACGCGAGAGCGATCCGATCTCGTCGTTCGTCCGGGCCCATCGTGCGCAAGCCGCGCAGACGGCGCTATCGGGCCTGTCGACCGTTTGCGAACTGATCGGGCCAACCGAGAGGGCCGATTCACCCGACGAAGCGCTGGGCCGCTTGGCGGCGATCCTCTCGCGCAGCGACGGGCCCGCGGCGCCGCGGGCTTTGGTTTTCAATCCGTCGGTTTCCGGCCGGCGAGTGGGCGTCGAACTTTCTCCGTTCGCGCATCCTCCCGCCGTGGACGGCACCGTGTTGGCGGCCGGTGCCACCGGCGACCGCAAGTTTGCCGTGGTGGACGTGCCGTCGCTCGGCTTTGCCTGGATCGAGCCGGCAGCCGCCGCGTCGGCCGATGCGCCCCAGACGCCGATCGCGGACGAAACGACGTTGCGTAACGAGTTCTTCGAAGTCAAAATCAGCCCCAAGACGGGCGGCATTCAGTCGCTGTACAACTACCGTCAGCGCGGCAATCAACTCTCGCAGCAAATCGCTTGCCGCGCGGCGTCGGCCGGCCAGGAAGCTGCCTATTCGACCATGCAAGCCGAGAGCGTCGCCATCACCGCGGCGTCGCCAGCCTATGGTGAAATCACCAGCGCCGGCGTGCTCGTCGATGCCGACGGGCGCCGGCTGGCGCGCTTTCGGCAGACGACGGGCGTCTGGGCCGGCAGCCGGTTGATGCACGTCGACGTCGAGCTATCGGACGTCGAAGAGCCGCGGGCCGACCCGTGGAACTCCTACTATGCGGCTCGCTTTGCCTGGCCCGACGAATTGGCGGAGCTGTGGCGCGGCGTCTCGTCGGCCCGCCAGCGGACCTCGGCCGGCAGGATCGAAGCGCCTGAGTTCATCGACATTGACACCGGGGCCGGCACGATTTCGTTGCTTGTCGGCGGACTTCCCTATCATCGACGAAGCGATCCGCGGATGCTCGACACGTTGCTCGTCGTGCGGGGCGAGACGGCGCGGCGTTTCACGCTGGCGATTGGAGTCGATCTGCCGCAACCCGCGGCGGCGGCCCTGGAACTCCTCGAACCCCCGCTCGTGCATTTCGAAACGACTCCCCCGCCTGTGAACCTCTCGGGCTGGTTCTTTCACGCCGGCGCGAAGAACATCGTGGCCACGCACTGGGAGCCGCTCGTCGATGAACCGGCCGAATCGGCGGCGGAAGGCGCGACGCCGACCGGTTCGGCGGGTATCAAGGGATTTCGCGCGCGGCTGCTGGAGATCTCCGGCCACGCGGGGCGCGTGCCGCTGCGGGCCTTTCGGCCGGTGAGCTATGCCCGGCAAGTCGACTTTCTGGGCGAGACGATCCTCGAACTCTACGTCGACGATGATAAGATAATGCTCGACTTCGGGCCGTACGAACTGCTCGAAGTCGAGGTCCACTGGATTCGCTAGTCTCGCTATCGCTCGTTTTCCATGATCGTAACCATCGACGGACCGGCCGGCGCCGGTAAGAGTACGATAGCCAGGGCGCTGGCCCGGCGACTGGGCTTCCGCTTTCTCGATACCGGCGCCATGTACCGCGCCGTGGCCCGGGCGGCACTGGAGCGGGGGCACGATTGGAACCAGCCCGAGCGGCTCGTGGAACTGGCCCGCGGTTTGACGCTGGAGGTGAGCGAAGACCGGGTGGCGATCGACGGCCGCGACGTGACCAAGGACATCCGCACGAACGAAGTAACGGGACTGACGCACTATGCGGCCAACAATCCAGGCGTTCGGGCAGTGCTGGTCGCGTTGCAGCAGCAAGCGGCCGGCGAAGACGATTTCGTGACCGAGGGACGCGACCAGGGAACCGTCGTCTTTCCGCACGCGGAGTGCAAGATCTATTTGACGGCCAGCCCCGAGGAACGAGCCCGTCGCCGCGCCCACGAATTGGCGGCCCGCGGTCAGCCCACGCCGGTCGAAGAGGTGTTGCGCCGTCAGAACGAGCGCGACGCCAGCGACGAGGGCCGCACGGTCGGACCGTTGGTGGCGGCCGCCGACGCGGTGGAAGTGGCCACCGACGGGCTGTCGCCCGAGGAAGTGCTCGACCGGCTCGAAGCGCTCGTGCGGGAAAAGATGCCGTCATGACTCCGCCGGTGCAGCGTTCACTGCCGAATCGGGCCTGGCAGGCGTTCTTGAAATTCTCCTGCCGGCTGGGTGCCGTGGCGGTGTTCAACATCCGCTGCCACGGACGCGAGAAAGTTCCCCCGACCGGCGGGGCGTTGATGCTCTCGAATCATCAGAGCAACCTCGACCCGGTGCTCATCGGCCTGGCTTCGGATCGGCGGCTGAACTACGTGGCCCGCAAGACGCTGTTCCGCTTCGCCCCCTTCCGCTGGCTGATCAACTCGCTCGACGCGATCGCCATCGACCGGGAAGGCTCGGGGCTGGAAGGGCTTAAAGAAACGCTCAAGCGGCTCAAACGGGGTGAGATCGTGCTGCTCTTCCCCGAAGGGACGCGCACGCCGGATGGCGAAGTGCACGCCGATCAAGCCCGGCTTTTGTGCCGTGGCCCGCCGGGCCGGAGTGCCGATTTTGCCGGTGGCCATGGACGGCGCGTTCGACGCCTGGCCCCGCCAGCGAAAGCTGCCCCGCCGGGCGGTGATCCATGTGCAGTTCGGCGATCCGATCGAAGTCGAAGCCATCAAGCAGATGGACGACCCCCAATTGGTCGCCGAAGTCGAGCGGCGCATCCGCGATTGTCACGCCCGGGCCCGCCGCGGGCGGTTACGCGCGAGCGGCCGGGCACGCCCAGCAACCGCGTGCAAAGATGCGGCTTGCGCGGTCGCGGATTGAACCCCGCTACGGCTCGGGTGCACCGGCCGACGCCGGTAGCCGAGGTTGCTCAGCCCCTGGGGGCCGCTCCCAGCAACTCGATCAGCGCGTCGAACACGGCCGTATCGGGACTGGCCGGTGCGGTCTGGTCGCGCACCGTCAGCAGCGGCTGCGCGCTCTTTTCCGCGGCGCAGGTCCGCAGCGCTCCGAGGACGGTCTCGTTGCCGCGCACCAACTCGACGAATCGGAGCATCGTCTGGCGGTCGGACAGCACCCGTTTGCCGAAGATCTCCTGCACAACCGCCGCACGGGGTTCCAGCGACCGGCAGTTCATCACGTACCCGGACGGGTAGGCCTCCTTGGCCGAGAAGGTCCACCGCGTGCGATTGTCGGCCAGCACCTCGCCATTGGTTTCGACGAGCAGTCCAGGCACCTCCATCGCGTAGTCGAAGTGCGTCGGATCGCCAAACAAAAAGAACTGGTAGAGCCCCATGATGCGCACGGATAGCGGCTTGATCGCCTCGCCGAACGCCTCCTCGCTGCCGTACATCTCGACGAGCACTTTCTTGGTCGCCTCGGGAAAGCGTTGCGGCGGCTCGCTGCCCGCTGGGGGCTCTTGGAGCCCCAGCCACATGAGGATTTCGTCAGCCATCTCCGGTGGCACCGGCTGCCCGTCGCGGCGTTTGAGGTGCTGCTGGATCAGGTCGACGGCGAACGCGCGGAAAGTACGTTGCATCTGGTCGTCTTCCAGGATCTTGCCCGAATCGTCTTCGATCGGCAGGCCGTGCCGGGCAAACACCGGGGCAAGGGCCCGCTCCAGTTTGTCGGGTTGCGCATCGTCGCGCCGGGCACACACGTCGAAGTACACGTCCGTGACCTCATAGAACCACGGCGTGCCCGTTTCCCGCAACCATTTGACGAGCCCCGAAACGTCGTACTCGCCTCCGATCGCTTCGTTCAAGATCGTCTCGCTGAGGGCGACGACCATGGCGGCCAGTTCGCGCCGCGCCTGGTGCATGTCGTCGAGCGTCACGACGTCGGTGAGCGTTTCCCGCCAGCGATGTTCGACCACCAGGACATAGTCCTGCTGCTCGTAGTCGATGGCCAGCACGCCAGAGGGCAAGCCGGGGGCGCCTCTTTGATAAACGTCTGGGGCATGTGACTGGGGGCGTCGAAATCGCCCCAGGCGGCAAAGTAATCGTGATCGTCGTCGCGCTCGGCAGCGGGAAGCTGCTCGATCGGGCCCTTCCACGCTTCGTCCTCGATCCGCTTGGCGTACGTCGTTCCCTGCCAGTTTTCCGGTTTCAAAGCCCAGGAAGGCGTGTCTTTGGCCGGTTGATAGATGGCCCGACCGATACTGCCGTCCGGACGAAGGACGGTTTCAGCCCGGTAGAACTTCGCCTGGCAACCTGGCAAAGTGAGCGCGGCGACGACGAGGAGGGTCTTGGCGAGGTGATGTCGATGCATGATTGGCCTCGTGAAGCGGAAGCGACGCGGATGGAATTGGCTTACTGTATATCTTAGGAGACCGTCCTCCCGGTGCGTATTCCCGCGTTTCGTCGGTGCCGGGGTCAGATGGTGCAAATTTAATGGCTGCCAGGGTTTAGGGAAGGATTGTCAAGCTCCGATACCTTCCGCTACAATGCGGGTTTGCCCGGGCGGCGTCGGATGCTTGCGATGCGCCCAGGCATCGTTCTAAGGCATTGGTACGGGCGACGTTTCGTTCCGCCGACGCCGGCATGCCCAGAACACCGTAACCAGGCTCAACGTCTCGACTACCAGGCTCAACGTCTCGACCCATGTTTGAATCGCTGCAAGAAAACCTGTCCGGTGCGCTCAAGACGCTGCGCGGCAAGGGGAAGCTGAGCGAATCGAACATGCGCGACGGGCTGGCCCTGGTGCAAAAGGCCCTGCTCGAGGCCGACGCCAGCTACCCGGTGGTGAAGGACTTCGTGGCCCGGGTCAGCGAAAAGGCCCTCGGCGAGCGCGTCCTCTCGTCGCTCGATCCCAGCCAGCAAGTGATCGGCATCGTACACCAGGAGCTCATCGATTTGATGGGCCCGGTTGATCATTCGATGCACCTGCAGGCGGGCGTCACGGTATTGATGCTCTGCGGTCTGCAAGGCTCGGGCAAGACGACCACCTGCGGCAAGCTCGGCCGGCTAATCAAGGAACGGGGCGCGCAAGCCGCTGCTGGTGGCGGCCGACTTGCAGCGCCCCGCGGCCATCGAACAGTTGCACGTCATCGGCCAGCAGCTCGACATCGACGTCTATTCCGAGCCGGGCGCCAAAGACCCGGTGGCCGTCTGCCGCAACGCGGTTGGGCAAGCCAAGAAGCTGGAGGCCAGCGTCGTCATCCTCGACACGGCCGGCCGACTGCACATCGACGAAGAGTTGATGGAGCAACTGCGGCAGATCGATCGCCGCGTCGAGCCGCAGCAAGTCTACCTGGTGGTCGACGGCATGACCGGCCAGGACGCGGTCAATCAGCGCCAAAGCGTTCAACGAGGCGCTCGAGCTGGACGGCGTCATCATGACCAAGCTCGACGGCGATGCCCGGGGCGGCGCCGTCTTGAGCGTCAAGCACGTCACCGGCGTGCCGATCAAGTTCATCGGCACCGGCGAGCACCTGGACGCCCTGCAAGAGTTTCATCCCGAGCGGATGGCGCAGCGCATCCTGGGGATGGGCGATATCCTGACCCTGGTCGAACAGGCCCAGCAGAAGTTCGATCAGGACGAAATGGCCAGGCAGGAAGAGCGGCTCCGCAAAGGCGAGTTCACGCTGGACGACTTCCGCAACATGCTCGGACAGACGAGAAAACTCGGCCCGCTGAACAAAGTGATGAGCCTGCTGCCGGGCATGGGGGGCATGCAGCAGATGATGGACGCGGTGGACGCCGAAGGGGGCATGACGCGGCTGGGCGGTATCGTCGACTCGATGACGCCGGCCGAACGGCGCAATCCCTCGAAGCTGATCGATCAGAGCCGCCGCCGCCGCATCGCCGCCGGAGCCGGGGTCGAACCGCATGAAGTCAACGAGCTGGTAAAACAGTTCGACGGCATGGCCAGCCTGATGAAGGAAATGGCCGGGCTCGGCATGCGCGACCGATTCAAGCGGATGCAGCAGTTGCAACAAGGGCTGTCGAACCCGAACGCCCAGTTGCAAAAGCCAAAGGTCGGCACCGGCAAACGTCTCAACTCGCAGGAACGGGCTAAATTGCGCAAAGAGCGTGAAAAGGAGGCCCGCCGCCGCAAGCGCGAGGCTCGAAAAGGTAGTTGATCTATCCCGACGGCGGGAAAGGTGGTGACTCCACCTCGCCGAAGGGTACATTGTGGAGATACCCGTTGATGTCAAAACTTCGCATCGTTCCAACCAACGCATCCAGGAGGACCATGTGGCAGTTCGCATTCGCATGAAAATGATGGGCCGAAAGCATCGGCCGTTCTTCCGCATTTGTGCCGTCGACTCGCGCCATCCGCGCGACGGTCGCGTGCTGGAAGAACTGGGAACCTACGATCCGATGGTCAGCGAGACCGACGCCCGGGCGTTGCTCAAGGCCGATCGCATCGAATACTGGCTGGGCGTGGGCGCGCAGCCTTCGCTGAAGGTCAAGACACTGATCAAGAAGTATGGCACGAGCGGCACGCACCTGGACCAGCAGCAACAGGCCCGGGAAAAGCTGGCGATGCCGAAGGTCGTGCCCGATGCCGGCGAGCCGGTGTACGTGCCGGGCGCGGAAGGTGAAGAACCGGCGGCTGAAGCCGCGCCCGCCGCCGAGGCTGCTCCAGCCGAAGCGTCGGCAGAAACCGAAGGCGCCGCCGAGGCGAATGACGGCACCGCCGGCGAAGTCGCGGAAGAAAAGGCCGGCGCCACCGAACAGTAAGCCGCCACGGCGGAACGCGCTGCCGATACGCGGGCGATGGCCGGCTGGAGATTGTAGAGCGTGCAGCCATGCGGTTTGACGTATTGACTTTGTTTCCGGGCATCCTGGAGAGTTATCTCGGGCAAAGCCTGATGCGGTTGGCGATCCAGCGCGGGCACGTCGACGTCCATCTGCACGACATCCGCGATTGGGCGCACGACAAGCACCATATGGTGGACGATCGCCCCTTCGGCGGCGGGCCGGGCATGGTGCTCAAGGTCGAGCCGGTGGTCGAGTGTGTCGAGGCTGTGCGAGCCATGGCGCCGGAGGCCGGGCATCTGGTGATGCTCTCGCCGCAAGGCCGGCCGCTGAGCCAGTCGATCGTCGAAGAGCTGGCCGCCCGGCCGCGGCTGCTGCTGTTGTGCGGAAGGTACGAGGGATTTGACGAACGGGTGAAACAGATCCTGCGGCCGGACGAGGTTTCGATCGGCGATTACATCCTGGGAGGGGGCGAAGTGGCCGCCCTGGTGATCATTGACGCCGTGGCCCGACTGGTGCCCGGCGTGTTGGGAGACGAAGAAAGCAACCGACAAGATTCATTTTCGGGCGCAGGACCGGCTGCTCGAGGTTGCCCAATACACGCGGCCCCGCGAGTATCGCGGCCTCCGGTGCCCGAGGTGCTGCTCGAGCGGCAATCACGAACAAATCGCCCGCTGGCGCGAAGAGCAAAGCCTCCGCCGCACGCGAGCAGCAACGGGCCGACCTGTGGAGCGAAACACGAGAAAAACCGGCTCGGCAAGCCCCGCCGGTGAATGACCGCGAAAGACGTCGGCGGTCGGCCATCGGCCGGCACCTCCAGCGGCATATCGCGTCGCTTCACCGCTAGCGCACGGCGCCAGCCCATACAATCATCCGAAATCGAAAGGCAACAAATCATGAGTCAGCAAATCCTGGAGCTGGTCGAAAAAGGCTCCCTCAAGAGCGAAGTCCCCGAATTTCAGATCGGCGACACGGTCGACGTGCACACGCGGATTCTGGAAGGCGAGAAGGAGCGGATTCAGATCTTCAACGGCGTGGTGATCGCCCGGGCCGGTTCCGGCACGCGCGAGACGTTCACCGTGCGGCGGATCGTGGGCGGCGAAGGCGTGGAGCGGAAGTTTCCGCTGCACTCGCCGCGGATCGCCCAGATCGAAGTCAAGCGCCGCGGCGTCGTCCGCCGGGCCAAGCTGTACTTCCTCCGCGACCGCGTGGGCAAGGCCGTGCGGCTGCGCGAACGCCGCGCGACTTGCCGTCAAGAACGGTGACGCGAAGAAAGTAGCACGCCCGGCGAGCGATCCGCCCGTCGACGGGTTTGCGCGCTCAGGCGTTATCGCGTTGCGGAGGAGGCCATGGGCCGATCTCGGCATCGTCGAGCAGATTCGATCTGCCTGGCGCGCTACCATTCGCTCGATCGGCGAGGCGAACGGGCCGCCGAGCGCAGTGGCGCGCTTGGGCTACCAGATCGTGGGCCGCCGCGATCGCGCCGGCTGGGCGAGTTGGACCTGGTGGCCGTCGACGGCCGCACGGTCGTGTTCATCGAAGTCAAGACGCGCCGCAGCACGACGCCGGGCACCCGGCCGAAGCCGTGGGCCCGGACAAGCAGCGGCGGCTCACGCGGCTGGCGCTGGCCTATCTCAAGCGCCACGACCTGCTCGAGATCCCGCTCGCTTCGAACG
>CAVQEL010000051.1:0-205686 GCA_963711515.1 uncultured Planctomycetota bacterium | reverse complement strand
GGTAGTTCTCCTTGAAACTCGTGCGCCGGTCGAAGATCGACACGCGATGAGCGAGGAACGGCAGCGTGCCGCCGGCATGCGATAGAATGAATTTGATGTGCGGCCGGCGCGCGTCACGCCGTTGAAGATGAGGTTCGCCGCGACCCGCGTCGTCTCGAACGGATAGTCGATCAGCATGCGCGGGATGTTCCAGCCGCGCGCCTCGGTGCCCGGCGGATAGCACGGGTGGATGAACACCACCGCCTTGCGCCGGTCGAGCTCCTCGTAGACCGGCTCGAAATCGGGATGGCCGATATAGCGCTCGTCGACGCTGGTCAGAAGGGTGATGCCTTCGAGCTTCAGCTCGTCGTACACGCGCGCGATCTCCGCCAGCGCGGCGTCGATGTCGGGCAGCGGCAGGAAGGCGAAGCCGCCGAACCGCGCCGGCTCGCCGCGGCCAGCGCGGCGAGATAGTCGTTGCAGCGGCGCGCGAGGTCGCGGGTCTGCGCGGATATCGCCGAACCAGATGCCGGGCGAGGTGAAGGAGATGACGCGGTGCGGATGCGATAGGCATCCATCAGCGCGATCGATTTTGCCGGCGACCATTCGGGAAAGCCGCGATAGGCGGTACCGGCGATGCCGGCGGCACGCTGCACCTCGATGTAGAACGACGGCAACAGTGGTGATGGACGTCGATTTGGCCGGGGGGCGCTGCAGTCATGTGTTCTCCCGTCTACGACAAACTGGTGACTGTGCGGGAAGGTACCGGGCAATGGAGCGTGCGACGCCAAAAATCTGGCCCACCCTCGATTGGTAACCCTGGTTCAACAGTTAGTGTAGTGCCTGGCGCCGGTGGCCGCCATTACCGGCGTAGTGGGACGCCGTTGAAGGGCGACGTGGTTCGCGGTAGCGAGCGCCTCGCGAAACGGAAACCCCCGGCTCTTCGCTAATCGGGCGCCGTCCCGAACTTCACGATGCGGATGCGGGGATCGGGCGCGGCCTTTGTCTCGGCCTCGGCACCGGATCGATCCTCCTCCTGCCGACGCTCCTGATCGTCCAGCCGCGCGGCGTACATGCCGACCGCCCGGTCGAGCTTGGCGTTGAGCGCCCGTTGGCGCGCCAGAAGATCAGCGAGCTCCTTGTCTTTCGGCCGCTTCTTGATCATCGCCTCGATCTCGCCGACGAACTCGTCATGCTCCTTCTTGTATTCGCGCGCCCGATCCCATTTCACCTTCTCTTCCTTGGTCATCGGGCCGTGGATCTCGGGTCGCCCGGTCTGCATGTTGATCACGATGTCATCGGGGTGAGGCAATGGATCAGGGGCAGACTTACCGGTGCGGCTGCGCCGTTCGAGCTCGCGCTCCCATTCGACCTTGTACTCGATGGCCGTATTCAACCATTCGTCGGCAAGCGCCTTGTTCTCGGCCTCGACGCATTGCAGCAGCGTCGTAAACATCTGCTGTGCCTTCTGGCTACCCTTCGCCGCGTTGAGCGCCACGCTCCGGATGACGGCCTGGATCACCGGTATGTCGACCAGACGCTCACCGTCGCGGATCGAGATGGTGCGGTAGGCCTCCTCGATCACTACCGACTTCATGCGCTCCTCGTTGAGCGCCGGGAGCCGGTTCTTCATTCCCTTGGCGCCACGCGGCCGCCCCATCGGATTGCCGGATTGGCCGGGCTGGAACCGCGTGTGCGCTGGCGGCTTACCGTACCCGACCTCGTACTCCGGCTCGGGATTCCCTGGCCGCTTTTCCAACGCCCGCTCCGCGCGCCGATCGCCGGTTCTCGCAGGGTCAGGCAGGGCCAACTTGCGGCTCGGGCGCATGGCTCCTCTAGGCCTCCGGCTCGACACCGGCAGTCCTTTCAAGCGCTACGTTATCGAATGTCTGTTCGGTCTCGGCGTGGACAGCATCGTCCTTGGCATAGACCTGCCAGCGCCGCACGATGCGGTCGACATAAATCGGATCGAGCTCGATCAGCCGGGCGCGGCGGCCCGTCTTGTGCGCCGCGATCAGGGTCGAACCACTCCCGCCGAACGCATCGAGCACGATGCCATTGCGCTTCGACACGTCCTTGATCGCATCGGCGATCATCGCGACCGGCTTCACGGTCGGGTGCAGCGCGAGCTCGTCGAGCCGGCCGGCCTTCAACGTGTTGACCCCCTTGTACTGCCAGGTGTTGGTCCGATAGCGCCCGTGCTGGCCCAGCTCGAACGTGTTGATGTGCGGCGCGGTCCCGTTCTTGAACGCGAAGATCAGCTCATGGCGGGAGCGGTAGAACGTCCCCATCCCCCCGTTGTCCTTCACCCAGACGATCAGGTTCTTGAGTTCGGTGTAGGCGGCGCGCCCCGCCGCCAGGACCTCGTCCATGTGCCGCCAGTCCATGCACACGAATGGATGGAGCCGTCGGTGCTGAAGTTGGCGAGATGACTGAGGAACGGTCTTCAGGAAGGCGGCGAACGCCTCCGACGACATCTCCCCCGAAGCCATCACGAACTCGCGGTGCTGGATCGCGCCGGACCCGCCGACATGACCCGCGATCGGCACGTTGTAGGGCGGGTCCGTGAACACCATCTGAGCGCGGTCCGTCGCCGAGCAGCCGCTCATAGGTCTCTGCCTTCAGGGCGTCGCCGCAGATCAGCCGATGCAGTCCCAGGAGCCAGAGATCGCCGGGACGGCGAGATCGCGGGGCCGTCGGTGACCGGCGGCAGCTGGTCCTCGATCGGGTCACCTGCGTCCTCGGGTTTAAGCCCGTCGATCAGGCTGTCGATCTCGGGGATCGAGAAGCCGGTCACGCCGATCTCGAACTCCAGCTCGGTCGCGAGCAGCCCCTGAAGCTCGGTCCGCCAGGATCTCCTCGTCCCAGCCGGCATTGAGGGCAAGCTTGTTATCCGCGACCACGTACGCCCTCTTCTGCGTCAGGGTCATGGTCTCGATGCGCCGGCACGGCACGTACTCGCAGCCCAGCATCTTGGCCGCCTCGACCCGGCCATGCCCGGCAAGGATCGAACCGCTCTCGTCGATCAGCACCGGGTTGGTGAAGCCGAAGGTCCGGATGCTGTCGGCGATCTGGCGCAGCTGCTTCCTCGAATGAGTCCGGGCGTTGGACGGCCAAGCCCTCAGCCGGTCGGGCGGGATTTGCTCGAGTTCGGTGCCGTAGGTCGCGGTCATGGCTATCGCCCTCTCGCTGCCCCGGCGATTTGATCCGCCGGCCGAGATCGTAAGATACAGAAAACTCTGCCCCGGTGCAATTCCTGTGGTACGATTACGTCGGACGAGGCGAACGGCCCGGACTCGGGCGGAAATGGCGGATTCATGAACCTCGGCGGACGGCTGAGCCGGCTCCGGCAACGGAAAGGCGAATCGCTTCAGGACGTCGCCGAAGCCGTCGGCGTCTCAAAGGCCCACATCTGGGAGTTGGAGAAAGGTCGGGCCGACAACCCCTCGATGGGGCTCGTCACGCGGCTCGCGGATCATTTCGGGGTGAGCGTATCGTTCCTGGTCGACGAAGACCCAGGCGATCCCGACGCCAACGTGGACCTTGTACGGATGTTTCGCCAGGCGCGGGAGTTGGAAGACGATGATCGGAAGATCCTTGACGAGATGCTGCAGTCATTTTTGAAGCGGCGACGAAAGCGGTGATGTTCAGACTCGACCGGGTCAAGGTCGAAGAGGTCGGCGCCAACCCGGCACGGCTGGCACAGGCTATCCTGACGCAGCTGCCGGACCTCCGAGGCGCCGTGCCGGTTTATGAGATCGCGCGTGCCTTGGACATCGACGAGATCCGCGAAGAACGAACATCTTCGTTCGAGGGCTGCCTCCTCACGGATCGGAACAAGAGCCGCGGCGCGATCCTGGTCAACGCCGCGAGCGGGTTACGGCGCCGCAGGTTCAGCGTCGGGCATGAGCTCGGGCACTTTCTCAACGAGCGCCATGTTTCGGTCGAAGGCGCCGAGTTCAGCTGCACGCGCCAGGACATGACGAACCCGGCGGGCGGCGCTCAGCATCGGCGCCAGGAGCAAGAGGCCAACAGTTTCGCGATCGAACTTCTGGCGCCCCGTTACCTCATTCAAGCCTGTCTCAACCGTCCCGCCGATCTCGAGCATGTGCTGGCCATTGCGGACGATCTGCAGATCAGCCGTGAGGCCGCCGCACGTCGCTATGTCGAGCTTCACGACGAATGCATCGCGATGGTGTTCTCCAAAGGCGATCGGATCCGCTACGTCGTGAAGGGGGAAGAGTTCCCTGCGACGACGGTTTGGGCGAACGATGCGGTGCCGCATTTGGCATCACCGGCAGCTGGCGGGTCCGGACTCACCACCCTGCATGACGCAAACCCTGATGAGTGGCTTAGGCAACCCGGCGATGAGGCTCTCTACGCGCAAACACTTTATCAAGCGAACGACCACGCGATGACGCTATTGCTTGCGGAGCGTGACGACGAAGGTTGATGATTTTCGGTCGGGTCGTCCCACAACGGCCAATAGCGGCACCCTCTCTCGTGTCAGAGAGGGGGTATAGGTAGCCGGAAACCTTTCACTCAATCCGGTTCAGATATCCGGGAGGAGACCAATCAGCGGCCGCCTAGCGCGGCCGACCGGCCAGGATCACCGCCGCCTGCCGCAGGCAAACGCAGAGGAGATTTGCGGCCGGCGTCATTGCCCGGTCGCTACGGTACGTGATCGTGATCGGGCGCGACGCGATCGGCAAAGTGAGCGGCAACGCCGTCATCAAACCGGACTCCTCCTCTTCACGTATCAGTCCGCGCGCAAATACGCCGATCAGGTCCGCTTCCAGCACGAGGGCTCGGTTCGTGACCAACGACCCGGACACGACGACATCCTTTGGCATCGAAAGCTTTTCGTGCCGGAAATAGTCCTCGATTTCGCGGCGGATGGTCGTTCCGGTCGGTGGTAGAATCCAGCGCTCGCCCGCCAAGTCCTTGAGTTGCAATTCGCGTCGGCGCGCGAGCGGGTGGTTAGCCCTGACGACGATGTCCATTGGTTCGTCGTAGAGGACCTCGGAGGTGAAGCCGGGATTGCCAGGCACGTCCGGTAGGCGTCCGACGACGAGATCGAGCGTGCCGACATCGAGCATCGGTAGGAGATCGTCAGTCGCGCCCTCGATGATCGAGACCGCAACGCCCGATTGCCGCCTCTTCAGCAGTGCGATCGCTTTCGGCAACAGCATCGGCGCGGCGGTGAGGTAGATCCCTACGGTGACCGAGCCGATCTGGCCGGTAGCAAGCGCGTTCAGCTTTTCACTTGCGTAGCGCAGCTCTGCCATTATGCGCTGGGCATGCTCGATCAGCACTTCGCCGAACGCAGTTGGCGTGACGCCGCGATGCGAACGCTCGAAGAGCTTCAGCCCGAAGATGGCTTCGAGGTCGAGGAGCTGCTTGGTGACCGCCGGTTGCGACAGGTGCAAATGCGCCGCGGCCTCAATCAGCGTGCCGTATTCGGCGATCGCGAGTAGAACGCGAATCTGCCGCATCCTGAGTTTGAGTTGCAGGCTCGTGAGGTTCAGCGGCTTGGCGGGGAACGCTCCCAATCCTCTCCCGGCGACCCTTCCGCTCTCGGCTTTCGCGTGCGCCTCATCGTCGTCATCGGTTATGGCTGCCCATCGATTTGGCACTATATGCTTATAGCCTTGCCCGTGCCATCTCGACAGTCTCGTGTTGAGGCGGTCGCGAGACATTCGAAGACTTCGCTTGCGGCGGCGGGCGTTCCTAGCCCGGCCTCGATTCGCGACGGTCCGGGCGAAGATGATCCCGCGTTCGGAAGGCCAGCACACGGAGTGAGTTGAGTGGGCGACCCCGAACGCGTCAGTGAATGCGGTCGCGTCCAATCGAATTATGAGGGCAGTCTGTGCGACCAGTTCACCCGCGAGCCGGGCAAACGCACTCTGCACCGGTCGGCAACCGCAATGTTTCTGCGCGGCCCGATCCGGCTGCTCCGAGTGATCCTCTCGCTTCACCGTTAGGCGCGCGAATGGCCGATCGCTGTCAAGTCCTTTGCCCGGGTAGCGTGTTCCGCATCGCCGACACGTGCGCAGCCGCTTGTAGGCGTAGAACACTTCTAAGAGTGGCGGCAGATCCTCGACGATGCTTCGAAGCTGCATCTCGACACGATGAACGAGTGCATCGCAGGACGGGCAATACCATTCGAAGCCGTCGATCAGACCGTCCGTCCGGCGGCGCTCGATGACCAACCCGACACTGCCCGGCACGGGCCGTTGCAGCGAATGACGCACATGCGGCGGAAACAGGAAGATGTCGCCTTCGCAGATCGCGACGTCGCGTTGGTGGCCGTCTTCGAAGATCCGTAGCACCATGTCGCCTTGCAGTTGGTAGAAGAATTCCTCCGGCGGGTCTTCGGGATAGTCAGTCCTGAAGTTCGGTCCGCCGACGACCGTGACGATCAGGTCTGTATCCTGCCAGACCAGCTGGTTTCCGACCGGCGGTTTTAAAAGATGCTGGTGCTTGTCGATCCAGCGGCGGAGGTTGAACGGCTCGCTGTATGGGTTCGACATCATACGCATGGTGCGAATCCGAGGCCGGCCCCCGCCAATCACATTTCCTACCCGGCTATAACCTAATTGATATCATAGACGGCACAATTCTTATTATTCTTTATTGTCGTCTTCGCCATACTCGAAAGAAGAGGGCGCTCAGCGATGAACGAGCTTGTGACAGGGTGGCGAGGTATCAACAAGCCGCAGGCCGTAGATACCGCGTCCGATGGCGTCGGTCCTTCAACCGGCCCTTTCCTTTGCCACGCGGCCGCGCCCCACTCGCGCGGGCCCAGTCCGGTCGCGGGCCGGCTCGACCATCACGCGCAGGCGTGCTGCGCACGCGACCTGACGGTCACCCGGCACGGCGGGATAGTGGAGGCGTGGGACGTTCGCTCGTCGACGGGTGTCCCCAGCCCGACGGGACGCGTTGCGGACGGCATTCGGGTGGGTCTGGCTCGAGACTACGTGTCGACGGCATGGACCGAAGGCGCGCTGTCGGTCGAGCCGTCTCCACTCGCGCTGTATGAGCACAGTATCGCGCTCGACGGTTCGCAACCTTGTTCCAGTAAAACCCAGGGGATGTCGGATGGCTGAGGAATCGACGGACCGGGATGAGTCCTGGCGATCAACGAAGCGGTGGTACCGGAAATATCCGGAACTGCGTCCCGTCGGCCAGGTGCCGATCACGCCCTTTGTCTCGGAGGAGCAATACCGCCTCGAGCAAAAGCTCCTCTGGCCAAACGTCTGGCTGCTTGTCGGCCGCGTCGAGGACATACCGCAACCAGGCAACTTTCTTATAAAGGACATCCCACCCTGCGACGTGTCCCTGATCGTCGCCCGAGGCGAAGACGGCGAAATTCGCGCGTTCCACAACGTCTGCCTGCACCGCGGTTCCAAGATCTGCTGGCAAAAGAACGGAGCGATCGGATCAACTGCAGCGTTTCGTTGTCCCTACCATGACTTTACCTATGGTCTGGATGGCAAACTCATCTACGTGCCCGACGAAGCCAACTTCTATGATCTGAAAAAAAAGGATCTAGGACTCAGGCCCGTCGTGGCCGACTTGTGGAACGGGTTCATCTTCGTTCACTTGAATCCGGAACCGCGCGAAACGCTGCGCGAATATCTGGGCGATATCGTCACGGCACTTGAGGATTATCCGTTCAGCCAGAGGCCGCACCATTACGAGTACACCGCGAAGATCGAGGCGAACTGGAAGGTCCTGATGGCCAGCTTCCTGGAAGGCTACCATGGACATATTTTCCACGCAGGCAACATGGATCGGAGTCCTTGGAAGGACAATCCCTACAGCCATACCTTCTTGATCAAGTTGTACAAAAAGCACCGCTTTCTATCTCTTGGCCGAAGCCCGGAAATGAATCCAACGCGAATGGAAAAAATTGCCGTCTCGCGCATAAAGGCTTCGGGCTACGATAAGGTTTGGCTTCGTGGAATAGCATCTTCCTCTGGAAACTCGCGCGCGGAAGATGTGCGAACGCTGTTCACGAATATATACAGCTCGTTCGTAATCCACAACATATTCCCGAACCTGCAGCTCAATATCGTGGGAGGGATCTGGTATTACTACCAATTCTGGCCGCTCGGCGTGGACCGCGTGATCTGGCGTGGCCGAATTTACTATCCCGAGCCCAAGACGGCCAGTGACCGCTTCCTGGTCGAATTCCATAAGGTCAAAGATCGCGACATTTTGATGGAGGATGGCCACGTCTCGGAATTGCAGCAGCCGATAATGAAGTCCGGGCTCCTTGATCGGTGGATTTTGCAAGATGAAGAGATTGCCATTCAGCACTTTATAAAGGTGGTGGACGACTATATCCAGTCAGCATAGGCGCAATAGCTTCAAGGCTGGTTTCGACACCGGCGTGTGGCGGAAAATTCTGAGGGCATAGATGGCGGGCGACGAGACCATACAACTTCCGGACGGCTTCGAAGATCTCGACCGGTTTGCTGATTGGGCGCTGGCAAAGGAATCGGAACGGATGCGAAAGCGCTGGTCCAGCAGCATGGACGAGATCACATGCTTCTACGATGCCATGGCATCCCGCATTGAAGCGGTGTTGGACCATCTCGATCGGTTCGATCTTAACGCGCTCCCACGCCGCGAAGAACGCCTTCTTTTTCTTGCGCTTTCGCTTGCCGAGGCGGCAAGCGCCGTTGAGACATACAAGCAGCCGGGCGTGAGATATGGCTTCGAAACTCCGGACCGATATCTCCCGACCGAAGATGAAGGCTAATGGGTGTCGATTACCCCGTTGGTTCGTTCGAGGGCGTTCGGGGGGCGATTGCGTTGTCATAGCACTGCGAAACGATCGTTGCGCAGAGTCTCAATAGACGCTTGGAGAGACGTCATGAAATCCACGAATTTGTTGCGTCGCGTTTTCGCTGTAGGGATGCTGTGCTGCGGAGCAATTTGGGGCGCGTCCGCTTCGGCGGACGATACTCTGCGGCTCGGCCACAATCGAGTTTGGAGCAACCCCGCTTTGATACTCGCGTTATCAAACGGGCGGTTCAAACACGAGGGCGTGGCCGTCGTGGAGCACGAATTCAACAACCCCGCGGACATCATCACGGCAATTGCCGGTGGTGACCTCGACGCCGGCGCGGCGCCTGGGTCGGTGGCCTTCACCGCAGCGGAACGGGGCGTCAAGCTTAAGATCGTCGCGCTCCTTCAGGGGGACAACAATCCGACCATCGCCTATACGGTGCGCGCGGACTCCGACATTCACGCTGTAAAGGATCTTCGCGGCAAGATCGCGGGGATAACGAACTACGGAGGGAGCTACGATATCTATCTGCGATATTGGCTCAACCGCGGCGGTGTCGACCTCAAGGATGTCAATTTCAACGTGATTCCGGTGCCGGGGCTCGTCCCGGCGCTAATCAACAAGCAGGTCGATATCGTACCGCTCGCCGCGTTCGCCCAATCGATCGTAGAGCAGCGGTATCCTGGAAAGACCCGGATACTTTTTACTTACAGCGAGGTGATGAAGGCCGCGGTCGGCTCGCCAGAGAACAATGGTATGGTCCTGGTGATGTCCGACGCGTTCATCAACCAACACCGCGCCATGGCGGTCGATTTCCTGAAGGCGTACGTGGAAGAGGTCCGGGCCGTAAACGCTGACAAGAAAAAGGCGATGGTTGATTGGGCGAATGCGGTCCATAACCCGGCTCTCCGCAAACTTCCTGCCCCCCCCACGGTTCCCGACGACGGCAAGGTATATCGCGCGTCCCTCCAGTTCGATGCGGATCAGGCCCTCAGGTATGGCTACTTGAAGACGAAGCTGGATGTCGGCAAGCTGGTCGATGATGACCTTCTGGATGCTGCCATGCGGTAGTTGCATTGAAGTCCTTGGGCGCGTTGGTCGCGGCCGATAGTATGAGGCGGCCGGGCCGGTTCATGGCCGCAAGGTCGCCGTGGCCCGGTCGGTCAGCCAAAGCTAGGGCGCGATTTGAGCGGAAGACGTTCAACCCGCTTCGCCTGCGGGCTTAACGCCAGTTTACGGACGCGCGGTTCTGAGAGCGCCCGGGATCGAGGGGATGACACGCTCAAACTATTCAAAAGCCATCATAGCGGCACACGAGGTTAGCAAGGTTTATTCGCGGGGTGAGCGTATCACCGCGCTGGCCGCAGTGACGATCGAGGTGGCGCAGGGCGAATTTCTTTGCGTCATCGGTCCCAGCGGCTGCGGCAAGAGCACGTTCCTATATATGGTCGCCGGCCTGGTTCCGGTGTCGACAGGAACGCTGCTCATGAAGGGAAAGCCGATACGCGGGCCCGGTCGCGAAAGGGGCGTCCTATTCCAGGAAGACGCGCTGTTCCCGTGGATGTCGATCGCCGATAATGTCGCGTTCGGGCTACGCCTGCGGGCGGCACGCACGTCGCCGGACGGTGAGATTCGGAAATCGGTCGGCGAGCTACTGCGTTTGGTCGGCCTACAGGGCTTCGAAATGCGTCGTCCGGACGAGTTGTCCGGCGGGATGAAGCAGCGCGCCGCCATCGCTGCCTGCCTTGTGTCTGAGCCCGAGGTCCTGCTTATGGACGAGCCGTTCGGGGCTTTAGACGCGCAAACACGGGCAGTATTGCAACGTCAATTGCTGGGCATCCACGAGGCATCAGGCCGAACGACGCTGTTCGTCACGCATGACATCCGCGAGGCGATCCTGCTTTCCGACCGAGTGGCTGTCATGTCTGCGCGCCCGGGCCAAATCAAGGCGATCGTCGAAAATCATCTGCCGCGGCCGCGTTGGGACAATGCGCATGAACAGGGCGGGGAGTTTCTCCGTCTGGAGCAGCGCCTCGAGGGACTCCTCGAGGACGACATCCGTGCTGTCGACGATGCTGGCCCGCTTCGGGATGTCCGAGGCAGCGAGGAGCACCATGGCCGACGCACCTGACAACACCGACGTCCTATCCATCGAGCAGAATGCGAAAGGGAACGTGCGACGCTGGCGTGGGCTCCCGCTTTCGCGACTAACCACAGGTTTCGGCCGCATTTATTCCCTGCTCATCATGATCGCGCTGTGGGAGGTTGCGGCGATCGTGATTCACGACCCGCTATTTCTTCCGCGGCTTTCGAACGTAGTCGCGACGCTGAGTGACATGTTGGCGACCGGGCAGTTGGCGCAGGATGCGGGTGCGAGCTTGTGGCGCTCTCTCGGTGGATTCGTGCTCGCAATGGTCCTGGGCGTTCCCCTCGGTGTTTTGATGGGATGGTTCAAGCAGTGGGACGATTTCTGGGGCCTTCTCGTGTCGTTGTCCAACCCGGTACCGAAGATCGGTCTTGTCCCACTGTTCCTCTTGTGGTTCGGGATCGGCGAAGCATCGAAGATCGCTGTCATCGCGGCGGGCGCGCTGTTCCCGATCTTGATCAACACCTATAGTAGCGTTCGGAGCGTCAAGCCGATCTGGATATGGAGGGCGCGAAGTCTCGGGATCAGCGAATTCGAGATCCTCTACAAGGTGATCCTTCCTGCGGCCCTGCCCGGCATTTTCACGGGGGCCCGGTTGGGCATGGCGCTGGCGTGGGTCATCCTAATCGCGGCGGAGATGGTGGCTGCTCGCTCAGGCCTCGGATACCGCATCCTATTCGGCCAGCAAATGTTCGAAACCAATGTGGTGTTTGCCGGGCTAATCACGATTTCGGCGCTTGGCTTCGCATTCGATCGAGCAATCCAATGGTTGTCGCTGCGATGCTGCGGGTGGCACTTCCGTCTGAGTCACGGTGGCGCCGCGGCTGGATAAACCGATGGTGAAAGTGCCAATCCGCCGTCGCTTCGGGTATCGCTGGGCCACGGCCGTGCGCTAACGTTGAAGCTGGATCAACCCTATCGTGCGGAGACGCGGGTCGCCGAAGCATCTGTTCGCCGACAACGTCCTATGCGGGGAAGGTGAGAGATCGATCGGTCACGACGTCTCCGTTCGCGAGGATGCGCTCGCGGGGTGATGGACGTCAACGACAACGCGGTACGCGTCGGGACCAGGTGGCTTCCACGGGCAGGGGACTGGGTCTCGTCCATAGCAAACACAGGGTCCATCATGATGTCGTGGCCCTCACCGTCCTTAACACGAGACGCCGATCCAGGTGGAAGACCCGAGCATTATCTACAGGGTTGCACCGCGCTCGCGCGGCGCGCCCTCACGGCACGTGCTGAGAGAGGTTCTTCCACCTGGCTCCGACCCTCGATGAAGGGCCGGAAGTCGACACCGGTCTTGATGACGGCGTGAACGACGCGCGCCATCTTGGCGGTGGTTGCGGTGAGCGCCTTGCGCTGTGTTTCGGCGTGGAATAAGGGCTCTGACTTACTTTCGATGCAGCCCGACGTTATGCTGGAGCAAGAAGGCGAGCGCGGAGCAGGTCGAGCTTGGCGCGACCGTACATTTGCCGCTTAACGAGCTTGAGCTTGGTGATCTGACCTTCGGTTTGGCCGTCGACCAGGGTTCGGTCAGGGCGGCCGTGACGGATGCCCGATCGGCTGCAATGCCCTTGCCGAAGGAGGTCAGCAAGCTGCTGGAGGCATCGGCAATCCAGGAAGGCAGCGCCTCGTGATCGCGATCGCGTACCATGCGATGGAAGCGTTCGACCAGGTCACGGGCCGGGGCCAGTGCGGGCACGCCCCTTTCGACGCTGGCGACGATGATCGCGTCCTCCTTCGTCAGCTGATCGCGCGAACTCAGCATCAGCCGGCTGATCGCTCGGGCCGGCGGCACCTTGTGCAGCGTGTCCCGCCCGACACGCTCGGCATGGCGCCGCCGCGTCGCCCATTCGCCAACGACGCGGAGGCTGCCGCGGAAGCCGTCGTTTCGGAGCCGACGCCACAGTTCGGCGCCATTGCGGCAGCCGGCCGACCATTCGGCATCGAGCCAGACGAGATGCGGCTCGAGGATGTTCGACCGGCACCGGAACACATCGCCACCGCCGCCACGCACGATGTCGCGCACCAGTTTCCGGCTGCGGCCCGTTCGACGCACGATCTCTTTGATGGGCGTGCCGTCTTCGGCCAGGGCGCGGATCGCCTCATACGCCTCCTCGCGCCGCAAATAGCCTTCGTGCTGCAGGCGCTCGGCATGCGTCAGCAGAGCCGGATCGATGACAGCGGTGCCGAGCGCCGTTCGGATCGGACGCATCGATCGGCGCACCGCCTCCAAGAACGCGGCGCTCGCGTTCTCCATCAGGTGCCAACGATCGGCCACCTGTACGGCCTGCGGTGCCCCTCGGGACGCGGCCTGGCCATAGCAGCCACCCCGGTCGCGCGAGATCACGCGGATGCCGGGATGGCGCGACAGCCAGGCCTCGACCGTGCCGGGCTCACGATCCGGCAGAAGATCGACGACACGCCGGCGTTCGAGATCGCAAATGATGCTCCCGTAGCGCTGGCCTCGCTTCCAGGCCCAATCGTCGATGCCGATCACGGCCAAGGGCAAGCTGTCGCCTTCCGCTTTGCGGCGCACGACACGCAACAGGGTGTCCTTGCTCACGGGAAGCATCAGGCGCCGCGCGAGGTTCGCCGCGGGGCGACCGCCCAGGGCAAGGCCGAGATAGTGAACGATCGCCTCCAGCCGGCATGTCCGCCGAGCCGACCTACCGGCCACCGCATCCCCGAGCCGCTCGGCGAAAATGCGGCGCCGAGGTCGTGTCCCCGATCGTGGTGTAGGACGAGGATAGGGGCGGCGCGCCGGAGCGACCGCAAGGGTCCGGCGCAGGCGCGTCGTCCCCGAGTTCGGGCGGTCATCGCAGCATCTCCGGTAGGGTCGGTTTGCAGATCGCAACCGAACCGAGGATGACCACGATGACCGACGACAAGATCGCCCTTCGCGCGCTTCTGGAGATGGGTTCTGACGCGACGTTCCTGCGCGAGATGATCGGCTTTGCCGCGAGGCAAGCTAAGTCAGGAGCATCGGTCGAAGGGATCTGCCGGCGGAAAGGGCTCGTCGCTTATCCGGTGCGGGGGCATCCGCCCGCGCGTCGACGGCTTGACGCTTGACGGTGACGACCCTCTTCAGGGGAGACTGGCCAATTTCAGGAAGAGCCATTTAGCGCTCCACGGAGTCGTGGGTGCTAACGGCGACGCCAGCGCAAAAGCCGGCGTTCGGCGGCCTGCAACCCCATGTTGCTGACGAATCCGATCAGCCCGAGCAGGATGACACCGCCGAACACCTCGGCCGAATGGAAGGCCCGGGCCGAGACCAGGACATAGTGGCCGAGCCCATCCTCGCTGGTCAGCATTTCGCCCACCACCGCGAGGATCAGCGATACGGTAAGCCCGAGCCGCATCCCGGCCAGAATGTCTGGCTGAGCGTTGGGCAAGGCGATCTTCCACACGGTCTGCAAGCGGCCAAGACGGAGGCTACGGCTGACCTCGATCAGCCTCGGCTCGACTGCCGAGACACCGTGCACGGTCGCGAGCAGGACCGGCCAAATGGCGCCAATTGCGATCACCACCAGCACCATGTCACCGGTAAGACCCAGAAAGGCGATTACGATCGGCATGAAGGCCGAGACCGGAACCGGCCGGACCAGCTCGAGCGTCGGCCCCAGAAATTCGCGCGCATGGCGCGACGCGCCGATCAGCGCGCCGATGGCAATGCCGCCGAGCGACGCCAACAGCCAGCCGTACAGCATGCGCTTGACCGTCGCCCAGGTGAGATCGCCCAGATCTCCCGACGCGAAGCCGGCGACCATTGCATGCCAGGCGCGGTCGGGCCCGGGAAGGAACACGGGAGACACGCCCCCATGGTCAGCAGCGAACTGCCACAGCGCCACGAACAGCATTCCGACCCCGACCGAACCGGCGAACCACAGCGACCGGGCGAACGGGCTCATGCCGGCGCATCCACGACGCCCGCCCGTCCGAACAGGCGCCGCTGGGCGAACAGCAGCACGGCGTTCAGGCTCCAGCCAACTATGCCGATCCAGAGGACCATAGCGAACATCAGGTCGGGATGCAGCGACTGTGACGCAGCCATCAGTTCGTAGCCGACGCCGCGCGGGTTCGCCGTAATCTCGACCGTCACCGCGATGATCAGCGACACGGCCGCAGCCAACCGAAAAGCGACGAAGTAGCGCGGCAGCGCCGCAGGCAGGACGATCTTGACGACACGCGCGAGCGGGCCGAGCCGCAACACGCGGCTTACGTCGAGAAGCTGCGGCTCGATATGGACAATCGCGGCATAGCCGAAAATCAGTACCGGCCAGAACGTGGCGAAGGCGACCAGCGCGATCTCCATGCCCGGACCGAACCCAAGCACCAGAAGCGCGACCGGGATCAGTGCGACCGCCGGGATTGGTCGTAAAGCCTCGACGGTGAACTGCATCAGCCGCGCGAACGGGAGGGATCAATCCGAGCAAAATGCTGACCACCAGCGCGCCGCCGCCACCGATGACAAGTCCGACCAGCGCCGCCTGCAAGGTCTCGGCGGTCCGGCTGAGAATCGTCCCATCGAGCAGCGCCCGCCAGAACGCGACGGCGATCTGCGAGGGCGACGCCAGTGCGTCGCTTTCCACGCCCGTCGCGCGCATCGCGATCTCCCAACCGAGGAGGAATACGACCGGAAACGCGATACCCTTCAGAAGCTTCACGCCTCGCCCTCGCGGATGAAGTCGAAAATTGCGCGACGCAGCCGGAGAAATTCCGGGTGCTCGCGGGTGGCGAGTTGGTTGCGCGGGCGCGGCAAGTCGACGGCGAAAATCTGCGCTATGCGCCCGGGGTTCGGGTAGAGCGCGACGACCCGGTCGCCCAGATAGATCGCCTCCTCCAGGTCATGCGTCACGAACAGCGCAGTGGTGCCGCTGGTCTCGATCAGCCGCAAGATTTCGTCCTGCAGGGCTTGGCGGGTCATGGCGTCGAGCGCGCCGAACGGTTCGTCCATCAGAAGCACGGCCGGCTCCTGCGCCAGGCAGCGCGCGATCTGCAGGCGCTGCTGCATGCCGCCCGAAAGCTGGCCGGGAAAATGGTCGGCATGGCCGTCGAGGCCGACCTTGGCGAGCAGCGCGCGAATGCGCGCCGGTCGCTCGCCCCGCGGCACGCCGGTCGCCTCGAGCGCCAGCGATACGTTCCCGGCCGCGGTACGCCACGGCAAGCAGCGCCTTGCTATAGTCCTGGAACATGAAGGCGACGTCACGGGCGGGTGACGTCACGCGTTCGCCGCGGTAGGTGACTTCGCCCGCGTTCGGCGCGAGCAGTCCGCCGATCATCCGCAGCAAGGTGGTCTTGCCGCAGCCGGACGGACCGACGACGCAGACGAATTCAGAGGAACACACCGCTAGGTCGACGTCCTTCAGCACCGGCCGGTCACCGAAGGAATGCTGGATGTTCCGGAATGCGATCAGCGGCGCCCCGGAGGCGCCATTCCGCTCTGGTCCGATGGTTGTTTCGACTTCCGGCCTCAACCTGCCCTCACCATCTACGCCTCGTAGGCCGAATTTGCCCGCATTGTAATGCCATGTCGATTGCGGCGACTTGGATTTCTGCCCCGCCGCCTGCTAGGATGTCCCAAAGCCAGCGCATTACCAACCCCGGGAGGAAAGACGGACATGATCAAGCGAAAGCTGCTGGCCCTCGCCGTCGTGGCACTCTTCGCCATGGCGACGGCCACACCCGCCGCCGCACAGAAAAAGATCAAGATGCTGTACACCGCGGTAAACGGGTTCGCCTCCGCGTATCTCGCCGAGGACGCCGGATTTTTCCAGAAGCACGGCATCGACGTCGAGTTCGTGCAGACTCAAAGTTCGGGCAACCATCCGGCAGCACTGATCAGCGGCTCCGTGCAGGTCGGCGGGCCGACGATGACGACGGTCCTGCAGGCCAACGACGCTGGGCTCGACCTTGTGGTTTTCGCGGGCGGCGCCGTCTATCCCCTCGACGGCGACATCCTGGTGGCGCGTTATGGCAGCGGGATCAAGAAGACCACCGACCTCAAGGGCAAGCGGATCGGCGTTCCGGGCCTCGGCGCACTGCTCCACGTCATGCTGATACGCAATCTGAAGCTCAACCATGTCGATCCGAGCAGCGTCAAGTTCGTCGAGATGTCGTTCCCGCGCGCCGCAGACGGGCTGAAAAGCGGCACGATCGACGCCTACCCGGCCGTTGCCCCATTTAGCGCGCGAATCGTGCAGTCGCACGCCGGCTACCAGGTGGTCGACTGGCTGAAGGAAACGCCCGATGGGACGCTGACGGTCGTCTATGTCGCCACCCGGAAATGGGCGGAGGCCAACAGGGACGTTATCGCAGGTTTCAAGGCGGGCATGGCCGAAGCCAACGCTTATGCCATGTCGCACCGCGACGCGGAGGTGAAGGCAATTGCGCACTACACGCGCCTGCCCGACAAGATCGTTGCGTCCTTAGCGCCACCCAACCTGATTGTCGACGTGACCCCGGCGCAGGTGAAGTTTTGGGTGGACATTTCCAGGGAACAGGGCCTGATCAAAGGCCATCCTGACCCCGCCAACATCGTTTTCAAGTAGCTGCGACGCCGGCGTAGCAAAATCTGTCCTTCGGGTCATGCGCCTCGAGACGGCGCATGGCGAAGAAAATCGGTGATCGATGTATTGAATGACCGTACGATCGACGATCTGCGGTTGATTCCGCGTAACGATCCGCCCCGTGGGCGGCGCAGTGGGAGGAAACGAATGATTAATCGGCTTCGCTTGGTCTCCATGATTGCAGCCTGCTTCGCAGTGCTCGCCGTTTCCGGCGTGGCGCACGCCGCGACCAAGGTCACCATCGGCTATACCCCGGTGACCGCTAATCTCGGAGCATACGTCGCCGTCGACGAAGGATTCTTCGCCAAGCATGGCATCGATGCCAAGATGGTACAAATTCCGATCGGTACCGACATTCCGGCGGCGCTGATATCGAACTCGATCCAGGTGGGCGCACCGACGCCGACGGTCGTGCTTCAGGCGAACGACGCGGGGCTCGATCTCGTACTGCTGACAGCGACCTCTGTATTCCCCAATCCAGATCCCGGCGGGCTGGTCGCGCGGTTCGGCAGCAACATCAAGAAGGCCGGCCGACGTCGTCGGCAAGCGGGTTGGCGTACCCGGCCTCAACGGCTTCTTGCACGTGATGTTCCGCCGCTACCTAAAGCTCCAGGGAGTCGATGATTCCACCGTGAAGTACGTCGAGGTGCCGTTTCCCCGTTTCCCCGATGCGCTGAAGAGCGGCAACATCGATGCCTACCCTGCCGTCGATCCGTTCTTCAGCCGCGCGATCGCGACCAAGGCGGGCTATTTCGTCGCCGATTGGAGCAAGGGAACGCCGGATGGGACGCTGACGGTCGTGCTGACCGTGACCCGCAAGTGGGCGCAGGCGAACCCCGACGTCGTAAATGGATTCCGCGCGGCGATGCGCGAGGCCGTCGCCTTCGTCAAATACCCGGACAATGAGCAGGCTTGGCGCAAAAGTCTGGCCAAGCACACCCGCCTGCCCGTCCCCGTCGTCGCAAAGATCGTGAAGCCGAACCTCGCTGTCGACATCACACCGGATCAGGTGAAGTTCTGGATCGACATCTGTCACGAGCAGCACATGATCAAGGGCAACCCCGATCCGGCCAGCGTGATCGCAAAGTAGAGAGGGCGGCGCCTACAAATCTTGATGCGGGCGCAGAAACTCGGCCGTTGCCGGAGGAAAGCGAATGATCGTCTGCCTAGCCCCTTCGGCGCGCGTTTTGTTCCGGCCTTCCAACTCTACGTCGTCCCAGAATATTCCGAATTTTCGGCTTCTTGCCTCTCCGGAATGCGTGTCACGGACTTCTCGCACGGCCGTGGCAAGGGCGTCGTAACGCGGCCGGCCATAAAGACCAGCGCGCCGGCGGAGCCGAGCGAAGTGTCGACATGGAAAGTCGTGACTCCTGCAAGCTCAAATGGTTGGAACGCCGTGGAGTGGGCCGTCGGCGGCGCCAATGGAAAGCGCCTACGGACGGCGCACGCGGCAACGACGAAGGCGGAGGGTGGATGCCATGGCGGACTCGAACAATGCTCAGGGGGCTGACAGAAGCATTCGACGCATCGACGTGCATCATCATTTCCTGCCGCAACGCTACATGAGAGCAGAGGCCGAGCGCTTTCACGTGGAGCACGGCAACTCGGAACAATTCTCTTGGACGGCGGAAAAAGCGATCGACGCGCTAGACCGGGCTGGCGTCGACTTCGCTGTCGGCTCGGTCACCGCGCCCGGCGTATGGACGGGGGACATCGAGCCCAGCCGGCGCCTTGCGCGGGAATGGAATGAGGCGGCTGCGAAGGTCCTGAGCGACCACCCCACCCGCTTCGGCTTCTTCGCCCCAGTGCCGCTACCCGACCTGGACGGAAGCCTAAGCGAAATCGAGTATGCACTCGGAACGTTGGGTGCCGACGGAATCAATTTCCTCACCAATTACGACGGCAAATGGCTGGGCGATCCCGCCTTCGACCCCGTCATGGACGAACTCGACCGTCGCAAGGCTTCGGTCTACGTCCATCCGACCTTCGCGCCGTGCTGCATCGTCGACATGGTTCCCGGCCTGACGCCGCCCTATCTCGAATATCCCTTCGACACGACGCGGACGATCGTCAGCCTCATCCTGTCCGGGTCGACGACGCGCCATCCGAACATTCGCTGGATATTCGCCCATGGCGGTGGCGCGCTAACCGGCATATACGGGCGCATCAAGGCCGTCGGCAAACTGCCGGCCTTCAGGGATAAGCTCGCCGCCGGCGTCGACGCGGAGGTGCGGAAGCTGCACTACGACACGGCGAGCCTCGATGCGAGCTCGACCCTGAGTGCGCTCCTCCGAATCGTCCCCACCTCGCAGGTGTCTGTTCGGCAGCGACTATCCGGTCTCTGGCCCGCCCCCCACGAACGTCATGGTCAAAAAGGCCATCGAGGAGTTCGAGGCGTGCGGGCCATCCGATGAGTTGAGACGGGCCGTCGAACGCGACAACGCCATGCGGCTCCTGCCGCGCTTCGCAAGAAGCTGATTCCGCGGCGCTTCGGCGAGTCGGGCCGGGTCTCCGGTCCGCTTTTCGGTCGTCTATCCGCTTGCAGAGCCAGCCGCGACGGGCCTCTATTGAGACTTGTCGCCCGCCTTGACGAGATTCTCCTTGAACGCCGCAAGGACCTTCGGGCCCATTCGGCACCGTGGCGAGCCACGCGTCGACGATCGGCTTCGCCTTCTCCTTCCAGCGGGCAAGCTCCTTCGGATCGAGATCGTAAATCACATGCTTAGGCAGCGCCTTGACCGTGGCCAGTTGCATCTCCGCGGTATGGTAAAGCGCGCGCCCCATGCGCGCAGAGAAGGTCTCGCCCGAGTATTTGTCGATTGCCGCCTGGGCCTTCTCCGGAAGGCGCGCATAGGCCTGCTTGCTGATGAAGGTGAAGCCGGGAGGGGCGCCCAACGCCACCATCAGATGATGGTCTGTCACCTCTTGCAGCTTGAACGAAGTGAAGCCGGCAAATCCCATCTCCACCCCGTCGACAAGGTGCCGTTGCAGCGCCGTGTAGTTCTCCGTCGTCGTCACCGTGATCGGGGTTCCGCCCAGCGCGTCCATGACCCTCGAATTGACCACGCCTTGCGTCCCGACCTTCATTCCGGCAAGGTCTTCCATCTTCCGGATCGGCTTTCGCGTATGCAGATTGTCGTTCGGAAATTCGTAGAAGGCGACGGGCTTGACCTTCGCATATTCGTCCGCGATCGTTCCGTCCGCATAAAGGTTCCAAAACGCGACGGCGCCCTTGCGAATGTCGTTGACCAGGAAGGGCAAGCCCACGACGGTGGACTTCGGAAATATGCCTCGGTAATTGTCTTGTGTGGTGTAGCCGATTTCGAACACCCCGTTGAGCAGACGGTCGTACACTTGCGGTATTTTCGCCAGGACCCCACCCGGATAGATCTCGATCTTGAGGGTTCCGGCGGACGCCCGCACGACGTCATCTGCCCAGGGCTTCAGCCCCTCTTTGAGATTGTTCGCCATCGGCGGGCCCGGAAATGCCAGCTTCCATGTTACGGGCTCGGCGCGTTGCGCATGTGCTGCCCAGGGAACAAGCGCCATGGCAGCAAGCACCACGTAACCTGCGATCGACCTCATATTTTCCTCCCGCGCGATTCTCGTGAACTCGATTTGCTTTTGTCGTAAGGGCTCACTGCCGCTTTTTCAGCCGGCTACAGGATTTTCGAGCGTGCCGACGCCCGGCACAGTGATCGCCACGACGTCGCCCGGCTTCATGAAGACGGGCGGCGACCGCCCGGCCCCGACCCCGCCGGGTGTGCCGGTCGTCATTACGTCTCCGGGCTCGAACATCATGATTCCGGCGTAGCGCTCGATGAGCTCGGGCAGGTCCCAGATCAGGTCGGTGATGGGCGCATCCTGCATTACCTCGCCGTTCAGCCTGGTGGTCAGGCGAAGGCTGCGATAATCGGGGATTTCGTCCTTCGTGGTGATGTTCGGGCCGAATGGACAGAAGGTCGGAAAGCTCTTGTACATGGCGTTGAGCCCGCGGAGCTGGTTCATTTTCGCGCCGGGCTCGCGCATTTTTGGCACCCAGTCGCGCGCCGAAACGTCGTTGATGATCGTGTATCCGAAGACGCAATCCATCGCGGCGTGGCGCGACACGCCGTGGCAGGCCCTTCCGAAGACGACCGAGATTTCTCCTTCGAAGTCCACCATGTTCGGCGCGATCGCCGGAATGCGGATCGCGCCGCCCGGTCCGACGATCGATGAATTCGCCTTGATGAAGCCGACGGGCCCAAACGGAGAGCGATCCTGCGCCGCATTGCGATCCCAATCGCGCAGATGCGAGTGATAGGCCTGCCCGTGCGAGAACACCATGTTGGGAGCGGGAATCGGCGCCAAGAGCGACGTGGCCCGAAGCGGCGTCAGCGCCCCGATATCGCGAAGCCGCGCACGCAATGCGTCGGGCCCACTTGCCACCCGGTCGACGACTTGGCGCGCGGCTTCGAGTCCCGCGCCTCCTACTATATCCAGCACCCTGCGGGGAATCTGCGCTGCCGCCGCAAGGACGGACGCCGCAATCGCGAAGTCGAGCGCTTCTTCCCCCAATTCAGCCCCCGCGACCCCACCCGCCCTCGCGATCGTGATGAGCTTCATGACTGGACTCGCGGCGGACGCGCCCTCGCTAGAGCTTGCCCTGGTTGCGCAGTTCCACGACAGCCTGGCGGTCCTTGAGAACGGAGTCGGGAACGCCCTCTTTCAGCAGGGCGAGCATCTTGTCGGGATCGTAGGTGCCCGAAGAATCGGTCATGCCGCCCATCTTCACCTGGTAATCGCGTTTGTAGATGTAGCCCTGGGCGGTCGTGTCCCAATTGTCCACGAACAGCTCGATCTCGTTGAAATCAGGATCGTAATAATAGATCGACGTCGTCAAACCGCGATTCTGACAGTATTCGTATTCGATTCCTTGTTCCTTGATCTTCTCGTAGGCGAACAACAGCTCGGCAAGACTGGCGTAGCTGAAGGCGACGTGCTGCACGCCGACCACCTTCGGACCGATCTTGCCACGGCGGTCGGGACCGGACGGCTTCGCCATAAGGGTCGGCACCTTGATGACGGCAAGACGATGATGCTCGTTGCCGAAAGTAAGGTAAGTCTGGTGCCCTGGGATCACGTTGACTACGCTCGCGTTGAACAGAACCTTGTAGAAGTCGACGAGCTTTTCATAGTTCTCGTTCGTCACGATGGACACGTGGGAGAGCCGTCGGGGCGACGGCATTTCCTTCACGTCCTCCCACCGGTCATGACGCGTCGTCGCCATCGGCGTCGTGAGGCCCTTCGGCAGGGTACGCTCGATCTCCGGCGTGATTTCGATCTTCAACGGCTGAGACGTCAACGGCGTGTCCATGGCTTCCTCCAGGCTTTTCAGCCGACCTTAGCCGGCTGATGTAGAGAAGCCCTACAGTGCCGTCAAATCGCCGGCCCTCGCCGTTCACTTGGCGAACGGTTCGACGAAACTGTTCGCCATTTCGAGTGGACCGGCGCAGGCGCCGTCACGGATTCCAGCCGTCTGGCTCAGGCTGTCCTCGACGGTGGCAACGAGTATTCTGAGTCTCGGCAGGAATGCCGCCGCAGCCTTCTCGATGCTGATCACAGATCGGTAGAAGTTTACGCTGACGGCGATCACCGGACGTGTGCCGAACACGATCGGCAGCGCGATCGAGCTCGACCGCTGTTCTATTCCTCCATTGCGATACGCGTAACCCCGTCGCCTTACGTCCGCCACCAGCCGGTCGACGGCGCCGGGATTGGCAATGAACCGCGCGTCGTAGGGCCACCGCCGGCTACTTTTTTCCAAGAGACTCTGCCGCTCCGGTCCGTCCAAGCTTGCCACGAACGCACGGCCGCCGCCCGAGCCCAGAATAGGCAAAAGCGACCCGACGGACACGCCGAAGGGCGATTGGGGCGAAACCTGGCTGGTCGTTCCGCGGATCACGCTCGACCCGCCGTCGAGGACATGAAGATCGATCGGCCAGAGGAGTTCGCGCCCCAGATCGTCGATCAGCGGCTGGGCGAGTTCGAGCGCCCGGGCGGGCAGGTCGAACCCGCTTGCTAGCTCTTGCGTGTGGCTCGTCAGACAAACGAAATCGGATCCGGCGACCCAGCGGACGTGCCCCGTTTCGACCAGCGTGTGGAGCAGGCGATGGACAGCCGCCCGGGATAGGCCGGTCGCGGCGCTGATGTCGACGGGCGTCGCGTAGTTCCTGTTGTTCAGCGCTTCGAGCACCTGCAGTCCTCGAGCGAACGACCGGACCAACTTGTGCATCACGCGATCTCCTTCGCTTTCTCCGCCGAAGAGTCCGCTATCTCATTCCCGCCGTCCATTCTCGCCACGGCACATAAGCTTAGCGCAATTTGTTCGATCTGCCAGATAGCGTGGATCGCGTGGTTTGCAGGCCCCGTTGCGCCCCCGCTGCGGATTTCGTGCAGCCGCCTCAGGCGCAACCCCGTGCGGATGGCATGGGGCAAGATCGGTGCGACCCCCGTCCGCGCAGCGCACAAGCGAATTTTTTCGTTTTGATCGTCGCAGCGCGGCCCCTATTGGAGAGCGATGTCCAGATTCGGGTAAAGCAAATGGCGAGCGGCGAACAGACCCTGGTGCGGACCGACGCGCGGCTGCCGAGCCAACCCGATCTTCTGGAGCGGGCGCGCGACATGCTGCCGCGATTGCGCGAGCGCGCCCCGGAAGCCGCGCGGCGCCGGCGGGTCGCCGACGAAACGGTTGCCGACTACAAAAGCGCCGGGCTGCTGCGTATCCTTCAGCCGCCCGCTTATGGGGGTTACGCCTACGGTCAGACCCTGTTCGTGGACGTGGTCGAGACTTTGGCCTCCGCCTGCGGTTCGGCGGGGTGGGTGTATGCGGTTTTGGCCGCGCATCAGCGCCTGCTGACGTTCTTCCCCTCCGAGGTTCAGGACGCCGTCTGGGGACGCGAATTCCGAGACGCTAGCCTGTTCCGCGTTCGCACCGTCGGGGATGGCCGAACGTGTCGCGGGGGGCTTCAAGCTGTCCGGCCGGTTCCCCTATTCGAGCGCCTGCGACTTCGCGCAGTGGGCGATCGTCGGCGGACGAATCGAGGGCGAGACGGGCAGGCACAGCTTCATCGTGCCGATGGAAAACCTGCAAATCGTCGATGACTGGGACACGGTCGGCCTCGCCGGAACGGGAAGCAAGACACTGGTCGGGGAAGACATTTTCGTCCCCACGGCCTTCGTTCAGCGGACCACGTTCTTCGAAGGCACGACCGGCCCGGTCGGGCTGTGCGCGGCGGCCGTCGGCATGGCACGTGGTGTCGTCGACTGCTTCATCGAGAACTACGGGGCTAAGGTTTCGCCGTTTCGGGGATGCGCATTGCTTGACTCCGAATCCATGCAATCGAAGATCGCCATGTCCATGGCGGAGGTCGATGCGGCCTCGCTGCTGCTCCGGCGCGACATCAAGGCCACCGACGAGGCACTCGCGGCCGGCGACGAGGTTCCCGTGAAGATTCAGGCCCGCAACCGGCGCAACCAGGGCTTCGCGGGGCACCTGGCCATGCAGGCCGCGCATCGATTGTTCTCGGACGCTGGCGCGTCCGCTGCCTTCAAGAGCAATCGTCTGCAGCAGCTCTATCTCGACGTTCGCGTGGCGACGCTGCACGTCTCGCTGAACTGGGACATCGCGGCCCGCCAATCGATGCGGATGCTCTACGACCCGAACTACGAGAGCAACACGTGATCCAATGTGCCGCGCCCCGTCGCCCATGTCCGAGATACCGACCTTCGTCACCCATCTGGAATGCGCCTACACGGGCGAGAAGCTGCCCGCCGACACCGTCCAGGGCCTCTCGCCCGCGGGCAAGCCGCTGCTCGTCCGCTACGACCTTCCCGCCCTCGCCAAATCCGTCGACAAGGAGACGCGTCGCCCGGCGCGCGCCGGAGTTCTGGCGCTATCGCGAGTTCCTGCCGATCCGCCGGGCGGAGAACGTGGTGCGCCTCGGCGAGGTGATGACGCCGCTCCTCGCCGCTGCCGCGCATCGCCAAATCCCTGGGCGCCGCGCGAGATCCTGGTGAAGGACGAGGGGCGGCTTCCCACCGGCTCGTTCAAGGCGCGCGGCCTCGCGCTCGCCGTGTCGATGGCGAAGGAGCTCGGCATCAAGCGCATGGCCATGCCGACCAACGGCAATGCCGGCTCGGCGATGGCCGCCTATTGCCACCAGCGCGGGGATCGAGACCTTCGTCTTCTGCCCCGAGGACACGCCCGAGGTGAACGTGCGCGAGATCGCGCTGCAGGGCGCGCACACCTTCCTGTGCAACGGTCTGATCGACCAGTGCGGCCGCGTGGTGGGCGAGGGCAAGGACAGGATGGGCTGGTTCGACTGCTCCACCCTGAAGGAGCCCTACCGCATCGAGGGCAAGAAGACGATGGGGCTCGAGCTCGCCGAGCAGCTCGGCTGGGACGTGCCCGACGTGATCCTCTACCCGACCGGCGGCGGCACCGGGCTGATCGGCATGTGGAAGGCGTTCGCCGAGCTGGAGCGCGATCGGCTGGATCGGGCCGAAGCGCCCGCGCATGGTGGCGGTGCAGGCGGCGGGCTGCGCGCCGATGGTGCGCGCCTGGGAGGCCGGGCTCGAGCATGCCGAACGGTGGGAGAACGCGCACACCGTCGCCGCCGGCATCCGCGTGCCGCAGGCGGTCGGCGACTTCCTGATCCTGCGCGCGGTGCGCGAAAGCGACGGCTTCGCCACCGCGGTCGACGACGACGCGATCGAGGCCGCCCGCACGGAGGTGGCGCGCGAGGAAGGCGTTCTGCTCTGCCCCGAGGGCGCGGCGACCTTCGCCGCCTACCGGAAGGAGCTGGCCTCGGGCCGCATCAAGGCCGGACGAGCGGGCGGTGCTGTTCAACTGCGCCACCGGCCTCAAATACCCGCTGCCGCCGGCCGGCCGGCGCCTCGATCTGAGGCACCCGATCGACTATGATCGGCTGATTTAACGGCGAGCGCGCGACGGCGGGGTACAGCATCGGAGACGGACGGTGCTCGAAGTCTACTATTTCGAAACCGCGACCTGCCCCCGGAAGGTGCGCCTCGTGCTCGAAGAAAAGAGCATTCCGTATGCGAAGCGCCGGCTCAACCGGGACGCAGGCGACCTGCGCACGCCGCACTACCTCTCCCTCAATCCCAACGGGTACGTGCCGACGCTCGTCCATGATGGGCGCGCGATCACCGAATCGACGGTGATCATGAACTACATCGAGGACTGCTTTCCCGAGCCCACATTGCGCCCGGCGGATCCGTTTGGCCGAATGCGTATGAATCTTTGGCTCAAGTGGGCGGACGAGAAGTACCTGGGAGCGCTGTTTCCCGTCAGCTACGTTATCGGGCCGCGCCGCGAGATGCTCCGGCAGAAGTCGGACGAGGAGCTGGCGGCGCATTTCGCCGGCGCGCGTGGCGGCGGCATGCTGGAGCGCATCCGACTCGTCGACATGATCCGAAACGGGCCCGAAGGCGACATCTTCAAGAGGGCCGTACGGGTGCTCGACAAGATGCTAGTCGACATGGAAGCCGCATTGACGGACGGAAGCCATCTCGCCGGCAAAGCCCTTTCCCTCGCCGACTGCGCGATCACGCCATTTCTGGCCCGACTTTCGGACCTTCAGATGAGCGACTGGTGGGTCTCGAACCGGCCCCGCGTTACTGACTGGTTCGAGGGCATGCGCGCACGCCCATCCTATCGCACCGTGATCGAAGTCGACGCCGATCCCGCCTATCTAGAGATGCAGCGCATGGGTGGAGCAGAGCTATGGAGCCGTCTTCAGCCGATCCTACCCGCATCCGAGTGAAGCCGCGCGTAGTCTCGCGGGACGGAGATCGCGGTGAAGCGTCATACTGGCCGTTACGAGGACAGGCTGGCCGCGAGGTTGGGGTCGAGCGCGGCGCCCCACTCGCCGAACGTCTCGAACAGGCGGTTCAAACATTCTCCTGTTAGGTCCACCACTTTCCGCAACCCGCCAACCACAGGCTGCCTCAGCCAGAATTTCGGCGCCGCGCGGCTCGAGCGTCCGCAACTCCCAGTTGTCGGAAGGCCTGATCTTGCCGTCCAGCATCCGCTTGTCACCGTCTCGGCCGAAATCCGCGCCCGGGCTTGCACGTCCGCGAGCCAAAGGTCGCTGCAACCACGCCGGTACAATTTCTGGCCGGCTGTCTCCCGATGAAATAGGATCAAGACATCGGAGCGCCTGGGCAGATACGGTTAAAACAACAATCCCAAGGGCGGAAAAATGGAACTGCGACGGTTACGGTATTTCATGGCCGTTGCCGAGTTCGGAGAACTTCCGACGCGCGGCGGATCAGTTGCACCTTGCCCAGCCGGCATTGTCGCGCCAGATCAGGTTGCTGGAAGCGGAGCTCGGCATCACGCTGTTCGACCGGCTGCCGCGGGGCGTGCGCCTGTCCGAAGCCGGCCGCGAGTTTCTGCCCGACGCCAAGCGCATCATGGACGATGTCGGCCGAGCGATGGAGCGGATGCAGCGTTTCATCGGGCGAACCGGCACCATTCGCGTGGGCATGAGCGTCGCGGTTGCGGGTCACCGTGTGGTGACGGAGGCGATCCGCACCTTCCACTCGCTCCATCCGGAGATCGAGCTGTCGCTGTGCTCGATCGAGTTGGCAAGCCTCTCCCGGGCGATCCTCGACGGTCGAGTCGATGTCGGGTTCGCCTATCGCTGGCCCGAGGACTCGCCAAAGATCGGCCACCACGAGATCGACCGCGTCAACCTGATGGGCGCGATCAGCGCCAGCCACCGGCTTGCAGGGCGCGACCGGCTGACGCTCGCCGAGCTGGCGGAAGAGCCGCTGATCTGCGTTTCGCGCAGCATCAGCCCCCGTCCCTACGACAAGTTGATGGAGGCGTGCCGCGACTGCAACCTCGTGCCGCGGATCGCGCAAGAGGCGACCAGCACCGTCATCCTCGATCTGGTTTCTGCCGGAATGGGGATCGGCATCATCAGCGGGGCGATGGAACCGCGGTTGCCCCACGGTGTCGTGTTGCGACCGGTCATCGAGCTGTCGACGCCGACGCCCTTCGACGTCATGTGGCGGATTGACCCTCCGTCGCTCGAACTGGACTGCCTCATAGGCACAATCATTGCGATCGTCGACGGCGCTAGGCCCGTCCCGGTGCCCCGCGAGACGGGGATGCCGCTTCTGGCCGGCCGTCGAAGGCTCAGGGTTGCAGCAGGACGCAACGATCGGGCGGCAGTCGGACGGTGACCGCTTCACCCGCGCGATGGATCTCGATCGACGAGCTCTGCACCCGCATTTCGACGTCGCCGACCGCGACCACGTAATCGAGCAGCCGGCCCGAGAAGGCTGCGCTGACCACACGCCCCTCGAACGCGTTTTCGCCCCGTGCCGCCTGAAGCGACTGCAGCGCGATATGCTCCGGCCGCACCATTAGGCGACGCGATCGACCATCGAGCGCGCCGGCGGCGGCGACGATCGCGCCGAACCGGCATTCGACTACGACCCTTCCGGCGCCGGAAGCGCGCGGGGTGCAATCCCACAGGTTCCCCTGGCCGATGAACTCGGCGGTGAACTCCTTGGCCGGATTGAGGTAAAGGGCATGCGGCGTGCCCATCTCCACGATCCGCCCATCCCTGATCAGCGCGATCCGGTCTGACAGGCGCAGCGCCTCGTCCTGGTCGTGCGTGACGTAGAGCGTCGTCGTGCCCAGCCGCGCGTGCAGTGCGCGGAGCTCGCCGCGCATCTGCTCGCGAAGCTGGGCATCGAGGTTCGATAACGGCTCGTCGAGAAGCAGGACCTTGGCACCCTTTACGATGGCGCGCGCAAAGGCCACTCGCTGCTGCTGCCCGCCCGACAGGCGGGTGGCGGGTCGGTCGGCATAGTCAGCGAGCCCGACCATATCGAGCGCATCCAGCACGCGGGGGCGGATTTCCGCCCGCGCCACCTTGAGGGCCTGCAACGGGAAGGCGACGTTGCCGGCGACCGTCATGTGTGGCCACACAGCGTAGGACTGGAACACCATCGAGATGTCGCGCCGGTTGGTGGGAACGAGGGTCCGGGTGGCGCTGGCGAACATCAGCCGCCCGTCGATCAGAATTTCGCCCGCTTCCGGCTGTTCGAGCCCGGCGACGCAGCGCAGCGTGGTGGTCTTGCCGCAGCCGCTCGGGCCCAGCAAGGTGAAGAACTCGCCGCTCTGGATGGTGAAGCTGGCGTCGTCCACCGCCGAATGCACCGTGCCGCGCCCGGCATAGGTCTTGCGCAAACCGCGGACTTCGAGCATCGGCGCCCGTCCGACGCGGGACGCGGTAGTCCCGATTTCCTCCGTCGTTCCGGAATCCAATGCATCGTCTCCTTGCTACCGGTTGTTCGATGGGGACCTTGGCCGGCCCGGTTCAGTCCTGCAACTCGAAGCGTCGGCGCATCCAGTTCATCGCCACCGTCAGCGCCAAAACCACGACCGACAATACCACGCCGACCACCGCCGTCGCTTCGAACCGTCCCTCCTCGGCAAGCTGGATCATCATCACCGCCATGGTCTGCGTGTTCGGCCCGACCAGCAGGATGGTGGCGCTGATGTCGCGGAACGCGGCGACGAAGGTGAGGATGAAGACGCTGCCCAGCATCGGCGCGATCAGCGGAATGATGACGCGGCGGAACGCCATCCCGAAGCCCGCGCCCGAGGTGCTGGCCGCCTCCTCCAACTCGGGTGCGATCTGCGCGATGGCGGTCTTGAGCATCTGCACGCCCAGCGGCACCTCCTTGATCAGCAGAACCAGGACGAGGGCAGCCAGCGTGCCCTGCAGCACTGACAAGCCGGGGACGTTGAGAATGAAGGTGAGGACGGACAGGCCGAGCAGGATGCCCGGGATCGCCCAGGGCAGCCAAATCACGACGTCGAGGATCCGCCGGCCCCACAGCCTGGTCCGCACGATGCACCACGCCAGCAGGGCATAGAGCACGGCGCCGAGAGCGGCGGCGGCCAGGGCGACGGAGAACGAATTCGCCAGGGCGGCGCGGAAGGCTGGCTCGGTGAACACTTCCCTCCAGTGGCCGGCGGTCCACGGGTTCTCCATGAAGAAGAAGCCGAACAGCTTGGTGAAGGTGCCGAGGATCAGGATCGCAATGGGCAGGGCAATGCCGCCCAGGATGTAGAGGAAGATCACGCCCGAGGCGAAATAGCGCCATTTCGGACGGATTTTGCCGCGCGTTCGGCTGGTCTTCCCGGTAATCGTAGCGTGACCCTCGCCGCCGCGCATGGCCAGCCGGTAAACCAGCGTGACCCCCAGCAAAATGACCAAAAAGAAGGTACTTAGCGCCATGGCTTGGGGAAACTGGGGCGGATCGAAATGGACGTAGTCATAGACGGTGGTGGCGAAGACGTTGATCCCGTTCGGCGTGCCGAGAAGCTGCTCGATCTCGAAGGCCTCCAGCGACTTGATGAAGCCGACGATCAGCGCGGTCAGCGCGGCGGGCAGCAACAGCGGCAGGGTGATGCGCCACACCGTGCGCGGGTGGGCGGCGCCCGACGTCATCGCGGCTTCCTCGAACGAGGCATCGATCTGGCGGAGCGCGGGCGACAGCAGGATGACGTTGATCGGAATCACGGTGAGGGTGAGATGAACCCACATGATGCCGATGACGGTGTAGATCGAGAACACCGGCCCCGTGCTCAACCCGATCTGCTGAAGGGCCGTGTTCACCAGTCCGTAGTTGGGATCGAGCAGCAGGATCCAGCCTACCGCCAGCGGCAGCGATGGAAGGAAGAAGGCGAACCACAGCGCGTACTCGATGGTCCGCCGCCCGGGAATGTCCATGCGGATCAGCAGCCACGAGATGACGAACGCGATCGCGACGCCAATGGGCGCTCGCAGGGACAGCAGGAACGTGTATCCGATCGAATCATGGACCGCGGGGTCGCCCATGACCGCGGCCCATGTGCCGAACCCGAATACGTAGGAATGGCCGGGCTTGGCAACGTTGAAGCTGTTGAACGTCAGGTACAGGGTGGGGAGCGCCGTCAGCAGGGCAACAGCCGCGACCAGCAACGCTCCGAGCACTACGCGCCGTTCGGGCCGCCAACGCGATCTGGAGGCGGCGATGCCCGTCGCCTCGACCATCACCGCGCCTGAGCGGGCCATATCTCCAGGGTTTCCCAGCGGCTCAGGCGACGGCTTCGGCGCCACTCCGCATCACCAGCCCGCCGGCGGGGCGACGCCAGCGGCGGGTCGGCAGCCCGTCGGCGAGCGCCTGCAGCTCCTGGCGCCACAGCTTGCGTATCAGCACGACGCCGACGTCTGAGCGACCGAGATGGTCGTTGCGCCGGTCGACGATCGGGCCCTGGCCCATCTGGGCAATATTGTCCTGGATCGTCACGATGATCGCCCGGTCGGCCACCGGGTCGAGATCTTCCAGCCGCATCTCGCCGTCGAGGATTGCTCGCGCGACCGTCACATGGCGGTCGGGGTCTTTCGGCGCCGGCGGCGGCTGGTCGCTGCGCCGGCTGATGCGGCGCAGATTGAACGTGCGATGGCTTTCGTCGTCGACCGGAACCCGCCACGCAACATTTGGCGCCCACGCCGTCTCGCCCTCGCCCGGCGGCACGAGCAGCACGTTGATGTTCGGCATGTGGAAATGGGTTAGCCGCTCCTCTAGGCCGACCCGCTCGCCGTGGGCACATATGCCATACTCGGTCTCCTCGACCCAGTACTCGGGGATCTCGCCCACGCCTTCCGCCCCGAAAACGTCGCGATGGGCAAAGGCGACATGCACCTGGTCGCACGCGTTTTCGACGCGCTGGAAGAAGTTGCAGGGCGTTGGAGTGCGCGCGCCGACGATCAGCCGTCCCGCCGCCTCGTTCTCGAGTTCGGGGTAGGTCGGAAATTCCGGCGGCTCGCCGTCACCGAGGTACACGAAGACCAACCCGAAATATTCGCGCACCGGATAGCTGGGGATGCGGATCTTGGCGGCGAACGAGGTCTTCTCGGCGGGCTGTTCGACGCACTGGCCGGAGCCCGCGAACCTCCAGCCATGATAAAAGCAACGCAGCTCGTCGCCCTCCACCCAGCCGGCCGAAAGCTGTGTGCCGCGATGCGGACAGCGATCGGTGAGGGCGTAGACCCGGCCGCTCTGCCCGCGATAGAGCGTGACGAGCTGGCTCATGATCTTCTCGCGCCGCGTACGCCCTGTCTCGATGTCCGCTGAACGGCAAATCGGTTGCCAAAAGCTGCGCAAATAGCGGCCGGCCAGCGTGCCCGGACCCGTGCGGACGAAATCGTCGAAATCGACTTTGTGCTTTTTGGCGGCGGCGCGCTTCGCAGTGGCCATGACGGTCTCCGATGAACGAGATAGGCGAAAGCGTATTGGCCGGCTTTAGGACCGTCCAATACCAAACTTGTCTCATTCCGATACTCAATCGGCATTGGACCCCGTCTCGAGGCTAGACCTACGATGCCAGCCCGTGGGTTTGGCGCAGGGAGGAAACAAGAATGAAGCGTTTCGCAACGTACATCGTACGGACGCACCGGATGCGCGCGATCGGCCTTGCGGCCTTGCTGGCGTGGGCGGCAGCGAGCGTTCCTGCGCGCGCCGCCGACGACTGGCAGACGGGCGCCGGGCCGGAATGGGCGGACCTGATGGCCAAGGCCAAGGTCGAAGGCAAAGTGGTGGTCGCGATGGGTGCGCCGATCGGCGGCGCCCTCGGCAGCGCCTTCAAGCGCGATACCGGCCTCGATCTCGAATTCCTCGGCGGCTCACCGTCGGCGATTTCCGCCAGAGTGCTGAGCGAGGCTGAAGCCGGCGCGATGTCGATGGACGTCGTGATCGGCGGCTCGACCGAGATGCCCCTGCTCGCGCGCGGCCTGATACGGCCGATCAAGCCGCTGCTGATGCTGCCCAAAGTGACCGGCGACAAGTATTGGCGCGGCGGCTCGATCCACTGGATCGACAAGGCGCAGAAGCATTTCGCTCAGGCGGCAGAGTTCACCGCCTTCCGCGTCTTCGCCAACGGTTCCAAGGTCGACGTCGGGCAGCTGAAGTCGTTCAAGGAACTCGTTTCGGGCAAGTACAAGGGCAAGATCGCGGCTGCCGATCCGCGCGGCGGCGCCGGCGGACCGGGCTTCGCCCAGGCCGTCATGTTCACGTTCGGCGAGAAGTTCCTGGTCGATCTATACAAGAACCAGAACGTGAAGATCACCCGCAACGGCTCGCAGCTCGTCGAATGGGCCGTGCGCGGCATCGAGCCCATCATCCTCGGCTCCCTGTCGTCGAACATCGACAAGTTCGCGAAGTCTCAGGGCTTCAAGCTGCAATATGTCGACTTCGACGACTGGCCCACCTTCACCACGGGCGGGCGAAGCGTTCTCGCGACCTTCACGAAGGTGCAGGATCCCAACGCGGCCGCGGTCTTCATCAACTGGTACCTCAGCCAGCCTACGCAGCAGTTGGTCCAGAACCTTCTGCACGAGCCATCGCGTCGCACCGACGTCTCGCACGAGGGCATCCCCGACTACATGTTCCCCAAGGACGGGCAGACCTATCACGACTCCTACGGTGAGGACTACGTGCTGAATTTCCGTCCCAAAGCCTCGAAGAAGGTCCGCACGCTGGTGCATTGACGCGGTCGGCCCGCCTGGGTAGGCGGGGTTTCTGCGCCGACCGATAGCAATCCAGCATCGGACGACGCCGGATTCTCTATTGGACGGACTTCTGATCGCACACTACCGTTTTCCCGAAGTCCTTTGGGCTTGAGAGAATTTTCCCAACCGATTGGACCTTGGATCAACTCGGAGGCCACCATGCTCAACGGCGAAGAAAACGAACTTCTGACCCGGGTAGGACCGGGAACGCCTTGCGGCGAGATGCTCCGGCGATACTGGTGGCCGATCGCGCTTGCGGAAAACGTCAAGAACCGTCCCGTGCCGATCAAGCTGCTGGGCGAGGAGTTCGTTCTGTTCCGCGACATGGGCGGCCAGCTCGGGCTGCTCGACCTGAATTGCTGTCACCGCGGCGCGTCACTGGAGTTTGGTCGCGTCGAGGACGGCGGGCTACGCTGCTGCTATCACGGCTGGCTGTTCGATCGTCAGGGGCGCTGCCTCGACCAGCCGTGCGAGCCACCCGGTTCGAACTACAAGACGCGCGTGCGCCAGAAGGCCTATCCTGTGCGTGAGCAATCGGGGCTGGTGTTCGGTTATATCGGGCCCGAGCCGGTACCGGCGTTCCCGAAATACGACCTTCTGGTGAAGGAGAACTGCAACAAGATCGTTCAGGGCCGCTCGCAGCTTTCCAACTGGCTGCAGCGCGCTGAGAACATGATGGACGCTTTGCACGTGATGTGTCTGCACGCGAGCGTCTATCCCGAGCTGGCGATGAGCTATCCCACCAAGCTCGAATATAACGAGAAGCCGTACGGCTGCGAGATCTACCTCGAGTACAAGAACGGCACGAAGGACAAGCACCACTACTTCTTCCCGTTCGGGAACCGCGTGTTCGTGACCCGTGCCGGCCGCGAGCCGTACCAGTTCATGCAGTGGGCGGTCCCGCTCGACGATACCCATTGCACCTCGTTCCAGGTTTGGGCATCCGAGCTCGAAAAGCCGCCGTTCACGTTGCAGACGGCGAAGTTCCAGGAGCGGGTGCCGGGCGAGTACAAGCGCATCGAAGACGGGTGGTTCGATATTTGGGACCGCGATCAGGACGACGCGGCGTGCGACAGCCAGGGCCCGATCGCCAACCGCTCGCGCGAGCATCTGGGACAATGCGACCGGGGCATCATCATGATGCGCAAGATGGTCAAGGAGGCGATCGAGGACGTGCAGGCCGGTCGCGATCCGCGCGGCGTCTTCCGCGACGAGAACCACCCGGTCGTCGACCTTTGGGCGTACAAGACCGAGCTCGGCGCAGTGCCGGGACAGGTTCGCAACCCGGAGCACGGGCTCAAGGTTCAGGCCGCGTCGCCGTTCGAGTTCTGAGGCGGCCGAAGACGAAGCGTGCGCGGCGGTCCCGGGCGTCCGGGGCCGTTCGCGTGCGTCCGAGAGTTCAAGGTAACGGATACAGGTCCATAATAGTTGCACGGCAGCTGGGAGGACACATCATGAAATCACGGGTTTTACTGGTCGCCGCGCTGGCCACGATTTGGGCGGTCCAGGCGACCGCGGCCGAGTTCAGCCCCGCACTGAAACAAGTCATTGCGGAGGCGAAGAAAGAAGGGCGGCTGGATCTGAGCTGGCTGCCAAGCTTTTACGGATCGGACGGCACCAAGCAGCTGGTCGACGGCATGAATGCCATGTTCGGCACAAAACTTTCTTCCAGCTATACCCCCGATCCTGGGTCGGTTCCGCGCAGCTTGAACAAGGTTCTGGTGGCAGCCCAGGCGGGTCAGCCTTCGCCGACGGATCTCTTCATCGGCACGACCAACCACGTATTGATCATCGAAAGGCGCAAGGCGGCGATTCCCGTCGATTGGGTATCGCTGCTGCCGGGCCGGATTACGTCCGAGATGGTCGAAGCCAATAGCATTGCGCTCCGCGTCTGGACGACCCTGCCGGGCGGGATCATCTACAACACCAAGCGCGCACCCGAGCGACCGGAGTCATTGGCCGACCTTCTGAAGCCGGAATGGAAAGGCAAGATCGCTTCCAACCCCTATGCGGCTTCGTTCGACAATCTGGCGTCTCCGGATTTTTGGGGTCCGGAAAAGACTCTGGAGTATGCAAAGAAATTCAGCGCCCAGCTTGCCGGGCTGATCGGATGCCCGGATGTCGAGCGGGTGGCGTCGGGCGAGTTCGTCGCCTTCGCGATGGCGTGTTCCGGGGTCGAATGGGTGAAGCCGGCGCGCGACGGCGCGCCGATCGCCATGTCGGTTCCGAAAGACTATGCGGCTCAGCGGTATTACTATCTCGTAATCCCGAAGAACGCAGCGCATCCAAATGCCGGGAAGCTGTTCGCAATTTACGCTCTCACGAAGGCTGGCCAGAAGGTCGCGTGGGAGCACGACGATCACGACCTGCACATGTTCCCGGATTCTGGGATGTCGAAGGTCATAGCGGACTATGAAAAGCGGGGAATCAAGTTCACCGAGCTTTCGGTAAATTGGCTCGAAAAACAGCCCAACCTGCGCGCCGTCCAGGAAAAGGCAATCAAGATATTGCGCCGCAACTGACCGACCCCTTCGGCCCGGCGCACGATCCGGCGCACCGCTTCGATCGATCCGCGACCGGGCCGTCGGGAAAGGCCGTATGACATCCGTCACTCACAACGGCTTCCTGCCGCGAGGCTTCTGGCGTCAGGTCGACCCTTGGCTGAGCGCGTTTCTCGGTCTGGTCATTTTCGCGAGCGCGATCATCCTTGCGCTGCTCGCCGTCGTGATCTGGCTCAGCTTCCGCGAGGGGGCTGTCGGCGATCCCGATGCGATCACGTCGCTCGCCAACTATGCTGACGTGTTTCTCGATCCATTCACCTACCGGGTTATCGCCAACACCTTCGCCTTCTCCCTCGTGGCGATGGTCGTCGCCCTCGCCTTCGGCTTGCCCATCGCATGGTTGATGGAGCGCACGGATTTTCCGGGCAAGACGACGATCTTCACGTTGATGGCAGTAGGTCTGCTGATTCCGGGTTTCGCCGCCGCGATGGGCTGGTTGTTCCTGTTGCATCCCCGCATCGGGCTCGTAAACGTGTGGCTGATGGATGTGCTGGGCCTGACCCAGTCTCCCTTCAATGTGTCCTCGATCGTCGGCATGGGCTGGGTGCAGGGTCTCAACCTTGCCCCGCTCGCCTTTATCATGACCGCGGCGGTCTTCCGGTCGATGGATCCGGCACTCGAGGAATCGGCCCAGATATGCGGCGCGAGCTTCGGCCGCGCCTTGCGTCGGATCACCCTGCCGATCGCATGGCCCGGCATTCTGGCCGCGAGCATCTACGTGTTCGTGCTCGGCTTCGCCGCGTTCGACGTGCCGGCGATCATCGGGTGGGGAAGCCGCCTGTTCACATTCTCGTCGTACCTTGTGGTGCTCCTGAGCCCCGACAAGTCGCTGCCACGCTACGGTCCGGCCGCCGCACTTTCCACCTGTCTGATATGCTTCGCTGCCGTGTTGAGCTGGTGGTATGGCCGGATGCAAAGCCGCGCGCACCGGTACCGGGTGGTCAGTGGCAAGGCGTACCGCCCGATCGAGATTGGCCTGAGCCGCGGCATGAAGGCTTTGGCGTGGCTCTTCGTCGGAATATATGTCGTCCTTGCCAAGCTGTTGCCGATCATCGTCCTGTTCTGGGCGTCGGTACTGCCGTTTTTCCAACTGCCCTCGGCGGCCGCGTTTGCAAGCGCGTCGTTCTCCCGCTACGCCCAGCTCCAATGGCACTACGTGCTGGGCGGGCTGTGGAACACGCTGCTCTTGATGATTCTCACCCCCACCATCACGCTGGTGCTCAGCGTGTGTTTCTCGTGGATTGTCCTGAAGACGCGGATCCGCGGGCGAAACTGGTTCGATTTCATTGCTTTCCTGCCGCACGCCGTCCCCAATATCGTCTTCGGCATCGGGGCGCTGCTGCTTGCGCTGTTCGTACTGCAGGGCGTGATTCCGCTTTATGGGACAATCTGGCTCATGCTCCTGGTCTTCGTGATTGCACGCACGAGCTACGCCACGCGCATGACTAACAGCGGCCTCATCCAGATCCACCGCGAGCTCGAGGAATCGGGCCGGTTGAGTGGGGCGAACACAGCGGGCGTGCTGCGCCAGATCATCATGCCCTTGCTGGGCCCGACAATGCTCTATGCCTGGCTCTGGATCGCGCTCCTGACAGCCCGGGAGCTGACTCTCGCGGTCGTGCTCACCTCTAAGGACAGCATCACGCTGCCGGTCGTCGTCTGGGGCCTTTGGCTCTCCGGCGGCACGGGCGACGCTGCCGTCGTTGCATTCCTGATGCTTCTGATGATGGCGCCGCTGGTGGCGATCTATGGATTCGTTGCGCGCAAGCTGAACATCATTGCGTCGAGGTGACCCGGGTCGAGGTCGCAAGTGCCCCGGAGCAAATCGTCCGCGCCGTATCGACGAACCGGTGCAGGATGGGCGAGCGGTTCTCGGCCCGCCAGATCAAGCCGAACGGCGTTGCCGTCTTCAGGTCCGTTATCGTTTTCACCACCACGTCGGCCGGTATTCGCGAGCGCATGGCCGAGCTGATCAGCGCGGTACCCATGCCGGCCGCGGCCAGGTTCACCACGACGGCGCTGTTCGCTTCCTGCACGATGTGAGGGACCAGACCCTGGGCGGCGAACGCATTCATCACGTTGTCGTAGTGCGCGGGATTGATTTGGCGACCCACGAAGATCAGCGGACCTTCGGCGAGCTGGGCGAGGCGAAGCTCGGGCTCGCGCGCAAGTGGATGCGTCGTCGGCACGGCAGCTAGCAGCGTCAGGACGTCGATATCGAGATAAGCGAGCGAGTCCGGTTGGCGCGTCGTTCGGTAGACGAACCCCGCATCGATCTCTCCCACCTGTAACGCCTCGACCTGACGCGCCGATACCATCGACTGCAACGTGAGCTCCACCTCGGGCTGCGCAGCGCGGAACAGGCGGATCGTTTCGGTGACGACGCGGTGGCCGGACACAGCCTCGCTGAAAGCAACACGCAGGTCGCCTTTGCGTCCCTCGTTGTACCGGCGGATCACTTCGATCGCGGCCTCCGTGTCGCTGACCACGCGTCGCGCCTCCGGCAGGAAAAGGCGCCCCGCTTCGGAGAGGCGTACGCCCCGCGGCAAACGTTGGAAAAGCTCAACCCCAAGCTCGTCCTCGAGCATCCGAATTTGCCGCGATAATGCCGGCTGAGCGATTCGCAGCTGCTCGGCGGCCCGACGGAAATGCCCTGCCTCGGCGATCGCCACGAAGTATCGAAGGCGTCGAAGTTCCATAGTCGGATCATACCCGCAAGCTCAGGACTGAAACGACGAAATCGACGTGACGGCACGCTGCCGACAAACTTCGCGAGATCGATTCGGAGGACTTGGGGCCGACAAGACGCCGCAACGTACCGCTTACCGAGCAATCAGGCGGGGCACCGGGCTCCGCGACCTCGTCGCCGCGGCCTCATTGAAGCCCGGGTGGCGTGTCGGCTTTCCCAGACGCTGCGCCCGAAAGCCGCGTGGGCAGACCTTCACCCGAGGCACCGACAAGCGAGGCCGATAATGCGCGGAATTAGCTTGGACTATACCCACCATTAACCGCTTTCTTTTGGCCGCCGTTACCATTGCGAGATGACGCGCACGAAATGCGCTCGCATACCTGTCGCCGCGTTCCGGCGCGGGCATGTTTGCCCAGTATCCCAGTGATGGGGTAGGAATCTCGTGCCGAGTGCAAATCTTCCGCAGGCCGACGTCAGAGAGCCCAAATTTAGGCGCAAGTCGCGATATCGGGGTCTCCCAAACTAAGGCATAGAGCTCCTCACGTGTCAGATACCCCTTTGCGAAATCGATCTCAGTTTTGCTGCTCATAGTGCCGATTGGTTCCTCTTTGTCCTGCACTTGCTCATCCCCAATCGGTAGCCGTCCACGACCTAAACCACGTCAATACAATGGTACTGTGCAGCATTTACTTCGTTGGTTATGTTCTGTTCACATCTCTCATTCAGTCCCGTATTGCTCCCGATATGGGTTTTGCCGGAACGGACAGCCTGCTTTTCACGGTCACCGACGATGATCAGGCTGGTCCTGTCGCGGGATTGGTGAGTGCGCCGGCGTCGATGACGTTCTCGGTTGGCAACCGTGCTCCCGTTGCCGCCGATGACTTTCGGACGGCGCAGGGCCAGGGCCCAATCAACGTCAACGTGCTGCAAAACGACTACGACCTCGATGGCGACACCCTGTCCGTCACTGGGATCGGTGCCCCGAGTCGCGGAGCACGGAGGCGCGGGGCACGCCGAAGTGGTCGACAACAGCGTGGTCTATACGCCCGATCCGGATACCGACGGGCGCGTGGTGATTCCCTACACGATCACCGACGGCTTAGCGATTGACACGGCAAATGTCATCATCAATGTGACGAGCGACTCCAATCTCGCGGAGCTGGTCCCCTCGGACCTGACGTTCGACCCCACGCATCCGGAAGTCGACGACACGGTCCACATGCACGCCATCGTGCACAACAACGGCTCCAAAGATGTCACGGACGTGGCGGTGTATTTTCTGAACCAGTCGACCCAGCAGTCACTGGGCGGAGTGACGGTCAGTATTCCGGCGTACGGCGAAGCACCGGTCGACTTCGACACGAGCTTCTCCCAGGCCGGAGTGTACTTTATCGAGGTCAAAGTTGATCCACTAAATGAGGTACCCGAATACGACGAGCAGAACAATTCGCTGACCAGGCCGCTGACCGTGGGCGAGCCGCAGATCGGTGGGGTATTGCTGACGGTCTCGGGCCAGGTGACGCCGAGCTCCGTCGAACAGGGAGTCGATCCGTTTTCGATTGTCGGCGCGGCCAACTACGATCTGCTCGACGTGATTGGCGGCGCCGGGCTGCCCGTCAAGGGAGCGTCGGTCACCGTCACGATCTCGCCAACCGATTCGCCCGACGCCGGGGTCGCCTCATTCTTTGGGCGGACCGATGCCAGCGGGTCCTTTGAGATTCCAGATTCACCGGCCATGATCTCGTTGCCGGAGGGAGTCTACCAGGTGCTGATCACCGTGAGTGACGGCAGCCTGGTCGGCAGCACCATTGCGGCCTTGGAGGTCACCGCCAATCAAGGGCCTCCCAATACCGGCGGCCCCGGGGGCGGTGGCGCCTACGCCGGCATCGGTGGCGCGGGTTTCGGCGGTGGCGGAGGAGGCGGTGGTGGCGGCGGCGGAGGAGGCCCCAGTGGATCCCATGGCTTGCCGTACCCCGGCGACGGTACCGACGATCCCGACTTTCCCCCGCCTCCGTTGCCGGGCGATCCCACTCCTCCGGCGCCGGACCATCAGGACGTGTTCATCGTTTCTGAGGGAATCTCCGCGGCCGCGTTCAACCCCGACCTCGGCGAGACGGTGTACATGGCCGCGTACGTCGGCAACAACAGCGGCAGCACGGCGTACGGCGTCGCGGTGACGTTCGGCGATACGTTTGTGGTGAATGGACATCTCCAGTCGGCCACGATTGCCACGACGTCGGCCAACATTCCGGCCGGCGGCGGTGTGGTGTTCGTCCCCTGGACGAATTCGGCCCTCGGCGCTCACATCATCGAAGTGACCGTCAGCGCGGCCAATGATGACAACCCGTCGAACAACGTGGCCACGCGCGCGTTCTCGGTCGGCACGCCGCCGCCGTTGACGTTGAGCGACCAGGCGACCCTCCTTGATGACGCCGACGGCAGCCGCCGGTACTCACCGGGGGATCAGATTCAGTACAGCGTCAAAATTGACCCGGACGATTTCATTCCCGGCGGGACGGTGCGGGTCGAGTACGACGAAAATCAACTGTCGGAGCCCACGAACATCAGCGACGGCGGCGTGCTCATGACCGATGAAGGAACGTCGGACGTGCAGCCGCTGTCCGTGGATGCAGCCGATGGGCCGCACCATTACATCCTGTGGACGCTCGGAGACCTAAATCCAAACGAGCCGCTGGTGCTGACCTACGATGCCCAGATCCTCCCAATCGCGGATCATCCCGAAACAATCTTCATTATCGAAAACACGGTCATTCTCGAACCAACCACTTATCTGAGCACCGCCGCGCAAGCACAGATCATCGTCATTCCCTTGCGCGAAGGCAACAACGAGCCGTTGGCGCTGGCCGATCATCAGCCGGCGCTGACCACGGACGAGGACACGCCGCTGAGCCTTCCGTCGCCGGGACTGCTGGGCAACGACTTCGATCCGGACGGAGACACCTTTACCGTGGCTGAGGTCAACGGCTCTGCAGCCAACGTTGGCGTTCCCATCGAGCTCGAGTCCGGCGCCATTCTCACAGTGCAGGCGGACGGATCATTGTCCTACGATCCTAACGGCAGCTTCGCGTCGCTGAACTCCGGAGAGACAAGCCAGGACACCTTCGTTTACCGCATCAGCGACGGCACGGCCCTCTCCGAGGAAGCCCCGGTCACGATCACTATCAACGGCGTGACCGACGACGTGACAGCGCCGGCCAGCTTCGTACAAGCGCTGGCTCGCCGGCAGTCTGAGCGGTCGTTTACGGTGGCAGTCACAGGCAACGATCCAGCGGGTGCCGCGGACGAGGCCGTTTCGGGGATTGCCACCTTCGATGTATTCGTGTCCGACAACGGCGGACCGTTTACGTTCTGGCAAACGCTGCCAGCCGACAGTCCGACGGCAGTTTTCACGGGCAACAGTAATCACACGTATGCGTTCCACAGCGTCGCACACGACAACGCCGGCAACGTCGAAGTCAAGACAGCCAACCTGATCGAAGCCAGCACCTACGTCCCCGATCTCACGGCGCCCGATACCCAGGTCACATCGGCGGTCGCCGATTCGGCAGGTACCTTCACGATCACGTTTTCTGGAATGGCTGACGGTGGAAGCGGCCTCAAGACCTTCGATCTCTATGTGCAGGTCGACGGTGGGCCGGCACAACAGATCGGCCAGCATGGCGGCGGCAGTGCGACGGCTGGCGCCTACTCCGGTCAGAGTTCCTATCAGGGGCTGACCGATGGAGCGTCACACTCGTATCGCTTTTACACGCAAGGCATCAATGGCAACGGCATCGTCGAAGACGCTCCCACTGCGCCCAACGACGTGGTGGTCACCACGGCGTTCGGGGCGCCGTCAGTTCCCGCAATAACCGCCTTTAGCGTTCAGCATGGCCTGACGGAGCGGTCGTTTGTTCGCTATCTCGACGTGACCTTCAACACCATAGCGACCGGGCTGACCCTTGATGCCTCGCATGTCATCCTCAAACAATACGGGCTCGACGGGACCACGTTCGTGCGCGATATCGACCTGACCGGGAAGATCCAGCTTGTCGATCACGTCATGGAGGTCGATTTCGGGGCCCTCGGACTGGGCGGAAATCCCAACTCGATTGCCGGCGACGGGTACTATGAGTTGGCATTCGACCTCGACGACGACGGAACTTTCGAAACCGCGTGGGACTTTTACCGGCTCTTTGGTGATGCCAACGGGGACGGAATGGTATCGGTCGCCGATTTGATCGCGATCGCCGCTTCCTTCGGACAGGTTGGCGATTTGCTGGAGTTCGACGCAAATGGGGATGGAGCGGTCAATGCCTTGGATCGGACGTTTGCCGCTCGCTCGCTGGGACGCCACCTGGCCAGCGGCTTGCACTTAGGCTAGCGCTGGATGGTGAGAAATTGCGGGGTTTTTGGCACTCAGAAAAAAAGCGCGAGTCCAGTTGATCGGTGATTAGGATGTTTCTAGCCCCGCGGCACTGGGCCGCCTGGTGCCGGTATCCGGGAGAGCGACTAATGAGACGACAGCTTGTGTATGCCTCTTTCCTATGCGTTTTGGCGATGTCTGCCTCAAGGGCGGATTACATCATTACGGTCGGCAATGTGTCGGTTGCAGCAGGATCGACTGCCTATGTGCCCGTGTACATCCGAAGCGACTCGGGCCAGTCACTGGCCAGCACGAATTTTGAGTTTCTCATTACGACCGCGGGTGCGACGCGGCTCGCATTTCAGGATTCTCCCAGTCCGGCCGCAGATCCGACATTCAGCGACAGCAGTTACGTTTTTTTTGGCAACAGCCTCGACGAAACCTTTGATCTATCGCTCGGCACAGCCAGCCTGACCACCGTCCCCAACGACACGTTCATCGGCGGTGACGCCACCGCGGACTTCTCGGATGTGGGGTTATCCACGAGCGATCTGCTTCTTGCGATGCTGCCGGTGACGGCTGTCACGGTGCTGCCTCCTGTCGCGGGCGACACGTTCACGATCCGCCTCGTTCCAACCTCCGCTGCGGGCTTCAGCGGCAACACGGGCTTTGGTGACAGCGGCGGCCAATTTGGCACCTTTTCCAGCTTTGCAGGATCAGTCACGATCGTCCCGGAACCATCGTCCTGGCTGATGGCATTGGCGGCGGCAGCAACTCTGTTCGGCTGTTGGTCGCGAAGCCGATTCCGCGTCGGAAGTTTCCCCTCAGGCACAACCTCGATAGAGTCCTATTGAACGTCCTGTACAAAATGTATGCCAAAGTGATTTTGTCGTTCGGCGAGCGTAGTTGTCACGTGCGTCTCGAGTCATTGGCGTTGGCGGAATGGCATCGAGCGGCCGAATTTCCGCTCAGAATTGCCACTTCGAAGAACGGGCGCATACGGGCAGCGGACCACTGAATCGTGCCAGCGGAGGTTCGGCCGACTTCAGGCGGCGCGGCGATAGCTCTTGAGCAGCCCCCGAGCCGACGTTCGCACTCAAGCTGGTGCACGCTCTCGACCGGCGGCGGCCTGCCGGAGTCTTCGGCAGCGATCAGCCGGTTGCCAATTCCTTGATGTGGGCGGCAATCGTGATAGTAGTCGACGAACTCGCGCACGATATGGTCGACGTGCACGAGCCCAAAGACGATGAAGTGATTGAGCGCTTCGTGCTTCGGGGCTGTCGAAGGCGCGCGGATTTCAGCTCTTGATGAACTTGGTTCGGCCCTCCCACACGGTCGCTCCGATTCGGCAAGATACGCGCGATAACAAGCTTCGGCATGCGCGCCAGGGCTTTGCAATCAGCCGGAACCGCTTCAAATGCCAGAGAGTATTCCGGCGCTGTGCGTTAAGGCCGCCCCGTGGAGCGCTTTGGAGAGGCTGTGTCGCCGTCGGCAGGGGGCGCTCTTGCATCCCCAGGCCCATGTCGGCGCCCGTTGTGCGGCTGCCGGCCTAATCGATCTTCAGCCGGAGGAATACGACGTCGTCACCGCTGGGCAAGGCCAGCACGCCAGCCTCATCGACGGACAGCAGGGAACGACCGTCAGCAGTGATCGCGATACCACGCACCGCGGAGGTATGCTGCCCGAGAAGCGTTGACGCAGGCTGGCGGGGGCCGGTAATGGCCAGCACTTCTCCCGTGAGCAGTCCGGCCAACAGCGTCTTGCCATCAGGTGTCCAGACGAGCGACGCCGCGGGCGCCCCCAGCTTGAGCCGAACGATGGTTGGATCGCTCAAAAGGAGTTGCCAGCTCCGCACCGTGCCATCGTCAGAACCACTCAGAAACGTGTTGCCATCGGGAAGTAGAGCGAGACAGCGCACATTGTCCGAATGCCCATGCAGCACGCGCTCGACCTGATCCAGATGACGTAGCGGCCAGACGACGACGTCGGGATGGGCATCGTTTCCCCCGACGAGCAACCACTGATCCGCACCCAAGACAGCGACCGATGACGTGTTCACAATGGCCGTTCGTCAGTCACCGATGATGAACGAAGACGTCGAGCTTTCTGCGTTTCTGCAGCCCAGGATTTCCAGCATGACAAATTGCCCAGCATGGCGCAATCGCCCTGCCGTTAGGGTTTGTCAAAGTTGGACTCTCGGTCCGTGGTACTCCTCAGCCGGCGCGAGATAGTCCAGTGTCTGATGAATCCGCCGCTGGCAGTAGACCTCAAAGCAGCCGGCGAACGATCGCTCTGCTGCCAAAGTCTTTGGCTCGACAAAACCGCCTTTTTGGCCCGTGCGTTATTCCTTGACCGACATTGTGAGAGGGGCTACAACACCGAGCATTCACAGGTTCGCGATTGATTCGACAAGGAGGGGAAGACCTGTGTGTATTCCATCGCGTGCTATGCGTTAAAGCATGGACTGGGGCTGTTGGTGGATCCTCGGCCGAAGAATCCGTGCGTGGCGGTCGATGCCGTTGTTTTCTTATCTTTCCCCGTGATCGCGACGCGCTCGAGTTGGTGCTGTTGAGCCGCTCGGTCACCCCGTCGCGGCGTGCTCGTCGGTCGTTGCACTGCTGACTCGCGCGTCGCAGTTCATGTTCTTATGCGGCTGGGTATGGTCACCAATCGGACTTTCGCGCACTGCGCGCGGGACCGACGTCGTTTTGGATTTCCTATGGTTCACTTGCACAAGGGAGATTGCCAATGTTTCGCCAAATGATCAACGCCGTCGTCGCCGTCCTGTTCGTCGCTTTCTTGATGGTTTCCGAGACTCTCGCGGGTGCGGGGAATCCGCTCAATGGACTCGATGTGTCGCTGATTGATAAATCGAATAGTACCCCGACTGCGTTTTCCGGATCGTCCGGAGGTTTGAACATCAACGTTACCATGGACGGGGATCAGACAATTTCCAACTTCAACAATACCGGCCTCTCGAACCTGACTCCGGGGCTAAGCCCGACCGATGTGGGCTATACCCAGGGGGAGACCTACTCGGTGACCAATACAACCAATTTCACGCTGACCGTCGAGGATCCAAACACCGGCGCCTCCTTTAGCGTGCCCTATTCCTTCCAACTGCCGTCGACGTTCGCCCAGCAGGCCGAATTGACCTCGGTAGACTCTCAATCAGGCCAAACGTCGTACGATTACGATCTGGCGGTCTCGCAGTTCGACTCGCAGGTTCCGACGATCGCCGTGGGCAACCTGGGCACCCCCGGCGACATGTGGTCCGTGGGGTTGACGTTTTCGCTAAGCTCGGTGGATCCTTCCACGGGCACGGCCGTGAACACGGTATTCGATGCCGGCGGTGAAACCACGGATATCGCATATTCTTTGTATTCATCGCTGGCGGTGACGACGATGAATCATGGCACGCCGGTGGCGACGGAATCTTTCCCCGCCAGCGCACCATTTTCGTTCAGTCCCGTTCCCGAGCCATCGACGGCGCTGCTGATGGCGATGACGATCGTGGTCTTGGTCGGGCTTGGATGGAGGAAGCGGCGCACCGTCGTCCGACACGGTTAGGCCCTTGAGAAGTAGGCGGAGTTTTCCGAGAACGGACGAATTGTCCGCGCGCCCAATAATTCGGCAGTGCCGTGGTGCGCTCGGATGGCACGACGACTACGCCGCCGTCACGAGAAACTGTGTTGAATTCCAGCCGCGGACGACGAGATCGTTCGGGCGTCGGGCCGTTGAGGCAAACCGTGTGGCGTACGACTTTGATCGCAACAATTCTTGGCGCCGGTGGTCTGCTGCTCTATGCGCGGACAACGACGTGCGATTTCGTACTCTGGGACGACCCCGACTTCGTCATTTTCAACCCAGCAGTGTCGGACGGCGTTAGCTGGCAAGCGGTGACGTTGGCATTCACGCAGGTGCGCACCGGGAACTGGATCCCCTTGACGTGGCTGTCGTTGATGCTCGACAGCCAGTTGTACGGCACGAGCCCGACCGGATATCACTTCACAAACAGTTTGCTGCATGCGCTCAACGCGGTTTTGCTTTTCCTGTTATTGCAGTACCTGACCAACGCGCTGTGGCGCAGCGCGTTGGTCGCCGCCTTGTGGGAGGTGCATCCCGTTAATGTGGAGAGCGTAGCTTGGATAACCGAACGCAAGGATGTGCTGTGTTGGCTGTTCTGGATTCTGACGCTGTTCGCTTATACGCGCTTGCGCGGCGCGGTGGAACGGGCTGGTATCTGCTCGCACTGCTCTTCTTTTTGCTGGGGCTGATGGCGAAACAGATGATTGTCACGTTGCCGCTGGTAATGCTGTTGCTCGATTACTGGCCGCTAGGCAGGCTGGCCGTCGCGAGGGAGATGGTCCGCCATCGGCTGGCGTGGTTGGCGTTCGAGAAGCTGCCGTTTGTGCTGCTGGCGATTGCGGCGGCGGCGATCACGCTGATGGCCCAACAGAGTGCAGACGCCAAGACATTGGGCCTCGACGACCTTTCGCTGGCGGCACGCCTCGAAAACGCTGCCGTGGCCTACGTCGCCTACCTGTGGGCGTGCGTTTGGCCAACGCGATTGTCCTTCTACTATCCTCATCCAGCGCTGTCAGGTCAGCACTACGCCGGCTGGCAAGTCTGGGGAAGCGCATCGGCGCTGATCGTAATTTCAGTCGGCGCTATACGCTATGGACGACGATTTCCGTTCTTGCCTGTGGGCTGGTTTTGGTTTCTGATCACGATGCTTCCTGTGATTGGGCTCGTGCAAGTGGGCCAACAAGCGCACGCCGACCGCTTTGCCTACATGACGTTTTTGGGGTTGTATTTGATCGTCGCCTGGGGCCTGGCAGAACTGGTCAGTCGCTATCATCTGTTGCGGCCCGTTGTGCTGTCCGCGACCGGCTTGTGGCTGATTGGCCTCTCGGTATTGACGTTCCGGCAAATCGGGTATTGGCACGACACTCGCGCGCTATGCCTGCGAGCTTTGGATGTGAATGCCGAGAACGCGCTGGCGCACAATCTGCTGGGGGTGTTGCTGAAGCAGGAAGGGAATCTTCACGAGGCAAAGCAACATTTCACGAAAGCAATTGGCATTCGATCCGCCTACGCGACGGCGCATTTTAATCTGGCCACGATCTGCCACGCGCAGTGGCAGACGGACGCCGCGATTCGGCATTACCAGTCGGCCCTGGCGATCGATCCCAGCCTGCTCGTCGCGCATTTACAATTGGCTAAACTGCTGACTGCCAGCGGGCGGTCGAAGCAAGCTGTTATGCATTTCGATCACGTCTTGCGTCATCAGCCTGACAACGTCGAAGCGCTCAACGGGCTGGCCTGGCTGCTGGCTATTTCACCCAACCCGCAACTCAGAGACGGGGAAAGAGCCGTGCGATTGGCCGCCCGCGCCTGCAAGTTGACCCGTCACGAACTGGGAACTCCCATCGATACTTTGGCCGCCGCATACGCTGAGACCGGCCAATTCGACAGGGCTATCTCTTCCGCGAAACTCGCCTGCAAACTGCTCGAGGCCGAACGCAACCAACAGGCGGCACAGGAGTCGCGAGAGCGCCTAATGCTGTACGAACAAGGCGTGCCGTATCGCGCGGCACATTTCCATTTGGGCGGAGAACAATAGCGCTAGAATAATGACTTATGAGGTGTGGTTTCCGGGGGACAGGAACGTGGCAGACCGCGCCCTTCGCTAGTCGCTCGCGGTTTGCCGATTCCGAACTACAGCCGCCTGATGCGGACCAGATTGTGCGCTGCGGCAGCCAGCCGGTAACGTTTGGTTACTTCTTCGAGCCTGCGAATCCACGTGCGACGCGAACCGCCCGTGTCGCACACGCGAGCGAAGCTGCGCTCCACGCGTTCGCTCCGTAGCCGCCCAAGCCGCTTACCCTTCGCTCGCGACATGCGTCGGCGGTTGTCGTAGACCGCGCGCTGGAATTCGTGCGGCTTGTCCGTTCACACACGCTTGTCTTTCTGCTTCGGTTCGGGAAGGTATGTTCGCAGGTCGAGAGCGGCGGCCAGTTCCAGCGTGGCGTTGGCGACAGCGTTGGACAGATGGCGTTGATTAACTGAACCAACCGCGCCGTGATACTGCTCTTACCGAGCCCTCGCTTAAAAAAAGTTTTGGAACTTTGCAGAAATGCGCACCGTTCTGTTTTAGAATCGACCCTGGTGGTCGCGAAGGCCGAATAGGGTTTTTGCGATGAAACAGCGCACTCGCGAAAGTAACGGAGAGTGAAGGCTTTTCGCCATGGAAATACAGGGCCCGGCACATCCTTCGCGGCTTCAATTGGCTGCGTTCGCACTCGGCCAGCTTGCATCGGAACGCCGTGAGCGTCTCCAGGAGCACGTGGCCAGTTGCGCGAGTTGCGCAGAATTCATTTCTGACACTCCGCCCGATGTACTGGCGAGCTTGTTGCGAGAAGCAAGAACCCTCACGCGCCCGCTTGACGATTTGACGCCCTGCGAGGACAAAGATGACTCGTTTACCGGCATCCTGCCGTTGAATCTGCCACGCGTCGCACGAGGCTCGGAAGATCGGCCGGATTCCGGTGGTGACGCGCAATCGCAGTTCACCACTCCGCATGCGCCCCTTGGCGACGATCTGGTCCCCCAGGGACTGCGCGAGCAGACGAAATACCGCATCGTGCGGCTGCTGGGCAGTGGCGGAATGGGCTCGGTGTACGAAGCTTACCACGAGCGAATGGACCGCCAGGTGGCGATCAAGGTCGTCAATTCCGCGCTCGTCGACCATCCCGGGGCATTGAAGCGTTTTGACCAGGAAATCAAGGCGGCCGCCAAACTCGATCATCCAAATGTCGCCCGGGCGTATGACGCCGACGAACTCGGTTCCCTGCCAGCATTGGTAATGGAATACGTTCCCGGCCAGAGCCTGGATCGGGTCCTGGCGAGGCGTGGTCGGGTCGGCGTCGCCGAGGCCGCCGGGATGGTGCGTCAGGCAATGATCGGGCTCGATCACGCTCACGTGCGAGGGATGGTCCACCGCGATCTGAAGCCGCAAAATCTCATGTTGACGCCCGACGGTAAGGTCAAGATTCTGGATTTCGGGCTGGCCAAGATGGCCAGCGAGCGGCGCGTGAACTCGGGGCTGACGCGCGACAATGTAATGTTGGGTACGCCGCATTACCTGGCTCCTGAACAGGCGCTCGACGCGGCGAAGGCCGATATCCGCGCCGATATTTACAGCCTCGGCTGCACGCTGTATTGTCTGCTGGCCGGGCGCCGCCGTTTGACGGCAAGACGGAAATTCAGGTGCTGTTGGCGCACCAGCGCGACATGCCGCGACCGCTCTGTGAGGTCCGCCCTGACGTGCCGAGGGAATTGTCCGATCTCGTGGGTCGCATGTTAGCCAAAGACCCCGCCGATCGCCCGCAAACGCCGAGCGAGGCGGCCCGGGCGCTGCTTCCCTTTACGGATGACAGGCGCCGTCGAGCACGGGGCAAGAGTCCCCGGCGGGGACGTCACGCTCGCCGTTATCAGGTCGCAACTTGTGGCTCTACTCGGGGGCAGTCGCGGCGATGCTTGTGGCGGTGACCACAATCGCCTGGGCGGCCGGCATGTTCGCGGCGCGCACGCCCGCGGGGAAGATCGTTCTCACAGCGCACCCATCGACGCCGGCGTTCTGGCCGACGATCGTGCCTTCGAGCAGTTGCGTCGTGAAGATATTCCCCAACAAGAGCTGACGATGGCCGGGCAGGGCAATGCCGCCGATGCGCCGGCCGAGTTGGTGGCCGTGCTCGGTGACAGCCACATGATGCACTGGGGCGAAGTGTGCCGCGCCGGATTGGCCGTGAGCCCCGACGGCAAGGCGATCTTGTCGGGCTCGATGGACGGCACGGCCATTGTATGGGATTTCAAGACCGGCCAGCGGCTGCGCACGCTGCGTCACGGCACGCAATACGTGGAAGCGGTCGACTGGAGCAGGGATGGGAAACGCCTGGCGACCGGTACGCGTGACGGCACGATACGGCTATGGCGCCGCCGACGACGGCACGCTCGAAAGACCCGTGCGTGCCGAGGGGGTGCGAGTGTTCGATCTGGAGTTCAGTCCTGATAGCCAGAAGCTGGCCGCCAACCTGCAAAGCGCCGGCGGCGTGTGGTTGTGGGACTTGTCGCGCGACCGTGAATCTCGGCTGCAGGTGAGCGAGCGGTGCGCCAGGTTTCGCGGCATCTCCTTTCGTCCCGATGGCGCCATGCTGGCCGCCGCGGGCGCCGACAGCACGGTGCGCATCTTTCGTGTTAACACCGGCCAGCAGGACAAGCGGATGGACGGCAATCGCGGCCAATTCACCAACGACGTGGCTTACCGTCCCGACGGCAAGGTGATCGCGGCGGCCACCTGCAATGGCGACCGCCTGCGACTCTGGGACCCTGAAACACGCAGCATCAAGAAGGAGCTTAAGGGACACTCGGACATGGTTTGGACGGTGACCTTCAGCCCCGACGGTCAACTGCTGGCCTCGACGGCGTACGACGGAACGATTCGTATTTGGGATGGCTCGGGCGAACCGCTGCACAAAATGCCGGTTTGCATCCGTCGCCGCTACGCGTTGGCGTTTCATCCCGGTGGAAAGCTTTTGGTATCGGCCAGTTGGGACAACGCGGTGAACGTGTGGGACGTGACCACGGGGCGGCGGGTTCGGTCCCGCTCCGGCCATGAGGGTCAGGTGCGGTCGTTGGCCATCGCACCCGACGGTCGGTCGATCTTTTCGGCGAGCGACGACGGTAAAATCTTCGAGTGGGACCTGGCCTCGCGCACCGTGAAGCGAACATTCACGGGCCATCGCGGCGCCGTCATACGCGTGGCCGTCAGCCGCGGCGGGGACTTGCTGGCGTCGGCCAGCGACGACAAGGCAGTTCTTTGCTGGAATCCGGCCACGGGCGAACAGCTTGCCGAATTGTCGGGCCACCGCGATTGCGTCTACTCCCTCGCCATTCATCCGGACGGTTCGCTGATCGCTTCGGGCGACAATCGAGGCCGGGTGATCCTGTGGGATTGGCGCCGAGGGCATTCGCAGGAACTCCTCGTACACGACAAGAAGGCCGTCAATGCCGTGGCATTCAGCCCCGACGGTCGGTTGCTGGTCACGGTGGGAGATGACCAGGTCGCGATCATTTGGGACACCGCCTCGCGCAAACGCGTGCACGAGTTCAAAAGCCTTTTCTATCCCGGCGTCGCGACGGCGTTCAGCCCCGCCGGCGATATGCTGGCGATCGCGTGCTATTCGAACCCGTACAAGCCCTGGCACCTCAGTGAACTACAGGCCGGCCAGCTACTCATCTTCGATCTGGACAGCGGTCGCGTCCGCCACAAATTGTCGGGATGGGTGACAAACTTCGCCTATTCCGCCGACGGCAAAAAGCTGCTCGCGGGAGGACACGACGGCAAGATTCGCGTGTTGGACACCGCCACGGGACGTCTGTTGCGCTCGATTCAGGCCGGTCCGCCCGCGGGTCACATCAACGATGTTGCCTTCTCGCCCGGGGGCGGCCACTTCCTCGCGGCCAACGGCAATGGCACGATCAGCATCTATCGCTTTGCGGATGCGACGGCCGAGCCGGTCAAAGAATGAGAGGTGGCGTCGAACACTGTTTGGCCCTCCACTCGGCTCGCAGCGCGATTGACAGGCATTGCTCCCGGCGTGGAACGTCCGATTCTTGCCGCCATTGCTCTGGCGAACAATCTGCAAGCTCATTTCTGGGAGTAGGAACTGCTGGCATCGGCCTTCGTAGCCCAGGACTTGTTACCGTGTTCGTCGATCAGGCACACGGCGTCGATCTGGCATGGACCGGCCACGTACACCCTTACTTCCCGCGTCGTGAGGGCTCCCAGCGACACGGGAATCGAAAGTGGATTGTTCCTGTTTGGCGTATTGGTGGGCCAAATGGCTTGCTCCGGGTTACGATCCACCAAGATCGTGACTTTGACGGCGGCCTGCGGATTCAGCGTCAAGTGGACCTCGACGCGCCGCGGCGACACGTCCTTCGCAAAGGTCAAATCGAGCCACGCTGGAAGTCTGCGCGGTGCCGGTGCCCACGCCATCGGATCCAGCACGCCGATTTTGGCATTCGGTGGCCCCGTGGCTTGAACGGGGGCATAGGGCTCGTGAACAACTTCCTTCTTCTTCTCTCTGTTGATCTTGGGTTTTTCACCTTCCATCATCAGCAGCGCGTCGCTACCAGCATCGCCAAACGGGTCGAGGTCAATCACGCCTTGCAGCTCCCGGCGTTCTTCTTCGGTGACGCGCGGCGAAACTTCAATTTCGGTCAGAATCTCGTCGGCCTCGGCACTCAATTCCGCTTGCAATTCGTCGAGGGTGAGCTTCTGGGTCGGCGTGAGAACCTGCGATCGCAGTAGTGCCACGACTCTTGCCATGTTCTCCCATGACTCTTCCTCGACAAAGGTCTTGGCCTCTTCTATGATCCCGTCAACTCCCAAGAACGGTCCGGTGACCGCCTTGGCATCAGCATCCCACACGCGGACCATGCCATCCTCACAGGCCGCGGCGAGCTGGTGCCCTTCGCCGGGTTCCCAGGCGACGGCCACGACTGCTTTTGGGCTGATGGATTGAAACCGCTGCATTCGCACTTTCCCGTCCGCCACGTCCCAGGCCACGACGCGTCCGCTGCCGTCGCCGGCCGCTAGGTACTTTCCGTCCGGGCTCCAGTGAGCCGCGCGGTAACCGTCGAGCCCCGGCAGTCCGGGGATGATCTGTGTGCGAACGTTGAGCTTGTTGTAGTCGATTTGCCAAATGTCGAGGTCGCCATTGCAAGCCGCCGCCAGGTGCGTTCCCTCCGGGTTGACATCCATTCCCGTGCAACTGTCACGATACGAAGGCGTTATGATCGCTCCACGGAAGCTGCCCGGTTTTTTCTCGGCCAGACTTTCCCACACCTTTCCGCTGCCATCGAGGATGACGCGAGTGACGCGGTTGTGATCGAAAATGACAATCGACGCGTCACTGTGGCAACTGGCCACGTCGACATTCCGCCCGCAGTCGCAGCAAATCGACTGCGGGGCCCCCAAACTCACGTCTTTGGTCAAGCTCGTCGCCCCCCAGTGCTTCTCGTTTCGCCGGGACCATGCGGACAACGTGCCGTCGGTAGCGCCAACCACGAGTTCGTCTTTGCCCTTGCGCCAAGCGACCACGTTCAACGGCTTTTCGGCCATGTCCTCATCCGGTTTGAGAATCTCCGTCTGGCCGCCATCGACCGCCCAGATGCGAATCGTGCCGTCTTCACCGGCGCTGGCCACTCGTTTGCCGTCAGGGTCCCAACACAAACCGTTGACTCCGTTGGCATGTCCTTCGAATTCGTGCAGGCTCTTGCCGGTTGCAGCGTCCCAAATACGGACCATGCGATCCATCCCTGCCGTGGCTAGCCGCTTCCCATCGGGGCTCCAAGCGACCGCCGTCGGGGAGAAATCGTGCGGCAGGACGAGCAGCGGGTCACTGCTCGAGCGAGGGCTTGAGGCGTCGTCAACCGCCGGCTCCTTCGGATCCGCAGCGTCGGGTTCGCTGGCATCGTCCGCGGGCGGCGACTTCGGGAGGACTGGTCGCCGCCGCGGTGTCCCGCTCAGCGGCCTTCGTCGGTTCTGGCTCGTCGGCGGGGACACCCTTCTTTGCGTCGTCGTCGGTGGGATCTTCTTCCTTCTCGGGAGTGCCTGCCGGCGGTTGGGAACTCGACGTGTCTGGCGCAGGGTCGAGGCGGATCTTGGGCGACGTCAGTTGAGTCGTCCGGCGAAGTGGCTGACGCAGCCGGCGGTGGACTGTCATGACGTGCGTCGGACTGTCCGTTTTCGCTGTCCGCAGCAGGCGGTTGCTCTGGCTCGACCGACTTGGTCGGGCCTGCCTCGCGCACAGGAGCCTGGGCGACCTGATTTGCGTCGTTGCTCTGCCAGACAATGGGCAACAGCACGAACAGCGGAACGCCCACCAACAGCACGGCAGCCATCGCCGCCAACCCCCACAGCAGGCCGCGCCAGGTTGATCCAACGGTCGCGGCTGCCGCACCCTGCGAGGGATGCCCCTTCTCGGGGACCGAACGATCGTGCCAGATGCCGCCGGTAGGCGCCGCGCCTCTTCTGGCCTCGGAGATCGGGCTGGGGGGCGGTTGCCCCGCGGGGCGCGGACGAAGGGGCATCTTCTTTGACTTGGCACGCGGCGCCGGACGCGGAGGACGAGGTGTCGTCGTGTCGGCCCGACCGGTCGTCGTCGAATGGCCTCCCTGCTGCGCATCTTTCATCGCGCGTGGCATCTCGCCGGGCTCAGATGGCCGTGGCGAGATGCCACCGCTTTCGGTCGGTGGCTGTTTGTCCTGCTCATCGCTTGGCGCGTTGACGGTTTGCTCGGCTTCCGCCGGCCGAGCCGCCGTCGATTGACCGGAATGTGCAACGCGGCCTTGGTTGGACATAATCAGTTCGACGACTCCCTCCACACGCCGCGGGTGAACGCGAAAATCGCGCTCAAGACGCCGCCTCAACGCGTCGGTCTGCCGGATTTCGCTGGCGGGCAACGCTTCGCATTCAGCGCGGATCAATCTGATCAAGCCTTGATCGTATGCTTCCGCCTTTCGCGGATCGCCGAAGGTCTCGCGTGCTGTGTGCAGTTCTTGAAGCAACTGAACGACCCGGCCAGCTCGCTCCGCCCGGGGCTCATCGCGATGTGGCAACAGCGCGGAAATGCCCGCGTCGATCATTCGCAGAAGCTGATCACGGTCCGGATCGAGGCACCGGCTTCCGACGAGATCGTAAAGATCGAGCGGATCGTCGGCAGCGTCCAACCACGCTTGAATTCCTGGAGTCATTCAATCGAAATCCCCGCAAGACGCCCCGTCAATGTGCGTCGTGGGACTCGTTCAAGGTTGACCGAGCCCAACAATGATCCGGCGCGTCGAGTCCGTGCAAAGTGACAGCTCAACCCCGACAGGTCGCGTCGGTGAAATGGGGTGCCAAACGTTACCGGTCAAAGCTGTGTTTTGTGGCGATTCTCGCGCGAGGTGCGCCGCCAGCCAGCCACCTCAACTGCTTGAAAGCACCACCCACTTGAAGTATAACAACGTCTCTATGGAGCTACCACCTGCGTGGTGTGCACTTCGCCGGAACGCCGAATCACGTTGATCTCCGGCAATCCCGATCGCAGGTCGCTGTGGAGTGCCAATCGATCTGGAGCCTGGGATGCCGTCGGCACAGCCGCCAGCCACGCCGCTTAAGTCACGGATTATCTGTCCGCATTGCTGGCATAAGTTCGCTCCCGACGAGTGTTGTTGGATTTCTCAGCACCAGGATCTGCTGGGCGACCCTCGACTGGGCAAAGAGTACCAGCTTCGATTTCTCCCCACGCGGTTCACGGTCGACGGGCACGCCCTCGACGCCAAAGGGTTGCCGTGTCGCGGTCTGGCATGTCCGCGCTGCCATTTGTCGTTGCCGTGGCCGCTGCTAGAGCAGACGCCGTTGTTCCTGTCGATACTTGGATCGCCCTCGTCCGGCAAGTCGTATCTACTGGCGGCCATGACGTGGCAGTTGCGGCGCGCGCTGAAGGAGTACTTTTGTCTGGCCTTCGGCGATGCCGATCCCTCTTCAAACCTGGTTCTGAACGAATACGAAGAGCTGCTCTTTTTGAATCCCGAGCCCGACGCGCTGGTAGCCATCAGCAAGACGGAATTGCAAGGCGATCTTTACGACAACGTGAAGCTGGGCGACCAGGACGTCAACTATCCGCGTCCTTTTGTCTTCTCGTTGAAACCCTTGCCCGGGCACCAGAACTTTCAGCACTCGGACCGCGTGTCGCGAACGGTTTGTCTGTACGACAATGCCGGCGAACACTTTCAGCCGGGGCAGGACACGGCGCGTCAACCCGGGACGCGCCATCTGGCACTGTCGCGCGCCATGCTGTTCCTGTTCGATCCGACGCAAGACCCCCGTTTCCGGCAGGCTTGTGCGGGCCGAACAAGTGACCCGCAGATGCTCGGAAAATCCCGCACCTATCGGCAAGAGACCGTTTTGTCGGAGGCGGCCGACAGAGTCCGCCGTCACAGCGGAATCGCGCCTGGTGCGAAGCACAATCGTCCTTTAATCGTCGTGGTTACCAAATACGACTCGTGGTCGACGCTGCTAGACCGTGATCGGTTGGGCATGGACGCGGTACTTCGGGGATTGCCCGGTGCGCGCTGCGCGATTGACGTTGACGCCGTGGCCCGCGTGTCCGAGCAAGTTCGAGCGGTGCTCGAGACCCACGCGCCGGAAATCGTCGTGGCCGCCGAAGGGTTCAGCCAGCACGTGGTCTATCTGCCCGTCAGTGCCCTGGGGAAAGCTCCGCACGTACACCCGGAAACCGGCGGCTTGTGTATTCGTCCCCAAGACCTGCACCCCTTGTGGACCGAAATCCCGATGATCTACGCGCTGCTGCTGACCGTTCCTGGCCTGATTCCCTACGCGCGTAGCGCGACGGCGCAACCCGATGGCAGTCCGCTCGGTGGAGTTGGGGATTCTTTGACATTGCCCGGTCGCGGCGCCGCGGGACTGAAGCTCTGGAAGGAGACAGGCACGTGAGCCAGGAGATACTGTACACCTCCGCTCCGCGAGGACTACGGCAGGGCAGCCGAGGCTACTGCACGGTACTGGCGACGCCGGGGATGTCAAAGACGCTGGTCGAGCAATTGGAGTCGCTCAGCGGTTACAAGCACGTATTTCCTCCGCACGGTCCCGAGGCTAATCGGAACCCGACGAACTATTCGCATCTGATTCTGACCGTCGGCGGTCGGCAGTGCCACGTGTTGTCTCGCATTGGAAACGCGGGGTTGGACTATACGCAGCGTTCCAACAAAGTGGCCCATCATGTGGCCTTGGAGATCAACGAGCTAGTGCCCGCGGGACCGGCCCGCGTGCTTGCAACGCGGGGCTTCATGGAAAAGTCCTTCGAAGGCGAGCCACGGATTACTTCCGCCGGACGGCAGCCGCCGCGGGGCGACGTCCCTGCTGCCGTTTGCCGCCACTGGCAGAAGGTGACCGGCGACGCCGGCTGGGCCGGCGTGTTGGCCGACACGGCCGTGGGCGACCGCGGAAGGCAGGCCGTGATCATCTTCCGGCCCGGGATGAAGTTGTTGCCGCTGTTCGTCGACGCGATGAGCCTTGTGCCTCCCGAGTGGCGATGGGACGTGAGCTTCAGTACGTACTTCACGCGATTGCCGTCTGGACTATCCTGCCAATGGCGCGGCGTGTTAGAAGGCACCGAAGAGTGCAAGGCAGCTCGCCGGCTGCCGCGCGCGTTGATCCTCGACCTGTGCCGCCGATGGGTCAGGCTCCGCCGGGCCCGCTGGTCGAGGCAGCCCGCACCGGCAGCCCTCCCAACTGGCCGAAAAGAGAACGTCCCGCCGCGGCCGGTAGCCGCGGCACCGTGCGTGTCGACGCTCTGGTGCGCCAAGACACGCCCGTTGCGGAATCTCCCGTTTTGGAGCCGGCGCCTCGCGCCGCGGCACCGGATGACTCCGGCACGTTCGGGCTGATTGCCGATTTCGAGGCGCCGACGATCGTTACAGAGATCGTTACAGAAAAAATCGGGCAACCATCGCAGCCGTTGCAGGCGTCCGCCACGGTCCCCGCATGGTTGATCGTCGTTGCCGCTTTGTTGCTGCTGGTGGGAACTACGGGTGGCTTTTTCGGAGGCATGCTCTTCGCCCGACGCGCCGCCAGCACGAGGGTCGCCACGGCCAGCAACGATGGTGCGACCGCAACCGCCGCTGCACCTGATACGCCAAAGACGGCTGTAGACGAACCGGATGGCAGCTTGCAGCCAACGGAAGACCCCATGCCGGCGGATGTGGAGGAGCCGCTCGCGCAAGCAGAACCCTCGGTCGACGAATCGTCGCAGGAGCCTGCCGCCGACGCGTCCCACGAGGCCCAACCGCCGCCTGCGGAAAGCGCCGAAGTCGCGCAAGAGCCCGAAAATGCTCCGCCCGATCCGCCGCCGGACGCACCGGCCGCGGTGCCAACCGCGCCGCTGCCGCCACCGGAGAAGATCTGGCAGGACCTGAGTCGCCAGGGATACATCTTGGAACTGCCCGAGGTGGTCGGCCGCCAGGAGGGTTTCGATCGAGTACCGGGAAGCCGAGACCTCGTCAAGGTCGACGGCGCCGCGCCGGTCAATTGCGAGCTGGAATTGCTCGGCCTGGCGGCCGCGTTTCCGAAGAACCGGACGCCCAAACTCGTGAAGACGACGGCGGATCGCGACGAGACAATCGTCGCCACCTGGGAGCTCCGCGCCATCGAAGACAACTTTGGGCTAGCGGAGCAGAACACGATCGCTTTGTTCGAGCTGAACGACGGCATGCTGAGTTTCCAGTGGACCCCCTGGAGCGTGAGGCACGTCGACATCGACAAGATGAAGTTGTTGCACCGGGTTCAGAATTGTCTGCTGCGGATTCGCGTGGGAAACGAGAGGTCGCTTCCCTGCGGCTTGCGAAAGCCGTTTGAGCTGCCACCGGCCGGTTTCGACTTTGAACGCAAAAACGAGCACAGTTGGACGCTCACGGAAGTCCAACAACTTTCCGAATCCAACCGTCGTCGCCTTCACCTCAAGGTTGACCCGCTGCAGCAGGGCGTGCCTGTTCACGAGGTCACGCAGTCTGGGGAGAATCGAGTCAGCATTCTCTTTCCGCCTCAACCAGAGTTTGCATCGAGTTGGCGCGGACTTGTGGTCGAGATCGAAGTAATTGGCCGCAACGAAGGGGCCGAGATCGAGTTCGTCGCCCGAACAATGCCGCTGGGCAAGAAAGAAAGCGAACCGAAGGAGTCGAAGGAACCTTCGCTACCGGTACGGAGAATCGCGCAAGTCGACACCGAGTACAAAGATGCCAACGCAGCTTGCAATCGCCTGGATGAAGAGATCCGTGACCTGGTGGAGAAAGCACGACCTCGCCGGGAAATAGACGAGAAGACAATCGAACGCGAGGAATGGCAACGCGAAAAGCTCTACTGGGAATGGGTCCTGCGCACCATGGAGCAACTTCAAGGGGGAAGGGCGGACCTGTTCCCAGGGCCTGTGCGCTGCCGGACCGAAAGTCAGCTACCGCGTATACATACAAGTGGAAGACCCGGCCGCCGGTAGCGAGCAAGTGCCTCGCCTGATTCTGGCCGACACCACGCGGCGGCAAAACGGATTCTAACGGGCGCGATCGAACGATGATCGACTTTCAGCGGACTATCGACGACATTCAAAGCATTCTCTACTCGGGGGGAATGCTGCCGCTGGATGCTTTGTCCTCGCTTTCACAATCCTACGCACGGGCCTGCGAGGAGGCCAACCAGCGGTTACGGGGTTGCCAAGAGCTGCTGCGCAAGGGACTTCGCGCCGAGGCGATCCAGCGCTGCGACGTGGAGCCGAACCTGTTGGATCTGGTTAACACGCTGGACTTTCCGGAACGCGCCCAGTGGTGTGCCGTGCTGCGCGACTCCAAGCTGGCTACGCCGCCGGAGCTGTTGATCGAGGTGGCCGCCGACCTCAACGCGGCGTACGCCCAGGAAGAACCTTTGACGGCGATGATGCGGCGCCATCGGCTGCTGGCGCTTGCGCGGGCGCCGCTTCAGCAGCGGATCAGCACGCTACGGCAGATCCTGGAGGCCGACCCGGAAAACCCGATCTGGGAAGAGGACTTGAAAAGCTACGAACGAGTGCGTCACGACCAGATACAGACGGCTACCGCCATCGCCAGCCGCCAAAATGACGTCGGTGCCTTGTCGGCCTTGGAAAGAGAGGTCCAAGAACCGAGTTGGAAAGAGCCGCCGCCGGCCGCCCTAGTGCGCGGCATCTCGCAGGCGACGGTCAAGGCACGCATAAGCCGAGCGAGAGAGGAACTCGCGGCCCTGGCCCCGAAACTCTCGTCGGCTCATTCGGAGATGGCTTACGACGAGGCGTTCCAGTTGCGGGAACATTGGCGGGGTGCAGCCCGCGAGGCCAACTTGCAGCCGAGCGATCCGCTGGCCCAATCCATTGCCTCGGTGCTGGAATGGTTGGAGATCGAGGACGAAAAACAAGCGAACAAGCGAGCGTTCACGATGGCCGTGGCCGAGCTGGAGCAGGCGCTTGATGACAACGCTGCGCAAGTCGAGCTGGAGCGGCTCCACGCCAGGTCGCAACAATTCGATCAGGAAGTTCCTCAATCGCTGGAAAGTCTCTACCAAAACCGCCTGGACAGCCTGACGCTGGCGACCGCGCGGCGATCGAAGCTGATCCTCGTGACGACTGTTGGCGTATTGCTGCTGACTGCGGCCGTTACGGGCGCATTTATTGTGCAGCAGATCCGCTCGCAGACGGTTTCCCGTTATGCCGTGGCGCTCGGGCAACTGCTGGACGAAAACAAGCTGGGTGAAGCCGAGGACTATTGGACAAAGCTGCGTGAAGACGATGCGTCGGCCGCCGCAGAGCCGCAATTGGCCGAACTCAAAGTGCGGCTCGACGGCCTCCGGAGGGCTGAAACGGCTCGCCGGTCGGCGTTTGACAAAGCCCTGGAAGCCGCGCGATCCGCGCCGCTCGATCAGCCCGATCGACGGGCGATCGACGAAGCCGAGCGCCTGGCCAAGACGGAAGACGAACGCCTGCAATTGCGCGAACTGGAAGGCAAAATTGCGGCCCACCAGCGCGACATGCAGCGACAGCGCGATGACGCGTTTGCCGCAAGCATCGACGAGTTTAGTGACCTTGTTGCCAGGATCGGAAACGGGGAACTGCTGGAGTTCGAGTCTCGCGAAGACGCGGTCAACCACTTGTTAAGCCGCGTCGCGACCCTGGAGCGCGAGGGTCTGGACGTCAGCGACGAGGTTCGCGGCAACCTGGACGCGCTGAAGGTGAAACTGGAAAGCTGGCGGCGCACCGAAATGGCCAATCGCCGCCGGGACCAGCAGCTCGCGCGGATCACGGCTGCCGTGGGTAACGAGCAGGCCTTTCGAGACGCGTTGCTGAAATACGCCACGGAGTTTCCGGGCACCGACCGCGCCGAGACATTTACCAAGGTCGCCAAGGCGGAGTTGCCGTTATGGGAGGCGATCGCGGCCTGGGACTCGCTCGTTCGGCAGTGGTCCGACGAGAATGCAACGAATTTGTCAAGCGCCGAAGCGGCGAAGCGCATCGAAACAGCAAAGGCACTGCTCGCTAAGCATCCGCTCTTTTTCGACGCCGGCGCCGTCAAACAAAGGCTGCCGTACCTGGAGGCCATCACGCGACGCGTAGGCGCCGGCGGGCGCATCGAAACGGAGCTGATCGAGCGGTATTTCCATCACGATCTCGTCAGCGCACTGTACGAGGTTCATGACGCCGATGGTACCCGTTACTTCTGCAGAGATAAGCCGACGGGAGACACGATCAGGTATCTGCCCGACGACGACGCGAACGCGACGCTCCGGCTCAAGCTGCTTACGCCGGAAATCGTCGCGACGGCGGTCGAGGCGCCGCAGTCGGTCGAGTGCGGGAAAGCCGAAGCCGCGCTGACGGGAATGACCGACGAGGATTGGGAGACGACGTTCCTGGGAATTCTTAGCAGCATGTACGCCAACGAGCGAATGGACCCGGTTATCAAAGTCCAACTGATGGACGCGGTCCTGCGCGTCGCGTGCACGGGGAGCCGGTGCCTCGACAGTGCCTTTGGCCGCCCTCTGGAGGCGTTTCACAGACTCAGTGAGGAACTCAAAGTCGTGGACTGGGTAGCCCCCAACGACAAAGCTGCCCAGCGGCCCCGGGCCAAAGCCGCCGGTTTTCTCAAGTCGATGGGACCGCGTCTTAGCTCGGCGACGGCGCAGTGCTTGGCGATCATCGGAAACTGGAGAAGTCCCCGCTTGCAAATCGCTATCGGTGGATCGGATGGTTGCTTCGCGAGGACGCGGACCGGTGGCGATTGGCATCGGTCGCTCCCCCGGCCGCCTTCCCGCATCGGCTGAGTTGTGTATCGTGAGCCTGAACTCGGCCCAAGACAGCCCGGTGGCCGCAGTCACTGTGGTCGGAAAGATCAAAGATAGGTCTGCTTCGATCGTGTCGCATTCCAAGGCGTTTGTGGAGGGACGCCCGGTTTATGCCCGCGTGCCGATCGACCCGCCGCCTCAGAAAGGAAACTAGATTGCCACCCGACTCAATCGCGGGCGCCGCAACAGACCTGATGGACGAGCAATTCTTCATCCGCATGAAAGGACGAGTTCAAGGGCCGTTCACTCCAGGTGAACTGCGCGAAAGGGCCGGTCGGCAACAATTCAGCCGACTTTACGAAATCTCGACCGATGGCGACACCTGGAAGTGCGCGACGAGCCGTCCGGACTTGTTTCCACCCGTCCGACAACCGGAGATTCCTGTCGAGCCGCGCGTTGAGCCCGTTCCCGAGGTGGAGCCGCAACCGTCGGCGGATGCCGAGTCGGTCGAAGAGGCGCCGCCGCTCGCCAACCAGTGGTTTTACACGCGCGACTCACTGGAGTGCGGTCCAGCGGATTTCGAAGAGCTGATCCATCTGGTCCGCAGTGGACAAGTCGGTCCCGAGGAATTCGCCTGGACCGACGGCATGGAAGACTGGGCCGGCATTGCCGAAATCCCCGGACTGGCACCTCACCTGGTCGGTAGCCAGCCGCAGCCGACCGGGGCGTCAGCCGGGCGAGACGTCGTCGCGGTTGCCCCCGCCAACTCCTCGCTGGCCGTGGCGAGCCTGGTGCTGGGGTTGCTTGGTTGGAACCTGCTGTTCTTCGTCGGCGCCGTCCTGGCCATCGTGTTTGGCCATTCGGCGCTGCGCGATATTCGCGACAGCAATGGCGCAGTCAAGGGAGCAGGAATGGCCGTGGCAGGCCTTGTGTTGGGTTATATCGTGCTGATCGGCACGCTGGTCACCTTGTTTGGACTCGTGGTCATTGTATTGCTGTCCGGGGCTCACCCTCCGGCCTGATTGTCGTTAGGCGCTCGTGGTCGCGCGGCTCGCCGTAAGACCACGAGCCGCTGATTCCCCGTTTGATAACCGAGGCAAAGCCATGCCCCGTTCGACCGACCCACACGAAGTACCGTTGCCATGGTCTCGGCTCGACATCGAGCAGCGACTTGGTTTTCGCGGTGCTCGGTTTACGCGCGTCAATAATCTGTTGGCGTGCCTCCTGGGTTCGATCTGTACGGTGCTGTTCTACCTGGCACTGCTCCCCCTGCGTGATACCAGGCTCGCGCCTTTGGCCGACAGCTTCCTGTACCGCTGGTACGTTCCCTACTTTACCGCCTGGTTCTCCTGGTGGGCGCTGGCGATTCTTTTCCTCAAGTGGCGAAAACTGAAAGTGCAGTGGCGGGCGTTGGCATATCAAGTTGTACCGACAGATTACGACTTCGTCCTTTCGTCGGCCAACGTGGAAGTCGTCACCGACCAGATCTACGCAACCGTGGATGATCCGAAGCACTTCATTCTATTTAATCGCATCATGATTGCGCTTTCAAATCTGCGAAATCTGGGACGCGTCACCGACGTCGACGAAATGCTGCGTTCGCAAGCCGAGCAAGACGAGTCGTCGATGCAGACCAGCTATTCACTGGTGCAAGCCTTTGTCTGGGCGATCCCGGTTTTGGGTTTCATTGGCACGGTGATCGGTCTGTCGCAGGCCATCGGCGGCTTCGGCCAGGTACTGGCCGGCGCTGATGAAATCAGCGAGCTGGCCGAAAGTCTGCGCGACGTCACCGGAGGGTTGAGCACGGCGTTCGAAACCACCTTACAGGCCCTGGTCGCCGCGCTCATCATTCAACTCCTGCTGACGTTTTTGCGAAAGAACGAAGAGGAATTCCTCGACGAATGCGCCGAGTACTGCGTGCGCAACGTCGTGGGCAAGCTGCGAGTCATGCCACTCGAACAGGAAATATCGTGATTTGCTGCACGAGATGTTCGCGGCGAAAATCCGTTGCGTGGCATTACGCCTCGTCAGGGTAAAATGACGGCACACTGGTATCGCAAGTTGGTTGGACGCGTGACAGGGCCCCTGTCGCCCGGCGATCTGCGCGCCCCGGCTGCAAACGGGCACCCCGCGCCGGAAACAGTGGGGCAGCAGCCAAGGAGCGTCGAGCCGATCTCCGAAGACAGCCAAGGCGGCGACGAGCGCAAGGACGCCCCGCGCCGCGCAGTCCGCCGTCCCCCGCCGTTCGGCAGACCGCGCGTGCCCAGTCAACATCAGGGACCTCCCAAGCGCGTCATTCTCGCCGCCGGCGCCGGCGCCGGCCTGGGCGTGCTGTTGCTTTTGCTGCTGCTGTTGATCCTCTTACGCCGAGACAGCTTCACGACCGAAGACCGAGTCGGTCACGTGACGGCCCGCGCGCCCGCGAATGGCGAAACCAGTGACGCGAACGAGGGCGGCTCGAGTGCGAAAGACAAGTCCTCGGAGCCGGCCGGCAAGGGCGCGGCCGGAACAAAACGCACCGGCGGGACACCACAGAACGCGACGACGCCGAAGGAAGTCGAAACAGAGCAACACGGCACATCGCCCACCGCAGGCGACGATCGGCCGGCGCCACCGCCGCCAACGAATGTCGTCACGTTAGACCCCTTGACCCGTCCGCCGGCGGCCGAGCCTGGCGAGGCCCCCGCCGACGAACCTGACGAGGCGCCTGATGACGTGGCGTATCTGCGAACGCAAGACGGGAGCGGCAGTAATAGCAGCACCCGAAACAGCCTGAAATCGCGACTTAGCGGCCGGCGCAAGGCGTTGTTGCGATCCGGTGGTGGCACACCCGAAAGCGAAAGTGCCGTGCAGATGGCGCTCAAATGGCTTGCGGCACACCAGGAGCCCGACGGCAAATGGTCCTTTCAACACGACGCGCATCCCGAATGCAACCACCAGTGCAGTCATCCGGGGGCGAATCCGAGCAACATCGCCGCCACCAGCCTGGCGCTGTTGCCGTTTCTGGGCAGCGGACAAACGCATACGGCGGGAAAGTACAATCGCGCGGTCGACCTGGGGCTGGGGTACCTGGTCGCCGCAATGAGTTACAACGGTTCGCTGGGGAGCCTGCTGGATAGAGGGGGCAGAATGTACGGCCACGGCCTGGCCTCGATCGTTCTGTGTGAGGCCTACGGCATGACGCACGATCCGGTGCTGCGCGAACCGGCTCAAGCCGCGGTCGATTTCATCGTCGATGCTCAGGATCCAGTCGGTGGGGGCTGGCGCTACCAGCCGAAGACGCCCGGTGATACCTCGGTCGTCGGATGGCAGGTGATGGCGCGGAACAGTGCACAGATGGCCGAGTTGCGGGTTCCCGGAGAAGTCTTTGGCAAGACGAGTGACTTTCTGGATGCGGTGCAGGCCAATGGCGGCGCGGCCTACGGTTACACGGGACCGGCAAAGAATCGGCACCCAACCACGGCGATCGGGTTGTTGTGCCGGATGTACCTGGGCTGGAGCCGTGAAGTGAGGGCGCTTGACGCCGGAGTGCAGGCACTGGACGCCCTGGGCCCCTCGACGGACACCACCCCCCGCCTGCGCAACAACATGTACTACAACTACTACGCCACGCAGGTCATGCACCATTGGGGCGACGAGCCCTGGCATCGGTGGAACGCCACCATGCGTGATTACCTCATCAGTTCGCAGTCGAGGGACGGACACGAGCGGGGCAGTTGGTACTTCGACGGCACCGATCTGGGTTCGAGCGCCGGAGGACGAATCTATTGCACCGCCATGGCCGCCATGATTCTGGAAGTCTACTACCGCCACATGCCGTTGTACGGCAAGCACCTCGTGCGTGATTAAGGGAGATGGGCAACGTCGCGTTGCCTCTTTTGCAAACATTCAAAACCGATCGTCACCCCGTTGGTTGTATTGGTCCCTGGGGGCGACCTCCGTCGAGAAAGGTAACCGAAACGCTTAGCGCGCCTATTCAAGAGGCGATGTAAGACACATACCCCGCCGGGAGTCCCAAAACATGTCAGGAGATGCACCTCAGCGCAGTCAGGTGCCCGTGGTCCGCCGTCCACCACCAGTGCCGCGCCGGCGGCTTTCGTCGCCAAGCGGCAGTCGCGGGCCCTCGAAGCGCGTGACTGCCGTCGTGGGGGTCGGCGCCGGCTTGACCGCGCTGCTGGTGCTGTTGTTGCTATTGATCTTGTTGAGCCGCGGATGTGCGACAGGCAGCGGCGGAAACGGCGGCCTCTCGACCGGCGGCGAGGGTACAGGCAGTGGAAGCGGCGTCGGCGGGGGAAGTGGTTCGGGCACGGGCGACGGGCCGAGCAAACAAGCAGGCGCAGGCGCCGATGCCAAGCAGGCGGGCACGCCGACGAAGGCCGAACAGCACGCGCCGGAAAGAGCCGGCTCGCCCCAGGACGGTGCTTCGGCCGCTAGCGGGGACGGACCTCCGTCGTCTCCGCCGCCGGACAACGTCGTCACGATCGGCCCATTGACCACTACTCCCGCCCCCGCGAGAGGCGACATGGCCGACGCCGTAGGCGGTGGCGGGGGTGGGGGCGGTTCGCCGGGCAGCAGCGAGTTTTTCGGCGTCAAAGCCAAGGGCACCCGCTTTGTTTATATCGTGGATTGTTCGGGCAGTATGACCGGGCCGCCTTTTCAAAAGGCCCGTGACGAGTTGATTGCCTCGATTGAGGAACTGACGCCGACTCAGAAGTTCTTTGTCATGTTCTTCAGTGACGGTACCTTCGCCCAATTTCATCCGAAAGAGGGGAACGCGCTAATCCCGGCGAACAAAAGGAACAAGTTGAAGCTTCGCAAGTGGGTGCAATCGTGCGTGGCCGGCGGCGGAACCTTTCCCGGCGACGCTTTACTGCGCGGAATCGACTTGAAGCCGCACGTCATTTTTCTGCTCACCGACGGCGGCTTTGCAGCCAACGTCGTCGACGACGTGCGCCGCCACAACACGACGGAAGTCGTTATCAATACGATCGCCTTTATGAATACCAGTGGTGAAGCGCTGTTGAAACGGATCGCCAACGAAAACGGCGGTGTTTATCGATTCGTACCGTAAAACTTCCACGCCACACTGAAGGACCTGGCACCGGGCGTGTCCCGCTTGCCTTGTACCTGCTCTGACCAGTAAGTCGCACATCAACGATGTCTCGCCGCCGCGGAGAAAACTCGACGCCGATCTCACTGTTCTCGTTCCAGGACATCATCACCTCGATCACCGGCATAATGATCCTGGTGACGCTGCTGATGACCTTGGAACTGCTGCAGCGCAAAGTCGCCGCACCGGTGCACCAAACGGCGAAGATTATCAAGCAGTTGCAGCCGGTCGTTGAACAACAGGACCGAGAAATCGAACAACTCGAGGAAGCTTTGAAGCGGGACGAGGAAACGCTGCGCGAACTGGCCGCGGTCGATCGAGCCGAGGTGCGGCGCCAGATGGAGGACCTCGAACGCCTCAGACGACAGTTGGAAAACGACTTGGAGACTCTGCACCGGCAGGAATCTGCCGCGGATTCTCGGGTCCAGAAATCCGAAGTCGAGAAGACCCGCCATGCCTCGGACGCCGCAACGCTTGAGAACCTCACCAAGCGGATCCGAGAGGCGCAGCAAAAACTCAAAGAGCTCAAGAGTTCAAACCGGGTCATCTACAACGTGTCGTCCGACGCGCACAAGACGTCCTGGCTGGTCGAGGTCGACGCCGACCGAATCCTTATTGCTCGGGCCGGCGAGTCGGCCAAACCAACGCTGTTTTCGGGCGATCGTTCCACCCGCGCGGCTGAATTTCTGCGCTGGGCTGCGGCCCGCGACAAGACGGCGGAGTACTTCATGCTGCTGCTCAAACCCGAGGGCGTGGAGACCTTCTCGCAGCTGTTGGACGGACTGAAACGCGGAGGCTTCCAAGTGGGATTCGATCTGATCGCCTCTGGCCAGGTGGCGGTGGACCCGACAACAGGAGCCATAGCCCCATGAGTCGAGCCCGCCCCTCCGAAAGCAGCCTCGAACTGCTGCTCGATACGATCTGTAACACCTTCGGCGGCGTGATCTTTTTGGCGATCCTGGTCGTGATACTGGTGCAGATGACCAGCCGCTCCGAGGTTACCGATAGCCCCGCTCCCTCGCAGGCCGAGCTGGCCGAGTTCGAAGAACGCCGCAGCGAAAATCAGGCGAAGCTCGATACGCTGCGCCGCGCCGCTGCCCAACAGCAGCAACTGATCAAGCGGTTTGCCAAGCCCGAGAATCGTGATCTGCTGCAACAACTGCAACTCGCCCGAACGTCGCGAGATGGGCTCACCGACCGTCGCAGCCGGTCGTCGGGTCGCATTAGTCAGGCACAAATGAAGGTGAACGAGATCTCTGAGAGTCTCAAGCAAATGGCGATTGCCTTGAGCAAAGCAGCACAAGCGCTGGCTGCCGCCGAAGAGGCTCTGCGAAAGGAGAAGACTGCCCGCACACGAACCGCACGCCATTCGATGTTGCGATCCACGAGGAAAGAACAAAAAGTGCTCTGTCTCCGCTACGGCCGGCTGTATCAAGTCCTCAAGCGGCAAGACGGCGCCTATGTTTTCAATTCCGACGATTGTGAGGAGCCCCAGGGCAACCTGTTTCTGGTCCTCAAGCCCGGCGGTGGTAAACCCGTGAAAGGCGCCTCCCAACCGCTGTTCGACGACGTGCTTGCCAACTACGATAGGGGGGCGCATTATTTGGCCGTGCCGGTATGGCCGGATTCGTTCGAAGAGTTCGCGCTGCTTCGCGATGCCATGGTCCGCGCCGGCTTTGAATACAACCTCAGACCGATGCTCAAGGAGGGCAAGCTACAGATCGGTCCCGAAACTGCCCCGGTCGACGTTCAATGATCGGCTTGCCGTAAGGTGATACGATAACCGCCCGTCGTGTACAAAAGGAATGCCACAGCGAGTTCGGCTCGCGGCGAGCATGGTTGTGCCACGATTTTCGAGCCGCTGGCGTCGGCAGCATGGTGGCTAACGGCCGGATGTCCGCTCCGAATTGCCAATTGGAGAAGCCGGCACGCATCGGCGGCCTGCCGTCAATTGGGTTTGATCGAAAACTCGCTGACTTCACGCGGCGCGGCGACAGGTTTTGAGCAGCCCCCCGAGCCGACGTTCGCACTCAAGTTGGTCCACGCTCTCGACCAGCGGCGGCCCGTCGTGGCTATCGGCACCAATCAGCCGATTGCCAATTCCTTGATGTGGGCTCCACGGCGACGTCCTTGTTCAACTCGCCGGCTGCCGCCAAGAGCACGATCTTCGCTCGCAGCACCAGCCTTGCCGGCGTCGTTCGTCCGCGCGCCCAACGCTTGCGCGTACGCCGGTCTTCGTCAGAAATCGCATTGGCTTGTGCCACTCGCATGAATCCATCCTCCTTATGTGCCCACTTCCGCGCAAGCAAGCATTATTATTCACGGATTATTGAGGCACTACACGAGCTGCCCCGACCCGCTACACACATCCTGGACGCGTTCTAAGGCGCCGATGGTTCGCTTGGCGATGCCGACGCCGACTCGACGGCTTTCGCCGCCTCGATATCGCCGGGGCCTAACTTGGCCCGCAGGAGCCTTTCCAGACCCTCACCGCGCAGTCCCCTGGCGACGATCTTAAGTTCTCTATCCAGCAGGAAGGTCTGGGGAATGCTGTGGACACGGTACAGCACGGCGACCTCGTTTTTCCATCCCTTGCCGTCAAAAGCGTGGGGATAGGCCAGTAATTCACTTTTGGCAGCTTCCACGGCCTTGTCCTTCACGTCGTCGAGATTCACGCCGATGATGGTCAGCCCGTGGTCCTTGTACTGCGCGTGGAGCCTGCGGAGGTAGGGGTATTCGCGGCGGCAGGGTCCGCACCACGAGGCCCAAAAATCGAGCAGCACGAACTTGCTTTGGGCCGCCGCGGCGCTGAGGTCGATTTGTTCGCCCTCGAGCCCTTCGGCGGTGAACTCCGGGGCCGGAAAGCCGCTCTGGAGATAGGGTCGCATCTGGACCTTCGCGTCCGACGGCGCCAGCATCATCTCCCGGCCGCTGGGTGATATGGATGCCACCTGGAATACGTGCCCGTGAACGTTAAACGGCCGCGCCGGCGTGGTATTCGGCGGAATCGCTGTTGCCCACCAGCCGTTCGTCCTGATTCAAATCGATCAGCAGAGTCGTGTTGGCGAGGTCGTCGAAGCGGGCATCCGCGTTCTCATCGAGCACCGCCACCTTGTACTTCTCGTCTCCGGCGACTAGGGTGCCGATCCGCGCAGAGTTGCGATAATAGAGCACGAACTCTTGAAGCCTCGTCTTGAAGCGATAGAACTCGAGCATGTAGGGAATCGAGCCGTCGTCATAATCGACGTCAATCATCACCTTCGATGCCTCGAGTATGGTCGGCGTGCTGCGCGTCCACGATCCGTCGCCGTCGTCGGTCAGATCTTCGTTGTTGTTGCGGTCCACGTAGAACTTCTGCTCGTCGTCGGTTTCATCGACCACGACAGTGATCGTTTGGTCGTCGCCAAGGCCCACTTTGAACGCGCCGTATCGAGGCTTTTCGCTGAGGTAGTCCGGCTCGGCGGTAAGCGTTTCGCTTGGCTTGTCACTCAGCTCAATGCGGAGCGGGCGATAGGAACGCACGAAGCGTCCCATCACGGGCTGCTGCGGCTCCAAGTCGATGCGCAGATCGTCACCGGCTTGCACCGGCGCGGCGTGGGCGCCCAAGGCCCACAGGATCGTGGAAACGGCCAGCAGGGTCTCGGTGAATCTCGTGGTCATGGGAAAGCTCCTGCACTGCAAGAATAAGGCGATGTCCTGGTTGCCTGACGGAATTCCGCGGACCGCCAGGCCGCTCGACGTGCTCCAAGCAGTCTAACAGCGCCCGATCTCGGTGCAAGCAACCGATCGGCGGACCGGCACAGCGACCAGCTACGAATCGTCGACCGGCCGCGAGGCGCACGTGTGGCTTGTGGAAAATACACGATTCAGGACCAAGGAACATGACAACGACGGTGATGAGAAGTCGGCGCGTAGGCATGACTAGCCGCCAGCTTTCATCCCAACGTAGCCCAGCAACGCCTCGGCCACTCGCAAATCGGCATTACCCTCGACACCTATTCCCATGTCGTGCCAACGCTACAACTCGAAGCGGCCGGCAAGCTGGATGAGCTGATGCGATATTCTCCGATGCATCATGCGACCATGTTTCTTTTGTCTGCGTTTTCTCTGCCGCAGTTCAAAGCGATCGGGTCGATCGGCAACGCGGTGGGCGGCAATGGCATTAGAGTAGCTTTTGGTAGAGACTTTGGCGGTGCGTTGAGTTGCGTTCGCCTTGGAAGGCGATCAGCAGCGGAAACGCCTCCAGGGTCTGAACCGTTCCCTTGAAGCTGATCGAACGCGGCTGGACACCGTGCCGGCTGGCCGCTTGAGCGATGATCGTGCGGATGAGGTTGGCGACGATAATGGCTCGGCAGCGGAATCCGCGATGTTCGACGCGCACGCGCGTCTCTCGCATGGAGAGAAACTCGGGGAGAGACTTCAGGGTCTGCCAGTCAATCGAACGAATGATGCTGGACCTTGGCCACTCGACGATGTGATCACCCTTGCCCAGCCGTCGGCCGCGGCGAAAGTCAGCATGACGATGGACACGGAGTCGGATGACAGAGTCGATGCCGCGATGCCCGAGCAAGAAGATTTCGTGCCAGACACACATACACCGTGGCTCGGTTCTCCAACGCGCAGCCTGTGTGCCGAGCCACTTCCGAAAAGAACTCTTCTGGCAGTCGTTTCCTGGCTTGACAGTAGGCGCCCGTTTCCGCCGAGCAGGGACGCTGTTCCTCGGGAAACGCGATGAGCGATCAAACGAGCAACAGCGGCACGGCAGGAATGATCCTGGCTCAACACTTGGCCGAGGAAAACCCACAGCGTAACCAGCGGCGAATAGATCCGGTCGAGCCAGGCCACATTCAACGCTGATCGCACATCGGTGAACGGCAGCTCGCCGTCCGGCAGGAACTGACGCCGCAGAAATCTGTTGTGCAATTTCCGGCGAGCGCCACGCCCGCGCGGAAAGCGATTGCCGCAATAGTTTCTTGTATCCGCCGGAGGGGGTATAATCGGACGTTACGTACCCCCCCGAGGTGTCGCCATGCACGTCCATTGCCCGCACTGTCACAGTCCTATCGACGTCGCCGACGAGAAGGATCAGGGCGACATCGTGTGCCCCACGTGCGGCAGCAGCTTCAAGCTGGCACATGACCAGACCACCGTCTGGCGCCCCGAAGAGCCACCGTTGCTGGGCAAGTTCGAGCTCCTGGAAGTCGTCGGGCGCGGGGCCTTTGGCACCGTCTATCGCGCCTGCGATACCCAACTGGACCGGATCGTGGCGGTGAAGCTGCCGCGCAGCGGTTCGTTTGCCACGAGCGAGGACGCCGACCGATTCATTCGCGAGGCGCGCAGCGTGGCGCAACTGCGCCACCCGGGCATCGTGTCGCTGTACGAGACGGGCCAAGGCGAGCACTTTCCCTTTATCGTCAGCGAGTTCGTCCAAGGCGTAACGCTGGCCGATCTGCTCACGGGCCGGCGACTCACGCCCCGCGAGTCGGCTGAGCTGATTGCCGCGGTGGCCGAGGCTTTGCAATACGCCCACAACGAAGGCGTCATTCACCGCGACGTCAAACCCTCGAACATCATCCTCGACGAGCAGGACAAGCCGCACCTGATGGACTTCGGGCTTGCGCCCGCGACGCCGGAGAGGTCACGATGACGATGGACGGGCAGGTCCTGGGCACACCGGCCTACATGAGCCCGGAGCAGGCTCGCGGCGAGGGCCATCGCGTGGACGGCCGCAGCGACGTCTACAGCCTGGGCGTGATTCTCTACGAGCTGCTCACTGGCGAGTTGCCGTTCCGCGGCAATACGCGGATGCTGTTGCACCAGGTGCTCAAGGACGAACCCCGCGCGCCGCGCAGTCTGAACGAGCGGATTCCACGCGATCTGGAGACAATCTGCCTGAAGGCGATGGCCAAGGACGCGTCGCACCGCTATGCGACGGCCGGGGAGATGGCCGACGACGTGCATCGCTTCCTGCGGGGAGAGGCAATCCTCGCGCGGCCGAGCGGACGGATAGAAAAGACGTGGCGCCGGCGCGGCGCAATCCGCTCGTTGCCTCGCTCTCGTTGATGATCGTCCTGGTGCTGGCGACCGGGGCGGCGGTGTCGACGTTCTTCGCCCTCGAGTCCTCGGCCCGGGCTCGCGAGGCCGTGCAGCGGGCCATCGAGGCCGATCGCGAGCGCCGCCGCGCCAACGAGAATGCCCAGCGCGCAACGCCAGCGCCGAGCAGGCCATCGCCAGCGGCGCGAGGCGCAGCAGGAGCAGGCCCGGACCGACCTGGAGCGCGATCGAGCGCAGCAAGCCCAGAAAAACGCGGAGCGGCAGCGCGATCTGGCCCGCGCAGGAAGAGGCGGCGCTCGCGAGGCGGAGAACGAGGCCCGCCGCAACATGTACTTCGCGCAGATCAACCTGGCGCAGCAAGCCTGGACGTCGGGCGACATCTCGCAAGCCCTCGAGATTCTGGGCCGGCTGGTGCCCGCCGCCGGCGAGGTCGACGTACGCGGCTTTGAGTACTTTCGACTATGGAAGCTCTGTCACCAGAGCATTCTGACGCTGGCCGGCCACACTCAGGGCGTGCTGTCGCTGGCCCGCTCGGTGGACGGCAAGAAACTCGTGTCCGGCAGCTTGGACGATACGGTGCGCGTTTGGAACCTGGAGTCGGGCGAGCCCTTGTTCACGTTGCAGGAGGGCCGCTACAACGTTTCCGGCGTTGCCATCTCGCCCGACGACGACCGCATCGCCTCGTGCCACTACGACGGCATGGTGCGCGTGTGGGACGTTCAGACCCGGAAGTGTCTTCACCGGCTCCGGACCGGGCGGGGACTCAATTACAGCGTGCCGTTCTCTCCCGATGGAAAACTCTTGGCCACGGGAAGCACAGGCGGCGAAGTCCACGTTTGGCATGCCGAGAGCGGGGAGGAATACGCCAACTTCAAATTTCCGCAAACGTCGCTGATTCCCTGCGGCGTGTGGGCTACTAGGTTCTCTCCCGACGGGACGATCCTGGCTTTGGCCGGCGGCCCCATCATCGGCACAGGCACCGTCCTGCTCTGGGACGTCGCCGCCAAAAAGCCTCTCAAGCGGCTCGCCGGCCACCGTGCCGTGATCCTTGCGATGGACTTCTCCCCCGATGGCAGCCGGCTGGCCACCGGCGCCGTCGACCAAGCGCTGATCGTCTGGGACGTTGAATCCGGCACGTCCGAGATGACGTTCCGCGGGCATCGCGGGTCGGTCACGGCGGTGAAGTTCTCCATCGATGGTCGAAGCGTTTTCTCGGGCAGCACCGATCGAACCGTGCGGATTTGGGACCTCGACCAGCGGCGGCTTGCCAAGACGCTGCGAGCACATAGCAACGTCGTCACGGCCTTGCTCGTCACACCCGACGGACAGCGGATTGTTTCCGGCAGCGCCGACACGACGATTCGCGTCTGGGATCCCGAGCTGCCACCCGGGTACGAGGTGATCGACGCACGGCCCGAGGGCGATGCATCCGGCGGCGCGTCTCCGATACTAGCAGCGCTCTCCGGCCAGTCGGAGCCGGTCTATCCGGTCACGTCGGTGTCAGTAGCGCCGGAGAATCGCTTTCTGGCGACCGTAACGGTGCGTCCCGTAGGAAAAGGAAGTGCGCAGCTTATCGATCGAGGCGGTGGCCAGAGCCGGACGTTGACCGATCCGGCGGCACCGGATCGCTCCTACCCGCGGCGCCCTCTCGAACGACGGTAAGCTCTTCGCCGGGGGCGAGGGACGCATCGACGCCCTATTCTCGGTCCTCGCCGCCCGCAGTAGCCGTCGCCCGGCGTCGATCGTGTTGTGGAACACTGACAGCGGAGAGGTCCTAAGCCGATTCGAAGGGCACTCGACCGGAATTTTCGCGCTGGCACTGGCAAATTCCGCCGAATGGCTCGCCTCGGGCGACGTCGACGGCGCGGTCAAGCTGTGGAACGTGAAGACCGGCGAAGCGGTCCTGACGGCAACCGATTCAACTTCCGCCGTGAAGGACATTGCATTCTCACCCGACGATCGCCTGTGGGCCGCCACGCGCGGCGAAAGGGTGCGAATCTGGGAAGTCGAGTCGGGCCAGGAGCTGGCGACGCTGGTTTGCGACAGTCCGACTGCCCTGGCGTTTTCGCCCGATGGCACGCTGCTGGCCGTGGGCCAAGGGTCGATGTTCAACGACAGGTTTTCGGCGCACGGAGAAGTCGTCGTGTGGGATTGGCGGGCCAGAAAGCCCTTGATGACGCTCGCCGGCCATTCGCAGTTCGTAAGCCGCGTGCTGTTTTCGCCCGCAGGAAATCGGTTGTGGTCGGTGGGATTCGACGGTGCCGCGGCTGTGGGACCTGAAAACGGGCTACGAGGTCGCCAAGCTCGAAGCCGACTTTCGCTACGGGTTCTCAGCTGACCTGGCGGCTGGCGGCAAACAGCTGGCCATTGGCGACGAAGACGGCGAGGTCGTCGTTTGGGAAGCGTCGGTCAATCGTGACGACATTCTCGCCTGGCACGAGCGGCTGGCCGAGGCGGCCGAGAGCGAAGGACGCTGGGCCGAGGTGCGACACCAGCTGGACGAGATCCTCCGGCAGCGCGAGCCGACCGCGAAACTATTGGTTCGCCGCGGGATCGCGCTGTTCTCGCTGGGCGATGTCACGGCGGCGGAAGCCGACCTCCGGCAAGCCGATCAGCTGGGCGCGCCGGATGGGCTGGCGGACGAGTTTTCCATGGCGCAGACCCGGCGTGCGCGACCGGGCATTCCTCATGAATGAAGCCGGCGAAGCCGACGCCGCCGAGAAGCTGCTGCGCGATTATCTCGCCCTGGGCGAGAATTTCCTCGACCCGTTCGAGCCCGAAATCCAAATGGAGCGGATCCAACTTGCAGAGCTGTTACTAAAGCAAGAACGGTTGGACACGGCCGCCGCGGAGCTCGAAGCGGCGCTGGCAGTGCTGCGGAAACGACTCGCTGATCCGTCGGATCACCCCATGGATCCCAGCGAGCTCAACGCCCTGTCGCAGGTGGCGTACAACCTCGCCCGGCAGCAGTTCAACACCGACCCAAAATCGCCCCAGGCCGGCAAGCTGTTCCAAGAGACGCTGCAACTCGTTGGCGAAGGAATCGCCGCGCTGCCCGACAATGCCAGCCTTCTGGTCCAGCACGCCTGGTCGCTCGACAGCATGGCACGCCTTGTCATTCGTTTCGATCGGCGCCAGGAGGCAATCGAAGCGACGGAGCAGGGCGTCGCGATTCTGAGACGCGTCGTGGACGAAAACCCGGACGAGGCCAGCTTCAAGGTCGATCTGGCCGGCTTGACCTGCAACCGCGGCATCAAGCTGGATGCCAGCCAGCACGCCCAGCGGCGCGCCGCGTTCGAGAAGGCCATCGAGTTGCTACAAGATGCTCTCCGCAAGAACCCGGGCGACAGGCGCGGTCTGCAGTTCCTGGGTATCAACGCCGACAACCTGTACGAAGAGCTGTTGGCGCTCGGCGACGACGAGGCGCATCGACGGCTGTGCGTCCTGCTGGCCGACGCGCTCCGCCCCGACTCGCAATCCGACATCGCGCTGCGAATGGCCAAGATCTGCCTGTCGCGCGCCGACGTCGACATCGACCACGCCAAGCTGCTGAAGATCGTTGAGAAGGCGGTCAGCAACCGCCGGGAGTCGCACTCGAATCGCGTCCTGCTCGGCATCGCGCAGTATCGTGCCGGAGAGGATCGGGAAGCGGTTGCGACGTTCGAAGAGGACTCGAAGCTGCGCAACCCCTCGCCGTTCTATGAGGCGATCGAGGACGCCTATCGGGCGTTGGCACTAGACCGGCTGCAGGAAACTTCAGCGGCGGAGAAAGTCCGAGACGAGGCCGTCGCGCGGTTCGCGAAGCTGGCACGCAAGCCGCCTGGTGGAAGACCGGCCTTGCGGGACCTCGAGAGAATGGAATGGAAACTCGTCGATCGAGAGCTGGAACAAGCCTTTGCCAACTCGGGCCAGACCGAATAGCATTCCGCGGCCCGACCTGCGCCGCGCATGCCGTGCCGCTTGTAGTCGCGCGTCATCGTGCCCAGGCGGCCCGGATGAATCGGAAGGCCCTTCTGCGTGCGATCCAGGGCTTGAATCTGGCTCTTCTCGGGCACCGGCATGAAAACCGTCTGCCAGTGGCGGAATCGATTTGCCAAGTCGGGACTGACCGGCATCGAGAAAGACGCGCCGCGCGGCGGCAGGCCCGCCACCGCGAGGGCCGAGGTGGCCGCGGTGGAATCTCGCGCTTCTCGGACTTCAAAACCACCGTCACGCTGCAGGCTCTCGCGACGCGGCCTGTGCAGCGAGTCTGGATTCACACCGCTCCCACTCTCGCCCAGGGCGTTGCTCGTGGCCTGCCTCCGAACAGGACGGAAGCGTTTCCGCGACATGAGCCTATTGAATCGGCTGCACGACGTTGCGCGGGACTTGGATAATTCCCTGGGCGCCATACATGCCGGCCTTCTTCAGTTTGTAGTGCCTCATCTCCGCCTGAGCGTCCTTCCGGGCGGCGTCCAGCGCGGCGCCCCCGTTGCCGGCGTTGGCGCAATGAGTGCAGCCCGTTTGAGTGCTGCCGGCGCCTCCGCAGCCGAAGCAATTCTGTTGTCCGTTGCCGAAACACGAGGGGCATTGCACGTAGCCGGTAACGTTGGCCGGCGACACTCCGACAAAGTTCTGTCCGCGACCGCCACAGGCGGGGCAGTTCGTTTTTCCCCGACCGCCGCACGCAGCACAGTTCTGCCGGATCACACGTGCGCCGTTGCAGAACGCGCACACGCCGGCAGGAGTGCCCGCCTGAGTGGGCGGAGCCGGCTGCCGACGAGGAACAGGCACGCTGGCACTGACGGTCTGGCTCCAGTAGTGCTTGAGGATCTCCACCCAAGCAGCCCGTTCATCGATGGCGACTCGATCCTCGGACGTCAACTCTTCCGCGTCGCGCCGGCCGGTCTGGACTCCATTTTCCCAGATAGAAATGCGGTACATGCGCCCGTCGGGCGTAAAATGATGGGCTTCCCCGTGTGTCCGTCCATCGACGCTGCGCGACTCGGTGAATTTATGGCCGTTGGGAAAGTAGAGGATCAATTCTCCATCGGGGATTCCCCCGGCGTAGTTATGGACCGCGGCGACGCCGCCCCCCACAAACCACGTTGTTACCGGGCCCTCCAGCTTGCCGTTCGTGAAACAGAAAACGAAAAAGCGTACGCCCGACACGCCAAAAGCCAAAATCGACGAGGTCGTTAAGCTTGGCGAAGTCCGTCGGGGAAATCCAGACGGCAACTCGGGCAAAACGCCATTTTGCCTCGTCCCGGTCTCGAAGCTCAAAGATGGTAAGCGTCCCCAAATACTGGTTTATGGGATTAACTCGAAGGCGACGACGGAAAACATAGCAAGCGAGTTGGCTGCAGAAGGGCCAAAGGGTGCGGAACTTGCAGCCATGACGTTAAAGCGCTCACCCGTCTCTAACCAGCATTCGAGGCCAGAGCTTTCTCAGCCGTTTCGCTGACGGTTTTCACCCGGCCCAGATCGTGCACAGTCTGGCCGCCCGGATGTTCATCGAGGCGATCAACGCGACGTACGACGCGGTGATCGAAGTGCCCAGCGACCAGCTGCTCATCGGTGACGTGACCGGCACCACGCGGCCGGGTGAAAGCTACTTCGACGTCAGCCCCGATGTGATGTTGCGTCGACCGAGCGCCACGGCAGATCTCCCGAGCGCCGCGGGGCGGGCTGGTTGACGGCCCTCGTTGGTCGCAACAACTCCTTCGGTCGCTTGAGGTTTTGGCGATGCCACAGGCGACGGGAAGCAACTCTTCGTCAGCGAGCTCGCTTCGTGAAATCTTCCACGTGCCCAGGACGAAATCTGATTTCTTTGTGATTTCCGAGCCGGATATTATCATTGGGACCACGTGCACTTGAGAGCTTGGCGAGGTCGGGGGCAATTGATATGGCACCTTGGGGAGTCGCGTCGCCGCGCCGTCGCGCGAAACGCCGAAAACTCGCCCGAAGCACGGACCGGCCTGGCCTGCATTTCGAACTGGAGCAACTGGAAGAACGCCGACTGCTGACGATTGTCGACTGGACCGGGCTCGGTGATGGGCATTCGTGGGGCGACGTCAACAACTGGACGGGAATGGCCCTGCCCGGTGCCGCCGACGACGTGGTGATCGACGTCGCCGGCAACCCCACCATCGACTTTTCCTCGGGCACGACGTCGGTTAATAGCCTGACGGTGACCGACAGTCTCTCGATCACCGGCGGTTCGCTGACAGTGCATGCCGACTCTTCGGTCAGCGGCGCGTTCTCGATGACCGGTGGTACTTTCACCGCCAGCGGAGCCGGCGTCACGTTCACGGCCAGCGGCACGACGACGGTTGATGGCGGCAGCCTGGCGGCAGCGGCCGGCGCAACGATCAGCCTGCCCAACCTGACGAGCTACACGAATACCACCACGAGTAACGACCAGACGCGGACCCTTTCGGCCAGCGGCACCGGCAGCACGCTCGACCTGCACAGCGTGGTGACGATCACCAACGGGATGAATTACAACGCCCACCTGGCGATCTCGGCCAGCGGCGGCGGCACGATTGACTTGAGCGGCACGACCTCGATCGTCGACCCGAACACGGGGGACCAGCGCTACCGCTCGATCGACGTCACCGCCGACGGCTTGGGGAGCACCGTCGACCTTTCGGCGCTGGCCAGCTTTACCGACAACAGCGGCGGCAGTCCGACGGGGGCTAATCGTTATTCCACGTTGACCGCCAGGAACTTGGGGATCATCGAGGCCGGGGTGCTCGAAACGCTGGTCGGCGTGAACGTGACGATCGATGGCACGGGGAGCATGCCGACCGCGCAGATCACGTCGCTCGACACCAGCGCGCTGTCGCTCAGCGGCAGCGCTACCACGTTTGATTTTTCCGGCCTGACGACCGCCACCACCAGCGTGTTGAGCGTCGACGCCGCGACGCTCAGCGTGCCGGCGCTGGCGGATATCGACGGCTCGAGCCTGCTGGTCACCAGCGGCGGCACCCTGGCGCTGCCGGCCGTGACCAGCTACACGAACACCACCACGGGAAACGACCAGACGCGGACCCTTTCGGCCAGCGGCGCCGGCAGCATGCTCGACCTGCACAACGTCACGACGGTCACCAACGGGCAGGATTACAACGCCCACGTGGCGATCTCCGCCACCGGCGGCGGCACGATCGACTTGAGCGGCACGACCGCGATCGTCGATCCCGACTCGGGAGACCAGCGCTACCGCTCGATCGACGTCACGGCCGACGGCATGGGGAGCACGATCGACCTATCGGCGCTGGCCAGTTTCAGCGACCACACCGGCGGCAGTCCCACGGGGGCCAATCGTTATTCTTCGCTGACCGCCAGGAACTCGGGCACCATCCAGGCCGGCCTGCTCACGACGCTGCTGGGCGTCAGCGTGACGATCGACGCCACCGGCACGATGTCGACGGCGCAGATCACGTCGCTCGACACCAGCGCCTGTCGCTCAGCGGCAGCGCTACCACGTTTGATTTTTCCGGCCTGACGACCGCCACCACCAGCGTGCTGAGCGTGGACGCCGCGACGCTCAGCGTGCCGTCGCTGGCGGATATCGACGGCTCGAACCTGCTGGTCACTGGCGGCGGCACCCTGGCGCTTCCGGCCGTCACCAGCTACACGAACACCACCACGGGAAACGACCAGACGCGGACCCTTTCGGCCAGCGGCGCCGGCAGCACGCTCGACCTGCACAACGTGGTGACGATCACCAACGGGATGAATTACAACGCCCACCTGGCGATCTCGGCCACCGGCGGCGGCACGATTGACTTGAGCGGCGCGACCGCGATCATCGACCCCGACGCGGGCAACGAGTCGTATCGCACAATCGACATCACGGCCGACGGCGACGGCAGCACCATCGACCTGTCGGCGCTCGAAAGTTTCACCGATAACAATGCCGGCAGCACGTCGGCCGCCAACCGCTTTTCCTCGTTGACCGCCAAGAACTCCGGGCGTCGATCGAGGCCGGCGCGCTGGCGACGCTGCGTGGGCGTGAATGTTGTCCTCGACGACACCGGCACGCTGCCGGTATAGGACAGATCTCCACCGTCAACAACGGTCAACTGACCCTCAGCGGCAATGGGGCCAGCTACGCGTTCACGGTCGCTGACGAACCTGGACGGCTCGAGCGTGCTGGTCAGCGGCGGCGCCAGCGCCAGCTTCCCGGCCTTGACCAGCTACAGCGACACGCTCCCCGCGAATCTCAACAGCCAGACGCGGACCCTTTCGGCATCGGGAGCCGGCAGCCTGCTCGATCTGCACAACGTGGCGACGATCACCAACGGGTCGAATTACGAATCTCACCTGGCGATCTCGGCCAGCGGCGGCGGCACGATCGACTTGAGCGGCACGACCTCGATCGTCGACCCCGACACGGGCGACGAGCGTTACCGCGCGATCGACGTCACGGCCGACGGCGCCGGCAGCACCATCGACCTGTCGGCACTGGCCAGCTTTACCGACAGCTACGCCGGCAGCACTTCGGCCGAATACCGATTTTCCACGCTGACCGCCAAGAACTCGGGCGTGATCGATGCCGGAGTCCTGGCGACGCTCGTGGGGGTGAACGTCACGCTCGACGGCACCGGCACGCTCCCCGTGGGGCAGATCGCCACGCTGGACAACAGTCAATTGACGCTCAGCGGCGATGGGGCCAGCTACGCGTTCAGTTCGCTGGTGAACCTGGACGGCTCCAACGTGTTGGTGAGCGGCGGCGCGACGCGCCAGCTTCCCGGCGCTTGCCAGCTATGCCGCCACGCTGCCCACGGGCCTCAACAGCCAGACTCGCACCCTGTCAGCGGCGGGCGCCGGCAGCCTGCTCGATCTGCACAACGTCGTGACGATCACCAACGGGTTGAACTATCAGACGCCGCGTGGCGATTTCGGCCAGCGGCGGCGGCGCGATCGACTTGAGCGGCACGACCTCGATCGCCGACCCCGACTCGGGAGACGAGCGTTACCGCGAGATCGACGTCACGGCCGACGGCGCCGGCAGCACGATCGATCTGTCGGCGCTGGCCAGCTTTACCGACAGCTACGCCGGCAGCACTTCGGCCGAAAACCGGCTCTCCACGTTGACCGCCAAGAACTCGGGCGTGATCGACGCCGGAGTCCTGACGACGCTCGTAGGGGTGAACGTCACGCTCGACGGCACCGGCACGCTCCCCGTGGGACAATTCGCCACGCTCAACAACGGTCAATTGACGCTCAGCGGCGATGGGGCCAGCTACGCGTTTACTTCGCTGGTGAACCTGGACGGCTCGAACGTGCTTGGTGAGCGGCGGCGCGAGCGCCGCTTCCCGGCCTTGACCAGCTATACCGCCACGCTGCCCACGGGCCTCAGCAGCCAGATTCGCACCCTGTCAGCGGCGGGCGCCGGCAGTCTGCTGGATCTGCACAACGTCGTGACGATCACCAACGGGTTGAACTACCAGACCGCGCGTGGCGATCTCGGCCAGCGGCGGCGGCGCGATCGACTTGAGCGGCACGACGTCGATCGTCGACCCCGACACTGGGCGACGAGCGTTACCGCGAGATCGACGTCACGGCCGACGGCGCCGGCAGCACGATCGATCTGTCGGCGCTGGCCAGCTTTACCGACAATTATGCCGGCAGCACCACGGCCGAGAACCGGTTTTCCACGCTGACCGCCAAGAACTCGGGCGTGATCGATGCCGGAGTCCTGACGACGCTCGTGGGGGTGAACGTCACGCTCGACGGCACCGGCACGCTCCCCGTGGGACAGATCGCCACGGTCAACAACGGTCAATTGACCCTCAGCGGCAATGGGGCCAGCTACGTGTTCAGTTCGCTGGTGAACCTGGACGGCTCGAACGTGCTGGTGAGCGGCGGCGCGAACGCCAGCTTCCCGGCCCTGACCAGTTATACCGACCACGCTCCCCAGCGGGCTCAACAGCCAGACGCGGACCCTGTCGGCGGCGGGAACCGGCAGTCTGCTGGATTTGCACAACGTCGCGACGATCACCAACGGGCTGAATTACCAGACGCGCCTGGCGATCTCGGCCACCGGCGGCGGCGCGATCGACTTGAGCGGCACGACTTCGATCGTCGACCCCGACGCGGGGACCAGCGTTTTCGCGACGATCGACGTCACCGCCGATGGCACGGGCAGCACCATCGACCTGTCGGCGCTGGCCAGCTTTATCGACAACTACGCCGGCAGCACGACGGCCGAAAACCGATTCTCGACGCTGACGGCCAGTAACTCGGGATTGATCGCGCTGGCTGCCGGCGGCCAATTCGCGGCTGGTCGGAGTGTTGGCCACGGTGACGACCTCGGGCATCGATTTCGGGCAACGTGCATTTGGGCGGCAGCGTGCTGGCGGGCAATGGCACCGTGACCGGCAACGTGGTCAACGGCGGCACGATCAATCCCGGCGGCAGCGCAGCCGCGGGAACGCTCTCGATCAGCGGCAACTACACGCAGTATTCCGGCGGCACGATCAACGTGGAACTCGGCGGGCTCTCGGCCGGCACGCAGTACGATCGGCTGGCGGTGGGTGGAATCGCCGCGCTGGCCGGCACGTTCAACGTGAGCCTCATCGACGGGTTTACGCCGGGGCTGGGCAACGGATTTCAAGTCCTCTCGTTTGCCAGCCGCTCGGGCGACTTTCAGACGTATAACGGCCTGGCGCTGCAGCGGCGGCGCCCGATTGCAGCACGTCGTTCGACGCAGCCAACTTGACGCTGACCGCGGCGGCCACGGACATCCGCGTCACGCCGACGACGGGCCTGGTCACCAGTGCCCTGGGAGACACGGCCACGTTCAGCGTCGTGCTCTCGACCGCGCCGACCGACACCGTGACGATTCCGATCGCTTCCACCAACGCGGGTGCCGGCACGGCCAGCGTGACCAGCCTGACGTTCACGCCGGGCGACTACGACCAGCCGCAGACGGTTACGGTGACCGGCGGCGCCGCGACTTGGCAGCTACAGCATCCTCGTTGGCCCGGCCACGAGCACCGATGACGGTTACGACGGGCTCAAGCCGAGCGACGTGGCGCTGGTGAACCAACCGAGCAAAGTGGGGGACCTCGAAGTCGCGAACCTTGCGGTGTCGCCGCCCGCCGGCGTGCTGTCCGGCCAGACGATCACGATCTCGTGGGACGACAGCAACACCGGCGATCTACCGGTGCAGGGGGCCTGGGACGATCAGGTCGTCGTCCGCAACGTGACGACCGGTGACACCCTGGCGACGGCGCTCGTGCATTACGATGCGACGACCGATGGTCCGCTGGCCGTGGGCGGTTCGTTGGCTCGGCAATATACGTTGAAGCTGCCCGACGGTGGGGCCGGCGCCGGCGACCTCGAAATCACGGTGACGGCCGACATCGGCCACGCGGCCGGGCAATGGAACAACTCGCTGGTCAACGCCAACCTGCGGACGTACACCGGCGGCGGCAACTATCCGGTGGCCCCCACGGTGTTGAACGTGGGAGGCTTGGACTTCAGCCTGGTCAGCTATGGCACGACGGCCAACAGCTTGGGGATCATCCAGTCGCCGGCCGGCTCGTCCACGTATCACATCGCGACCCACGTCGTCGGCGCCACCGCGGTCGACACGCTGATGAACTCGATTTACGGCACGCTGGGGGCCAACATCGCCAGCATCGAGTTTCTGGCGGCCGGCGGGGCCGACGCCACGTTCGACCTGGTCGAGGGAACCAACATCCGCGATCATTACAACGACGGGAACAACAACACGATCGCGCCGGGAACGCCGTCGGCCACGTTCGGTTCCGACCGGCTCGATCGCCAGACGTTTACCCTGCCCGCCGCGTTTGCCAGCGACACGCTCACCGAAATCATCCTGACGACCAACGGCGGCAATCCGCAGGGGCAGGCGTTTTTGGCGGCCATCACCGTCTCGACGGTGTCAGGTCCGGCGGTCTTCGTTCCCCTGGGGAGCGGGCTGGCGGCGCCCGACGACAACGCCGCCACCACGACGGTCGCCTCGAGCCTGGCCCCGTATCCGGACTTGCAGGTCGACAACCTGCGCACCACCCCGGCCAGCGGATCTCGAATCGGGCTCGAGCCTGTTGGTCGAGTGGGACGACGCCAACGCCGGCGACGGGGCCGCCAACGGCGGCCTGGGACGACCACGTCGTGATCACCAATCATACGACCGGCGCCACGCTGCTCAACACGACGGTGCATTACGACGCCAGCACTGTCGGGTCCGCTGACTGCCTTCGGCTCCACGCCGCGCCAAGTGGCTTTCACGCTGCCCGACGGCGCCGCGGGCACGGGGCAATTCGACATCAGCGTCACCACGGACGTCGGGCAATACGCTGTTTGAGTACAACGCCGGCGGCACGGCCGAGAGCAACAACGCGGCCGCGGCCAGCTTCGACGCCACGTTGGCCGCGTATGCCGACTTGCAGACCACGGGTCTCGACGTGGTGCCCGATCCGCTGCACACCGGCGATTCGGCCACCGTCTCGTGGACCGATGCCAACGCGGGCAGCGCGGCCACCAGCCGCTTCAACGCCGGCGGAACGGCCAGCGGGCTGCTGGGAGCGTATTACACGAATACCACCTTCAGCGGCACGCCGGTAGGACGCACCGACGCGACGGTGAACTTCGATTTCAGCAGCACGCCGCCCCCCACCGGCCTCTCAAACAACTACAGCGTCCGCTGGCTGGGACAGGTGCAGGCTCAATTCAGCGAGGCCTACACCTTCTACACCGAGAGCGACGACGGCGTGCGGCTGTGGGTCAACGGCCAACTGCTGATCGACAATTTCACCGTCCACAGCCTGACCGAAAACTCCGGCACGATCAACCTGGTCGCCGGCCAGAAGTATGACATCCGCATCGAGTACTATCAGGCAGGCAGCAACGCGGCGATGCAACTGCTGTGGAGCAGCCCGTCGACGCCCAAGAGCATCGTTCCCGAGGATCGCCTGTCGCACGAGACCGGCGGCGGGTTTTACGACGAGGTGATCGTCTTCAACGCGACGCGCACCGTCACGCTGCTGGACCAGTGGGTGTACTACGACCCGGACGCCAGCGGCGACATCGCGGCCGGCGGCATGCAAAACCGCTCGCTCGACGTTCAGCTTCCCTCGGACCACGACGGCGAGGGGGACCTGCAATTCACGGTGATCACCGACGCCGGCAATTTTGTGAAGCGATTTGACGCGGCCGGCAATCCGGACAATGCCAACTCGCAGTCGATCACCAAAACCTCGCTCTTGGCCGGTGATTTTCCGGATCTGGTCGTCGCGCCGGGCTCGCTCTCGCTGGATTCGGCCAACGTGGAGACCGGGCAGCAAGTGACCGTTCACTGGCTCGACGACAATGCCGCGGCCAGCACCGCCACCAGCACCTCGTGGGTCGACAGCGTCACGGTGATCAATTCCGCCACGGGCGAGACGGTGGCCAGCGGCAACGTCCCTTACGACGCGACGACACGCGGCAACCTGGCCCCCGGCGGCTCGGCACAGCAGCAGTTCACATTCACCGTTCCCGACGGCGATCCGGCCGTCGGCCAGTACCAGGTCTTGGTCACGCTCGACGCGCAGGACGACGTCACCGAGGACAACCCCTCGGGCACGGCCGAGACGAACAACGACGACACGACGACGTTCTCCGCCACGCTGGGCGCGTATCCGGATCTCGATCGTGCCGAGTCTGACCGTCACGCCCGACAATCCGACTTCCGGCAGCGTGCTAACGATCCAGTGGACCGACCAGAACACAGGTGCGGGAGCCATCCGCCACGCGTTCGACGACCTGGTTCACATCGAAAACATCACGACCGGCCAGGTGTTGGCCGACGTCGAAGTGCCGTACGACGTGGGCACGGTGGGAGCGCTGGGCTCGGGCGAATCGGCGGTCCGGCAATACCAGTTCACCCTTCCCGCGGGTACCGCCGGCCTGGGAACCATCCTGGTCCTCATCAGCGGCGACGATCACAACGATCTGTACGAATACCAGGTTCCCTACACGACCGACCCGCACCAGGACGCCGAGCTGAACAATTTCACCAGCACGGTGATCACTTCCAGCGTCGTGCCGCAGCCGGACATGCAGGTCGCGTCGGTGACCCCGTCGACCAGCAGCGCGGTGTTCGGCGGACCGCTGACGCTGTCGTGGATGGTGAGCAATCTGGGAACGGCCGCCGCCAGTGGCGCCTGGAAGGATAAGCTCTACCTGTCGAGCGACACGGTGCTCGACGCTGGCGACCGGGCCCTGACGACGCTACCCAATACGGCCGGTTCGAACCTGGCGGCGCAGGATTCTTACGGCAATACGACCACCGTCACCATTCCGCTGCTGTCCACGTTGACCGAGGGGACGTATTACGTCCTGGTGCAGACCGACGCCACGAGCGTGGTCGGCGAGTCCGACGAAACGAACAACGTGCTGGCCAGCGGTCCGATCACGATCAGCTTTCCGCCGCTAGCCGATCTGGCCGTCACTCAGGTCGACGCTCCCGCGGCCGGCCAACCTGGCCAGAAAGTCTCGATCTTATGGACGGTCGACAACCTCGGACCGGTCGCGGCCGTGGGGGCATGGACCGATCGGGCCTACTTGTCGCTCGACGGCCAGTTGGCCGGGGCCATCCCGATCTATAGCCAGACCCGCACACTGGGCCTGGCGTCCGGCGGCGAGTACACGGCCGGCAGCCAGGTGACGCTTCCCGGCAGTCTGGCGGACGGCACCTATTACGTTCTAGTAGTCACCGACAGCAACAGCCAGGTGACCGAAGGGCTCGGCGAAGCGAACAACGTGGCCTCGGCCGCCGGCACGCTGGTCGTGAGCCACGCGGCGCTGGTGCCGGCGATCACGTCCGCCCCGACGAACGTCGTCTCGGGCACGCAGTTGTCGATCGCCTGGAATACGACGAACACGGGCACGGGCCCGGCCGCGGGGAGCTGGGTCGATCGGGTTTACATCTCCAGCACGCAGCAAGTCACCGCGCAGGCTTCGCTGTTGGGACAGGTAACGGTTGACGGCCCACTCGGGCGCCGGACAAACCACCGGCAGCAGCCTGAACGCGACGCTGCCGTACAGTTTGTCGGGCGACTATTACCTGATCGTGGTGGCCGATGCCACGAGCCAGGTCAATCACATCGGGCGGGCCGCAACAGGCCGTGCAGGCGATTCACGTCGAGCTGGCTCCTTATGCCGATCTGCAAGTGACCAGCGTCGACGCGCCGGTGCAGACGATTGGCGATCCGGCCGAAGTGACCGTCAGTTGGACGGTCGAGAACGTCGGAACCGGCACCGGCCCGATCAACTCCTGGGTCGACGAAGTCATCGCGTCGCCCGACGACAATCCCGACAATCCGCAGGCGACGGTGCTGGGACGATTCATCCACGACGGAGCGCTGGGCGTCAACCAGAGCTACGCGCAATCGCAGACCTTTCTGCTGCCGCCGGCATTCACCGGGCGGTACCACCTGTTCGTCAAAACCGACGCGGACGATCAGGTGTTTGAAAACAACCTCGAAGCCAACAACGCGCTGGACGCCGGGCACGACTTCGACGTCATGCCCAACCCCTATGCCGACCTGGTCGTTTCCACGGTCGACGTCCCGGCCGTGGGGCATGGCGGACAGCCCGTGACCGTGACCTGGACGGTGACCAATCAGGGAATCGGCACCACCGACGTGGGCGACTGGTACGACACGGTCTACCTGGCGACCAATCCGGACGGGAGCGGCGAGATCGACGACACGTCGACGCGGTATGAGCATTTTGGCTTTCTGGGAGTCGGTGGCTCGTACGAGCGAAGCGTGCAGTTTACGGTGCCCGACGGCCTGGCGGGCAATATCTACGTGGTCGTGACCACCGGCGGTCCCTTCCAGTTCGTGCACACCGACAACGACACGACGGTTTCGTCAGCCGATGGCCGTGAGCCAACTGGACACGCCCGACCTGGTCGTGACTTCCCTGCAAACGCCGACCACGGCGGAAGAGGGGACGCCGATCGACGTCACCTGGACGGTGCAGAATCAAGGTTTGGGCACGGCCAGCGGGATTTGGGTCGACCGCGTCTACCTCCAGGAAGCGGGGCATCCGGACGCCCCCATCGTCGAATTGGGCCGGTTCTACGAGAACGGCCCCGTCGCTCCGGGCACGACCTACACCCGCACCGAGCAGGTCACGCTGCCGGTGCACATCAACGATCTATACACCGTCTACGTCACGACCGATCTGGCGGACGACGACCATCCGTTCGGCACGATTTACGAGGGCGGAGACGCGCTGGAAGAGAACAACACGACCGGCAGTCTGGTGCCGCTGGCCGTCAGCGCCAAGCCGCGGCCGGACCTGCAAGTGGCCGACATCGAGATTCCCGATCATGTGCCGGCCGGCTCGGCTTTGAGTGTCACGTTCGACGTCATCAACCAAGGGACGGTCGGAACCGAAGTGCCGCACTGGATCGACCAGGTTTACTTGTCGCTCGATACGACCATCGATCCTGGCTCCTTACTGATCGGCGAGCTGGCGAATCAATCGGCGCTGGGGCCCGGCGAACAATATCGCTCGACGACCGATCCGATCGTCGTGCCCGAGCGGTTCCGCGGCGACGTCTACGTGATTGTGTCGGTCGACGCCAAACGCGAGGTCGATCAATGGCCCAACGGCTCCTACAACCTCGTCTACAAAGCGATTCACGTCGATCCGCTCCCGCTGCCCGACCTGGTGGTGAGCGACGTGATCGTGCCGACGCAGGTCACGGCGGGCGCCGTGATGCCGGTCACCTACACGGTGACGAACCTGGGGGCGGGCGCGACGCTGGTGGACAACTGGACCGAGACGATCTGGCTCACCCAGACGCCCGGCCGGCCGAATCCGAACCACGGCGACGTGTTGCTCAAGACCATCTCGCACACGGGCGGGCTGGTCGTGCACGCCGGCTACGACCAGACGGTCAACGTGCAGATTCCCGCGGAGCTCGATTCCGGCACGTTTTACGTCACCCCCTGGGTCGATCCCTACGGAGTCGTGCTGCAAGACCAGCTGGCGACGAACGTCAATCCGGACGATCCGGCGCAACTGCTGAGTGAGAATTACAAGAACCAGTCGATCCTCATCCTGGGCGCGCTGCCCGATCTGGTGGTTACCAACGTCAACGCGCCGGCGACGCTGGACGGCGGCAGCACCGTCACGGTGACCTGGACGGTCAAGAACGCCGGCATTGCCGACGCCGTCAAAGGGGGCTGGGGCGATCGGGTCTATCTTTCCGACAATCCCGATCCGAAAGCTGAAGGTGCCAAAACCTTCTACCTGGGTGAGGTGAAACACGACGATCCGCTGGTCGAGGGAGCGAGCTACACCGAGAGCCTGACGGTGACGCTGTCGCCCTCGGCCCAGGGACTCTACTGGGTCGTGCTGGCCAACGACTCGGTGAGTCCTCCGCTGGGCCTCGGCATTCCCGGCGTGACGCCGCCACCCAATCTGGCCGACCGGTTCACGCCGCTCAAGGAGGTCGACACCGACAACAACGGCCGCGCGCTGGACACCGTCGTGACGCCGGTGCCGGCGAATCTCAAGATCACGAACGTCAGCATCCCCGACGTGAACTACTCCGGCGAATCGATGACGATCCAATACACCGTGATCAACATCGGAAGCTATCCGGTGTGGCCGGGCACGGATTCGTGGACCGATTTCTTGTGGCTTACCGCGGACCCGACCTTTATCCGTTCGCGGGCTTCGTACCTGGGGCAGGTGGCCACGCCGCGGACCGGGCCGCTCAACCCCGGCGACGGGTACGTGGCGACCATCACCGTCAAGCTGCCGGAGGGAACCAGCGGCCACAACTATTTGTGGATCGACCTGGACGCGCACAACGACCTGACGCCGCTGTTCTTTCCCAACGAGTCGCGACAAGAGCTGACCGGTTGGTATCCGGGCGCACCGCCCAACGACACCGATCCGCTGGGCGAGCTGGTCAGCCAGGGACCGGTTGACTCGGGGGACAACGAATCGCTGGTGGGCTTCTTCTCGCACTGGGCCTATGAAGACCCGACCGACAATCGCACGCGCGTCGACGTGCCGATCACGTTCCGCGAGGCCGATTTACAGATCACGGACCTGGAAGTGCCCTCGGACGTACACTCGGGCGAGACGATCGACGTTACGTACACCGTAACGAACATGGGCGATCGCGACACGCGGGTCAACAACTGGGTCGATCGTATCTTTCTGTCGCACGACGCGTCGCTGGACAACAACGACACGAAGTTGTCCGACTCCCCGCACAGCGGCGTGCTCAAGGCTGGCGATTCGTACACCCGGACGATTCAGGTGAAGGTGCCCGACGACATCGACGGCGACTTCCACTTGATCGTCTACGCGGACTCGGCCGCCGACACCGATTCGCTGGGCCATCCGAGCGACGTCGGTTTCAACCGCATCGGCCTGGAGTTCAAGACTCCCAGCCCACTGGCTCCGTTCAACCTGGTGTCGTTTGCCACGCGCAACCTGGCTCGCGGCAAAGTCTCCGAGTACCAGCAGGAGGGAAACAACCTGGGCATCGTCGACATGCCGGTGACGTTGACGCCGCCCCCCGACTTGCAAGTCAACGACCCGATCATCGTCCCCACCCGGGCCAACGTCGGCCAGCAGATCGACGTGAGCTTCACCGTGACTAACGCCGGGGGCGACACGGTGGCCGGCCAGGAGAAGTGGAACGATCTCATCTACCTGTCGCGCGACAAGAACCTGGATCTGAAGGCCGACCGCTACCTGGGCATGGTGGAACGCACCGACCCGCTGGGCGCGGGAGAAAGCTACACCATCGACACGACGGTCGATCTGCCGCCCGACATGGTGGGTCCGTATTACGTTTTCGTCGTCACCGACGCGCCGCTGAAGGCCGCGCAGGGAATGGTGTACGAATCGAACGAACGCAACAACGACCGCGCCAGCGACGTGCCGCTGGTGATCGAGCAGCCGCCGGCCAGCGACTTGCAAGTCACGGCCGTAGTGACGCCGCTGTCGGCCACGATCGGCGCACGGTGAGCATCACCTGGACGGTCACCAACCTGGGCGAGAACCCGGCCAGCGGCCGCTGGTCCGACGCGGTCTACATCTCGCCGACCACGGCCTGGCAGCTTTCGAATCCGTTTGTCGGCCGGGTCGAGTTCAACGGCACGCTCCAACCCGGGCAGTCTTACACCCAGACGCTCGTGGCCAACGTCCCTTCGTTGACGCCCGGCGCCTACCACGTGCTGGTGCGGGCCGACATCTTCAACGAGGTGTACGAGGGCCCCAACGAGTCGAACAATACCACGGCATCGGGCAGCATCGTCAACATCTCGGCCGTGCCGCTGGAGCTGGACGTGCCCTACGAGACGACGCTCGATACGGGTCAGCAGCGGCTCTTCCAGGTCGACGTGCCCGAGGGACGCACGCTGCGGGTCACGGCCGTGGCGGCCGACGAGCAGGCCGCGACGCAATTGTTCATTTCCGGCGGAGTCGCGCCGACGACGACGGTCTTTGACGCGTCGAGCGGCGGGGTGCTCGGCGCCCAACAGATCGCCGTCGTTCCCAGCACCGAGCCGGGCACGTACTACATCTTGCTCGACGGCTTTTCGATGCCCGACCCGGCCACGCCGGTGACCCTCGTGGCCGAATTGGTGCCGCTGGCCATCAGCGACGTCCAGACCGACGCCGGCGGCGCCAGCAAGTACGTGACCGTCAACATCACCGGCGCGGGATTCTCGCCGCAGGCGATCGTCAAGCTCACGCGGCCGGGCTTCGCCGAGTACGAGCCCGCCAGCGTGCAGGTGGTCGATGCCACGCGGATCATCGCCGAGTTCGACCTGACCGACGCGCCCACGGGCTCTACGATTTGACGGTCACGAACCCCGACGGCAGCCAGGCCATCATCCCGTACCGGTTCCTGGTGACGCGGACCGTGGAACCGGAAGTGACGATCGGCGTCGGAGGTCCGCGCTACATTTTTGCCGGCGACACCGGCACCTACAGCGTGGCGCTACAGAACCTGGGGAACGTCGACGCCCCGTACACGTACTTCACCGTCGGCATCCCCGAGATGGGGACCAACATCTTTTTCTACGGGCTGAAGTACCTGAACTTCGAGTCCAACGTGGAAGGGGCCCCTGATACGGGCGGCATCGAGGGCCTGCCCTGGGCGACGCTCGATTCCACGCTGAACCTCAACGGCACCGTCACGACGTCCGGCTACCTGCTGAACGAACCGGCCGGGGGATTCACCGGCTTCACATTCAACGTCGACACCTACCCGGGCCTCAAGGAACTGCACGATCACGACGGCTTCGATCAGCTCAAGGCGGTCCTCTACGCGATGTATCCCGAGCTGGCCGCCACCGACGCACTGAAGGACGGCCCCGCCGGTCTCGATCAGCTCCAACCGGGCTTGTCGTTCATCTGGGATAGCTTCGGCGCGATTCCCGATCTGTTGCACATTCCCCTGATTCCGTTCGAGTTCAACATCGTGGCCGCCGCCACGTCGTTGACCCGCGACGAGTTCATCGCGCTGCAGCTCCAGGAGGCCGATCGGCTTCGCGCGGCGATCATCGCCGACCCGGACGCCTCGCCGGCCCTGAGTACGCTGGCCGCCGATCAGTCGACTTGGGACGAGATGTACCTGGCTTCGCTGGAGGAGACCGGGCTGCTGCTACCCGACGGCACGACCCCGCCGGTGCGCACGGATCCGAAGATCATCAGCGTCGTCGCCACGCTGTCGGCCGGCATTCTGGCCGGGCCGGCCGGACAACAACAGTTGACCACCGGCAGCCTGAGCGACTTCTTCGACCAGGTGCGCACGTGGTACGGCAACAATCCCGACCTGATGTACACCGGCGGCGTGCCCCAGCCCACGTTCACCAGCGACTCGTTGGGATTCTTCGGCATTTTGAACGCGCCCACCGCGGTGCCGGGCTTGCCCACTTTCGACCAGTACAACCTGGGCCTCTCGCTTCCCACGACGTTCCAGGCCTTTGACGTCTACGTGCCGTGGGTCTCGTTCGAGAGCCGGGCCGCGGGGATTCCGGCCGATTACGCCATCAGCGGGATCACGCCCAACGACACGCAACATTTCTTTCCGCTGAACCTCGACCAGTTCTACGCCACCTCGGGGGCCTATGCCGGCGCCGCGTCGATCAGCGGACCGTTCACGACCGACACCGGCGGCTTCGTTCCGACCAGCCAGCCGCTGCCGTTTACCGTCAATTTCCAGAACGATCCCGCGGCGACCACCTACAGCCACGAGGTGCGGGTCACCGTGCCGCTCGACCCGAACGTCGACGCCGAGACGTTCCAGCTCGGCGACATCAAGGTGGGCAACATCACGATTCACGTTCCCGCGGGTCGCAGCCTGTTCCAGGGGGACTTCGATTTCACGCAGTCGAACGGATTTATCTTGCGCGTCAGCGCCGGCGTGGACTTGAGGAGCCACGCGGCGACGTGGTTGTTGCAGGCGATCGATCCGCTGACGGGCCAATTGCTGCGCGACTCGACGCGCGGCCTGCTCCCCGAACGACGCCCAGGGGTTGGGCGCCGGCTACGTCAGCTACACGGTCGAAGCCGATCCGGGGGCTCCCAGCGGAGCCACTCTCTCGGTCAGCGCCAGCGCCACGTTCGACAACACGCCGCCGGAGGACACCCAGGAGCTCACCTACCAGATCGACAGCGAGGCGCCCACCACGACGCTCTCCGCCGCGCAGGTTCCCGGCACCGGCAATTACGACGTCACTTGGAACGCCGTCGACGATGACGCCGGCTCCGGCGTCAAAACGGTGACGCTCTACGTGGCGATCGACGGCGGCAACTTCCAGATCTGGCAGCGGCAGTTGACCGACGCGGCAGGGCAGTTGGAATATGCCGGCCAGCTCGGTCACAGCTACGAGTTTCTGGCGCTGGCGGCCGACAGCGCCGGCAATCGCGAGCAGCCGCCCCTGTCGGTGAGCACGACCGGACGACGGCTCCGGTTCGAACCTGGGCACCACGCCCACGACGAACACCACGCCGCCCAACTTTCGGCCAGCCGCCGCCCCCCAGCAACACGCCCTCGACCAACGTGCTGTTCACGCTGGCCCAGAACCAGGTCCCCTCGGCGCCGCCGACGTCGCAGGCGCCGGAGTTCACCGCAGGTGCTGTCGCCGTTCGTCGGGCAGTCATTCGCCACGGGCATCGGCCAGAGCGAAGGGGGCATCGGCCCGATGGCGCTGGCCGAGGCGCCCGACGGCACCATCCTGGTCAGCGGCGGCAGCCGCGCAACGAGCTGTACCGCTTTTCGCGCACCGGCGGCGAGGCCACCGCGCCGTTGGCCGTGCTGAACGAGCCGATCTACAACCTGGCGTTCGACGCCCAGGGGCGGCTGTGGGCCACGACCGGCGGCGGGCCGTTGTTGCAACTGGACCCTGAATCGGGCCAGGTGCTGGCCTCGTACGGCGACGCGATCGAACTGGGACTGGCCGTCGATCCGGCGACCGGCTTGTTGTACGTCGGCACCGGCACGGGCGTGCAAATCTTCGACCCCCTCACGCACACCTTCCAATCGTATAGCCGCGATTTGAACCTCCGCGTGGCCAGCCTGGCATTCGACAACGACGGCACGCTGTGGGCCACCACCTGGCCCGACCGGACCCAGGTGGTCAGCTTCGATGCCCACGCGCAGGCCCAGGTGATGTTCAGGTTCGACGCGCCGGTCGATTCGCTGGCCTTTGGCGAGGCCGGCACCTCGCTGGCCGGGCTGCTGTTCGTCTCGCACAACAGTGGGCCCGACGGCAGCGAGCTGACGATGATCGACACCGCGACGCTGCAGCAAGTGGCGGTCGCCACAGGCGGTTCGCGGGGGTACGTGGTGCTGACGACGAGCGACGGCCGGGTGCTCGTCAGCCAGTCGTCGCAAGTGGACGTCCTGAACCCGTTGACGAACCCCGGCGTGCTGGCGGTCAATCCGCCGGATGAGAGCATCGTCGCACTGCCGCTGCCGGAGATCACGGTTACGTTCGACCAGGCGATGGTCGCCGACAGCGCGACCGATCCGGCGTCGGTCACCGATCCGGACAATTACACGCTGGTCGGAGCGGACGGGCAAGCGGCCACGATCGTCGGCGTGGCGTACGACTCGACGACGCACACGGCGCTGTTGCAGGTCCAGGGGCTGACGCCGCAGTCCTACACGCTGACGGTGTTGCCCACGATTGAGGGCACCGACGGCTTCACGCTGGCCGGCACTTACACGACCACGTTCACCGCGGTCAACGACGTGTCGAACTACGCGCAGCTTCGCATCACCGACACGCGCTTGGATCGCCACGATCAGACGGTGACCTACGAGGTGACGATCACCAATACGGCCGATTACGACTTGCTGCTCCCGCTGATCTTGACGCTCAACCCCGCCAAGTTCGTGCAGGGGGCTCCGCAAGGAGCGCTCGAGCAAAGCGACGACGGCCGCTGGATCTTCAGCCTCGAAGGCAACGTTCCCGGCGGCGTGCGGCTGGAGCCGGGCCAGTCGACGACCGGGCTGACGGTCCACATCGTGACGCCCGGGTTCGAGACGGCCGACTACCAGCCCGGCGTCGCCGGCGTGCCGTCGCTCAGTGCCAAGCCGACCTTTACCAGCACGGCGCCCACCGACGTTAACGCTGGCGAGACGTATCACTATGCCGCCACGGCCACCGACGTCGAAGGAGCCGTGGTGGCCTACTTGTTGCAACGCGCCCCGTTGGGCATGACGGTCGATCCGTCCACCGGCGAGATCACCTGGGTCACTTCCTCCGACAGTCCGGCCGAAGCGGCGGTCACGTTGTACGCTTTCGACACCCGCGGCTCGTGGGAAAAGCAGCAATGGACGATCCACGTGGCCGGCGGCAACCAGGCACCGGAGTTGGGACCGCTGCCCACGACGCTGCAAATCAACGAAGGGGAGTCGTGGCAGATTCCCGTCACGGCCACCGATGCGGACGGCGATCCGCTGGCTTTCTGGGTCGACAACGTGCCGCCGGGGGCCGTGTTCGATCCCAACACGCAGATCCTCTCCTGGACCCCCGCGGCCGGCCAGGCCGGCACTTACTCGGCCGTGACGGTATACGTGAGCGACGGCACGACGACGACGAGCCAGAGCTTTGACATCCTGGTGGCCCCGTCCGATTTTCCGCCGACGCTCACGCTGCCGCCCGACCGGACCGTGCGCCAAGGCGATGGCTTCATCATCTACTTTGCCGGCACCGATCCCGGCGGCGGAGCGGTGCACTACTCCAGCAGCGATCTGCCCGACGGCGCGACGCTCAATCCGAACACCGGCCAATTCGAGTGGACGCCGGCCTACGACCAGTCCGGCGATTTCGCGGTGCCCATTACGGTGACGGGACCCACCGGGCTGGCCACTACCAAGACCATCACGTTCACGGTGTTGCCGGCAGCCGTCCCGCCGGTGTTCGACCCGCAACCGGGTTGGACGGTTTTCGAGGGGCAAAGCCTCGTGTTCCAGACCTTCGCCCTGGACCCGAACCATCCCGACTTCGTGCTGCCGACGCGCAATCCCGACGGCACGCTCAACCCACCCGACCCGGACGCGCCGGTCGCCTACACGATCAGCGGCCTGCCCGACGGCGCGACGTACGACGACCAGACGGCCACCTTCCAGTGGATCCCGGGCTACGACCAGGCGGGACAGTATGAGATTACCGTCACGGCCACCGACACCGATCCCAGCCAGACGACGCCGCTGGCGACGACGATCACGATTCCGATCACCGTGCGGAACGTGAATCGGCCGCCGGAGATCACGCCGATCGGCAACGTGACGCTCGATCGCGGCGATGTCGTCGACGTACCGGTGGTGGTCACCGATCCCGACGGCGATCCGCTCGTCCTCTCGGCGGTCAACGCACTGACGAATCAGCCGCTGCCGCGGTTCGTCACGTTTACCGACCTGGGCGATGGGCAAGGCGTGTTTCATTTCGCCCCGGGCGCCGGCGATCGAGGGGATTATTCGCTGACGCTCGTGGCGCAAGACGACGGCGACCTGGACGGTCCGACCGCGGTGCGAACGAGCGCGTTCACGTTTATCGTCACGGTGGTTTCGCCCAACGATCCGCCCGTGCTGGCGCCGATCAACGATCGGGTATCGTTGCCCGGCGATCTGTTCAGTGTGACTGCCGTGGCCAGCGACATCGATCAAGACGCGTTGACCTTCACGGTCGAGGGGCTGCCGGCCGAGGCGACGATTACGCCCGGCGTGACCTATGGAACGGCCACGCTCAACTGGACGCCCACCGCCGCCGACGTCGGCACCTACACCGTGACCATCGGAGTCAGCGACGACGGCAACGGAGGCGCGGGGGCCGTCCTATCAGACTCGCAAACGTTCCAGCTCATCGTGCGCATCACCGACAGCGTGCCGGCGGTGGACCAGGTCGACGACGCGACGGTCGCCGAGGGCTCCACGCTCAGTCTGCAACTCTCCGGGAGCAATTCGTTCAACGATCCGCTGACGTGGAGCGCCACGGGCCTGCCGCTGGGAGCGGCGCTCGATCCGCTGAGCGGCATCCTCACCTGGACGCCGAACTTCGACCAGGCCGGCGAGTATCCGGTGACGATCACCGCCGGCAACGGGCACCTGTCGGGGAGCACGTCGTTTTCGATCATCGCCACGGACGTCAACCGCCCGCCGCAATTGGTGGCGGTTCCGCATCAATATGCCCGCGAGAACACGCAACTGATCTTTACCGTCGTCGGCGCCGACCCCGACGGCGACCCGGCTCAACTCTCGGCGGAGAATCTGCCGGCCGGCGCAACGTTCAATACGCTCAACGGCGTGTTTCAATGGACTCCCGATTTCACCCAGGCCGGCGACCACACGATCACCTTCCGTCTGACCGATCCGGCGGGACTCTCCGACTCGATTCAAGTGGCGATTCACGTCGACAATGTCGACCGGGCCCCGGTGCTGGCGATTGGCGATCACCAGGCGGTGCTCGGACAGACCCTGACGTTCTCCGCGGCCGGCACCGATCCGGACGTCGGAGACACGCTGCACTACAGCGCCGTCGGCTTGCCCGAGGGCGCCACGCTTGACGTCGATACCGGTTTGGTGACTTGGACTGCCGGTCCGGCCCAGGCAGGCGATCACATCGTCCGCTTCACGGCCAGCGACGGCACGCGGTCGACCAGCCAATCGATCGTCCTGCGAGCGGCCTTGCAAGCGACGCCGCCAACGGTCACCTTCGTGCTGACCCCCAGCTTCCCCGTCGCGCCGGGAACGACCGTCACGGTCCACGCGCTGGCTTCGAGCGTGGCACCCATCACGGGCATTACGCTCTCGCTCGACGGAGTGCCGGTCACGCTCGACGCGCAAGGCCGGGCACAGATCGTGGCCGGCTCGCCGGGCAAGATGTTGCTGGAAGCGACCGCCACCGACGCCGACGGCCTGGTCAACACGGGCTCCACCTACCTGAAAGTTCGCGATCCGAACGACGCCACGGCGCCGGCCGTCGAGCTCGACCGATTCACGGCGCCGCTGGTGGATCTGACCGAAGTGCTGGGTACCGTAGCGGACACGAATCTCGACTCCTGGACGCTGCAATTGGCCACGCTGGGGAGTAGCCGATACACGGACATCGCGAGCGGCGTTACGCCGGTGGCCGACGGCCCGTTGTTCTCGATCGATCCGGCGACGCTGGCAAATGGGTTTTACCAGTTGCGGCTCCGCGCCCTGGATATCTCCGGCCGGCAGTCGGTCACCACCACTTCGTTCGAAGTGAATACGGCCGCCAAGCCCGGCGCGGTCCAAGTGACCGACACCGATCTCACCACGACTTTGGGTGGGATTACGGTCAGCCTCACGCGGGCTTACGATTCCGTGGCAGCCGACGCATTCGACACGTTTGGCGCGGGCTGGCGGCTGGTGAATCGCGACGTCGGCCTCCAGACCGACCTGGTGCCGACGGGCGCGAATCGCTGGGCGTCTATGCTCCGCTGGAGGAGGGGACGCGGCTTTATTTGACGCTGCCCGATGGCAGCCGGGCGGGATTCACCTTCGCGCCGACGGTGGTCAACCTGCCGGGATTGCCCCAGGAGCTGACCTATTATTATCCCGCCTGGCAGGCCGATCCGGGGGTCGACTATCAACTCGATTCGGTCCAGACGCTGCTGGTGCGCGGCGGGTCGCGCTTCTACGACCAGGCGACCGGCCGGCCATACAATCCGGCCGACCCGGCGTTCGGCCCGGCCGGCTACGCGCTGCACGGCGCCCGACGGTTCGCGCGACCTGATCGGCCGCCAGGGCATCGTCGAGCACGTCGACGCCGGCGGCGAAGTGCTGCACGTCAGCGACAGTGGCATCACCGCCGACAACGGCGACACGCTGCGCCTGGTTCGCGACGCGCAAGGCCGCCTCCTCGCCGCTCAGGCCCCGGACGGGCAGACGATCAACTACGTGTACGACGCCTCGGGCGAGCTTTCGTCGGTCGTGCATAGCAGCCTGGGAACGCTGTATCGCTACGGCTACGACGCCCTCACGCAATCGCTCGACGTGGCCGTGCAGGGGGACAGCACGGGTACGGCGTTCGTAAACTCGCAGGCAACCGGGCTGGCGGCCTATCTGGGCAGCCCCAGCCAATTCGACGGAACGACGAAGAACCGAGCGATGCCCGCCGGCGGGGAACAGGATTACGCGTTCTCGATCAGCGACGCCGAGATCCGCGGAACGAACGCCGGCACGGTGATCGTGCGGGTCGTCCTTCAGCAGGGTTTTGGAAGCTTCGTGGCGGCCACGCCCGAGCTGGTCGGGCTCGAGCCGCTTTCGCGCTATGCGGACGGCAGCGCACCGGTCGCGCTGTTCGAGATCGCTGAGGGAGGCACCTACCTGTTCTGCGCGTTCGCGGAGCCACGGCCAGCGACGCAGGCAACTACAGCGTACGGGTCGACGTGGTCGGCGACATCAACCTCGACGGCAGCGTGGACGGTACCGACAGCGAAATGCTGGCCGATGCCGATGGCAGTATTCGCGGCTTGCCGGGTTACGCGAGCGCGTCGGACCTGGACGCCAACTACGCGGTGAACGTGGCCGACCGCCAACTGTTGGCCCACAACTACGGCTTCGTGGCCGACAGCTCGGCGCCGACGTTCCCCGATTACTTCGCACCGGGCAGCGGCACGGTGTGGATGCCCGGCGTCGGCGGTGCATCGACCCCGAGCAGCGACGGCGGAAGCGCCCAGGGAGGCGTCGAGCCCGCGTCCGACCCGGTGTTGCACCCGACGCAGTCGGCCAGCGCGCCGGTCGTGCCGACGCCGGACCCGATTCCCCTGGCGCCGCTCACGAACCCGGGGTTCGGCATCACGAATGGAGACTTTGCCGTATCGCAGCCCGACGCGGCGGGCTTCGGCTGGACGGAGCGCGGACAGGTCGCGGTGGCCGGCGGCGGCGCAACGCTGCTCGACGGCGGCACGGTCTCCACGGCATTGACGCAGGCGTTCTTCATTCCGGCCGGCGTCACGACGTTGCGGTTCACGCTCGATTCGGTCCTGCTGGCCTCGGCCGCGGGGCTTCCGCCCGACGCCTTCGAAGTGGCGCTGCTCCACGCGCAAACGCTCCAGCCGCTCACGCAAACCGTGGCCGGCCTGGGGTCGACCGACGCCTTGCTGAACGTGCAAAGCGACGGCAGCTACTTTGTCAGCCCGCAAGTCACGATCAGCAACGTCAGCCAGAACGGCGGCATTCTGGGCTCGACCGTGCCCCGGTTCATCGAGCTGGACATCAGCGGCATTGCAGCCAACACGCTGGCGGTGTTGTCGTTCGATCTGCTGGGCTTCGGCGCCACGGGGAGCAGCGTGCGCATCAGCCACGTCGAACTGGCCGACCAGACGGCGGCGACGCCCATCGCTGTACCGGACCTGGCGACCACGGCCGAAAACCAGGCGGTTTCGATTGCCGTTCTCGGGAACGACTCCAGCACGACGTCGACGCTCGACCCGACCAGCGTCACGATCGTCGTGCCTCCGCAGCACGGCACCGCCACGGTCGACACCACGACGGGCCAGATCCTGTACACTCCCGACCTGCACTACGCGGGGGACGACTCGTTCAGCTATCAAGTGCGCGACGCTGGCGGCCTGATCTCGAACGCGGCCGCGGTGCTGGTCACGATGACGGCGGTGGCCGACCAGCCGACACTGACGGTTGGTCCCGCCAGCGGCGATCAGGACACCAAGATTCCGCTGTCGATCGATGCGGGCGTGGAGCAGCTCAACGGCCCCGACAATCTGTACGTTGACGTCAGCAATCTGCCGGTCGGGTCTTCGCTGTCGGCCGGCGTGATCGTGGACGTGGGGACTTACCGTCTCACGATGGCGCAGCTTGCCGGCCTGACGTTTACGCCGCAGCCGGGCCTGGCGGGCACGTACACGCTGACGGTGACCGCGGTGTCGACTTCCGTCACGAGCGGCGACACGGCCAGCGCGACCGCCAGCTTGCCCGTCACGGTCAACGCGGTGACTCCCACGCCGTTGACCGTCACGGACTTCCAGGTCAATCAGGGGGCCGCGCAGCGTTCGAGCATCAACGTGCTCCAGGTGCGCTTCAACCAGGACGTCTTGATCGACGATATGCCGAACGACGTCCGCGTGACGTCGATCGCCGGCGACGTGATCGAAGTGCCGCCCGAGCGCTACTCCTACGATCCGACGACCTTCACCCTCTCGGTCGACGTGCGCGGGCTGATTCCCCAGGACGGCGAATACTTCCTGCAGATTCGCGGCGACGCCGTGGCGGCGACGAATCACCGGGCGGTGACCCTTTCGACCGGTTCGGCGTTTCCGTTCCTGGACGGCTTCTTGCCCCTGTTGTTCTACCACCTGACGGCCGACTTCGACGGGAACAACTTCGTCGACTACGCCGACTACAACCTGTGGGAGGCCCACAACAGCAGCCTGGCGGGCGATGCGCGATACGACGCGGTGTACGATCTCGACAGCAGCGGCGTGATCGACCGCTTCGACTATGCCGTATGGCGGCAGCACCTGGGCACGACGACCGACACCATCGCTCCGGCCACCGGCGCCCTGGTAGTGCCGGCGGAGGGCCCCAATCCGTTTGGCGGCACGACGTATAAATCGGACGCCAACTTGTCGCTGTTTGCCATGGACGCCAGCGGCGTGTATAGCGCGACGTTGCAATTCGACAACGCGGCACCGATGAATCTGCTCGCGCACCTGGACGCCAACGGGCTGCTGAACATGCCGCTTGGCGACGTGGCCGCCTTGGCCGGCGGTCACGCTGACGCAAGGCGCGCACACCATCACGTTGAACGCCCGCGATATCTTCGACAACGTGCAGGTTCCCTTCGTGTTGTCGTTCTCGATCAAGGACGCGGCCCCGCCGGTTCCTTCGCAGCCGGTCATCGTGTTGGCCGGCGGCACGACGCAAAGCGGCGGCGCGCTCAACAGCAAGACGCTGACCGTCAGCGTGACCGACGGCGCCGAGAGCATCATCACGCTGTACCGCAACGATCCCGGCGGGCTGGTCGAGGTCGGCGTGGGAATGGCCGAGCCGAACGCGCCGGCGAAATTCCCGATCGATTTGAGCATGCTCGGCGACGGCACCTACACGTTCAGCGCGACGGCCCAGGACCTGGTCGGCAACGTCAGCGCCAGCTCGCCAACGCTGACGTTCACGCTGGACAGCACGCCGCCGGTGGTCGACACCTTCGGATTGGCGGCCGATTCGATCGCCCCCGGGACGAACGACAACACGACCACGCTCGCCGCGGTCCACCTGGTGGGCCATACCGAGCCGGGGGCCAGCGTGACGCTCGTGGCTACCGGCCAAACGACCAGTGCCGACGCTTCGGGTGACTTCAGCTTTACCGACGTGCCGGTGGGCTATGGCATCACGACGTTGACCCTCCAGGTTGCCGATGTGCTGGGTAACGCGACCACGGCCCGGACCTCGGTCGTCCGGCCGGTGCCGTCGACCACGCCACCGCTGGTGGCCGCCTCGCTGCAACACGATACGGGGGACGATCCGGCGGACCACCTCACGGCCGACCCGACGATCATCGGCGCGATTCAAGACGTCGCGGCCGCGACCGGCCTGCTGGTGACGGTCGATATGCAACCCACCGCGGACCTGGCCGACAGGTTGTCGGGCGCCACGTTTACGTTGACCTCGGCCGACCTGGCCCAGGCTTACGGCGGGGCACTGCCCGACGGCGACCACGTCGTGGCGATCAGCGTCGTTGACGAGTACGGCAACACGTCCTCGACAGTCCACGTGCACCTCACGCTGCTGACGGCGACACCGCAGGCCCCCTCACAACTGCAGTTCGACGCGGCCAGCCACACCGGGCAATCGGCCGACGACGGCCTGACGCGACTGACCAGCGTCGGCGTGGTCATGATGGCTCCGCCGGCGGTCACGGTCGAGGTCACCCTCGACGGCCTGGAGGCGGCCGACGTCCCGTCGACCGGATTGACCAGCGTCACGCTCTCCGGACTGTCGGCCGGAGTGCACACGGTCACGGCCGTTTCGATCGACGCGGCGGGCAATCGCAGCGAGGCCTCGGCGCCGCTGAGCTTTACCGTAGACCTGACGCCGCCGGCGGTTCCGAGTTTCAACGTCAATGCCTCGTCCCCGGCGCCAACACGGTGACGGTGGCGGGCACGACCGATCCGCTGGTGGACGTCTCGTTGGAGCGCGGATTCCTGCCCGACGTTCCGGTGGCCACGACGCGCACCGACGCGGCCGGGCACTTCACGTTCTCCGGCATCCCGGTGGCGAGCGGGTACAATGCGTTCATCGTCACGGCCACCAGCACCGCGGGGAATACGTCTTCGGCCGCGGCGAGTTATTCGAGCCTGGCGCCCGACACTTCGCCGCCGCAAATCACGCTGCAACTCGCGCACGACACCGGCGGCGACGGCCTGACCCGCGATCCGACCGTGTCGGGCGTGGTGGTCACCTCCGACCAGGTGACGGACATGCGCGTGAGCGTCAATGGATCGCCGCTGGTCGAGGCGGCGGGCGCGCTGGTTAACGGTCGCTTCAGCTTGAGCCGGTCGGCGCTGGAATCGATCCTGGGGGGACCGCTGGCCGACGGCCCGGTGAGCGTTGCCGTGGTGGCGACCAACTCCAACGGCGTGGCGTCCGCTCCGGTCGAATTGGACTTCACGCTCGACACCACGCGCCCGCCGACGCCCGATGTACTCCAGATCGACGCCGCGCCGATCAGTCCCGGCCAGTTCATCACCAATGCGAGTGTATTGACGATTCATACGGGCTTGTCGGTCGCCACGGCCGAGGTCGTCCTGTATGCCAACGGCGTCGAGATCGCGCGGCAGACGGGCGCCGAGCCGTTGCAGTTCCAAGTCGCTCCGCCCCAGGGACAAGTCGAGTACCTGGCCCAAGCGGTCGACGCGGCGGGCAACGTGAGCTTCTTTACCGCGCCGCTCGACGTGACGATCGACCGCACGATGGCACCGCCGACCGTCACGCTCGATCCGCTGTCGGTCAATGCCACGTTCGGCGCCGGCGCGCACACCACGCTGAGCCAGGTCATTCTCGACGGCACGGCCAAGCCCGGTGCGACCATCAGCCTGCTGGGTACGCCGCTGGTGACCACGGCCAACGCTTTCGGCCGGTTCACCTTGAGCGGCGTGCCGGTCGTGCCGGGCGACAACCTGCTCCGGCTCCGCTCGACCGACTCGGCCGGAAACACCGCCGAGGTGACGCTCACCGTGACCATGCACGATGTCACGGCACCGAGTGTTTCCCTGTCGCTGGTCAATGATACCGGCATCGACGCCCAAGACCGCTGGACGAACGATCCAACGCTGCGGGGCGTCGTCGACGATGCCTCGACCATCACCACGCTCGAAGCGTCGATCAACAACGGTCCGTTCACGAGCGTACTGGGTCACTTGACCAGCGACGTGGTGGTGCTCGACGCCACGCTGCTCGCGCAGCTCAACGGCGGATCGCTCGACGACGGGCAGTTCACCCTGCAATTGCGGGCCGGCGACGCGGCGGCCAACGTCAGCCAGCCGACGACCATCCAGGTATTGTTGACCCGAGTGCCGCCGCCGGCCACGATCGCCCCCAGCCTGAAATCGACGAGCGACACGGGCGCCAGCGCGTTCGATCGGATCACGAACCTGGCCAGCCCCGAGATTCGACTATTCGCCCAGCGCAACTCGCTGGTGACCTTCTACGAAGGGGACACGGAACTGGGGCAGGCCTATTCGACCGGCGTTGCCACGATCATGCCGACCGCGCTGGCCGACGGGGTGCACTCGATTACGGCTACGATTTCCGATCAGGCCGGCAACACGAGCGAGCGAACTCCCGCGCTCGTGCTGACCGTCTACACCACGCCGCCCACGGTCCCCTCGTTCAGTCTCGATGCGGCCCAGTTGGACCCGGTCCGCGCCGACTACACGACGGCCGACGAGGTCACGCTGCACGGACACACCACGACCGAGACGGGCGAGCCGCCGGCCACGCTGCAAGTGGTTGTCGGACCTGCCGACAGCCCCACCTACACCGCCACCGTCAGCGCCGACGCTAGCGGCGATTTCACGTTCGACAACGTGCCGCTGACCGTAGGAGACAATTTGGTGACGGTCGTGGCCATCGACGTCGCCGGCAACACCAGCCAGTTCAGCCTGACCCTGACGCGCGGCGAGCTGTTGCCGCCGCTGATCGTGGCGCAAGCAACCGGCGGTCCGCTCGTGTACACTGCGACCGTGTCCGGCACGGTGATGGCCGAGACGAGCGTGACGAGCTTCCGCGCTGGTTTCGATGGCGCCGCCGCGGATCAATACGTCGACGTGCTGGCCGATCTCGCCGGTGGCGGCTTTACCTTTAGCCCCGAGCGGCTCGTGCAGATCAACGGCGCACCGCTGTCGGCCGGGCCGCACGTGCTGCACCTGGTGGCCACCGACAGCCGCGGCTTGAGCTCGCCGGCCGCCGACGTCTCCTTCACGCTCGACACCAGTCCGCAGGCTTCGGTCGACACGTCCGTTACCTTCGACGGCGCTAGCGGCCTGTACACCTACACGTTCACGCTCCACGGGCCGGCCGGGGCGGATTGGGCCATCGATCAATTGTCGATCCCCGTTCCGCTGACGGACGCGATTTCGAATCTGGTGACGCCGAGCGGGATGGTCGGTACTATCGGCGGGTGGCGCCGGCGGCGTTGTCTGGAAGGCGAACAATTCGAGCGCCGCGGTGGGACAGGGCGGGCAACTGACCTTCGCCTTCAAGAGTCACGACCCGCCCGGGGGCGTCGACGCCGGCCTCGAGGCGATCAACACGCAAGGCGGGCCGGCGATCCTGGAAACCGCGCACCTGCGCGGTCCGACCGCGCCGGTCGGCCCGGCCGTGCCCGACGTCTATTCGCTCCTGGCCGGCGGCGCGCTCGACGTCAACGCCGGCGCCGGCGTGCTGGTCAACGATCTGGGGAGCGGACTGGCCGTGACCGGCAGCGACGCCACGAGTGCCTGGGGGGTCGCGGTCCACGTCAATGCCGACGGCAGCTTCACCTACACGCCGGGCACTCGCTTCGATGGCCTGTCCGCGGGCGAAACGGTGATCGATCACTTTGCTTACTCGGTCAGTGACGGCGGGGGTGCGACCGGAGCGACGACGGTCGAGATCGTCGTGCAGGGCGTCGAACAGCCGCCGGTCGCCACGGACATCACGGCCGATCCCTCCCGGCCTTCGCTCTACGTGCGCGCCAATACGACCACTAGCATCGACGAAGCGCTCGTGCTGTCCGGCGCAGTCGGACCCCAGCGTCAACGAGGTGCTCTCGCTGGTCGGCGTGGGGGCAACCAGCACGCTCGGCGCGGCAGGTGCATATCGTTGGCGGCCAGATTGTCTATGATCCGACGCAAGTCGCAGCGCTGCAGGCCCTGGCGGCCGGCGAGCGCATGATCGACACGTTCAGCTTCACCGTGAGTGATCTGGAGGGCCAGACGGCTACGGCCATGGTGCAGGTCATCGTGCAGAGTCCGACAAACGTCGACCCCGTGGCCGGACCCGGCAACATCGCGATCACCGAGGACGGGGATTACGACGGCAGCAGCGTGGTGCAGTTCGCCAACGATCCCGATGCGCTGCCGGGCGACCCGCCGCTGCACGCGATCGCCGGCACGGTCACCTCGAGTGCCGGTGCTCTGGTGACAGTCGCCGCCGACGGCACCTTCAGCTACGACATCAACGACTCGCCGACGATCCTGGCGCTGCTTCCCGGCCAGACGCTCACCGATACGTTCACGTACCAGGTAGCCGATTTCCAGAACGGCATGGGCTCGGGCACCATTACGCTCACCGTGACAGGCACCGGGGCCCCGCCCACCGCGGTCGACTACTTCTTCACGATCGACAAGACCGACATCCTGACGGTGCCAGTGGCGACCGGGGTGCTCAGCCAGGACTCGGCGCGGGGCACGGGCAACGTGCTGGTGGTCGACACCAGCCTGACCGACCCCGAAAGCGCCGGCGGCGCCGCGATCCTGATGCGGACCGACGGCAGCTTCGAGTATGATCCGAGCGGTGCCTTCCCCTCGCTGGGAGTCGGCCGATCGTACGACGACACGTTCACCTACGTGATCGTCGACTCTTACGGACAGTCGGCGATGGCCGTGGTCCACGTCCACGTGGACGGGGTCGAGGATCCGCCGATCGCGCCCGATTACGACATCCTGTCGGGCTTCTGGGTGCCGTCGGACGGGGTCATGAACGTCAGCGCCGACCGCGGACTGCTATCGGGCGCATCAAGCCCCAACGAGGGCGTGACGAGCCAGCTCATCGCGTTTGGCAAGGGGCCCTCGGTGCTGGGCGCCACGGTGATCGTCAATCCCGACGGCAGCTTTACGTACGACCCGACCAGCTCGGCGCAGATCCAGCAGTTGACGGCGCAGGGGCAGGACGTGGTCGATACGTTCAGCTACGGCATTATCGATCCCAACGGGCCGGTCATCGATCCGACGGTGACGGTGGTGGTCAAGGCCGGCCACCCGCCCTATGCGTACGACATCGTGGCGTCGACAGCCAGTCCCAAGTACGTGAGCCTGGGTACCGGACCCAGTATCAACAACGCAGGGCACGTGGCGTTCGAGGGCGTCAACGCTGACCAGAAAGATAATCTTTGGATCTGGTACGCGGCCCGCGCCCGACCCAGCGACGGACGTTGTCAGCCCACAAACGGATGCCCACTCGATCCTGGCCCCGGGCTATTTGGGCGTGGCGCCGGCGAGCGACACGGCCTTGCCGTTCGAGAGGTTCGGCCAGCAGGTGCAGATCAACGATGCCGACCTGGTGCTCGCGCAGCGGTCGCTGGGGGCGGGGGTCTGGCAGGCGCCTGCCCGGCGGCATTCCGGTGGTCGCCCCGATTTCCTTGGCGCTGACGTATTCGGAAGTTTACTTCGGCTACGCGGCATGGGACGACGGGCCCACGCGGCCGGTCCCCTACCAGGTGGCCGTGGCCGACGGAGGTCTATCGTCGGCCGGCTTCCAGTGGGGCAATCCGGCGTTTCTCGACATGACCGTGGCGTCGCTGGAAGGCGTTATCGGGCTGACCGGAATCACGCAAGCCGCCGCGCTGCTGCCCGAACATGACCAACCTGATGCTGCTGCCGCGCGTGTGGGTCTCGGATCCGGTCTGGGCCAGCGTGTTCCTGTCGCCGGTCGATCAAGCCTGGACGCCGGTCTTCTGGAAGTACAACAGCCAGGGGGCGGCAACCGCGCTGGTGCAGACGGCCCTGTTCGAACTGTCGCTGTCGGTCGGCGAAGAGGCGGCCGTGCTACGCGACCTGGACGTTAACGACTTCGCCACGATCTATCCGTCCCTCTCCTTGAGCAACACCAGCGGCCCGGTGCCCGACTCGTACACCGACTACTACAGCTTCGATCCGGGTTACATGGCCATCGCGGCGCAAGGAAGTCTGAAGAACGCCGGGCAGAACTTCCTGGTCACGGCCAACAACGATGCCCCGCGCTTGCTCGGCGCGCAGACGAACGGTTTTATTGCGCAGCCGAAGGTGGGGGACGATGGCACCACGATCGTCTCGACCGGCGACGCCCTGCACATCCTCAACCACGACCTGAGCACCGACAACCCGATCACCGACTTCAGTTACGTCGGGCACGTATCCGTCGATCTCGGACGGGCAAGACCATCCCTGGGTCGCCTTTGCCGCCCACAGCGACGAGTTGGGCGACGGCATCTATGTGGCCATGGCGAGCGATCCGTCGCATTGGTACAAGGTCGTCGGCGAGTCGACGCCGACCGACGGCCATCTCGATCCGAACGAAAACTGGAACGACAAGAACCACGACGGCCTTTATCAAGCGGGCGAGGACGAAAGTCCGATCCAGAACCTTGACCTCGACGGTCAGATCGGTATCAGCCGCAATGCCCAGGGGGATCTGACGGTTACGTTCTTCGCGGACGTCATCGGCCCCGACGGCCAGTCCCACAGGACCCTCGAAGCGGTCGACATCGCCCCGCCTGGCGCACCGAACGAGCCGACCACGCCAAAGTCGGAAGTCGATCCCTCGCGCGACGACCCGCATTACTTGCCGCGCCACGACTACTGGGGCGCCGTTCCGGTCGTCCGCGAGGGGGGCACGCTGCAAGGCGCCGGCACGGTGCAGGCCATCGCGACGTTTGACCCAATCAACGACCAGGGGCAGGTGGTGTTTTGGGCCAAGACCGAAAAGGGGGAGTTCATCGTCCGGGCCAACCCGATTGGCACCCAGTTGCTGCTTGAACACTCGAAGATTCCGGAGCCGACGCCAGAGGACAAGTCCGTCAATCCGATCGGCGAGGTGAAGATGACGACCGTCGACGGCACGCAAGACGGCGTCGTCGATCAGTTCTACGGCGACGACAACGGGACGTTCACGCTCACGATCACCAATACCGCCCAAAACGCGCCGAACGCGGAACCCACGTCGTTGCACGTCGAGATCTACGTGGACGGCCCCGCGGACAAGTTTCTCGAGGGCCTGAAGACAACGACGAACATCAACCTAGGGCCGCAAGGGCACGAAACCATCACCGTCGACGAGCTGTCGCTGAGAGACAGTCTCGCCGGCTTGATGAATGACAAGCTCTACGGGGTCCACGTCCAAATTGTCGGCTGGCAGCAGGGTCAACCGCGACCGGCCGACGAGGATCTCCTGCTGAACCAGCAGTTCAACGTCTTCCGCTTCCTGGCGGTCGTCGACCCGGAGGGCGTGATCGACGACACTCCCGATTTCAAGGCTCCGTTCCTGAAGACCACCTATAACGGCCTGGTCCGGGAGAAAATGCTGGACTATGACTTGCCGAACAACGTTGCGACCACTTTCACGATCGAGGATGGAAACGACAAAGACAGATTCACGGTTCCGATGACCGGAGTCTCGGGCAAGGGTCAAGTGATGTGGAAGTTCACCCCGCCCACCGACGGCTCGCCTGGTGCCACGTACTACACGGCGCAAGTCAATATCGCGGTCGACGGGCAGACGCTGACCCGGGAACATAACGACGGATCGAAGTTCGACCAGTTGACGATCACCGGGACCGCGATACCCAAGGTGCAGATCCCGCTGGAGCTGGACGGCCTGCGGGCGCAGATTCTTGCGTACATAGCACAGCACACGCAGCCCGACGGTACTTACACCTTTCAATCGTTCTTTTTTAGAAAGGCTCTCTTAAACGCCTCGGACGACGCCGAAGCCTTTGCCGACGCGGTCGTCGCCAGCGTCAGGGCGACGGTCAAAGCAAAGTACATGGATGTCCCCGGCATTACTATCGTCGACGGCTCGGTTCCAAATACAACCATCAATTGGACGCTCGTTGTTCCGATGGATTCAAAGGGGGAGATTTATGTCGACAAAAATCCGACGCTGCACGGTACTGAGGTGGACGATGTCATCGTTTACCGTCCGTACAAATTCGGTCCGATTCCCTCGGTCGGGGTGAGTCTGCACGACGTGCTGATCGACGAGCAGTTCGCTCCAAAGCTGTCCTTGGCTGCTAAGGCGTACGCCCTTGGCGAAGGAATGCAGCAGGGTGGGGTGATGCAATTCTCGTTGCCTCAGATGCTTGATGTATGGTCGACGAGCGTAGAACCCACCGCGGAGATCGCCGGCCAAGCGGTGGGCGCGAAATTGGCCCATGAGCTCGCTCACACCCTGGGAATCAGCGACGCCTATTCCTTCGTAGGCGAATATCCCCGGGAACCCATGGACCTGATGACCTTTCCCGATAACGACCACGTATTCGCCGAGGGGAATATCGCCTCACTGATGTATGCGGCGGGCACCAATCCCGATCAGGACCCGAAGTTCGACGCGGCTCTCAAAGTTTACGTCGACACCTTCTTTTTGCCGCATGGGAGAGACGCGTACATCAAGCATTACTATCCGAAGTCGGAAGCGCCGGATTCGATCGCGAGCGATTCGGTCCCCGTCGCCTCGACCGCGATCGACACGGTCGGGACGCCGCCCGACGTGCCCGAACCATCGGTGCCCGCGACGACGGCAGCGATCGCAAGTTCCATCAGCCCACCGCCGACAGGCACAACGGCGACGGTGGCGTCGGCGCTGACGTCCTCAATCGACGTGATGCCGGGGCAGGCCGCGACGGTGGCCTCCGGGCCGGTGGCCGCCGCGCTGAGCGCGACGACAAGCAGTGATTACGACCACCTGACCGTTCAGTACTTCGTCAGCCACAACCCGTACGACTACCCCGTCACGCTGCGCGTCTATCGCTCGCAGCAGAAGGAGTACGACCGCGACAATCCCGAGCAGGTGATGATCGCCGACGTGCAGCTCTCGAAGGAGGACAGCACCAACGGCGAGCACGAAATCACGGTCTCGGCCGACGGCCAGTACACCTTCATGATCGACACGAGTGAGCAAGCGGCCCTGCGGCCCGACCCCACCCACCAGTTCGTCATTACCACGCTGGACGACAACGGAGCGCTCAACCCGCACGACGTCTACAATACGCCCCAGGCCGAATTCCGCATCTGGCTGGTGGCCGCCGTGACGCACGGATTCTCTCTCGGGGGACCGTTCGCGGGACTCAACGCGGCCTTGCTCGCCCTGACCAACACCGGCTTTCTCCCGTCGGCGCCGCCCAACTGGGTCGACCAGATGACCGGCGACCTGGTGGACCTGGCCAAGTATGACTACGCGATCGACGTGCCGTGGGCAACCGACAGCATCAAGGGACCGAACGGCGGCCACTACACGCAGTTGTGGGGCTACAACATGGCCCTGCAGCTCCAGAACGAGTTGCCCGACGACCTGCCGCCGGAGTTCGACCCGATGAAGGACGTCGTGGACATCCACTTCATCGGACACAGTCGCGGTTCGGTGGTCATCAGCCAGGCGCTGATGGACATCAACAACAGCAACGTGGGAGCGCCCCAATACAATCTTGGGAACGCTCCTCGCTGGCTGACCGCCGGGTTCGAGTTGATGACGATGCTCGACCCGCACCCGGCGAACAATGCGTTCGGCGACTTGAGCCTGAACGAAAGTCTGCCGTCCCCGAAAAAGGAACTGGCGGCGGCCAGCGCCGAAACGATTCGCAGATTCCAGTCGGCTGCGCAAGACAACAATGTCGTCGTGCCGAGCAACGTGTGGGCCGCGGAAGACTACTTCCAGAAGACGGACGCCACGATGGCACCCGGCCTGGAAAACTCCGTGAATCTCTGGGGAGAGTCGGTCGACCAGATCGAAAATGAGTCCCACTTGGACGAGATCCAGAGCCACGACATGTCCGGCATGGGCGTCGGACACGGCGAGATCGTCGACATTTATCAGGCGATCGTCGGCCAGGGCGTCGACGACAATGACTTTCCCTATACCTTGACTCAGTTGGGATTGACCCGTTTCGTCTCCGGCTCGGGAACCATGGCGACCTCGCTCGCGATCGACGCCGACCAAGCCGCGACGAGCGGCGGCGGCGCCCCACCGACGAGCGCGGACGACCCTGCGGACGGCGGCGTCGCCTCGTCGTTTGTCCTGGAGGCCGATCCGCCGCCCCCCAGCGGCGCACCGGCCGCCGTCAACGCGGCGCTGCCCATCACGTTGCCCGAGTCGCTACCCGCCATGCTTCCGCCGGTGATCGCGGACATGCCGGCCCCGCCGACCCCGCTCCACCTTACCGTGCCCGTCAACCTGTCCGCGACGCCATCGGCGCAGGACGCCCTGGACAACGGCGCCGCCGTGTTCGCCCTGGTTCCGGTCGGCAGCGCCGGCAGCATTCTGCAGTACCAGGTCACGGTCCATTACACCGATGACGAGCCGCACGACATCGCCTACCTGGGCATCGATCTGCGACCGAGCAGCGCGGCCCTGGCACCGGTCGACCCCGGCACTGGAAAACAAGACTTTTCGGCCTTCGCGTTTACTCCCGCCGGCGCTCTGCTGTCGGGATGGTCGCCGATCGGCAACCTGTTTGCCGGCGAGTTCGCGTATCAAACGCCCGCGCCGCCGGGCACCGAGACGCCCAACGAGCTGGCCCCCGGCGCCACGTATGTCGTCGGCACGCTCAGCTACGATCTGTCCAAGTTCGGCATCTCGCCGAGCTCGTCGTTTGTGATTTCCATCGAGGGAGTCGACACGGTCATCGGCACCGAAGACCCGGCCGACCACTCCACGTTCGCCTTCATCGATCCGACGTTCGACCCCGGCCAGATCACGACCGGCGCCGTGGCCGTCGAACCGACCGGCGGGTTCACCGTCTCGGCCACGCAAGGACTGCCCACTGGCGAGCAGGTGGTGGCCACGTTTACCGATCCCGGCGGGGCCGGCCCGCTCGAAAACTACTCGGCCGACATCGACTGGGGCGACGGCTCCACGTCGGCCGGCACAATCACCTTCTCGGCCGGCCTGTTCACCGTCACCGGTTCGCACACGTTCGTCGATCAGGGCGACTTCCCGATCACGGTCACCGTCCACCACGCGGGCGCGCCCGACGCCACGACCACCAGTTCGGCCACGGTCAGCGACGCCGCGCTGCACGGCTCGAGCCAGGCCATCGCCGCCATGGCCCTGGTCCCCTTCAGCGGCTCGGTGGCCACATTCACCGACGACAACCCGGGCGGCATGGTGACCGAATACACCGCGACGATCGACTGGGGCGATGGGACGACGTCCAGCGCGTCGGCGGCCGCCGGCACGATTGTGGCGGTTGGCGGCGGCTTCGAGGTCCTCGGAACCCACGTATACGACACGCCCGGCGACTTTAGCGTGGTCGTCACGATCGGCGACGGCGGCGGAGCCTCGACCGAGGTCGACGAGACGGCCCACGTCACCAAGGCGAGCGCCACCCTGGAACTCGGCACGCTCGAGCAAATGGTCGTCTATGGTGAGACGGCCGTTTTTTCGGCCATGCTGACCTTGGATTCCGCCGGCGTCAGCGGAAAAGACTTGCTGCTATCGATCGTCGATACAATCACGGGCGACGTTCATACCTACACAGCGCCGACCGACGCCAGCGGCACGGCCACCTGGTCGGTCGGCTACCTGGGCGCCGGAACCTATTCGGTCGAATTGCAATTCGACGGCACGGCCGATCCGATCTATGCGAGCGTCAGCGGCACCGCTGGCGCTGGTCATCACGCCGGCCCCGTTGACCATCACGGCCGACGACAAGAGCCGGCCGCAAGGGACGGCGAATCCGCCGCTGACGTTCAGCGTCGACGGCTTGGTCAATGGCGACACGCCGGCCAGCCTCTCGACGCAGCCGACCCTGCAGACGACGGCCACGATCGATAGCCCGGTGGATAGCTACCCGATCACGGTCAGCGGGGCGGTCGATCCGAACTACACGATCAGCTACGTCGACGGCATGCTCTCGGTCACGCCGGCGGGGATCAGCACCACGACGACGTTGTGCACGTCGGAGAACCCGGCCACGGTGGGCGATTGCATCACCTTCACGGCCACGGTCACCGCGGCCGACTGCACGTCGCCGACCGGCACGGTAACGTTCTTCGACGGCGACACGCCTTTGGACACCGTGACGCTGGTGGTCTTCCACGGGGTCGACCAGGCGCAGCTCAGCATTTCGACCCTGGGCGCCGGAACGCACGCGATCAGGGCCGTCTACAATCCCACGGGTGACTTTGCGCCCAGCACGTCGGCGGTGATCGACGAGGTGATCAACAAGATCGCCACCACGACGTGCCTGACGCTGTCGTCCGACTCGTCGGTGGTGGTGGGGCAAAACATCACGTTCGTCGCCACGGTTTCGGCCGCCTGCGATACGCCCAACGGCGTCGTGACCTTCTGGGACGGCACCACGGTGCTGGCGACCGAAACGCTGGAGATCGTGTGCGGCGTCGCGCAGGCGACGTTCACCACCGCCACGCTATCGCTGGGAAGCCACACGATCCGCGCGGTCTACGAGGGCACAGACACGTTCGCGTCGAGCACTTCGGCGGGTCTGTTGGTCAACATCGTCGAGCACGACTCCGGGCTGGTGGCCGCCTATTCGTTCAACGAGGGGACGGGACACACGGTCACCGATCTGTCGGGGCACGGCAACGATGGCACCGTGGCGCACGCCACCTGGTCCACTGGGGGCAAGTATGGCGACGCGCTGTCGTTCAATGGCTCGAGCGCCATGGTGAACGTCCCCGACTCGGCGTCGCTGCATCTGACCACCGGCATGACGCTCGAAGCCTGGGTCCTGCCCACGGTCGTGTCGAACGCCTGGCGCGACGTGATTTACAAGGGGGACGACAACTATTATCTCGAAGCGACTTCCTACTACACGAAGCCTGCTGGCGGCGTGATCATCGGCAGCTCGCACGTGGAAGCCTTTGCCGGGTCGCCGCTGGACCGCAATGCCTGGGCACACCTGGCGTTGACGTACGACGGGGCGACGCTGCGGTTGTACATCAACGGCCAGCTCGCTTCGAGCACTGTGCACACCGGCAGCATCAAGACCTCGAACAATCCGCTGCAAATCGGCGGCGACAGCATCTACGGACAATTCTTCGCCGGCTTGATCGACGAAGTGCGCGTGTACAACCGCGCCTTGAGCGCTGGCGAGATCCAGACCGATATGAACACGCCGCTCGGCCTGCCGCCGGTGGCCGATGCCGGCGGGCCCTATGCGATCGCCGAGGGTTCATCGCTCACCCTCGATGGTTCGGCTTCGAGTGGTTCCGGCCAGCCGTTGAGTTACTCCTGGGACGTCAACGGCGACGGCACGTTCGGCGACGCCACGGGCGTGATGCCCACGCTGAGCTGGAACCAGCTCGTCGCGTTGGGCATCACCGACGGTCCGCTCACGGTGAACAACGTGCGCGTGCGGGTCGACAACGGGCACGGCAGCGTGGTGGTCTCGCCGATGACGACCCTCGCGGTCAACAACGCTCCGCCCGTGGCGGCCATCAGCGGCCCGAGCGCGGTGCTGCGGGGCGAGTCGGCCAGCTTTACCCTCAGCGCGACCGATCCTTCGCCTGTCGACCAGACGGATCCATTTGCGTTCGTCATTAACTGGGGGGACGGATCGCCGGCCCAAACGGTCACGGACATCTCCGGCGCGCTCGTGACTCACACATTCAACACCGCGGGGCCGATCACCGTGAGCGTCACGGCCGCGGATTCAGACGGCGACACCAGCCCGACGGCCACCCGTAGCCTGCAAGTCGACGCGGCGCAACTGCGGGCGAACGCGCAGAACCCGGCGCTGCTGGACCTGGTCTGGGGCGGCACGCCGGGCGCCGACCGGGTCGAGCTCATCGAAACCAGCGGCACGACGGTCCGCGTGCACGAAACGCGGTCCAACGGCGCGGCGGTCGACCTTACGCAGGACTTCACCGGCGTCACCGGCCGCGTGATCGCGTACGGCAACGCCGGCGACGACGTGCTCGATGCCCGGAGCTTGATGACCCGGCAGGCCACGCTTGACGGCGGCGGCGGCAACAACACGCTCTATGGCGGAGCGGCCGGTGACGTCTTGATCGGCGGCTTCGACGGCGCCGAAGGGCAGCAGGGCAGCAACGTGATCGTCGCCGGCAACGGCACCAACACGATCTACGGCAACGCCCCGGTGGGTCTGAAGGGCTCGACCGGCGGCAACAACCTGATTGTCGGCGGCAGCGGCAGCGACACGGTCTATGGCAGCTTCGCAAGCGTCCTGACGAAGGACGGACAGCCGTCCGACGGCGGCGAAGGCGGTCAGAACCTCATCATCGGCGGCGGCGGCAGTGATACCTTGTACGCCTCGCAAGCCGCCGACGGCGGCGAAGGCGGTCACGGCAGCATTCTAATCGCGGGCACCACGACGCTCGACGAAAGTGCCCTGCTGTCGATCCTCAGCGAATGGACCAGCGACCGGAGCTACGCCAACCGAGTTGCCAACATCGAAGGCCTAGGCTCCGGCCCGCGCAACAACGGCAACCACTTCCTGCAAGCCGGGGTCACCGTCTTCGACGACGCCAGCCCCGACGATTTGTTCAGCGACACCCACGGCGAGCTGGATTGGCTGCTGTTCGCTCTTGCCGTCGATAACTCGCACCGCGTCAAATCGGGCGAGACGGAGACGGACATCTGAGAGAGTCATCCGGATGGGGGCCGTCACGTTCGGTGCGACCCGTCGCCGAGACGAAACGTCTTTCGCACCCGGCTAGCAGCCCCGTTGAAATAAGCCATCGTGGCGTATTTCAAACTCGCCAGGTGCGTAGTAAAGCTCCGCACGGCTCTCAAGATAACGACTCATGTCGTCATCTTGAGATCGCATCCATGCGATCGCGCAGACCGTTGAGTGTTTCAACGGCCTGCTAGGTACGCCGGACACCTGACCGCCCCAGACGTGTTTCTCGCCGCCGCCGCTCAAGCATCATTGATGAAACGTGTGGCAGTGGGCCGCGCGATCTTCCAGCAACTTGGCTAGCAGCGCAGCGCGTTCGGCATGCAGCTCGTCGACCCGCTTGATGGACAATCGCGGGTTTTGGATTCTCGCATTGAGCTCTTTGATGCGCTTGGTCACGGCCGCCCGCTCCTGAGGATTCATCTTCTCCATGTCGGACCTCCGCGGGGGGTTTCCCCTGATCCAAAAAAGCTGGACCTGCTATCAAAAGCTTACGACACGATTTGACCGCGAGCCTGCCCGCCAACGATCAGCGGCCATGCGGCCGAGTACGGCTTGGCTCGGCGCAGGTACCTGGCCCTGTCCGAAACGACGGAGAATTCCGACTTTCTCGCGCGAAGGCGAGCCGTCCGCGACGCGCGGTTGCTCGGCCGTAGGCGGATCGCCGACCGCGCATGGAATGGCAGTTGCGCGGTTGACGGACATCGTCACCTCCTCCGAGGCAATCGCGGGTTTGCGGTTCGACCACCCTCGGCACTATATTGGTGATATCCCGGTCCGGGGGTGACCCAAATTCTGCGAACCGAGTTCGGCGAACATGCGCCAGTTTGATCACACGAAGTCAGGAGCCGCGTCGCGAAGAGAATTCTTGCGCGTGGGCCTGGCAGGGTTTGGCTCGTTATCGTTACCCGGGCTCTATCACTTGCAGGCCCAGGCGGCAACGCCGACCCGCCGAGATCGCACGGCGGTCATCATCGTTTGGCTGCGTGGAGGATGCAGCCACCTCGATACTTACGATCCAAAGCCGGACGCCGGTTCGGATTACGCTGGGCCGTTCGCCACGATCGCGACAAAGACACCGGGCCTGAGGCTGACCGAATTGCTTCCGCGACAGGCTGGTATCTCCGACCGCTTCGCGCTGCTTCGCTCGATGGCACATACCGGCGGCGGGCATCCGGCCGGTTCCTTGCAACTGTTGTCGGGCGATTCCGACTCGCAAGACAAGGTCGTGCCGGTGCGTCCTGATTTAATGTCCGTGGCTCATTATCTTCGATCGGGCGAACCCCGGGCGCTTGCCCAACTACGTGGGCGTTAATCCTATCACGCGCTACGATAGCTTTTCGATCGCCGGGCCGGCGTATCTGGGGCCTTCTTACGAGCCGTTTGCCGTCGTGGGCGACCCCAGCGCTCCGAACTTCAGGGTACCCAACATCGGAATCCCCGATGCGGGCGCCAAGCGCCGCTTGCACGAACGTATTGCGCTACGGCGGTCCTTCGACACGTTTCGCCGAGCGATCGACCAGTCCGGCGTGATGAGCGCCATGGATGAATTTGAAACGCAGGCCTTGAGTCTGCTGACAAGTCCCGAGGCGGCGGGGGCCTTTGACCTGAGCCAGGAGAGTCCCGCCGTGCGCCAGCGGTATGGCCTGAACCAGTGGGGACAGCAATGCCTGATGGCCCGCCGGCTTGTCGAGGCGGGCGTAGAAATCGTTACCACGACGTTCGATGGGCCCCTGTGTGGTCGGGTCGCCAACTGGGACGATCATGCGGTCAACCACCACGTGTTCGACGCCTTGCGGTTCCGGGCCGGCTATTTCGACCAGGCGGTCTCCGCCTTGATCGAAGACGTCTATGACCGCGGTCTGGACGAGCGCGTGCTGGTCATCGTCACCGGCGAATTTGGCCGAACTCCGCGCATTTCACACGTCGCCAGCAGCGGTGCGGGGGTGGCCAGCGCGGCAGCCGGCACCGTGCAGCCCGGCCGCGACCATTGGCCGCGTGCGAATTCGATGATCTGGGCCGGCGGTGGTATTCGGACCGGCCAGGTGATCGGAGCGACCGACCGCCGAGGCGAAGAAGTCGTCGCGCGGCGCGTCGGACCGCAGGACTTTCTGGCCACCATCTACCAACACCTGGGGATCGACTTTCAGAACGTCACCATTCCCAATCTGGCCGGACGCCCAACGCCGATCGTGACCGACGGAAAGCCGATCCATGAATTGCTGCGGGCGAGTTAACAGAGTCCACCCGTTCCCAAGTCATCAGGAGATATCGGCCTACGATGGACGCCGACGATCCGCACGTCCACGTCGAGCAACAATCCGGCGTGCTTGTGCTAACCATCAACGCGAAAGAAATGGCGGAATACGAGCTCTGCACCGCGATCGGTCGCGAATTGGTTGACGCGATCACCGAGGCCGATAGCCGGGCGGTCGTCATTGATCTGCACAACGTCGAATACGTCGCCAGCGTCGGCGTCGTGCCGTTCTTGAATGCCAAGCGATGCGTTAGCCAACGGCAAGGCCAGCTTGTGCTCTGCCATCTCAGCGATTTCGTCCAGCAAGTCTTCACCACGACGCGACTGTTGATTAGTCCCGGTTCTCAGAACTCCCTGTTCGATTGGACCACGACGCGCGAAGAGGCCATTGCGATGTTGCAGCATTAGCGCCGATCTAGGGCTCCCTCATAAGGAAATCGGCGGATGGCAACGACGCACTGCTCGAGCGCGGTTTCCAGGTCGGCGCCCCAGCCGCAAGGCGTAAACGGGGCCGTGTTCTGGTTCGTCTGCTTGTCGGCCTCGGCGTAGAAATGCATTCCTCGCTTCTGAGGAGTCGCGTGCTCCCGAATCGTGATGCGAAACTCGATTTCTCCGTCCGCTTCCCGTTTGATCAACGCGAAGTGGTGAAGCCGGACGAGCTGTTCGGACGCGTCGGTCCCGATCAGGTTCCAAGTGCTCATTGTGCAGTTCCCTGTCCACCAGCATCCGCTCGGCCTGGCGGCGCGAAGCTGGCGAGTGCTTGTTCGTCAGAATCGTACGACTCGAACAGGCTGTCCAGTCGCGTGGTTCGCAAGACATCGCGAACAAACTCGGTCGGCTTGGTGATTTTCAGCGAGCCACCACTCTTCTTGACCGTGGTCAAGCAGGCTACGAGTTCTCCCAATCCGTAGCTGTCGATATAGTTGAGTTCGCCGAGGTTCATGATGATGTTGTTTGTTTTCCGGTTCACCACCGCCTGCAAGCGTTTCTTCAATTCGTCGGCCTCGAGGCCGATCCTCAACATTCCACTCAGCGCCAGCAGGGTGACATCGCCTGGTTGGCTCTCAACGATCCGCAATGGCATTTTTAACGGCTCCCTAGTTCATGCCAGACTTGTCACCACCGGCGACGCCAGTCTTGAAGTTAACGTTTTCCGCCTCTCTCGTTCAACCGCGACCTGCAACTTGAGCATAGCGGACGATGCAGGCCACCGCGGCACGCGGCCGTTTGTCGATCATCGCACGTCCGCTCGACGGTCGCCGGTTCAATCAAACGGCAGCAGCGTTTCGGTCAGCGGATTGGCCCGGCGCAGCGCGCGACGCCGCTATCGTAGCCGGAAAAGAGCTGTTTGCCGTCGGCCGAAAACGCGGCGCACCAGGACAATCCTCGGCCGTCGCCCAGGCCGCACCGCTCCTGTCCCGTGACGGCGTCCCAGAACGAGAGCTTGTAACCGGTGGTGACCAGGGTTTGGCCGTCGGCCGAAATCGCGACTGCCAGCAGCCCACCTTGATGAGGCCGAATCGTCGTGAGGCACTTGCCCGTGCCAAGGTCCCAAATGCGGGCCGTGGCATCGGACGAGCAAGACGCAAGTTGCCGACCGTTCGGGTAGAACGCCACGGAATTGACTTCCTGTTGATGGCCGCGCAGCGTTCTCAGCAGTCGGCCACCGGAGGCGTTCCACAAACGAATCGCGCCGTCGGCTGCGCCGCAGGCCACGCGGGCGCCATTGGCGCTCGCCGCCACGCAATGGGCGGCCACCGACAATCGCGCGAGCACGCGGCGTTGGGTTCCCATCGAGCCTACGTCCCACAGGACAACGGCGCCGTCGTCGCCGGCCGAAGCCAACGTCGTACCGTCGCCCACCAGGGCCAGGCTTCGCACGCGGGCCGTGTGGGCGCGCCATGCGCCAAGCGGCTTGGCCGATTCCACGTTCCACGCCCGGGTGACTCCGTCGCGGCCGGCCGAGAAGGCCCGTCGGCCGTCGGCGCTGAAGCACCAGGCTGCAAATCTCGCCGTGGCCGGCGATCCACGAGTTTCGCAAGTATCCGCTGGGGGTAGACCAGAGCGAGATTCGATCCTCCCGACTGCCCGTGACCAGCGTCGCGCCATCGGGCGTGGTTGCCAGCGTGACGATTCGTTCCGGTGGGCCGATCAGTTCTTCGGCAACGTGCAGACCGCGCACGACATCCCACACGCGAACTTCGCAGTCCGCTCCGCCCGATGCCAGCGATTTTCCGTCGCGCGAAAACGCCAGGGCAAACACCCCGGGCAGATCGTGACCCGACAAGACGTTCACCAGGCTGCCGGTCGGCGCGTCTAGCAGCGTGACCTCGTGCGCCCACTGGCCGAATGCGATCGTCATTCCGTCGGGCGCGACGGCAATCGTATTGAGCTCATTCGACGGATTGTTGGCAAAGCCGGGCTTCGACTTCAGCGAGGGGAATTCCCAGAAGCGGAGGCGCGCGCCGCCCGAGACGAGCGTCTGTCCGTCGGGCAAGAACGCCAACCCGCCGATTGCCGCCTCATGCGCATCGGAAGTGCTCCGGCAAGTGCCGCTCGACACGTCCCACACGCGGATCGTGCGGTCGAGCTTGCAGGTGCCCGACACCAGGTAGCGTGCGTCAGGCGAGAAGAGCAGCGAAGAGATTGCGTCCGTGTGGCCCACCAGTTGTTTGCGAATCTTGCCGGTCGCGACGTCGCAGAGCGTGATGCGGGGCAGCACTCCGTCGCCCAAAAAGAAGATGCCGCTCGTCGCCCAGGCCAATGACTTACCATCGGGCGACACGGCCAGACATTTGATACTGGTCACGTCGCGCCGATCACGTCCGAGGCGCCGGAGTCGAGGTTCCAGCGTCGCACCGTCCAATCGTTGCCGGCCGAAAACAAGACGTTGCCGGCGGGCAGAAAGGCGACCGCGTTCACCGGCCCCTTGTGCCCACGCAACACCGTTTGCAACGACCAGTCGGCGGTCCGCCAAAGCCGGACGGTTCCATCGTCGCTGGCCGACGCCAGCAGTGTGCTGTCGGGTGAGAACGCGATCGAGCTCACCCGTGCGGTGTGTCCGCTCAGAACGGTATGACCGCGATGCGTAATTCCGGCCAGATAGCGCCAGGTGAAATCGCGCAGGTGCTCGGGACAGCGCTCCGAGTCGTGCAACAGTCCGAACGCTTCGCGCGGCACGTGGAAGGCAAGCTGCGCAGCCCGCGCCAGTTGGGCGTTGTAGGCGCTGCGCAAGGCCATTTCCCGCTGATGCCCGACCAGCCGGTTGGCCTGCGTCGCCACCGCCAGCGCCGCATTGGCACGCACGGCAAAGTACGTCGCCGCCGCGGTGCCGCCCAGCAGCGTCAGCAAGACGGCGGCGGCCAGCCCGGTTACGACCGGATTGCGACGGCACCACCTCCAGGTCCGCTCGACGCGCCCGACCGGCTGCGCATGAATCGGTTCGCCCCGCACGAAACGGTTCAAGTCGTCGGCCAGCGCCGCGGCGGTCGCGTAACGCCGCGCGGGCTCCTTTTCCAGGCACTTCAGGCAAATCGTCTCCAGATTGCGCGGCACGTCGCTGCGGAAACGCCGCGGCCTGGGTGGATCGTCGTGTACGATTTGTTGGGCCAACATCGAGGGGCTGCCACGAAACGGCAGCTCGCCGGTCAGCATTTCGAATAGCATCACCCCCAACGCATAGACGTCACTCGCGCCGGTGCACTGATGCGCGGCCCCGCGGGCCTGTTCCGGCGACATGTAAGCGACGGTGCCCAGCACCTGGCCGTCGAGCGTCAGCGTCGCGGCCGTATCCCGTTTGGCCAGGCCGAAGTCGAGCAAATGCGGTTGATCGAGCGCGTCCACCACGACGTTCGCCGGCTTGAGGTCCCGGTGCACGATGCCGGCGCGGTGGGCATGATCCAATCCCAGGGCAATCGCCGCGCACAAGCGCGCATAGCGCTTGTACTCGACGTCGTGTGCCGCCAGCCATTGCGAAACCGAATGGCCCGCGATCAATTCGCCGACGATGTAGCACTGGTCGCCGTCTCGGCCGATTTCGAAGATCGAGACGATATTGGGATGTCGCAACTGCGCGGCCGCCTGGGCTTCGCGCAGAAACAACTCCGTTTCCCGCGCCGATAGTTCGCCGCGGCGCGGCAGTTTGACCGCGACCTTTCGGTCGAGCTTGGTGTCGTAGGCCTCCCAGACCTCGCCGAAGCTGCCTCCGCCCAGTCGCCGCTGCAACTGGAAATGGGCCACCCGGCGCGCCTCGCGATGATCGGCGGATTGAGCGGCGCCGAACCGAAACGAATAGCCACACGTGGGACACAGGATCTCATCGCATTCGGTGTCGGTCGACATAGGAACCGCGTCGGTGCAACGCGGACAGCGGACGTTCAGCGGAGCCGCAGACTCGCTCCGGGCACGAGGAGGCTTTTCGGCGGCGGCCCGGGCCGCCGAGATCAATCGCAGCCGCTTGAGCGATTTTTCGAGAGCGACGGCCAGTTCCGGGTGGGACGCAATAATGTCCGAATCGGAGATCGACTCTCCCTCTTGTCGCCGACGCATACAATCGTCGATGATCTCTTGCACTCGCGTCGCGTCGTCAACAATTAGATTCATCGCTTGCTGAACCAAAGCGAAGATCGCACCAAACACTCACGCAAAGCAATCTTGCCGCGCTGCACCAGTCCACGAACCGCGCCGGGCGAGCGCTGCATGGCCTCGGCCGTTTCTTCCAGCGACAGTCGATCCAGACAATGCATCCGAATCGCTTCGCGCTGGTCGGGCGGCAGCGCGGACACGCCGACCTGCACGGCCAGCACCGCTTCTTGCTGCGCGGCGTTCTGGCTGGGAGTGCCGACGTCACCTCTGAGTAGCTCGACGAGCGGCAACCACTGGCTTCCCTCCTGGCCGGCGCCGTCGGCGGCCCGTTGAAAGTCGCCGCCCCGTTTTTTGCGGTGCGCGTGCCGCAAGGCATCCTGCAAGCGATGATCGGCCACGGTTTCGAGCCAGGCACCAAAGGCCTGCTCGCCCTGTGGCGCCAAGGTGCCGATATCGCGAAACGCCTGCACGAACGTGTCCTGCAAGAGATCGTCGACGCCAAGCTGCGACCGCACGTCAGCGGGCAGTTTGCGAGAGATGTAGGCGGCCAGGCGGTCGTAGTAAAGGAACAATAGCCGCTCAAGCGCCGCCTGATCGCCCGCCACGGCCCGCGCCAGCAACTGCTCATTGAGTGTCGAAGTCAACATTCCAGGACCCATCCGGGACCAGGCGTGTCCAGCCAAAAACTCGTGAAAATTATGGTTTATCGTAGCATGCCAGCGGGGCGCCAGCAACAAGGCGGTTTTCCCTTTCGGGGCGATGCCCTGAGCACCCACGCCCCAATTCGCGGCGTGACGCAGGGCGTGGGGCGGAGCAAGAATTTTCTTTGCTTTTGCGCGCTGCCGGCTGGCCGGCGTTGACGCTTCTTCACTTGGGGGCGGCGGAGCAGTTGACCTGCTCGCCGCTCCACGAGAAGAGGCTCAGGGAATGCGAGTCGTGTCGCAACTCGTTGGCGCCAAAGCAGGCGGAGTGATCACCCGCGTGCTGATCCGCACAATACTCAACGCGGGGCAATACGTCCCGCCAAGGCACAACAACTCAGGGGGAACGCTCATGAAAGCCCGCACGCTGTTCGCAGCCCAGTTCCTTGGGCGAGGCGATTTCTTGATCGATGGTCCCTTCGGCATCGCGCGACTGGCGAGAGGTTCGAGACCGAAGGTTCGACGATTCGCTGCGCTTTTCGCCGCGCTATTGATGTTTTGGGCACCGCATTATGTGCGTGCGGCGCAGCCACTTAGTTATTTGCAAATACCGACCTCGGGTAGCGCATCGTTGCCGCAAGTGTACAACTTGCCTGGATATGGCAATGTTCGAGTGAGCGTGACCAACAGCATACCGGTCACGTACTTCGATCAAATCAACGCCTACAACCAATCGGCCGGCGGATACTTCTGGGGAACCGATACGCAACGGTTCAGCGTCTTGAACACCACCGGCGCCCCCGAGCAATACCAGTTCGACTTTACCTTCCTGAGCGGGGCGCCGAACCCGTCTGACCTCGAGCTTGTGGTCGTTGGTCTGGCGACAGGCACCACCGCAACCGTGTCGCAGTCTGGCACCTTGACGGGGGAATATACGTTTCCCGCCTCGGGCTTCTATCCCTTCGGCCCCTCGTCGACGACCAACCTTGTCGGCCCTACGCTTGGTTCCATCGCCAATGGAGACGCGCTGAACACGGGATGGGCTTTGTATCAACCCAGCGGGAGCTTCACCACTTTGTCGCTCAGCATCAACCAGATCAGTGGCGACGGAATCGGTTTTACGCTGGGTTACGTTCCGGAACCCTCGACCGTCTGCCTACTCGGCGTCGGATCAGCGGGACTGGGGATTGCCGTACTCCGCAAAAGGCGCATCAGGGCCGCGCTTTAAGTTCTACCGCCCGAACACCTCGCCCGAGCTGTTGAATCCGTCACTGTTTTCGAGTCCGTGTTTTTTATTCCAGCATTCTGCACAAATCACATAAAGGGGTAGCTCATGATCACCATCACTTTCCGCGCACTGGCTATTGGCATCTCTCTTCTCGGCATGTTGGCGTTGGGACCTGCAAGGAGTGCCTTCGCCCAATTAATTGGCCAGCCCATTGCCGCCGTTCCGCCGTTTCAATTGGACTTCGACGAGACGGGGGCCAGTCTGCTGAACGGTCTTCCCAATCCCAACCAGGTCACGTTCGTCGCGGGCGGCGGCATTCAGTTCTATCTCCCCGGAATCGTTCAGCCCGGCCAGATACTGATTACCAGCTCGATCGACGTTGATCCTGGCAACCCAGGCGGCGATTCCGATCTGCTGACGTTCTCAAACGGGCCCGGCCTGAACGGGGCGCTTACCGGCATCCTGCTCTTCGAGTCGTTAATCGACCCGAATGACCCGCTGCTGGCGGCGGACGTTCCCATGCTCAACTACCTGGCACCGATTCAGACCATCGCCGAGATCGGACCGGAGGGGGCCAACGGCTTCTCGTACATCGTGCCGGGCGCGATCTACAACGGCATCAGCGATGGTCGTCTGGTACCCGAGCCTTCGACATTTGTCATGGGCGGTTTCGGGATTCTGAGTCTGGCGGCGCTGGCGTACCGTCGTCGTCGAACGCGAAGAGGTGCCGGTAAGGCCCATCTGTCGACTCTCTTTCTGGAAACGGCGACAAGAATCGTGAGCAAACCCGCCATGGTCAACGCCATGCGGCGCGTCTGCTGGGTATTGCTTGCCGCGGCCCTCTGCCTGGTGGGATGGGGGTCGCACGCCCAGGCTTCGTACACGACCGGCAATCTCTTGACCGACCCCAGCTTTGAAAACAACCCGTTGAGCAACTATGTTCAGATTCTCGGCCCCCCGTACAACACGAACACCTGGGGCGCCGAAATGGCAACCATCTCCGGCGTTTCCGACGGGATCACGCCCGCCAACGGTTCCCTCATGCTGAACATGGCGGACGACGGCGGCGCCACGACACAAGCCTTCCAACTGATCGACGTCTCTCCCTACTCGATCGACATCAACGCGGGACTGGTCACTGTCGACGCCAGCGCCCTGTACAACGTTCCCGCAGCCGTTGCGGCGGCCGTCTCGTCGGTGAGCGTCACGTTCTATGACAGCACGCACGCGAATCTTGGTTTCGTGATCACCGGCAGCAACACGCTCTCCGGGGGATTTGTCGACAGCAACGTCAACACGTGGGAAGCGATTAACATCGTCGGGGCGGCGGTGCCGGTCAGCACGCAGTACATGTTGATGCAATTCGCCTACAACAACGCCTCGATGTTGGACTCGCAGGGCCTGGCTCGGTCCGGTTACGTGGACGCCGCGACGCTGACGTTGACGGCCGTGCCCGAACCATCGTCGGTGGTGCTGGTGGGCGTCGGAGCGGTTCTGTTGGGTGTCGCGGCCTGGCGGCGGAAGCGCGGGGCTCGCCATTCCCGCGTGGGTTGACGCCGTCGGCAAGAATCTACGGCCCCGGCGGGCGCTCCGGCCCGCTGGGGCCCTGTGGCGAAACGACTGGCGGAGCGGACGGCCCGCCAATGACTGCCTAGCGGGGAAACGTGAAAGTCACGTCGCCCAGATCGTCGTCGCCGACGGTCACCATCTGCCGCTGCCGGCCGAGCTTTTCATGCCAGGCCTCGAGCGTGTACTTGCCCGGCGGCAGACCCGTGATCGCGAACGTGCCGTCGGCGGCCGAAACGTCGAAGAACGGGTGATCCATCACGAAAACGTAAGCGTGCATCCAGAGATGAAAGTCGCATTGAATCTCGATCTCGCGCTCGGCCCGCTCGAACACGCGCTCACGCGGATCGGTCTCGGGTGGCTGCCCGAAGTTGAACGCGGGGTTCAAGACCGGAAACGACCGCACGTTGTGCGTCACCGGATCATCGTTGCCGACCAGCAGTCGCTGGCCGACGCGCACTCCTTGCACGCGCGGCCGAAACATGCAGCCCTTTTGGTCGAGCACGGCCGGTTCTTCAGGCACGGGATACTCCTTCTTTGGCACGCCCCGCTGCACGCGCACAAATGCGTTCTTCACGCCCCCCGCCCGGCTGACGATCAGGTTCTCGTCCAACACGGGCTTGTCGCCGTGCAGCTCGATGCATTTGGGATCCTTGCCCATGTTGATGACGCGACGCGCCGGCGGCGTGCCGCGGAACAGAACCCGCCCGCTCAGCTTGACGCCTGCCAACTTTTTCGCCGCGGCGGGAGTCGGCGCCGCCGTGGCAGCCGGAGCGTCGTCCGGCGCAGCGGCGAAGCAGGTTGATTCGACGACCCCGGCCAGCACGAACAGCGACACTACAAGACACGCGCACGCCGCCAGACGGCCCGGTGCGCACCCGGAAATCCTGGTGTTCAACGTGAGCTCCTAGTTCTTGAGGTCGGTCGCCGCGATCGCCCGAGACTTTTCGGTGGCCTCATCCACGGTTCCGTCCAGGGTGATGCGAATGATGGACCCCAAGCGGCGCTCGGTATGACGGTTCGGCCAGTTCGAGTTGCAAACCCAGATGCTGCCGTCCGTGCCGAACTCGATCTCTCGCGTGTAGGTTACGCGCGAGGGCATCGGGTATTCAATCAGCTCCTCGGTCTTGGGAATGAACCGGAACATGGAGTCGTTCGTGGTTCCGCAAATCCAGATGTCGCCGGTCTGGGGATGGATGTTCAAGGCGTAGGGGAACTGGTTTTCCTTGTCCGGCAGATCGTAGACCTTCCACTCCTCGGTTTGGGGATTGAACCTGGCGAAGACGCCAGAGCCGCAACCGGGAACCCACACCATGCCATCGGCCGCCACGTGCAAGCGGCGCGGGCCGCGGAACGGCGGGTTCCACTCCTTGATGTCGCCGTCGGGCGCTTCGGGATTGATGCGCCCCACGCGATTGCCGTTGAGCTTCGTGTACCAGATGTGCCCGTTGGGCGCCACGTCAATCCCATAGGGCGTGCGCCCGTAGGATTCGCCGATACCCCCGCCGGAAGCCTGGTCCGCGGTCGGCAGGTTGTAGAATTTGCGAACGTTGTCGTGATTGGGGTCGAGGCTGAAAACTCCCCGGCCGGCGTCCGTGTACCACACGACGCCCGGCTTATCGATCCGCAGCGTGTGCGGATAGATACCGCGGCGGGCCGGGTCGGGCGCTGACGAGACAACCAGCCACTCCTCGGTTTTGGGATCGAACTTGGCCATCTTGCCTCCGATGGCACAGGTGATCCAAAGACTTCCCGCCGCATCGCATTCGACCGAGTGCGGCCCCATGGTCATCGGCTCGTCCGAATTGGGCTCCTTGCCGCCGGGCAGCCGGTATTCTTTCCGCTCGCCAGTGGCCGGGTCGAGGCTCACCAGGGCGTCGTTCGCCATGTCGACCGCGTACACCAGGCCGTTGTGCCCCAGTTCCAGGTCGTGAATCATCGTCTGGCGCTTGTAGCCCATATCCCATTCGACGACGCGCAGGGCCAGCGCTTTGCCTTTGGGCGATTCGGGCGGCGTCCAGGTGGGCCATTTTTTCGGAGAGTCTTCGGCATAGGTGTTAACGAGGTTCTTGACGATCGTAGTCTTCAAATCCTTATGCAGCGCACCGAAACCGTCCATGCGTTTGATCATCACTTCCCAGTCGACAGGTTTCTCCGGCGTCCGGAAGCCTTGCGTGCCGATCTGGTGGCAATAGGTGCAGGACATCTTGAAGCTCATCCGCTGATCTTCGTCCTCGATCTTCAACATGCCGAACAGGCTGGCGCCGGTCCGCTGCCGCAAAAGATCTGTCGTCGGCTCCATGACAAATCTGGCTGTCTGGTTGCCGTCGTCCTCGGCCAGGTCGATCTCGTCCAGATAATTGTCTTCAAAGCCAACCAGCCGCGCACGCAGCACGTACAGGTCGCCGGGTAGTTGATCCAGTACAAACCGTCCCTGCGGGTCGGTGAGAACGGAAATGCTCTTTTGCTGGTCCTCGTTGATCGCCGAGACGATTGCCCCGCGCAGTCCTTTGCCCGAGGCGTCCACGACCGTGCCCTCGACGCTGCCGGTTTTGGCAGCCGACGCCGCCGAAGTCATCACGACCGCAATCAACGCCGCGGTCGAGGTCCGCCAAAAACTTCGCATCGCTCGGTTCTCCTTAATCAATGACGGCTCGCAAGAGATCGCGGCGAGCCAGATGGGCCGTCGAACACTTCCCTATTGTCGGGTCGCTATTCAGAGAATTCAAGATCCACGGGCTGAGTCACGATGTTTACCAGATACTCGCGGAAGTGGGCCCGATCCACGGACTCCAGCGAGCGAAGAAACGCCGCCAATTGCCGCACTTCCTTGTCGGAGAGGGCAATCCGGCCGAGCGCTGGATCGATGCCGGCCTTGTTGTTTTCCCGGGCGATGCGCCCGTTTTCGACGTGCCGGGAAATGGCCTCCTCGAGCGACGGCGCGCTGCCGTCGCGAAAGAACGATCGCCTGGAGTGCAAGTCACGCAGGCTCGGCGTCTCGACGGGTGACGCGGCCGCGTGGATGTTGTGCTTGGCATGATCGGTGAAATCGGGCACGCGGTGGCACGCCGCGCAGTTTCCGACGCCGCTCGTGCCGCCGTAGGCGCGAATAAACAGGATCCAGCCGCGAAACGCGTCGTCGTCAAAACCCTTGGCCGGCCGCTTGATGAGGATGCGACCCGCCTGGTTTCCCAGCCGCGACTCCATGACTCCCCAGTAATCCGTCGCGTTTTGCGATTTGCTGAACCCCTCCTGCAGCCGGTTCATTTTCATGAACGCGTCATACGGCGCCGTGTACTTGGCGTCCGTCACCACGCGGCCGGATTGCACTTGTGCGATGGCCTGGTGCGACACACCCATCAGCACGAGCCCAGCGGCGAGCGTCGCCATGCCGGCGGCCGCTCCACGGCGCACACGCCGAGCCCACAGTCTCAAGGAAAAAGCAACCCTAGGTCGCTTCGCGCAGGAGTCGGATGCGGATGGCAAGCGATTCATGTGGGACGTGCTACGATGGTGCCCCTGTGGCTTGTCTTTGGCTCGGCCAAGTTGCCGGCGCATCAGCCTCACAGCCGTTGACGTCTTCTCAAATTGGAATCACGCGCTGGGCCGCGGTCAACCATCGGTGGCAGGTCCGCCTGTGCCTCTCCCGGGGTTGCACCCACCCGATGGGTGGCAATCGTCACGGCACCGCCGGCGACGTGGCCGCAAGAACAGCAGTCCGTTGGCGCCCATCATGCCAACAAAGCATACGTGAGCTCACGCAAGCGCCCCGGGCCGCTGACGTTCGGCAACCCTGAGACGCAGGCCCGTCGTCTCACAATTCTTTGCCCTGCGGCACGCGGCCGAACGTCAGGCCCGGATCGGACGCCGGCGCGCCGCTGAGGGCGAACTGCCATTGGTCGGGCCCGAGCGACTTGACGGTGCCCACCATCGAGCCCTGGTCCTTGCTCTCCAGCACCAGCTCGTCGCTGGTCGAGGCGAGCCGGCCCGCCAGGTCGGCCAGTGGCTTACCGGCCTGCGTGGCCTTCCAGGAGAACTGTGAATCGTCGCTGATCGCCAGGTTGATCGTCGTGTCGCCGGCCGTGGCCCGCCACTTGCCCACCAGGTCGGTCTGCGGAGCGTCACCGCCGGCGGGCGTCGCCACTGCGGGTGCATTGGCCGGGGGAGTTGCAGCCACTGCCGACGGCGCCGGCGTGGACGGCCCGGCGGGGGCCAGCGCGTCCAGCATGCGTTTGGCCGTCGAATCCTGGGGCTCGTTCTTGACGACGACTTGCAGCGCGCTCACCGCGGCATTCTTTTCGCCAATCACCAGGTATTGATAGGCCAGCACGAAGTAGGCCGCCGCATCCGTGGGATTCGAGCTGCAGTATTGTTCCAGCTTGCGCAACTGGGCCTGGTAGTCGTCGGTGTTGCCGTACAGGTTGCTCATCGTCGTCCAGTCCATGCCGGGGGCCGACGACAAGAACGAATTGAGCGCCGCCGCCGCCGGCTTGTATTCGCCCAGCGCGAACAGCGCGAGCGCCCGCACCTCGTGGATCACCGGGTCGCCCGGCAGCTTCTCCAGCGCCGCGTCGAAGTTCCCCAGCGCCGCCCGGTAGTCGCCCGACTTGAACTGGGCGAGTCCCGCGTCGAACAACTGGGTAGCCTGCTGGGTGGCGGGCGAGTCCTGGGCGGCGGCCGTCGCATCGGGGGTTGCCGCGCCGGGGGCCGCCGAGTCGGCAGCAATGTAGTTGTTCACCACCACCGGTTGCGAATAGTTGTAGGGGGCCGTCGCCGTCGCCGTGTAGTACGGGTTGTAGTAGCCAGCTCCATAGCCCCAGCCGGTGGTCAAGGCGCCGAGTCCCCAGCCCACTGCGCCCCAAGCCAGCGGCGCGTACCAGTTGCTCCCCCAGTAGCCGTTCCAGCAGCCGTTGTACCAGCCGTAGTGCGGACGGATGCACGAATTGTGCCAGTTGCCGGCCCAGCCGCCGCCACCCCAGCCCCAGCCCGGGTTGTTCCAGCTCGGCCGGTCCCAACTGGGACGATTGCCGATCACGTTGCCGCTGCCAATGTTGATTGTGTTGCCATTGCCCGGCCGTCCGGGACGATTGCCGCCGATCACCGGACGATCTCCCGGGCCAGGCCGGTTGTTACCAGGACGATTGCCGCCGCCGCCAATGATCGGCCGCTCGCCGCCGCCTCCGGGACGGTTTCCGCCACCGATAATCGGCCGGTCACCGCCGCCGGGCCGATTGCCACCGCCGGGCCGATTGCCACCGCCGGGCCGGTCGCCGCCAATGCCCGGCCGACCCGGCGACCCCGGCAGCGTTGTCGGACGGTTGACGTTTGCCAGGCTGGGGCGGTCACCACCCGACGGCCGACCGCCCAACTGCGGACGATCGCCCGCGGTCGGGCGATTACCGCCGGCGCCTGGCTGGTTACCCAGGCTCGGCCGATTGCCGCCGGCCTGGCCGCCGGTGGGAAACGAGGGCCGGCTCACCGAAGAAACGTTGCCCGGCGAGTGCAAAGTCGGTCGACTGCCCGAGCCCGCCGTGCCCCCGCCGGTCGTGGGCCGGGAAAAGCTCGGCCGGCCCCCCGAGGGACTGAAGCCGCCGGTCGAGGGGCGCGGCGCTGGCGCTGGGCCGCGTCGAAGCGCTGGGCCCCGAGGCATGCCCCATCGAGGGGCGACTCATGTTCCCTCTAGCGGACGAACCGCTCGGGCGAGCGCCGCCCCCGGCGTGGCCCATCGAGGGGCGTCCACCGCCACCACCGACGTGGCCCATCGACGGTCTTGCGCCGCCTGCACGTCCTCCTCCGCCACCACCGCCGCGTCCACCGCGGGCATCCGCGATTGTCGACCAGGCTGCCAGGCAACCGATAACCGCCCCCCAGGCCAGCCATGACGTGATGATGCGTTGCATGATTTTTAAATCTCCGTCGTGGGTGGTGTCATTTGCCGGCGGCCGGTGGGCGGCGCACCACCGTGATCTCGAAGTCGTCGTCCAAATTGCCTCCGACGATCCGGTCCGTTCCCTCGATCGAAAAATGGTCTTTGTCGGTGGGAGTGATGTTCAACGTAGCCGTGGCCGTGGTGCCATCGGGATTGACCGAAGACGACTTGATCACGATGCCGTCGTCGATGACCGTCCAGAAGCCCTCGGCAAAGCCGCCGTCCGAGTCGAACAGCCAGGAGCGAATCCGCCCGGTGGACGGATCCCAGCCGACGCGTTGGGTGGATTTTCGCGTGGCGCCCGCGGCGGACTTCAACTGAAACTCACCCAGCAGATAGTTCTTGTCCTCCGACCAGCGGTACGAGATCGATACCTTTCCGTCCGCCCCTTCGTTGATCCACTCACCCTCCAGCCAGGCCAGCGGCTGCAAGTGGTCGTGCGGCGTCGGGACCGGATCGTCGACAAAATCGCGGAACGACGCCAGCCGCCAGCCGTCTTCCGTGTTGGCCCACACGGCAATGTAGCGAAAGCGGGACTTGAGCATGCCGTCGGCCGTGGTCATCGTACGCGTGCCTTCGTCAATGGCCACCGGCCCGACGGGCCGGATCGACTCGACGTCCACCGCCAGCTTCGCCCCGGGGAACTGCTTGAAGAACGCGCCCAGCAGACCCTTGATCTCGGCTTGCCCTCGATAGACCACGCCGGCCTCGTCGATCAACTCTCCGGCGGGCAGGAACATGCCGGCCACGTCGTCCACCTTTCCGGCGTTGAAGTGCTTCGCCAACTGCTCGCCGCTCTCGCGCACGGCGGCGACAGCGGCGTCCGGCTGAGTGTCTGCCGCGCTAGCCAAGCCGCCAAGCAGCAAACTCAATGTCGCCAGATGAGCGACTCGAAAGCGAAACGACATGGGAGTGTCCTCCATCAAGACCGATGATTGTGGATCCCGGCTAACCTGCGGCGACTGAGCGGAGCCGCTCTGGATCACGTGTTGGGCGCTTGCCAGCCTACAGGACGAAGGGCTTGACGTTAATATACCCGGATCGCCCACCGGACGCCCCTCAAAGTATAGGTCGTCTGGACGGCGTCCGTTGGGGATCTGGGAGCGCGGCTAACCATCGATGAAGAACGATGGGTTCCCGCCGGGCTCGCACGCGTCGTGTGACGAACACATTAGCGCGGATCGATGCCTTGGCTCGAATTGGGGGCAATCGCGCGAGAAGCTCGTCCCCCGGCGGTCAAGGCCGCCAGTCGCTCACGCGTCCGTCTCGGTCTCGCCGGGCTTGACGCGGTGGAGGGTGTCGTCGGCGAAGGCGTACAAGAGCCAATTCAGATCGCCCTTGGTGTCGCTGAACAAATCGTCGGGGCTGCCGTCGTCGAAGATCGTGACGTCGGCTTGCAGGAAGTTGTCGCCATTGTTGCGGGGACCCGCGCCGGTCCCTTCGATGTTTGCAATCCGGTCAGCGTAGCCGCGGTCGCTGGTCCATTCGCTGAGGATCGACAGCAGGGCACTTTCGTCGAGCGTCGTCGTGCCCGCGATCAGGATGCTGCCGTGACCGCCTTCGGCGCCGTCGGCGGCTTGCGAGGCATAAAGCGTGTCACTGCCGCCGCCGCCGATGATGAGGTTCTGACCGCCTTCGCCGCCGTCGGACGGCTGTCCGGCCTTCGTCTGGACGGTCGCGAAGTTGCCGTAGATCGTGTCGGCGCCGCTGCCGCCGATGATCAGGTTGTTGCCGCCGGTCGATCCCTTGAGGCCCACCGGGGCATTGCCGTAGATCGTGTTGGTGCCGTTGCCGGCGATGATCACGTTGCTTCCCTGTTGGCCTTCGGCGCCGTCGAAGCCGCCGATCAAGACGTCGCCGACCGGTCCGCCGTAAAGGGTGTTGTCGTCGCCGCCGCCGTCGAGCGTGGCCTGCCGGCTCGTCAATCCCCGGGCATCGAGCACGTCGTCGCCGGGATTGCCGTACACCCGGACGCGTCCGGTGACGCCGGTGAAGTCCTGGGTCATGTCGACGGCCGCGCCGTTCAACATCGTGTCGTGCACCCGGACCGTGGTGTCACCGGTTTGACTGAGCTGGACCTGATCGGCCCCGGTCGTGCCGCCCCAGACCAGATCCACGAGCGCCGGGTTCTGCGCGTTGGGCCGGAGCTCGGCGGCGGCGACTTGCACGCCGACGGTGGCCGGCGCACTGGCGCCGCCATTCTGGTCCACAGCCGTGAAGGTCACGGTGAGCGGCCCCACGGCGTTGAAGCGGTGGGAGACGACCAGGCCCGAGACGCCCGGGAACATTTGGGCCGGCGATCCGTCGCCCCAATCGATCACGAACGTAAACGGGACTGCCTGGTCCGCCGGCGACGGGTCGGTCGCGGTGAGCGTATAGTCTTCGAGCTCACCGCGCAACAAGGCGGTCGGGCCGCTGATGCCGGCTACGGGTGCTGCGTTGTTGACGGTGAGCGTCACGGCCGGCGAGTCCACGACGCCGCCACGACCGTCGTCCACCCGCACGCGAACATTGCTCAAAGTGGCCGGACCGTTCGTGATTCCCAACGCCACGAGTTGCGTCCAGCTCAGCGTGGGAGCCGCGCCCGTGGCGTCGCCGAACGTGCCGTCGCCGTTCACGTCCCAAGCATAGGAGAGCGGATCGTGATCCGGATCGCTCGACGCGGCACCATCGAGCACGAGCGAGCCCCCCTCGAAAATCGTATAGGGTCCGCCCGCGTCGGCCGTGGGCAATTCGTTAAGGTCGGTGACCTGGATGACGAACGCCTTTTCGAAGTACAGCCCGGTCTGGTCGGTGCTGCGGATGCGTACGGCGTACGACGACTGGGTCTCGTAATCGAAAACGGCGCCGGTGAGCAACTGTCCGCCGGCGATCTGAAACAGGCCGTTGTCCGTACTGCCGGTGCCGCTCGCGAGGGTGTAGGTAAAGGTGTCCTCCGCGTTTGCGTCAGTGGTCGACAACGTACCGACGGCGGTTCCGCCGGGGAGGTTTTCGGCAACCGCGGCGGGACTAAGACCGATGTCGGTCGGTGCGACGTTGAGCTCGAACGTCGCCACGTAGCTCTGGTCGGTCGCCGGCACGACGATGCCGTGGCTTTGCGGTCCCCCGTCGGACCAGCCCACGAACGTGTACGCGGATCCGCCGCTCGATTGGTTGGGGGTGTCGATCGTGTGCTGGAAGTTGATGACTTCATCCAAGACATAGGGAGTCGTGTGGACGATCCCGTCGATGCTGATCGTCAGCCCGCTGGGAACGGTGTCGAAGGTGAGGTCCACCTTCTCCGGATAGATCGTCACCGAGGTCGACGCCTGCAGCCCGGCGGAGTCGGTCACCGTCAGCGAGATCTCGTAGCTGGTCGAGTCCTGAAAGTCGTGGCCCGAGGTGGGAATCACCAGCGTGCCGGAGGTCGTGCCCGTGTAGGGCCCGCCGCCGGGATGCGTGTGCGAGTCGTGATGAAACACGATCGACCAGGAAAAGGCGCTGGCCGCGAGCGTGCCGTCCTCGACGTCGGTGGCGCTGCCCGAATAGGTGATCACGTCGCCGGCGCGGAAGGTCATGCCCTCGGTGGGACTCAGGATCACCGGCACCGGCGGATTGCCGACCGTGATGTCCAGGTCGTCGGAGAGTGTCGAAGCTGTGCCGTCGGAAACACTCAGCCGGGCGGTGTAGTCGCCGGCGGTCTGGTAGACGTGCGTCGGATTGGCCTCGGTCGACGTCTGGCCGTCGCCGAACGTCCACAAATAACTGAGCGGGGCGCCTTCCGGATCGGACGAGCCGGCGCTCGAAAAGCTGACGCTCAGCGGGGGCTGCCCGATCGTCGGATCGGCGCTGGCCACGGCCACCGGGGGCAGATTGTCGATGGCGTAGCGGATGCGGCGAATGGCGGCCGCGTTGGGCACGTGATTGCCGTCGAAGCCGATGTCGACGTAGTACAAGGCCCCGTCGGGTCCCTCGACGAATTTGACCGGATCGCCGACCGACGATCCGTCGGCGGTGCCGTCGGCGGGCCAGAAATTGACGGCGCCGGTCACGTTTCCGCCGGCGTCGAGCGTGAGCCGCCCAATCGTGTTCTGGGCGAAATCTCCAAAGAAGAAGTTGCCGTCGTACTGGCTGGGAAATTGATCGCCGTGATAAACGAACCCCGCGGTGATGGCGGCGTCGCGACCGCTGTGCGGATAGGTGTAGATCGGGGGCGTCACGCCGGCCGTGCCGCCGTTGCCCTCCTCGAGCGGCCAACCGTAGTTCGCGCCGGCGACGCCCAGCTCCAGCTCTTCGTAGGCCGTGTTGGGATCGTTGCCGCCGACGTCGCCGATGTACATCCGGCCCGTGACCGGGTCGATCGACATGCGATAGGGGTTCCGCAGGCCGTAGGCCCAGATGGCGTCCTTGTTCGGGCCGGTGCCGTCGTAGAAGGGGTTGTCCGTGGGAACCGAGCCGTCTTTGTTGATGCGGAGCACCTTACCCTGGTAACTGTCCAACTGCTGCGCCAACGGCGGATTGAAATAATCTCCGGTGGTGAAATAAATCTTGCCGTCGTTGCCAAAGGCGATCGCCCCGCCGTGATGCTCCGAGTTGGCGTCGATCTCGGCTTGCCACAGCACCAGCTCGCTGCCGGCGACAACGGCGTTGCCGCTGGCCGTGAAGCGCGACAGCCGGTCGCGGTTGTGCTGCCCGGTAAAGCCCTGCGTGTAGAACACGTAGATATAGCCGTTCTGGGCGAAATCCGGATCGACGGCGATGTCCATTAAGCCTTGTTCGCCGAACAGATAATCGTAGCTGAGCTGCAAGAACGGCACGGTGTCCTTGCTGCTGGCCCCGGGCTGGACGACCCAGATCACGTTCGTCAATTCTCCGACCAGCATCCGCCCGTCCGGCAAGAATGCCATTGTCGTGGCCGACGTGATACCCGGCACGACGACTTCGTTGACGAACCCTGGGTTCACCACGTTCACCGACGTGCCGCTCGAGCTGCCGGCGTTGCCCGCGGCGTCGTGCGCGACGGCCGTCAGGTTGTGCAGCCCGCCGGCCAGCACGGTCGTGTTCCAGTTGACGGTATAAGGGGCCGTGGTGTCCGTTCCCAAGCTGGTGCCGTCGACGAAGAATTCGACGCTGGTCACTCCCACGTTGTCGGCGGCCGTGGCCGACACGACGACCACGTGAGTCACCGTGGCATTCGCGCTGGGAAAGGTGATCGAAACCGTCGGTGCCTCGGTGTCGGGCGAAAACGTCGTGGCCGTCGCCGTGAGGGAATACGGCCCGACGTTGCCGGCCGGGTCGACCGCCCGAACTCGATAGCTGTAAGTCGTATCGGCGGCCAGGCCATCGCTGGTGAACGTGGTGCCGGTGCTGGTGCCAATCTGGACAAAGCTGCCGCCGGGATCCTGCCGTTCGACGCGATACTCGCTCACCGCGACGTTATCCGTGGCCGCCGTCCAGCTCAGATTGATCTCGTTCTCGGTGGCAGCGGTCGCCGTCAAATTGCCGGGAGCCGTCGGCGCCTGCACGTCGGGCGTGGCGCTGACCGGCGTGTTCATATCGGTTTGAATCTGCGTCGCCGTGAGGGCTCCGTCGTAGATGCGCACTTCGTCGATCAACCCGACAAAGTACTGGCCGTAGAAGCTGTCGCCGCCGATTTGCACGGGGTTGGTCGACGTTGCGATGGTGCCAGTGCGGGCCGTGCTCGAAACGAGCGTGCCATTGACGTACAACCGCATCGTCGCGCCGTCGTACGTGGCGGCCAGGTGCGTCCAGGTGTTGGCCGCCAGCGCGGCCGTGCCGTAGGCCTCGAGATTCGACGTGCCGACTGTCGCGCCCGCGGCCGGACGGCCGCCGTTGCTGGAGGTGCCCTCGAGGTAGTAGCGGTCGTTGCCCTTATAGATGACGTCGCGCCACGCGCTCGACACCGTGGTGGCCTTAACCCAGGCTTCGAGCGTCATGCCGCTGGTCAAATCGAGCGACGCGGCATCGGGAATGGTCACCAGGGCGCCCGTGCCGTTGAACGACAGCGCACCGCCGAACTTGCCGGACGCCGACCAGGTGGCACCGGCCGTCGTGCCGTGGTTGCCCATCCCGGAATAGTCGGTCACCGTCGTGCCGGCACCCTCGTCAAACGGGTAGGCCGCGACCAACACGGCCGGAGCCGCGCGATCCTCCAAGGGTTCCAACTGCAGGCCTCGCCGCTCGGGCAGGGCCAAAGGGCGGGGTCCAACTCGCTGGCAGTCACACGGCCGTCGACGTCGCACGGGGAGTCTCTTTCGATAGGTGTCCAAACAGTGTTGCTCATCTTCGTGCGGCCTCCGAGTAAGTGCCACGTCGCTCCGCGGTGCGATCCAGTCGCGCGATGGCCGCGATTATAGCAATGCGCGTCGTTCCCGTTTGCAGCGGCGCAAAAACAGACCCACCATTCGGTCAAAAAAGCTTTATCCGGCCTCGCGCGTGGCGACAACGTCACTCCACAACCGTTTAGCCCCGAGCCAGCGGCGAGGGACGGAAAACGCGGTCCATCGCCCCGACACCGCGCAGTTCAAATCCGCAAAGAAGGCCAGACACGCCGCCCCGTTTTCGGGTATACTCAGCCGGCGAAGCCGGCGCGGCGCGCCCGAGCGCGTCCCCCCGCAGTCCCCAGAGCTACCGCATGCATCGCTCGCCTAAGACATCTCGCCGGGCATTTCTCGTGGCCTCGACGCTGGGCTGCGCGGGCTTGCAGTTCGGCCGGCCGGCGTGGGCCTCGAGCGACTCGCCGGGGCAGGGGGGAGGTCGGGCGAAGTCCACGATCTTGTTTTTCCTGTGCGGCGGCGCCTCCCACGTCGACACGTGGGACATGAAGCCCGAGGCACCGCTGGAATACCGCGGACCGTTTCAGTCGATCGCCACCTCGGCGGCGGACATCCGCCTCTGCGAGCACCTGCCGCTGTTGGCCAAGCAGGCACGTCACCTGGCGCTGGTCCGCTCGGTGGGGGCGACGGTCAACACGAACGATCATCACGGCGGCTACTATTACAACTTGACCGGCCACGAGCCGGATCCCACGTTTCTCTCGCTGGGCAACAACCGCACGCCGTTTGCCGACGACTGGCCTTTCATGGGCACGGTGGTGGCGGCCAAGCGTCCGCCGCATCCGTATCTGACCAATGCCATCACCCTGCCGCACAAACCGAGCAAAGCGCCTACACGCGCCCCGGGCAGTTCGCCGCGCGGCTGGGCGTGCAGTACGATCCCTTGTACCTGGCAGGGAGCGTGGAAGAGCCGCTGAAGTTTTCCGCCCCGTCACTCGAACTGCAGCAGGGCATGACCACCGGCCGAGTCGCCGCGCGGCGGAGCTGTTGACGGCCTTGGACGACGCGCGCCGGCAGTTCGATGCCGACCAGGGCACCGACACTTGGAGTCGCCAGCAGCAGCGGGCCTTCACCCTGTTGGCTTCCGCCCGCACGGCCAAGGCGTTCGACCTGTCGGCCGAACCCGAGGACCTGCGCCGGCGCGTACGGCGAGAACGTCAACGGCATGAGTCTGCTCGTGGCGCGGCGGCTGGTCGAGGCCGAGGTCCCCTTCATCACCGTGTTCTGGAAAGAAGACGAAAATCGTCTGGCCAAAAAGTGCGCCAGCGCCGGCGGCTGGGATACGCACGGCAACAACTTCGCCTGCCTCAAGGAGGACCTGTTGCCCACGTTCGACCAGGCCTTTTCGGCGCTCATCGAGGATCTGGCCCAGCGAAACATGCTCGACCAGACGCTGCTGATGGTCACCAGCGAAATGGGCCGCACTCCCAAGATCGGCGATCCGCGCTCGGGCGGCAAGACCGGCGCCGGCCGCGACCACTGGACGCATTGCCTGACCGACATCCTGGCCGGCGGCGGCATTCGCGGCGGACAAGTGTACGGTTCGAGCGACCGCCGCGGCGAGTATCCCGCCGACCGCCCCGTGACGCCCGCCCACGTGACCCACACCGTCTACCACGCCATGGGCATTCGCGACCTGGACGTGATCGACCGCGAAGGGCGGCCGGTCAACCTGCTGGCCGAAGGCGCGCCGCTGTTGTCGTTGTTCTAGACCGGTCGACGGCGATCGGGTCGTCCGCGATCGGAGGATGCCAGACGTCACCGCTAGCGAGTGCACTGGACGCGACGCGGCCCAGCGACGAGAATCCCCCTCGTGGCAAATACCTTGGTAGCGGCGCTGAAGCGCCTCATCATCACGCCCTACGCTCCGCAGCCGTCGCTGGACTCCTTCCGCGCGCGGGCCCAGACGCAGCACAGCCCGCTGGCCCTCGTCACGGTGGCCGTGCTCGATGCCCGGGAGAGCGAGCGGTTGTTCGGCGTACCGCTGGCGCGGCGTGGTTTGCAGCCGGTTTTCCTGCGGATCGAGAATCGCGGCGCCGCGCTCTGCGGTTGCTGCTGGCGCAAATCGATCCCAACTACTACACGCCGCTCGAGGCCGCCGCGGCCAATCACTTTTCGATTCTCAAGCGGCTGTCGGCCTTCGGCCTGATCAGTTTTCTGTTCTTTCCGCTGTTGGTGCTGGTGATGCCGTCGAAGCTCATCACCGCCTGGCTGGCCAACCGCCGCATGGACGATTTCTTTCGCTCGCAGGCGCTACACCTGCGGCCGGTCGCGCGGGCGCCGCCGCCGAAGGCTTCGTGTTCACTCCGCTCGACGCGGGGACGAAGAACGTGCATGTCGCGCTGCACGCCACCGGCGAGTCGCTGGCCGACGCCGCCCGGCGGGCGCAGGAGTCGGGCCCCCTGACGCCGGACGTGGAGTTCGCGTTTTCGATTTCCGTGCCCGGGCTGGCGGCCGATTATTTGCGGCGCAATTTCACCGAGCTCAAATCGCAGGCTCCCACGATCGAATGCGACGAACGGACGCTCATCGAGCGGCTCCGCGCCATGCCGCCCGCCACCAGCAACGCGAAGTGCACGCGCCATGGCGATCCGGTGAACCTGGTCGTCATCGGCCAGTTCGAGATGCTGCTGGGCGCGTTTGCCGCCCGCTGGGACGAGAGCGAGACGATCACGCTGGCCACCTGCTGGAAGACGGTACGTTCGTTCCTGCTCGGCTCGCAATACCGCTATTCGCCGGTCAGCGCGCTGTACTTGTTCGGCCGCAGCCAGGACTTCGCCTTGCAGCGCTCGCGGCGCTCGATCAACGAGCGGCTACACCTGCGGCTGTGGCTCACGCCCCTGCGATTCGCCGAGCAGCCGGTGTGGGTCGGCCAGATCAGCCGCGACATCGGCGTCCGCTTCACGATGCGCACCTGGAACCTCACGACGCACCGCGTCGACCCGGACGTCGACGAAGCCCGGGACTACGTGATCGAAGACCTGCTGCAAGCCGAGCGGATCGAAGCCGCCGGCTACGTCGACGGCGTCGGCCCGTGCGAGCCCGACACCCCGCGCCGCAATCTGACCGGTGATCCCTACCACACCGACGGCAAGCGCGCGGTCGTCGTCCTCTCGCAATCGCGCGCAAGCCGCGCTTCGTCGCCTGGGCGTGAACGGGATCCGCTCGGGCAAAGACGCACTCTTTGCCGCATCACCCCACCACGACGGGCTATGCCTGGGGTTTTGTATTAACCAGGAGTTTTGAATGGGACCCCCCTCCACAGGACTAACATTACTGGATATTAATCGATTGATTGACATAAATTTCCTTGTCGCTACATTGGGCCTTGGGTTCCGCCGTTCGCGTGGTGAGGGCGCCGGCTTCTTCCGCTCGATTGCGCGGAGGAATTCCTGGTGCTTTTTTGCAGCGAATCTCGGGGGCGCGGCCATTCGAGTTTTGAAGTTGATGTCCGTGTCTGAACGACCGTTTTTATAAGGAGGACGACTGCCAGTAACTTCTAGGCGCAATCCACGGGAAGACAGCAGAGGTACTCCTGTCGTGGTGAAAGCACAACGACGACGGGTTTGAGTTACGTCCTTGTACACAATACAGGAGAAAGCTCATGAACCGCTTCGCTATGCGTGCCGCAGGTTGCTTCGCCGTGCTTGCGGCCGCACTTGTTCCGATTGCGAGCCGACGTTGCGAAGCAGCGTCTGTGTCGCTCAGCATCAATGACATTATGCTGGACCATCGCGTCAACTGCGATGCGCCCATTCAAGCCTTGAACCTCGGCGACCTCTCGGTCAGCGTTTCCAACAGCGGTGGCAGCGTGGGCATGAGTGCCGCGTTCACCGTCGATCCCGCCATCAGCGGCGATCCCAGCGCCATCTGGGATTGCCTCAATCTGCACTGGGTGCAGATTATCACCGCTGACGCCTGCCCGGCCAGCGTGGCCGGCGTCGCCGCCGGTACGGCCGGCCTGCCGTTTCCGGTCGTCGACACCCCGCCGAACGGCTGGGACTACATCTACAAAGATTTGGACATGCCGGCCGACGGAATTCAGGCCGACGAACGTGTGGCGACGAACGTGGACTCCGCCGACCTGGTGGACGATGCCAACGACACCTTGCCCTGGTATCACACCACCGCCGAGGAAGCCGGCGCGGCCGGGTCGGGCAACGAAATGGGTGACCTGGGTGCGTTTGTCGACTGCGTCAGCTACGGCATCAAGGACGCTCCCGGCTTTTGTCCTAGTGGCGGTATCACTGCCTTCACCACGTTCCTGGTGGCGGTGCCAACAATGACGTGCGCGGAACACGCCGACTGCCTGGCGCTGAACGACATGCTGGTGCTGGCCGGGTTCGACTGGACCTGGACTTCGACCGACATGGATCTCAGCGTGGCGGCCACTTCGCTGGGCGCCACGAGCATCGACTCGGCACTGTCCAACACAGGATTCACCGGTGGCTGGGAAGCGTTCGACGTGGGCACGATCTGCTGCCCGGAACCGTCGAGCTATGTCCTGATGAGCCTGGCAATGTTGTTCGGCGGTTACTGGCGGAGCAAGCAGCGCCGTCCCAAAGGCGGTGCGGCCGCGTAAGGCCTGATCGTTTTCCGCTGTCGCTGTGGGCCGAGTCGTGACCGACCCGTCCGCGCGCGTCGAACGTGGGCGTGCTGTATGAAACCTCGCGCAGGCTGGAAGCCTGCGCGCCCGCTTCAAGGCCTGAAGCCCGAATAGCCTCGCGCCAAGCACTACACGAGCGCGTCGAGCGGGGCCCGGTCGTCGAGTAAGACCTGCGGCCGGCCGTTGTGATCGGGGATCGTCACCGCCGGGTCGATTCCCAGCACGTGGTAGACCGTGGCCAGCACCCGCTGCATGCCGATCGGACTGCCCACCAGCTGTTCGCCACGGCCGTCGGTGGCGCCGATCGCCTGACCGGTCCGCAGTCCGCCGCCTGCGATCCAGCCGAACCCGGCCTCGGGCCAGTGGCCGCGGCCGTCGGGGGTTTGATCGCCAATCCGCGGCGTGCGGCCAAACTCGCCCGCCATCACGATCACCACGTCGTCCAGCAGCCCGCGCTCGTCCAGGTCGGTAACCAGCGCATACAGCGCCCGATCCAAGGCGGGCACCATCTCGCGCAGTTGCGAGAAATTGTGCGAGTGCGTGTCCCAGCTATGCACACAGGCCGTCACCACGCTCACCCCCGCTTCGATCAGCCGGCGTGCCAACAGCAGCGACCGCCCCGGGTGCGGACCGTAACGATACGGCCCCTCGCCGTACCGGGCCCGCTGGGCCGCGGGTTCCCGGTCCAGATCAAACGCGTCGCGGACCCGCGTCGAAGTGATGATCTCCATGGCCCGCGACCGAAAACGGTCGACCTGGCCCGCGGGTCCCCGCGTCTGGAATTGTTGGCGGATCGTGTCGAGCTCGGCCAGCAGGTCGTAGCGACCGGCCAGGCGCTCGGAGCTAATGTCGCGATTGCGCCCCATGTTGTCGATGGCTTCGCGCGGACTGGAACTGCCGACGCGGAGCGGCTCGTGCTCGACGCCCAGGTAGTAGGCCCGCTCCCAGTGCGGAGCGTTTTCGATGCTGACGTAGGGCGGAACCCCGCTGGCGCCGGACCGCAGATAACTGACGATCGATCCGACCGCCGGGCGCTGGGCCTCGCCGGGGATACTGGCCCGCGGCTCCTCCTGCCAGGGGTAGCCGCTGTAAAACATGTTGCCGGTGTGGAGGTTGGCCACTTGCAGGCCGCGGAGGATGGCGAACTTGTCGGCGATGCGGGCCTGCAGGGGCATCAGCTCGCAGATTTCCATGCCCGGCACGTTGGTGCGCATGGGGTGGAATTCGCCCCGGTACTCGACCGGCGCCAGGGGCTTCATGTCGTACATGTCCAGGTGCGACGGCCCGCCACTTAAGTGAATCATAATGACCGACTTGGCCCGCCGGCCTTGGGTCTCCGCGGCCGCCCGCTGGCGTAGCAGGTCCGCCAGGGTCAATCCGCCCAGCGAAAGCCCTCCCACGCGCAGAAAGCCGCGGCGGGTCATACCGTCGCCCGTGCGAACGGACCGGGGTTCCATGATCGTGAGCATGTCTTGACCCTCGCTAACAACAGATTCGACGAGTTGATTCATGCGAATTGACAACCGCGCCGCAGTTTACGCGTGAGTCGTCCCTGGCCGAGCTATGCTGCTAGACCAACTCGGCGATGACCGTCCCCTCGTTCAATAGCGGAATGGGCCTCCCGGCGTGATCGTTGAACGTCGTTTGCGGATCGATTCCCAAGTGCCGATACATCGTGGCCAGCACGTCGTAGGGCGTCAGCGGGCGATCCTTGGGCACTTCGCCCTTGTCGGTCGAGGCCCCGATGACCTGGCCCACGCGCAAGCCGCCGCCGGCCAACAGCACGCTCATTACTTGTCCCCAGTGGTCGCGGCCGGCATTGGCGTTGATCTGGGGCGTGCGACCGAATTCGCCCCACACGATCACCATCACCTTGCGATCCAGGCCGCGCTCATAAAGATCGGCCACCAGCGCGGGAATCGCCGCATCCATCCGCGGCCCGGCGCTTTGCATCCCCTGCTGGATACTCCCGTGCATGTCAAACGAGAACGAGTGCGGGTCGAAGTTGACGGTGACAAACGTGACGCCGGCCTCGACCAGCCGCCGAGCGAGCAGACAGCTCTGCCCCCAGCGGTGCATGCCGTACCGGCTGCGCGTCGCTTCGTTCTCGCGCGACAGGTCGAACGCTTCGCGCGCCGCCGCCCCGGTCACCATGTCGAACGCCGCGCGTTCGAACGCGTCCATCGAGTGCATGGCCGCCGCGTAGTCGCCCTGGCGGCGCAGCCGATCAAAATGCGTCAGAAGCGCCCGCCGGTCGCCCAGCCGATCGATCGTCACGCCGTCGGCTAGTTGCAGATTCGGCACCTGAAACTTGGCGTCGGCCGGATCGTCCGTGATGTAGAACGGATCGTAACCGCCGCCCAGGTAGCTGGCCTTGAAGTTCGGCACGAAGACCAGGTTGGTCGTGGCTTCGAAACCCAGTTGGACGTAAGCCGGCAACCCCGGTCGATTGGGACCGCGCAGCCGCGCCGTGTACGAACCGGTCGAGGGCTGGTTTTTAGTTGTCTTGCCGGTGACGCAAAAGTACATGCCCGCGTCGTGGTCGCCGCTGTTGTGGTACACGCTGCGCAAGAGGGCAAACTTGTCGAGCATGGCGGCGTGCCGCGGCAACAATTCACATACCTGCACGCCCGGCAACCGCGTCGAGATGGCCCGGAACGGCCCGCGGTACTCGGCCGGCGCGTCGGGCTTGGGGTCATAGGTTTCAAACTGCGTCGGACCGCCGCCCAGCCAGATTTGAATGACGGCCGTATCGCTGGCAGCAGCGCCCGCCTGCCGGGCCGCCGCGCGCGAGGCCAGCAGAAATGGCAGCGACAAGCCGACGCCTCCGGCGGCGACCGTCGTCTCCAGGAATCGCCGGCGACTGACCGGCTGGCCACCCCTCGATCGACAAGAAGACGGACCGAACATGGCTGCTCTCCGTCGCACGCCTGATGAATCTGCGGCTGGGTGCGTGGAACGTCGCACGCACGCCAACGTCACATCAAAACGCTCCGATGCGTGCCTATTGGTATACCGCCTGGGCCCCGCAGATGCAATCCATCAAACGGCCACCAGCCATCGCAAGCCATGACGTTGTGCGGCTTTATCTACAATCGTGCAGCGGGCTCGCTGGCGAATCAGAAGGCGTCAGCGACCCAGGATTGCCGGCGCATCGGCGTCGTCGCTTTCCAGCATGGGTTGCTGCCGCAGGTTGGGCTTTCGCGATCGGTTGAAACTCTGGTCGAGCCGCGCCGAGCGAATGCGATCAGCTCAGCGTTGGTGGTCACGCCGTCGCCGTCCGCGTCGGCCGTGCCGTCAGACAGGCCCAACAACAGGAAGCGCGTGAACTGCCCGACGCGCGTCGGCGACGCAATCTCGGGCAACCGCCGCTCGTAAGCTTCTTCGTCCGGCTGGCAGGCCAGAAACGCCGTCCGCCTGGAAAACAGGCCCTTGGCATGCGCCGCCGATCTCCTGCCAGGCCGGCTTGGTCTGGGGCGCACGGCGAACGCCGGGAAACGGCAGGTAGCGCGCGACCACCTCGTCGTCGGGCTCTTTGGTGCCGGTGCCGGCGTGGCAGCAGTCGAGAATGACGGTGAGCTGGTCGGCTGCGATGTCGTCCAGCAACAGCCCCAGCTCGTCATCGAGCAGCAGGTTTTTCCCCTCGTCGGTGGCGTCGGCCAGGCACAGGGCCTCGTCCAGCGCGTCACTCGTTTCATCCAGTGGAGCACGGTCGGGCACCTGCGTGCCGTGTCCGCTGAAGTGCACCACGACGCAATCACCGCGGCGGGCCTTCTTCCGCAATTGCTCCAGCGCCGACTTCACGGCCGCGTACGTCGCCCGCGAGCCCTTCAGCAGCTCGATGTTGGCCGCCGGAAATCCCATTTGCTTCTCGAGCGCCTCGGCCACGGCGTCGGCATCCGATTCGGCGCCGCGCAACGCCCGCGGCCGCACGCCGCCGGTCACCCGAAACTGCGGGCATTCGTTCACCCCCACTACCAGCGCGTACCGCTCGCCGGCCTGGCAGGCGTTGCCCCCGGCCACGGCCACCATCGATCGGGATGACGAACCAACGCTTCATGGCTGCTCCAACAGATCGATGGCCCGGCGACGCTTGCCGGCGTTCCTCTTCGCTCGCCGGCAGCTCGAGCACGCGTCGCCACTCGGCGAACGCCGCAGACTTGTTCCCCTCTTCGGCCAGCGTGATGGCCAGGTTCATCCGTGCCGGAACCAGCTTCGGGCGCCAGCTCGACCGCCTTGTGAAAATCGGCCTGCGCGGCCGGCAAGTCGTCGTTCAAGTATTGCGCCAGCCCGCGCCCCAGCCAGGGCAGGGGATCGTCGGGGGCCAGCCTGACGCGCCTTGTCGAAATCCGCCAGCGCCTCGGCGAGGCGATTGGCCGACAACGCGACGTGGCCGCGATTGAGCAGCGCTTCGGTGTCCTGATCGCCGGTGCCGGCCAACGATTTTTCGGCTTCCGCGAGGCCCTCGGTGAGCCGCTCGGTCACCGGCTCCCCGCCCGATGGCCCCGGTCACGTCCACGCCAAAATCGGTGAGCCGTCCCGCGTCGGCCAAGCGCCACCGCGGTCGGCATCTTGCGGGCGGCCTGGGCGTCGAGGCTTTTCAGGCGATCGGACGTCGTGCCTCGCTCGGCGGCTTCGGCAACGGCTTGTCGGGCCGCCGAAAACTGGCTCGAGGCCACCAGCCGCAACGTGCTTGTCGTAGACGCTCTTCTCCGCCGTCGCCGCACCGGGCCCGCCGGGCCGATACAGCATGAAGGTCACCGCCACCAGCAGGCAGGCCGCCAACGGCCAGCATGGCATAGCGAGCGACCGGCGTACGGAGCTCGGAACGCACCAGCGGAATGATCTCCCCGGGCTCTTCGCTCGTCGGCTCCAGTTTCACCAATTCGCTCACCACCCGGCGACAGTCGGCGCAATCGGCCAGATGCTCGATCACCTGCAGGCGCTCGGCCGCCGGCAAGGCGTTTTGCGCGAACAGCGCCAGCGACTCGATCATCGACGTGCTCGGCCGGCGGCGGTGCCCTCGGCCCGGGTGAGCAGGCGCTGGAGCAACTCCGATTCGTGATCGTGCGCGTCTTCCATGGCGTTACGACTCCCGGGCCAACGGACTTGCCGCCTGGTTGCAAAGCCTCGGCCAATACGGCCGCCAGCGACTGCTGGAGCGTTCGATCGCCGCCGGTGAGCACCGACTGCAGGCATTCCTGAAAACGGAGCTGCGCCTGCGAGGCGCGTCCCGCCGCCGTCACGTGTCCGAGCACCTGCTCCAGGGCCCGTTTGCGGCGCCGGGTGACGTTGCCCGAATGAATGCCCAGCGTGGCGGCCAGCGCGTGCTGCGGCACGCCGTCCAAGGTCAGCATCTTGACCATCAGGCGGTCTTCGGCCGGCAGCGCGGACACGGCCGCGGAAAAGACGGGCTTCAGCAGATCTTCGCATTCCGAGGTGCCCCTTGGCTCCGCCGCGCGACGGATCGGCGATCGGCACGTGCTCGGGCAGCGGTGCGGCCGTCTTGCGGCGGCCCTCGCTGGCCGTGCGGTGCACGACCACGGCCCGCAGCCAGCTCTCGCAGCGCAGTGCGTCCCTGGTAGCTGGCGATGCGCGGCGGCAAGCTGCCGTGCCGCGGCGGACTCGCGCGGCAGAATCGAATCGGCCGCCAGGTTTTCGACCGCTTCGACGGCCCGCTCGCCCCCGGCGCGTTGCGCGATGCGTCTGACGTCGGGCATGTATCGGGTGTCGAACATCACGGCGGCCTTCGATTGCTTGAATTCGAGCGCCTGGGCCAACATTACTTCGGCCAGCAAGCTGCCGGCACCCACTGGAATGCCAATATCTCCACTCTTGAATCGCGCCAGTATTTCGTCAAACGACACCCGCCCCGTCTCCGCCAGCCGCCGCCAGTGCTGCTCCAGACACGTCCACACGCGGTTTCCGTAAGCGTCCTGCTGGTGACCGTCGGCCGGCGGCCAGGCGTCGCACACCTCGGCCGCCAACTCGGCCAACAAGGCCTCGAACTGCCGCACCCACTGGGCATGCCGTTCGGCAGCCGCGTTCGGCTGACGGCCTTCTTGCTCGGCCATCCACGCGGCGACGGACAACGGCGGCAGTAGCATTCGACTCGAGGCCATCAAACAGACGCGTCGCCGGGGATTTCTTGCGCTTCGCTCAGGCCGCAACCAAGGCTGGAGATTGCAATCAGTACTCTAGTCGGCTTTCGACGGCAAATGCAAGCCGGTTCGGACTTTAGATAGTTGCCGCTGCGTTCCGCGGAGCCGCCGCCAGGCAACTTGTGCAACAAAATTCCCGGGCCGCGTCTCTGCCGTGCGTAGAGGAAACAAGGACTTTGTCTCGCTGCCTTGCCAGGGGGTATCCTGACAGGTGGCAGGCGATTCGCCCGACCCGGTCGTCTCGCTCCCAGCGAGCGAGCGAAAGCCGGCGGCGGTGCAACCAATTGGCGGCCCCGGGCGTCAAAGCACCAGGCAAGCAAGGCTTGCCGTGTTTCCCATCGCCTTTGCAACCGAGGATCCGATGAACAACTACAAACGTGGCGTCGCCGGGCTCTTCGCGGCCGCGTTGGCCGCTGTGGGCGCCGCCCTGGTACTGGCTTCGACGCGCATCAGCCCGTCGCTCGACGAACAAAGCGACGTTCCTCCCGATGCCTGCAAATTGCGCATAACGGCGCCGACCGGCGCGCGCATCCTGATCGACGGTCGCGATTACGGCGGCCACCGACTTTTCACCTACCGGCCGCTTACGCCCGGCGTGCGATACGCCAGCCACCTGGACGTGCGACTTGAGGACCTGCGCGAAGAGCGCACCATCGAGATCGCCGGCGGCCGGGTGATTCGGGTCTCGTTGCTGGCCGACGCCGCAGGCGACGAATCGAACCAAGATCAAGCTCCCGCCGATCCGGTCGCCGACCTGGCACTGCGGATGAACGCATTCGGCATGAACCTCTATTCGCGTCTGGCCGACCGGCCGGGAAACATCGTGCTTTCGCCCTACGGGCTGGAGTCGCTGTTAGCGGTGGTCGCTTCCGGCGCCGGCGGCGAGACGCGTGCCCAGATGGCCGGCGTCCTGCGGTTGAGGAACGAGCGGCCCGAGGCCTTCGCGGCGCTGGTCGAATCGTTGGAACAAGCCGCCGGTGCAGCGTCGGAGGGGGAACCGCCGGCCAGTGAATGGATGTCGGCGAATGCGATCTGGATTCAACAAGACTTCGACGTGCGCGACGAGTTCATCGCTCGCGCGCAGCAGGCCTACCACGCTGCCGTCGCCCCGCTCGACTTCGCGCACGATAGCGCGGCAGCCCGCGGGGCCATCAACGACTGGGTAGCGGCACACACCGCCGGCAAGATCCCGCAGATTGCCCCGCCCGGTTCACCGCCGGCCGATGCACGCTTGTTTCTGGCCAACGTGGTCTACTTCCGCGGGCAGTGGGCCTCGCAGTTCGCCGCCGGGGCAACCGAAGCGGCACCGTTCCACCTGGCCTCGGGCGAAGCTGCGTCCGTGCCGATGATGAAGCTCACCGCGCGGCTGCGCTGGACCCGCAACGAGCGATGCCAGATTCTGGAGCTCCCCTACGCCGACCGGCGAATAGCCATGCTCGTCCTGCTGCCCGAGAAAACCGCCGACGCGCCCTCGATCGAGCAATCGCTGTGCGCCGCCGAGTTGACCAGCTGGATCGATCAATTGGCCATCCGCGAGGCGCACGTCGCGCTGCCTCGGTTCGAGGTCGACTACAGCCAGTCGCTGGCCGACGCGCTGTCGGCCCTGGGTATGCCCGAGGCATTCAGCATGGGGGCCGATTTCAGCGGCATCAGCCAGCAGGAAGGCCTGATGATTTCCAGCCTCGTGCACCGGGCCTGGATCGGCGTGGACGAGCAGGGGGCAGAAGCGGCGGCCGCCACCGGCATCACGATGACACCCAAGTCCATGGTCCTCGAAGAGAAAGTAAACTTTACGGTGGATCGGCCGTTCGTGTTTTGCATTCGCGACCAGGCCACCGGGGCGATTCTGTTCGTGGGACGAGTGAGCGATCCGCGGCCCGTGGAGATGGAGCCCGGAGAGATGGAGATAGCGCCGTGATGGGTTTCGTGCGATTGTTGATCGCGACGAGCGTGGCCCTGGGCCTGATGGCGGCCGGGCGGCGCTGGGGCGACGAGCGCGAAGAGCTGCAAGCCGCGTTTCGCAGCGGCCAGGCGCTGGAACAGCGGGCCGACTATCCGGCAGCGGCCGCGCAGTACGAGCGAGCGTCGGCGCTGGCACCGGGCGTGTTTGGCGCTGATACGGTTGAAACCGCCGTCATCCTCCACAACCTGGCGGACGTGTACACGCGTATGAGCCAATACGCCAAGGCTGAGTCTTCGTACCAGCGCGTCGTGAAAATCCGTGAAGCAAGGCAGGGGGCGAATCATCTCGACGTAGCCCTCACCCTCAACAATCTGGCGGTCGTTTACAACGAGACAGGCCAAGTCACCAAGGCGGAACAGCTCTTTCAACGGGTGTTGAAGATTTACGAAGCTGCGCCGACTCGCGATGATTTGCGGATCGCGGGCGTCATGAACAACCTGGCGCTGCATCGATTGGAGAACGGGCCGATATGCCGAGGCAGAGCCCCTCTATCTGCGGAGTCTTCAGATCCGCGAAGCAAAGCTCGGACCCGACCATCTTCTGGTGGCCATGAACCTCAATAACCTGGCCCTGCTGTACAAGGACATGGGCCGGTTCGCCAAAGCCGAGCCGCTCTATCGCCGCAGCCTTCAAATCCGCGAAACGTCGCTGGGAGACAGATCATCCGCTGGTGGCCGCCAGCCTCAACAACCTGGCGAACCTGTATGACGCGCTGGGCCAGTACGCCAAGGCCGAGCCCCTCTACCGGCGCTGCCTCGCACATCCAGCGAAGTCGAACGCTGGGCCTGAATCATCCGGACGACAGCCTTGGCGTTGAACAACCTGGCTGGCGTGTACCACAACATGCAAAAATACGCCAAGGCCGAGCCGCTCTACCTGCGAAGCCTGAAAATCTACGAGGCGACCCTCGGGGCCGATCATCCCGACGTGGCCGGATGCATCAACAACCTAGCCATGCTGTATGAGGAAACGGGCGACTATACGCGGGCCGAGTCCCTGTTCCAGCGCAGCCTCGAAATCCGTGAAAAAGCATTGGGAGCCCATCATCCCCTGGTGGCCGCCAGCCTCAATAACCTAGCGGTTCTTGTACGACGACTACCTGGGCCAGTACGCCAAGGCCGAGCCCCTGTACCAGCGGAGCCTCGCGATCTTCGAAACGAACATGGGGCCCGACCATCCCGACGTGGCCAGCGAGCTGAACAATTTGGCGCTCCTCTACCAGGCCATGGGCACAGATCGATCGAGCCGCCGAGATGTGCGACCGCTCGCGGCGCGTTGTGCGCAAGCACGTGGCCGACGTGTTGCCCGTGCTCAGCCGAAGTGAACAGCTCACGTTCCTCAAACACACCGACCAGGGCCGCTTTCACGCCGCCTTAACCCTCGGCCTGGCGTTATCGGCGACGATCGCTCGCTCGACCGAACGTTCGTATAACTGGCTCTTAAACGGCAAAGCCGTGGCCCAGCAATCGCTGGCCGAACAAACACTCTTGGCCCGCGACAGCAACGATCCAAGATTGCGATCCGCAAATCGAGCAACTTAACCAGGCCCGCACCGCAACTGGCCAACCTGAGCCGCACCGTTGCCCGAACCCGGCGAAGAAGCTGTCCATCGCCGTCAGTTGGCCGCGCTCGGCTCAACAGCGTGCAGGAGTTGGCCCGGCAGGTGAACCTGGCCGCGGGTCGCCCCGCGATCGATGAACCCTGGATCCACCGCAGCTGCGATTCGCCAAGGCGCTTGCGTGGCCGAAGCCGTGTTGGTCGACATCGTGCGGTTCGAGCCCGACGTCTTCGAGGCCAAAACACGGCGAGCCAGCACTGGCAGCCGGCCCGTTATGTGGCCTGGCTGGTGCCGGCGGCCGGCCACCAGGGGGACGTCGAGATCGTCGACCTGGGCGAGGCCCAGGCGATCGACGCCGCCATTGAACAGGCCCGGCAGGCCATCGAGATGTCGAGCAATGAGATCGAAAAACCCGAGGACGACGAGCCGCGAGCCGAACAGGCGGCACTGGCCGCACTGGCCAAACTGGCCGAGCTCGTCCTCGTTGCCCTTGATGCCGCACCTGGCCGGTGTCGAACAGCTTGTTCTCAGCCCCGATTCGAACCTGTGGCTGGTCCCCTGGGGGGCCCTGCCGATCGACGAAGATCAGTACGCGATCGAACGCTTTGAAATCCGCTACGTCACCAGCGGACGCGACCTGGTGGCCGAACAATTGCTCAGCCAGGCGGCCAAACAGCAGACCAGCTCGCCGCAGATCTTTGCCAATCCCGACTTCGATCTCGACACAGCGCCGCGCAGGCCGCCACCCGCGCCGTCCTGCGCGGCCGCGAGAAGCAACTGACCCTGGGGTCCGGCCGCAACGCGTTCCGCGACAGGACTGCTGCAAGTCGCGCGCGCTACCGGGCACGGCCACAGAGGCCCGGCTGATCACCCCGTCGCTGGAGTCCTACGCCCAGCACGCACCGGTTGTCTACAGCGGGCAATACGCCCTGGAAGGGGTGCTCAAGCTGACCGCCTCGCCCCAGGTGCTCGTGCTCAGCACGCACGGGTATTATCTGGCCGACCAGGAAGTCAAACCGAATGGCGACGACGGGCTAGCCTCCAAGGGGCAGAATCGCAGGACACCGCCGCTGGCCGCCGACGGCCAGCGCCTTGGAAAACCCACTGTTGCGGTGCGGGCTGCTGTTGGCCGGCTGCAACCAGCCGCAAACGGGCGTCGACGATGGCGTGGTGACCGGCATGGAGATCGTCGGCTGCGACCTGCGCGGCACGGAGCTGGTCGTGCTCAGCGCTTGCGAAACCGGCTTGGGCGACGTGCGCAACGGCGAAGGCGTGGCCGGTCTGCGGCAGGCCTTTCAACTGGCCGGAGCCGGGACCGTCGTCGTCGACCCTGTGGCGCATTCCCGACGAGGAAACCGCTACGCTGATGAACGACTTCTTCGCCGGCCTGGCCGCCGGCAAGACCAAGGCCCAGGCCCTACGAGACGCACAACTGGCACAGATCAAGGCCCGCCGGCACGCCACCGGCGCCGCCCACCCGCACTACTGGGCCGCCTTTACGGTAACGGGGAACTAACTCGGATTACAATCGTCAAAAAGACCACCCAAATTAAATTACCAAACGGGGAGAGAATATCATGCCTCACACCGCGAACCTTCGACGCGGCTCGCTGCCCGCGGCCGCCGCGATCAGCCTGGCCGCCGCGTCGCCGCATTTATCGCCATGGGCATGCCCCGCTCGGGCCCGACGCCGCCACCGACCAGGCCACTGACCAGGCCGACAGCCGGCCAGCAATGGGCCGCTGTTCATCGGCTGCGAACGGTACCAGCAGGCCAATCCGCTCCGCTACATCGTCAACGACGTGCGGCAGATTCTCCGGCACGCTCCATCAGTACGGCGGCATCGGTCGCGACCATATCCTGGAGATGACCGACGTCGGCGATCAACGAGAAGCGGCACCCGCTGCAAAGCCAATCTCACGGCCGAAGTGCCCAAGTGGCTCGCCCGCTCGGGCCCCAACGACACGATGATCGTGTACTTCAGCGGACACGGCTTCCGCGACACCGACGGCAAGCTGTATCTGGCCCCGCTGGATATCAATCCGGCCGACCCGGCGGCCACGGGCATTTCGGTCGAATGGCTCCGCCAGCAACTTGCCGCCTGTCCGGCCAACTTCAAGCTGTTGGTGATCGACGCCTGCCACGCCGGCAGCGAAAAGGGCGAGGACGACAAAGGGCGTCTCGGCCAGCGACCTGATCCGCGACTTTGAGAACATCGAGAAGGTGGCCACGATCGCCAGCTCGCCGGGCCGACCAAGTCAGCCAGATCTGGGACGAAAAGGAACAATCGCTGTTCAGCTACTGGCTCAACCAGGGGCTCAAAGGCCACGCCGACAGCGGCGACGGCGACGGCAACGTCGACATCCAGGAGCTGTTCAAGTACGTCGAGCGACAGGTCAGCTACTCGGCGGAAAAGCACTTTCCCCGCGCCGCAGCGGCCCGTGCGGATCTTCCGCTCGGGCATCGAAGGCGTGCCGGTCGTGGTCCATCTGAAGCCGCAGCCGCTCAAGCAGGTGCTGGCCGACATGGCCGAGCAACTGGCCGACGCCGTTGCCGACCGCCAGTACAGCAAGATCGGCGTGCTCGAATTCACCAACGTCACCCCAGCCGGCAAGGAAGTGCTGGGGGCCGACTTCGGCCTGCTTGGGACCATACTGTGCCGTGGAAGTCGAGCGCCAGTTGATCGACCTGGGCACCGGCAAGTTCAGCGTCGTCGACCGCAAACGGCTGATGAAGGCCCTCAACGACCGCCAGTTCGGACTGGCCGACCTCAGCTCGGCCGAGGCGCTGAAGGACTTGTCGACAACGTGCCGGCAACATGCCGGTGCTGGCCCACGGCACGCTCCGCGGCCGCAAGGGCCAACTGGTCAGCCTGGAGTGCAAACTCACCGAAACGACCGGCGACTCCACGATCGCTTCGGTCGGCGGCACCGCCTACATCACCGAATCGGAATGGGCCATGATGGGCCGCAGCGGCATGGTCAAGCCCGAGGACCAGCACCGAAGCGCTCCGACGGCCGACAATCCCAATCCGCAGCCCGACGCCGACGCCATCGACGCATCTGGACGAGCACGTCCAGAACGGCCCGCATCCGGCGTCGATCCCGGCGTTTCCCTTCCGCGTGTACCTGGACGTCAACGGCAAGGAACGCCGCGGCAAGGTCGACGGCAACGACTACATCGTCGGTTTGAGCAAAGGCGAGAAGTACCAGATCTGGATCGAAAACCGGCCCCCCAGAGCCAACGAAAGCCGGTCATGATGCGGGTGCTGGTCGACGGGCTCAACACGCTGCCCGAGAAGCTCGATACCAAGGGGCTGGTCACCTACGAATGGGGCCGCCGCGTGAATCTCGAAGACGCACGCACCTGGGAACTTCATCCCAACATGAACAAAGTCGCCATCGCCGGCTTTGTGACGAAGGTCGACAACTACGGGCAAGCCCGACGTGCAGCGGCGAGATGCGCCAGTTCGTCGTCACCGACGCCGAGAAAGGTCTGGCGGCCCGCCAACACTTCACCGACAACGTCGGCATGATCACCGTCGCGTTCTACGAGGCAGAATCGCCCGTCCACCGCCGGTCGTGGCGTCGCCACCGACGCCGCCGACCCCATCACCACGCGATTTGCCGCCTCGAAGGGCTATCAGGCCGGCAAGCTGATCGGAGTGGTCAACATTCACTACGTCGACGCCGCCGCAGTGCCCTAGGATTTTCCAGCGCAACCGCCTGGCGGCCGGGCGTCTACAAGATACCAAGCCACTTTATTGGAGAGTCCGATGTTCGTCGCTAAACCATTGTTCGCCTTGTTGTTAACGCTGGTGATCGCTGCATCGCCGTGGTGGGCGGTCCTCCGGACACCGACGCGCCGGCCAATCCGACCGAGTCCGCACCCCAGGCCCCTGCAAACGACCCGGCCTCGCCGGTCGTGGCCCCCGGCGAGGCCCCCCAGCCCACCGGCAACCCGGAGGATATCCAACAGGACGAGCCGTCGTTTCTGGTCCGCATCGAAGTCGATCGCCCCGGCCGCGAGTACCGCGAAGGGGACGCGCTGGTGGCCCGGATCAACTGCGAGCAGGACGCGTACTTGTACGTGATCTACAAGCAGGCCGACGGCAAGGTGTACCAGGTTTTCCCGAACTCGGCCCAACCCGACAACTTCGTCAAGGCTCGGCAGGCGGTGCAGGTTCCGGCCTTCGACGATCGCTTCCGCTGGCAAATCGGCGTCGCCGTACGGCAAGGAAGTGATCAAGGTGATCGCGTCGAAGGAGCCGCTGGATAAACTCTCCGATGAACAGACGCGCACCAAACGCTTCACGCCCCGCTCGCGCGACGAGATGAAGGGCATCGAGTTGGAGATCGGCGAAGAAGAGCCGGCTCGTCTGGGCCGAAGACCAGGTCGAAATCACGACCTATGCCCGCGACCAGGAAGAAGCACAGCGCGGGGCCAAGCGCGTTGGCGTGTTCTTCGGCGTCTCGGAGTACCAATACGACGAGCAGGCCCGTATCGCGGACAAGGACGGCCACGGACTCAACTTGCCGTGTTGCCACCGCGATGCCCGCAAGATGCTCGAAGTGATGCGCGAGGTAGGCCGGTTGAACGACGGCCGCGTGTTCACCAACGAACAAGCCACGCGAGCCCAGATCGAGGAAACCGTGACGAAGTGGCTCCCCTCGGTCACCCGGCCGGGCGACACGGTGGTGATCTATTTCTCCGGCCACGGTGCCCAGATCGCGGACGACAATCAGCGACGAACAAGACGGCCAGGACGAGGTCCTGCTGCCGCACGACTTTCTGGGCGGCAAAGAAATCATGGGCCTGGTCGAGCAGGAAGAGAAACTGAAAAAAGAGGGCAAGGAGCTGCCGCGGCACCTGGCCGAGTTGCTCGCGGCCGTTCGCGAGGCCGTCCGGCAGACCGGTTCGCCCGACGAGGCCGTCGGCTGATCACCCGCAACACGAGCATCTCCGACGACGTGTTCGGACACTGGCTGCAATCGCTGTCCGGCCGGCAGATCGTGGTCGTGCTCGATATCTGCCATGCCGGCGGATTTGCCACGAAGGAAAAGGCCTCGACGCCCCGGACCGCCGGACGATTCGACTTCGTCGACAAGGAACTGGCACGGCTGAAGGACCTGGGCCAACCCGACACGGCGCTGCTGGCCGCTTGTGCCACGCAGCAACTCTCCCAAGTGCGTCGCGACGCCCAACTGAGCGTGATGACCGAAAGCCTGCTGCGAAACCATGCTCAGAGCCACCGGCGTCTTGACGCTGAAAGACGGCTTCGCCGAGTGTGCCGAAGGAATGCAAGCCTATTTCGATGAGCTGAACGACGAGCGGAAGGCCGAGGGCGAACCGCCGGTCAACACGCACGAACCGGTCCTGTACGACTACTGCACGAAACCGGTCCTGCTCAAGCCGTAGAAGCTAAGGAACGACTTCCATGAAAACGTTGCCGATCCGAATTCCTGGCCCTCGTCGTCGCCTTGGCGGTCGCCCTGCGGGCCGAAGTATCGCCCGCGGCAGACCCCGAGCCGGCGCCGATGATCCCCCAACAGTCCTCCGACGACATCGTCGGACGCGGAGAGCGAAGAATCGACCGGCGACGATACGCCCGTCGACGCGGAGCAGCCCCAACCGCCGGAACCGCGACCCGCAGAACCGCAGCCCACGGAGCCGCAGGTCGCAGAACCCGAGCCGGCCACGCCCGAACCGCAACCGGCCGAGCCACAGCCAGTTGAACCCCAGCCCGCGGAACCGCAGCCCGAACCCGCGGAGCCGCAACCCGCGGAACCCCAGCCGACGAGCCGAACCCGCCGAGCCGGTGGCGCCGGGTCAGCCGCTGGTGAACCCGCAGCCGGGCTTTCTGGCCAACGTTGCGGTCGATCACGCCGACGGCCAGTATCGGCAGGGGGAGAAGTTGAAGGTGCGTTTCAAGGTCGAACGCGATGCCCACGTCTACTTGCTCTACCATCAGGCCGACGACACGACCGTCTTGCTGTTTCCCAACCAGGCGCACCCGTCGAACCTGCTGAAGGCGAATGAAGAGGTGGCGATCCCGGGTCCCGGCGAGCCGTTTCGCTTCCGGGTCAGCCCACCGTTCGGAACCGAGGCGCTGCAGGTCGTGGCTTCGACCGAGCCAGTCGCCGAGCTTGACGCCCTGGACACGGCCGGCGGCCGCGCGCCGCAGGTATCGGCCGAGTTGCTGAAAACGCTTTCCGAGCGGATCGCTAAAGACGCCGGCCGCCTTCGGCGAGCATCGGGTGACGATCAAGACTCAAAAGCGCGACAGTCGCCGCTGGAGCCTGCCAGACCAGCCGAGGCTTTGCCCTGGTCGTCGGGCTGAATCGCTACGACAACCCCGAGATGGCCTCGGAAGAAGAAGTGGCCCGCTCTCGGCGGAGAAGATGGCCCAGGCGTTTCGAACGGCGGTGCGGCGTCCCGGCCAAGAACGTCCGCGTAATCACCGACGAGAACATCGACCCGCGCCAACATCGAGGAAGCGTTCACTCGCTGGCTCCCCTCGGCGACACGCCCCGGCGATACGGTGTTCTTCTTCTACGTGGGCACGGCCACCAGGTCACGAGCCTCGATCGCCAGCGCAGCGACGCGATGGAATCGTATCTGACCGTCTACGACATCGATCCTCGGCCAGGTCAGCTCGTACGCGGAATACGAAGCAATTCCTCCGCGAGCGGATGATTCTCGAGAGCACGCTGGCCCGCTGGCTCCAGGAGATGCCGGACCGGCAGTTCGTGCTCTTGATCGAAGCCTGCCGCAGCGGGAGTTCGCCGGGGCCAAGGGTCAGACGAAGCCCTGGTCGTTCTTCGTGCAGGAGGCGGCCGCGGGTGAAGGGCATTTCGCAACTCGGCACGCTGGTGATCACGGCCTGTGCGGCGGACGAAAGCGATCGCTTCACGCAGGGCGAAGTCTGTCCTGGATGCCACACTTCCTGTTCGAAGCGATGGACAAGTTTCCCGCCCCGCTGTCGTGCGCCAGGCGTTTGAGTACTATCGCGAAGGGCTTAAGCGGCGACTGGCCCGCTCGGACGACATCGGCCAGCAGATGCCCGTGATGGTCGACAACCTGCTGTTGCCAGTCGAGCTGGTACCCAAGCCGCAGTAACGCGGCCCCCCTTGCCGCCGGCATACGGCCCGTGCAGGACGCGACCGTTCGTGGTCGCCATTGCAGCCGGCCGGCTGCCGGCTCAGCGCACCAGCACGCCGGAGTAAAACGATTGCAAGCCGGCGGCCGTTTCCAGCATCAGCCCGCCGTCGGGGGCGATTCCGGCGCAGCGGCCCGTGGTGCGGCGGCCCGCTACGTCGACGGTCAACGTCTGTTCGACTTGCAGGCACAGCTCGCCGAACCTTTGTCCAAACTTCGCTGGCGCCGCCGCCGCTTCCACCAGCGCCGTACGAAGTCGCCCCAGCAGGTCAGCAACCAACCGCGTGCGGTCGAATCGCCGTGCCGGCCAGCTCGCACAGACTCGTGGCCCGGGTCGCCACTTCGGCCGGAGCGCCGGCGAGTGAATTGTTGACGTTGATGCCGATGCCGACGACGTGCCGGCCGTCGGCCAACACGTCGACCAGCACGCCGGCCACCTTGCGCCCCTCGACAAACGACGTCGTTCGGCCAGTGCAGGCCGACGCGCCGCGGTGCCACCAGCGGCGCGAGCGTCTCGACGATCGCCACGCCCACGGCCAGGGAGCGCTGCGGCGGCAGCTCGCCGGCCAGGCCCCAATCCGCCGGATCGAATACCAGGCTAACGCCACGCTGCCGCGACCGGTCCACCAGCGGTTTTGTCCCCGCCCGCGTCCGGCCGTTTGCTCTTCCGCCAGGACCAACAAGGGCAACCGCGCGTCGGCGGTTCGAGCCCGCTCGTGGGCCAGGTCATGCGTGGAAGCGAGCGACTCGAAGTATTCAACGCTGGCCACCAGACCGGCTGCCAGCAGCCGCTCCACGTCCAAGGGTTCGTCGGCCGAAATCGCGATCCATGGCCGCCATGCTAGCAGAGCAGGGCCGGCGTGGCTATTCAACGCGGCGGCTGGATCGACTGGGGGTGCACTCTACGTGACATGGCGACGAGAAGATCGCACGGCTCGGACCAGCCGGCAGTGGCACGCAAGCTACGGCGCGCAGCCCGACCTGCCCTTGACCGGTGGCGCGGGTCCTGATATTCAAGGCCGCCTAATCAAGAATTCCGTCCCCGGACGGACACCCATCTTACGTACTCGGTTCCGAGCTTGAAGGCGATCCGATCTTTCACCGTTGGACTGTTGCGCAGTGCGCTGGTGGCGGCCTGTCTGGCCGGCGCGTCGAGAGCGGCCGCGCAGCGCGTGCAGTTTCCGACGATGGTCGACAGCCCGCCGGCGCCGTCGATCACCGCGCCCACCCCCTGGACGACGGCCCAAGGGACGTTTGCCAGCCCGTCGAATTCGCCGCTCTCGTCAGTGCCGTACGATCCGTACGCTTCGCCGCTGGCGCAAGCGACCCCGCCGCCTGCGTTTCAGCCGCCGCCGGCCTATTCGCCGTACACGCCCTCGCCCTACGCGGCGCCGCCGCCGGCCACGCCGTATGCCCGGCACCCTATTCGTCCACGCCTTCGTCGCTCTACCCTGAGGGCATCCCGGTCAGCCAGCCGAACTTCAACTTCGGCCAGCCCCTCAAGTTTCTGCAGGATCTTCGGCTCCGCGGCACGTGGCTCTCGCCCACCGGCGCTCAAGGCCTGGGCGTCACCGACATCGACACGAACGTGAGCTTCGCGTTTCCGTTTTTGCGCACCACGTCTCCGCTGATCGTCACGCCGGGGTTCTCGCTGCACTACTTCGACGGTCCCGTGACGGAGCAGCCGTACTTTGCCGAGCTGCCGCCGCGGACCTACGACGCCTACCTGGACACGGCCTGGTACCCGCAGGTCAGCAGTTGGTTCAGCGCGCAGATCGGGGTGCGCGTCGGTGCCTATACCGACTTCAACACGTTCAACACGCACAGCATTCGTATCATGGGTCGCGGCCTGGGCGTGGTCCGGCTGACACCGACCTTGCAGTTCGCCCTGGGTGCGGTGTACATCGATCGCGTGCTGGTCAAGATCCTGCCCGCCGGCGGTCTCATCTGGACGCCGAATCCCGACAGCCGCTACGAGATACTGTTTCCCAACCCCAAGGGCTCGAAACGCTGGACCACGATCGGCAATACCGACATCTGGGTCTACGTAACCGGCGAGTACGGCGGCGGATCGTGGACCGGCACCGTCTCGGGCGCGAGCAACCAGTTCGACTACAACGACCTGCGCGCCGCTCTGGGCATCGAATCGTTCGGGCTGCGCGGCATGCATGCCTTCTTCGAAGTCGGCTACGTCTGGGACCGCAAGATCATCTATCGCTACGGTCCGTTCGACTACCCGGCCTCCGACACGTTCATGCTGCGGGGCGGCGTGGCGTACTAGCCGGCAGCCGGCGAAAGCCGATTGGGTCAACGCCGTCGCCGTTGGCTCCGGGCTAAACAATGGGCTGCTTGAAAGCCTGTCGGGTGGCAATCTATCATGGCACTTGGTCCGCGGCTGTGGCGCCGGCGGGCCGAGCCCGATTCCCGCCTTCATCCCTCCGCTCCAGGATGTGCCGATGTCCCACCGGAATGTTTTGCGCTGGTACTCCTGCGTCGCGGTGACCATTTGGCTGGCCGCGCCGGCCGCGGCGCAGCCATTGGTGGCTCCGACCGAAGCGCTCTCGCCTGCCGAACAGCAGCAAAAGTTTCATTTGCCCCCGGGCTTCGAGATTCAGCTCTTTGCCGCTGAGCCGGCGATCCACAAGCCGATGAACATCACGTTCGACAGCCACCGGCGGTTGTGGCTCACCGATACGCTCGAGTATCCCTACCCTGTGAAAGACGGCGTCACGCCGCGCGACACGGTCAAGATTCTCGCCGACACCGACGGCGACGGCTCGGCCGACCAGGTCACCACCTTCGTCGACAAGTTGAACATCCCGCTGGGCGTCATGCCCGACAAGGATTCGGTGGTCGTCTATAGCATCCCGTCGATCAAACGCTGCACGGACACCGACGGCGACGGCCAGGCCGACACGCGCGAGACGCTCTACGCCAACTTCGGCCATCGCGACACCCACGGCATGGTCAATTCGTTCACCCGGGGGCTCGACGGCTGGCTCTACGCCTGCCACGGCTTCAGCAACGACTCGTCGCCCCAGGGAACCGACGGCCAGGCGATCAAAATGAACTCGGGCAACGTGTTTCGCATGCGGATCGACGGCTCGCACGTGGAGTACCACACGCACGGGCAGGTCAATCCGTTCGGATTGTCGTTCGATCCGTTGGGCAATCTGTATTCGGCCGATTGCCACACGCTGCCCGTCTACATGCTCCTGCGCGGGGCCTATTACCCCAGTTTCGGCAAACCGCACGACGGGCTGGGCTTCGGGCCCACGATGATCAAACACAATCACAAGTCGACCGGCATCGGCGGCATCGCCTACTACGCGGCCGAACAGTTTCCGCCGGACTATCGCGACACGATCTTCATCGGCAACCCGGTGACCGGCTGCGTGAACCACGACCGGCTCGCGCCGCACGGATCGACGTACGAAGCGGTCGAGCTCGCCGACTTCATCACCTGCGACGATCCCTGGTTCCGGCCGGTCAACCTGCAAGTGGGACCGGACGGGCGCCTTGTACGTGGCCGATTTCTACAACTGCATCATCGGCCACTACGAAGTGCCGCTCGAACACCCGCGCCGCGACCGACACCGGGGCCGCATCTGGCGCGTTGTCTATACCGGCCGGGTCGTCGACAACCCGCCGCAAAACGCTCCGCCCGAGGGTCCCGATGTGCACGCCGCGCCGCCAGAGCGGCTGGTCGAGCTGCTCGGCCACGCCAACCTGACCGTGCGGACGCTGGCCACGCAGGAAGTCGTCGAACGCGTCGGACCACCGGCCGTCGAGCCGCTGAAGAAGCTGTTCGCATCGCCGGATTCGACGCCGTACGCCCGCGTTCACGCCCTGTGGGCCTTGCAGCGCCTGGACAGTTTGGACGATACGCTCCTCGAGCGAATTGGCCCACGATGCCGATCGCGCTGTGCGCACCCACGTGATGAAAGTGCTCGCCGAACGCCCGTGGCAGCAGTCGCCTTTGGTGCTCGCGGCATTGGAAGATCCCGACCCGTTCGTTCGCCGGGCCGCGGCCGATGCGCTGGGCCGGCATCCGCATGTCGATCACGTCCGGCCGCTGGCAAACCTGTGGGCCGCCACTTCGCCCGAAGACACGCACCTGGTGCACGTGGCTCGCATGGCCTTGCGAGATCAACTGCTCGCTCCCGGCATGTACGCCACGGTGCGCAGCCTGGCGGACGAAGACCCGGCATTGGCCGCGCGGCTGGCAAACGTCAGCCTGGGCGTGCCGAACGAAGCGGCCGCGGAGTTCGTCTTGGAGCGCATCAAAGAGAATGCCGATCTCCCCCAGCGCGAGGAATACCTGCATCACGCCGCGCGCTTTCTGCCGCCAGACAATCTCGCGGAACTGTACGCCCTGGCGGCCCGCTGGCGGAATGCGAGCCCCATGGAGCAGGTGGGCGTCGTGCGAGCGCTGGGACGCGGACTGCAAGAGCGCGGCATGCCGCTGTCGGCCGCGGTGGCCGACTGGTCGCAGCGGCTGACGCGAGAATTGCTGGCCTCGGACTACGCCGACCAGGCGCGGGCCGGCATCGACCTGGCCCGCGACTTCAAGCCCGACGTGTTCGAAGCCCTGGCCACGGCCGCCGGTCCAGACGCCCGCTTTGCCAGCTTGCGAACCGTGGCGATGGATGCCTGCGCATCGTACGACGCGGCCCAAGCCGTGCCGGCCTTGTCCGCGGTGCTGCATCGCCCGGGCGAAACGATGGAACTTCGCCAGCACGCGGCTGGAGCCCTCGCGCGGATCAACAACGACGCTTCGCGCGGCGAGCTGCTCACCTGCCTGCAAACCGCGCCCGAGCGACTGGCGCTGGCCGTCGCCGCCGAGCTGGCCAATACGAAGCCCGGGGCCGAAGGCCTGATGTCGGCCATTACCGAGGGCAAAGCCAGCCCGCGGCTCCTACAAGAAAACAACGTCGTCCGCCGGCTGAGCATCCGCAATCTGGACGACTTTCCGGCTCGCCTGGCGGCGCTCGACCGCCAAGCTGCCGCCCCCCGACGAGCGCACGAATCAGTTGATTGCTGCGCGGCGGCAACTCATCGCCGACGGCCATCCCGACGTTGTTGCCGGCGCCGCGGTGTTCGAAAAGCATTGCGCGGCCTGCCACCGCATCGGCGACAAGGGGGCCAAAGTGGGACCGAACCTCGACGGCGTCGGCATCCGCGGCGCCGAACGTCTGCTGGAAGACATTTTGGATCCCAGCCGCAACGTCGATCAGGCCTTTCGCACCACGCAGGTCGTGACCGCCGACGGCCGCAGCCTCGCCGGGCTGGCCCTCCGCGAAGAAGGAAACATCCTGGTGCTGGCCGACGCCCAAGGGAAAGAAGTCCGCGTGCCACTCGACGAAATCGAAGAGCGGGTGGTGAGCCCGTTGTCGGTGATGCCAGCCAACGTGGCCGAGTTGGTCAGCGAAGCCGACTTCGTCCACTTGATCGGCTATTTGCAAACCCAGCGGGCAGAGCAAGCGGCCAAATAACAACCGTTTAGCCCGGAGCCAACGGCGACGGCGCGGTGACCGCGAAACAATCCGTCCGCACACGGTTGGCAAAACAGGTCCGCGCGGGTCACCGCTTGCGCCGCTCCGACGAAAGAAAGCAACGCGCCGTCGCCGTTGGCTCCGGGCTAAACGGCTGGCGGTTTACCCGCGGCGTTTGCGATCGATCGCCCGTTGCATGGAGGTCCCCATGTCGGCGGGGCTTTCGGCCACTTCGATGCCGGCGGCTTCCAGGGCGGCGATTTTCTCGGCCGCCGTCCCCTTGCCGCCGGAGATGATTGCGCCGGCGTGGCCCATGCGTTTGCCGGGCGGGGCGGCGCGGCCGGCGATGAAGGCGGCCACTGGTTTGGTCACGTGCTCTTTGATGAAGGCCGCGGCTTCTTCTTCGGCGGTGCCGCCGATTTCGCCCATCATCATGATGGCCTCGGTCGCGGGATCGGCTTCGTACAGCTTCAAGAGGTCGATGAACGACGAGCCCACGATCGGATCGCCCCCCAGCCCGACGCAGGTGGATTGCCCCAGTCCCAGGCTCGAAAGCTGCCACACCGCTTCGTAGGTCAGCGTGCCGCTGCGGCTCATCACGCCCACGGGGCCCTTCTTGTGAATGTAACCCGGCATGATGCCGATCTTGCATTCCTCGGGCGTAATCACGCCGGGGCAGTTCGGCCCGACCAGCCGCGAGCCGCTGTGCTGGAGGATGTCGTACACGCGGACCATGTCGAGCACGGGCACCCCCTCGGTAATGGCGATCACCACCTTGATGCCCGCGTCGATGGCTTCCAGGATGGCGTCGGCCGTAAACGCCGGGGGGACGAAGATCATCGTGGCGTCGGCGCCGGTGGCATCGACCGCTTCCATCACCGTGTCGAAGACCGGCACGCCTTCGACCTTCTCGCCGGCTTTGCCGGGGGTCACGCCGGCGACGACTTTCGTGCCGTATTCAAGGCAGTTCTTGGTATGAAACTGCCCGACCTTGCCGGTGATACCCTGGCAGAGGACCTTGGTATTCTTGTTGATCAGAATGCTCATGCGGTAAATCGCTTCCGTCAGGCGGCCTCGATCGAGGCCACGACCTTCTTCGCCGCGTCGGTCAGACCGGTGGCGCTGATGATGTCCAGTTTGCTCTCGGCGAGCATCTTGCGGGCTTCTTCGACTTCGGTTCCTTCCAGCCGTACGACCAGCGGCACGTTGAAGCCGACTAGTTCATAGGCCTCCAACACCGCCTTGGCGATCGTGGTGCAGCGCATGATGCCGCCGAAAATGTTGACCAGCACGGCCTTGGTGTTTTTGTCGTCCAGTAGAATGCGAAAGGCCTCGGTCACTTGCTCGACGTTCGCCCCGCCGCCGACGTCCAGAAAATTGGCCGGCTCACCGCCGTGCAGCTTGATCAGGTCCATCGTGCTCATCGCCAGCCCGGCTCCGTTCACCAGGCAGCCGATGTTGCCGTCGAGCTTGACGTAGCTCAACCCCGCCTTGCCGGCGCGGACCTCGGCGGGTTGCTCTTCGGAGATGTCGCGCAGCTCGGCCAAATCCTTGTGGCGGAACAGCGCGTTGTCGTCAAAAGTCATCTTGGCGTCCAGCGCCAGCAGTTCGCCATCGTTGGTCACGACCAGCGGGTTGATTTCCGCCAGGCTGCAATCGCACTGGACGAAGACCCGGCACAGGGCCCGCATGAACTTTTCGGCCGAGCGGATGCTCGCGCCGCGCAGTCCCAGCCGCGCCGCCATTTTACGGGCCTGAAAGGCTTGCAGGCCGGCGTCCGGATGAAACGGCTCGCGAAAGATCAATTCGGGCGTCTTGGCGGCGACTTCCTCGATGTTCATCCCGCCTTCGCTGGAAACCATCAGCACGGGTCCGGCCGAAGCCCGATCCACGACGATGCCCACGTACAGCTCGCGGGCGATCGCGCAGCCTTCTTCCACCAGCACCTGGCGGACGATCTGGCCGCCGGGGCCGGTTTGAATCGTCACCAGGTGATTTCCCAATAGATTCGTGGCGACCTGGCGGGCGTCGTCGGCGCTTTTCACCAGTTGCACGCCGTGCTGCGCGGGATTCTCCCGGATCGTCCCCTTGCCGCGCCCCCCGGCGTGAATCTGGGCCTTCACCACCGCGATTGGTCCGCCCAGTTGGTTGAAGGCGGCGGCCGCTTCGTCCCAGGTGTGGGCCACGATGCCCTTGGGAACGGCCACGCCGGAGCGGCGAAGAATCTCCTTCGCTTGGAATTCGTGGATTTTCATGCGCTGATTTGGATCCGCAACGGAGTGGAGAGCGGGTTAGGAATCGGCAATGGTGACACGGGTCAAGCGGGCGATTATAGAAGCTCGCAAACACAAGGGTCAAGCGACCGGCCGTTTCTTGACCGCGCCAGGTGGGGGTTCTATATTTGGTTTTGATGGGCACCTTACAATCGCGTAAATCACCGAGCGCCGCGCTGTTATCCTCGTCCACCGAGACGATGGTCCGCCGCGCCTTGGAAGAGTCGGGCTGCCGCTACACGGCGCAGCGGGCGGCGGTCTTCGCCTACCTGGAAAAGGTCAAGACGCACCCGACGGCCGAGGACGTCTACCGGGCCGTGCGGCGGCGTTTGCCCAAGATCAGCCTGGCCACGGTCTACAAGGCGCTCGAGGCGCTGGTCGAAGCGCGGCTGGCGACGAAGCTGACCAATGGCGACAGCTCGGCCCGCTACGATTGCCGGGGCGAGGACCACTATCACCTGCGCGACGTGGCGACCGGCGAAGTGCGCGACTTGCCGGTCGAGTTCGACCCGGGGCTGTTGGCCAAGATCGACCCACAATTGGTCGACAAGCTCTCGACCGAGGGGTTCGAGGTGACCGGGTACCGCCTGGAGGTGCTGGGGCGATTTGCACGGTAAGCGGACTCTCCGTGATCGGTGCGGCGGCGCGTGCCCCGCTTGAATCGTGAGCTAGCAGTTTCTTTCGTTGGCGCGTGCATTTTGCCGGTTAAAATACCCCCCTCGGTTTGCCTCAGCCGCGTCGTCCGAACGCAATCGATGGCCGCCCGTTCTGTATTGTGCCCGAAGTTTGGGGATAGTGGTTCATTTGTGGCACCCCTTCTGGGGCTATAGTACCATAGAGGTTTGCGTCCGCGCGCATTGAACCTGGCCGATATCCCAGTGCCCGAGTGAGAGAGAGTGGGAGATGACCGTCGTTAATGTGGAGTCCGACCCCGTTCAGACGGAGCGTCCGGCAAGAGCGAAGCGGAGCAAGGGGCGGGCTCTGCTGCGTGCCATGCGCCCGCACCAGTGGGTGAAAAACCTGCTCGTCTTTGCGCCGGTGGTGTTCGGCCACAAGATTTTCGATCCGCGGATGCTGCTGTTGAGCGTGCTGGCGTTTGTGGTGTTTTCTGCCGTGGCGTCGGTGATCTACCTGCTCAACGACGCGGCCGACGTCGAGTCAGACCGGCGGCATCCGGTGAAGCGGTTCCGCCCGATCGCGGCCGGCGAGCTGTCCGTCAGCGAGGCGATCAGCGCGGCCGTGGTGTTGTTGGCCGTCGCGGCGACGTTGTCGCTGGTGACGCTGCCCTGGTTGTTTTCGCTGTCGATTCTGGTGTATCTGGTGGCCAACGTGGCCTACACGTCCTGGCTGAAACGAAAGGTAATGATCGACATCGTCGTGTTGGCCGGCATGTACACGCTGCGGATGATAGCCGGCGGAGCAGCGACCGGAATCGTCCTGTCGGAGTGGCTGCTGGCGCTGTCGATGTTCATGTTCCTGTCGCTGGCCTTCCTAAAGCGGAACTCGGAGTTGTGCCGATTGCGCGACGAAGGAACGGCGCGCACCGACAACCGCGGGTACCAGGTGGTTGACATCGAGCTGATTCAATCGATGGGAACCACCTGTGGCCTGTTGGCCGTGCTGGTGCTGGCGTTGTACATCAACAGCTCGCAGGTCAAGGCGATGTACTCGCGTCCGAACGTCTTGTGGCTGATTTGCCCGCTGCTGTTGTTCCTGGTAGGCAGGATCTGGATTTGGGCCCGCCGGGGCGGCATTCAGGAAGATCCGCTCGTCTTTGCCCTCAAGGATCGCACCATTTGGATCGTCGTCGTGCTGGTGATAATGGTGGGTTTCGCCTCGGTCTAGCCGCCGCGCTCCAACACGATTTCACCATGGATTCACAACCGCAGCGGCGCTTCCCCGTCGTTCTCGTGGCGGCCATCCTGTTCAACTTTTCTCTGGATGGGCTGGCTGTGGTGGTGGGGATATCCGCGCAATCCACTTCCGACATCGTCTGCTTCAAACAGCCGGCGTACATGCGCCTGCATACGCCCCATTTCAGCGTGCCCACCTACGGGGCCGACGTGCCTCTGTCAGACAGTCTCAACAGCTATCCGACCGTCGTCTTCTACTATCTGAATTACGCGGCGTTCAAGGCGTTCGGATTCGGCTTGTTCACGTCGCTGGCGGTTGATTTGCTGATCCACCTGACGTTGGTCACGTTGGCCGCCGGCTGCTTGTGGCGACTGACCGGTAACCAACTTTCGCCGACGGTCTTTCTGATCGTCAAGTTCGCAGCTCTTGCTGCCCATCGGGCGTCCCGAGGAGCTGGGCATCCTGCTGGCCCTGATCGGACTGATCGCGCTGGAACACGAGAAGTGGGGGCTGCCCGATCGCCGTGGTGGCGTTGGGGCTCACCGGAGTCACGGCTCCCGGTGCGGCGATCGTCGGCACGACGCTGTATCTTGCCTACGATGGTTTTCGCCACGGCTTCGGGGGGCGCTGTTGGCGCCGCGCGGCGGTCATCCTGTTTTTGTCGCCCGCCATCTCCGTTGGCGAGTCTATGCCTGGTACGCCGTGGCCGGACCTTGCCGGCGCCGTGGCTCAGGACCGCGTGCTTCGCAAGTCCGGCGTTTACCTCACCGGTGTCGCTGCTGGATACCATTTGGAGCGAATTGCGCTGGGCAATCGTCACCTTGCCTGTCGTCATCGCCGCCGTGGTGATGGGGCTCTATTGTGTGATTCGGAAGCCCTCCTGGTTTCCGCGGCAGACGGCGGCCGGAGCATTCGTCGTCGCCGCAGTCCCGGCGATTTGCGTCGGCTTCGGGCTGAACTGTCATCGCTGACCGCCTGCACTACGACTACCGGCACCTGTTGGCTTTGTCGCTGGCGTCGCTGATGCTCGTCGCCAGCTGGTGGCCGGCACGTAAAGCAGCCTACTCGCCGGCCGCGGTCGGCGTCTGCGTGGGGCTCGTGGCGCTGTGCCTGCTGGCCAACATCGACTTGTTTCGCTATACCCTGGCTCGCCTGGCTTGGACTGATGACTCGCCTGACGTACGACGAGGCCGCGGCGAAAGTCCGCTCCGTCATCTCGCGCGAACGCCAGCGTCGGCGGGGACGGCAGCGTCTGGACCGCCATTGACGACGGCCGGCCGTTCGTCAACACGCAGGTCGTCGGCGAGGACGATTGGCCGGACTATCTCATCAGCGGCAGCTGGGCACGAAGGCCGACCATGGCGACCAATGAAGTGCCCCGCTGACGAAACGGAATACGAAGAGGTGACCCCGCCGCCGCGGCTGCCGGTGGACGGCGACAGCCTCTCGATCTCGGGCTTCGACTACCGATCGCCACGGGCGCGCCGACTGGTACATGCGCATTTGGAAGCGAAAGAACCTGCCACCCGCGGACAAAGAGGCCACCTCTAGCGGCGCCGCCCCTTCGCGACCAGCTTCGTAAACTCCCGCAGCGTGCGCGTGTTGGCCACGTCCTGTTTCGTCAAGCCGGCCCGCCGGGCCTGCAGGATTCCGTATCGCAGCACGCCCAAGCCCCAGCGTGCTGTGCGCGTCGCTGGAAATCACGATCGGCACGCCCAGGCTCTTGGCCCGCGCACAGGCGACGTCGTCCAGGTCGAGGCGCCGCGGATTGGCGTTCAGCTCCATCATCTTGCCGTGCTGCCGGCGCGGCCTGGAAGACGGCGTCCAGATCGATCTCGTAGGCCTCTCGCCGGTTGAGTAGCCGACCCGTCGGATGGGCGATGGCCGAGACGTTCGGGTTCGCCAGCGCGTCGACGACGCGTTTGGTGATTTGGTCGCGCGATTGGTTCTGTCCGTAGTGCACGCTGGCCACGACCCAATCGGCTTCGGCCAGCACGTCGTCGTCCAGGTCCAGCCCGCCGCGCTCGAGGATGTCGACCTCGACTCCCTTGAGCACGCGAAAGCCGTCCAGCCGCTCGTTGAGCTTGTCGATCTGTTTCCACTGCGCGCGCAGCCGCCGGCCATCCATGCCGCGGGCCATCGTCACGCGCTTGGAATGGTCCGTGATGGCGATGTATTGCAGGCCGCGGCCGCGAGCCGCCTCGACCATTTCTTCCAGCGAGGCCTTGCCGTCGGTTTCGGTGGTGTGCATGTGCAGGTCCGCGCGGAGGTCTTCCAGCTCGATAAGCCGGGGCAACGCGCCGGCATCGGCCCATTCGAACTCGCGCCGCGCTTCGCGCAGCTCGGGCGGAATCCAGGGCAGATCGAGCGTGGCGTAGACGTCCTCCTCGGTCCGCCCGGCGATCATCTTCTCCCGCTTGCCGTCGACGCGATACACGCCGTACTCGTTGATCTTCAGGCCCCGGTCCTTGGCCCGGCCGCGAACCACGATGTTGTGATCCTTCGAGCCGGTGAAATACTGCAAGGCCGCGCCGAAAGCTCTCGGCCGGCACCACGCGCATGTCCACTTGCAACCCGTCGTGCAGGCGCACGCTGACCTTGGTCGGTCCGCGGCCGATCACGGTGGCCACGTCCGCAAATGCGGCGAAATGGTCCATCACGGCCTCGGGTTTCGACGAGACGACCAGAAAATCCAAGTCGCCGATCGTGTCCTTGCCGCGGCGATAGCTGCCGGCCACTTCGAGCTCGTCCACGAAGGGGCACTCGCCCATCCATTGGCGGATGGCATCGGCAAATTTGTCGGCATCGGCCCAGTTCATGCGCACGTTGATCGTCTCGGCCAGCGAAATACCGGCCAGAATCGCCTCCTCGGTCTTGGCGGCAAAGCCCTTGAGCTTGCGCACCTGCTGCGCCTCGCACGCCGCCCGCAGCTCGTCCAGCGAGCTGATGTTCAATTCCTTGAACAGTTGTGCCGCCTTCTTCGGTCCCATGCCCGGAATGCGCAACAGCGTCAACACCGATTGCGGCACCTGGGCCTGCAGTTCCTCGAGCATCGCCAACTTGCCAGTGGCGCAGAGCGTGGCAATCTTGTCGGCCAGGTCCTTGCCCAGCCCCGGGATCTCGGTCAGCTTTCGCTCGGCGGCGTCGAGGATGTCCTGCATCTGTTCCGGATAGTCGCGCACGGTGCGCGCACCATTGCGATAGGCTCGCACGCGAAAGGGATTGGCGTCTTGAAACTCGAGCAGGTCGGCGACGAGATCGAAAACTTCGGCAATGCGGACGTTGTTCATGTCCATCACTATACGCCATTCGAGTTCGCTGCAAAGTCACGCCACCGCGTCAGGGCGCTGTCCTGGCAACGCATCTCGGTCAAGCGCACACCGGCGGCGCAGCACGCCGCGCAACGGAAAACCCGCCGGTTCGTCGAATGGCGAACGGGCGGGTTTGCGATGGTTCGTGACGCGGGGCCGATTGACGGCTGCTGCTATTTGCCGGCGGGCCGCCAGCCGCCGTCGTTGGCCGGCCGCGGAGCCGGCGCCGCCGACTTGGCCGGCGTCACCAGCGAGGCCTGCCGCACGGTCAGATTCGGACGCACGGGAATCGCCGTTACGCGATCGTCCCCCTCGGGATCCAGTCCGCGCGGCTCAGCGGGCAGCCTGCTGCTCGACCCCTCGTAGGGCGGCATCAACACGCGCGACCGGGGCCCCGGAGCGCCGTCATTGCCGCTGCCGCCGTTGTCGGGCAGCGGAGTGGCGTTGCTGGTCGGAGCAAACGTGGAACCGCCGGCCCCGCCGTTGAGGCTCGGGTCGGGCGTCGGCGACAGGCTATCCACCGGCGCGCCGGGAGTTCCCGGCGGCGGTGCCAGACGCGGCGTGGGAGTGACCGGAACGGACACCGCCGGCGCGGACACTGCCGGTGTGCAACACGCAGGCGCCGCCACAGGAGCCGGAGCGTAACTCACGGCGGCCGGCGCCGCGCCGCAGCAGGGACGGGCCACCGCCACCGGCGCTGGCGCACAGCAAGGTTGGGCCACGGTCGAGACCACCGGGCGATAAGTCGTGTACGGTACCAGTTGCTGCTGCGCGACGTACGTCGTCACCGGCCGCATCACGGTCGTCGAACGCCCGCACGCGTCGCACGCCGGCTGCGGAACGTACGAGACCACCGGACGACTGACGACGACCGAGCGGTAGGCCGTTTGCGGCATGTAGTTCACGACCTGCTGCTGCGGGCAGCAAGCCGGGGCAGCCGGCGCGTAGGCGGCGACCGTGGGAGCATAGTACGTCGTCGTGCCGCATCCGCCACATAGGCGGTCAAACAGGTGGCAAGCCCGCGCGGGCGCGGCGGGCACCGCCAACAAGGTCACGGCTACCAGGGCTGCACGAAGACTACGGCCGCTCATGATCGAGTACTCCCGCGATGGATTGATGTCTTTCCTCTTGTTACCCGGCGCCGTTTGCCGATGCAAGACACGGCGCTTGCGCTGCGCTTATTTGGTCGTTCTTTTCGATTGCATAGAGTTTGACGTTGCCGGCGGCCCCTGCGCTGCTGGTAATCTTTGACGGATTGCCAAGTCCGCATTGCAATGCCAGCACTGACCGCATCCGGCACGAGCCGATGGGCGCGGCGTCCTTTCCGCTTGCAATAATGTAGATCAAGATCACGCCGGGCCCCGAGAAATCCCGGGTTTCTCGCTACCTGCCCGCGGCGTTTCGCCGCACGATCGCTACGCCCCGCACGGCCCGAGCTGGCGCCGCTATCGGCGCTGCGGGACACTTGAGAAGTCCGCGATCGTAACCCCCCGCGGGCGAAGCACGCCGGCCAGCATGCGCTCGCGACATTCTGTCAGTTACCGGTGTTGCACGGACCGTCCGCTTCCCAACGATCGTACAGGTCAAACAGCATTTCGCGCACGTTACCCCCCGCAGCGGCAAAGCTCTCGTCGACCGCGTCCGCGCCGAGTTGCCGCCGGCGGCCGCCGGTAAATCGCTCCACGAGCTGGCGAGCCATGCCGGCGTTTGTGCTGGTGACGTATAGCGTCGGCAGCCCCACGTCCCGGTGTGCCGTGACCAGCAGGCCCCAGCCCAGCAGCCGACAAGCGAGCCGCGCCGAAACGCGACTCGCCGTGCTGAGCTGCTCATAGCCGTCGATCACCAGCAGGTTGGCTCCGGCTCGTCGGGCATCGCGGCGCCATCCCCGCGGCAATCGTCGCTGGCGATCACGCAGCGCGATGCGGTAGCAGCATCGCCCGGCGGCCGCCAGCGGCTCGGCCAGCGCGGCGAGCAACGTTGACTTGCCCGAGCCGTGCGGCCCCACGATTTGCCCGTGCCAATGGCATTCGGCCAGTCTGGCGACCAGGCTTGCCGACGTCTGGCCGCCGGCAAATAGGTAGTCGATTGCGCCGGGACGCGTAAAGCGCGTCGAAAACGGGTTCGAGCCGTCGGCCGATTGCGCGAACATGCTCATGCCACGCTCACCTGCTCGGGCCGGGGCACCGTGCCCAACTGAAACGGCACGTCGAGCGTCCATTCACGCCCCTGCGGCAAAAACACCCTGGCCCGCACGCACCAGCAGATTTTCAAGATCAGGCCGTTGTAGCTCAACGGGCTGTTTGGCAGCACCGTGCTGAAGCGGCGCGGCTGGCGGAAGTCGACCGGCATCTCGTCGTCGGGCTCGATCCGCTCGAAGAAATGCACCGACATGTCCTCGTCCCCTTTCCCCTCGGTGTGCCACAGAACCGAGATTTCTACGGCCCGCACATCCGCGGCGCTGGCGTCGTCGACGCGGAACTGGCCGGCCAGCAGCTCGCCGGCGCGATACTTTCGCGAAGGCTCCTCGAGCGCCAAGCTGATGCGGGGCGGATTCATGACGGCTCCTGCCCGTTGGTGCCGGGGTTGACCACGATCTGAAACTCACGTTGAAACTCGGCCCGGCCTGCGACGCTTCCCTTGACGATCAGTTTCCAGCTCACGTCGTTGTGCGCCGCCAGAAACGAATGCATCGCGCCGCGGGGCACTTCCACCTGGCAGCGGCTCTCGAAGGGCAACCCCTGCGCAATCTCGATATTCTCGCGCACGAAGCAACGCCGCTCGTACACGCGCCGCCGCTCGGTCCGCGTGTCGGTGCCTTGCAGATACGTGACCCGCTCCTCGCAGGCCAACCAGACTTCCAGCGCCCGCATCGTAAAGCGTCCGGCCTGCGACAGGAAGATCTCGTACGGCTTTCCCGGCACCAGCGGATGGTTGGAGATTTCCACCCGCGTCGGGCCGACGCTCGTGGTCATGATCACTTGCCGGCTGGCGTAGGCGGCCAGCCACAGCCCACCGGCCAGAAACAACACGGTCGAAGCGGCCAACAGCCAATCCGGCGCGCCGCGCGTGAAGCTGCCCACGGCCATCACCAGAAACAGCGCCACCAGCGCGTTCCACGCCACGGCGGCGGCCACCGTGGCAAACAGCTTCCAGCCCGGCGTGGTCGACATCGGCAAACGATACGCGAGCGTCGTGCCGGGACTATTCGTGAGGTTGGCGTCGGTGGGCACCGTCGGAAAATCGCGCTCGCTGGCCCCCCCTTCGAACAGGTCCAACTGCCCGGCCCGCTGGTCCATCACGCTGCGGCGCTCTTCCGAAGCGTTCCAATGCACCAGCGCGTAAATCATCCGCCCGCCGCCGATGACGATGAACGACAGCGGGATCAACAGCGACACGTACAGCCAGGCGCTGTAACCGCGCACCAGCACGACCCGCCCCGGGTTGAGCGGGTCGTACCAGCAGGGATACTGGTGGCCGACCTCAAACTGCTCAAGAATCCGCCGCGCGCTGGCCTCATCGGCCGAGTACAGGTTCGTGGCGTCGTAGACGTTATCGGCCTCGTAGATGCCATCGTCGGCGTCGTAACGCACCTTGAATTCGGGCCGGAACGTGGCCGGCTCGAGTTCGCGCTCGGCCCACACGTCGCGCGGCGGGCTGCCCACCCGCTGGTCGATGATCGTGCAAGTGGTTTCCTCGAACTGCCGGTTGGCCCGCCACTCGGGCCAGACCAAAGCCGCCAGCATGTAAGCCAGCGCCCCGCAGCCGACGACAAAAAAGATGCCGAAAAACACGGCCTCGCCCAGGTTGCCCACCGTCGGCGAGCCGGTGCGCCGGTTGCCGCGTTTCTTCTCGTAAAGCCTGAAGAAGCGGGACAATTCGCGAAACCCTTCCAAGAAGCGGCCGAGCCGAGAACAGGCACCGCGCGGTCCCCGCTCAACACTGCCGACAAGCCAGTCTGTCCCCGTCGGTGAACGAGGCATTATAATCGGTGCCGGGAACCACTGATTTTGACGTCCGCGGGCTGGGAGGACAACGGCATGCGAATTCTGGGCGCGGCAATCGCCGCTTGGCTCGCCCCTCGGCGGCACGTTTGGCTGTGGCTGGTGCTGGTCACGATCGGTGCGACGTCGCGAGCCCGCGGAGGCGACTGGCCGCAGATTCTCGGTCCCACGCGCGACGGGCGCACCGATGGCGAGCAGCTCGAAGTCTGGCCCAAGGCCGGACCGCCAGTGGTCTGGGAACGCGGCGTCGGTCAGGGATTCGCCGGCGCGGCGGTGGTCGACGGGCGGGCGATCCTGTTTTCTCGCGACGGCAATAAACTGGTCGCCGAGTCGCTCGAGGCCCTCACCGGCAACCCGCAGTGGCACGCGAACTTTGAAACGGGCTACCGCGGGTCGATCTCGCCCGATTCGGGGCCCCGCTGCGTGCCGGTCGTCCACGGCGGACGCGTTTACCTGTTCGGTCCCGGCGGAGAGTTGGCCTGCGTCACGCTCGACAAGGGGCGCACCGAGTGGTCGCGCCAGGTGTACCAGGAGTTCGGCGCGCCGGAGGGCTACTTCGGCGCCGGCAGCAGCCCGATCGTCGAGGACGACAAGCTGCTGTTGAACGTCGGCGGACGCAACGGCGCGGGCATCGTCGCCTTTTCGCTGGCCGACGGCAAAACGATCTGGAAAGCGACCGACGACGCGGCCAGCTACTCCTCCCCGGTGGCCACCACGATCGCCGGCACACGGCACGTCATCTTCGTCACGCGGCTGAACGTCGTGTCGGTTGACCCCAAAACGGGACAGGTCCAATTTCAGTTTCCCTTCGGCCAGCGCGGACCGACCGTCAACGCCGCCAACCCGCTGGTGCTGGGCGATCACTTGTTTGTCTCGGCCAGCTACGGCGTCGGAGCCCGATGGGTCAAGATGGGCCCGCGCGAGGCGACGACCGAGTGGGAGAGCGACGACGTGATGTCGAGCCAATACACCACCTGCGTGGCCAAGGACGGCGTCCTCTACGGAATCGACGGCCGGCAGGACGTCGGCGTGGCCCGGCTCCGGGCGTTCGATCCGCGGACCGGCGACGTCCACTGGACCGAAGAAGACTTTGGCACCGGCAACCTGATTTTGGCCGGCGACAAGCTGCTGGTCATGAAGACCGACGGCACACTGGTGCTGGTCGATCCCTCGCCTGAAAAGTACCGCCCGCTGGCCGAGGCCCGACTGTTCGACACCACCGTGCAGGCCTTGCCGGCGTTGTCCGGCGGCCTGCTGTATGCCCGCGACACCCAGACGATCAAGTGCGTGCAGGTCGGCCAGCGACCGGCCGGCACCGGCGCGAAATAGAGCGAGGACGACCGCCCGCGATAGGGTTGCCGCCCTCGCTTGAAGTTGATCGCGTGTCGATTCTCGTGCGTATTCCGTGCGTTACACGGCGACCGCTTCGCGCTTCGAGCGGCGGAAAAACCCCACGCCTTCCAGGGCCTTGTAGACTTCTTCCAGCGTCTTTTCGCCGAAGTTCGAGATGCTCAGCAAGTCCTCCCGCGTGCAATGCAGCAGATCGTTTACGGTAAAAATGCCTCGCTCCTCCAGGCAATTGGTCGTACGGACCGACAAGCCGATTTCGGCCGTGCTCATCTCCAGCCGCGTGGTCAAATCCTCGGCCTGCGTGTCGATCCGGGGCAAAGGAATGCGAGTCATTGGGTTCCCTCCCTCAACTAGAAAAGAATGTGAACATCCTGGGCAGCGTACGTGGATCGGCTGCCGAACCAGGCCACTCCAGTTGGCCAAAAGTTGCGAAACACTATACCAAGTTTCTTGGAAATTGGTACCGATTACGCAAGATTTTCCAACCACAAAAGGGGCGCAATGCTAGCACGCGCCGGCGGACCGCAGTCCCGCGCCGAGGCCGGGTCGGATGAACACGGACTCGGCGCGGCGAGTGAGGAAGAGCAAGCGTGTATCCGCACGCCGAGGCCCTCGCTCAGGCGTCGCGTTAGTGCGAGTCGCCCGCATCCAAGCTGGACTTCCCGTTCAAATCATGAGATGCCAGCGCAAATCGCCATGACGGCGGAATTGGCGCGATCCGGCCAGTTACCAACGGATTCCCAGCTGTGCTGCTGACGTGAGAAAACCGTTTTCGTGTTCGGGTCCCGCCGGTGCGGTGCACCGTCGGTTGACGCTTGTGACCCATCAGGTGTCGCCCGCAGAACACGACCCAGAGACCACCTCATCTTCCGACGCGAAGTCGAACGACGTTTAACTGCCTGCCAACACGGGAGGTGCCATTCGGGACGGGTCCTTGTGCGGCTTGTTTGCTCGCGAGACGATCGGTCGCGGTGAATCGTTTGTATTTGCCTCGGAGGCTGGTCAAAATGGGCAATCCTGCCAGACCGTGTCAGTCAAGTCGGACGTCTCAGGACGCGAAGTGAAATCTCGGTTACAGAGCATGCAGAGCGGCGAGCTACAGTTTCGGAGAACCGGATTAGTACACCAGTTCATATCGGGCCGACTGCGCCCGAACGCGGCCAGAGGGGACGGTGAGGAAGGAGACGGCGTGCGACTCATCAAGTCGACCATCAGAAAAATCCTAAACGCGACGCCATACCAGTTGACGCGGCAGCGGAAAGGGGTTCCACCTTTGAACTGCAGCCTGGTTCGGTTGGCGATGGAGTATTACTTTTCTGACAAAACCACGGGAACCATTCTGCAGGTCGGGGCATTCGACGGCGTATCAGGCGATCCAGTCTTTGACTTCATTAGCCGGGGCCACGTGCGGGCGATTCTCGTGGAACCGGTCGAATCCAGTTTCCTAAAATAGCAAAAGGCATATGCGGGTCTTAGCGGCGTATCTCTTGTTCAGGCGGCCGTCGCACCTGCCAACGGCAGCGCTGATCAGGGACAGGGACATTTTTTCTGTCGAACGGTAAGTGGACCGTAGAGAACGACTCATGAAGCTCGCCTACCTGCTGATGGTTCACAAGCACGCCGCTGCGATCGAAAGATTTCTCGAAGTATTGCAGGACGGTGACAATTACGTCGCCATTCACGTCGACAAGAAATCGGGGAAGGCATTTCGCGCCGAGGTTGAACAAATCGCCGCGAATTATCCCCAGACGCGATTGATTCCCAGTCGGACGTGTGTTTGGTGCGGTTGGAGTCTGGCGCAGGTCGCGCTCGACGGAATGCAGTTTTTTCTCGAGTGGGCGGACGATTGGGATTTTTTCTTCAACCTCAGCGGACAAGACTTCGCCTTGAAGACACAGGAAGAGATGCGCGACTACCTCAGCCCGTTGCGCGGTTCTAATTTCCTAATGTGCCGTCCCCTGACGGAATGGCCTCGCGGCATGAGGCTCATCAAATACTACAATCTGGAAATCCCCCTGAAGGCGATCTATCGCCCTGTGCCCACCTTTATTCCGCGACGATTCCTCAAGGGTGTCGTGCCCTACAATGGCTCGGCCTGGATCACCTTGAGTCGCGAATTCTGCACGTATTTGGCGACTAGTCCCGAGGTCGATCGCTTTAAGAGATTCTACCGATTTGCACTCATCCCCGAGGAAATGTTCTTTCAAACCGTTCTCATGAACAGCCGCTTCCAGCCTACCCTTGTTGAAGATAATCTGCGGTTCATTCCGTGGTTTCTGGGCAAAAGCCACCCTCGGGTGCTGACCACGAAGGACCTCGACCAAATGTTAGCCAGCGGGAAACTGTTCGCGCACAAGTTCGATCCCGCGGTCGACGCGGAAGTCATCGACCGCCTCTTTCAGCGGTCCCAGCGAGCGGCCCACGCCGATTAAGCCTGCTTCGAGCGAAGCCGTCGCAGAACGGGCACGCTAGGGCGATTGCGCGGGGAACGCCGGCGCGGAAGCGAAGAGAGAGAGATTTGCGTTTGAATCGACGGTTCGTCAGAATTGGTAAGTCCGTAGCTCTGCGGCGTAGCCGAGGCGGCGATTCACGACCGAAATGCGAAATCCCGGTCATATCCGATGGATCAACTTTTCAACAGCAGTTCAGGGGTCGGCGACGCTCCACTGTTCAACGTTGGTCCTTTCTGCCCGACAATGCGTGATGCCCGCGTTGTCTACATTCGACCGTCGAATACAACTTTCCAGATGCTCGCACAAGGCCGAATGAATTCAATGCGCCCTTTTTGAGGCAATCATTCGTGCCAGAGCGGTTTGACAAAGCGGCATCGTCTTGGGGTTCATCACATGTGGCGTGATTTTCTAAAAAACCGGGCGATGTCGCTCGTCGGCCTCGGGTTTCAGCCTCCCGAGATGATTGTCGGCCGCGTGCAAGAACTCGTGATGCTCAAGAAGCTGCTCGACCACCTGGAGATCAACTTGGTGCTCGACGTTGGCGCAAACCGTGGTCAGTTTGCTCACGAATTGCGGCGGATTCGCTATCGGGGCCACATCGTCTCCTTCGAACCGGTTGAGAGAGAGTTCGCCCGGTTGTCCGAGTCGTTTCGCGGTGATGCGAAGTGGCGCGGTTATCAATTGGCGCTGGGCTCCGAGAACAAATCCTCGCAGATCCACGTGCCGGCGATGACCGAGATGAGCTCGTTGCTGAGCTCGATCAAAGAAGACCCGTCCACACCGTTGATGGACATCGAAGTGCGGCGGCTGGACGATCTCTTGCCGTCGCTACTGGACGATGTGCGTGAGCCTCGAGTGTTTCTGAAAATGGATACTCAGGGGTATGACTTGGAAGTCTTCAAGGGAGCGAGCCGCTGCATAGATACGGTGCTGGGGTTGCAATCCGAGATCTCCGTGCAACCATTGTATCGGGGAATGCCGCATTATTTGGAAGCTCTTGCAACGTATGAAAACGCCGGCTTTGAATTGTACAATTTCTCGCTCGTTTTGCGCACTCGGAGTCGTGCCGTGCAGGAGCTGAATTGCTTAATGTGGCGTCCACTATAGCGATTCCGGCTTGCACCCCAACAGTCACCAGCTAATCACGAATCACCAACCACTTCCATCGAGCCCCTAATCCCCAACCCCGTCGCACGGCGGCACCCCCTTATCTGGCAATCCACGATAAAGTGGCTACCCGCTGACCCCTTTTTGACACCCAGGAACCGCCCCATCTTGTGGAGCCAACGACTCGATTCACTGACGCCGGCCCAGCGCGAGGCCGTTGAGCACCTGGACGGCCCGCTGTTGATCCTGGCCGGCCCGGGCAGCGGCAAGACGCGCGTCATCACCCACCGCGTGGCCAACCTGCTGCGCCATGGCGTGCCGGCCCGGCAGATCCTGGCGCTGACATTCACTAACAAGGCCGCCGACGAGATGCGGGCCCGCGTCGAGCAACTGGCCCCCGGCCAGCCGGTGTGGATGAGCACGTTCCACCGTTTCTGCTCGCGGCTGTTGCGGCAGTACGCCCCGCTGGTCGGGCTGACGGAAAACTTCACGATCTACGACACCTCCGACAGCCGGCAAGCGCTCAAACGCGTGCTCGACGAGTTGGACTTCGACGCGGCGCTCTACACCCCCGAGCGGCTGGCCGCGGCCATTAGTTGGGCCAAAAACAACCTGATTACCGCCGAGGCATACCAGCCTCGCCCCGGCCATCCCCTGGGAAGCATCGTGGCCCGGTTGTATCCGGCCTACCAGTCCCGGTTGTTGGCCTCCAGCGCCGTCGACTTCGACGATCTGCTTTTGCACGTGGCCACGCTGTTGCGCGAAAACCCGGAAACCCGCGCCACGCTCGACGCCCGCTTTCGCTACATCCTGGTGGACGAATACCAGGACACGAACCTGGCCCAGTACACGATCGTCCGGGCCCTGTCGATCGACGAGCCGAACCTGGCGGTGACGGGCGACCCGGATCAGTCGATCTACGGCTGGCGCGGGGCGAATCTGAGCAACATTCTCGACTTCGAGCACGATTATCCGAACGTCCACGTGGTGAAGCTCGAGCAGAACTATCGCAGTACGAAGCGCATTCTCCGCGTGGCCGATCAGCTGATCGGCTACAACCAGCGCCGCAAACAAAAAGGGCTGTTCACCGAGAACGACGAGGGGCAGAGCGTGCGGCTGGTGAACTACGTCACGCAGCGCGACGAGGCCGAAAGCATCGCGGCATACATCGCCGACGAGATTCGCGCCGGCCGCCGCCGCCCGCGCGACTTCGCCATCTTCTACCGCGTCAATGCGCTGTCCCGCAGCCTGGAGTTCGCCCTGCGCGACCTGGGCGTCCCCTACCAGATGGTCAACGGCCTGGAGTTTTACCAGCGCCGTGAGATCAAGGACGTGCTGGCCTATCTGCACCTGATCAACAATCCGCGCGACGACGTCTCGCTGTTGCGCGTGATCAACAATCCGCCCCGGCAGATTGGCAAGAGCACCTTGTCCCGTCTGGCCGAGCACGCGGCGCGTTACCACCTGTCGTTGTTGGACGCGGCGCGCGAGAGCGGGCTGATCGAGTCGCTCAACAAGCGGGCCGCCGTGGCCGTGGCCAAATTCGTGGCACTGTACGATCGGCTGGCGCGTACTGGCCAACGCCCCGGTCGAGGAGATCATGGGGCACGTGCTGACCGAGTCGGGCTACAAGCAGTTTCTGGCGGACTCCGAAAGCGAAGAGGACCTCGATCGACTGGCCAACATCGAAGAATTGCTCACCGCGGCCCGGCAATTCGACGAGCATCATTTCGGCGACGGGGCGCTCGAGGCCTTCCTCGAAGAAGCGGCGCTGGTGAACGACACTGACGCCTGGGAAGTCGAGAACGACCGCGTGACGCTGATGACCATGCACGCGGCCAAGGGGCTGGAGTTTCCGGTCGTGTTCATCGTGGCCGTGGAAGACGGCCTGCTGCCGCACGAGCGCGAGCCGCAACGACCCCGAAACGCTGGAAGAAGAACGGCGGCTGTTGTTCGTCGGCATCACCCGGGCCCGCGAAGTGCTGCAGTTGAGCCTGGCCACGAACCGCGAGTTCCGCGGCCAGCGGCGGCGCAGCGTGCCCAGCCAGTTTCTGATGGAGCTGCCGCGCGGCGAAATGGAGGTTCTCGGGCCGCCCTCGGTCGCCCGTCGCGAGTGGGAAGACGAAGCGTACGCCTCGGACGACGATCACGTGCATCCGCTGCCGCCGGACGAATTGCCCTGGGAAGCCGATGCGCCCGACAGCTTCGCACCGCCGCCGGCCACCGCGGCCGCTAAAACGGCGCGTCCGCTGGACGTCGGCCCGCTCGCCACGGCCGCCGAGCTTGAGCGCGCCGAAACAGTCGAGGCACCGCGCGCGTTCGCCCGAGTCGTTCGTGCAGGGCATGGTCGTACGGCATCCCGAGTACGGGCTAGGTAAAATCGTAGCACTCAGCGGCAGCCGCGACCGCCGTACCGCCACGGTGGCGTTTGCCTCCGCCGCCGGCGAAAAGAAGTTCGTCCTGGCCAAAAGCAAGCTGCGACCCGCCAAGACCAGCGAATAGCCGCTGCCCAACGCGTGACACCAACCTGAAGCGCGAGAGCGCCAGCGAGGGCGAATCCGGTTCCCACCCTCGCTCGCGCGTTAGTATTCGGCCTTGAGATCATCGACACGGATATGCCGGCCGCCGGACATGAATCCCACCTACCCCAAGATCGCGCAACTGAAATCGGTCGAGCAGTTGCGCGCACCGCTTGGAGGAGTTGGGGCTCGACGTGCCGATTGATGATCGGATTCTGAGCGCCACCGACGGCTCGCCGCTGGCCGAGCCGCTGGCGATGGGTCCCTTGCACGCCGGCAATCGGTGGTGCATCCATCCCATGGAAGGCTGGGACGCCCACCGCGACGGCTCGCCATCGCCGCACACGCTCAGACGCTGGCACAACTTTGGCGCGAGCGGCGCAAAGCTGATCTGGGGCGGCGAAGCCGCCGCCGTGGTGCCCGCGGGACGCGCGAATCCGAATCAAACGCTCGCCACGCCCGACAATCGTGCCGGGCTGGCCGCGCTGTTGGACGCCTTGCGCCGGGCCCATCAGGCGAGTTTCGGCACGCTGGACGGGCTGTGCGTCGGCTTGCAATTGACCCACTCGGGCCGCTTCTGCCGGCCCAACGGCCCGCGCCTCGAACCGCGGCTGGCGTATCACCATCCGCTGCTGGACGCCAAGTTTCACATTGACCCGGCTGACGCTTCGCTGGTGTTGAGCGACGACGAAGTCGAGCGGCTGATCGACGCCTACGTCGCGGCCGCCGGCCTGCGCGGGACGTTGGCTTCGATTTCGTCGACGTCAAGTCCTGCCACGGCTACCTGCTGCACGAGTTTCTCAGTGCCCGGCGGCGGCCGGGCCGCTTCGGCGGCGACTTCGCCGGGCGCACGCGGCTGCTGCGAACGATTGTCGGTCGAATTGGGGAGCTTTATCCCGGCTTTCCGATCGGCGTGCGGCTGAGCGTGTTCGACACCGTGCCCTACCAGACGAGCCGCGCGATCGGCGAACCGTGGCCCTACGGCGATGAACTGCCTTATGCACTGGGCTTCGGCGTGGCGGCCGACGACCCGCTGTCGATCGACCTGGCCGAGCCGATCGCCTTGATCCGGCTGCTCGCCGAATGGGGCGTCGTGGCCGTGAACGTCTCCTGCGGCAGCCCCTATTATTGCCCCCACGTGCAGCGTCCGGCCATCTTTCCGCCCAGCGACGGTTATCTGCCCCCGGAGGATCCACTGGTCGGCGTGTGGCGACAGATCGATGCCGCGCGTCAGTGCAAGCAGGCCGTCCCCGAAATGCCGATGATCGGTACCGGTTACTCGTATCTGCAAGACTATTTGCCGCACGTGGCTCAGGCGGTTGTCCGCCGCGGCTGGATCGATGCGGTCGGGCTCGGCCGCATGGTCCTTTCCTATCCCGAGCTGCCGGCCGACGTGCTGGCCGGCCGCCCGCTGGCCCGCAAGCGCGTGTGCCGCACGTTCAGTGATTGCACGACCGCACCGCGCCAGGGGCTCGTCTCCGGCTGCTTTCCGCTCGATCCGTATTACAAGGCGTTGCCCGAGGCCGCCACGCTACGAGCCCTCAAGCAACAGGCGGATGACGCCTGAGGGCGCCCGGCGCGTCGCTGCCCTGCGATCGATCTTTCCGCAACCGGCGGTCACGACTAGAATTTTCACAGCAATATGGCTGAAGCGCAAGCAGTCGTGACCACGTCCGGCGGGCTGATGGACCTCGTCGGGCGGCTGGAGACGCAAAGCGGCTTCGCCGACGTGATCGCCAGTTTGCAGGCAGGACACGCGGCCACGCTGGGCGGAGTCTGGGGCTCGAGCTGCGCGCTGGTGGCGGCCTCGCTGGTTCGCCACGCACCAGGTCCGCTGGTCGTCGTTTGCCCGCACATCGACGACGTGGACGATTTTTGCGACGACCTGGCGCTGTTTACCTCGGTCGAGCCGCGGCGCTTTCCGGCCTGGGAGCGCGAAGCCGGCGAAGCGGTCGTGTTCGACGAAATCTATGGCGAGCGGCTGCGGCTGCTCAAGCGCTTCGGCGAAACCGCCCCGCCGCGACTGGTCGTCACCAGCATTCAGAGCCTGCTGCAACCGGTTCCCAGTCGCAATTCGATCGCCACGGCCTCGCGCCGCATCCGCGCCGGCCAGACGCTTAACGTCAAGGAGCTGTTGGCCTGGCTCGTCCGGGGCGGCTTTCAAAACACGACCGCCGTCGAGCTGCCCGGCGAGTTCGCTCCCCGCGGCGGAATCCTCGACGTGTTCGCCCCTGACTGGTTCGATCCGGTGCGGATCGAGTTCTTTGGCGACGAGGTCGAATCGATCCGCCGCTTCGAGGTGGCCACGCAGCGCAGCCTGGAGACGCTCGACGAGATCCAGATTACGCTGCTCGCCCGCGACGCCGCGGACCGCGAGCATTTTTGCGGCTACCTGCCCGGAGAAAGCTGGTTCTACGTCGTCGAGCCGGTGGACGTCGAAGAAGAGGGGCGCCGCTACCTGGAGCGCCTGGAACGGCCGCAAGACGTCCACGGCATCGCCAGCACACAGCGGCAGATCGTGCGCTTTGCCTCGGTGACGGCGGCCAGCGTGCCGACGGGCTCGCTGGAAACGACCTGCCACCTGGGCATCGAGACTGTCGAACGCTTCAGCGGCGACATCGCCAAAGTTCGCGACGAACTGGACGCCGCCATGGGTTCCGGCGACCAGGACGTGTTCGTCGTCTGCCAGACGGAGGCCGAGTCGCAGCGATTGCAAGAAGTATTCGCCCCCACGCGGCTGGCCGCGGCCGGCAAGCTGCACTATCCGACCGGCCGCCTGAAGGCCGGCTTTCGCCTGGCCAGCGAGCGCATCGCCCTGGTCAGCGGCAGCGAGCTGTTTCACCGGGCCGATCTGAATCGGCCCACGCGCCGCCGGCTGGGGCGCGTGATCGACAGCTTCCTCGAGCTGCGCGAAGGGGACTACGTGGTCCACCTGTCGCACGGCATCGGGCGCTATCGCGGCTTGAAGCTGTTGGAAAAAGCTCAGACGGCCGAAGAGCACCTGGTCATCGAGTTTCACGGCGACACGAAAGTCTACGTGCCGGCGTCGAAGATCGAACTGGTGCAAAAATACGTCGGCGGGAACAAGAGCCGGCCCACGCTGGCCCACGTCGGCGGCCGCCATTGGCAGCGGCAGAAAGAAGCCGCCCGGGCCGCCGTCACCGATCTGGCCTCCGACATGCTCGAACTGCAAGCCGCCCGGGCCCTGCGGCCGGGCATCAAGTTCGCCGCCGAAACGCCTTGGCAGCGCGAGTTCGACGCGTCGTTCCCGTACCTGGAAACGCCCGACCAGTTGACCTCGATCGCGGCCATCAAGACCGACATGGAGCAAGCCCGGCCGATGGACCGCCTGCTGTGCGGCGACGTCGGCTTCGGCAAGACCGAGCTGGCGATGCGGGCCGCCTTCCAGACCGTGGACAACGGCTACCAGGTGGCGGTGCTCGTGCCCACCACGATTTTGGCCGAGCAGCATTTGCGGACATTTCGGCGCGGATGGCCGAGTTCCCTATTTCGGTGGCCTCGCTGTCGCGGTTTTGTTCGCCGAAGGAAATGCGCGAGGTCCTCGCAGGGTTGGCCGCCGGGCGGATCGACATCGTGATCGGCACGCACCGGCTGGCGCAGCACGACGTCGCGTTCGAAAACCTGGGCCTGTTGATCATCGACGAAGAGCAGCGATTCGGCGTCGAAGTGAAGGAACGGCTCAAGGCCCTGCGGCAGACGGTTGACGTGCTGACGATGACAGCCACGCCCATTCCGCGGACGCTGCACTTGTCGCTGTTGGGGGTGCGCGACATTTCGAATTTGGAAACGCCCCCCAACGACCGGCTGGCCATCGAAACGCGCGTGACCCGCTTCGACGAGCAGCTCGTGCGGCACGCCGTGATGCGCGAGCTGAACCGCGGCGGCCAGATTTATTTCGTCCACAACCGCGTGCACGACATCGAGAAGGTGGCCCAGCGCTTGCAACAGATCGTGCCCGAAGCCCGCATCGCGATCGGCCACGGCCAGATGCCCGAGAGCGGGCTGGAGCGGGTGATGCTCGACTTCGTCGACCACCAGTTCGACGTCCTCGTGGCCACCACGATCGTCGAGAGCGGGCTGGACATTCCCAACGCCAACACCATTTTCATCGACGAGGCGGATCGCTACGGCCTGGCCGACTTGCACCAGTTGCGGGGCCGCGTGGGCCGCTACAAGCATCGGGCCTATTGCTACCTGCTGGTGGATCCGCACAAGCATCTGTCGACCACGGCCGCCCGGCGGTTGCGGGCGATCGAAGAGTTCAGCCAGATGGGTTCGGGATTTGCCATCGCCATGCGCGACCTGGAGCTGCGCGGAGCCGGCAACATCCTGGGCACGCAGCAGAGCGGTCACATCGCCACGGTCGGCTACGAGCTGTATTGCGAGCTGCTGGAGCAGGCCGTCCGGCACCTGAAGCATTTGCCGCCCAAGGTGACGGTCGACGTCAGCGTCGATCTGCCGTGCGAGGCTTTCATCCCTCGCGGCTACGTCCCCGACATGCGGCTGAAGATCGATCTGTATCGCCGCGTGGCCCGGCTGGCCACGATCGACCAGTGGGAGGATCTGTCGGCCGAGCTGGTCGATCGGTTCGGTCCCCGGCCGCCGGAAGTCGAACGCATGCTGCGGCTGGCACGGCTGCGCATCTGGGCGCACGGCTGGCAGATCGAGTCGATCCACGTCGAGGACGCATATGTCGTGCTCCGCTATCAGAAGCGCCGGCGGGTCGAGCAGTTGGCCGAGAAGTCCGAGGGGCGGCTGCGCATCGTCGACGATCGGAGTGCGTATTTGCCGCTGGATTCGGGAGTTATGGCAAACCACGAGATCGTAGATGCGGTCGAATCGCTGTTGCGGCCCGCATAAGCTCGACCTATAATCCCGCCCCGCTGACTCCAGGCTTTTTAGGTCGACTTTTCCTTTGGCAGAGTCCTGTCGCGGCGCCAATGCCTTCCGCGGGACCGAGCGATTTGCCTTAGCCCCTCGGGCGGGGTCAGCCGATTCAGGGAGAATGTGACGCACACGTTCCGTCAATTCCTGCCTATCTTGCTGCTGGTAGCGGCTTTCGAACCGCTCACGGCGCTGGTGCGCACCGTTGTTCCCGCGTTTCGGGGGGGCGCGCTGGCAGTGGCCCAAATCCCGGACCCGGGCTTTGGCGATCCGACCACGCTGACGCCGCCGGCGGACATGGGAACGCCGCCGGGCGGCTACGGCAATGTGCCGCAAGCGGGCTACGGAAATAATGCTTTCAATTCCTACGTGACGGGCAACTACATCACGCTGCCGCCGGCCCAGCCCACCAGCGCGGTGCGTCCGAATTCCTGGCCGGGCGGGGCGCCAAGTCCGGTGCCCGGCTACGAGCAGACACGGACCGCCGGCGCCGCGCGGGGGGTTATCGCACCGCGACGCTCCAGCGGCCCGTCGCGCCGGCGAAGACGTCGCCGGCCGACCCGCCCTACGATCCGGCTGAAATCCTGGCCCGCGTCGGATCCGAACGGGTCCAGGCTTGCGAAATCCTGCCGATGATCAACCGCGCGATCAACAACAGCATCAAGGACAGCGAGCAGTTCGCCGCGCTGCCACCCGAACGGCGTCAGCGAGAAATCTACCGCGTGCAGCGTGACTATCTGAAAGCCGCGCTCGCGGAAATCATCAACACCAAGCTCCTCGTATCGGAACTGCGCAGTAACGCCGACGCCAAGATGATCAAGGAAAACGAAAAGCGGATTCGCGACCATTTCAATGGCGAGTACCTCAAGCACCTCCAGGAGGAATACGGGGCATCCAGCACGATCGACCTGGAGAACAAGCTGCGGGCCTTGGGCGGCTCGCTTGACTCGCAACGCGCGCTCTACGTCGACCAGAATCTGGCCGCCGGCTGGCTTCACCAGGCCGCCAAGAAGGTAGACAGGGACCTGACCCACGACGAACTGCTGACTTATTACCGAGCTCACATCACGGATTGGGACACGCCGGCCCGCGCCCGGTGGGAACAATTGACGGCCAAATGGGACAACTTCGCCAGCCACCAGGAAGCCAAGTGGACCCTGGCCCGCTGGGGCGACGACGTGTGGGTTCGCCGCGTGCCGTTCGCGCAGGTGGCAAAAGAACATTCGCAGGACTTTGCCGCCGACGACGGCGGCGTGCACGACTGGTCTACCAAGGGCAGTCTGCGCTCGACCGTGCTGGACGCCGCGCTGTTCAGTCTGCCCGTGGGCCAACTGAGCCGCATCCTCGAGGACGAAGATGGTTGCCACATCATCCGCGTGCTCGAGCGCGAGGAAGCCCACCGGGCGCCGTTCACCGAGGTGCAGCCCGAGATCAAAAAAATGCTGCACGACGGCGGCGAAAACAAGCAACGGAGCGACTACATCGAAAAGCTCCGCGAGAAGACGCCCATCTGGACCGTGTTCGACGACGAGTCCGTCGAGATCCATTAGCAGTCTGTTGAAAAATGCCATCGTGGCATTTTTCAACCTCGCCAAGTGCGAAGCAAAGCTTCGCACGGCTCGCAAAACAACAACTTACGTCGCTGTTTTGAGATCGCATCCATGCGATCACGCAGCCTGTCGAATTCTTCAACAGGCTGTTAGGGCACTCAAAAAAGAGGCGACGCTCGGTTGCGCTCTCCCGCGATCACGCAACACTAGAAGCAAAACTGCGCACGGTCCACTGCCGGCAAAATACTGCCGCGCCGCATTCCTTTCCCACGCGGCAAATCTTCCCCACCTCGGGGCGACGACTCCCGCCACCGCGCCCGCTAATTGTGTCCCGCGCACGCAGCGGCTAGACTAAAGGCTTCGCCAATAGCGCCGCCTGCGCAGCCGGCGGCGGGCCGACGCGTGACGCGTGAGAAAGGAAAACCTCGATGGGCGAGGTCGCCAAACTGCAAATCGGAGACCGGCAGCTCGAGCTGCCGATCGTGGTCGGTACCGAGAACGAACACGCGCTCGACACCTCGAAGCTGCGGGCCGAAACCGGCTACATCACGCTCGACGAAGGCTACGTCAACACCGGTTCCGCCACCAGCGCCATCACCTATCTGGACGGCGAGCAGGGCATCCTCCGCTACCGCGGCTATCCGATCGAAGTCATCGCCGAGCGGTGCGACTTCATCGAAACCAGCTACCTGTTGATCTACGGCGAGCTGCCCAACGAGGAGCAACTGTCGAAGTTTCGCATGTCGCTCCGCCGCCATACGATGTTGCACGAGGACATGCGGTCGTTCTACAACGGCTTTCCCCGCGACGCCCATCCGATGGCCATACTCAGCTCGGTGGTGGGCGCACTGTCGACCTTCTACCAGGACTCGCTGAACCCCCGCGATCCCAGGCAACTGGAAATCTCGATCCATCGGCTGATTGCCAAGCTGCCCACCATCGCCGCTTACGCTTACAAGAAATCCATAGGCCAGCCGTTCATCTATCCGCAAAACGACCTGACCTACTGCGAGAACTTCCTGCGGATGATGTTCGCCGTGCCCAGCGAGCCGTATGCCATCGATCCGGACTTCGTCGAGGCCTTGAACCTGCTGTTGATCGTGCACGCCGACCACGAGCAGAACTGCAGCACGTCGACCGTCCGCATGGTCGGGTCGAGCGACGCCAATCTGTTCGCCTCGATCGCCGCGGGGATTTGCGCCCTGTGGGGCCCGCTGCACGGTGGCGCCAACCAGGCCTGCGTCGAAATGCTCGAAGCCATTCGCGCCGATGGCGGCGACGTGGCCAAGTACGTCGAGAAGGCCAAGGACCGCGATAGTGGCTTCCGCCTGATGGGTTTCGGCCACCGGGTCTACAAAAACTACGACCCCCGGGCGACGATCATCAAGCGCACCTGCGACAAGCTGCTGGACAAGCTGGAAATCAGCGATCCGATTTTCGAGATCGCCAAGCAGCTCGAACAAGTCGCGCTCAGCGATCCTTATTTCATCGAGCGCAAGCTGTATCCCAACGTCGATTTCTACTCCGGCGTCGTCTACCGCGCGATCGGCATCCCCGTGCAGATGTTCACCGTGCTGTTCGCCATCGGGCGACTGCCGGGCTGGATCGCCCATTGGAAGGAAATGCACACCTCGCCCAACAAGCGCATCGCCCGGCCGCGCCAGATCTACACCGGCCCGCGGGAACGCGAATTCGTGCCCCGCGACAAGCGCTAACCCGGCGTTCACGAGGCCCCGCTAGAGGGTGTTGCAAAGCCACAAGGTAGCGCCGGTCGGATGCCGCTGCTAGACGAATCGGCTGGCACCCAATTCCGGTTTGGAAACGGCTTCTAGTGCTGCCAGCACTCCCAGCGGCACATACCCACGGCCGTTGCGCATCGTCCTCGTGGTGACCTCATGTGACGGCCCGCGGTTACCCAGTTTTCCCGAGCGGAACAGTCTTCCACCGGCGCCGCTTCGCCGGACTCCGCTTGGGCTTCGGTTGTGCGCCGATTTCGGCCGATACCGAATAGAGAGGTCCTGCCGCGCCGGCACCGTCGTGCGCAGTGCCTAACCCCTGGCGGGGCCCAGCTTCCCGGAACAACGCCCGACCCGCTCGAACCTGCCCAGCATTGAGGTGCACCCATGCGCTCGATTCGGTTCCTTGCCGCGGCCTTGGCCTGCGCCGGTGGCGTCTGGCCGGAAATCTGCGCGGCAGAGACGCCGAACATCCTGCGACCCGCCGAATCGGTCGGGGCCGAAGGCGAACAGCCGGTCCGCAAGCCGCCGGTGATCACGGCCGTGGCGGTGGCGACCGGCGGCGGCCAAGTGGCCACGGCCGGCGACGATCACGCGGTGCGCATCTGGAGCGCCGACCACCGGCCAGATCGTCCACAAGCTCACCGGCCATCACGACTGGATCCGCGCCTCGCCTACAGCCCCCAGGGCACGTTGCTGGCATCAGCCGGAGACGACCACCGCATCGCGTTGTGGCAGGCCGACGCCGGCGAAAAAATCGCCGAGCTGCCCGCCCATCCGAGCGTGATCTATTCCATCGCCTTCAGCCCCGACGGCAGCCAGCTGGCCGCCGTGGGTTTCGAACGCACGGTCCGCCTGTACGACGTGGCCAATTTGAAACTCGACCGCGACCTGGAGGGCCCCGACGACGACCTGCGCTCGGTCGTCTATTCGCCGGACGGCACGCGGCTGGCCACGGCCGGACGCAACGGACGCATTCGCATCTGGTCTTTGCCCAACGGTACGCTCCTGCGCGACATCACGGCCGGCTCGCGCCGCATTCGCTCGCTGGCCTGGCTGGGCGGCGGCGAGAAGCTCGCCGCGGCCGGCGAAGGCCGGACGATCACGATCTGGAACGCCGACACCGGCCAGCCGTTGCCATCGCTCGACTGCCGCGGAACCAAAGTGCTGTCGATGGTCGTGTGCGGCGAGAGCCTGATCGCCACCGGCGGCAGCGACAACGTGATTCGCCTATGGAACTGGCAAACGCAAACCGAGGCCGACCGGCTCGTCGGCCACACGGGCTCGGTGGCCGCGCTGGCTTTCGATCACTCGACCGGCACGATCGTCTCGGGCAGCTATGACACGACCGTTCGCGTATGGAGACTGCCCGCCGGCGGCACGGGCCAGAACACTGCCGTAGGCACGAACGAGGAGTCGCGCGTCCGCTAACAACGAGCGCGCCGCGAGGAGGGGCAGGGAAACCGCGACATGGAGGTACGGCTGTGAGCCTGCGACAAAGGATCTCGCAATTCGGACAATGGCTGGGACACCCCCGCCGCGACGATCCGCACACCACGTGCCGGGGGCTGCGCATCTGCCGCTTCGAAGAAATCGAGTCGCGCCGGCTGATGGCCGCCGACCTGCACGTCGGCAGCGTCTACTACGAACAAGCCGCCGGCGACGACGTCAAGCCGAACATCATCCAGTTCACCTTCGAAGGCGGAGCGCCGGGCACCGAGCTGACGCAAATCGTGATCGACGGCGACAAGGATGGAAACGGGCCCTCCTCGGGCGACGTCTTTTTTGACACCGCGCCGGGGGGCTACGGCGCATTCAACTCGAACCCCTTGCAGATCGTCTCGCACGACGGCTTTCAGGTGCTCAGTACGCAGGTCGCCGACGGCGGCATGCGGATGGTGATCAACCTGTCCGGGTTCGAGGCCGGCGAAAAGCTCGTCCTCAGCGTCGACGTCGACGAGTTCCAGTACGTCAACGGCGACGCCATCGACGTCAACGCCGTGGCCGAAGGTGGCGAGTTTCAGCGCCTCCCACTTCCTGGCGACCTTCCAGGCGGCCCACTACGAAGACCTGACCACCAGCGTCCTCTACTGGGACGATTTCAACCAGAACTTCGCCGACGCCAACAGCCAGTCCGGCTCCACGCTCAACCTGCCGCCGGACGGCTACTCGCCGCAGGAAGATCTCTCGGACCTCACCGCCGGGGCCGTCGCCGTCGCCACGCAAAAGGCACTGCCCAACAGCCTCTCGGGCGTCGTCTACCTCGACAACAACCTCAACAATCACCAGGACAGCGACGACCCGGGCATCGGCGGCGTGCACCTGGCCCTGTTGGAGTTCAACGGCACGACCTACGTCTCCACCGGCCTGACGACCGTTACCGACGCGTCGGGCAACTATCATTTCGACAACCTCGAGATCGGCCGCTTCCGCGTTGTCGAAACGCAGCCGGCCGGCTACGAAAGCGTCGGCGCCACGCCGGGCACCGTCGACGGCGAGACCCGCGGCGTGGTGACCACGGCCGACATCTTGAGCAACATCGACCTGCTTGGCGGCGACAACAGCGTTCACAACGATTTCGCCGAGTACCTGCCGGTCAGCATCGGCGGCCGAGTGCACGTCAACACCACCGGCGACTGTTCGAACCCCGACAATCCGCCGCTGCCGGGCGTCACGATTCACCTGCTCGACGCGCAGGGAAACGTGATCGGCACCACGACCACTGACGCCGGCGGCATGTACGAGTTCGCCGACCTGCGGCCCGGCACCTACGGCGTCAGCGAGGAGCAGCCCGTCGGTTACTTCAACGGGGCTACCTTCGTCGGCAGTTCCGGCGGCACCAAGGGGAGCGACATCGTCACGCACGTCGTGCTCACCTCGGGCACCGACGCGGTGCACTACGATTTCTGTGAGATCCCGCCGGCGAGCATCTCGGGCTACGTCTACGTCGACGCCAACAACAACGGCATTCGCGACACGGGCGAAGCTCCCATTGCCGGGGCCACGCTCATCCTCAAGGACGAAAACGGCCAGCCCACCGGCGCCACCGCCACCACCAACGCCAGCGGCTACTACGAGTTCGCCGGACTGCATCCGGGCACGTACGGCATCGGCGAACTGCAGCCGGCCGGTTACATCGACGGGCTTGATACACCCGGCAGCGCCGGCGGAGTGGCCATGAATCCCGGCGACATGATCACCGGAGCCCTGCTGATCGGCGGCACGACGGCCGTGGATTACGACTTCGGCGAACTGCTGCCCGTGAGCATCAGCGGCCGCGTGCACGTCAACCTCAACGGCGACTGCGACGATCCTACGAACCCGCCGCTGCCCGGCGTTACGATCGAGCTGTGGAATGCCAACGGACAGGTGATCGACACCCGCGTGACCAACGACCAGGGCTATTACATTTTCGACAATCTGCCGCCGGGCACCTACAGCGTGCACGAAATCCAGCCGGCGGATTACTTCGACGGCGGGCAGGACGTCGGCTCGGCCGGCGGCGTCGAGCACGACGACCTGATCACCGACGTGGTGCTGGTCTCCGGCACGCATGCCACCGATTACAACTTCTGCGAAATCCCGCCCGCCATGCTGTGCGGCTACGTCTACGTCGACTACAACAACAACGGCGTTCGCGAAGCGGGCGAAGAGGGGATCGCCGGCGTGACCGTTTACCTGAAGGACGCCGACGGAAACCCGACGGGCGCCACCGAGGTGACCGACGCCAACGGCATGTATTGCTTCAGCGACCTGCGCCCCGGCACGTATGGCGTCGGCGAAATTCAGCCCGACGGCTATTTCGACGGGCTCGACACGCCCGGCACGGCAGGCGGAGTGGCCATGAATCCCGGCGACATGATCACCGGCGCCGTGCTCACGGCAGGCGTGCACGCCACGGATTACGACTTCGGCGAGCTGCCGCCGGCCAGCATCGCCGGGCGCGTCCACGTCAACACCACCGGCGACTGCCTCGATCCCGCGAACCCGCCGCTGGCCGGCGTGACCCTCCACTTGCTCGACGCCGATGGCACGATCATCGCCACGCTGGTCACCGGCGCCGACGGGCGTTACCGGTTCGACCACCTGGCCCCCGGCACGTACTCGGTCGAGGAAGTGCAGCCGGTGGACTATTTCAACGGCGGCACGTTCTCCGGCTCGGCCGGCGGCGATGCCACGGCCAACCTGATCTCGGACGTCGTGCTCTCCGCCGGCTTGAACGCGGTGGATTACGACTTTTGCGAAATCCCGCCGGTCGTGATCTCCGGCCACGTCTTCCAGGACGGTCCGCCGATCGCGGTCACCAGCCAAGACCAGGTGCCCGACGTGCTCGCCCTGCGCGACGGGCAGCTCACGCCCGACGACACCTTGCTCCCGGGCGTCGTGTTGATGTTGCGCGACGGCGCGACCGGGCAGGTGATCTACGGCTCGGCCGCTTTGCCGGGCTATTACGCCGCCGATCAGCCGATCACGACCGTCACCGACGCTAACGGCTACTACCAGTTTGCCGGCTTGCATTCGGGCACGTACGCCGTGTTCGAGGTGCGACCCGACGGTTACCTGGCCGGCATCGATACGCCCGGCTCGACCGGCGGCGTGGTCATCAGCCCACTGGTCACGACCGATCCGGACGTGCTGGCCGGCCTGGCCGACACGCCGACCGACGACGCGCTGGTGCAGATCACGGTGGGATTGGGAGAGCAATCGATCAACAACAACTTCAGCGTGGTCACCACGGTCTACACGCCGATCTCGACGCCCCCTTCGCCGACGGCTTTGTACATCAATCCACCGCAGCCCGGCGGACCGGCACCCTATCTGGCAGGCTACTTCCCCGCGGTGCCGCCCGAGCTCCCCTACCTGTTACCGCAGAATCCGTTTTTGATCTTCCAGCTCCGGGGCCGGGCCGGCGGCCAGCTTTACACGTGGCATTTAAGCGTGGTGGACGCCGGCTATCCGCGCGGCATCGTCGGCGGCGACGGCGTGCAACTGTCCGCGTATCGGCCGGAAGAGCACATCCAGTGGTCCGACGACGCCATGGACGACATCGAGTGGACGCTGCTGGTGGACGAAGGGGGCGAGCCGGTCGAGCGGCGGCTGCGGTTCGGCATGCGGAAGGGATATCCGGTCTCCGGTGATTTCGACGGCGACGGCAAGTTTGAAGTTGGATTCTTCAAAGACGGCTATTGGTTCATCGATCTGAACGGCAACGGCGTGTGGGACGAAGGCGACCTGTGGGCCAAGCTGGGCCACCACGGCGATCGGCCTGTCACGGGCGATTGGGACGGCGACGGCAAAACCGACATCGGCATCTACGGGCCGGCCTGGAGCGGCGACCCGCGAGCCATCGCGCACGAGCCGGGCCTGCCCGATCCGTACAACGCCAACACGGATCACCAGAAGAACATCCCCCGCCCGCGCGACGAGTCGGCCGTGGGGAATCGCACGCTGCGGCGGACCCGCGAGGGCCGGCCCCGCCAGGATCTGATCGACCACGTGTTTCTGTACGGCACGCCCGGCGACTATCCGCTGGTGGGAGACTGGAACGGCGACGGTATCCACACGATCGCCGTGTTCCGCGATGGCCTGTGGCGGCGCGACGCCGACGGCGACGGCAAGCGCACCGATGTCGACCTGTCCGGCCGCTTTGGGCAGCACGGCGACAAGCCGCTTTCGGGCGACTTCAACGGCGACGGCATCGACGAGATTGCCGTCTTCCGCGACGGCAAGTGGTACATCGACTCGAACAACAACGGCACGATCGACAACGACGACCAGGTGCTCAAGCTGGGCGGCCCGGGCGACGTCCCGATCGTGGGCGACTGGAACGGCGACGGCAAGACCGAGATCGGCGTTTTCCACGACCCCGAAAGCCGCTGATCGGTGGCCGGCTAACCGTCCTTGATCTTGTCGAGTTCGGCCTGGGTGGTGGCGATGTCGTTTTCCAGGCGGCGGACTTCGTCCGGGTCATCCATTTGCTTGCGAGCCCCGGCCAGTTGCTGTTGCAGCTTTTGCAACCGCTGTCGCAAGACCTCCTGCTTCTTCTTGGCCTTCTTATCCATCGCGACGTTGCTCCCTCGTTCTCGATTCCCTACGGCCGCCGTACCCCCTAAGCTTAGAAGCTGTTTCAAAACCGGGAGTGAGGGGGACAGTCGGACAGTCCCATTTTGCTCCGAGGAGTCCGCAAAATCGGGACAGTCCCCGGCGGTTTTGAAACAGCGTCTTATTCGTTGCCGGCCGGCTCGTCCGGCTGCGATTTCAGCGCCGGGCCATCAACAGCGCGTCGATCGGCTGAAAATCAAAGCATTCGCCGAGCAATGTGGCCGCGGCATATTCGTTGGTTTCGTCAATGGTCGAGCCAAGCTGCTCGAACCGCCGCCCCAGCTCCGGATACCGCTCGATCTGCCGCGCAAAGGCCAGTGCTCCGCGCCGCGCCTGGCTGGGCTTGACGTCAAATAGCTCCGCGATCAACCGGGCCGAAGCGTGCAGGTTGCCGGCCTCGGTGTGCAGGACGATCATGGCAAAAGCCTCCAGCAGCGGCTCGGATTCGTCGCCGTGAGGAGGCGCCGGCAACGCCAACAGCGTCATCGGGGCCGTCACGTCCACGTCCAGTGACGAAGTGGGGCTCGATGCCAGGTCCGCGTACACGATTTCGCTGGCCGTCGCGTCGGCCGGCTGCGCCGGGGCGCCGGCGGCAGGTTCGCCAGCATGGCGTTCACGTGCGCCAACCGCCCGCCGAGCTGATCGTAAATACTTTCGATCTCGCTCAGGTACGTGCTCCCCGCCGCGTCTTCGGCGATTTCGTGTTCGGCGTCGATGATCCGCTGCGTCAGCCGTTCGGCCAGCGCATCGCGGGCTTTTTGCAAGATCGACAGGGCCAGGCTATGTGGATTCATGATGCTCTTCGACAGTTGCTCGCTGACGCCTCTTCCGGCCCGTTGGCGGCAGGCGACGCATTCGGCCCGCCCACCCGGCATATAGGTCCAGATTAATCGAGGCCCCCAGCGGCTGCAAAAGGCTTTTCGGCCGGATTCATGGCTGCCGGCGGCAACGCCTGCTGGCCGGGCTTTTCTTCGGGAACTTCCTTGGCAACGTGCGGGGCCGTGCGCAACACGCCCGACAGACACACCACCAGCACGGCCAACACGATGTTCAGGTCGAGCCACAAGCGGGCATTGCGCCTGACGGCTTCCGCCGCCGGCGAGCGGCCGGCCAGCAGGCTGGCGATGGCAAAAATCACCAGCGCCAGCAGAAACTTAACGCCGAAGACCATGTGATACCAGCGCGGCACCTGGAATTGCGTCACGGTCAGCATGAAGTTGTACAACCCGCTCATCAGCAAAAACGCGATGGCCGCGGCCACGATCTTTGACCAGCGCGAGCGCATCGCCGCGTGCAACGCGATCCGCTGGTCGAGGGGCAGGGGTTCGAGCGACGGGAACACCACCAGCCGCACGAACATGCTCCCGCCCACGGCCGTGATCGCCGCCAGAATGTGCAACCAGCGCGAAACCAGGGCGAGATAGAACGGTACATCCATCGTCGTACGCTTCGGGTTAGGATCGTGTCAACTTTCCGCTCGCAGCCGGTTCACCAGTTCCAGGGCCTCGCCGGGCGTGGCGATCGTGCCGTCCAATTGTGCCGCCCGCACCGTGCGCAGCAACGCTGATATTCCCGGCCGCGCGGAACGCCGTCCGCGAGCAGGTCGTCGCCGGTCACCAAGGGGGGCGGATCAAGCTCATCGGCCGGCAACCGTAGTCGCTCGCGGCAAAAGACGGCGTCGGCCGGATCGCCCCCGCAAGACAACGCCAGCGCGTCGTGCAAGGCCAGCAGATCCTTGATCCCTTCGCTCACCAGCAGCGGCTGCAATCGCGACCAGGACATCGCGCGGGCGCCCCGCAACGCGTCTTGCTGCTCGACGAGCCATCGCGTGTGGCCTGTCTCGCGATTCGAAAGCTTCCAACGCCGGCACAACCGCCACGCTCCCTGCCCGTCGACGAACGGGTGCACCAACGCCGCCAGGGCCAACGGAAAACTCGGCTCGATCAGCGCACCCAACGTCTCCAGACCTGCCAGCCACGCCCGATCGGCCGGTTGCCCGACGGCCGTCAGCGCACCGGGCTCGTTGGCCATTGCCAGCTCCGGCAGGATCGGTCCCAGCAGGCGGACGTCGCGCAACAAGTCGACGGCCGTCGCGCGGCTGCGATCGACCAGCATCCGCCGCATCTCCTCGGCGATCCGCTCGGCGCTGACGACCGTGATCCGGCCGGCCATTTCCTCGACGGCTTCGCGGGTGGGAATATCCAGGCGCGAAACCAAACGTGGCCGTGAACCGCACCGCTCGCAGCAGCCGCAGCTTGTCCTCCTCGAAGCGTGCCCGCGGCTCGCCGATCGCCCGCACGACGCGGCGCCCCAGGTCGTCCACGCCGCCGACGTAATCGATGACGCGGTCTTCCAGCGGATCATAGAACAACCCGTTGATCGTAAAGTCGCGGCGACAGGCGTCGGCTTCCGGCGTGCTGAACTCGACCGCGTCGGGCCGCCGGCCGTCGCTGTAGGTCAGGTCCTGGCGAAACGTGGCCACTTCCACCTCGCCGGCGGGTTTGGGTCCCACCACTCGGATCACGCCAAACTGCACTCCCACCGGCACGGTGCGCCGCTTGCCGAAGATTTCCTGAATTTGCTCCGGCCAGGCGGACGTCGCCACGTCGTAATCCTTCACGATGC
>CAVQEL010000050.1:0-178872 GCA_963711515.1 uncultured Planctomycetota bacterium | reverse complement strand
GGATAAGAAGCGGAAAGCCGAATCTGGGTGCCACTGCTGGCTCGTCCGGCAGCGCAGAGCTCAACGACGAGCACTGCCGGGCAAGCCAGCAGTGGCACACGAGGCGCGCCACTTTGCGGCCTTGCGACAGAGTTTAGGCTCCCCCGGCTTTCGCCAGCCCTATTGCCGCTCCAGTTCGATCTGCAGTGCTCGCACCTGGTCGAGATTCACTCCCGCGGGCTCGTGTTCCAAGAGCCAGGCGACGTCGGCCAGGGCCTGGTCGCGCTCGTCGAGCTGGTAGCGGACCATGGCCCGCAGCAGGTGATAGGGGCCGTGCGCGGGCTCGATGGCCAACATGGCGTTCAGATAGCGGTGCAGGGCCGCCGGATCGTTGCGCGACAAGCCGAGCAGGTTTTGCAGCATGCGAAAGATGATCGAGCGTTTGGTCGCCGGCTCGAAAAACTTCGCGATTTGGTCGTCGGACATCTCGCCGTCGCCGGCCAGCGAATCCGCCGCTCGGCTTCCGCGCGGCTGACTTCTTGTGCTCCTTCGAAAACGTCGATCAATTGCCGCTCGCCCTCGGCCGGCACGTAGGCCACGACAAAATGCCCGGGCAATCCGACGCCCACCACGTTCAGACCGATGCGCCGCGCCAGCTCCATGTACACCACCGACAGCGTAGATCGGCAGCCCTTCGCGGTCGTCGAGCACTTCGTTCAGATAGCTGTTGGCCCGGTTGTAATAGTCGCCGCGGCTGCCGTGAAAGCCGTTCTCTTCGAACAGATACTTGCCGAGGGCGGCCAGCCGGGCCGCGTCGTCGGCGTCGTCGGGCAGCGTGTCGGCGAATTCGCGACTCATCCGCTCGATTTCTTCGCGGTAGGCGTTGACGTCGACTTCCTCGTTGTCGAGCCGCGCCACCAGCAGGCCCGCGGCGAACAGGTCGATCTCGGATTCCTCGCGCGACAGGAGGCGCACCAGGTCGTCGATCACGTGCCGCTCGTGAGCGGCCCGGGCCAAATTGCGCAATTGTTCGGCCCGGGCGTCGAGCTGGGCCGCCTCGTCGCGCAGCACGCTGGCGGTCTGGGCCGGATCGATCGACAAGACACCGACGAGCGTCTGGTCGAGCGGCCCGTCGGCCGGCAGGTCTTCGACCAGATCGATGATGCGCCGGGCCTGCTCCTTCGGAACGGTGGCCGGAGCGACCTGGCTGCCGAGCTGAAAGTTCTTGAACTCGGCGTTCGTGTTGCGAAACTTCACCAGGCCCACCTGTCCGGGCTTCAACCGCGAATCGGCCATCTCGACCACGGGCTCGTCGTTGACGAAACAGCGAATCTTGTCCTCTTCCAGCCGGACGCGCAGCGTATTCCACTTGCCGGAGGCGTAATGCCGGCTGGGCTCGCTGTGCAGGATGCTCCAGCTTTGGACGTCGGGCCCCTCGAAGCGCGTCAGCCGCAACTGCCCGTTGGTCGGATAAAAGCCGTAGTGATGGTCCTGGCCGTCGGAGCAGAAGGCCAGGCCCGCCGCTCCCGACTCGTCGTCCAAGCGCACCGACACGGCGATTTCAAACGGACGCTCGGGCACCGCCTGCTCCGAGAGGCACAGCGACCGTCCGCCGAAGCCCGAGCCGAACCCTTCGACCAGGATCCGCCCGGCCCGCTGCCGCCAGTGTGCGCCGAAGACGGGCGTCCACTCCCGCGGGTCGAGGGCGCCGATCGTCTGCCAGCGCGCGAGCGGGATCGGGTTCGGCTTGTCCAACAGCGGCTTGAGCAGGTTGATCGACAGCGCGAAGCCGAGGTTGGGCGTCACCAGCGACTTCATCGTCAGAATGCCCTGCACGCGTCCGCGGCGGTCGACCAGCGGCCCGCCGCTGTTGCCCGGCTCGATCGGCATGGCCAGTTGGATCATCGACCGGCCGTCCACGTCCCGCACGCCGGAGACCAGCCCGCTGACCACGCTGTATTTCAGTCCCCGCGGGTTGCCCAGAGCGATGACGTCCTGCCCCTGCCGCACCTGGTCCGAATCGCCCAACGGGAGCACGGGCAGATCGTCGACGTCGATGCGCAACACGGCCAGATCGAGCGCGCGGTCAGAGGCATGCACTTGGGTCACTTCCGCGTCACGTCCGTCGGCCGTTTGCACGCTCAGGGCGCGGCCCTGGCCGATGACGTGGTAGTTGGTGGCCACCAGCCCGTCGTCGGAGATGACAAAGCCGGCCCCCATTCCCTCGCGCCGGCCGTCGCGTCCGGACGAAGTGATCACGACCACTGACTTTCGCACTTGTTCGGTCAGGTTTTCGAGCGTCGGCAGTGCTTCGTTCGCGACAGGCGGCTGGCCGGCCGCGGCGGCGTCGGCGGCCGAGGCGGGATCTGCCGCGCTGGGGACTTCGGCTTGAGCCCAAGCAACGCCCGAACCAATGCCGAGCAAAACCAGCGCCGCCGCGTGCGTTCCAAATCGGGTCATCGTCTGCTCCCTAGGGGGCCGCGGCAATCCGCGGGCGCGCCACGCCCAACCTTGCGATTCTCCCAATATACTAACCTGTTTCTTACCATACAGCCTGCGGAGGCAATTTCCGGCACGGGCGGCCGCACCCGCACCTGCCAATCTGGCCGGCGGCACTAGCCCCGCGGCGGAGACGGAATCTATAATCGACTACCAGCGAGTCAAAATCTTTTGTCTCGATTTTTACAGGGGAAGGGTGCCGCACATGCCGGTCCACATGGAGCTTTCGCGGATCATCATCAGCGAAATCAACGATCAGCAGGTCATCTACTTGAAAGAGGTCGACGGCGAGCGAACGTTTCCCATTCTGATCGGAATCTTCGAGGCCACCAGCATCGACCGCCGGGTGAAGCAGTACCACTCCCCCCGGCCACTGACGCACGACCTGTTGGTCAGCGTGGTCGATCACCTGGGAGCCGAGCTGCAAGACGTGGTGATCAGCGAACTGCGCGAGCACACGTATTACGCCAAGCTGCGCGTGCGGCACGAAGGCGAGCTGATCGAGATCGACGCCCGACCGTCCGACGCGATCGCCGTGGCCGTCACCTGCGATCCGCAACTGCCGATCTACGTCTCCGAAGAAGTGCTCAACGACGTGCTGGGCGATCCGTAAGATTTCCGCCAGCGGCACGATCTCCAGCATCGCCCGACTGTTTGGTTCGCCTGCCTGCCGTAACTCACCGCCGCGAGGTTCCCTTTGTAATGCGATTCGCCCCTCTCGTGCGCCTGCGTGTCGTTTCACTTGCCCGGCTGCTGGCCGTGGCGCTGGCTTGCGGAGTGCCGCTGGACGCGGCGCGTGCCGCCGAGCCGGACCTCGACAGCCTGCGGATGAACGAATTGCAGTACGTCGGCACGCACAATAGCTATCACGTCCGCGAAAAGCCGATCAAAAGCGGCCGGGCCACCGAGTGGAATTATACGCACGCACCGCTCGACGTGCAGTTGGACCGGGGCGTGCGCAGCTTCGAGCTGGACCTGCACCAGCGCGACGGCGAGTTCCTGGTGTTTCACGTGCCGCTCATCGACGAAGGGACGACCTGCCGCACGCTGGGCGACGCCATGACCACCGTGCGCCGCTGGTCCGAGGCCCATCCGCGGCACGTGCCGATCTCGTTCTTGTTCGAATTGAAGCGGGAAGGCCCCGGGATCGACCGGCGGATCAAGAAAGTCGACGCCGCCTACCTCGATGAGCTCGACGCCGCGTTACGCGCCGGCTTTGCCGAAGGCCAGATCCTCACGCCCGACGACGTCCGCGGCGAGTCCAAAACGCTGCGCGAAGCCGTTACGACCGCGGGTTGGCCTGTTGTGGCCGAATGTCGCGGCAAGGTGCTGTTCGTCCTTCACGATCAAGGCGAACAACGCGCACTGTACACGCAAGAGCATCCCTCGCTGCGCGGCCGGGTGATGTTCGTCCGCTCCGACGAGTCGCGCGACGACGGCGCCACGCTGGTGCTCGACGACCCGCGCGATCCCGACATTCCGCGGCTGGCCCGGGCCGGATACTTCATTCGCACCCGGGCCGACGCGGGGCTGAAAACCGACTCGCCCGGACAACCGGCCCGCCGCGATCGGGCGTGGCGAGCGGGGCCCACATCATCAGCACTGATTTTCCCGCCGGAGAGCCCGACGCCGCAACCGGTTACCTCGTCGAGTTCGCCGAGTCGGCCCCCGCCCGCGTGAACCCCGTTAGCGGCCCCGCGGCGTTCCGCGGCCAGCCCGTGGTGGAGTAGCTGCCCTCCGACGCGTCGGCACGCAAGCAACGGCGCCCCCCAATCGCCGCCGGCCCCGTTTCCGCTTGACGAGCCGGAGCCCCCCGCGAAAATGAACGTTTCCACTCCGCACCCCTAGCTCAATTGGATAGAGCATCGGTCTACGGAACCGAAGGTTACAGGTTCGAATCCTGTGGGGTGTACTCACTGGCGTTGGCGGCAAACGAGTTGCGGCTCGCCGCACGTACCGCGCACAACGAATTGCGAGTTTTTGGGCCGGAACCGCGCGAATTGCGCCGCGTTACCTGCAACACCTGCTGCGGACGGCAAAGGATCAAGATCTTCTCTTGCGCAATTCACGGAGAATGCAGCCTGGGAAAACAGGTCGAATCTGTGCAGTGCTGCGCTGGATGTTCAGACTATATGGCCCGTTCGGTCGACCGGCTGGAGATCCGGCGGGCCGAGGATTAACGTCGTGCCGTCGTGGTCCACTCCAAATCTGGAGAAAACAAACCACAACGGCACTATGCCACAAGACGAAACGCCTTACAGATTCGCGCTGCGTGACCGATGCTCTAAGGCGGGGCAACTTGCCGTCGACGCGGCAAGGCTAGTTGGTGGCGTCTCGCGTGTTTCGTTTTCAGCTGATGATTGGGGAACGGTTGCTGCGGACGCCTGATGATGTCCCGCCCCTGGACAACCGCTAGAGCCCTCATGTCGGGCCAGCTCGACTTCGGCGATGGCAGAGTCGAACTCGTTGATCCGAACCAGCGCGTCCCCCAGCTTGGCGTGCAAATGCGGGTTCTGAGGGCTGATTTTGACAGCCTGGCGCAGTTGCTCGATGGCCTCGCGCAGACACCCCTTGCTGGCCATGCCCAAATAGCTGGCCACGATGGCCAGCGTACACCACCAGGTTCGCAGTTTGGCCACGGACGTCGTGAAGCAACGCAGACTGCCATACAGCGTGGCCAGGTGAAACAGCCCCACCATCAACTCGGTCTGTTGGGTGACGCACTCGACCTTCGTCGCAACCGGTGGGATGCTAATTCGGCGAGATGAGAGCCTTCGTCGTGCGAATTTCTTCCAGTCGGGCTTTCGCCGTTGCGACCTCGGGATCGAGCTTGAGGGCCAGCTCGAGTTCGGCGATTGCGTCGTCCAATCTATTAAGGCGCACAAGGGCGGTTCCCAGTCTGGCGTGCACATCCGCGTCGTCGGGGCTGAGCCGCGCGGCGTGGCGTAAATGTTCGACCGATTCGTCGAACCGCCCCAGTCGATATTTGGCGGCTCCAAGGTTCTTCAGCAGCAGGACCGACTCAGGTTGCGATTTTAGCGCTTGCTCGAAGTACTTCGTGGCGCCTTCGAATTGGCCGACGTCGAACGGCGCCAATGCCAGATGCTCGTGCAGCTCGGCCGAGTCCGGCATTTCGAGCTCCAACTTCCGATAGATCGCTAGAGCGTCATTCGTCCGGCCGACTGTTTGCAAGGCCACCCCGTAATTCAGGCGGTCCGCCGTCGAATTGGGGTCGGCACGCAGCGCCTTGCTGAAATAGGGGATCGCCGCCCGCGGTTGGCCGGCGCGAAGCAGCGCGTTGGCGAGCGGCGCGTAAGCCGCTGTGTACTCGGGGCTCGTCCGTACGGCTTCTTCGAGGAGCTTGGTTGCCTCTGCCACGTGACCGGTGGCGAGCAACATACGTGCCAGCATGGTGGCTGACTCCGCGCCGGATTCAGCTTCAAAGCCTGTTGCAGATGATCGATTGCTTGCGGAGTCTGTCCTGTGTTGTGTAGCGCGGACGCCAAGTTGCGATGTGCCCCCCAGTCATCAGGGCGAAGTTGAATCGCGCCTCGAGGTAACTAATCGCTTCTTGGAATCGCCCGGCCACCACCAGCTCCGCTCCGAGATTAACTTGCGCTATCCAATTATCTGGCTGATGCACGATGGTATCCTGCCACAGTGTCAACGCGGCCGCATACGTCGACAACCGACGGGTGTCAACGGCGGCGAATATGCCCGCCACCAGCAAGGCCACGCAGCAGGTAATCGCCAGCGGCCATGCGGTTGACGAGGAGCCGCCAGCCGGGAAAGCAACCGCCGTGGCGCGGGGCTCCGTAGGAAGAGGTAGAAACCGCCGAGCACCAGCGGCACGATGGCAGCCAACGGGAGGTACATGCGCCGCTCCGCCGCCATCTCCCGAACGATGGGCACGACCAGCGTGGGAGACAAAATAATCAACACCCAAGCGCCGACGAAACCCACGGCGGACTTGCGCCACACGAGCACCAGCGTCCCGGCACCGAGTGCCGCCGCGGCCAGCGGCCAGGGCCAGGCCTGCGACAGCGTATCGAGCAGCGGGAAGTGATAGCTGATCACCAAAGGCCACGGCCAGACGCTCAACTTCAAGTACATCAACAGCATTTTGCACTGCGTGCACCAATACGCGACCAAAGGGATGCCCTGACCAAACCCCGCGGACGTCGAGCGAGGACTGTCGTAGTTGAGCGCCAGTAGAATCAACCAGCTCGCGGCCAGCGAGACGTACAAAGGCCACGAAGTTCGCAGCGCCGTGCGAAACGAACTCGCGATGAACGTCCGCTCGAATAGCAGCACGACGACCGGTGCCGTGACCATGACTTCCTTGCAGGCCATGCCCGCGGCACTTGCCGCCACCGCCAGCGAGCACCATTTGGTTCGCGCCCGCACTTCGGAATTGGTGAAATACCGCAGACTGCAATACAGCGTGGCCAGGTAGAACAGCCCCACCATCAACTCGGTACGTTGAGAAACGTACTCGATCGTTTCGGTCTGCAAAGGATGCAACGCCCATACCAGGGCCACCAGAAACGACAGCGTCCCGGACGCTCGATCGAATTTGCCATGAAAGTACGGAAGTTGGAACACCCGGTGGACGATGGCCCACAGTAACAACGCCGACGAGGATGCAACACGATGTTGAACACGCGATAGCCGACGGGATTCACTCCACCGATCGCATAATTCACCGCGAGCGTGAGGTTCACCAAAGGGCGGCCGGCCGTCGGGCTCCCTGGGAGAGGACTCACCGTCGGCGTTCCCCAGTTCCGAAGCGGCGGAACCAGTATCCGGATCGAAGGATCCTGCAAGATCGCGTAGTGGTCGTCATAGACCAGCGGGCCCGAAGCGGCGGGCCCGTAGACCACCAGCACAGCGGCAACGACAACAGACCCGCGGCCGCCCAAGGGCAGGCCTTCGCCACGATCTGCGGAAGTCTGTCGGCCGACCAGCGCTCTTGGGGGCCGATCGGCTCGCGCAGGGCATCGCTGTCGCAGGCATCAGGCATGGACCGACGGTCCTGGGAAACAGGCTCGCAGAGAACATGCGTTGAAGTGAGGCTATCTTACAATCGTACTTTGCGCATTTCTTCGGCTCAAGGCACGGTCCTATCGCGCAACCGCGGCGTCCAATAGCGGGCTGCGCGTCGAGTGAAGGTGTCTGGCGACAACTTCTGGAAATTGGCGACAACCAACGAAACTGGGCTGGCCTTCCGCGTGAGAAGACCAGCCCAGTATAGTATGTTACGCTAATCTTTCAGAGACCGTTAGGCAGTTCTGCGATTACGGCGATAGCCAACCGTCACCAAGCCAATCAGACCAAGCCCAACATGGCGATGGTGCCCGGTTCGGGAACGACGGCCACAACCGCGCTAACCAGATTCACCGTGGCGAACACACCGGACGAAACCTCAAACGAGGTGGTCACTGACATCGGGGATCGTGAGCTGCTGCCGATCAGCGTGCCCGTGCCGCTCGTGGGCGACGCAGTCGTGCCAGTCAGGTCCTGGGGTACCGACCAGCGAAAACCGGCCGGGACATTGTAGTCCAGCGTACCACCGGTGATCTTCAGGGTCAGAGCGGTCAGATCGAAATCCGTACCGCCGACCAACGCGGTCGGACCGCCGGTCAGGCTGATGTGGAAGTCACGTACGGCGATGGTGCCCAGGCCAGGACGCATGGCCAGGCCTGCATCGGCGGGAGCAGTGCCCGCGACGCCACCGGGGCCAGGCGATTGATCGACCGGCTGCAATTCGGCGTCCGCGTCACCACCTGAGAACGTGATGTTCGTGCCGTCGTTGCTGGAAAGAATGTTGCCACCGAACGTGACAACGTTGCTGCCTGGGGTCTGCGCGACGATCGCGATGGCACCAGCGACGTCACCATCGATGGTGATGGTGCTCAGCCCGGGGTCAATGACATATGACGACGCCGAGCGCCAGAAGCGTAGCCGACAACGGCTACTGCGGCGAGTGCCGCGAAAAGCGTTCTACATCTCATTAGCATGGTCTCCCTTAGCTTGAAACAGAAAATTGAGTTGATCGGCTGGAACGGTGAGGCCGTTCGTCGGGGCCCATTATGTACGACAAAATGTGGTTTGTAAAGCAAAAATGGCAAACCCGGACATTTTTTGGAAAAAACCCTTAAGTCACTTAATTTAAATTGGTTACGTGCTGCACTTCCCGGCAGATTCTCCCCCCAATCGAAAAAATTCCTCCTCAATTGAAACCCCCCGCCTCAGTTTAGCCAGCGATAATTGCCCGCCGAATTGCGTTTATCGGCAAAGGAGTGCTCTCGGGGAGATGATGACCCCCAGACCGCCAGTTGATTCCCCCAATGCCGGCGGATTTTGCCCGTCTCGGCGTCGATCCGTTGGCCCGATACCGACACCTAGACTTCGCGGATTTTGCCGTTTGGCATCGTGCCTCGAATTTCATATGTGTCTTCCGCATTCACTCCGGGAACAGGCTCGCCGCCGCGGGTTGCCAGGGCCTCAAAGGTCCCCCGGAGCCATCTCCGCGGTCAATAGCGCGACATGCGCGTTGGGCGGAGGCAAAGTTTGCCCGGTCGGAGTGCAAGCTGTGACCCGCCTACTTCGCGCTCGCCTTCTGCTGCCGACCCTTGTTGGAACGCTCCGTCTTGGTCCCGTCCATCTGCTCCAGCAAGGCCGCGTCCGGTCCGCCGCCGAACTGCTTCCAGTAGTGCGCTTTAAAGGGATTTATCTTCGGGCCGACGACGTCCTCGTTGACCATGCCAGCACGGGCCTGCTGCCACCAGGCATCGTAGGCCGTGCGCATGTCGGCCACGACCTGCGGGTGTTGGTCGATGACGTTGGTCGTCTCGCCGGGATCCGTTTGCAGATCGTACAACTCGCGATTGTTCACCAGGCGGAAGTGCTGGCTGATCACGGCACAATTGGTGAACTTTGCCGCGTCGGCCTCGCCCTTGCGCCAGCGGCCTTGATGCACGAACAGATAACGATCGGCCCAGGCGGCGTGCGGGTCTTCCAAGAGCGGTATCAGGCTGCGACCGTCGACGTGCACGTCCGGGGGCACCTTGGCCCCGGCCAGCGCCGCGAAAGTGGGAAAAAAGTCGATGGCGCCGGCCAGCCGGTCGACGTCGACCCCCTCGGGCAATTTGCCGGGCCAACGCCAGAAGCAAGGCACGTGCGTGCCCCCTTCGTAAGGCGAACCCTTGCCGGCCCGCATGCCGGCGCTGAACAGCCGCGTGTGCGTCCCGCCGTTGTCGGTCAGGAAAATCACCAGCGTGTCACGATCGATGCCCAACTTCTTGAGCTCGTCGAAAAGCTTGCCCATGTTGTCGTCAATGTTGGTGATCATCCCGTAGTACGCCACGGCGCCCTCGTCGAGCGGTTTGCCGTCGATGGTCTTGCCGGCATACAGCTTGTCGTACTGCGGGCCAGGGCTCACCAGGGGCGAATGGGCGGCATTCGGCGTGATATAGGCAAAGAATGGGGCCGAACCCTGCGCCTGCCCATCGATCCATTTCAACGCCTGGGCAAAAAACAAGTCGGTGCAAAAACCCTTGGTCTTTTCGAACTTGTCGTTGTGCCACAGGGCCGGATTGAAATACTCGTTGCCCGGCGCGTCGCCGCAACTGCCCGGATACGTCTGCCCGATGCCGCCGGCCCCGTGAATGTAAACCTCGTCAAACCCGCGGCGATTGGGCAGATACTCCGTCTCATCCCCCAGATGCCACTTGCCGAAAATGCCGGTCGTGTAGCCGGCGCCTTTGAGCACCTGGGCGATCGTGGTCGCCTGCGGGCTGAGCCGTTCGCGCTCGAAAATCGTGTGCGTGACACCCGACTTGAACTCGTGGCGGCCAGTCATCAGCGAAGCCCGGGTGGGAGCACACGTGGGGCTGACTTGAAAGTCGGTGAAACGCACGCTCTGGCCGTACATGCGATCGATGTTGGGCGTCTGCACCAGCGGGTTGCCGTGGCAGGCCAAATCGCCGTAACCCTGATCGTCGGTCATCACGACGACGATGTTGGGCCGCGTGCCGGCCAGGTCGGCGGCGCGGGCAAACGTGACGGCGCCGGCAATGATCGCCAGGCCGCCAAACAAGTATTTCGCGATGGTCATTTTCTTGCGTCCTTCCGGCGATCGGCCGGCGTGTTGTTCCGGCCGGCGCGAGCTCATTGCGGTGTTTGACGTGCCAATGGCGACGCGCCGTCGCCGTTGGCTCCGGGCTAAACCGGTGATGGTGACGCTTCAATTGGCTTTCAACTGCTTTAACCCCGCGGGAACTTTCACGGCCTGCTGGATGCGGCCATGAAGCTGCTTGGAGAGCCTGGCGATCGTCTGTTTTTGATCGGGCTTGTTGGCCAGGTTCACCATTTCGGCCGGATCGGACTCGTGATCGTACAACTCCGCCCCGTCGCGACCCTCGGGACCCCACTCGGTGTAACGGTAACGATCGGTCCGCAGCGTGTAACCATGCTGATGCCGCGTCAAGGACCCGTCGCGCGGCCGGGCAGCCGGATCGGCCAGCACGGCTGCCAGACTCACGCCCGAAAGATTGTCGGGCGTCTTGACGCCGCAGATTTCGGCCAGCGTGGGATGGAAATCGACCATTTCGGCCAGCGACCGGGTGCTTTGGCCAGCGGTTTTCATGCCCGGCACCGAGATGATCAGCGGCACGTGCGTGGCGTTTTCAAACAGCGTTTGCTTCTGAAAATGGCCGTGTTCGCCCATGTGATAGCCATGGTCCGAGGTCATCGTGACGATCGTCTTGTCCGCCAGCCCGGCCGCTTCGAGGGCGTCGAGGATGCGCCCCAATTGGGCGTCCATAAACGTGATCGAAGCGTAATAGGCCTGCATCGCCTGCCGCTTCAAGTCGTCGGTCATTTCCAGGTTGGCCTGCTTGGCCGTGACCGTGGCCCGGGCCGGCTTGGGAATGGTATCGAGATATCCCTCGGGCACCTGGGGAATCACGATCTTGTCCCGATCGTACATGGCAAAATACTTCTTCGGCGAGACGTACGGCGTGTGCGGCCGATAGAAGCCGACGGCCAGAAAGAACGGCTTGTCCCCCGCCCCCAACTCCTTCAACAACTTGATCGCGGCGGTGGCGCCGATGCCGTCGGTTTGCTCTTCGTCGGTGCCGTCAGCCGCCATCCAGCTCAACGTGCCGCCGTACTGGCCGGGCCGCAGCGTAAAGATCTGCGATTCCTCGTCCTTGTCGCGGCCGCGGGGGTTCACGACTCTGTCCCACGACGGCGGGTCGTCGTGCCCGTCGGTGCCAATCTCGCCGGGCACGCCGTAATGATAGATCTTGCCCACCCGCATCGGCGTGTAGCCGGCCTGGCGAAAGGCCTGCGGCATCGTCACCACGTTGGGAATCCGCTCGCGGACGTGAATCGCGTTGCGCAAGATCAGCGTTTGATCCGGATACAGACCGGTCATGAACGAAGCCCGGCTGGGACCGCACAGCGGGAACTGGCAATAAGCCCGCTCGAACCGCAACCCGCGCGAGGCCAGCCGGTCGATGTTTGGCGACTTGACCATGGGATGGCCGTAACAGCCCAGGTCGCAGTTCAAGTCATCGGCGATCAGGAACAGCACGTTGTACTTCCCTGCGGTATCGGCCGCGCGTGCCGGAGCGGCCAGCCAACTCACGGCCAGCAAAGAGCACAACGAGCTCGCCAGAGTTCGCATGATGAATCGTCCGCAGGGTTCCTGTCGCACAGTGGTTGGCATGGTTCTTCCTCGCTTGGCCTGGACCGCGATATCGGTCGCAAATGGGGGATTGTCGATTATGGCTTCTTTTCGGGCGATTGCTGGCTGCGCTGCCACTCGTCGTAGCCGTGGCCGCGGTTGCCCACGTATTGGTAGGTGTCGAAGACTTCCGCGTGGCCCAGCGCCCGCGGATCGCCTTCCTCACGGAGCATCCGATCCATCCGGTCGAGCAGCCTGGCGGCCGTGGGGGCGAATTCGGCATCGAACGACAGGTTGTTCAGACACTGCGGATCGCTCGAGAGCTTGTACAGCTCATATTCCGGCCGTTTGCCGAAGGCCATCGCATAGAACCGCCCCTGCTCGGCCTTGATCCACTCTTTGCTGGGGCTGGCGTCGCAGTTGCCGTAGTCGGTCTCGGGATTTCCGGCCGGCCAGCGATCGGGCTCGTAGTTGTGGACAAACAGAAACTCCGGCGTGCGAATCGCACGCACCGGGTAGCCCCAGTCGTGCGGCCGGCCGATGTCGTGCCGCTCCTTGCCCACCAGCATCACGTTGCGCGTCGTGTCGATCTGGCCGGATTTGGGCGACAGCAGCACGTCGACCAAGCTGCGGCCGGACACGTCCTTGGGCACCGGCAGGCCGGCCACTTCGAGAAACGTGGGGGCAAAATCGCGGACGTTGACGAAATCGTCCACCACCCGGCCCGGCTTGACGTGGCCGCCCCAGCGAATGGCCAGCGGCAGGCGGTAACCGTCCTCGTAGATCTGCCCCTTCACCCGCGGAAAGGGAATGCCGTGGTCCGAGGTCATCACGATGAGTGTATTGTCCAGTTCGCCGGCGGCTTCCAAGGCCGCGATGGCCCGGCCGAATTGCCGGTCGCCCCATTCGACTTCCAGGCCATAATCAAGCAGGTCGCGGCGAATCACGTCATTGTCGGGCAAGTACCCGGGTACTTCGACGTCCTCGGGCCGTTTGCCGGCCCGAATGCCCGCGTCGTGCTCATAGGCCCGGTGCGGTTCGTACGTGCCAATCCAAAAGCAGAAGGGCTCACCGGGCTGTCGCTCGTCGAGAAAGTCCTTGAAGTTGGCCGCCAGATCCTGGTTCGAAACGGCTCCCAACGGCGGCTTGAGCTTGTGCCGCTGGTAGGCGGGCCCAGCCGGATTGCGGTGGAAGCCGCCGGCTTTCCAATCCCCCGGGCCCCAGCCTTTGCCGGTGTGCCCCACCTTGTAACCGGCCGCTTCCAGCAGATCGGGGTACACGGGCCATTTGGCCGGAAAGATGCCGAAATGGCAAACGGCCTCTTCGAGCTGCCAGGTGTTGCGGCCGGTGAGGATCGTCGCCCGGCAGGGGCTGCACTTGGGGTTCGACGTAAAGCAGTGGGTGAAAAGCACGCCCTCGCGCGCGATGCGGTCGAACGTCGGCGTCTTGACCCACTGGCAGCCGTACGCGCCGGCGTGGTTCCAGCCCCAGTCATCGGCGATCAGCAGCAAGATATTAGGACGCCCCGCATCGGCGGCCCGGCGCTCGACTGCGGCACGATCGACAGCGAGAAGACGAGACACGCTAGCAGGCTGCGGAAAACCATCTTGGCGTTCGACCGGGCAGGAGGCGAGTTTGGCTGGTTTCATCAAGGATGAACGCTGCGCCGCTCGACTGCAAGCGCCGCGGCGCGAATCGGACACCGTTCGTCAGCGGGCGTTTTCTTGCAAAACCGACAGGCACGACTAAATTGGGGGGCCTGAACCGGGATTCCTCTTCCCGGCGGCGCTTATAGAATTGTCGGCAGCCACCCGGTCGCCGGTCCGCTTGCGGGAGCGTGCTGAGCGGACATGCTCGCAGCTAGCTGGCCATCGTACCATCGAATACTCTGTCTGAGGAGTTTCGCCGCTGATGATCGAACTTCGCCTCGCCGCCGTACCTTTCTGGTTCGCCGTGATGATCGACTTCGCCTGCGCTTTGGCCGCCGCTTTGGCTTTCAGCTTCACCGCGGCGATGGCCGCCGGCGTCGGCAAGGCCAAGAGCTTTCACTATCCCGACGCTCCGACGGCCGACGTGGTCGAGGATTATCACGGCACCCAAGTGGCCGATCCCTTCCGCCCGCTCGAAGATCCCGACTCGAAGGAAACCCGGGCCTGGGTCGAGGCCGAGAACAAGATCACGTTCGGCTTTCTCGAAAAGATCGCCGCTCGCGAGCCGCTCAAGGAGCGGCTGACCAGACTATGGGACTACGAGAAGTTTTCCGTGCCGTTCGAGGAGGGAGGGCGCTACTTCTATCTCCGCAATAGCGGCCTGCAGAACCAGAGCGTGCTCTACACGGCCGCCTCGCTCGACGCCGAGCCCCGTTTGCTGCTCGACCCCAATACGCTCTCGCCCGACGGCACCGTGGCCCTGGCCGGAATGGCCGTTAGCGACGACGGCGGCAAGCTGGCCTATGCCCTGGCCGATGCCGGATCGGACTGGATCACCTGGCACGTCCGCATGGTCGCCACGGGCCAAGACACCGACGACGTGATCCTTTGGAGCAAGTTTTCCGGCGCCACGTGGACCAAGGACGGCCGAGGCTTTTACTACGGCCGCTATCCCGAGCCCAAAGAAGGCGAAGACCTGCGCGAGAGCAACTATTTCCAGAAGCTCTACTACCACACGCTCGGCACGCCCCAATCCGACGACAAGCTGGTCTACGAATCGCCCGAGCACAAGGACTGGATGTTTTCCAGCGACGTGACCGACGACGGCCGCTACCTGGTGATCAGTGTCTCCCACAGCACTGACGACGTGAACATGGTGCTCTACCAGGAGCTCGGTCGGCCGGACGCCGAAATCAAGACGCTCATCGACAACTTTGACGCCGGCTACTTCCTCATCGACAACGCCGGCCCCGTGTTCTACTTCCGCACGAACAACCACGCCCCGCGCGGGCGCTTGATCGCCATCGACACGCGGAAACCCGAGGAGGCCGACTGGCGGGAGCTGATCCCGCAGGTCGACGAAACGCTCGACTCGATCGACCTGGTGGGCAATCGTTTTCTGGCCAATTATCTGCAAGACGCTCACACGCAGGTCAAAGTGTTTGACGTGAATGGCAAACAGCTCGGCGAGGTGAAGCTGCCGGGCCTGGGCACCGCCACGGGTTTTGATGGCCACCGCGACGACGACGAAACGTTCTACAGCTTCGCCTCGTTCACCACGCCGCCGACCATCTATCGCTACGACGTCGCCGGAAGCAAGAGCACCGTCTATCGGGCTCCCAAGGTCGACTTCAATCCCGACGACTACACCACCGAGCAGGTCTTCTACAAGAGCGCCGACGGCACGCGGATCCCGATGTTCATCAGCTACAAGAAGGGGCTTAAGAAGAACGGCCAGGCCCCGACGTATTTATATGGCTACGGCGGGTTCAATATCTCGCTCACGCCAGCCTTCAGCGTGGCCAACCTGGTGTGGATGGAGATGGGGGGCATCTTTGCCATGCCCAACCTGCGCGGCGGCGGCGAGTACGGCGAACAGTGGCACAAGGCCGGCACCAAAGCGCAGAAGCAAAACGTCTTCGACGACTTCATTGCCGCCGCCCAGTTCCTGATCGACCAGAAGTACACCTCCACGCCCAAGCTGGCCATCGGCGGCGGCTCCAACGGCGGGCTGCTGGTGGGCGCTTGCCTGACGCAACGGCCCGACCTGTACGGCGCCGCCCTGCCGGCCGTGGGCGTGCTCGACATGCTCCGCTTCCACAAGTTCACGATCGGCCACGCCTGGACCGGCGATTACGGTTCGTCCGACAATCCCGAGGAGTTCGCGGCCCTGTACCGCTACTCGCCGCTGCACGCCATCAAGTCGGGCACCTGCTATCCCCCCACGATGATCACCACTGCCGACCACGACGACCGTGTGGTGCCGGCCCACAGCTTCAAGTTCGCCGCCACGCTCCAAGAGGCCCAAAGCTGCGACCATCCGGTCCTGATTCGCATCGAAACCAAGGCCGGCCACGGCGCCGGCAAGCCCACGGCCAAGATCATCGAAGAAGCGGCCGACAAATGGGCCTTTCTGGTCGACGTGCTGGCAATCGACTGGCCGCAGAATTGAGCCCAGCCACAGTGCCCCCTGACGTTCACAGCGCGCGGCAGTGCCCGGCTGCGTGCGGACGATGTGCGCCGGTACGAATTCCACCGGCATCGAACTTGCAAATCCCGGCTGGACGAGTACATTGCTTGATAATACAGTCACCTGCGCAATGGATGTTGTTGCGTCGAGCCCGCCCCCCCAGTCCTGGCTCTGGCTGCCGTACATTAAGTTTCGGCTGTGCGTGTTCCCCTCCTAATCCCCGAGGAGTGACTGGTAATGCAGCAACGTAAGCCGCTCGTCGCGATTGTCGATTGGTTACGATCCTTTGGACTGGCCGTGGCTTGTCTCGTCGTCGTCGTGGCCGTGTGTCCGGCCGCCGGCAGCGATGAAACCGATATCCCGCCGGCCCGGTTCCTGACCGCGCTCGACCTGGAGGGAACCCCTCATCACATCGGCAGCGGCGAAGGCTACAAGGCGCTGGCCCTGGTCTTCATGACGACCGAGTGCCCGATATCGCGCGAGTACGTTCCCGAACTGAACCGTCTGGCCAACTCGATCGAGGGTCAACCGATCAAGTTTCTGGGCGTATTGTCCGAGCCGGGGCTCACCCGGGCCAACGCGGTGAAGTTCCAAAAGGAATTCAACATCGAGTTTCCTGTGCTGTTCGATGCCTCCGGCGAATTGACGGCCGCGCTGCGCCCCACGCATGTTCCGGAAGCGTTTGTGCTCAACACCGACTCGCACGTGGTCTACCGCGGGCGGATCGACGATCGCTACGGCGACCTGGGCAAAAAGCGCCCCGAGCCGACCACGCATGAGCTGGCCGACGCAATGACCGCCGTCGCCGCCGGCCAGCCGGTGAGCGTCGAAGAGACCAAGCCGATCGGATGTCCCATCGAACCGGTGCGGCCAGCGACCAGCAGCAAGTGACCTACAATCGGGATATTGCGCCGATCATGCTCACGCACTGCGTCGAGTGTCACCGGCCGGGCGAGATCGCTCCGTTCTCGTTACTGACGTACGAGGACGCGGTCAAGAGGGCCGGATTCCTGTGCGAAGTCACCAAGACGCGGCTGATGCCCCCTTGGAAAGCCGAGGTCGGCCACGGCCGCTTCCTGGGCGAGCGTCGGCTGACCGACAAGCAGATCGCGCTGCTCGAGCAGTGGGCCGCCGAGGGAACGCCCGAGGGGGACCCGGCCGACAAGCCACCGGTGCCCCAGTTTGCCAGCGGCTGGCGCCTGGGCAAGCCTGACCTGGAGCTCGTCGCTCCCGATTCGTTCACGGTTCCGGCCGGAGGCGAGGACATCTTCCAGCACTGGATCATCCCGTTTGACTTGCTGGAGGACAAGGAGGTGGTGGGGTTCGAGTTTCGTCCGGGCAACCCGGCGGTCGTCCACCACGCGATTCTGTTTCTGGACAACTCGGGGCGCGGCCGCGAGAAGGACGCCGAGACGCCCGAGCCCGGCTATACGACGTTCGGCTCGATCGGCATTCCCACGTCCGGCATCCTGGGTGTGTGGACTCCCGGCATGACGCCCCGCTTTTATCCGCAGGGCGCCGGCATGCGGGTGCGCAAGGGGACCGACCTGGTGTTGCAACTGCACATTCATCCTACCGGCAAGGAAGAAACCGATCGCTCGAGCGTGGCGTTGTATTTCGCCGACAAGCCGGTCGAACGTAACATGTCGCGCGGCCCGTTCGTGGTCGGCTCGATTCTGATCGACATCCCCGCCGGTAAGCCCGACTACACCCTTCACTCGTCGGTCACGATTCCGACCGACGTGACGCTGATTTCACTGTTGCCGCACATGCACTTGATCGGCAAGGAGATGAAGCTCACCGCCACGCTCCCCGACGGGCACCAGAAGTCGTTGCTGTGGATCAAGGATTGGAACTTCTACTGGCAAGACAACTACGTCTATCACGATCCGCTCAAACTGCCCGCCGGCACCAAGCTGGACATCACGTGCGTATATGACAACTCGGAGGAAAACCCACTCAATCCCAGCACGCCGCCGAAGCGCGTGTTCTTCGGCAACGGCAGCACCGACGAGATGTGCTTTGGCATCTTCCAGATCATCGTCGACGACCCGAGCCAGGAGAACCGTATTCACGGGGCACTGGTGACCTCGTTGTTGCGCGACTGGCGCGAGGCCAAGCTGGACGATGAGGCCAAGCAGCATATTGTCGAGGAAGCCGGCAAGCTGTTCGGCGGCGGCCGCCATCGCTTCGAGTCGTTGCTCGGCGGCCCGTCTTCCCGCGGCGCCGGCGCCGGCGGGCAATAGCCCGCGCCGGGCCGATGCATCCATCCGCCTAAGTCGAACCTGGGCGACTCGCCGAGCGTAAGCCTCGCGATGTCGCCATCTCATTCCTCCGAGGAGCCACCCCGATGCACGACGATTTGCACCCCTGGTTGCCCAAGTCCGACTTTTCCCGCCGCGAGTTTGTCGTTACCACGCTGGCCACTGGCTTCGCCCTGGCCGTGCAGCCAACCGCGGCCGAGACGATCACGACCGACACCACGGGGCTGGAAGCCGGCGAAGTCCGCATTCCCACCGCCGACGGCCCCATGCCGGCCTATCGAGCCATGCCGAACTCGCGCGGGCCGTTCCCCACGATCCTCGTGGTGCAGGAAATCTTCGGCGTCCACGAACACATCAAGGACCTGTGCCGCCGCCTGGCCAAGCTGGGCTATTTTGCCGTGGCCCCGGAACTTTACGCGCGGCAGGGGGACGTCTCAAAGATGACCGACATCGGCAAGATCATCAGCGAGGTCGTCTCCAAGGTACCCGACGCTCAGGTCCTCTCGGACCTGGACGCCACGGTGGCCTGGGCCAAGCAAACCGGCAAGGCCAACACCGGCAAGCTCGGCGTCACCGGCTTCTGCTGGGGCGGACGCATCGTCTGGCTGTACGCCGCCCACAACCCGGGCGTCAAAGCGGGCGTCGCCTGGTATGGCCGCTTGGTCGGCACGTACGACCCCTTGCATCCCAAGCAGCCGGTCGACGTGGCCAGTGATTTGAAGGCCCCCGTCCTCGGGCTGTATGGAGGGGCCGACGGCAGCATTCCGGCCGTCTCGATCGAAGAGATGCGGGCCGAGATCAAGGCCGCCGACAAGACGGCCGAGATCGTCGTCTATCCCGACACGCCCCACGGATTCAACGCCGACTACCGCCCCACCTACCGCAAGGAAGCGGCCGAAGACGGCTGGAAGCGGATGCTCGCGTGGTTCAAGCGCTACGGCGTCGCCTGATCGAAACCCTCCGCGCCGCAAGCGGAGCGACAGCGAGTGTCCCATGTCGCCCCCGCACGCATTCCTGGTTTGTCCCGCGTCGACCTTCGGCAAAGCTGTGTGCCGCTTGGGGCTGGCCGCGCGCGGCGATTCGGAGCTCTCGGCCGACGACGTGCTGGCGGCACTCGAGCGGGGCATCAATTTCTGGAATTGGCCCGCCGATTCCGAAGGTCGTCGCCCCCGTGACGGCATGAGCGCGGCCGTGGCCTCGCTGGGCTCGCGGCGCGAGTCGGTGGTCGTCTGCATCCAGTTTGCCGCCCGGACCGCGCGAGGCGGCCGCCGAGCTGCGCTCCGTGCTGGCCACGCTGGGGACCGATTACGTCGACGTGGTGACGTTCTATTACGTGGAACACGCCGATGAGTGGCAGTCGCTCGTGGCTCCCGGCGGCGTGCTCGAGTTCTGCCGCGCGGCCCGGACCGACGGCGTCATTCGGCGGATCGGCCTGACCAGCCACCAGCGCCAGCTGGCCGCCGAGATGGCCGCCACGGGCCTGCTCGACGCGCTGATGATTCGCTACAACGCCGCCCATCGCGGGGCCGAACGCGATGTTTTTCCCGTCACCCAGGCCCGTTCGCTCCCGGTCATCGCCTACACGGCGCTGCGGTGGGGCGCCTTGCCTGCGCCCCACGCCCGACGATCCCCCCGACTTCCGCTTGCCGGGGGCCGCCGACTGGTACCGCTTCGTGCTCGACGCGCCGGCGGTGAGCGTGGCGCTGGCGGCCCCGGGCAATCGCCAGGAATTGGAGGCCGACCTCGAAGTGCTCAGCACCACCGGACCGTTATCGGCCGAAGAGTTCGAGCGATTGGCCGCCCACGGCGCTCGTGCTCGCCGTCACGCGGGCAACTTCCCGTGACGCGTTTCGCTCAAGGGCCCTTGTACGTAAGCAAGATTAGTCCGATTCAATCGCAGGGGGCTACGGCGTGTCATTGGCCGGCCGCTTTTGCTCCAGCAGCCACTGCCAGACTTCGGGGTTGTCGTACGTCTCGGTCCACGAGTCGTGCAGAGCGTCGGGATAGACGGTGAACTTCACATCCGACCTGCTCCGCTTCAACACGTCGACCATGTCTTCGGATCGCTTGAGCGGCACGATCGGATCCTTGGCCCCATGAAACACCCAAATCGGCACTTTCCTCACCGCTACCGCCGCCAGCGGTTCGCCGCCGCCGCAAATCGGAATCAGCGCCGCGAATCGGTCCGGCGTGTAAGCTCCCAGGGCCCAGGTGCCAAACCCCCCCATGCTGAGCCCCGTAAGGTAGATGCGGTCCTTGTCCACTTTGTAGTGCTTCTCGATGTCGTCAATGAGCGCCGTCAACTCCACTACCTGCACGTGCCACGATCGGCCCATCGCGCACTGCGGGCTGACGATGATACAAGGAAAGTCCTTGCCCGCTTCGACGAGCTTGGGAGGACCGTGCTTCTTGACGAGCTCCAGATCGTCGCCCCGTTCTCCCGCCCCGTGCAAAAACAGGACCAGCGGCCACTTGTCCTGTTGTTCATAGTCCTTCGGCAAGTACAACAGGTATTTCAATTCGACGGGTACTTGCACATCCAGTGTCTTTTCCTCTTGCCGCGAGGTTTCGCCTTGCTTGGCGGCATCGTTGCCCCGCGCCGCGCACGCAGAAACCGCCGCCAACATCGCCGCCAAGACAAAAGCTGTTTTACGCATGGGTTGCGCCCCGTTTAAAATGACGCCTGAAAGTAGACCAAGCTACGACCGATCATAACAACTCGGCAAACCCCTTGCGAACAGCCGGCCGATCGCTCGACGGCAGGCGGTCCTGCCCACTTGCCGCGGCGCCTTTTACAGCGAGTCTTCGCATGAAACCCCGCATCGAACCCGTTACCAAAGACGCCTGGACCCCGGCCCAGCGGGAGCTGCTCGAGCCGCAGGAGCAGCGCGGCCGGCTGTGGAACGTCTTTACCACGCTGGCAAATCACCCGGCCTTGAACCGAGCCTGGCTGCCGTTTGCCACCTACATCCTGCGCGACAACTCCGTGCCGCCGCGCGACCGCGAGATCGCCATCCTGCGGATCGGCTGGCTCTGCCGATCGGAGTACGAATGGGGACAACATGCGCGGATCGGTCGCCGCTCGGGCATCACGGACGACGAGATTCGCCGCATCGCCGTTGGCCCGCAAGCCGAGGGCTGGAGCGAGCACGACCGGCTGCTGCTGACGGCCACGGACGAATTGCACGCCGACGCCCGCATCGCCGACGCCACCTGGACCGCTCTGGCGCAAACCTACAGCATGCAGCAGATGATGGACCTGGTGTTCACTGTGGGCCAGTACAACCTGGTATCGATGGCCCTGCGGTCCTTCGGCGTCGAGCTCGACGACGGGCTCGAGCCGTTTCCCGATTTGGAAGCGTCTGATTGATCCGAGCCTAGTGGTGCCGCATACTGGTCGGCAGGCACTCCGTTTTCGCATCGCCCCCGGTGAGAAATGCTGCTCATGTTCGCTGTTGCTCATGCCGCCGGTCGCCGGGTTTTCGGACCACTTTGCATCATCGCCTGCGTGGCGCTCGCCACGCCGCTCGTGGCGGACGACGCGCGGGCCGCCGAATCGCGGCGTCCTAACGTCGTGTTCTTTTTGGCGGACGATCTCGGCTACGGCGATCTGGGTTGTTTCGGCCAGCAGAAGATCCGCACGCCGAACCTCGATCGTTTGGCCGCTGGCGGCATGCGGCTCACCCAGCACTACTGCGGCAACGCAGTGTGCGCCCTGTCGCGCTGCGTGCTGATGACCGGCTTGCATCCCGGCCACGCCTTCATCCGCGACAATCGCAGCGTCCAGCCCGAGGGGCAATACCCGCTGCCGGCCGACACCGTCACGCTGGCCAAGCTGCTCAAAGCCCAGGGCTACGCCACCGGCGGGTTCGGCAAGTGGGGCCTGGGGCCGCCGGGTGGATACTCAACGCCGGCCCGGCAAGGCTTCGACCGCTTCTACGGCTACTTGTGCCAGGCCGTGGCCCACAACTACTATCCCACCTACTTGTGGAGCGACGATCAGCGCGTCGAGTTGGACAATCCCGCCTTCTCGGCCCAGCAACACCTGCCCGCGGAGACCGATCCGCGCGATCCGGCCAGCTACCAGCAGTACACCGGGCACGATTACGCGCCGGATTTGATCGGCGGGCAGGCGCTCGAGTTCGTCCGGCAGCACAAGGACGAGCCGTTCTTCCTCTACTTTCCGACCACCGTGCCGCACCTGGCGCTGCAAGTGCCCGACGATTCGCTGGCCGAGTACCGGGGGCAGCTTCCTGACGAACCGTACGTCGGCGACCGCCGCTACCTGCCTCAGCGCGAACCGCACGCCGCCTACGCTGCCATGATTACGCGGATGGATCGCGACATGGGCCGCGTCATCAACCTGGTCAAAGATCTGGGCCTTGCCGACGACACGATCTTCATCTTCAGCTCTGACAACGGCCCGTTGTACGACGAGCTGGGGGGCACCGACACCGATTTCTTCAACTCGGCCGGTGGGCTGCGTGGCCGCAAGGGCTCGCTCTACGAAGGGGGCATTCGCGCCCCCACGATCGTCCGCTGGCAGGGGCACATTCAGCCCGGCACTACGACGGATCGCGTCAGCGGCTTCGAGGACTGGCTGCCGACGATCCTGGAGCTGATTGGCGCGTCGGACGCCACGCCCAGCGCACTGGACGGGATCAGCCTGGCGCCTACGCTGCTTGGCCGGTCGCAGCCGCCGCGGCCGTTTTTGTATCGCGAGTTTCCGTCCTACGGTGGGCAGCAATCCGTGCGCACCGGCGACTGGAAGGGCATTCGCCAGAATCTTAAGCCCCGCGGCAAAGCGGCCCCCGACTTGACCATCGAGCTCTACAACCTGGCCGACGACGTCACCGAAACGCACAACGTAGCCGGCGAACATCCCGACGTCGTCCGACAGATCGAAACGCTGATGCGCAGACCAGCACACCCCCTCGGAAGTCTTCCCGCTGAAGGCCTTGGACACGCTGTGACGCCTGATGCGCGTCGCTGGGAGCCTGATCTCGATGACGCCCGATGCGATCGTGAGCGAATTCGACGCGTATCTCACGCACCCCGAGCGGGAGCTCGTCGAGCGAGCGCGGACTTCTCCCGCACGGTCGTCGCCCCCCAGGCACGACACTGGGAACACCAGCGGCAATACCCGGCCGAAACGCTCCGGGCCGCTTGTGCCGCGGGGTTGGCCACGATCGAGCTGCCGCCTGAGCGGGGCGGAGCCGGCCTGCGGTTTTCCGCCAAGCTTCGCATCGTCGAGGAGATGGCCCGGCACGATTTCGGCTTCGCCTTTTCGCTCGTGAACCATCACAACGCCCTGGTGCGCATCGCCCGCAGCGACGCGCGGCTGGCCGATCGCCTGCTGCCGGCCATGCTGCGCGGCGAGTTGATCGGATGCGCCGGTTACACCGAGCCGGGTCACGGAAGCGACCTGGGCCACTTGACCACGACAGCCGTCCCCGCCGGCGGCGGTTGGATGCTCGACGGCGCGAAAACATGGATCACCAACGGCGCCGTGGCCGGGGTGGTGATCACGCTGGCACAGACCGATCCGGCTGCCGGGCCGCGGGGCATCGCCACGTTTGCCGTCGAAGCCGCTCGCCAGGGATTTGTCCGCGCGCCGGCCATCGACGTGCTCGGCGGCTCATCGATCGGCACCGGGGGCTTCGAGCTGCGCGACTACTTTGCTCCCGCCGAAGCCCTGCTCGATCCGCCGGGCGAAGCCTTTCGCCACTCGCTGGCCGGCATCAACGGCGCCCGGGCGTACGTGGCGGCGATGTGCGCCGGCATGCTCGGCGCGGCACTGGCGCAAGCCGTCGAGTACGCATCCGGCCGGCGGGCGTTTGGCAAGCCGATCATCGAGTTTCAGGGATTGCGCTGGTCGTTGGTGGATGCCGCGACGGATCTGGCCGCGCTGCGACTGTTGACCTACCGGGCCGCGCGGTTGATCGACGCCGGCGGCGACGCCGAAGAAGCCGCGGCTGCGGCCAAGAAGTTTGCCGGCGAGAAAACCCTCGGCCATCTAGCAGCCTGCGTCCAGGCGCTGGGGGCGAACGGCCTCAGCGACCAGTACCCGTTGATGCGACACTTGGCGGCCGCAAAGATTGCCTGCTTTACCGACGGCACCACCGAGATCATGAACGAGCGGCTGGGCAAACTGCTGGTCGGTCGCGCGTCGGCGCGCTAGAAGTGTCCCGAACAAGCGACGACATCACGTCGAAGTGACGACAGTCCCGTTCGGCCGACCGCGCGAGGCGTGATTCTGCCGCTGGTTGCGGCAAGAAAAACGAGCAGTTGCCCAACCTCGCGCAACACCCAAAACCGCGGCCGTCACGGCCCGGCGACGCTGGGAATGTAAAAAGGTGTTCCGATCACGGGGTTTGCGGCACGCCAGTTGCAAGCAAGATTTGCCAGGCACGTTTGCCGACTCCCAATTCGTACGCAATACTTTACCACTCATCTCGCGAACGTGTCTGACCAGACCCATCACGGGTCAAAGGTCCTTTCGCCGTCAAGGACAACTACGATGCTGCTCATCACGCGTCGCGTGGCGTCTGCCGCCGCGCTAGTGGCGATTGGTCTATTCATCGATATTCCCGCGGCTCGAGCCGAGGGCCCGGCGAGTGCCGAAACGCCCGACGCGGTGTCTCACGTTTCCGGGTACCGGGGCGAGGCCCCCTCGGCCGAGATCATCGCCCAGCACCCGCTCGCGCCGGTGATTGACTACGCCCGACGCGAGCAACGTTATCTCGACCAGACGCTGCGCGACTTTACCTGCCGGTTGGTCAAGCGCGAGCGGATCGGCGGCTATCTGCAGGATATGCACTTCATCGACATGCAAGTCCGCGAGGGCGTGTACCAGGACGGCCGGATTCTCCGCCCGCTTGAGATCTATCTCCACTTTCTCGGTCCCAAACCCGTCGTCGATCGCAAGGTGCTTTACATCGAAGCGCAAAACGACGGCCAGATGTTGGTGCGCAACGGCGGCAAGCACTTTGACTACGTGATCGTGAAGCTGGACCCCAACGGTGACACGGCCCGCGAGGAGAGTCTGGTGCCGATCACCGAAATCGGCTTCAATCGCCTGCTCGACAGCATGATCAACGTGCTCAAGCGACACCAAAGGATCGACGCCTCCGGCCAGAATAGCCGCGCCCAGCGGATCGCCGGAGCCAAGATCAACGGCCGTACCTGCACCGTGATCCGCATCACGCACCCCGAGCCGATGCAGGGATTGGTGTTCCATCAGGCCAACGTGTTCGTCGACGACGCGCTGCACGTGCCGGTGCGAATCGACTATTCGGGCTGGCCGAAATCGGCCGGCCGGCCGGCTCCCTTGATCGCCGAGTACACCTACACCGACATGAAGCTGAATGTCGGCCTGCCCGACGCGGCCTTCGATCGCGCGCGCCTCCGCGGTACTGCGGACTAGGGCACGACCACGTCCTGCACTACAGGGCCGTGCGCCGCCGGCTGTGCCAGCGCAGAGCCACGAGCAGGTCGCTGAAAATGAATCTCGCGGCCGCTCTCTCTCCCGGACTGCACCGGGCGCCGCCGCGGCGGTCTGCCGCGAGTGTCAAATGTCCGGGTTGTAAGTCCCCGCGCGAGTCCCCCCCAAGAGTGAGCTAGTCTTTGGGTGGGCAATTCCCTCACAACTCTCAATGGTTCAAAGTTTGTGACGCTCAAGGTGGTGCCGCATCTCCGCTTGTCCCAAAGCGGCCTGATCCCGCGCGAGCGGTTCGTCGACCCCGACGCGATGGCGGCGGCAGTTCGGGTCTCGGCCTTTTGCCTGTCGATGTTCATCTGGGTGCCGGCGTTCGCGCTGCTCTACACCGCGCTGGGGGCCCCCATCTGTTCGAACGTCATTCTTTCCGGCGGCGTGCTGCTATTGGGCATCATCGTGCTGCTGCGTCGCGGCGTGTCGGCGGAAGCTTGCGGCAACTTGCTGACAGGTGCCGCCTGGTACGTGTACACGGTCGTGGCGTGCCTCACCGGCGGGCTCTGGGCGCCGGTGATGATCTGGTTTGCCACGCTCCCGATTCTCTCGGTGTTGCTCTGCGGCAATCGCTCCGGGGTATTCTGGACGCTTGCCAGCGGAGCGACCATCGGGGCCTTCGCCGTGGCCGAATGGCAGCAGTGGTACCTGCCCACGGAGCTCCGGCCCGAGTCATTCCTGATCGTGCAGCTCGCCGGTCTGGTGGGCCTTTTGCTGTGCGTGTACCTGCTGGTGAGCGTGCTGAAGCGAATGGAGTTTGGAGCCCGGCAGGCCCTGCGCGAGGCGAACTGCAAACTGGAGTTGCAGGCCGCGACGGACGGATTGACCGGAATCCCCAACCGCCATCGCTTTGACCTGGCGCTCGAGGAGGAGTGGGCCCGCCACGAACGCACAGGCCTGCCGCTGTCGACGGCCCTGATCGACGCCGACTTTTTCAAGGACTTCAACGACGAGTACGGGCACCTGGCCGGAGACGAATGTCTGCGGACCGTGGCGCGGGCCATCCGGGCCAGCGTGCGCCGGCCCACTGACTTCTGCGCCCGGTTTGGCGGCGAGGAGTTCGTCGTCATCCTGCCGAACACCGACGAAGACGGGGCCAGGCGGGTGACCGAACTCATTCGCACGCACGTCCGCACGCTGGCCATTCCCCACGCCCTGTCGACGGTGAGCCCCTACGTGACCGTCAGCATCGGCATCTCGACGACCGTTCCCGACCAGGATCGCTCGCACCTGGATTTCCTGCACGACGTCGACATGGCCCTCTACCGGGCCAAAGAAGCCGGGCGTAATTGCGTCGTGCAGGTCGCTTCCTGCGCCATCGAGCCGCTGGTCTAGCTGAAACTATGTAGGAAGCCTCCGTCGGTCAGGTAACGTGGAACTCGTAACGGGTTTCACGGTTCCTGACCTTGCGCCAACTCGAAGGTTTTTCGACCGCCGTCGAACCCGTCAATCGCTATCGCGAGTACCAATCGGAACGGCCGGCATACTGGCCCGAGTAGTACAAGGCCGCGTCGTCAATGATCCAGGGGGTCGACCACCGGCCGTTGTTGCCGCTGCACACGTTGAAGAAAAACGTGTCCAGGTGCTCGGCGCGGTAACTGTAAGGATACTGCGATGAGATGCGATCGCTGGCCGTCAGATCTTCGACACCCGGCCGGGCGAAATAATGGACCGCGCCGTCGGGCGTGAACGACATGCCCAGCGTCCACCAACCCGTTTGCTCGATCTTCGGACCCGTGAAATCGTGGCCGCTGGGGCCGCCGCGGATCACGAACACCGCCGAGTCGGGACGCTTCTCTCCGTCTCCCTTGTTGAACTGGATGAACAGGCCGGGCCAGTAGGTCTCCAACTTGGTCTTGGTGACCGTGCCGCCGAAGAATCCCTTTCTCTTTTCCTTCTTCTTGGCGTGCGTCAAGCAGGCGCCCCGAAAGCCGAAGCTGGGACCGGTCCGCTGTTCCCACTCTTCCCACGGCGGCAGGTACACGCGCACCACGACGCTCGGCGAGCGGGCCACCGAAATCGGACCGCCCAAGCGGTTGCTGACGTTGGCGATGTAGTCGTCCTGTTCCATCTTGCCCGAGTAGTGCCCCGGCACGCCGGTCTGCCGCGACACGAGCAACAGCGCCCCCTCGCTGCCGGGCAAACCTCCTTCGGGCGTCGGCACGCGCTTCACGACGTCCGGATGGCCCCGCATGATCCCCTCGAACCAGCGGCCGTTGCGACTGGCCCCGGTGGGGAACCGCTTTTGTTCGTCGTTCTCGTCGCTGCTTTTGGGATTGTTGTAGACGTAGGACCAGTTGGGATCCTCGAAATCGTCTCCCACGGCCGTAACGCGCTGTCCCGTGCCCGGCACCGGCACCTGGGCGCCGGCCGAGAGCGGAAACAGGCATAGCAGACCAACTGAAAGTATCGAACAGTGCGCAGCATCCATTCTTGCGTCCTTATGGGCGGGATAACGGCCGAAGCCGTGGTGTGCGAGTTGAGGCGGGAGCACCGCTTCCGGCGGTCCTATCCGTTTCTATCGGAAGCTGCGCGCCGGACCTCGACAGTTTTGAGGCCGGCGAACAGCCAAACCGCCGTACCTTGCGCCAGCGTCCGCGTGCTGGCATGCAGGCTGCGCCGCGGGCAGCGAATCGCTCCTTTCACTCGATGCATCGACTGCGGTGGCCGATAAAGTCGATTGCCCCCGTGCTTCCCGCACGAAGCGCGAAACGACTCTCGCAACTCGCTCCGGGAGTGAGGACATGGCTCAACGTCGAGTCACCATCGCCGTGGTTCCCGGCGAACGGTTCAGCCTCGCGCCACAATCGCTAGCTAGCGTCCTCGAACATCGCGACGCATCCGCCGAGCTGATTTATATCGATGGCGGCTCGCCCCCCCTGGTCCGGCAGTATCTGGAGCAGCGGGCCGTGCGAGACGGTTTTCGCCTGATCAGTACCGAGAAGTACGTCAGCCCCAACGCCGCCCGCAACCTGGCGCTGGCCGAAGTCCGCAGCGAGTACGTCGCGTTCGTCGACAACGACGTCATCGCCACCGCCGACTGGCTCGCCCCGCTGGTCGATTGCGCCGAAACGACCGGCGCCTGGGCCGTCGGTCCGGTTTGTTGTCGGCGCGAGGCTGGCGCCGATGTCGTTCATTCGGCCGGCGGCGACGCAGCCATTGCCAAGGGGCCCGGTGGTCGTGCGCTGGTGCTCGATGAACCTCACGGGGGACGGCCGCTGCCGGCAGCGTCTTCGTCTCTGCGCCGCTGCCAAGTCGGACAAATCGCGTTTCGCGCCGCCTTGGTCCGCACGAGCGCGTTCGACCAACTCGGCCCGCTGGACGAGCGGCTGCTGAGCGCGGCCCAGCACACCGATTTCTGTCTGCTGGCCCGCGCGCGCGGCGGAACGATCTATCTCGAGCCAAAATCGATGGTCACGGTGGTCCCACCGCCGCCGTTCGAGCCGGCGGACCTCGACTACTTCCAGCTCCGTTGGAGCGACGCCTGGAACCGCGCCACGCTCGAACGTTTTCGCGACAAGTGGGACCTCCCGGCCGACGATCCCGGCCTGCGCAAGCTGGCCGACGAACTGGCCGAGCATCGCCGTCTGACGCTCGAGCCGTACCGGCGCCTGCTGCGGCTACTGGGGCGCCCCGCGGCCCGCTGGTTCGAGCGCGTCGTGATCGCGCCGCTGGAAGAAGCCGCCAACCGCCGCCGCTTTCCACAGCCCCCCGCGTCAAGCGAACCGCTTCGGCGAGCCGCTTAAGCGCGTCTACCGGCAACACGGACTGGCGATGTCCCTATGCTGTCGTCGAAGCCCGCTCGATGATCTTCGTCAGCTTGGTGCCAGCGGGCAGGGTGCCGAAGGCGCGGCCCCAGTCGCCGCCTAGGCGGGTGGCGCAAAAAGCGTCGGCCACTTCCGGCGGCGAGTGGCGCACCACCAACGATCCCTGCAGCACCAGCGCTAACTGCTCCACCAGCACTCGGGCTTGCGTCCCTTCGGCGGCCAGGGATTGCCACTCGTCACGCAGCTCGGCGGCGACCTGATCGAGCCGGCCGTCGCTGCCCCGCGACTGGCTGATTTCTTCCCAAAGGGCCTCGAGCGAGCCCGGCTCGTTAGCGATCGCCCGCAACACGTCGAGGCAAATGACGTTGCCCGATCCTTCCCAGATCGAGTTGAGCGGCGACTCGCGAAACAGCCGCGGCATGACCGAGTCCTCGACGAACCCGTTGCCACCCAGGCATTCCAGCGCTTCGCCGGCGAACGCCACCCCGCGTTTGCACAGCCAGTACTTGCCCACCGCGGTGGCGATGCGGCGGAAGCGGGCCTCGCGCTCGTCGCCGCTGTCGTAGGCGCGGGCCAGCCGCATGGCCAATACGGTGGCCGCCTCCGATTCCAGGCACAAGTCGGCCAGCACGTTTTGCATCAGCGGTTGATCCAGCAGCCGATGGCCGAAGGCCGCGCGATGCCGCACGTGATGCAGCGCCTGCACGACGGCTTGCCGCATCAGCCCCGCCGAGCCCAGCGCGAATCGAGCCGAGTGTGGTTGACCATCTCGACGATCGTCCGCACGCCGCGACCCTCCTCGCCGATCAGCCGGGCATAGGTATCGTCGAACTCCACTTCACTCGAAGCGTTCGAGCGATTGCCCAGCTTGTTCTTGAGCCGCTGGATGAAGAAGTTGTTTCGCCGCCCGTCGGGCGTCCACCGGGGCAACAAGAAACACGACAGCCCGCCGGTGCTTGAGCCAGCACCAGAAAGGCGTCGCACATCGGCGCCGAACAAAACCACTTGTGGCCCGTGACGCGATACTCGCCGCCCGGGCCGCTGCGGCCCGCGGGCCGGGCTCGGGTGGTGTTGGCTCGGACGTCGGAGCCCCCCTGCTTTTCGGTCATCGCCATGCCGACCAGCGCCCCTTGTTTCTTGTCGGCGGGCAGAAACCGCGAGTCGTACGTGTTGCTGGCGAGGCGGGGCTCCCATTCGGCCGCCACCTCGGGTTGCTTGCGCAGCGACGGCACGCAGGCGTAGGTCATCGAGATCGGGCAACTATGCCCCGGCTCGTTCTGCCCCACCAGGTACATGATGGCCGCCCGCGCTACGTGAGCCCCCTCGCGCGGCGCAGCCCAAGGGAGGTTATGGGCGCCATACTCGACCGACAGACGCATCAGCGAGTGCCAGGCCGGATGGAAATGCACTTCGTCGATGCGCTCGCCGCGGGCATTGTGGGTGTGAAGCACCGGAGGGTAATTGTTGGCGCCGAATCCCCAGCCGATTGCCTCCTCGCCACCGAGAATCTGTCCGAGCTCGGCCGCGCGGTCGGCGACCCAGCCGGCTCCCTCGCGCTCGACCGCCTCACGGAGCACCGTATCGCTCCGGAACAGATTGTACGGGGCCAACGGCGGAACCTGATTGAGTACCTCATGGGTCGGCATGACGAATGGCTCCTGGGCTTTGAGCGCGGCACGGCGGGCGCAAATCGCTACAATACGTCTCGCTCACCCAGGATTATCTCACGGCTCGGCACCTCGGACCAATCCCCGGCACTGTCCGAGGGTCCGAATTCGCAGGGACCGACTGAATGTTGATCGGCGCGGTAAACAAAAAGGGCCCCGCCGTTGTCAGAAGACTCCAGCGGGGCCCCGTCTTGGGAGACCGGGTGCTAAAGCTCGGCATGCGGTGAGCGGAGGCGCACCGACACCGAGCCGTTTAGTAGCAGCCCTATATTAAAAGGCGCATCTCCGGGGAAAACCGGACGCGCAATTTTCGCACCCCTCGTAGGGGTCACTCGTAACTCATTAATCAGACTAGGGTTTCCTCGTGGAAAAAAAGTTATCTGGGGCGGATCCTGCATTTCTCCGCTAGAAACCTCACAATTAATCCTTACCCGCTCACTTCGCAGTCATTTTATGCAATGTTTCCCGCAGGAAGACTTGCCGCAGTTTACGTATTTTCGTCCGAAAGGAGACACCACCCATGTTTAGTTGCAAAAACGTCACATCGTTGGCAACGGCTGTAGGCATCTGCCTGGCCGCGTCCGCCGGGTTCGCTCAAGACGAGGCCGAATCTCCGAATCGGGCCGAGCGTTACTATGTGGCTGCTGGCAAGACGTACAACATCCACGCCAACGATCATGCCCGCATGTTGGGCAAGTTTGCCGCCGCCAGCTCGAAACCCGTGCCGGGCGAAGTGATTCAAGAGCACGCCCGCGCCATTGAAGATAACGTAGCGCACGCCCGCCAGTCGTTCGCCAAGCTGTCAACCGTCGCCAAGTCCAATCCGACGGTCGCCAAGCAGTTGGCGGAAATCGAAAAGCAATTGACGCAGGTCACTTCGTCGGTCAATCGGCTGAAGTCCGTCTCGAAAGACGACTCCGCCGAGACGAACATGGTGATATCGGAAGCCGCGGCCATTTCCAAAAGCCTCAAGGCCACGCATCTGGCCAGTAAAGAGATCGATCGGGCGCTGAGCCAGTCGATCGCCCAAAGCGACAATTTCGAAAACCTGGAGTCGCCATCGTACTATTTCACCGGCGAAGGACACTTCATCGACTAACCCGCGTCGCGGCCAGCGGCGATACCGCATCGGGCGGAAAGTGCACGGCTCCGGAGCCATGAGCCCCGGAGCCGTGTTGTTTAGCCTGGCCCCAACGGCGATGGGGGGGGTTCATCACTCGGAAACCGCGGCCGGAGACGCGGCTCCCTCGCCGGCAGCATCCTGTTCGTCGTCCTCGGCGCTCTTCGGTTTGACGGCCGAGTAATCCAGCTCCGGCGCGGGTGGCTCTCCGCCGGGCCCTTGCAGATAGTGCTTCATCCAACGCACCAGCCGCAACGTATAGTCCTGCCGCGCGGCCGCTTTGCGGTTGCCGTGTCCCTCGCCCGGATAAAGCACCAGCCGGACCGGCACCCGGCCCAGCGTTTTCAGATACCGGTACAACTCCATCGATTGCGAAGGATGCACGCGCGGATCGTCCTTGCCGTGCATGATCAATAGCGGCGTCCGGGCTTGCTCGGCGTACGTGATGGGGCTCCGCTGGCGGAAGAAATCCCAATCGTCCCACGGCATCTTGCGGGCGTGCACTAGGTACATCTCGTTGGGGATGTCCGTCGTACCGAACTTGGAAACCAGATCGCTGATGCCCACGAACATCACGCTGGCGGCAAACCGATCGGTGTACCGTGTGGCCAGCCAGGCCGAGGCAAAGCCGCCGTAGGAACCGCCCGTCACGCCCACCTTGTCCTTGTCGACGAGTCCGGTCTTGACCAGGTGGTCGACGCCGTCGACGAGGTCGTCGAACTCCCCGCCAGCATAATCGGACTGTCCGCGCTTGGAAAATTCAACGCCCCGCCCCGTGCTGCCGCGATAGTTCGGATAGAAAACGGCAAAACCCTCGGACGCCAGGAGTTGCCCCGGCTGCGAGTAGGCCGTGAGCCAGCCGTGGCGATAATGGGCTTCCGGACCGCCGTGCACGACGAGCACCAGCGGATAGCGCCGGCCAGGCTGCTCGTCGAGCGGCCGGATCAACAACCCTTCGAGCGCGAGGCCGTCGCGGGCCTTGAACCGTACGATTCGCTGCGGCGCCAGCATCTCTTCTTGTTCCTCGAAGGGGGTCGTGTTGTCCAACAGCCAGGGGTTGTTGTTCGTCAAGCGCCGCGGCCGCTGCCTTTCCTTGTCCACCGTATCCGTTTCGAACAGATACACTTCCTGCGGATGCTGTGGGCTGTCTAACAGGATCGCCACTTGCTCGCCGAACCGGGAAATACTCAACGCGCCCAGTGAGTAGCTGCCGAACGGCACGATCATCGTCAGATGCTCTCCCGTGTGGTGCACCGAGCCGACGGCGGAGGTCACGCCCTGATCCGCCAGAAACATGAGGCTGTTTTCGTCCGTCCAGGCAAAGCCAGTAACGTCCTTGTCCGTGAAGTCGGGCAGAATGTCGAGCGGTTTGCCGCCGCTGGCCGGCGCCACCATCAAGCGGCCGGGGTTCGGATCGTGAATGTCGGCCCCGGCCAGCAAGGCCAGGTGCTCGCCATCCAGGCTCCAGCGGAACGGACCCAGCTTGCCGGGAGTTTCGATCACGCCCACGCGCGTGCCGTCCTCCGCCTTCAGGATGTGAATCTTCTTCTTCATGTAGTCGTCGTCGATGAGCGGCGTGGGCGCCACGGCCACGGCCAGGTGCTTGCCTGCGGGGCTCCAGGTCACGCCCGAGGCGTGTCCCTCGATTTCGAACCGCTGGGGTTTGGCCGCCGCTTCGTCTTCCCACGCGTCGGCCTGGCGCGGCTGGCCGATCCAGACGCGGTGCATTTCGAGCTGTTCTTCATAGATTTGCTGGTTGAAACCTTTGTCCGCGAGCTTCTTCTTTTCCTCCGGCTGCTTGTCGGCGGCGGTAAAGGCAATCTGCTTGCCGTCGGGCGACCAACTGTAGTCGGCGATATCAGCGTCGTGTTCCAGGATTTTGCGAGCCTCGCCCCCGTCGACGGGAATGAGATACACCGCGCGGTGCTCGTCCCCCTCGCGCTTGGCCAGAAACGAGATCCCCTTGAGGTCGACACCCGGCCGCCAGGCGATCGCCGACAAGGCGACGTCTCCGGTGACGTACGGGCGGGACGTGCCGTGGAGGTCGACGACGTGCAGCTCGGTCCAGGCCGGCCCGCTTTCGTCGACGAACGGCCGCCGCGGCACCGAGAGCAGATACGCGATTTCATGGCCGTCGGGCGAAATTTCGGCCGCGGTTACGGTGCGCAACCGAGCCAGATGGTTGGCGGTGAATTTTTCGACTGCCGACGCGCGCAGGGCACCAGCCAGCAGAAGCAACAGGAGACTTGCTCGGGCCAATTTCATGGATGCTCCTCAAATGGCGGCCAACGCGTTCCGCCGCGGAAAAGCGCGGAGTCGTCCGCGCGCTTGGTTCATTGAGGATCTAGTATAACCCGAGACGGCCGCCGGATTCCTGGCCGTTCTCTGATCGCTGGTCAGCGCACGGGCGGGGTGGAGAATTCAGCGGCGCGCGTCCGTCCCGACCCTCGCGGGCTTGGAGATCCGCTTCGGCTTGACGTGGCGCGTGGTGATGGAACCGGGCGAGCCGTCCAACGAGCCGCCCACGGTTTGCAAGGGGGCGCGGACGATGCTACCCATACTTTGCACACCCGCAATGCACGTCAGCAGGACGAGCGAAATCAGGATCGCATATTCAACGGCTGTCGGCCCCGCCGGAGAATGGACAAACCTCAAGATTCGCTCGACGAATCGCTGCATGACTCCTCACCGGGAGATCGACGCGCTACCCCTCGGACACGGCTCGATCCGTGCCGCGCAGCAGAATACCGAAGCACCTAAAATCTAGGCCACCAACGCCCTTTCACCCAGCAAACGCGCGCTCAGCTCGCACAGCGCCGAGCCAGGCGGCACGGCCGCATCGAGATGTTCCCTACGACCGGCAAAATCCATTGCCGGCGCGGCAGTCACTCGGCCGGTCACTTCCGCCGACTCAGGGGGGACGAAGCGGCTCTGGCGTTCCGGCCCCGGGGGCTGGTAATCTGAACCCTGTTGCGCGGCGCCGCATCCCCAAAATCTCGCAGCGAAAGGTCGCCATGATTTCCTTAGCCCTCGCGCGACGCGCGCTACTGGCCGGTTGCTGTCTGTCGTGCCTGGGCCTGTCGGCGGCTCGCGGCCAAACCAAGCCCGTCGCCGACGCCTCTGCGACCGACCGGCCGGCCATCGTCGTCACGGACCGCGCGAAGCAGATTCACGCCGGCGCGATCCTGGTCGACGGTCACAACGATCTCCCCTGGCAAATCCGCACGCTGGGCTCGTCCACGTTCGAGAAGCTCGACATCTCCCAGCCGCAGCCCAAGCTGCATACCGATCTGGCCCGGCTGCGCCAGGGAGGAGTCAAAGCCCAATTCTGGTCGGTCTACGTACCGGCCAGCACCCGCCAGGACGGCAAGGCACTGGCCACGACGCTCGAGCAAATCGCCATCGTCAAGGCCATGATCGAGCGCTATCCCGACGTGTTCGAGCTGGCCCTGACCGTCGACGACGTTGAGCGCATCGTGGGCCAGGGAAAGATCGCTTCGATGATTGGCGTGGAAGGGGGCCACTCGATCGAAGACTCGCTGTCCGTGTTGCGGCAACTGTACGAGCTGGGCGCGCGGTACATGACCCTCACGCATTCGGACACCTTGGATTGGGCCGACTCGGCCACCGACGAAGAGCGCCACGGCGGTCTCACCCCCTTTGGCGAGGAGGTGGTCCGCGAGATGAACCGCCTGGGCATGCTGGTCGACATCTCGCACGTCTCGGTTCCCACGATGAAGCACGCCCTGCGCATCAGCCGGGCGCCGGTCATCTTTTCGCACTCCTCGGCCCGGGCCATCGCCGACCATCCGCGCAACGTGCCCGACGACGTACTGCGGCTGACGGCCGAAAACGGCGGCGTGGTGATGGTCAATTTCTATTCCGGTTTCGTCGTGCCCGAGGCCGCCAAAGTGGGCCGCCAGGCCGTGGCCTTGCGGGCCGAGCTGCGCGAGAAGTATGGCAACGACAGCGAAAACATCCGCGCCGAGTTGAAGCGTTTCTACACCGAGCATCCCACGCCGCGCGGCAGCGTGCACACCGTGCTCGATCACATCGACCACATCGCCCAGGTGGCCGGCGTGGACCACGTCGGCCTCGGCTCCGACTTCGACGGCATCGACACGGCCCCGGTGCAACTCGACGACGTCAGCACCTACCCCAACATCACCCAAGGCCTCCTCGACCGCGGCTACAGCGAAGCCGACATCCAAAAAATCCTGGGCGGCAACCTGCTGCGCGTAATGCGCGGCGCCGAAGCGACCGCCCGACAATTGCGCGACGAACGCTGAGCCGCGCCGTGGACTTTCAACGCGTGCCGGCACTTTGAGCCGATTGTGTCGTATTTGGCGGGCGAGGATTTTGATCACCTGCCTTGGCGGCCAGATTTTGCGCGGCCTGCGCCGCGGAACGACTCGGCCGATAGCCCCGCTGTACTAAGATTCCGGTAGAGTGCCAGCGGTTCGTACTGCGCGGTCTCAACGGCTTGGAAACCTTTCGGTACCAACCACGGCACGCGCTTTCCTTTGCGCGATTCGCTTCGTCCTGTGCTTGATCTCGACTCCGCGAGGCCATCCCCGTGTCAGACACGAATCCGACCGAGACGTCCCCGGGCATCAGAGGCAAGTTGTTGGGCTGCACCCTTGTCGCATCGCTGATCGCTACGATCTACCTTGGCTGGGCATACGCCGGTCCCTATCGATGGTTGGCCGAGTTACAGCTCAAAGGGCAGGGGAGCTATGACGTCAACTTGACAGGCTTCTTTACGTTCTTGTTTCTCGCCGTGCCGCCGATGGCGATGATCATCATCGGCAGTTGGGTTCTCCGGTCGGCGGCTCCCGAAGTGCCCGACCAGTGGCCAGACTCGCTGCACGACGACGCGCATTGGAACACCACCGCGACCAGCACCACGCAGGCCCCGGAAGTCGCAACGCAGTCGCCGTCGCGATTCGGCAATTTCAATTTCGGCATCCTGGCGATGGCCATGTTTCTCTGGATCTTTGGCGGCGTGCTGTGGTACGACTATGCAACCAGCCAGAACATGACCGACATTTCGATCGAAGACTGGGAGGCGGGGCGCGATACCGGGTCGCGTTGGGTCACCTTGCACGGCCGCGTCCTGGCCGACGCCGCGATGAGCTACGGCGATCGCTCTCGACCGGATGTCTTCGTGCCGGTGGTTTCCAAGCATTGGCGGCCCGGCAAACCGGTGAAGGTGTTCTTGAAAGTATTCCACAACGAAGCAAAATCCGGCCGCTGGGCAGCGACGGACACGCATCAGGGGACCGTCGGATTTCTGGGGCTTCCCGGCCCGGTTCGCGTGGCGTTTGAACAAGGCCCGCTCGTTCCGGACGCCGACTGCGTCGTGATTACCACTGGGCTAAATGCCGAAAGAAACCGCTATGGTGCCATCGCCGCGATCACCGTCGGTTGTCTCATCATGGCCGGTTACTGCGTCTTCGCCGCGCTGCACAGCACGGCAGGTCCCCCCTCCGCCAGCCAGATCGCACCATTGCACGAGGAGCTGGTCTAACGCCAAGCCCGCACCGCCGACAAACGGATGGGGAGGGATTCGAAGTGGTTTCCCCAACCGCTTGCAGTGCCAACAGTTTACGGCGATCGCAGAAGTCGGGCGAAGCAGAATCCGAAGCAGTTTGCCCCGATTCGGACCTTGCTGCCGTGTTCGAAGCTTGGCCGACGTTGCCCGAAGCGCTCAAGGCCGGCATCCTGGCGATGGTCCAGGCGGCGAAGTGACGGCGGACGGACTGTCTCTGGGGTGTTGGGGGGCTGGGTGGAACCGCGTCCGGAAGCGCTGAAGGAAGGACCCGCGAGCGACTCCGGGCCGTCGCGCACCCGTCAGCCCGGGTTGGCGCAATTACGTCTGGATCAATGAAACGCCTACAAAATACGTCGAATTAACCAAGTGGTGGGTGGCCGTGATCCATAACCGCATTAATTTAGGGGGCTCTTACTGTCGAGCAGTGCCAGAGCGACGCCGCGACAGCCCCACCACCATCAGCAGTACCGCACCACAGGCCGCCAGCACCGCGGTCGCAGGCTCGGGCACGGTGGTCAAACTCAGATCGTCGTAGTAGCCGTCGTTGGTGCTGCCCGCGTTCTTCTGGCTGATCAAGCGAACGTTGATCTTACGCGTGCCCACCGGCGCGGTGCGCGTGTCATCGACCGGCTCCCATGCGCTGGTGGAAATGATGGGCGCGGAAGCGAACTCATCGATCACCACACCGCTGCCGTTTTGGTAGTCGATGACGATTAGCGATGAGTCGGCATTGGGCTCGTCATAGGAGCGGACGTAACCAGTGAAGCTAAAGGTCTGCGTTCCGGCATCGATGGACGCAGCGTAACCCGACACATCGATCAATTGGGTCAGCTCCGCGATGCCCGAATTCACGCCGGCGAAGAAATAGTAGTCGCCGTCCTTGGGTTCGGGATCGTGTTGCCGCTGGCCCCAGTCGGTGCCTTGCACTTCGGTCCAGAAGGGAAGGCCGGGCCCAGTGGTCGGCAGTTCGGCGCTGGGATTCTGGATCAGATTGACAGGAGAGGCAGATGCCAATGCCGGTAGGAAAGCCGCCGCCAAGGCGGTGAGCAACAGATGCCAGGCTGCCGAGTTGAGGAAGGTTTGCTCGCGCAGCGAAACGTTCGAGGGCGCCGATTGTTTTTTTGCATTAGCGGTCGTGCTCCTGTCGAGGGGAATTTCCATTTGGACCCTGATTCGCCGACTCGGCTACGCCGCCGAGCGACAGGTGCCCCAATTCTGACCGGCCTGTGAGTCAAAGGCAAATCTCTCGCCTGGGATTTGTGGCCAGAAACAAACGTTGATCGCCCTGGCGGACATTTTCTACGCCGTGCGTTGCCTGCCGCGCGCAGCCTGCCCGCAGTTGACCGACGGTTGTCTGGGAACGTGGCCGACATCTCGGCTCAAGCCGGACTCCCCCGCGTCTCAGGCAACTGGAACTTTGCAAATTAAGGCACTTCGCGGTCCCGTGACCGGCTGACCGATTCCTTCAAGTTTTTCCGAAGTGCTTTCGCTCCGTTTGCAAGACGTGGACTGGGAAACCGGCCGCATTGTCGTGCAATCGCCGAAGACGGAGAATCATCCGGGCAAAGAGACTCGCGCCATTCCGTTGTTCCCCGAACTGCGGCCGATCCTGGCCGAAGCCTTCGACCTTGCCCCCGAAGGCGCGGTGTACGTGGTCGATGAACGGATGCGAGCCAGTTCCCAAGGCAAGGCGGGCTGGCGGAACTGCAACCTGCGGACCACGTTTGAAAAGATCATTCGTCGGGCCGGCCTGACGCCCTGGCCCACTATTCCACAACCTGCGGAGTTCCCGGCAAACGGACCTGGCCGAGTTGTTCCCCTCCCACGTCGTTTGCGACGGGCTGGGCAACAGCGAAGACATCGCCCGCAAGCACTACCACCAAACGACGGACGAACACTTCGCCCGCGCAATGGCCGACGCGGAACAGGCGAAGCAAAACCCGAAGCCGTTGCAAGCCGTTTCGAGTCGCGGAGAGTCGCAGCCCGAAACGGCCAACGCCATTTGTACCGAGAAAAGCGAGTCCATGCCTTTCCCAGCGATAAGTAAGACGGATGGGGAGGGATTCGAACCCCCGGTACGGTTTCCCGTACAGCGGTTTTCAAGACCGCCGCCTTAGACCACTCGGCCACCCATCCGGTACGTGTTTTCTTGGGTTTTCTCGCTGTATGTGGCCACCGAGTTATGTCAGTTGGACACCCTATTCTACAATCTGACACCGCGTGGGAACCTTAGACGGCTGCAGTGGCGAGCGACCGCCGCGGGGACAACATGACCTCGTGTGAAAGACGGCGTCACGTCCACATAGCAGCTTACCGTATCGGCCTGGGGGCAAAAAGATGAGGCCCGATTCTGAGCCAAGGTTCACGTGAGCGAGTCGGACCGGTGCTGCCCCTGGCAGGGCATCAAGAAGTGCCTGGACGATGAAGTGCCAGGCCGATGCACCCAACTTTCGGATTGACCGCCGTCGCAATCCCGCGCACGTCGACTCTGGGTAGATAGCACCTAGCAGCGGAAAAGCCCCCTGGCTCGACGACAAACCCGCGCCGGCGTCGCGGTGCCGGAGTATCGTCAACTGCCGTTGGCTTTTGGCAGGTCCGTTGTCACCATACACGTCAGTCCGCGGTTTGCTGCCAGGGGCCTTTACGCTCCCGGGAGGAAGTGCCCGATGCCCGACAGCCTCAACCACCGTCTTTCGCTGACGCTGTCTCGCGACCTTTCGGCGTCGCTGGTGGTGTTTGTCGTTTCCTTGCCGCTCTGCCTGGGAATCGCTTTGGCATCCGGGGCGCCGCTGTTTTCGGGCGTGTTGTCGGGAATCATCGGCGGCGTGCTCGTCGGGCTGCTCAGCGGGTCGCATACCAGCGTGAGCGGCCCGGGCAATAGCATGATGGCGCTGGCCGCTGCGCAAATTGCCGCTTTGGGTTCGTTCGAGTCGTTTCTTTTGGCGGTCGTCATCGCTGGCGGAATGCAAGTCGCCCTGGGCGTCGCCCGGGCCGGCTCGATTTCCGCCTTCATTCCTTCAAGCGTCATCAAGGGCCTGTTGGCGGCCATCGGGATCATTCTGGTCATGAAGCAGATCCCGCACTTGCTGGGACACGACACCGATCCCGAAGGCGAAATGTCGTTCTTTCAGCCGGACAACGAGACCACGCTGTCGGAACTCGGCGAGCTGCTGTTCGATCGACATCCCGGAGCCATTGTCGTCGGGATTGTTTCGGTCGCGCTGCTGGTATTGTGGGATCGGATCAAGCCGCTGAAGAACTCGGTCATTCCTTCGCAGCTTGTCGTCGTACTGTTGGGCGTCGGTCTGAGCGAGTTGCTCAGTCTGCTCGGCGGTCGGTGGCTGATCGGCCCCACGCATCTCGTGCAGGTGCCGGTCACGGAGAGCCTGGGCGGGATGGTCGAGTTTCTGCGCTTTCCCGATTTCTCCCAGTGGAACAACCCGGCGATCTACCGCGCGGCGGTCACGATTGCCCTGGTCGCATCGTTGGAATCCCTCTTGAGTCTCGAGGCCGCCGACCGCATCGATCCCCAGAAGCGGACGTCGCCCCCCAGCCGCGAACTCTGTGCTCAGGGAGCCGGCAACCTGGCGGCCGGACTGGTCGGAGGATTTCCGATTACGGCGGTCATCGTGCGCAGCTCGATCAACATCGACGCCGGCGCACAGACCAGGCTCTCCACAATCGTTCACGGCCTGCTGCTGCTGGCAAGCGTGGCTCTGTTGCCCACCTGGATAAACATGGTGCCACTGTCGTGTTTGGGCGCGATCCTGCTCGTGGCGGGCTTCAAACTGGCAAGCCCGAGCGTGTTTCGCGATATGTGGCGGCAGGGGCGGTATCAGTTTCTGCCGTTCATATTGACGGTCGTGGCCATCGTCTTCACGGACTTGATGATCGGAATTCTGATCGGACTGGCGGTGGCGCTGAGCTTTATTCTCAACAGCAACCTGCGCCGTCCCTTGCGGCGCTGCGTCGAGCGGCACCTGGGGGGCGAGGTGCTGCACATCGAACTGGCGAATCAGGTCAGCTTCTTGAATCGCGCGGTATTGAACCGCGTGCTCAACGACGTACCGCGCGGTGGCCACGTGCTGCTCGACGCCGAGAGCACCGACTACATCGATCCCGACGTGCTCGACTTGATTCGCGACTTCAAACAGCACGTAGCCCCCGCGCGCGGCGTGCAGGTCAGTTTTCGCGGTTTCCGCGACAAATACAACTTCAAAGACCGCATTCAGTACGTCGACTACTCGACCCGCGAACTTCAGGAGACGCTCACCCCGGCGCAGGTCCTCGCGATTCTCAAGGAAGGTCACCAGCGCTTTCGCACGGACCAGCGACTCACGCGAGACTTGAGACGCCAGGTAAGCGCCACTGCCGCGGGGCAGCACCCGCTGGCGATGGTCCTCAGCTGCATCGACTCGCGCACGCCCGCGGAGCTGATTTTCGACGCCGGTGTGGGAGACATCTTCGTCGTCCGCATCGCGGGCAACGTCTGCAGCCCCGAGGTGGTCGGCAGCCTGGAATACGGCTGCGCCGTGGCCAAGGCAAGGCTCATACTGGTGATGGGGCATACGCGGTGCGGCGCCGTGACAACGGCCGTCGACACGATCGGAGCCACGGAGCCGCTCGCCAAGCTCACAGGCTGTCCGAATGTGGAATCCGTGTTGCGGGAGATTCAGGCCGCCGCGACCCCCCAAACGCTCCAACTCTTGGAAGGTGCGGCGTCCGACGAGCGCCGAGAAGTCATTAACGAAGTTGCCCGGGCCAACGTGCTGCGAACGGCGAATCGGATTGTCGAAGCGAGCGAGACACTACGCGGCCTGGTGCAACAGGGACACATCGCCGTCGTCGGCACCCTGTACGACGTCGTCAGCGGCGAGCTGGTGTTCCTGGGCGACGAGCAATCGGATCGACCCAATGTTGACGTGTGATGAAGATTCTCTTCCCTCCCACGTTACAGGTGCCGGCGCCGGCCGCCCCCGCCGGTCTTGTAACAGCTTCCAACTGCCGGCGGGTAGATAGGTCTGGGGTCCGCCGAGCGCCAGACTCGGCGATTTCCCCCGTGACTTGTGGGCAAAGTGCACGATGACCCCAAAAGGTCATGTTGACGAATGGTTTTTGGAAGGCTAGAAACAGCTACTTGGCAATTACCTACCGGGCACAGCCCGGTTCGGACGGGTTTTTTGGGGAGGTGTGAACTGTGGGGATCAGCGAGCGCGGCAAGGAAATCAAGCGGCGGCGGCATCGTCGCAAGAAACTGGCCCACTTCGCCAAACGGCTCAAGAAGGCCACCGTCTCGGAGAAGGCGATGATCGCCTCCAAGATCCGTAACCTCACCCCCGGTGCCGAAGTGCTCATCGACACTTGGGAGCTGCGCGAAAGCGATCGCTAGAGCGCTTTGCCATAGCCTGATCTTCGGGTCAGACTTGCCGTAAAGCCAAAGCACTGCTGGACAAGCCAGGACAAGCCAGCAGTGGCACCCGAATTGTTGACGTTGACAATGCAGTTGACAATGCACTGCACTAGACGGGTTGCTTGACACCGTGCGCCAACCCGCCGCTCGGCCTCCCGCCCCCTTAGCGGGCGGCGGCCGGCTCTTGTGACTCGACCCGCTCGAACGTGAACGCTCCGTCCCGGTAGTCGACGCGGACGGTCGTCCCTTCGCCGAAATTCCCTTTCAGAATCTCGGACGCCAGCGGGTTTTGAATCTCCTGCTGGATCACCCGCTTCAGCGGCCGGGCGCCGAACGTCGGGTCGTAGCCTTCGGTGGCGATCGCGTCGAGCGCCTCTTCGGTCACTTCCAATTGCATGTCGTGCTGCTCGAGTTGCCGGGCCAGTCGCTGCACTTGCAGCGCCGCGATCTTGCGAATCTGCGGCCGGTCGAGCGGATGGAAGATGATCGTCTCGTCGATGCGGTTGAGAAACTCGGGCAAGAACGACGTATTGAGCGCCCCCTGCACGGCCTCGCGCACCTCTTCCTGGCTCCCCCCTTCCTTGGTGATCTGCTGGATGAGCTGGCTGCCGATGTTCGACGTCATGACCACGATCGTGTTGGTAAAGTCGACCGTGCGGCCGTGGCCGTCGGTGAGTCGCCCATCGTCGAGCACCTGCAACAGCACGTTGAACACGTCGCGATGGGCCTTCTCGATTTCGTCCAACAGCACGACACTGTAGGGACGCCGCCGCACGGCCTCGGTCAGTCGCCCCCCTTCTTCGTAGCCGACGTAGCCCGGGGGAGCCCCGATCAGCCGGCTGACGGTGTGTCGCTCCATGAACTCGCTCATGTCCACCCGGACCATGGCGTTCTCGTCGTCGAACAGCACCTCGGCCAGCGCCTTGCACAACTCGGTTTTGCCCACGCCGGTGGGGCCCAGGAAGATGAACGAGCCGATCGGCCGGTTCGGATCCTGCAAGCCCGACCGATTGCGGCGCACGGCGTTCGACACGGCCTCGACCGCCTCGTCCTGCCCGACCACGCGCTGGTGCAGCCGCTCTTCGAGCACCAGCAGCTTGGCCCGTTCGGTTTCCAGCATCCGGCTAAGCGGAATGCCGGTCCAGGCACTGACGACCTCGGCGATCTCCTCCGGGCCGACTTCCTGGCGCAGCAGGCGGCGCTGCACCACGGCGGGCTCGGCCGCGCCGGCGGCTTCGACTTTTTGGGCCAATTGGCGCCGCTGGTTGTCGAGCTCGTACAGCCGTTGATACTCTTCCTCGGAAATCAACTGGCCGGTCCCCTGTTTCTCGCGAATGGCGTTGCTGAGCTTGTCGAACTCGAGTCTCCGTTTCGGCCAGCCGGCGCGCGTCTCCTGGACGTTGCCCACGCCCAGCTTTTCGGCCTCCCATTGTTCGCGCAGATTGGCCAGCTTGGCCCGCAGCCCTTGCATTTCGTCTTCGATTTCGGCCAGCCGCTCCTGGGCGTGCTCTTCGGTCTCCTCGGACAATTGCCGGGCGGCCAGTTCGAGCTGCGTCAGGCGGCGTTGGACTTCGTCGATTTCGGTGGGCACGCTTTCCAGTTCCATGGCCAGCCGGCTCATGGCTTCGTCCATCAGGTCGATGGCCTTATCGGGCAGAAAGCGGTCGGTAATGTAGCGATGCGACAGCCGGGCCGCGGCCACCAACGCCGAATCCTTGATCTTCACCCCCTTGTGATGCGCCTCGTAGCGCGGCTTCAGCCCGCGGAGGATCGCGATCGTGTCCTCGACGCTCGGTTCGTCGACGTAGATCGGCTGGAAGCGGCGCTCCAGCGCGGCGTCTTTCTCGATGTGCTTGCGATACTCGTCGAGCGTGGTGGCTCCGACGCAGCGCAGCTCGCCGCGGGCCAGGGCCGGCTTGAGCAGGTTGGCCGCGTCGCTGCCCCCTTCGGCCGCTCCGGCGCCGACCACCGTGTGCAGTTCGTCGATAAACAGGATCACGTTGCCGTCGGTCTGCACTTCGCGCAATACGGCTTTGAGCCGCTCTTCGAATTCGCCGCGAAACTTCGTGCCGGCGATCAAAGCGCCCAGGTCGAGCGCGATCACCTGTTTGCTCTTCAGGCTCAAGGGGACGTCGCCTTGCACGATCCGTAGCGCCAGGCCTTCGGCGATCGCCGTCTTACCGACGCCCGGCTCGCCAATCAGCACCGGATTGTTCTTCGTCCGCCGCGAAAGGACCTGAATGACGCGGCGGATTTCCTGATCGCGGCCGATCACCGGATCGAGCTTGCCCTGCCGGGCCCGCTCCACCAGGTCGATGCCGTACTTTTGCAGGGCCTGGAACTTTTCCTCGGGGTTCTGATCCGTCACGCGGGCGCTGCCGCGCACGACCTGCAGGGCCTTGAGCACGCTCGATTCGTCGATGGCGTTGAGCTTTAGGACGTTCCTGGCTTTCGTGTCGACCTGGGCCAGGGCCAACAGCAAGTGCTCGGTCGAGACGAACTCGTCCTTCATCGTGTCGGCCTGTTTTTGGGCCGCTTCGAGCACTTTTTGGGCACTATCGCCCAATTGCGGCATCGCCCCGCCGGTGGCCTTGGGCAGGTGGTTCAGCTCGGCTTCGATGATCTTGTCGAGCTGTGCGCGATTGGCTCCGATCTTTTCCAGGATCGGTTGCACCACCCCCTCGGATTCGGCCACCAGGGCCGCCAGCAGATGCAAGGCCTCGATCTGCGGATTGCCGCGATCGGCCGCCAACGACTGGGCCCGCTGCAGGGCTTCCTGCGCCTTGATCGTGAATTTGTCGAATCGAATGGCCATGAATGTCCTTCCTGCATCCGCAGAAATGCGCAAGGCCTACGGCTCGAGCCCGCCCCCGCGTGCGGCGAAGGCGGACTCGACCCCGCAAGTCTGCGTCGGCTTACTCCTTGACCTCGAACTCGGCGTCGACGACTTCCTCGTCGCCGGGCTGCTGGCCGTCGGCGGCACCTTGCGGCTGGGCCGCGCCGCCGCCGGCCGCCTGCTGCGATTCGTACAGCACCTTGCTCAAGGCATGCGAAGCCTGCTCCAGTTCGGCCGTGGCGTTCTTGATGGCGTCCACGTTGTCGTTCTTGGCGGCTTCGCGGGCCTTGGACATCGCGGCCTCCAACGGCGCTTTGTCGCTGTCCTTCAGCTTGTCGCCGTGCTCCTTGATGAGCTTTTCGACGTTGTAGCACATCGAGTCGGCCTGGTTGCGGGCCTCGGCCAGTTGCCGCTTCTTTTTGTCCTCGTCGGCGTGCAGCTCGGCGTCCTTGCGCATCTTTTCGATCTCGGACTCGTTGAGCCCGCTCGATTGCTCGATCCGCACGCTCTGCTCCTTGCCGGTGCCGAGGTCTTTGGCCGACACGTTCAGAATGCCGTTGGCGTCGATGTCGAACTTGACCTCGATCTGCGGAATCCCGCGCGGGGCCGGCGGAAGACCTTCCAGATTGAACTGGCCGAGCAGCCGGTTGTCTTCGGCCATCTCGCGTTCGCCCTGAAACACGCGAATCGTGACGGCCGTCTGATTGTCGGCCGCGGTGCTGAAGGTCTGCTTTCGTTCGGCAGGGATCGTGGTGTTCTTTTCCACCAGCTTCGTCATCACCCGGCCTTCGGTCTCGATGCCCAAGGACAGCGGCGTTACGTCCAGCAACAGCACGTCCTGCACTTCGCCAGCCAGCACGCCACCCTGGATCGCGGCGCCCACGGCCACGACTTCGTCCGGATTCACGCCCTTGTGCGGGTCCTTGCCGAACAGCTTCGTGACCATCTCCTGAACCTTCGGAATGCGCGTTGACCCACCCACCAGCACGACCTCGTCGATCTCGCTGGGTTGCATCTTCGCGTCCTTCATCGCCTGCTCGAGCGGACCGCGGCAGCGTTCGATCAGGTGATCGACCAGTTGCTCGAACTTGCTGCGGGTGATGCTCATCTGCAAGTGCTTGGGACCGTTGGCGTCGGCGGTGATGAACGGCAGGTTGATGTCGCTGGTGCTGGCCGAGCTCAGCTCCTTCTTGGCCTTTTCACAGGCTTCCTGGAGCCGCTGCAGGGCCATCGTGTCCTTACGCAGATCGATGCCGTTCTCTTTCTTGAATTCGTCGGCCACGTAGTTGATCAGCACTTCGTCAAAATCGTCACCGCCCAGGTGCGTATCGCCGTTCGTGCTGATGACGCGGAACACGCCTTCGGCTACTTCCAGCACCGACACGTCGAACGTGCCGCCGCCCAGGTCGAAGACCACGATCTTTTCTTGCTCTTTCTTATCGAGCCCGTAGGCCAGCGCGGCCGCCGTCGGCTCGTTGATGATGCGGGCCACTTCCAAGCCGGCGATCTGCCCGGCGTCTTTCGTGGCTTGCCGCTGCGAGTCGTTGAAATAGGCCGGCACGGTGATCACGGCCTTGTTGACCTTGTAGCCCAGGTACGATTCGGCGGCCTCTTTCAGCTTGCGCAAGATGCGGGCCGAAATTTCCGGCGGCGTGTACTCCTTGTCGCCGATTTTCACTTTGACGTAGTCTTCCGGGCCGCCGGTGACGCCGTAGGGCACCATCTTTTCTTCGCTCTGGACTTCGCTGTGCCGCCGGCCCATGAAGCGCTTGATCGAATAGACCGTCTTGGTGGGGTTGGTCACGGCCTGGCGTCGGGCCAGGTCGCCCACGAGCACGTCCCCCTTATCGGTAAACGCGACGACGCTGGGCGTGAGCCGATTGCCTTCCTGGTTAGGAATCACTTTCGCCTCTTTCCCCTCCATCACCGCGACGACCGAATTGGTCGTGCCCAGGTCAATACCGATGATCTTTTCACCTTTTGCCATGCCGTGCTCCTTTCTCCGCTTTCGAGGCGGCTCGCCGCGTCATTGCGGCGGGACGCATTGTGCGTGATTGCAATGGGTTCTTGAATTCGATGGATATGTTTTTTTGTTGGTTTCTGATTGGGTCCGCCAAAGGCTGCGCAATGGCAGACGTGCTAAACCGGTAGCAAAGGCTATGCCGGTCCCTGGACCACAAAGCGTAACAACTTGGAATTATAGGACTTAAACAAGGAAGTGACGTCAAATTCGCCGGCGAAATCGCCGAAAATGTGTGGCGGACTGCCGTTTTGGCATGGCATGAATCGCACACTTCCGCTCTCTGCCAAATTGACAGGACTTTCCGGGGCGGCCGGCCGCCGGAATCGTTGCTTGCTTGGTGGCCCGATTGATCCCGCGCTGAGTTACTCGTGGGCGCCTACCATGCCGGCGCAAGGGAGGGAGGCCGATAACTGTCGCTCGCGCGTTGCCTTAGTGTCAGGCGATCGGACTCCCTGGGCTCGAGTTGCCTCGTATACTTCGCTACACGGCCTGGTCGCTTGACACTCCCATTTGACAGAAGTACAAGGTGTGTCGAATCTTCGATTCGCTCGGCCGCATCGGGCTCGACATCCACCTCCAGACCGCTAGCTAGTTTGGACCGTTTATGGCGCGGGACAAGGCAGCCAAGAAGTCAGCACCCACGACCGGCTCGCGCGCGCCCACGATCGCCTCGTTGCGGGCCAAAATCGACCGGTTGGACCAGCAGCTCGTCAAGCTCATGAACGAGCGGGCCGAGCTGGCGCTGGAAATCGGCAAGGTTAAGAACCATTCCGGGGTGGCCGCCTATGCCCCGGCCCGCGAGGACGAGGTGCTGTGCCGGGTGCTGAAGCTCAGCACCGGACCCCTTGCCGAGCGATCGGTGCGGGCCGTGTTTCGCGAGTTGATCAGCGGATCGCGCTCGCTGGAAAGGCGCTGCGGGTGGCCTATCTCGGGCCGGCTTACAGTTACAGCCATCTGGCCGCCATCCATCGATTCGGGCAGAGCGTCGAGCTGGTGCCAGTCGGCAACATTGCCGCCGTGTTCGAGGAGATCAACCGCCGCCAGGCCGACTTCGGCGTCGTGCCGATCGAAAACTCGACCGACGGGCGCGTGGCCGACACCCTCGATATGTTCACCCGCATGCCGGCCCGCATCTGCGGCGAAGTGCAACTCCGCATCCACCACAACCTGTTGGGCAAATGTCCTCGGTCCGACGTCGAAGAAGTCTACAGCAAGCCACAGGCTCTGTCGCAGTGCCGCAATTGGCTGGCCCGGCACTTGCCCACGGCGCGGCTGGTGGAAGTCACCAGCACGTCCACGGCCGCGCAATTGGCCCAGGACAAACCCGGCGCGGCGGCCATCGCCAGCTTGCAGGCCGGCGTCCGCTACGGTCTCGACGTACTGGCCGACAATATCGAGGACAACAAGTCGAACTTGACGCGTTTCGCCGTCATTGGCGACGACACCGGCCCGCGCACCGGCAACGACAAGTGTGCGCTGATGTTCGAAATCGCCCACGAGCCAGGGGCCTTGGCCGATGCCATGAACGTGTTCAAACGCGGCCGCTTGAATCTCACCTGGATCGAATCCTTCCCGATCGCCCGACCCGAAGGCGGTTACATGTTTTTCGTCGAGCTCGAGGGACACGAAACGGAGGTCCGCGTGCGCAAAGCCATCGCGGCGCTGGGGCGAAAAGCGGTCCGCCTTGACGTGCTGGGCTCCTACGCCAAGATGGCCCCCGTGGAGTAAACCTGTCAGGATGTAGGCCGCCCGGATCAGCCGGCAGTTCGGCCCGACGTGCCCGGCATGCCCCCAGCGAAGTCCCTGCTAACCATCAGACCCATTGCCATTGGAATCTTCCCGTGATCATCATTCTCAAATCCGGCGCCACCGACCAGCAGATCGACCACGTGATCGAGCGCGTCGAATCGCTCGGCTTGCAAGCGCATTTGAGCCGCGGCACGCACCGCACGATCATCGGCGTGATCGGCGACGAGTCGCAGTATCAGCCCGAGCAGTTTCAGGTCCTGCCCGGCGTGGTCGACGTCATCCGCGTGCTGCCGGCGTACAAGCTCGCCAGCCTTGACGCCCATCCCGAGCCCAGCGTCGTCGACGTGGGGGGCGTGAAAATCGGCGGCGGATACCTGGCGATGATCGCCGGACCCTGCGCCGTCGAAAGCGCCGAGCGGCTCGACGCCATCGCCGGCGCTGTGCGCAAAGCCGGCGCCAACATCCTCCGCGGCGGAGCCTTCAAGCCGCGCACCAGCCCCTACGCCTATCAGGGCATGGGCGAAGAGGGGCTCAAAATCCTCCGCGACGTCGGAGACAAACACGGCCTGCCCGTCGTGACCGAAGTGATGGATCCCCGCCGCGTCGAGCTGGTCGAGCGCTATGCCGACATGATCCAGATTGGCGCCCGCAACATGCAGAACTTCGTGCTGCTCACCGAAGTGGGCAACACCACCAAGCCGGTGCTGCTCAAGCGGGGGATGAGCGCCACGATCGTCGACTTGCTGATGAGCGCCGAATACATCCTCTCGCGCGGCAATCCGAACGTCGTGCTTTGCGAACGGGGTATCAAGAGCTTCGACACGGCCACTCGCAACTTGTTCGACGTGGCTGCCGTGCCGGCCTGTCATGCGCTGTCGCACCTGCCGATCATCGTCGACCCCAGCCATGCCACGGGCCGCCCCGACTTGATCCCGGCCTGCGCCCTGGCCGGCGTGGCGGCCGGCGCCGATGGCGTTCACATCGAAGTGCACAATTGCCCCGAGGACGCGATGTCCGACGGACCGCAGGCTTTGCTCCCCGAGCAATACGCCGAAGTCGCGGGACAGATTCGCAAAATGGCGGAACTGTTGGGTAAAAAAATCTCACAAGTTCCCATGCAAGCCGCAGGAAGGACATGATGCGACGTCCGTTTATCGCTGGCAATTGGAAGATGAATCTCGACCGCGCCGGGGCCGTGGCGCTGGCATTCGCTATCTCAGAAAAGAGCAGCGCCTGGAGCAACGTCGACGTGGCGGTGTTTCCTCCCGGTGTGTACCTCGACGCCGTGCGCCAGGCGCTCACCGGGTCCAGCGTGGGCTACGGCGCCCAGAACGTGTACTTCGAAGCCGACGGAGCCTTCACCGGCGAAACCAGCACCGCGATGCTCGTGGACCTGGGCTGCCGCTACGTGATCCTCGGCCACAGCGAGCGGCGTCACATCCTGGGCGAAACCAACGGTGACGTGAACCGCAAGGTCCACGCTGCACTGGCCGCCGGGCTGGTGCCGATCGTTTGCGTCGGCGAGCTGCTGGCCCAGCGCGAGGCGGGGCAAACCTCCGAGATCATCCGCCAGCAGTTCGACGGCTCGCTGGCGGACGTCTCCGCGGAGCAAATCGTTCAGATCGTGATCGCCTACGAGCCGGTGTGGGCCATCGGCACCGGAAAAGTCGCCACACCCGAGCAGGCCGAGGAGGTGCATAGCGACCTTCGCAAAATACTGGCCGAGCGTTACAATGCTGACATTGCCGAGACGGTCCGCATTCAGTACGGCGGCAGCGTCAAGGCCAGTAATGCGGCGGAGCTTTTGGCACAACCGAACGTCGACGGCGCGCTCGTGGGGGGCGCCAGCCTGAAGGCCGAGGAGTTTTTCGGCATCGTGGCCGCCGCGGGCCGATAGATCACCAGATTCCGGCGGGACCGCTGCCCGTCGGCGAGAAGGACATATTCCAAGCCATGTTGCAAGTCATTCTTCCGACCTTATTGTTCCTCAACTCCATATTCCTGATCCTGCTGGTGCTCATCCAGCGGGGCCGAGGCGGTGGATTGGCCGGGGCCTTTGGCGGCCTGGGCGGCCAAAGCGCCTTTGGCACCAAGGCCGGCGATCTGTTCACCCGGATCACGGTCGTCACCGCCGCGGTCTGGATCTTCCTCTGCGCCGCCTCGGTCAACATTCTCAACACCAGCGGCACCGACCTGATCAGTTCCGACCTGGGCAGCCAGGGGACGAGTGCCGCCCCGAGTGAACCCGTCGCGGCACCCAAGGGGGACGCGCCGGCCAGCGCCAGCGAGAAGTCCGCGCCGGCCGACTCCGCGCCCGCCGAATCGGCGCCGGCCAAGGCGTCTGACACGGGAGAGGGCGAATCCGCTTCCGCACCACCGTCGGCCAGCCCGGCACCGACTTCCGCGCCGCCGTCCGAAGGCACACCGGCCGAACCGCCCGAGAAGAAAGAGTAGCTCCCGGCGACGTTGTTGCCGCCCAAACACTGTCGGCCAAGTGAAGCGCACCCGTTTCGTCACGACCCGAGGAGTACGGCTTCCTTGTTGCTCAGCATGACCGGCTTTGGCGAGGCGCATCGCAAGAACGCTCAATTGGCGGTCTCCGTCGAAGTGCGCACGATCAACAGCCGCTACTTCAAGCTGGTCGTGAGGGCCGGCGAAGGCTACTCGTCGCTCGAGCCCTTGGTGGAAAACGTGGTCCGCCAGCACATCAAGCGGGGCACGGTGCAAGTCTCGCTCCGCATCGATCGCCCCCGCGCCACCGACGATTACAAACTGGACGTGGCCGTGCTCAACGGCTACCGCGAACAGCTCCAGGAGATCTACCGCGACTGGGAAATCACGCAGCCGATCGCCGTCGAGCCCCTCTTGGAGTTGCCCGGCGTGATCATCGAAAACGAGGCCGGCACGTTCGAGGTGGAACGCGACTGGCCGCTCGTCCGCGAAACGCTGGACGAGGCCATGCAGCACATGACCCACATGCGTGGCGAAGAGGGCCAGGCCATGGCTGCCGACCTGTCGTCCAATTGCGTGGTCATCGCCAACGAGTTGGACGCGATCGACGCCCGGGCTCCGCTGGTGGTCGAAAGCTATCGTGCCCGGCTTGCGGAGCGAGTGTCGAAGACGCTGGCCGAGTTCGAAGTCACGCTGCAACCGGGCGATCTGATTCGCGAATTGAGCATTTACGCCGAGCGGAGCGACATCTCTGAGGAGATTGTGCGGCTGCGCAGCCACCTGGAACAGTTCTCCGCCACCCTCGAGCTGCCCGAGAGTTCCGGCCGCAAGCTCGAGTTCGTGACCCAGGAGATGTTTCGCGAGACAAACACCATCGGCTCGAAGGCCAACGACGTGCAGATATCGCGGCACGTGATCGAGATCAAGGCTTCGATCGAGCGGATCCGCGAGATGATTCAGAACGTGGAGTGAGCGCCGTCGTAGCCGATCGCACTGCCCGTGTTCCCAGCCCCCATCGCATCAGTGACGAACGCAACTGCCGGCAAGTTGATCGTAATTTCGGGCCCCTCGGGTGCCGGCAAGACGACGCTGGTAAAGCGGTTGTTCGAGGAGTGCCCGGGGCTGGTGTCGAGCGTCTCGGCCACCACGCGGACTCCGCGTCCGGGCGAAGTCGACGGCGTGGACTACTACTTCTTGAGCGCCGAGGAATTCCAGCGGCGTCGGCGGGCGGGCGAGTTTCTGGAGTGTTTCGAGGTTTTTGGCGCCGGAACGTGGTACGGAACGCCCGAAAGCGAGGTGGCCCCTAGCCTGGCGGCCGGCAAGTCGATAATCTTAGAGATTGACGTCCAGGGCACGCTGGCCGTGCTGGAGCGCTATCCCCAGGCCGTGACTATCTTTGTGCATCCCAGCTCCGTGGACGAGCTCGAGCGGCGACTGCGCTTGCGAGGCACCGACAGCGAGGAGTCGATTGAGCGGCGTCTGTCGGTCGCCCGCCGCGAACTGGCCTGTGCCGATCGTTATCAGCATCAGGTGATCAACGACGACGTCGAACGGGCCGTCCAGAAGATTTGTGAGATTATCCGATCCCCCGAGGGTTAAACGTTATGCTCGACGACCTGCGCGAAGAGGAAATCGTCAACAAGGTCGGTGGCCGTTTCAAGCTGTCCACCCTCATCCAAAAGCGGCTCGTGGCGCTCAATGCCGGCAGCCGCCCGCTGGTGGACTTGAAGACCGAAAACAAGCTCGAAATCGTGATCCAGGAGATCATGCAGGACAAGATCTATCTCGACACCACGATGCAGCTCAAAGTGACCGGCGAGGAAGCCGCCGGCGGACCGCCCGAATTGGATCTGGCAAATCTCTAAGCACGGGCCGAACCTGTGCGCAAGGTTATGACCGGGCGCGAAATAGTCGTCGGCTGTAGTGGCGGGATCGCGGCCTACAAAACCGCGGCCCTGGTCAGCCAATTGGTGCAGAGCGGCGCGGGCGTTACGGTCGTAATGACCGCGGCCGCACGGCAGTTTATCGGTCCAGCCACGTTTGCCGCGCTCACCGGCCGAGCGGTCGCCGAAGACACGTTCGACGAAGCCCGCTACCCGCTGGGCGCCCACATCGAACTGGCCGAGCAGGGCCACCTGCTGTGCGTCGCGCCGGCCACGGCCAACGTGCTGGCCAAAGCCGCCGCCGGCCTGGCCGACGATCTGTTGAGCACGCTCATGTTGAGCTTCACCGGTCCGATCCTGTTGGCGCCGGCCATGAACTGCGAGATGTGGGAGAAGCCCGCCGTGCAGCGAAACGTGGCCCAGCTTCGCGCTGACGGCATCGACTTCGTCGACCCGGAGGAGGGCTGGCTCAGTTGCCGCCGCCGCGGCGTCGGGCGGATGGCGGCGCCGGAAAAGATCGTCGCCGCCATCGAGTCGCTCCTGGCCAAGCCCAGAATTGTCTGATCGCGATTCTTCGAGCACCCCCCGTGGCGCGCATTCTCATCACCTCCGGACCCACGCGGCAATACATCGACCCGGTGCGCGATCTGACCAACGCCTCCAGCGGGCGAATGGGCAAAGCCCTGGCCGAAGCCGCCATCGACCGCGGCCACCAGGTGGTGATCGTCAGCGGGCCGGTTGACGTCGTGTATCCGTCCGCAGGCCGAGGTGATCGACGTCGTCTCGACCGAGGACATGCTGGCCGCCGCGCAGCGGGTGTTCTCCCAGTGCGACGGGCTGATCGGCGTGGCCGCGCCCAGCGATTATCGGCCCATGAAAGTGGCCGCCAGCAAGATCGCCAAAACCGGCGAGCCGCTTATCCTGCAACTGGTCGAAACGGCCGACGTCGTGGCCACGCTCGGCGCCCAAAAGAACGGCCAATGGCTGGTCGGCTTCGCCCTGGAAACCGAGGACCACCGGCTGCGGGCCCTGGCCAAGCTGGAAAAGAAACACTGCGACCTGATGGTCTCCAACGGCCCCGAAGCGATGCACTCGCTGGAAAATCACGTCGAAGTCATCGATCACGAAGGCCACGTGCTCGAAACATTGGCCGGCCCCAAAGAAGACGTGGCCCGGGGGATCTTTGCCGTCATCGAAAAACGCCTGATCAACCCCCGTCCCAACCCGACCCATCAGCGAGGATAGATCGCGAGCGAGGGCAGATTCTGCTCCCTCGCTTGCGCTGCGGGTTAGTATCTCGCACCGCATCGGGGCCCTTTCACTCGGGCTTCGACACCGGCAGCGGCACGTTGCGAAACGTCAGGTGCACGTCCCGCCGAGCGCGCAGCCGCGGATAGTGCAGCTTCAAAAGCTGCGCCTTGCACTCGGTCGTTTCGCCGAGAAACGTGATCCGCATCTGCACACCCCGCTCCGTCAGGGACGGGGTCTGGCTTTGCACGCGAAACGGCTGCCCCTGGCGATCGAGCAGCTCGACGTCGTATTCGCGGAACACGACTTCGTACGGGTCGGGCATAGCCAGGTCGCGCAGCACGTTGAGCGTCAGCACGTACTTTCCGCCCGCGGGATTGTCGATCGCTTCGATGCGCACCACGACGTCGTCCTGCGCGTGGTCCTGGTCCGGCTCCAGGTCGGTGATTTCCAGCGTGGCTGGCTCGCCCACGGCGATCAGCCCCCATTTGATCGTAAACACCTCGAGCGTCTGGGCCGAAACCGGAATCGGGTTCAGCTTCATGTTGGCGGTCACTTGCCGCAATCCGGTCGACGTGGCGTTCCAACCGCCCGCGGCCGGCTGCGCGGCCGAGATGACCACGTGGTTGTCGGTCACGCCTTCGACAAGTTCCGGCTGCGTGGCATAGCCCACGATGCGGAAGCGGTCCTCCCAGTTGAATTGCACGTTGAAGTGAAAGCTGTGCGTCAACTCCGATTTGTGCTCCTCGTAGCTCAACTCTTCGACGAAGTGCCGCTTGGCACTGGTGATCTGCGCGCACCGGTCCGGCATAGGCCCGGGGATACTTGCCCGGCGATCCGCTGCTGACGACGATGCCCGGCGTATGCATGTCGTAATGCGGGCGCAGGCGGTTTCCGGTGCGGCGGCACACCTCGTCCACGGCCTCCCAGTAGCTGGTGCCGTCGAGGTCGAGCTCGATGTCCGCTTCGGCAAACGTCCCGTACGGATCGCCGACGTGAATGTGATTGCCGGCTTGCCGGGCGAACTCCAGCAGCACCTTCGAGGCCGGTTGGCCGTCGACGTCGAGCGTCACGCGGCTGGGGGCCCACAGCTCGTCGAGTTTGAGCTTGGTGAGCAATTGTTCGGCCCGCAGGCGAATTTCCGGATCGGCGTCGTCGAGAGCTCGTTCGAGCTGGTCCCGACCGAGAGTGCCGAGTTTGGCCAGATGCTCATACGCGCTGCGCCGCGTGACGAAGTCCCGATCGCCCAGGTCTTTGATCAACCGGGCGACGCGCACTTCGCTCCGCTCGGGCGGCTGGCCCGCCGATTCACCGCTCGCCAGCAACAAGGCGATTGCAACACAGCCTGGCATGCCGGCAAGTCGGCAAACCCGCGGAGATATCCAATCCATTGGACGGGCTCCTGCGGACAGAGGGATTCGAGGCCAATCGGCTTCCCTGCCTGGGCTCGTACCAAGCGCGCGCCATGGGCAACGGCCCGCGCCGCGTGTATCCTTGGCTGCACCGCCGTGCCACCGAAAACGGGCCAACGATACGAAAACGCCCCAGCCGGGTCAATGCCGAGCCGAGGGCCAGCTTCCCATCATGACCGCGCAGCCAGCAACGTCCGCCAGCATCGAGTGCCTGAGCGTCGGCATTCTCGTAGCCGATCATCTTTGCGACCCGATCGACCGCGTGCCCGGGCCCGGTGAGCTGGCTCTTTGTCCGCGGCTGCCGCTTGCTATCGGCGGATGCGCGTCGAACGTGGCCACGGACCTGGCCCGACTCGGCGTCCGGGTGGGCGTGATCGGCTGCGTCGGCCGCGACGCGTTCGGCCGCTTCATCATCGACACGCTCGCTGCCTCGCGCGTCGACGTCACGGGCATCCGGCAGTTGCCCGACGCCGAGACCTCCGGCACGCTGATCATCAACGTCCGCGGCGAAGACCGGCGGTTCATCCACGCCGTGGGTGCGAATGCCAGGTTGCAAGTCGCCGATATTCCGATCGAGCGCGTCCGCGAGGCCAAGGTACTGTACGTCGGCGGCTACCTGCTGATGCCGGCCCTGGAGGGGGAACCACTGGCCGAGCTGTTTCGCCAGGCCCGAGCCGTTGGGGTTACAACGGTGCTCGACATCGTACTGCCCGGCCCGGGCGATCACTGGCCGAAGCTCGCCAGCGTGCTGGCCGAGACTGACGCGTTTCTGCCCAATCGGGATGAAGCGGCCGTTCTCACCGGGCTCGACGACCCCGTGGAGCAGGCCGAGCATTTTGCCACGGCCGGCGCCCGTGCGGTCGTGATCACCTGCGGCGGCGAAGGCAGCGTAATCGTGGCTGGCGGCAAACGCCTGCGGGCCGCCGCCCACGCGGTCGAGTACCTCGGCGGAACCGGCGCGGGCGACGCGTTCGACGCGGGCTTCATTGCGGGTCTGTTGGCCGGCGCCGATCTGGCCGACTGCGTGCGCTGGGGCAGCGCCATCGGCGCGAGTTGCGTGCGCTCGATCAGCGCCACCGAAGGCGTGTTCACGCGAGCCGAAGCTGAAGATTTCCTGCGCGAAAATCCGCTGGCGATCCAACGGATCGAGCCCCGCTGATTCACGTCCCAGTACCACCCGACACCCAGGCCAGGGCGATTCGCCTGCGGTTCTAGATTAGCGTGCCGTGCTTACGTCGATCACGCCGAAGATACCGAATATGCCGGTTCGCGAACTGACAGGAGTTTTATGAACTACTGTTGCAATGGAATATCGGCCGGGTCCGCGCCGGCTGCCTTTCAGCCAGAGGGTGATGCAGCGTGCGAAGGTTCTTCGGCCCCATATGTCGATTTCTGCGATCCGAGGAGGGCCCCACGGCCGTCGAATACGCCATCATGGTGGCGCTGCTCTCGCTGACGGTCGTGTCCTCAGTGCGCACGCTCGGTTGCAGCGCGAACGAAGTCTTTAACAAGACATCCGAAAAGATGCCCAACTAGAGCCTCGACGCATGACGACGTCCGCCGAAATCCGCCAGATGAACTAGACTTTAGTGGCCGCTCAGCGTGCGGACACACTTCCATAGCGGTTCAGCAAAGGGGGGATATCACCGTGCAACTCAAGCCGCGCAGGCGCCTGTTTGTCGATCGACAAGTTCAAGGCGCGCTTTTGTTTCGCATCGTCATCTACTGGTGCTTTTCCGTGTTTGCCATCTGCCTGATCACGCTCTGCGCAAGCAGTCATGTATCCCAACCGGCCGTTTCTCGAATACTTCGCCTTCGGCGATTTCTTCACGAAGTACGGCCCGATCATCTTGACTTCGCTGGTGTTGGTGCCGCTGGTGATGCTCGACGTCGTGGCCACCAGCAATCGCTTCGTGGGGCCGCTGTTCCGCATGCGACGCTCGATGCGGGAGCTGGCCTCGGGCCAACCGGTCGAGCCGATCCACTTTCGCGAAAAAGACTTCTGGAAGGACGTGGCCAACGAGTTCAATCTGGTCCTGGCCCGGGTCCAGGAGTTGGAGAAAGAGCTGGCCGAAGCCAAGTGCCATCGCGACGACAGCGATCAACTGCAAACCACCGACAGCGGCCGACGATAACCGTTTAGCCCGGAGCCACCGGCGACGGCGTGGCCGCAGCACACGAACCGCACGACGCCAACTCCACGGCCGCCAACCGCGTGACCTCGTCGTCACGCTTGACAGTCCCCCAACCGGGGCCTATGCTGAACCCGTTCGTACGCCCTCGACCCGAGAAACACCGATGTCCACCCTTGCCCGCCTTCGTCTCCACGCCGCCGCGATCGCGGTTCGCGTGATTATTATTCCGGAGGTGCGGCCGTAGGGCGAACCGGTGAACTACCGATTCAAACCAGCCCCCGGCCGCGAAGGCCGCTGGGGCTTTTTTCGTTTTCAGGCCAAAAATACCTGAGATCCAACTGTCCGATTCAGACTTGAACCACCACTCCAGCCAGCGGAAACCATGCCCATGCGTCGCATCCAAATCTACGACACCACGCTCCGCGACGGCAGCCAGGGCGAAGGCGTCAACTTCTCGCTGCAAGACAAGCTGCTCATCACCGAGCGCCTCGACAGCCTGGGCTTCGACTACGTCGAAGGCGGTTTCCCGGCTTCGAACGAAAAGGACACCCAATACTTCGCCCGCGTCAAAGACCTGGGCCTGCGTCACGCCAAAGTCTGCGCGTTCGGCATGACCCGCCGCCGCGGCGTCCGTGCCGAAGACGACGCCGGCCTGCGGGCCCTGCTGGTGGCCGAGACCGCGGTGATCACGCTGGTCGGCAAAACGTCGGACTTCCACGTCGCCGAAGTCCTGCGCGTCACGTTGGAAGAAAACCTGGCCATGATCGCCGACAGCGTCCGCTACCTCCGCGACGCCGGCCGCGAAGTGATTTACGACGCCGAACATTTCTTCGACGGCTGGAAGCTCGATCCCGAGTATGCCCTGAAAACCGTCCGGGCCGCCGCCGAAGCCGGCGCGTCGATCATCGTCATGTGCGACACCAACGGCGGCTCGATGCCCGAGGAAGTCGCCGCCATCACGCGCGAGGCGATCGCCGGTTTGCCCGTGCCGGTGGGCATCCACTGCCACAACGATTGCGAGCTGGCCGTGGCCAATTCGCTGGCCAGCGTCGACGCCGGCGCCGTGCAGGTGCAAGGCACGATCAACGGCATCGGCGAACGCTGCGGCAACGCCGACCTGATTTCAGTGATCGCCAACCTGGCCGTGAAGAAGCAGGGCTACGGTGTGCTGGCCGATTCGGCCGTCGAGCATCTGACCGAGTTGTCCCGCTTCGTCTACGAGACGGCCAACATGCGGCTCCGCGCGAACCAGCCGTTCGTCGGCACCAGCGCCTTTGCCCACAAGGGCGGCATGCACGTCCACGCCATCGCCCGGGCCACGTCCAGCTACGAACACATCGCGCCGGAATCGGTCGGCAACGAGCGGCGCGTGCTGGTGAGCGAGCTGTCGGGCCGCTCGAACATCAAGGCCGTGGTCGGCAGCACCGCAGCGGCCGACGACCCGCAACTGATGGATCGCATTCTGGCCCGCGTCGTGGAATTGGAAAGCCAGGGCTACCAGTTCGAGGCGGCCCAAGGGTCGTTCGATCTGTTGGTCAAAAAGGTCATCGGCACGTACCGCCCCCACTTCGAGCGGATGCACTTCCGCGTGAACGTCGAGGCCGACCGCCCGGACAACGTGGTGACCGAAGCCACGGTGAAGCTGCGGATCGACGGCCAGGTCCGTCACGAAGTGGCCGAAGGGGACGGCCCGGTCAACGCGCTGGACGCCGCCCTGCGGAAGGCCCTGCACGCCCATTTTCCGAACCTGGCGCACATGCAGCTTGTCGATTACAAGGTCCGCGTGATCAACTCCGAGGCCGGCACGGCCGCCGGCGTCCGCGTGGTGATCGAAAGCCGCGACGAAGACGAAGTCTGGGGCACCGTGGGCGTGAGCGAGAACGTGATCGAGGCCAGTTGGATCGCCCTGGTCGACAGCTTCGAATACAAGCTCTTCAAGGACGAAGGGCGGAAATCGTCGAGCTCCCGAGCCAAAGCCGTGCCGGTTACCGGATGAAGGCCCACGTGGCGGCCGGCGTAACTCGCCTGTTGGTTTGCCGCGGCGAGTATTAAAATCGTCGGTTTGCGGCTCCCACGCTCCGCCGCTCCGCGTAGCCCACAAACCTTCTGATCCCCACCGATTACGATGACCACGGACTTGGCTGCCCAGGAACTTCCCAAGCAATACGACCACGACGGCGCGCAAGCTCGCTGGTATCCCTTCTGGAAACAGCACGGCTACTTTCACAGCGAGCCCGATCCGCGGCGGCGGCCGTTCACGATCGTCATTCCGCCCCCCAACGTCACCGGCGCCTTGCACCTGGGGCATGCCCTGAACAACACGCTGCAAGACGTCCTCATCCGCTGGCGGCGGATGCAGGGCTACAACGCCCTGTGGATGCCCGGCACCGACCACGCCGGCATCGCCACGCAGGCCGTTGTCGAGCGCCGCCTGTTCGAAGAAGAAAAGCTCACCCGCCACGACCTGGGTCGCGAAAAGCTCGTCCAGCGCATCTGGGCCTGGAAAGAAGAATACGAAAAACGCATTCTCGGCCAGCTCCAGCAGTTGGGCTGCAGTTGCGATTGGCAGCGGACCCGCTTCACACTCGACCCCATCTGCGCCAGGGCCGTGCGCCACACGTTCTATCGGCTGTTCAAAGACGGGCTGATTTACCGCGGCAAGCGGCTGGTGAATTGGGACACGCACCTGCAAACCGCCGTCAGCGACGACGAGGTGTTTCACGAAACCGTGGCTGGACATTTCTGGCACCTCCGCTATCCGATCATCGACCCGCAGGCCGGCGAACCGGCGTTTGTAAGCATCGCCACCACGCGTCCCGAAACGATGCTGGGCGATACGGCCGTGGCTGTGCATCCCGATCCGGAAAAGGCGCTCTTAGCCGTCGAAACCGAGCTGCGCACGAAACTCGCCGCCAGCGGCGCCAAGGACAAGCCGGCCGTGCAGGCTGAGCTCGATGCCCTGGCTGAGCGTCGCCGCACGATTCTGCCCGGCCTCGTCAAGCTGGCCGCCATGGCCCGCGCCGGTCGCCAGGTGCGGCTGCCGCTGTTGGATCGCCCAATACCGCTGGTGGCCGACGAGTGGGCCAAGCCCGAGTTGGGGAGTGGCTGCGTAAAGATTACGCCCGCCCACGACCCCAACGATTACGAGGTGGGCCAGCGGCAGAACTTGCCGATGACCAACATCCTCAATTCCGACGGCACGCTGAACGACAACGCCGGCCCCTACCGCGGTCTGCGCATCGCCGAAGCTCGCAAGCGGGTCGTGGCCGATCTGGAAAAACTCGCGCTGTTGGAAAAGGTCGAGGACCGCGAAATCGAGCTGGCCCACTCGGATCGCTCGAAGACGCCGATTGAGCCCTACCTGGCCGACCAGTGGTTCGTGAAAATGGACCGCCTGGCCCAAAGCGCCATGGACGCGGTGACCGACGGCCGCGTGAAGATCGTGCCGGCCCGCTACGGCGCGCGGGTATCTCGACTGGCTGGGGGAAAAGCGCGACTGGCCGGTGAGCCGGCAGTTGTGGTGGGGGCATCAGATTCCGATCTGGTACGCGCCCACCGCGAGCGAGGCCGACCTGAAGCGGGCCTTTGCCGGCCGCGACGATGTCACCTGGCAGCGCGACCCCGAGCACGACCAGTGGCTCGATCAGCGCCCTGGAAGGCGATCTGGCCGAAGACGCGATTCCGGGACATAAGATCACCCGCGAAGTCGACGTGCTCGACACCTGGTTCAGTTCCGGGCTGTGGCCCCACTCCACGCTCGGCTGGCCGGATAAGACGCCCGAATTGGCCTACTACTATCCGACCAGCACGCTAATCACCAGCCGCGACATCATCACGTTGTGGGTCGCGCGGATGGTGCTGCTGGGGCTGTACAACGTCGGCGACGTCCCGTTCCACGAGGTGTACATTCACCCCAAGATTTTGGACGGCTTCGGCGAGGGAATGTCGAAGTCGAAGGGGAACGGCGTCGATCCGCTCGACGTGATCGAAAAGTTTGGGGCCGACTCGCTCCGCTTCAGCCTGGCCTACCTGACGACCGAAACGCAGGACGTGCGGATGCCGGTCGAGTTCGAATGCCCGCATTGCGGCGCCGCGATCGAGCAGACGAAGAAAAATCGCGTGCAGCCGCGCGTCGAGTGCACCAAGTGCAAACAGCCGTTCGCCACGCAATGGGCCAGCAAGCCCGACGATCTGGCGCTGCCCCGCGGCGCGGTGGTGAGCGAGCGGTTCGAGCTGGGTCGCAACTTCTGCAACAAGCTGTGGAACGCCGCCCGGTTCGCGCTGTTGAACCTCGAAGGCTATACGCCCGCGGCGGTGAGCGACGCGGAGCTGGCCGTCGAAGACCGCTGGATCCTAAGCCGGCTAGCCACCGTCACGGCCGAAACGACCGCCGCGCTCGAAGCGTATCACTACGGCGACGCGGCCCGGGTCCTGTACGATTTCGCCTGGAACGAATTCTGCAGCTTCTACGTCGAGATGGCCAAGGGGCGGTTGCAAGACCCGGCCGCGCGCCCACCGCGCAGGCGCGTGCTCGCCCATACGCTCGACGTGATCGTGCGGCTCTTGCACCCGATGATTCCGTTCATCACCGAGGAAATCTGGCAACTGCTGGGACAAGCGGCCCCCGAGCGTGGGCTCACTCCGGCCGCGGCCGCCGACAGCGTGATGATCGCCCCCTGGCCCGAGGCCGACACGAGCCGCCAGGATCGCGAGATCGAAGCCCGCTTCGCGCAGTTCCAGGAAGTGCTCAAGGGGCTGCGCGACATCCGCAGCCGGCAGAACATACCGCCCAAGGCCACGCTGCGGTTCGTCCTCCGCGCCGACGCGAACACGGTCCGCTTGCTCAAGCCGATGGAACCCTACTTCGAGTCGATGGCCGGTGCGCAAGCCACGGCCTGGGGCCCGGACGTGAAGACGCCGGAAACCACCGCGAGTTTCCACGCCGGCGGCGGCGAAGTGTTGGTCGACCTGGCCGACCACATCGACGTCGACGCCGAACGCGCCCGCCTGGAAAAAGAGCTCAAGCGCGTCGCCGGAGCCATCGCCGGCAAGCAAAAGCAGCTCGCCAACGAAAACTTCGTCAGCCGCGCCCCGGCCGAAGTGATCGAAAAGGAACGCACCGCACTGGCCCAGCTCGAAGAGCTGAAAACTCTCGACCGAAGCCGCCCTGGCGAAGCTCAACGCGAAGAAGTAGCGACCGTCCCGTGTGCCACTGCTGGCCTGTGCCACTGCTGGCCCGTGTGCCACTGCTGGCCCGTGCTCATCGCCACTGCTGGCGCCATCGCTTGTCCAGCAGTGCATGCCTTAAGACACGAATCTGAGTACCATTAACTTTGACACACGTGCCCATCATCGAAGCCACTACTTCATCGGGCCGATCAGCTCGATCAGGTTGCCGTCCGGATCGCGGACCACCGAAAGGGCCATGTCGGGCCCTAACTCCGCCGGCAGCGGCACGGGCCCCTTGGCCAGCGGTTTCACGCCGGCGGTGCGCAGCCGCTTGAGCGCCTGCCGGCCGTCGGCCACGTAGATGGTCAGATAACTGTAGCCGAGCTGCGAGTGAATGAAGCGGTTGTCGCTCGGCTTGCTCTTGGCGGCCGGCACTTCCATCAGCTTCAGCCGCGTGGCACTTGGCACGTCATCGAGCACCAGCACGCGAATGTCCAGCTTCTGATGGTCGGTCAGCCCGGCGTCGGCGCAGAAATCGGCGTCGACGGTGAAGCCTTCGATCTCGCGGAAGCCGATCGCCTCGGTGTAGAACTTCACGGCCGCGTCGAGATCACTGACCACCACGCCCAGATCGATCGTGTCGCGGGCAAACTCGCTCGCCTTGCCCGCCGCCTTATCCGCCGCGCGCGTGGCATACCAGCCCCCGGCCACGACCGCGGCGCTCAACACCATCACCATGCCCCATCGCACCGAACGAAAAGCCGCCGTCATGTTGTCACTCCCAGTTGTTTGCACCCCACTTCAAATATCGAACACAATTCAAGTAGGTCGGGCACCCCGTGTCTGACGACGTACGACGCTACCAGAGGCCACGTCAGACGCAGGTCCCGCCCTACAGCCTACGGCTTCTCGCGCCGCCAGACTTCCAGTACGCAGCCGCTCCCGTCTTTGCCGGTAAACTGGCTGGGGCGATGCTTGTTGTCGCTCTCCAGGCAAATCGTCAGCTCGTCCCCTTCCACCTTGTAGATCACCAGGTAGGCCTTGCCCTTGTCCTTCCCCTCGCCGACGACGATGTCCAGGGCCTTGGGCTCTTGCGCGGGATCGAAACGGTACGTGCCGTGCTCGTTGAAGTCGCCGTTCTGGAAGTGATACTTGTCTCCCTTCACGGTGAGCTTGATCGGCTTGAGTTTTTCGGGCGGCGTCTGTTTGCCGTCGTGCTCCATCGACACGGCCCGCCAGATGCCCTGCCACTTGGCGATCTCGGCTTTCGCCGCCTCGCCCTCGGCGGCACGAGCCACGCTTGCATGCGCGAGTGCCGCCACGGCGAACATCGCGACGACCGCCGGCGTCCAACAAACCTTCATGCGTGACCATCCTCAAGCGATGATGTCGTGAATCACGTTGCCAAATACGTCGGTCAGCCGCTCGTCGCGACCCTGGTGAAAATAGGTGAGCGCCTCGTGGTCCATTCCCAGCAGGGCCAACAGCGTGGCGTGCAGATCGTGCAGGTGGACCTTGTTCGTTTCGGCGGCGAAGCCGAACTCGTCGGTCTCGCCGTAGCTGGTGCCCCCCTTCACGCCGCCGCCGGCCAGCCACATCGTAAAACCGTACGGATTGTGGTTCCGCCCGGGCGCCCCTTCGCCTTCGGCAAACGGCATGCGGCCAAACTCGCCGCCCCACAGCACCAACGTGCTGTCGAGCAATCCGCGGCGATCCAAGTCTTCCAGCAGCCCGGCGATCGGCACGTCGACTTCGGCTCCGTGCCGGCCGTGATTCTTCTCGACGCTTTCGTGGGCATCCCAGGTATCTTCCAGATGCCCGCCGCCGGAGTAGAGCTGCACGAACCGCACGCCCCGCTCGACCAGCCGCCGGGCCACCAGGCAATTGCGGCCAAACTCGTCGGTCGGCTCGCGCCCTACGCCGTACAGGTCGAGCGTCTGCTGGTCTTCTTGGGCCAGGTCCACGGCCTCGGGGGCTTCGGCCTGCATCCGGTAGGCCAGCTCGTAGCTTTGAATCCGCGCGGCCAGCTCGGCTCCGCCGCTGCGGGCGTCGAGATGCTCCTGGTTCAATTCGGCCAAGAGGTCCAACTGCTCGCGCTGCGACTTGCGAGCCACCGGCCCGCGCAGGTCGAGCACCGGCTCGCCGACCGGACGAAACAGCGTTCCCTGAAAGCTGGCCGGCATGAAACCGCTGGCCCAGTTCGGCTGCCCGCTGATCGGCCCGCCCCGCTTGTCCATGATCACCACGTAGCCCGGCAGGTTCTGGTTCATCGTGCCCAGGCCATACACGGCCCAGGAACCCAGCGACGGCCGGCCGATGAACGTGCTGCCGGTATTCATCGCCACCAGGGCCGATCCATGCGCGTGACTATCCGTATGGCACGAGCGGACCAGTGCCAACTTGTCGGCATGCTCGCGCACGCGGGGAAAGTAGTCCGAGATCATCAACCCGCTCTGGCCGCCGGGCCGAAACTCGCGCCAGGCCGGCGTGAGAAAACCCATCTTGCGGCCGCCGGAATTCGTGAAGTGCTTGTCCGGCGGCAGCGATTGCCCGGCGTACTTGGCCAGCGAGGGCTTGTAGTCGAACGTGTCGACGTGGCTCGGCCCGCCGTTCATCATCAAGAAAATGCAGCTCTTGGCTTGCGCCTTGAAATGCGCGGGTCTGGCACGCAAGGGATTCTCCGCAGCCGCTTCCGCGGCGTGCGCGTGGCGGGCAAAGAAGCCATCCTGGCCCAAGAGCCCCGCCAGGGCGAGCCCCGCAAATCCGGCCCCCATTTCCCACACGAACTCCCGCCGCGACAGGCCGCAGGGATATTGCCGCCGCCCACGGCAAGCCGGCGTCACGATCGGGCTTCTCGATGCTCGTCGTCGTTCAGTCGACATAAATAAACTCGTTGAGGTTCAACAGCACGTGGCACAGCGACTGCAGCGACTGCGCGTCGGCGTCTTCGTCCGCCAGGGGTTTTCCACCGGCATCGGCGCGCTCGGCCAGATTGTGCCGCTGCGCCGCGAGATGCTCTTCGGCCCGCCGGCGTTCGCTCTCGCTCGGCGGCCTCGAAAGGGCCAGCCACCAGGCCCGTTCGATTTGTGCGCCGACGTCGGCGCTGGCTTCGCGGCGCACGCGCTCAGCGAACGCCCGGCTCACCGCGTGGACGAAATCGTTGTTCAACAGCGCCAACGCCTGCGGCGCCACCGTCGATATGTTTCGTTGGCTGCAGGGCTGCGTGGTGTCGGCAAAATCGAACGTCGTCATCAGCGGCAACAACAGCGACCGCTTGGTCATCATGTATACGCTGCGGCGGCGCTGCTCCTGGGGCGTGGAAGTGCCCCAGGCGTTCCCCTTTTTCGAAAGTCCTTCCAGGGCCTCGCCCGAGATGGGCGGAAAGAAGCTCGGGCCCCCCACCTCCAGGTTCAATTGCCCGCTGGCCGCCAGCATGGCGTCGCGCAGCGCCTCGGCCTCCAGCCGCATCCGGTTCCGCCGCCACCACAGCTTGTTGCCAAAATCCGTGGCGGCATACTCAGATTCCTCCGGATGCGTCGAGTCCATCTGGTAAGCATTCGACAGCAGAATCATCTTGTGCAACCGCTTGAGCCGCCAGCCGCCGTCCACCAACTCGCAGGCCAGCCAATCGAGCAGTCCGGGATGCGTCGGCTCGTCTCCCATCGAGCCAAAGTTGTCGGGCGTGCGGACCAGGCCCTCGCCAAAATGGTGCTGCCACAGCCGATTCACGATCACCCGCGCCGTCAGCGGATTCGTCGGATCGGTAATCCAGCGGGCCAGTTGCAGCCGCCGCCCGGTCGGCTTCGTGCCGCTCGTGCCCGCTGTATCAACGTCGGAAAGCGAAACCATCGACAGGTAACCCGGCGGAATCGTCTCGCCCGGGTTGGCCGGATCGCCGCCTGTCAACAAATGGACCGGCGGCGCCTGCGGGCCGGCATCGGTAAAGGCCAACAGCTCACCTTCAGCCGGCTTGCCACCGATGAAGAAGTTCAGCACGGCGTAGTAATCGGCCTGCGGAATCGGGTCGAACTTATGATCGTGGCAGCGGGCGCACTTGAGCGTCACGGCCATAAACGCCGTGCTCGTGGCGTGCATCAGGTCGTCGAGCTGCTCGAACTTGTACTTGGCCGGATCGTTCGGCTCATCATCGAACGTACCCACGCGCAAGAATCCGGTGGCGATCCGAGAGCTGTCGCTGGCATCGGGCAATTCGTCGCCGGCCAACTGCTCGACGACGAAACGATCGTACGGCATGTCGTCGTTCAGGGCCCCGATGACCCAATCGCGATAGCGCCAGACGCCCGGCTTCAGGGCGTCGCGCTCGTAGCCGTTCGTTTCGGCGAAGCGAACCAGGTCGAGCCAATGCCGCCCCCAACGCTCGCCGTAATGGGGGCTGGCCAACAGATCGTCCACGAGCCGCCCGAACGCATCGGGCCGCTCATCGGCGACGAACGCCCGCACCGCATCCGGCGACGGCGGCAGACCCCACAGATCGAAATACACGCGGCGAATAAGCCGTGCCTTTGAAACCGGCCCCGCCGGCTGCCAGCCGCGAGCTTCCAGCCCGGCCAGAATGAAACGATCCACCGGGTTCCTGATCCACGACGAATTCTGCACCGCCGGCAGCGCCGGCCGCGCCACGGTCTTGAGCGACCACAGCTCGCCCGCATTGTCCGCCGCCACGCCAACGGCGGCCCGCCCGCGCAAGCGAAGACGATAAAAATTCGCAGCCCGTTGACCATCGAGTGGCACTCCACCGCAGGGGATGTCAAGCGGCTCTTAGTGTAAGTCAGCCCGCCGCGGCGTTCAATCAGCATCCCGTGCCGCTCGCTTCGTGCGCACGACCGACCGCCGCGGATCGATGGCCAGCCATGCCAGCGCTCCAATCGCGTAAGCTCCGGCGGAGAGCGCAAAGCTGGCTGACCAGCCGGATTGCTCGGCCAGGCGAATGACGTACGACGAGGCGATTGCAGCGCCTATGTTGCCGCACATGTTACCGACCCCCAACACGGTGCCGGCGTACGGACCGCCGATGTCCTGATAGGTGCACCACAGCGAACCGAGACCGAAGTCGCCCAGGAAGGACGCCATGACTAACGCCGCCACGATCGCCCGCGGATCTTCGAGCCCGAAGCACACGACGTAGGCCAGCGCGGCGCCACCATACGAAATGAGGCACGGCATGCGCCGTCCCCAGGCCAGTCCCAGGCGGCGCACCAGCAGGTCCGTGGCAAACCCTCCGGCCAGACAACCGGCCATGCCGGCAAACGCCACCAGGCTCGTCGCGAAGCCGGCCTGAATTTCACTCTGGCCGTGCACCGTGATCAAATAGGTGGGCAGCAGCGTGCCGACCAGGATCCAGCCGACGTTAATGACGAAGTTGCACACCATCAGCGCCCACAACGAACGGCTGCCCAAGAGGTCGCCGACGGCCAGCGAGTATTGCTCTCGCTCGTCGGATTCGCTGGCGTTCACGCCGTTTACTATGTCGGCCGTCGGGCCTTCGATGAGCGCCACTTCGGCGGCGTTCGTGCGGGGGTGCTCGCGCGGACGGTCGCGAAACGAAAACCAGAACATCCAGCCCCAGGCCAGCCCGATCGCTCCGTAGCCCACGAACACGGGCCGCCACTGCGCGCCGCTCATGCCGCTGACCGCCACGGCGGCCATCAGCACCGAAGTGAGCGCCGGGGCCAACACTCCGCCGGCTCGGCCGCCGAGCGATACGGCACTGTTGGCCACGCCGCGGTTGGCGAACGGCATCCATCGACGCAAGAAGCCGGCCGTCGTGGCATAGGCGCCGGCTTGTCCGATCCCCAGCAAGCCGCGCATCACGACGAGCGACACGATCCCGCCGACGAACCCCAGGCCGGCCATGGCCAGCGACCAGGCTACGACATACAGCGTCAGCGCCCGCCGGCCGCCCCAGCGATCGCCCAGCCAGCCGGCGGGAATCTGAAACAGGGCATAGCACCAAAAGAACGCCGCCACCGAATCGGCCACTTGTTCGATCGGCACCACCAGATCGTCCGAGATGGCCGGCATGGCCACCGAGATCGACATCCGATCCAGGTACAGAATCACGGCCATCGAAACCGAAAGCGTCAACACGCCGTAGCGCACGATGGTCGGCCGTTGGGAAAGGCTATCGCCGGTGAGCGATGCCTCGGCGTTCGAAAGCGATCGAGTCGGCTCCTGCACGGACACATTCCCGAGGGTTGTGATGCCTCACCCGGTTTGACGGCGTGCGGCGGAAACCATTCGTCGGCTTCCCGGCCAATTGCCGCACGCGGCGGCCAGCGGTAGCATGGGCGCGTCCAACGTACCGGCCCCAGTGCCGCAGGGCAATCTCCCACGCGACTCCTTAACGGAAACCCGCCGCATGTTGATCTTCGACGCTCATCTCGACCTGAGCATGAACGCGCTGGAATGGAACCGCGACCTGACGCGCGGCATCGACGAGATCCGCTCCCGCGAACGTGACCGCCAGGACAAACCCGATCGTGGCCACGGAACCGTCTGTTTCGACGAGATGCGCAAAGGAGGCGTCGGCCTGTGCGTGGCCACGCTAATTGCCCGCTACGTCAAACCCGACAATCCGCTCCCCGGCTTTCACGCGCCGCAGATCGCCTGGGCCCAGACGCAAGGGCAACTGGCCTGGTACCGGGCGATGGAAGAGGCGGGCCAGATGACGCCCATTCGCAACTTGCCGGAACTCCGCCGGCACGTCGAGCTGTGGCAGAATCCTCCTGAGGGCGCACCGATCGGCTACATTCTCAGCCTCGAAGGGGCCGATTCGATCCTTTCGCCCCGACACCTTACCCGAGCCTGGGAGCAAGGATTGCGCGCGATCGGGCCGGCACACTACGGACCCGGCACCTACGCCCAGGGAACCCACGCCACCGGTGGCATCGGCCAGCGGGGCCGCGAGCTGTTGGCCGAGATGGAGCGCCTGGGCATCATCCTCGATGCCACCCACCTATGTGATGAAAGTTTCTGGGAAGCCCTGGACCATTTCAACGGTCCCGTCTGGGCCAGTCACTCGAACTGCCGGGCCTTGGTCGACGACACCCGGCAGTTTACCGATGAGCAAATCCGCGCACTGATTGCCCGCGGGGCCGTCATCGGCGCGGCGCTCGACGCCTGGATGATGGTCCCCGGCTGGGTTCGCGGCCAGACCACGCCCAATTCGTCGGGCGTGAGGCTCTGGCACCTGGTCGACCACATCGACCACGTGTGCCAGTTGGCCGGCAATGCGCGGCACTCGGCCATCGGCACCGATCTGGACGGCGGCTTCGGCCTGGAACAGACGGCCGGTGACCTGAACACGATTGCCGATCTGGCCCGGCTGCCCGAGCTGCTAGCGGGCCGGGGGTACAGCCAGGCCGATATTTCCGGCATTATGCACGGCAATTGGCTCGCTTTTCTGGAGCGTGCCTGGGCCTAAGCTGCTGCTAACACAAACGTAACGCCGCGTTGTCTTTCTGCGACAAGTCGGCCGGCGAACTCTGTCGAAAAAAATACGTAGAAAGCTTGTAAACTGGCAGGTTTTAGGGAAGATGGTAAGGACTTAGCCAGCCTGCCAGATGCCACACGGCGACACGGCATCGAAGTAAGCCTCGGTTCGAGGTCATGCCTTTTTGCTCTTGGAGCACCTTCCTTGGAAAGCATTGCCACCGTTGCCGTCGATCGTCGTCCCTCGCTGGACCTGGTTGCCCGAATTGTTTCCGACGTACTGAGCCCCGCGGCGTTGGCCGTGCCCGGGCTGATGCTGGGGGTGTGGGCCACCGGCGACGCCGGGACCTTTCGCTACGCGGCGGCCTATTTTGCCATCGCCATCCCGCTGCCCCTGGCATACCTGGTGTGGCTGCTGAAGACGGGGCGGATCAGCGACTTTCATTTGCCCGAGCGACGCGACCGCGTGGGGCCTTTTGCGGTTGCTTCGGCCGCGGCGGCCGGCGGCGTCGGACTGCTGGTGTACCTGGGCGCTCCGGCGGCCTTTCTGGCTCCGCTGGTGGCAGCGCTTGCGCAGACGCTCCTGCTGTTTCTCATCACGCTGGCCTGGCAGATCAGCATTCACACGGCCACCAGCGCTGGCCTGGCCACCTTTGCCGTGTTGGCCATTGGCGGCGCGGCGATATTGTTGTCGCTGCTGGTGCCGCTGGTGATTTGGGCCCGGCTGCATCTGAAGCGGCACACGGTGGCACAGACGTTGGCCGGCGCCGGACTGGGCTGCGCGGCCTTTTCCGCCCTGTACCTGGTCCACGGCGTGCTCTGGTAACGGCCCGCCGGTGTAGCGGCGTCGCCGACCTTGCCTTGTACCCTTGCACGCGCCTCGCGGTTCAGACGTAGACGTTCTCTTCGGCCGATTCCTGGGCCGCATCGCCGCCCGTCGCGCTGCGCTTGACCGTCCGCATGAAAAATCGACCCAGCGGTCCGGAGAGGATCACCGGCGTCAACGCCAGGTCGGCCACCAGGCCGCAACCCAACAGCGTAAACATCAGCAAGCCGAATCGCCGCGTGGGCATGAACGTGCTCAGCGCGAAGGTGACCAAACCCAGGGCCACGATAGCCGTGCTCTGGTAGATCGCCCCGGCCGAATGCTCGTAGGCCATCACCACGGCGTCGCGGCGGTCCAGCCCCTGGCGGATTCCGCGGCGAAACCAGTTGGCAAAATGCACCGTGTCGTCGACGCACACCCCCATCGCCACGCTAGCCGTCATCATCGTGCCGATATCCAGCGAGATGCCCAGCCAGCTCATCAGGCCGAACACCACGGTCATCGGAAATACGTTGGGGAGCATCGTCAGCAGCCCGGCTCGCAGGTCGCGAAACACGACGCTCATCACGGCCGCGATCATAATGAAGGCGCCGAAGAAACTTTCCACCAGCCCGTCCAACAGGGCCCGTTCGGCCATGTAGACAACCGGCGTCATGCCGGTGTACGTGACGCCGGCCAGCCCGGCGACACCTTGCTCCCGCTCTTTAGCGATCACCGGCTCGACGTGCCGGCGGATGTCGTCGATGAAAGCCCCGTAGTCGATGTCGGCCAGTGCCGCCACGCGCAGGCTGATCCGCCACAGCTCTTCGCCGTCTTGCTTGTCTTCGGAGAGATAACTCTCGTCGATCAGCTCGCCCCGATGGGCGACCAGCCGCCTGTTCAGCACGCTTTCGTAGGTGCGCTGCGACATCAATCGCCCGCCGCGGCGCGGCGTCAGGTCGGGGCAAAACGTCACGGCCGACATCGTGCCCCCCACCTCGGGAATCGACTCGGCGGCCCGCTGCACTGCTTCCACCACCCGCAATCGCTCGAGCAGCGTCTGCTTGTTGCGGGCCGTGTCGAAGCGGACCACGATTTCCATCGGCACCAGCGGCCCCAGCTCTTTTTCCAGCCAGAGATACGACTGGATGATCTCGGCCTGGGGCGAAAACAGGCTCATCAGGTTGATCGTCGTCTTGGCCCGGTACAATCCCGTGCCGCAGCCCACCATCAACAGTAGAAACGCCGCCCACACCCAGCGCGAGTGCGCCACCACGCGGGAGCCGAGCCAGCGCATCCGCCGGCGATGCTCGGGCGACAGCAGGCTGTCCTCGTCGTCCGCGCCGGCCGGCATCCGCGGCGGCCAAAGCTGTAAGGCCGACGGCAAGTAGACGAACATGAACCCGACCGTGGCCATCACGCCCAGCGCCGTGAAGATGCCAAAATTCTTGATCGGCACCAGGTCGCTGATGTACAGCGAGATGAGCCCCAGGGCGGTCGTACCCGCCGAAAGCGTGCAGGGAATCCAGGCGGCATGTACGGCCCGCGTCACGGCGCCGTCCAGTTCCCCGTGCATGCGCACGTGGCGATAGTAATTGATCAGGTGCATGGCCGTGGCCAGGCCGGCCGTGTAGACCACCGCGGGCATGGTCAGCAGGACCGAGTCCATCCGCCCCCCGAGAACCCACACCAGCGCCAGGCAGATGCCGGCACTATATACGCCCCCCACCAGCACCATGACCGTCAATCGCAGATCGCGCAGATACCAGAAGGCCAGCACCAGGCCGACGGCGCCGCACAGCCCCATCAACTGCATCAGCATCCGCTCGCCTTCCAGGTCGATCGCCACGTTATCGACCGGCGGCCCGCCCATCCGCACGTCGTGCCGCGCAATGCCTCAGCGCGGCGGCAGCCTGGTACACGGAGTCGACCGCTGCGCGCAAGTGCTCGCGGCCATCGTCGGAAAGCGTCAGCGCCGCGCACGTCTGGCGACCGTCGGGGCCGATGAGCGATCCTTCCAGACGCTTGATGGCTTGCGACTGGGGGAGATTCGTCGGCGCACTCATCAGCCGGTTCAACAGGCCGCCACCGGTGGCCGCCTTCGAGTAATAGCGCGGCTGGCCCGGCGCGGGCTTCGTCAGCAGCTCGGCCAGTTGGTCGACGCGCGGATCGTCGAGCGTCGCCCCCGGCCAGCTTACCAGCACGAACGTTTCGTCGCCGAAATGCTGCTGGAAGCGGCGATAGTCCTGCGTGGCCTGAAACGAGTCGGGGAGCCACTCCTTGACGTCGTTCTTGTTGGTCTTCAGCGCCAGAATGGCCGCCCAGACCGTAAACGGCAGCAGCAAGGCCACCGCGGCGATGATCGGCCAACTGAATCGGGCGTAAAACGACTTCTTCATCACACTCCCGAGGCGGCCTGGCCGGCCGTTTTACCGTGTCGGATAGGGCGACTCTCGCGACCCCCGGCGATCCTTCTCCGGCGATGGGACCAATTCGAATTTGGTCAGTCCAAACAATATCCGCAGGCTGGAAATGGGAAGCAAGGTGCGCGCCAAACCGCTCCCTACAATCGCTGTCGGCGGCCCGATACGCAAGCCCTGTCGGCGGCGGCCGGTCGTCGCGGGCGGCAATTTGGTCGACAAATCCCGTCGGTTTGGGTATTGGTGGTAAGGTTTATTGCCAGCCAGCACCATTGCCGCCCGCGCTACCCTCAGACGAACACCGCCGCCAAGAGCAGGGAATTCCTTCATGGCCAAGAACGCCAAACGAGCCGAATCGAAACCGAAAAAATCCCTCGCCAAGCCCAGCAAGGCCAAGCCTGCGCCGTCCAAGCCCGTCGCCGGCAAGCTGGCCAGGGCGGCCGTCTCCAAGCCTGCCAAGTCCGCGAAGGCAGCCGCCGGCGCGTCGGACGAGAAGCCCACCGCCAAAGGGACGAACTCCCAGGGGAAGGCTCACGCGTCCCCCGCGGCCCCGAAGTACGCAACGCTGGACGAAGCCCGCAGCGCCACGATCGACGCCCTTTTGTCCGCGATCGAAGACGCCGAGCACCGGCTGAGCGCCGCCAAACGGGCCGACTCGATCGACGAGCTGGTAAAACTCGGCCAGGGGCTTGGGTAACGCCCCCGAGCTTTGGACCTTGGCTAGATGCCGCGCATTTCGCGCCCCGGCGGGAGTATCCAACCTGTCGACCTGTCCGATTTATTTGTCTCCAGGAAGTTGCCCCCCGGCTGCCTGCGGCACGTAGTAGGCACGCTCCGCGTGCCGCGAAACATGGGGACCACCGTGCGCCGCCCCCCCCGCATGTCCCGGTCCGCGACTATGCGCGCCAACGCAACTTCTGCGACGGCACGCGGAGCGTGCCTGCTACGGTCCCGGCGTCTTCAAGCCTGCCCTTTTCGCCCCGGCCGCTGCCAGCGGGCGATCGTGATGGCCCACGACACGGCCAGGTAATACACCGGATAGAAGAGTGAGACGAGGGCCAGTTGAAAATTCTGATCCGCTTTCTTGAGATCGGCCGGAGGATCGGTGGCCGGCAAGCCCCACAGCACCCACAGCAACAACACGACCCACACGCCTCCCAGGAAGTTGGTCAACCGGCTGAGCGTGGCGCCGCGGCTGGGATACAAGTAATAGCTCGGCACGAACGTCAAGGCCGATAGCACGAGGATCAACACCGCGGCGCCCCAGGTCGGCATCGCCAGCGCGTACAAGTAAAACGCCACGATATTCCAGTACGACGGAAAGCCGACAAAGAAGCCGTCGGTCGTCTTGGCCGGCACCTGGCAAAAGCCGTACGCGCTGGCGGCCAGCGCCACGACCAGCACCCACTCCATGTTGTGCGGCACCAGCTCGGCCCGCCAGACGAGCAGCAGCGGCAGCGACGTGAACGTCAGAAAATCGATCAGATCGTCGAGCTTCGCGCCGTCGAAATGAGGCAGCCGCTCCTTCACCTTCAGCCGCCGGGCCAGCGAACCGTCGGTCGAATCGACCAGGCAGGCCACGAGCATGAAGATAAACGCCCAGCGAAAGGCCTCGGGCGTTCCCTCGACGATGCACACGGCCATGCCCGCGGCCAGCACCAGCCCCAGGCCGGTGAAAACGTGAGCCAGCCAGGCGACCCATTTCGGCAGTGGCTCGTGGCGGTCGCCCCAGAAGGGGAACCGTGCGGCCGAGCGCTCGAGTTCGACGTCGCGGCGGATCATGTTTGCTTCGCTGATAAGGCAAGTGGTGGAATGGTAGGGGGCGGTCCGCTAATCCGCCAGCGTTGCGACTCCGGGGCGGCAATGTCGTTCAATCGCTTTCGTCGGGGGGCTCGGGAAGCGGTTTCGGTGGGTCCCAGCGGGCCGTCAGTCGCGACACGACTCCCAACAGCACCAGGCCCGTCGCGGCGGCCAGCGTGCGAACCGGAAACAACGTCACGCCTCCCGCGGCATCGGTCCATTGGCCGGCATCTCCGGGCAACACGGCGGCAAACAACTCGGCGTACGGAATGAACTGCGGCACGGCCAGGATCGGCTCGCCACCTCCCAACCGCAACACCAGCGCCACCACAAAGGCACAGATCGAACCGGTCCGGTTGGCGCGGGTCGTACAGGGCGTACACCAACTGCGGAAATAATAGCACGAACACCAGGTCGCTGGTGAAAAACCAGAGCCGTTGCACGCTCTGCACGTGCAGGGCCAGCACGGCCGCCAGCGCCCCCAAAGCCAGGATCGAAAGCCGGATCGTGCGCCGCATGTTCGCCACTGAAACGTTGGGGGCCGCCAGCCCGCGGACGAAATTCCAACTCACCATCGACCCGGCCGAGAGGATCGACGAGCTGAAGCTCGACGTCACGGCACCGACGATCGCCGTCAGCCCGACGATGGCCGCCAGTGGCGGCAGCGCATACTCCAGCAACAAGGGCAGAGCCATCGTCGGCGAGGCGACCAGTTCGGCCCGCACTTCGGGCGTCCAATGCTGATAGCCGAACGCGGCCAGCCCCAACAACAGCGGCGGCAGCGTGAGGACGATGGTCAACCCTCCGGCCACGATCGAGTGCCACTGCGCGGCCACCGGCGAGCGGCAGGCTTGAATCCGCTGGAAGTAACAATTCCAGGGAATGCCCCCCAGCATGAGCATGATCGACAAATCCCACCAGCCGGCGATGCGCGGCACGGTCCAATAGCCGTCGGCCTCGACCGGCGGAATCCACAAAGCGGCCGATCCTTTTTCGGCGGCGTAGTAGCTCCAGCAGGCATCCAATCCGCCGACAGCGCGCAGCGCCAAGGGGAGCACCAGCAGCAGGCCGATCGGGATCAGCAGAAACTGCACCGAGTCGGTATAGCCGACGCTCCACATGCCGCCCAGCAGCGTGTACAGCGTCACGACGGCGGCCGACAGCACGATGGCCGTAGTCAGATCGACCCCCAGCATCACGCCGAACGTCGCGCCGACGGCCACCAGCAGCTCGGCGCTCCAGAAAACTTCGCCGAGCAGCGCCGGCAGCGACAACACGGCCGACCAGCGCTTGCCGAACCGGGCGGCCAGCGGATCGACCAGCGTAACGAAGCGCATCCGCCGCATCCGCCGGGCGAAGAACGCACCACCCAGGATCAGACTCAGGCCAAAGCAAACGCCCCCCTGCCAACCCGAGGCGATGCTGGTCATCGTCCCCTCGGCGGTCCCCAGCAGGTACCCGCCGTCGATCCAGGTGGCGGCCATCGTGATCGTGGCCATCCAGAAGGGCATCGCCCGGCCGGCCACCAGCAGCTCGCTGGCGGTCCCCTCGGAAATCCGCTTCGAGGCTCGCCAGCCGACGATCAAAAAGATCGTGTACAGGGTGCCGACCGCCGCGATGCCTGCCCAGTCTGCGTGCTGCATGTTCGGTCGGCTCCGCGATCTGCCGCCAGCAGGCTCTCGGACAACGTCCAATCGCTCGCCGCACGGCTAGTCAGACGATTTGCCGCTGGTCTGCACTTCGGCCGCGCTGGCCAGCTCCGGTCCGTCGATCGGCTCTGCTCTCGGGCGATCGAACAACAGCGTCGCGCGGGCGCGAGACATCACTCCCGGCGACGCCAGGTACAGGGCAAACTGGTGCTGATGCCCCACACTCGAACAGGCGTCGATTTGCCGAAGCTTCGCTTGCTCGCCGCCGGGGAGCAGGCCCCGATACAGCCCCGTATACCCCAATGCCCGGCGGCACGAGCGGCGGCCGTACAGCCAGTGATAGCGCTTCAGCAAGCGATCGCACCCGTTGTTGACCAGCAGCAAGCCGGAGGTCTGTGACAGCGCCTGACCGTGAAAGTGTCCCGGCAGCAGCCAATGATTATCGAGCGCCGCGGCCATCAGCACGACTTGCACCCCCAGGCGCTGCGCGTGCACGCGCTGGAGGCAATTTCCCGCGACGGCGCCGCCGCCCAGCAGGTGCAGCGCCCCGGTAATGGCCCGGGAGCCAAAGCTATGTCCCCACAGGCTCAGCGGCGCATCGGGGTCCAGCCGGTCGACAAACCAGGCCAGGTAATAGGCCGTCAGGTTCGTTCGGGCCGCCTTGGCGCGCGCGTCTTCCACGGCACCGTGCACTTTGTCGCTGGGCCACGACCAGATGACAAATCGCACGGGTCGTTCGTCCGAGCAACTCACCAGCGTGCGATAAGCCCGCCAGCCCTTGGTGAACGCCTCGCACGACGGGATCTGGTTGCCGTGCACAAAGACGATGGTCACGCTCTCGCGGTCTTCGGCGGCGAGCAATTCGTCGAGGCTCGCACGTGTCCACCCCTGCTGGCAGGCGAGGCGCCAGTAGCGCAAGCGATCGGCTTCGCTTTCGACGCGACAACCCAGCCCCCGGTCACTCACCAACCAGAGCTGGTCCTGCGGCCGCACCCGTTGGCAACACGCCGGCGCATTGGCCGAGGCGCGCAAGCCGGCCAAAGTCACGTACAGCAACGCGGTAACGACGACCAAACTCCGACGACGGTGCGACGGTTCATCCATGGGTGGAGGACATTGTGATGACAGCAGAAATAAGTCACGGGCGTGTGTCTCGGCAATCTGGCCAAGCGGCCGCGATCGTGCGCGTCAGGTAGAATGTAGCATCTTTTCGACATGGAGGAGGCGATATTTCGACGCGTTGAGAAAAGTCAACACGCGCCGGTTGCACATCGCTTGTGCGCGGCTAGAGTTCCTAGCGACGCGCGGCTCGCGCGTCCACGTAACCGACGTGCTGGAGCAACGAATTATGAAGAGGCTGCTGGTTCTCGTGGCCGTGACGCTTGCGGCAGGCGCGAGCGGCTGTAAGAATTGTTCGCCTTGTGGCGGCTCGACTTCGGCCTTCCGCCCCTATACGCCAACGCCAGCCTGCTGCGGTGGCGGAACCGTCGCCGCGCCAGGTGCCGTGTACGCCGCTCCCGGCATGCAGGCCCCCGCGATGGGCATGCCGCAGGGAGTCCCCGTACAGACGTATCCGGGCCCCGAGGCGTACACGCCGGCCCCGTAGCGTGCGGGCGCGAATCGCCAGGAGTTATGGCTAACCAAGACACCCCCCCCAGGGCTCAACGTCCATCGCGAGTTCACACGGCCAGTGGCCTGGCCGCGTCTCGCGGTGGACATCGGCCACGCCGCTGCCGCGCAATCTGCGCGGCGGACGAGGGATTGTCCCGCGGCAGACAGCCCTCAAATGCTGAATAATCCGCAATCCGGCCCCTCGACGGTCACATCGGCCGTCGCGCCCGACTAAAATCGAAGGAAGCGTATCGCACTCGGGCTCGCCGGGCCGGGCTCGGGTCTTCTCGTCTGCACGGACGCCCCTTCTACCCAGCTAGATTCACCGTGCGCACGCTCCTCGCCTGTTTGCTCATCGTACTGTCGTCGCGCGCCGCCTGCTGCGCAGTTCAAAGACTCTGACGCTCCGGCCGACAACGGCAAAGGAACGACCTACGGCAGCGAGTTCACGACGCGCATCAAACGGGGTGTGACCGTCACCGCCGGCGGATTGATGTACAACGGCATCGCCACGGTGCCGGTGCCGGCCGACTGGCCGGAACAGCAGGTGCGCATCATCGACGAAGACGTTTCAGTGGCGGTCAAGAGTGTCACTTACCGAACCCTCACCGGCGGCGGCGGAGTGCGGCAGATGGTCGTGCAGATTCCGCAGCTTCCGCCCGGCCAGCAGGCCCATGCCCTGGTCACGTTCGAACTCACGCGCCGCCCGATCGTCGCTCCGGAGGATACGTCGATTTACCGGATTCCCAAGCGGGTCGATCGTGTGACGCGGTTCGACCTCGGCCCCAGCCCCTACATCGAGACGCGGCATCCGAAAATCATGGCGGCCGCCAAGGAAGCGGTTTCCGACGACCAGGACGCGTGGCACCAGGTCGAAGCCATGTACGACTGGACGCGCAACCACGTGGCTTACAAAAACGGCGACCTGAAAGGGGCCGCCCGCGCGCTCTACGACGGCGAAGGTTACACCGACGAACTGGCGTCGGTATTCATCGCCATGTGCCGGGTCCACAAGATTCCGGCGCGCACCGTGTTCGTGGACGGCCACTGCTACGCCGAATTCTACCTGGAAGACGACGAAGGCCAGGGGCACTGGTTCCCCTGCCAGACCGCCGGCCAGCGGTCCTTCGGCGGCATCGAAGAGGTGCGCCCGATCCTGCAAAAGGGTGACAACTTCAAGAACCCCGAGAACCCCAAGGAAAAGCTCCGCTACCTGCGCGAATATTTCCACGCCAGCGGCCGAGGCGCCAGCCCCAAGGTCAAATGGGTCAACGAACCGGTGGCCAACTGAACGGAATGGTCGCGCGGTCGGCCTGCGGGGGCTTAGTGCATCTCGCCCGCCCCCGATGGCGGCTCGCGGTGCCCGTAGAAGCTATAGAACACGGGCATCAGCGTCATCAGCAGCATCGTGGTCAACATGCCGCCTACCACCACGATTGCCAGCGGCTGCTGCGTCTGCGAGCCGATCTTCGTGGAGAAGGCCGCCGGCAACATGCCGAAGATGGCCGTCAGGCAGGTCATCGTCAACGGCCGGATGCGCTTGTCGAGCCCGTCGCGCAGCGACTCGCCCAGCGGCATGCCGCGCGAACGGCGCGAATTGAAGCCTGAAATCAGGATCAGCCCGTTCATCATGCCCACGCCCAGGATCGAGATGAATCCCACGCCGGCCGAGATATTGAAGTTCGATCCGGTGAGAATCAGCGCCCACACGCCGCCGATCGACAGCACGATGACGTTGGCGAACACGACGATCACGTCCAGCGCCGAACCGAGCGCCATGTACAACAGTACCAGGATCAGGGCCAGTGACACGCCGACCACGATCACCAGGCGATGCACGGCCTCCTGCATTTCCTGGAACTCGCCGCTCCATTCCGCCGTGTAGGGCGAGGTGAAACAATCGGCCGTGGCACGCTGCGCCTCGGACACGGCGCTGGCCAGATCGCGGCCGCGGACGCTGAATTTGATGGCGATCAGCCGCTTGCCCTGCTCCCGGGCGATCGTCGATGCTCCGGAACGGACGAAATTACGCCGCGACGTCTTGTCGGTCGCTCCTTCCACTGGCGCGACCAGATCGCCCAAGCGCCGCCGCGGCACGGCCGAAAGCGTGCTCTCGCCCGTGCTGCCCATGCTGCCGGTGAGCGACGGCAGCGGCAAGGTCGACCCGCGCAGCGAAAGGTCGCGGCTGGCCACGGCCCCATCCATGGCGTCTTCGATCACCCGGTTCTTGATCACGTCGACCGGGATATTCAGAATCTGGTCCTGGCTCTTTCGCAGCCGCTCGGGCCAACGAATCGTGATGTCGAATCTCCGCTCGCCTTCGACCATCTCGCTGAACGCCTTGCCGGCGACCGCCGTTTGCAGGGCGTCCTGCACCTGCGCCACGTTGACGTTCCACTGGGCGCACTGCTCGCGATCGATGGCAAACTCGAGATTCGACTGCCCCTTGATCGGAAAGATGCCGACGCTTTCGATGCCCGGCACGTGCGCCAGCCGCGACTGGACGCGTTTGGCGATTCGCTCCAGCTCGTCCAGGTCGGGTCCGAAAATCTTGATCGAGTTTTCGCCCTTCACGCCCGAGAGCGTTTCCATCACGTTGTCGCGGATTTGTTGCGAGAAGTTCCAATCCACGCCGGGAATCGCCTCGTCGAGCGTCCGTTGCATGGCGTCGACCAGTTCGCTCTTGGTGCGCGGTCGGGGCCCCAGCCAGCCCCACCAGCCGTCGCGCTCGACGAGCTTGGGCCACTCGTCCTCGTGCTTCAGGGGCACCAGAAACTCGGAATTGTAGAAGCCGGTCGGATCGGTGCCGTCGTCCGGCCGCCCCGACTGCGACAGCACGACGCGGACTTCCGGAAACTCCCGCAACAGCTTCCGCGCGGTCTGCGCCTGTCGGGCCGTTTCCTCCAGCGCCACCTTGACCGGAAACGTGCCGCGAATGTAGACGTTGCCTTCTTCCAAAGCGGGCATGAATTCCCGCCCCAAAAACGGCAGCGCCATGCCGGTCGCCACGATCAAGGCCGCGAAACCGCCCAGCACCGCCCAGCGAAAACGGAGCCCCGCCTCTAACTGCAGCATGTAAACGCGCTTCAGCCCCCGCACCAGAAAGTTGTCGTGGGCGCCTCTGATCTTCGTCATCGTCAGCCGGCACAGTACCGGCGACAGCATCAGGGCGAACACCAGCGCCCCGGCCAGGGCAAAGGCGTAGGCCTCGGCCATGGGACCGAAGATCTGCCCCTCGGGGCCCGACATCGTAAATAGCGGCAACAGTGCGCAGATGATGATCACGCGCGAGAAGAACAAGCTCCGCTCGACTTCGCCGCTCGACTTGAGAATCCGCCCGTTGACCGTCAGATTGCTGTCCTCACCCGTACTCAGCCGGCGATAAATCGCCTCGACCATGATCACCGACGAGTCGACGATGATGCCGAAGTCGACCGCTCCCAGCGACAGCAGGTTGGTCGACTTGCCGAACAGATACAGCGTCGAGAAAGCGAACAGCAACGCCAGCGGTATGTTCAAGGCCACGATCAGCGCGCTGCGCACGTCGTTCAAGAAGATCAACAGGATCAGCACCACCAGGCCGATGCCCACCAGCACGTTCTCGCGCACCGTGTGCGTCGTGCGCTGGATCAGCTCGCTGCGGTCGTAGATCGTGTCCAGCGTGGCGCCGGGCAGCAGCTCGCCCGGCTGGCGAAGTTCTGCGACCTTCGTCGCCACGTCAGCCAGGGCCGGCTGCGATTTCTCTCCCTTGCGCAACAGGACGATGCCTTCGACCACGTCTTCGTCGTCGTCCCACGCGCGCTTGCCGTCGGCGTCGAGGAGTTGCTCGCCGTCGGGCCCCAGCTTCGGCAGGCTGACCGCCACGCGGCCGCTGCGCGTATGGGTGCCCACGGTGACGCCCTGGCGCGTCATCTCGCCGTGGCGGCCGCCGTCCACTACGTCGGAAATCTTGACCGGCACGTTGTTAGTGGCCGCCAACACGACTTGCCGGATCTCGCGGATCCGCCGGTCTTCCTCCTTGCGCAGCCGGTGGCGGGCCTCGAAGGGCCCCATGTGCGGCGTCAGCGTCGCGATCGGATCGGCACCCCCACCGATCAGCCCCAGCCCGCGCACCGCCTGCACCGTGTCCCCTTGTCGCAGGTAGTCGCCACCGACGTTGGCGTTGCTGTTGGCCACGGCGTCTTCGAGCTGTTCGAGCGTGATCCCGAATTGCTTGAGACGCTCCGGATCGGGCTGGATCTCGTAGCGCTTCACGGCGCCGCCGAAACTCACCACGTCGGCGATGCGCGGCACGCGGCGAAATTCCTTTTCCAGCTTCCAGTCGTTCAGCGCCTTCATGTCGTACTGGGAATAAACGTCGCTCCCCTCCGCGCCGCGCGGGCTGCGCAGCACGTAGCGGTAAATCTCGCCGGTGGGCGACGTCGGCGCGATCACCGGTTTGACGCCCGCCGGCAGCTCGACCGTGTTCAACCGGTTAAGCACTTCGAGCCGGGCGCGGAAGTAGTCCGTTCCGTAATCGAACTGGTTCCGCAGATGCGCGAGGCCAAACAAGGACTTGCTGCGCGTGGAGTCCAATCCCGGCATGCCCGCCAGCGCGATCTCCAGCGGAATCGTGACCTGCCGCTCGACTTCCTCGGCCGAAGCGCCCGGATACTGGGCAATCACTTCCACGATGGCCGGGGCCGGGTCCGGATAGGCCTCGACGTTGATGTGCAGAAAGCTGTAGATGCCGAAACAAGCCAGCGCCACCGCCGCCAGGATGACCACCAGGCGGTTGTCGAGGGCCCAGGCTATCAGCTTTTGAACCATAGACGCGCTGGCTCGCGGCCTCGCCACGGCCGGACGTGCGCGGACGCCTATCGAAGGTTAATGGTTACTCGACGCATGCTTCACTTCGGCGACGCCTCGGGTTCGGCAGCCCTAGCCAGTGCCCGTTCCAGGGCGCCGTCGAGCTCGATCGTGCCCGAGGCCACGACCCATTCGCCCGGCTCCAGCGGCTGGCAACCGGCGGCTTGCTCGGCCGGCGTGGGCTTGGCCCGGATGTAGACGACGTCGTCGCCTCGGCTGGCCAGCGCCACCACGCGCCGCGTCACGTCGCGCCCGCTGGCGTCGCGTCCGACGAACACCACGCACTGGCTCCCCTCTTGGATCACCGCCTCGTCGGGCACCACCACGTCCACCTCGGCACAGGGGACGTCGATGCTGGCGGTGATGAACTGCCCGGCTCGCAACAGGCCCGCTTTGTTTTCCAGCCAGCCGATCAGGGCCCCGGTGTGCTGGTTGGGGTCGACCAGGCTGCCGATCAGCGAGAACACACCGGCAATCCCCTCGTCGTCCGGCTGCGACTTCAACTGCACGAGCCATTTTCGATCGCGCGACGGCAGGGCCTCGACCGTCGGCAGGTCCTCTTCGTAGACGTTAGCCATCACGCCCAGCATCGACAGGTCGGCAATCTTGAACAGATCCAAGCTCGTATCGACGATGTCGCCCGTCACGATGTTCTTTTCCAGGATAACGCCGTTCATGGGGCTGCGGACTTCGACTTCGGCCCAACTTTTGTCGATGGCCAGATCTGCGGCCAGATGTTCGTGATGATCCTTCTCGGCGGCCTGATGAATCTTCTCGGCCTCGGCCCGCACCACGTCGATTTCCTGCTCGGTCAGCCGCCAGGAGCGCAACGTACGCTCCAGCCGCTCCACCAGAATGACGTCGGCCTCGACCATCCGCTCGGCCTCGCGGAGTTGCCGCCTGGCGACCACGTCCTGCCCCAGCGACTTCAGGCTGTTGAATTGCGCCCGATCGAGAAACAACTGCGAGAGCGCGTCCACCAGGTCGCTCTTCTTTTCGCCGACGTCCTTGCTCCAAATCACCGCCAGCAGTTGTCCCTTGGTCACCTGATCGCCGGCACGCAAGGGCCGGTTCTCCTCGGCATCGACGCCCATCGAGACCACCTCGCCGGCAAATCGCGAGTGCACATGAACCAAACGATTGGGATCCAGGAACAACGACCCCGAGAGCGTCAGGTGATCGCGGCGGCAGGCACTCGTGGCCTGCACCATCCGAATTCCCAGGCTTTGGGTCACCTGGTGCGACAGCCGCAGCGTGTCGCCCGCCCCCAGCACGACCGCCGGTGCCGCGTCGGCTCGCTTGACGGGTGTCGCGACGCCATGGCGACGAGCGGCCACGACCACGCCGCCCACGGCGATTACCGCCACGGCGACCAAGGCCGCCGTCCACCGCCGGAGTCGTTTTCCACCCACGAGCTTACTCATCGCATCGCGCCAATATTGAGATGGTTTCCGCCGGTCTACCCACGAGCCGCGAATCGTAACGCCGCGCGCACGTTTAGCCCATCGCAACCGCTTTGGGGCGCACAGCAAACACGCGCTAAAGAAACCGCCTGGGCCTGTAGCTCGAAACACTCGAGCTGTTTGCCTAAATTATCCGTGCGCCGAATCCTTCGGCAAACGCCGGTAATGCCGATCTTACGCGATTGTAATCCCGGCGAGTCTGAATCACGGGAATTGTTCACTCTGTAAGAGGGACGCAATCTGGGCGGCCGCCTTCCAGCGTGCTTCTTGTGCATCGATATACGCCAGACTGGAATCCAACAAGGCACGCTGCGAATTGAGATATCGCAGAAAATCAATCTGCCCCTCCCGGTACAGCTTGGCCGAGATGTCTTGTAGTTCTACGGCACTGGGCAGGATTTGTTGCTCGTACCGCTGGACCAATTGCCGGGCTGTCAGGTATTGCCCCAAGGCCGTGGCCGATCCGTTGGCCAACTCGTTTCGCACCCGACCGAGTTCGGCCACCGATGCGCCCACGTCGGCTTGCGCCGCGCGGATGTTGCCCCGATTGCGATTCCACAGCGGGATGACCATCTGCACCTGGTAGATCGCCTGATTCTGCGGGGCAAATGCGCCGGGCTGCTGCTCCTGGTAACCGCCCATCAGGTTGACGTTGGGAAACGGCTCGACGATCTGCCGCCGCAGCACCCAACGGTTCTTTGCGATCTCCACCCCGGCACGTGCCACCAGCGCGTTGCGCTGGATCACCCCCTGCTGCACGGCCAGAATTTCGTAGTCCGGCAGGGCCTGCGTCAAGTCGGCCGACACCCGCTCGAACTGCAGGTCATACAGACCGGTCGCCGCGGCCAGTTCGCGTTTGCTCGTCTCGGTGAGAATATGGGCGTTGCGCAGCTCGGCCTCGGCCCGCGAAAGCTCGATCTGCAACAGCAACACGTCGCCCCGGGCACCGATACCGGCTTGAAACAGCTTTTCGCTGACCGAATGCGAGGTCCGCGCGATCTCGACCATGGAGTCCAGGATTCGCACGCGCTGCTGCATCGCCAGCACGGTGTAGAATCGCTGCCGCACCATCGTCAGCACGTCGAACCGCGCCCTCACCAATGCCAGTTGCGCGGCCTGGGCCGCTCGCTCCGCCGCTCCGGTATCCAGACCGATCTTGTGCTTCGTGACGTAGTCCTGAATCATGTACACGTTGTACTGCGACTGATTGCCGCACAACTGCGGCGACGCCGCGCCGAACGTGGGATTTGGATATCGGCTGGCTTGAAAGGCCTTGCCCCAGGCCGCCGAAACCTGCTGTTGGGCCGGCGCAGCACCGGGCTGTTGTCGATCGCCAGTTGGGAGAACTCATCCAGCGTCATCCCCACTCCCGCGTCCGACATGCCGGGTGGGATCGTCTCGAGATAGCGCAACTGCTTTTCCTCTTCCTGGTCGAGGCTGGCCGAGACCTGCCTCACCGAATACCGCTGAGCTGCCGCCCGGGCGCATCGTCGAGCGGCTTCGCGGCCGGTGCGACCGGGGGCAAATGTTCCAGACGCCGTACGCCCGACGGGCCAATTGCCGGCCGGGCCGCTGTGTGCGGGCTGGTCTGGGCCAGGCACCGGGGCCCTCCCAGCGCCCCCAGCAAGACCAACAGCGCCGCCCGCCCAACGGCCATGCGCCGATAAGTCCTTGCATATTTCAACACACGCATCAGTGGCTCCGTCTCCCAGCAGTACATCGCGCAATCGCCAGCGCCGTGCGAACATTCAGACCATCCGCCCTTAGAGCTAAGAATCGATACGATCGGCAGAACCGGCCCACAGATTTGTCGCCGCTCCCTACAGCTTTTCCAGAATGCGCAGCATGCCCACTGAACCACTGTCCAGCGAATGCGGTCAGACCGCCAGCGTTCCCTGGCGGCGCCTGTTCGCCGGGCCTGCGTATCCGTATGGTAAGAGGTGAGATTCGGAGTGAACCGGGCGGCCGCTGAGCGCACTGCCTTTGGCAGAACGGCGCTGGGAGGAAAGTCCGGGCTCCACAGGACATGGTGGTGGGTAACGCCCACCGGCCGCGAGGCCCGGGAAAGTGCAACAGAAAGCAGACCGCCGCACGGGAGCGATCCCGGGCGGTAAGGGTGAAACGGCGAGGTAAGAGCTCACCAGCAGGCTGGGTGACCAGCCTGGCTAGGCAAACCCCACCAGGAGCAAGGCCAAACAGAGAGGATCAGGGGAACTCCCCTGAGCGGGCCGGTCCGGCCCGCCACCACACTCGGGTAGGCCGCTAGAGGCGCGGAGCAATCCGCGTCCCAGACAAATGGCCGCTCCCCTGCGGCAGCGCGAGCGCTGCCGCAGGGGAACAGAACCCGGCTTACAGGTTCGCTCCGAATCTCTTCTATTTTTCCCCGACCTGTCACACGACCTAGGCTGCCGGGTCTTGCGAAGCTGCCATTTCCGCCGGTACCAGATCGTCGTCGATCACTTGCAGCAGCTTGGAAATGCACAGCTTGTTCATGCTCGTGTGCCGGTCATGCGCTTCGGACTTGAGCGACTCGTGCAAGCTCTTCGGCAGCCGCACCGTGATGACGCGCGTCGGCTCCCGGGGCCCACCGGGCAGGTCGGCGTCGTTTTCCCGGAGCTTGGCCAACATCTGTTGAATCTTCTGGTACTCGGGGGTTTGCTCAAAATGGGCAAGCGCCTCCGGAGTTGGATACATCTGTCGCACGATTCCATCCACGCCCAGCACCTCGCGGAAGAACGTCACCCAACTCGGCCGCTGCCGGTAGATCTCGTCCGCCGCGTGAAAGACATCTTGTCGCTGCTCGTTCATATCCAATCTCCTGAAACGAATTGAAACGGCGGGACCATGCAACAGGGTCCCCACTCGATTCAATCGTAAATACCGATCAAGGTGCAGCACGGATGTCATTTCTTTGATAGCACTTGCGTCAAATGTGCCGATTTGCCTAAAGCCTGCGCTGGCGTGCCTAACATCGAAGCACCGCCAGGTTGCACAAAAACTAGGCAGCAGCCATTTTCACATTCACCAAGTGTCCACCTAGATGGGCGGAAAAAATTGTCCTGCTACTAGTGACAGCAAGCTAGCGGTGCCAGCAGTCCGCAAGCGCAGAATTGCATGGAGCAGCGAAGAAACGGCGAAGGGAATGGATCGGTCGGACAGAGGCTTCAGGAAAGATCGATCCGCACCTTTTCCAGTAGCCTTTTGGTCGCCAGGATGCCCATCGGCTCGCTCAGCTCGGTCCCTTCGTACTCGATCCCCACATAGCCGTGGTAGCCGGCATCGAGCACGATCTTCATCATCCGGCGATAGTCTGTCTCGATGTGGTCCCCTTCGGTCGTGAAGCTCTTGCTCTTGGCGCTGACCCCCTTAGCGAAGGGCATTAGCTCCGCGACCCCCTTGTACGGATCATACTTTCCGAAATTACCAAAGTCTGGCAGAGTTCCACAATTCTTCATTCCAACCATCTTCATCACACCCGCCAGCCACTCTCCGTTAGACGACAATCCACCGTGGTTTTCCACGATGACGTTAATCCCCGGGTCGGCCGCAAATTCACACAGCCGACGCAAGCCGTCGGTCACCAGCTTAGCCTGCTCCTCGGGCGAACCCTTAGAAAACGCGTTGACGCGAATCGAATGACAGCCCAGGAACTTCGCCGCCTCGACCCACTTGTAGTGGTTTTCGACGGCTTTCGTCCGCTTGGCTTCGTCTGGATCTCCTATGTTCCCCTCGCCGTCGATCATGATCAGCACGTTGGTGACGCCAAAATCCGCGGCCCGGGTCTTCATTTCGCCCAGATACTGCTTGTCGTCCCCCTTGGTGCGGAAGAACTGGTTGACGTATTCGACCGCGTCAACGCCGTATTCTTCCTTGGCCGCTTTGGCGAACTCAAGATTCTCCATCTTGCCGCTGAACAGCGTTTTGTGCAGCGACCATTCTGCCAGCGAAATCCTGAAGAGCGGGCCCGGCTCGGCAGCCGAAACTCCAATTGCCAGTGGAGCCAGGCCGACACCGGCGGCCGCTGTGGCCGTGCGGCGCAGGAACGAACGACGATCCAGAGTCGAGCTTTGCATCATCTGAGGATTTCCAGACAGCAGGATTGATCCAGCGGGCCGAGCGAAAGAGTTCCGGGGAGGCCGGCCCACGGTTCATGCCTCCCCCCCTGCGTGCAAATGTAGTTGAATCCCCTCGGAAAGCAATCAGCTCTCGTCGCGCGATTGGCCTCCCACCCGACCGTTCCGGGCGTCAGCTGCCATCGCCCTAAGTTCAAGCTGGATGGATTGTTAAAGGTTTGACGGCCAGGCCCTCGGCAGATTACAATCGGACTGCTGCGAGAGCGAGCATTCGTACGAGGGCGGGCTGTGGTTCAAAGTCGGATGTTCGTCCGAACAGCCCGCGACGGCCAGACGCGGTTATTCACTTCCACCGGCCGGCGTCATGGGCGCTCTGTGCTGGTGACGTCAGCCGCGTGCCACCGCTGCCGGATGGCTAGGAACATCGGATGAGTGAACCCTCGAGCCACAAGCCCGTACCATCGACAGCCGGATCGAGCATCAAGCCGAAGCCGCCGGGTGGCCCTGCCAGTTCGGTCCGTTCTCGTCCGCCCGATGGCCAGCAAACGGTGATTTCTTCTCGGCCGCCGACCGCGCCGTTGGACCTAGCCGGCCAGGTGCCGGTCGAGTCGGGCAGCTTGTGGGAAGGCGAACAGCTCGGCCAGTTCGTGTTGCAGAAGTTCGTCGGCGGCGGCGGCATGGGCATCGTGTTCCGCGCGCTCGACACGACGCTCGACCGCGAGGTGGCGGTCAAGGTGCTGTCCCGCGACCAGTCGGCCGACGAGGAAACCCTGCGCCGCTTTCGCAACGAGGCCCAGAGTGCCGCCCGGCTGAACCACGACAACATCGCCCGGGTGTTTTACGTCGGCGAAGACCGGGGCGTGCACTATATCGTCTTCGAGTTTATCGAGGGCGTAAACCTGCGCGACCTCGTCGAAGATCATGGGCCGCTGCCGCTGGACCAGGCGCTGAGCTACACCTATCAGATTGCCCAGGCGCTGGACCACGCCAGCGAGCGGTCGGTCATCCATCGCGACATCAAGCCCTCGAACGTGCTGGTCACGCCCGACGGCAAGGCCAAGCTCGTCGACATGGGCCTGGCGCGGCTGAACCAGATGGCGCAAGCCTCGAACGACCTCACGGCCAGCGGCGTGACGCTGGGCACGTTCGACTATATCTCGCCCGAGCAGGCCCGCGACCCGCGCAGGCGCCGACGTGCGCAGCGATCTTTACTCGCTGGGCTGCTCGCTGTTTTTCATGCTCACCGGCCGGCCGCCGTTCCCCGAGGGCACGGTGCTGCAGAAGCTGTTGCAGCACCAGGCCGACTCGCCGCCGGATCCGAGGACGTTTCGGCCCGAGTTGCCGGCGTCGGTCACCCGAATGCTATCGCGGCTCTTGGCCAAGAACCCGGCGGACCGCTACCAGGGGCCGGCCGAGTTGATCGACGAGTTGGTCGTGCTCGGCAAGTCGCTAGGAATGCAGCTGGGCGATCCGCAATCGGCCCGAGCTGTTCGGCGGCCGGTTGGCACTGGGGGGCGTTGGCAGCGCCACTTGCCGTGGATCGTGCCGCTGGCCGCGCTGTTTCTAATCGTCATCGGACTGGACCTCTACTGGTCGCGTACGCTGGTGTCCGATACCGACGCGGCGTGGAACGCGCCGGACAGTCGGGTTCCGGCCGCCGAAACCGCTCCGACCGTGCCCCCCGAAGTGCTGATTCCCGAGCCGTCGCTGCGCGAGCCGCCCCCGCCGGAAGCCACGGGAGTGCCGGCCCGGCCCGAGCGCATGCCCGGCGAGGCCCCACTGGATCGCCCCCGTCGCCGACCGACGCCGACATGGACCACGAGTCCACGCTCTCGCAGGCCGACAAGTTCATGGAGGCGATGTCTTGGCCCTTCGAGGAGCTGGTCCAGCAATTCAACTGCGCGGTCCAAGACCTCGTCCTTGCCCGTCGGCGGCTCGCCCGACGACCTGGGCGACAGTGCGTTGGACCTCTCCGGCGATGCCCGCGACCTGGGTTCCGTGTCGCCGACCCCCGTGACGCCTCAGGCAGTGGCCGCCAACGTGCTCACCGTCGGCGACGATGCCGCGCCGGGTAGCTACGGCAGCCTGTACGCGGCTTGTAGCGCGGCCAAGGACGGCGACACGATCGAATTGCGCTACGACGGACGCCGCACGGAGCGCCCCTTCGAGATTACGAACATCAAGCTGGTGATCCGGGCCGGGGCCGGCTTTCAGCCGGTAGTCGTGTTTGCGCCGATCCGGAGAAGCCCTACGCGCGACCGGAAATGGTCAGCGTGGCGGGCGGGCAGTTGGTGGCCAGCGGTATTCACTGGGAGCTCGACCTGCCCCCCAACTCGCCGGTGGTCAAATCATTGTTCGAAACGCGACGGGCCGACCTGTTGGATTTCCAGCGTTGCACGTTTACAATTCGCGGCCAACCGCTCTATCACGCGGGCGTGGCCTTCTTTGACATCCAGGCACCACCCGGCTCGAACTCGATGGGCATGGGCGGCACGGCCATGGAAGGGCACGTGGTGACGATCAACCTGCAAAACTGCGTGGCCCGCGGCGAGGCCACGTTGTTGCGCGACGCCGAATTGCAATCCGTGCGGCTCACCTGGGACAACGGCCTGCTGGCCACCAGCGAGCGACTGTTCGTGGCTGACGGCGATTCGCTGTTGCCGCGGCAAGAAGCCCATGCCGAGTTGGTGTTGCGCAGCGTCACGGTGATGGTCGGCAGCGGCCTGGCGCTGTTGACCAACAGCTTGGAAGCTCCCTATCAGTTGGTCACCGATCTGCGCTGCTACGACTGCATCATCGCCACGACGGGCAGCTCGCCGCTGGTGGAGCAGCGGGGTTCGGCGGGCATCGACGAGTTCCTGTCGCAGTTTCGGTGGAGCGGCGTGGGCGATTACTTTTATGGCTTCAACGTGTTCTGGCAGATCATGAGCTCGTCGAGCCAGCCCCCTTCCAGACAGTTTGATTTCTCCCAATGGCAGGACCACTGGCAGTTCACCAGCAGCAATTTGTCCAGTGGCCGCGACGCGGTCGTGTTCGAAGGTCTGCCGGCGCGCAGTCGCGCCTACCACGAGCACGTGCCGGCCGATTATGCGCCTGGATGCCGCCGCCGCGGTGAACGCCGCGTCGGGCGGAGGCACCGACGGGCAGGACGCCGGCGGCCAGTTGTTGTATCTGCCCGAACCGCCGGCCGAGAACACGACTTCCACTACGCGGGTTCCCGCGCCGCTCGGCCCGTTTACTACGCCGCCGGCGAAAGACGGCAATTAGTCGGCCCCCGGTGCGAAAAAGCGCAACTTGACAGCCGGTTTTTCACTGATTCTACTGGGAGCCTAGTGGACCCGCCGAAGTATCCCGCCTGACCTTCCCTCGTATTTCCCGCCAGCATTGGAACAGTTGTCCGCTGCCCTGGCAGATTGCAGTTGTCTTTGGAGACTGATTTCTATGAAGAACTTTTGTCTGTTGCTGTTGTGTGGCGTCGCCGCCGGCCTGTTGTTGGCTCCCGCCGAGTCGGCGCACGCGATCGCTCCGTTCAAGAAGGAGTTCGACGCGAAGTACGTTAAGGAAGATCCCTCGACGCCCGAAGAGATCGCTTTCGCGGCGGCGGTCAAAAAGGTGAAGTGCAACGTGTGCCACGTAGGCAAGAAGAAAAAGGATCGCAACGCCTACGGCGACGCGCTGGACGCGCTGCTGGACCGCAAGGCCGATATGAAAAACAAGGCCAAGATCCAAGAAGCCTTGGACAAAGTGGCCGACATGAAGTCCGACGCCGACGATCCGAATTCGCCCACTTTCGGCGAATTGATCAAGCAGGGCAAGCTTCCCGGCGGCGAGGAAGACGCGCAAGCCAGCGCCGGCGAATAATGCCCAATTGCCTACCGAGTTTCAAGGCCGGACAAGTCATTGTCCGGCTTTTTTTTGGTAACGCGGTCTCGCTGCTTATCTAACAGCCTGTATCAAACCGCTAGGAAGCGCGTCCGGTGCCACTGCTGGCTCGTCCAGCTGTGCAGGCCTTCGTCGATAACATTGCTGGACAAGCCAGCAGCGGCACCCAAGGCCGGTGTTAAAACGGCTTCAAAGCTAAGCATGTTCCGCCCCGGGCCTGTTCGCTTCGACGTTTTGCAATCCGTAAGGTACGATGCGGTATCGGACAACCGCATTCGAGTAGACTTGCATGCCCACCCGACTGCTCTACCTGTGGGACTCGCTCCGCACGTCGTATTGGTTGGTTCCGGCGGTGATGAGCATCGCGGCCGCCGGTCTGGCGTTTGGTACCGTCACGATCGATCATACCGTCCGAGAAAGTCTCAGCGATTGGTGGATCTATAGCGGCGGTCCCCAAGGAGCCCGGGCCGTGCTGTCCACGATTGCCGGCTCGATGATCACCGTGGCCGGCGTCGTCTTTTCGATTACCATCGTGGCCTTGTCGCTGGCCTCCGGACAGTTCGGCCCGCGACTGTTGCGCAATTTCATTCGCGACCGCAACAACCAGTTCGTGCTGGGTACGTTCACCGGAACGTTCATCTACTGCCTGCTGGTCTTGCGGACCGTGGTGGGCACGGGCGAAACGGAATTCGTTCCGGGCCTGGCCGTGGCCGTGGGCATTTTGCTGGCGCTGGCGAGCCTGGGCGTGCTGATCCACTTTATCCATCACGTGGCCATCACGATTCAGGCCAACCAGATCATCGCCACCGTCAGCCAGGAGATGCACGCCACGATTGACCGCCTGTGGCCCGACGAACTGGGTCAGGACCTGATCAAAGACTTCGAAGACGCCGGCCGCGCCGATCTGCCCGACCATTTCGAAAGTCAAGCTCGAACCGTCGCCGCCTGCGGAAACGGCTACGTCGGCGCGATCGAGCAGGAACGACTCATGCGGTTGGCCAAGGAGCACGACGTCGTCGTACGGCTCCTGCGGCGACCGGGGCAATTCGTGATCGAGGGCAACCCGTTGGCGTTGGTCTGGCCGGGCGACCGAGTCGATAACGAGCTGGCCCGCATCATCAATGGGACCGTCCTGTTCGAGGTGCAGCGCACGCCCTACCAGGACGTCGAATTCACCGTCGATCAACTTGTCGAGGTGGCCGTGCGGGCCTTGTCGCCGGGCATCAACGATCCGTTCACCGCGATCATTTGCGTCGATTGGCTCAGCGAGGCGCTGGGACGACTCGCCCGCCGCTCGATGCCCTCACCCTATCGCTACGACGACGAAGGAAAACTGCGCGTCGTCACCCGGGGCGTATCGTTCGCCGATGTGGTCGACGCCGCCTTCAACCAGATTCGTCAATATGGCCGCACCAGCGCTTCGGTCATGATTCACATGCTCGATGCCGTGGCCGCCGTGAGCTACGTGGTGCGTCGCCCTTCGGACCGCATCGCGCTGGAACGACACGCTAAGTTGATCCGCCGGGCGTGCGATGAAGGCCTGCCCGATCCGTCCGATCGAATGGACGTCGAAGCGCGCTACGCCGGCGTCATGGAGATCCTTGGCGTGCCGGCCGGCGAAACGGCGGACGAAGCTCCCAGAAACCGCCTCCGCAGCGAACCTACGTCGCAGGTTTGAGACGCGAGGGATCGCTACTCCACGCGGATCTCGATCCGCGTGCGGAACGATTCGCCCGGCGCCAAGATGCGCAAATGCGGGTCGTGACCTTGCTCGCGGAGCGTAAACGGATCGGGAATCGTCGTGTACGGCTCGATGCACACGGCCTCTCGATGGGGCGGGTTGTAAACCACGCAGGCCGTGAACTGGTCGTCGAACGATTGCGACAACGTGCGGCCGCTGTGCGGGTCGTGAATCGTCGCCGCCAGCCGATGGTTTTCGAAATGCAGCTCGCCGAACACGTTGTCGAGCTTCATGTCGCCCACCCGCATGCCGCCGGCCAATTGTTCGACGGCCGGCGTGACTTCCGTTTCACCGGTGGGTAGCAGCTCGGCCAGGTGCCAGTTCGTGCCCACCGGAACCTTGACCACGCAGTCCTCGGCGCTGGTGCCCGCCAGCGGCACGCGAAAGTAGGGGTGCGTGCCAAAGCCGAACGGCAGCGGTTTGTCGTCGGGGTTCTCGATCAAAAACTCGGCCGACAACACGTTGCCGGTGATGCGGTACTCGGCCGTGATCCGAAAATCGGCCGGCCAGCGGTCCTCGAGCGACTCGTCGTCGACCGACGCCTGAAACTGCCCCACCACCCGATCCTGGACCCGCTCCTTCACCCGCCATGGACGATTGAACACGAAACCGTGAATCGCATTGCCCTGGCCGTCGCCTTCTTCCAGCGTGTAATCGCTGCCTTGAAAATGGAACGTCGTGCCCCGAATCCGGCCCGCGAATGGGAACAACAGCGGAATGCCGCTGTGCGTCGGCTTGGACGTGCCGTCGGTAAAGTCGGGCGCCGACCACAACACCTCCACCGGGCCCGCCGAAGTGGCCACCGAGAATCCGTAGCAGTTGAAACCCAGGCCGGGGAGTATTTTCGCCTTCGAACCGTGGACGGGATCCGAAATCGTGACTATCTCAAGCGACATCAAGGCAACGACCTCTGCGAGTGAGTGCGGGCGGGGAGCATCGAGAGAACTCCTATTGAAACGGAACTGGCGGCCGACGCAAGTGGCCAGGCGGCCACATATCCGCAATTGCTATCGAACGGACACTCCCCCGGGTTGCAAGACGGCCGGCACCGCGTCGCGATTCAGCCGCACGCGAGTCCCTACCATTAGTAAAATCAATGCCACCAGCACGGCGGCACTGCGCCACGCCGGGCGCCACGACGCCTGTCCCAGCGCAAGCGGCGACACGACGTGCAACACCAACATCGCCAGCGCCAGCGACGCCAGAAACAGCCCGGCAGCCAGCGCGTCGCTACCCAACAGCGCCTCACGCGACGCCGCCGGCATGGCCAGTGCCACCCACAAACCAACTGGAAACTGCAGTATCGTGGTTGTAAGCGTCAGCCGGGCCCCGCTCTTCACGAGACCGTCGCGCGCGGCCGCTTCCCCTGCGGACGGCTTGCCGCGCAGGGCCAACAGCACTACGACCATGCCGGTGACGGCTCCGGCCGCCAGCCATAAGTGCACCACCCGCGATAACACTTCGCCGTCGATCAACAGTCGCTGGTACGCGGCCCGGTCGAGCGGTTCGGCCGGCAGCGGTCGCCGAGCGTCGAGGACCGACACGATGACAAACAGCGCCGGAAAGTGCGCCAACAAATTCGTGGCCCCCGCCACGGCGAGCACACGATGCCAGACGCGCCACTTGCGCCAGCGATTCCACAGCCCGGCATACACGGTCAGGCAAATCAGCGAAAACGCGAGCTCCGCCAGCGCGAACCACAGCCGATCGCGCGGCACGACCGCCAGCGCCCGCAAGTAACTGTCGGCGGCCTGCCACCGCGCCGCCAGCAGCACTCCGCCCAGCGCGCTGCCGGCCACGAGTGAAGCGATCGACCACCAGGCCAACTGGCGTCCCAATGCTCCGCCGGCCGGTTCGCCGCGCCGATTGGCGCGCCAATCGAGCCACGCACTCACCAGCGGACCGGCCATGGCGACGTCGACCAACAGCAGGTGCGCGCTTAAGAGGATCGCTGTTGTCAATTCGAGCACTGCTTACCTCGCGCCCGCTGCGTCCGAGACATTCCCACCGACGCGCGGTCCCAGCGACGGCGCTCCGTGGTTTCGACGCCGAAACTGCCGCGATATTCGACGAGGCCTGCTCGCGGCGGCATCGGCCGATCGGCAGCGATCAGCTCTGAATCAGCCGGGCGAAGCCGTCCAGGGCCCGCCGGGCTTCCTCGATTCCGCCCAGCCGCTGGGCCAACTGCTTGGCCGCCAACAGGTGCTCGTAGGCCACCGGGCCGTCGGCCCGCGAAGCCTGGCCGTTGGGAGTCATCTTGTTACGAAGCGTGCTTACTTGCGCCGAAGTGACAACGATGCCCTTGCTCTTGAGCGCCGCGATAATGTCGCGCGGCCGAGCGTCGCGTCCCATCTTGTTAAACATGTCACGGATGGCATCCGCCTTGCTAACTTCCGGCGACCGGCCGCGGGTGCCGCGACTCTTGTTACCCGGCGAACGCTTGCGGTCGTACTTCACCTTGTTGATCAGCGCTTCGGAAGCCTTCACGCCCTTGGCTTCCAATTTCGCTTTGATTTGCTTGGTGGGCGCCTTCGGCTGACCTGCCAATACTTCCCGGATGGCGTCGCTCTTGCTGGCAGCTCGGGAGGTCGATTTCTTCTTGGCCAAAATACTCTCCTCGATCGAATGGGTAGTAACGCGCAGCCGGCGCTAAGAAGCTGTTTCAAAACCGCCGAAGACTGTCCCGATTTTGCCGAGTCTTCGGAGCAAAATGGGACTGTCGGACTGTCCCCCTCTCCGACGCGGTTTTGAAACAGCTTCTAAGTCCAAACGGGCAGTAGACGCGTTAGTAGCTCGTCCAAGAATGGTCCGCTTGCTAACAACCGCCACGCCGGCACCACTGCCTGAGTGTATAACCCATCGCTAACACCAGGTACCCTACCCCTGGGGCACGATCAGCACACCAGGCGCGGAAGAAATGGCGCAACCGCTGTTTCAAAACTGCAAGGAAGCGCGTCCGGTGCCACTGCTGGCTCGCCCAGTGGTACAATCGAGGCGGTCTGCACTGCTGGACAAGCCGGACAAGCCGGCATTGGCACCCAAAGTCCGTTCTTGAAACAGCGTCTTAGCTAAGACGCGAACGCGACGGTCCTGTTCAGCGGTTGCGCTCGGCGCCGTTCGTTCACATGCGAGTTTCAGAGCGTCAATATGGGGGGCTTCTCGAACGGCGCTCGCAACACGCTTTCGGCGTCGATTTGGAGCCAATCGTCCAGAACCGCTGCATAGACCTGGCGGAAATCGAGTTGCATCCGCAGGTCGCCGTCGTCGAGATCGGACAGATCAGGGCGCTGCCCACCAGCCCGCCCCGCGCCGGCGTGCCGGCCAAAAACACCGGCCCGGCCGTGCCGTGGTCGGTGCCTTGCGATTCGTTCTCCGCCACCCGGCGGCCGAACTCACTGAAGGCCAACACGAGCACCCGGCCGTCGAGTTTCGCGGATTTCAAGTCGTCGAGGAACGATCGCGTCGCATCCGAAAACTCTCGCAATAGTTGGGAGTGCGTATAGAGTTGGGCCGAATGCGTGTCGTAGCCGCTCTGAATCGTATAGAACACGCGCGACTGCGAGCCGCACTTGAGCAGTTGCCCGACGAGCTTCAATCGCGCGGCAAGTGCCGTGTCGGGATAATCGGCACCGCCGTCGCTCGACAGACGCGACTCTTGTCGGGCAAACTCCTCGGCGGCCGCGTATGCCGAGAGCGTCTGTTTGCAGACGAATTGCTCGAGCGAAGCATCGTCGCTCGCTGCGGGCCCGGCCGACGGCCTGGCCGGCAGATCGAGCTGCAAGTCGGCGGCAGTCGCGAGCGTCGTGGTCGCGCTGCGCCGGCTCCACAGGGCCAGCGGGGCTTCCTGCTGGCCGACATAGATCGCCGCGGACGCTTGCGGTCCGGCCTGTTGATCGAGCGCGCCGCCGAGCCAGCCGTATCCCTCGTTTCCTTCCAGGTCGAAGCGGGCCGTCTGCCAGATTCTCATACTGCGGAAGTGCGACCGGTCGGGGTTCGGATAGCCCACGCCCTGCACGACGCACAGCCGCCCGTCGTCGAAAAGCTCCTTGGCGGCTCGCATGCGCGGGTGCAGCCCAACCCGATCGTCGAGCTTGTGCAGCTCGGCGGTTTTCAATCGCAACTTGTCCCGGGCGCGACCGTAGCCGTCGTCGGCAAAGGGGACCACGGTGTTGAGGCCGTCATTGCCGCCGTCCAATTGGATGACGACCAGCACCCGTTCGTCGGGCGCCGCGCCGGCGGCCCTGGCCGTGCGGCTCAGAAAACCGGGCAGCAGCGGCGAGAGCGACACGAGCGAACTCGCCTGCAGAAACTTTCGTCGGGACAGCATGATCCGTTCTCCTTTTATGCCAGTTGATGCTCGGGGCGTGCCAACACCAGTGCCACCGCGCACGACAGCGGTCGCTCGGCATTGGCGGACGCGGTCGCTTCCACGACTGCCTGAATCGCTCGCGGCGGCGCTTCGCCCCACAGCAGGCTGGCAATCCAGGACACCCTCTGGTGCAAGTCGCTCGCCGTGCCGTGACGGGCCACCAGCTCGTCCACGTTCGGCACGCGCACCGGATGCCAGAGTCGCCCCTCGACCAGCGCCGCGGCGAAATTCGCCCGCGCGATCACGGTGCGCGACGTCAGCCAGGCCCGGTCTTCGTGCCAGCCGCCCACGTTCGGCGGATAAAACAGGTCTTGTCCCATCCGCGTCGTCCATTCGGCCAACAGCAGCGTGCTGGGAGGCGGGTCCCCCAGCTCCAGGGCCCGCAAGGCCCCCACCGCGTATTCGACCGGGCCCAGCACCCGGGCGTGCAAGTTCTGGTCGGAGAAGAACCGCCGCGAGCGCAACACCGTCTCGACGGCCCAGCCGGTGTCCAGCTCGTGCGCGCGGAGGCCATCGGCCAACTCGCCTCGCGCCGCGTCGTCGGCCACTCCCTCGCCCAACAGAATCTGGCAAATCCGCCAGGCCAGCCGCTCGGACGTGGCCGGGTTTTCCAACAACATCGCGATCACGTCGTCGCCGGTCAGCGCTCCCCGCCGATCAAGCACCACTTTTTCCCCTTCGTCGTGCCGCGCCTCGCGAAACTCGTAGTGGTTGCCGACGATCGACCAGCCGGTCAGGGCCCGGGCCGCCTCCTTGACGTCGCTTTCGGTGTAGTGCCCCAGGCCGATCGTGAACAGCTCCATCATTTCCCGGGCCAGGTTTTCGTTCGGATGCCCTTTGCGATTTGCGTCGGCGTCGAGCCAGGTGAGCATTGCCGGCTGCTTGACGACCGCCGCCAGCAGCTGGCCGAACGGGGCCCGAGCGTAACGGCGAAACAAGTCGTTCTGCTCGCGCATCGCAACCAGGTTTTCCACTTTGCGATTGCTCGTGGCGAAGTGATTGTGCCACATCAACGTCAACCGTTCGCCCAACGGGTCGGGCGACAGCAACATGCGATACAGCCACCAGGCCTTCAAACGCTCGGCGTTGCCCGAGGCCGTGGCGGCGTCGCCGATGGTGCCGGCCATCGTCTCGAATGCCGCGGAATCGGCGTCCTCCGCTCCCTTTGGCAGCAGCCGGTCGATGGCCGGCCCGGGCCCGTCGGCCAGGTCGCGCTGGAGCTCGTCCCAGGGGGCCCCAAAGGCCGCCCGGCGGTGCAGGTGCGCGACCCGCTCGAGGTTCCAGGGGGCCGCGTCGCTCGGCTCGTAAGCGGCCCAGGCTCCGCTGGCGCCGGTCGTGAAGTGGAGATCGCCCATGATACTTCCGCCCGCCAGGCGAGCCGTCAGCGGTTGAGGTTGATGGTCATATCGCCCAGCTCGAGCTTCTCGCCGGGCTTCACCGAAAACTCTTTCAGCATGCGGGGCTTGCCGTCTTCGTAGGTGTGATTTGATAGTTGGCGCCCGGGATCAGCGCGGGAAGCGTGACGCGGCCCTGGTCGTCCGTCTTAGGTCCTGACGTCCTGACCAGTAGTTCAACCGGTCGACGTTGGCGTTGAAGTCCATGTCGGCCGCAAGCTGGCCCAGCTTGGCGGCCACCGAATTGCGCGGATGCGACCCCGGCGTGACGACGATTTGCAGAGACGGGATCGAAGCCAACGTGCGGATTCCCCTCGGCGTCGACGAACCGCCCCGTCGCTTCGCCGCACGGCTTGAGCACGACCGTCATTTCCCCGCTGCCGGCGCGCAGCGTCTCGGTGGCGCCCAAGCGACGCTTGGCGTCGAGGAAATAGACCGGGTACTCCTGGCCGGCGCCCAGGCCCGACAACTCGAACTTGCCGCCGATGCACTGGCGGCGGCATTTCGCCGTAGCCGCGCCAGTAAGGCGAATGCGGAATGATGAACAAGCGCGAGACGACAATCGCCTCGCTGACGGGCTCCCCCTGCTCGTCCACGAGCCGCCCATGCACGGTCGCGCCGCGCTCGAGCTCGACGTTCAGCTCGATCGGCTCGTCGCCGGCCGACGGCTCGAGGCGCTCGATGGCGTGGGCGTAATTTCGTCGCCCGCCCGGTTTGCCCCGGTACAACTCCTGCGTCGGACGTTTCCTTAAGACGTACTCGTCACCGGGGCCATGGATCAACAGCCGCCCCGGACCGGGGAGGACGACGATCTCGAACTTCCCGTCGTCGCCGGAGAGCTGAATGCCCTGCCAGCCGGTGAGAATGTCGTCCTTCTTGTTCGTGTTGTTGGCCGACTCGGGAATGTACTGGATCGAGGCCTTCGCTACCGGCGTGCCCGTGCCCGCTTCGGTCACGGTGCCGCGCACCAGCACGCCCCGCGGCAGTTTGACGTCCACCTGCTTCACGCGGTCGCCGGCTTGCCATTCGATCGCCTCGTCCAGCGGAGTCTATCGAGACAAGTAGGGAGTGCCGTCAGGCGGATAGACGTTGATGCCGAAGCGAATGCCCGGATGGGGGCTGATGCGATACCGCCCTTGCTCGTCCGCCTGGCCCCCGACCGAGACCATCGAGCCGAACTTTTGCTGGCTGGCCCAGATCGTCAACCGCGCATGCGGCGCCGGCTCGCCGGTGTCTTCATACGTGACGGTCCCCTCGAAGGGCTGCGCCGGCGCCAATGCCACCACAGCCTCCTCGCCGCCGTCCACGTTCTTCACCAGCGGCCGGTATGTCCCGTCGCGCTCGCCCCGCTGCTCGGGCATTCCCGTGTTGAGCGCGACATCCTGCTGGGCAAATCGATCGTTCTCCTGCACCGCCATCCAGATTGCCGTGATCCGGGGGAACGCCCTGCAAGGCGAACCGGCCTTCGGCATCGGAGGTGACCGCCGGCAGCCACGCCGCGGGCACCGCTTCGCCACGGTAACCAACTCCGTCCTGGATCGCTACTCGCCCGCGTCATCGCGCTTGGACACGGACCTCACCAGCAACCGCACGCCGGCCGCCGGTTGGCCGTCGATGTCGACCAGCCGGCCACGAACCGATTCCTCGGGCACCGAGCGCAAATGATGCCTCCGCGGCGACGCATCGAGATCGAACGGTTGCCAGGCGAGGCCATATCCGTCGGTTCGGCGCGATCAGCGTTGCGTCACGATGTGTCTCAGGACTGACGCCCGGCACGTTCAGCCGGTAATTGCCCGCTGCGTCCGCCGTGGCTTCGGCCAGACACCTCGCCCGAACGCGATGGTCGCCGCCACGCAGCGGTTCGGTGCGTCGGCAACCACCGCGCACCGTGTGCCCCCGCGGCGGGCTCTCCCCCCGGCAGCGTCACGCGACCGGCGACCACGGCTCGTTTCTCCGCCGGCTCGTCGTTCGCCGCAATACGCTTTGTCGCAGCGGACAAGACAACGTCGTCGGCCATGTGCACGTCCCCCAAGTCGAACGCTTCGCCGGGTTTCAGTTGGAATGTTGCGGCCGGAATCGGCAGCTCGCGCGACGCCAGCACGTAGCGGTCGCCGCGCCGATACAGCGTGCGAATCGTGTACTTCAACGCGGGCACGAGTCCCTCGATGCGAAAGCGGCCGTCGTCGCCGGTGGTGACCCGGAAATAATCGCCGCGGATCTCGCCGTTGTCGTCCGCAAGCTTGCAGTTCACCAGCGCCAACGGCACGCCCCGCTCGTCGTCGCCGACCAGCCGCCCGCTGATCGACGCCGCCGGCTCGAGCCTCATCTCGACCGGCCCCGCGTCGTCGGCCGAGACGACCCGCGCCCGGCAAGCATTTGTCCCTTGTGCCGCACGAACAATACCCGGTGCTCCCCGGGCGAAAGACCTTCGACCGTGAAGCTCGGGCCGTCGACGTCGACCTCGCCCCCAAACCATTGGCAGGCATAGACGCCGCGCCGGTTGACGTTCGCCCCGCTCAATTCCTGGCCGCCGGCGTCCCGCACGTGCACGATGAGCGACTTTCCGCGGTCGAGCACGACGTCGCGCGTCACGTCGCGGGCTCCGTCGGGCACGTCCACCACGGCCACGGCATGATGCGAAGCGCCGAAACACGAACTCGGATACGTATGAAACAAGTTCTCGTTGAGAGTGGCTTCAAAGTCGGTAGGACGTACATCGATCTGCTGATTCGCCGTGAATTGGTCGGTCTTGCTGCGCACGGCGATCAGCCCGCGCCGGGCAATCCAACGAGTTGATAGCGGCCGTCTGCGCCCGTTTCGGTAACGATGTCGTCCGCGTGGCGAATGCCCGGGTACTGGTCGATGTGCGAATTGCTGGTGAAGACAAAATACTCGATCCGCGCCTCCGGCACCGGCTCGCCGGTCGCGCCGTCGGTCACCCGGCCGCGGATCAGCACGCCGCGCTTCACGTCAACGTCAAGTGCGCACGGCGCCAGACCGTGGCTGGTGTCCATTTCAATCATTTGCGGCACGTAGGGCGAACCCGCTGGCGGCACGACGGCCACGGCGTTGTCGGGGCCGTTCGGCAGACTGGCCAATTCGTAACGGCCGTCGTCGCCGGTCACCGTCTCGGGCGGGTAATGGCCATGAATTTTGGTGCCGGCCCGGCGATGGCAGTACAGCGTCACCCCGGCGATCGGCTCCTTGGTATCCGCGTCGCGCACGACGCCCGCGACGGGCTGCGTCGGCACGGCCGACGTGCGCGAACCTGGCCGGGTAGCAAATGAACACGCCCAGCTTGTCGTCGTCGCCATCGTAGGGAATCCGCAACGTGTCGCCTTGCCGCGTCATGACGGAAAAGTCGCCGATCTCGTATCCCGGCGTCTCCAGCCGCAGATCGACCACGCGATCACCCCCCAGTCCCGATAACTGGAAGCGTCCGTCGGCGTCGGTGGTGACGTGATCCGGCAACCCGGAAACGTCCTGGCCGATGCTCTCCTGCAGCCAAGTGCCGGTTTGATTCCAAACGTACCCGGTGCCGACGAGCGCGTGGATCCAGCCGTCGAGCGATCCGTCCGGGCTCCCGCGCACGCGAAGCACTCGCACGGTGGCCGAGGCCACCGGCTTGCCTTCCGAATCGACGATGCGCCCTTCCACGGGCACCTCATCCGCGACGAGCTTCAGTTCCACCCCTGCCGCATCACCCGGCTCGACGATGTGCTTGCTCGCCGGACCGTATCCCTTGTGCCGGGCGACGATGTACGGACTGTTCCAGGGAGAGCGTAACCCCTCGACGTGTTGGCCGAGCTCCGCGGCGTCGAACGGAAATTCGAACTCACCGTCAGCGCCGGTCGTCGTGCGCACAAACAACTGCTCCCGTGCCGCCTTGCACTCCCGACGCAAACAGAATCTCCGCCCCCGCCACGGGCTTGCCATCCGCATCGACAACTCGCCCCGTGGCCACCGGCCGCCCCTTACCGTCGGCATTTCCCACGGCCGGGTCCGCGTCGGCGGGCTTCGCGCTACTCGCGTTGGTATCGCCGATCGGCGCCGGCACGGCATTTCCCATGGGAAGGGTGAACTTGCTTTCGTCCGCCAGCCGCACGTCGCCCAGATCCTTCGACTCGCCGGGGTCGACCTTGATCACGACGTCTAGTGGTCCCGAGACTTTCGGCATCCGGCCGCGGGTGGGCGTCATGCGGTCGCGGTCGAATGCTCGAACCCGATACTCCACGCCCGGCGCGAGGCAGGAAATCTCGAATCGCCCGTCCTTGTCCGTCTCGTAACGGCCGCTGAGGTTGTGATCGAGGTTGCGTGGCAGCGGCGCCGCCGAGTACGGCCGCGCTTGCGAGGGATCGCTCAGCGGCGGCGACCAGGGGACGAGCTGGCAGTTGCCCAGCGGCGTGCCGTCCGCGTCGACGAGCCGGCCTTTCACTTGGCCGGCCGGTTGCAGTTTGACGACGAGTTTCTCAGGCACCTCGCCCGAGACGATCGCGCTGCCGGCCAGGTTGCGCTGGTGGTCGCAGAAGTAAACGTGCCGCGGCGACTCGGGATCGTAACCCACCAGCTCGAACTTGTCCTGGTTGGCCCACATCCAACTGGGGAATTCCGCGGATCGACCCGCATAGTAGTAGCCGGTTACCGGCTGGTCGTCCGGATCGACGACCCGGCCCACGACGGTCGTGCCACCGTCGAGCTGGACGTTCAGCTCCATGTGCTGCGCGGCGGCGTCGGGATTCACTTCAATCACAAGGTGGTAGTTGGCGGGAAAAATATGGTGCGGCTCCGTGTTGCGCATTGCGCCGCTCACCTTCTCGCGCGTTCCGTCCAGCCGGACGATCGTATCGGTGCGCGGGTAGTCCTGGTCCTGGTGCGCGCGGAACGTGACGATCCCCGGCCCGGGAAGTGCGGCGATACGATAGCGGCCATCGTCGCCCGATTGCCAGCGATCGCGCTGGTCGACGCGCAAGGTCCGCGCAAACGCATAGTCGGGGTTATCGTTGGTCACGTAATACTCGACCCAGCCGGACAATCCCTTGCCGGTGTGCTGGTCCGTTACCCGTCCTTCAATCCACACGCCCGTGCGCAGATCGAAGTCGACCTCCAGAGGCTTATTTTCATTCGAGGTGGCGCATCTTTGCTCATCGACAAGAAGGGCGGTCCGGCGTCGGGCGTGATGGCCGCGATCCGATTGTCGCCGCCGATCGGCATCCCTTCGAGCCGGTAGCGCCCCTCCGCGTCGGTCACGGCCCGCACAAAATCCTGGCCCCAGCCGCTGATTCGTTCGCCGTGCCGCTCTTGGCTCTTGATCGTCACGCCTGCCAGCGGACGCCTGGTCCCCGCGTCACGCACGACGCCCGTGATCGGCGCCGACGGTCCGGCCACCAACAGCACTTCGGCCGGATAGTAAATGTACGAACCCAATTCGGGCGATCGCCGCTCGCGCTGTAACTCGATCTTTTCACCAGCTTCGGTACGGGCATACACCTCCGCCGTCTCGATGCCGGGACCTTCGACCAGCAGTTGGGCAATCCGCCCGTGCCCCACGCCGCGCAGCTCGAACCGGCCGTCGGCGTCGGTCACCGCCGGCTTGACCAGCGAGCGGACCTGCGGGCCGTTCATGCTCAGCGTGGTCTTTTGCCGGGCCGAATAGAAGTCGGCCTTCGGCTCCTTGGCAGCCGCCCGCCAGGCTGCCAGGTCGTTGTTGTCGCCCGTGGAAACTTGCATCAGCGTCAGCCGCGTGCCGGCCACTCCGCTGCCCGTTGATGTCGACGATCCGGCCATGGATCGGCTGATCGTCCTCAATCAATTGAGCGGCTCCTTGGCACCGGCCGAGGCGTCGTCCAATTTTGGCGGCGGCCCCGGCGTCACCGAGGGAATCACATGTTCGCTGACCGGGTTGCGGCCGTCGGTCGCGTGTTTCCAAGCCGTCGACCAGGCAAAGCCGAACCCTTCTTTCACCGCGACCAGCGCGCTAAAGTCCAATTTGCGCTGCGTCGCCCGGTTGCCAAGATCGGCCACGCGGACCGCGAAACGAAACGCGCCCTTGGCATCGGTCGTCGCCACCGGCTTCCAATTCGGCACCAGCAAACCCGTCGGCTCCGGAACGTAAAACACCAGATACAACTCCGCACCCGGCGGCCGGCCGGCCGCTCGGGTCGACCACCTGGCCGGAGAACTCTTCGGCGGCGACGTCGCCGGACGCCTGCTTGCTGTCCTTGGGCGCGTCAGTGGCGACACTGGCCACGGCCTTCGTCCGCGCCGGCTCGGGACGCTCGTCGCCGGTGACGTCGATCGTGCCGAAGTCGACCGTTTCGCCCGGCTCGATGGCGACGTCACTCGCCACCGAACGAATGTCGATCTGCCTGCCGATGGCGGCCACCGCGTAATTCACGCCCGGCAAGATGCCCCGGTGCACGAACTTGCCGTCGGCGTCCGTAGCAACGCGCGGCAAAAACTCAGAAAAGTCCTCCATCGGCAGGACGGCGACCCGAATCTCGACGCCGGAGAGGGGCGTCTCGTTCTTGTCGACCAATTGCCCGCGGAACGTGGCGCACGGCTCGAGCCGCACGGACATCCCCTTTTCGGCGTCGGCCGCTCGCACGCGAACCACCTTGCCCAGTCCGCGCTCTTTGTGATGCAGCAGGATGGTGCGCACTTCCTCGGGCCCAAGGCCAAGTACATCAACAGTCGAGCCTGCGGTCGGCCGCCGGAATCCCAACAGCTCCAGCTTCGTGGCGTCGAGGGGCTCTCCGCTCGGATCAAGTATGGTGATTTGGACGTGCCCGCCGGGATCGAGCTGGAAGTCGACGCTGGCCGAGTCACTTCCCTCGGCCGGATTGATTTCCTTCATGGCCGTGGGCCACTTCCGGCTGGGGTTGATCGGGTTGCGAAACGTCGGGAAGTGCCCCTTGGCGTCGATCCCCTCGATGGCGTCCGCCCCGACCGCCTGGCGATAATCCCCCTCGAGGCTCAGCACGCCCACAATCGCCCGGCCGGGCAAGCCGACCAGGCGGAACGTTCCGTCGGACGCCGTTCGATAGTGATTCTGAATCGCAATCGTGCCCTCGACGCTTCCACTGGCGTCGAACTCGGGCAAGGCCCGCGCATACTCGTTGGTGAGAAACGGCAAGTAGTAGAGCGAGGCTCTGGGAACCGGCGCCCCGCTGACCAGGTCGGTGACGCGGCCGGTAATCCAGATGCCGCGATGCAGGGGAATGTCGACCGTGACCGGACCCAACCCAGGATCGTCCGGCACCTGGGCAACGCGCATGAAATAGGGTTGCTCGTCGCCCGGAACGGCGACGATCTCGTTCCCTGCGCTCTTCGGCATGCCGACCAGCCGGAAATGCCCTTGCTCATCGGTCGTGACCCGAATCTGTCGCTCGCCGATGATGTGGCTGGCGGCAAATTGCCAGCTTTGCACGCTGACGCCCGAGAGCGCTTCGCCCGTGGCGGCGTCGCGCACCACGCCTTCGATGACGCGCGTCGGTGGCAGTGCTATCTCAAAGTCCGCGCCGACCACCGACTCCTTGTTCTCACGTCCGATCGAATGGTTTGATTTCGACTGCGCAATCGGTGCCATCCGCCGCGTGACGGCCGTCACTTCCGTACGCGCGACCGTCGGGCCGCCGAACACCAGGCTCAACGTCCGCTCGTCGCCGACGCCCCGTAGCTGAAACCGCCCATCCGCATCGGTCAGCACTTCGGGCGCAAGGCCCGTGCCTTCGGCCGGCAGGCCATGGCGCAGATGTTTCGTGGCGGTCCAGGGCGGTTCGCCTTGCTTGACCGCCTGGAGCCAGTCGGCCAGGTCGGCCTTCCTTGGGGCCCTGCAGCTCGCCGGGCTCGACGCGAACGCCGGCCAGGGGGCTCCCCTCGAGATCGACGAGGCGGCCCGAGATGGCCAGATCGTCGTTGGCCAGGTGCAATTCGACCGGTTCGCCCGGCGGCAATTCGTCCAGCCAGGCCCAGCCCGGCGCGCTCCCCGGCCGGAACGCGGCGACGGTCACTTCTTTCCACTGTTGGCGGCGATTGACGTCGACGTTGAATTGCGATTTGCGATACGCGATCTCGAACCGCCCCGCCTGGTCGGTCGTCGTTTCATTGAGCGGCTTGTGTTCGATCGACGGATCCCAATAAATGCGTGCCAGGCGCACCGTGGCCCCGGCCGCCGGTTGGCCCGCCGCGTCGAGCACGCGCCCGCGGACCGTGATCTTCTCGTCGTCGGCGGCAAGCTTTGCCCGCGCCGGCTCGGGCGCCTCCTCGCTGGTGACGTCGACCGTGCCGAAGTCGACCGATTCGCCCGGCTCGACGGCGAGTTTTTCGGACAGCGTCTTCCAGCCGTGCTTCTGGCTGTGCACGACCAGCCGATAGCTGCCGCCGGGGAGGAGATTTTCAATGCGGAGCCGCCCTGGTTCGTCCAGCGGTCCGCGCGCGAGTTCGAGGCCGTAGTCGCCGCCGGGCAACAGGGCACAGACCAGACTGGCATCGGCCAGCAGATCTCCGTCGCTGTCGACGAGTTGGCCGGATGCCCAGGCACACGGCAGCAGCGTCACGCGGCGGATCGTCTCGGACGGCTCGACGTCGACGACCAGCCCGAGCTTTCTCTCCTCGTGCCACAGCGCGACCTGTCGGACCTCGTCGGCCCGCAGCGCCTCGATCTCGACGCGATTCGTCTTGAGCGGCTTCTCAAACCGGCCATACCAGGGAAACTGGCCGCACACGCAAGCGCCGTCAAGCGGCTGACCGGACGCGTCGACCAGTTCCAATTCTGTCGCGGCGCCACGCGTCAGCGGCAGGTCGCGCTCGATCGCCGTCGTACCTTCGGCGATGTCGATCTCGGCCAGCCGGTTGTAGGCTCGGGTCGAACAGAAATCGTACGTGGGATAGTGATCCTCCTCGTCGCGCCCGGCGATCTCCTCGCCGCCGACGCCCTTGCAATAAGCTTGCATGTCGTTCGCCCGCACACCCAGGATGCCCCGGCCAGGAATGACCACGATCTGATACTCGCCGCGGTCGTTCGTCCGATAGCGATCTCCGTCGTAATCCGCCCAATGGACGTTGGGGTTGAATCGCCCGTAGTCCTTGGCGTGCTCGTTCGACAAGTAGGCATGGTAGTGAAGCGTGGCGTCGACCGGCTCGCCCGTCTGCTCGTCCAGCACGCGTCCCCGCACGATCACGCCCCGCCGCAACTTCACCGCAACGTCCACCGGCTCGGTGCCGTTCCCCTCGGGCACTTCGACACTGTTGTTCATTAGGTACGGTTGCGAATCGGCCGGCTCGACTTTCAGCCGGTTCCCTTCGCCGACGGGCATGCCGTCGATCCGGAAGCGCCCCCGCTCGTCGGTCGTCGTCGTGAGCAGGCCTTCGATGCTGAGCCGGGTCCGCGCGCCCGACATGGACATCACCGTCACGTCCGAGAGCGGCTCGCCCGTCTCGACGTCTTCGACGACGCCCGTGATCGACTGGCCGGGCTCGACGATGTGGTCGAACGTGGCTCCGTAGTAAACGTTGCTGTTGCCCCCCGGAGGGGCCACCATGACGGCTTCGAGCGACGGCATTTCCCGGGTGACGACGCCAATCTGATGTTTGGCGAGGCGCGCGTCGCTAATCTCCAGCGCAACGAGTCGATCGGCTCCCAAGCCCGTGAATTCAAAACGTCCCAGGGCGTCGGTGGTGGCCGGCGGCGGCAGTTGAGGGTGGCCCGGCAGGAGGCTCTCGGTCACCGGGAAATACGCCTTATGCAACTCCTTGGAAGGCATGCCTCCAATGTATGACGATCCATCGCGTTCCAGGGGCAGCAGGCCAGCGGCGTGAAGGTCGGCAACGTCTTGTAACCACGCGTCGACGCCGCCAGGCTTGGCCTGCCACACGGTCTTCACGGTCACCAGGACGCCAGAGAGTGGAGTGCCTTCCAGGTTCAGCAGCCGCCCACGAATGGTCGTGTCGTCCGGTTCGAGCCGCAGCTCGATTTCACGTTCTACTGGTCCGGCGTTGCCGCGGACCCAGCTCAACGCGGCGCCGGGAGCAGAGGCGAGGACGTCATGCGGACGCCAGTCGAACTGTGCAAAGAACTTGCGAGAGCTGGTGTCGGAATTTGAGTCGTAGGGGATGGCGCATGCGGAAACGGCCCTCGGCGTCCGCCTTGACTTCCCCGAGCTCGGCGTGCTCGGCGTCGTTCCATTCCGGCCGGCGCCACCGGGAGCGGGTAACTCGCACCGCTGCCCCGGGTGCGGGCTTGCCCGTGGCGTCGACCACGCGTCCCCGCACCGTGATGAGTTGCGGAGTGGAGTCGCTCGGCTCGTCGATCGAGCCCTCCGCTTCGTCCCCGGGCTTCTCGTCGGTGACTTCTTGTTGATCCGTTGCCGCGACTTCCGCCGCCGAGGGCTGCGGACCGATGCCGACCAGGCCGACGATGGCCGTGCCCGCCAGGCCGCCGGCCAGCACGATGGCCAACAGCAGGTTTCCCACCCGGGTTGAGAGGGATCGCGACGTATCCAGAATCCGCGACACGCGCCGGGCGAGCATCGAGCGGAGCGAGACGATGCCCAGGCCGGCCGGCGCCACCGGCGCAGCCGACAACTCGGCGATGTCGACCAGGCGATAGGCGTACTCGTGGCGATCGCCGCCGAAGTGCACCACGTAGTCGTCGCAGACTTCTTCGGCCGTCGCTTCCAGCCGGCTGGAAACCTTCCACAACAAGGGCTGGAAAAAGAAGACCGACGTGGCCAATTGCCGCAGCAGGTTCCAATGACAATCGCGCCGCACCAGGTGCGCCAGTTCGTGCACCAGCACGTCGCGCAGCGAGAGACTCAACTCGGCCTCGGGCAGCAGCACGGCCGGCCGCCGCAAGCCCGCCAGGCAGGGGCTGGGCAAGTAGGGGCTCTTCAGCACCTCCGGAGCGGCCACGCCCAGCCGCTCCGCCATTTCGCCGCACGTCGCAAGAATCGCGGCGTCGGCAGCCGCCGCGCCCTGACGCAGCCGCGACAGCCGCCACCACGCCGCCGCCAATCGCACGAGCAGCACGCCGGAGATCGCCAGCCAAAGCACGCAGGTGCCCAAGGCCAGCCATCCCCAAGCATGCACCGAGAACGTCCCCGGCTCGGCCTCCGCTGCGATCGGCTGTTCGATGGTTTGTGGAACGGGTTCGGCCGCCACCGGTTCGAAGTCCACCGGAGCGACGCTCGGTGCGGCGACAATCTCCGACGGCGAAGATTCGGGGGCGGCGAACGGCGGCTGTTGTTCGAAGCTGTCCATGGCCGCAAGCGCAGCCGGCGGCGCCTCGACGATCGCCGGCTCACTGGCCGCGGGGGGCGGAGCGACCGGCAACGGGGCCTCGGCGACGACGGTGGCCGCCGGCTCATAGGTCCACGGTTGGGGGAGCGCCAGCGACCAGCCGGAAAATCCCGCCAGCCACAGCCCCCAACCCACCAGCGGGCAAACGAGCACGCCGGCCAACGTGGTGCGGTAAACGGCTGACTGCACCGCCGAACCGCGCGGCCAGCAGCCGCCCCACGCCCAGGCCGATCGTCACCAGCAATGCCGATTGCAGGAACCAATTGACGGCGAACTCGACCACCGCGGTGGCCGCATCGAGCAGCGCCAACTCGGTTTGAAGCCAGCTCATCGCGCCTCTCCTATTTCTTGCTCCGGCGATCGATCAGTTTGCGGATCTCGTCGATCTCGGCACGGGACACTTTCTCGTTCTTGAGCAGATGGGCGACCAGCGTGCCGACGTTGCCGCCAAACACCCGCTCGAGCAGCTCGCGCGTGGCGCTGCTGCGAAACTTGTCCTCCGCGATCAGCGGCAAAAACACGAACGTGCGGCCTTCGGCTTCGTGCGCAATGGCCCCCTTTTGCTCCAAGCCGCGCAGCAGCGTCTGCACCGTGCTGTGTGCGATCGGCTCGCTGGCGTTGATCGCGTCGGTGATCTCCCGTGCGGTCGCCCGGCGCTTGTCCCACAGGACCTGCATGATCAGAAGCTGCACCCTTCCCAAGCGTGTCGGCGCCATGCCTTGCGTCTCCTTCGGGCCTCCAAGGTCGTTTAGTGGACTAAATCTAACATGGTAGATAATCGGTGTCAATCATTTTGTTAGAGGCCGTTTCAGAATTGCAAACTAGCGCGCGTCCGGTGCCACTGCTGGCTTGTCCAGCAGTGAAGGCCCCTCGGCAACACTGCTGGGCACGTCGGACAAGCCAGCAATGACACCCAAGCTCGGCTTTGAGACTGCTTCTAGCGACCCGATCGATGAGCCGCGGCCGGCGGCTACCGCGTCGGGCTGGGGCGTGCTGGCGAAGTGTTTGAAGCAGGCCCACCAGCGCCGTCACGATCTTGCGCGACGCTTCCGGCTCGACGAAGTTCGTCCCCAGCCACGTTTCATAACCGCCCAGGCGATGCTGCTCGGGCGTGGGCAAGTAGCCGAACGAACCATTGGCCAGTTCGATGGTGAACGTTTGCGGGAAAGGACTGCGATCCTTCAGCTCCAGGCCCGTTTCGGCGAAAGTCTCGAACGGAATGGCCGCGATCGCCAGCTCGCCGATCCGGAATGCCTGCCAGCGGAACGCGAATCTCATCCGGGGCGTCTTTCAGCTGCGCGATTCGCTCGGCGTAGATATCCTCGCGCGTGTGGCGACCTGCGGAGCCGCTTTCCTCCGCGGCCTGCTCCAGGTAAGCCAACATTTCGGCGCTGGGCTTGCGTACTTTCAGCGGCAACTGCGTCTGGGCCGCGTCGAGCGATACCCAATCGTGAAACCGCAATTGGCCGCTGTGGGGCGTGCACGCGACAGCCACCTTCTGGGCCACCTCCGCATCTTCTCGTAGCTGCGGTAGCGCGGGGTGTCTTTCCGCGTGAAGTCGATGTTATTCACGTCCCCGCTGGTGCCATTGGAGAGCATGCCGACGAACGGCGGCGACTGGTCCGTCGCTCCCAGCTCTTTTTCGATCGCCCGGGCGAAGCAGCCAAAATAATCCGCCGAAACGTCTCCCGCCGGCACGCCCCCCACGTAATGCAACGAATAGTTGGCCAACAGGGCAATCGGCCGCCCGTCCCGGCTTTGAACCGAGACAAAGCTGATCTGAGGATCGGTCGGTCCGGCCGGGCGATCCAACGCCGCGTGGCCCCGCGGCGGGTTCATGCGCACGCGATCCACGCCTCCAAACGGATTGGCCAATAGCGCCGCGTCGTCGACGAACCAACGACGGTTGAACACTTCCGACGGCTCGTCGACCGCTCCCCAACCGATGCGGGCCGGCCGCAACTGATGGATCGCGCGACGCACGCCGTCCGCAATCCGCCGAGCCACGAACTTCTGATACTCCGTCAGATCGGTGTCGCGAATGACTTTGCACGCGCCGCGCGCCGTCGTGGCCGAGTGGGTGTGCGTCGAGGCCATCAGCGAATGGCTGTGGGGCAAGCCCGTGGCCCGGTGGATCTCGTCCTTCGCCAGATCGAAAACTTCCTGCGGAATGCCCACGTTGTCGCACAGCACGATCGCCAGCTTCGTCGTGCCGTCATCCAGCACGAGACAGCGCGCGTAAAGCTCGTCATGAATGTAGGTGGCGGGCACGGGCTGCCAGCCGCCGACGATCAACTCGCCCAGCGGCGGGGTGATGTTGCTCGTCGCGGCACCGGCCCGAAAGACCGGCCCGGCATCCTCGGCCAGGCTGCCTGCGGCACTGCCAAGCCAGATCAGCAAGCAGCCACTCAACGCAAGAAACCGCGTCGCGATCAACCCCCGCATGGCATCTCTCCATCGTCTGCATTCACAGGACGGCACGCTCGCTCCGGCCGGCTCGCCGGAGCTCTGGTTGGCACCGGTGCCCCCCAACGATAAGATTGGTTCACGGCCATTCGGGTTGCCCGGTAGACCGTTTCTACGCGGCGATTGTCGACTTGTAAACCAAAACTGGAAGCATTCGCCCGAATGGCAACAGGTACGGTTTACAGAAACCGACGTAAACCCTTGGGGCGATTAGCTCAGCCCGGTTAGAGCGCCACGTTTACACCGTGGATGTCGGGGGTTCGAATCCCTCATCGCCCACCTCCCATTTCGCCGGGTCGATTCCCCCGCACCTGCCGCGGGTGGCTTGCCTCAAGTCCCGTTTTTCAACCCCTGGGGCTGTGATATGCTGACGTTTGAACCCAGCAAGTTGCCATCCCAGTGAGCCACGCCATGCGCCTGGTGATCGCCGTCATCCAGCCCACCAAGCTGACCGCCGTGCGCGAAAGCGCTCATCAAGATCGGCGTCACGCGGATGACCGTCTGCGACGCGCACGGCTATGGCCGGCAGCGCGGGCAGGTGGAGTATTACCGGGGCAACGAGTATCGCACGAACCTGCTCCGCAAAGTGGCCCTGGAAATCACGGTCAACGAGGATTTCCTGGAGCGGACTCTCGAGACGATCACCAGCGTGGCCCGCATCGGACCGGAGGGAACGATCGGCGATGGCAAGATCTTCGTCCTGCCGGCCGAAGAGGCGATCGACATCGCCGGCGGCCGCCGCGGCCCCGAGGCCGTGTGAACCCGCCGCGCGCAAGTCTTATGTCCGTCCTGGCACTCGTTTCCGATCTCTTGATGCAATCGCAGGTCGCCGCCGCCGCGCCGCCGCCGGCAGCGAGCTGCGGATTGCACAAAGCGCCGAGTCGCTGCTCGCGCAAGCCGGGGAACAGCCGCCGCGGCTGGTGATCGTCGACCTCAGCCACCCGGGCCTGGTCCCGGCGGATGTCATGGCGCAGTTGCAGCCGCTTTTGCCGCCGGGCACGAGAACCTTGGCCTTCGGGCCGCACGTCTACAAAGAGCGGCTCCAAGCGGCCACGGCCGCCGGTTTCGAGAAAGTGATCTCGCGCGGCGAGTTCCACACCCGGCTCGCCGCGATCCTGCGCAGCGCCGCCGACACCCCTTAGCTGGCGATGCCAGTCAGGCGTGCGCTTCGGCCCCGCTGTTCGCCTGGCCGGCCGACACCGCCTCGTCATCCACGGTGGGCAAGCCGTCGGCGCCGGTCTTGAGCGGCGGCAGACCGTGCTGCTCGCGCTCCAGGGGCATGTAGACTTCGTCGATCTCGGTGGCGTCGACCAGTCGCCGCAGGAGGAAGTAGATCGCCGTGGTCGAGGTCCAGAAGTAGCTGAAGATGAACCCGTAGGCCAGCGTCAACACGCAATTGGTCCAGAAGCCGATGATCGCCGCACCGGTGTCGGCCAGGCTGCCCATGGATTCGGGTCCGTTGATCCGCTGGAGCTGGGCGACGCCGCTGCCCCAACTGATGGCCCAATTGCTCAGCACGAGAATCCAATCCGCGAACAGACCCACCAGCAGCATTCCCAGCACGCCCGCCAGCGCCACCAGCACGGCGTAGCCCAGGTAGCGCAGCGGTCGCTGATAGACGTACGAATAGGCGTGGCTGAGCGCTCCGAACGAATCGGTCCCCTCGGCGCTGATGGCAGCCCACATTAGCGGAAAACCGAAGAACAATCCGATCAACAAAAACGCCATCACGAAGCCGCCCAACAGCACTAGCGGCCAGAGGATCGAAGCCACCAGGATGCCGGGGTCCACGCGCATGATGAGTCCCAGCCCGGCCGTCACCAGCGCGACCAGTCCGGCGCCGAGCAACGGAAACAAAGGCGCCACGAAATAGGCGCTCCACCGTGCACCGGCGAAACGCCACAGCTCACCCAGCGACACGTTTTCCTGCCGCGCAAACGAAACGGCCGCCAGCCGGCTGATGGCTCCGCCGAAAAACGACCACACCAGCAGGCCCCACAGGGCACAACACAACAAATAGACGAATTCCGACAGTGTGGGAGCTTCGTACAGCCCGACCATCGATCGGAACGGCGCCGCGATGTCATGCCAGGCACGCGTCAACGGGCTGCTGATATACCATTCGTCGAGCGACGTGAGCGCGGCCGGCGACGTCATGTTGACCGGGTGCTGCCAGGGCCAGACGCTATAGAACTCGATCTGCGCCGACATGTGCTGGTTCTCTTCGTCGGCAAACACTTCGCCCAACAGACGCCATCCGGCCACGGTGCCGGCAATCGCGATGGCCGCCAAGACCAGCGCTTTGGTGTTCAGCGACATCCGTAGCGCCGCCAGCAACCGCAACGAGGGGAACACCTGCTGCCAGGCGATCGAACGAACCGTGCTGCGCTCGTCTGCCATGAATCGCGACTCCGTACGTATTGCCGAAGGGTCGTCCTGACGCGTTCTGCCGGCAATTATACGGATTGCGCAGCCGGGCCAGAATAGGAAATCGGGGCGAGCTGCCAAATGCCCGCCGAATGCCCGCGATCATCGTCGCGGCCGAGCCGCGCAGTCCCACACTTCAGCCGGGCGTTACGCTCGGGCGTCTCAATCGTCGTCCTCTTCCTCGTCCCGCTTCCAGCCCGACGCATCATCCTCGGGCAGTTCGCGAAACGGCACCGAGATGTCTTCGTCCAGCCAGCGGCCCAGATCGATCCGCCGGCAACGCTCGCTGCAGAACGGCAACGCCTTGCTCGTGGCGGGATCAAATGGCTGCGAACAAGTGGGACAACGCACCGTGGCCATGGGACACAATCAACCTCGCGCTAGCACCTCGGAACTACTCCGAGTTCTTCTTCGTCGGCTTGTCTCCGCCCTGGGAGCCTTCGCTCGAGCTTTTGCCGGCCGATTCGCTCGACTTATCGCTCGACTTGTTGCTCGCCGCCGAGTCGGCCTGGGCGGCCTTCTTGTACGATTCGCTACGATAGTCCGTCTGGTAGAAGCCCGACCCTTTGAACACCAGCGCCGCGCCGGTGCCGAACAGCCGCCGCAGCTTCAGCTTCTTGCACTGCGGGCACTTGCGGATCGGATTGTCCTTGATCGATTGAAACAACTCGAACTTGTGACCGCAACTATCGCACAGATAGTCGTAAGTGGGCATAGGACCTCGCTCTCTCCCGCCTGACTACGATTCGACTCGCGGACACACCGCGTCTGATTCCCACGTCCGGGCTTTCACCCGGTGCCAAGTTTCCTAGAGTGCTCTGTCAACGTTAACAATTCGGGTGCCACTGCTGGCTTGACCAGCAGTGCTTTGGCTTTATGGCAAGTCTGACCCGAAGATCAAGCTATGACAATGCGCGTAGGGCAGTTTGGACACGATCACCTGCGCCGGACGCACCACACGATCGTGCAGCACGTAACCCTCCTGCGCCACGTAGACCACGGTGTTCGGCTCGTGCTCGGCCGACGGCTGCTGCGAGATCGCCTCGTGCACGGCCGGGTCGAACGGCTGTCCCAGGGCTTCGATCTTCTTGCAATCGTGCTTCGCCAGCGCCGAGGCCAGGCTCTGGGCGACCAGCTTCACGCCGTCCAACAGCCCCGCGGCCTGCGGCGACTTTTCGGCCGCGTCGATGGCCCGTTGCAGGTTGTCGATCACCGGCAGCAAATCGCGCAACAAGGGGAGCGTGGCATAGCGCCGTTCGTCTTCCAGCTCGCGGCGGGCCCGCTTGCGATAGTTCTCCAACTCGGCCTGGGCCCGCAACACGCGATCCGAGGCGTCCTGCAGGTCGGCGCGGAGCTTGTTGATCTCCTGCTCGCCGGCCTCGAACGCGGCGTCGGCCGCGCCGGCGGCGTCTTCGGGCAATTGCCGATTCATGTTCTCCTCGTTCATGGCTCCCGGTTGCTGCTTGGACATATATACGTTCCTCCGCCCTGGAGACTCGCTGCTCGCGTGCCACGCTTCGGGCCGTTATTCCTGAGCGAAATACTCGCGTACCTTTTCAAAGAAACTCTTGCGGTGGGGACTGACTTCAACGTGCTCCTGCTCGGCCAGATGCCGCAGCAGCTCTTCCTGCTCGGCGCTCAATGTCTTGGGCACTTCCACGTTGACCTGCACCAGCAGATCGCCCACGGCCCGGCCGCGCAGACTGGGCATTCCCTGGCTCCGCAGCCGGAAGACTTCGCCGGTCTGCGTGCCGGGGGGAAGTTTCAGTTCGTGCCGGCCTGCCAGCGTGGGCACTTCGATCTTGGCCCCCAGAGCGGCCTGCGTGTAGGCGATCGGCACGCGCACGATGAGGTCGTCCCCCTCGCGCTGAAACAGCGCGTGCTCGCGAACCGTAATGAAGCAGTAGCAATCGCCGCGCGGGCCGCCCGTGGGGCTGGGCTCCCCCTCCCCCGGCACCCGGACCCGCATCTGATCGTCGATTCCTGCCGGTATCTGCACGTCGCGCTTGACCTTCCGCAGCACGAACCCGGCGCCGTCGCACTTGCCGCAAGGATCGGCCACCAGCGAACCGGCGCCGTGACACGACGGGCACGTCGTCTGCAGGCGGAAGATGCCCGTGGCCTGCACCACCTGTCCCCGGCCGCCGCAATAGTTGCACGGGGTGCGTTTGGTGCCCTTCTTGGCCCCCGAGCCGCCACATTCCTCGCAGGCCTCGTGCCGCTCGAACTCGATGGTCTTGACCACGCCGCGGGCCGCTTCCAGCAAATCGAGGGTCACGTCGCAGCGGATGTCGGCCCCCTTGTTCACGCGGCGTCGCCCGCCGAACAGGTCGCCGAAAGCGCTGTCGCCAAAAATGTCGCCGAAGGCCGCGAAGATGTCGTTGACGTCTGAGAAGCCCCGACCCGAGTGGTTCACACCCGCGTGTCCGTAGCGATCGTAGCGCGACCGCTTCTGGTCGTCGGAGAGCACCTCGAAAGCCTCGGCGGCTTCCTTGAAATAGATCACCGCCTCCTCGTCGCCGGGGTTTTTGTCCGGATGATACTTGATGGCCAGCTTCCGATACGCGTCGGCGATCGCCTTTTCCGATGCCGAGCGCTCGATGCCGAGCACTTCGTAGTAGCAGCGTTTGCCGGCCATTTTCACCATGATCTGCGTTTCAACTTCGGCGGATTGGGGGGAAGCTGGTTCAATTATAGGCTGCCGGCCACCGGGCGTATGCGCCAGTTGGCCCGTGCGACCGCGCCGCCGGCGACCGGCGGTTTTCGCAGTGGCACCAGACTCGGACCATCAAAGCTCGTCACTCATCGCCTGCCGCGACCGATTCGGGCCGCGTGGGCTGGCGAGGATCCCTTGTTGGCGCCGCAAACGGGCCACCTCAGGCATTGCTGAAGCGGCCCGCATAGTCTTCATCCGGAATGCCACTCGCCGCGCTCTAGCGGACGCTCCCCTCCACGCGGTTTTTGGATTTGTCTTCCTTATCCAGGGTCGTGACCAGGGCCTCGGTCGTGAGCATCAGCCCGGCGATGCTGGCCGCGTTGCTCAGGGCGCTGCGGACCACCTTGACCGGATCGATGATGCCTGCCTTGAGCATGTCGCCGTACTTGCCGGCGTTGGCGTCGTAGCCGGTGTTGGTCGGCTTCTGCAGCACCTCGTCCACCACGACCGAGCCGTCGATGCCGCAATTGTCGGCGATCTGCTTCATCGGGGCCGAAAGCGAGTGCAGCACAATATCGACGCCGATGCGCTCGTCGCCTTTGACCTGGTGCCGGACTTTTTCGACCGCCTCGGCCGTCCGCAACAGGGCCACACCGCCGCCCGGCAAAATACCTTCTTCCACGGCCGCCCGCGTGGCGTGCAGCGCGTCTTCGACCCGGGCTTTCTTTTGCTTCATGTCGGCTTCGCTGGCGGCACCCACCGAGATGATCGCCACGCCGCCGGTCATCTTGGCCAGCCGCTCCTGGAACTTCTCCTTGTCGTACTCGCTTTCCGTGGCGTCGATCTGGTTGCGAATCTGCTGAATGCGATTCTGGATGTCCTCGCTCTTGCCGGCGCCGCGCACCAACGTGGTCGATTCCTTGTCGACCGTGATCTGTTTGGCGCGGCCCAGATGCTCCAGGCCCAGGTTTTCCAGCTTCAGTCCCAGGTCTTCGCTCACCAGCGTGCCGGCCGTCAGGACCGCGATGTCGCCCAGCATGGCCTTACGGCGGTCGCCAAAACCGGGAGCTTTGACCGCACACACGTTCAACACGCCCCGCAGTTTATTGACCACCAGCGCCGTCAACGCCTCGCCGTCGACGTCCTCGGCGATGAGCAACAGCGGCTTGCCGCTCTGGGCCACTTTTTCCAACAGGGGCACCAGCTCGCGAAGGTTGCTGATCTTCTTTTCGTGAATCAGGATCAGCGCGTCCTCCAACTGGCAGTCCATCTCCGAAGGGCGGTTGATGAAGTAGGGCGAAATATAGCCCTTGTCGAACTGCATCCCTTCGACCAGCTCCTTGGTGGTTTCGGTTCCCTTGCCTTCTTCGACCGTGATCACGCCGTCCTTGCCGACCTTTTCCATAACGTCGGCCAGCAGCTCGCCGATTTCCATGTCGTTGTTGGCACTCACCGCGCCGACTTGCGCGATCTCGTCCTTGCTCGACACCGGCTTGGCCATGGCGTGCAGCTTTTCGATGGCCGCTTCGACCGCCTTTTCGATGCCGCGCCGCACCGCCATCGGATTGCTGCCGGCCGCGATGTTGCGGGTGCCTTCCTTGAAGATCGCCCGGGCCAGCACCGTGGCCGTCGTCGTGCCGTCGCCGGCGACGTCCGACGTCTTCGACGCGACTTCGTTGACCAGCTTGGCGCCCATGTTTTCAAAACGATCTTCCAGTTCGATTTCCTTGCTCACGGTCACGCCGTCTTTGGTGACGGTCGGTCCGCCGAATGATTTGTCGATGATCACGTTGCGGCCGGTCGGGCCCATCGTCACGGCGACGGCATCGGCCAGCTTCTCGACTCCCCGCAGCATCTTCGCGCGGGCGCTATCTTCAAAGAGTAATTGCTTTGCCACGGTGGCAGTTCCTCGTATTGGTTGGTGCGATTGCGCTAGTGAATGCGTTGCCGACAGTCGGGCCGACGCAATGAGCCGGCGGCTGCCACACGCGGGCCTTAGCCCACGATCTTGGCCAGAATCTCGCCTTCGCGGAGAATCTTCACGTCTTTGCCCGACACTTCGATGTCGCTGCCGGAGTACTTGCCGTAGATCACGACGTCGCCGACGCCGACGGCCAGCTCACCCCGCTTGCCGTTGTCGAGCAACTTGCCGGGGCCGACCGACAAGACCGTGCCGCGCTGCGGACGCTCCTTGGCCGTATCGGGCAGCACGATGCCGCCGGAGGTGCGCTCCTCGGCTTCCTGGGGTTCCACCACTACGCGGTCGTCGAGCGGCCGCAAGCGTAAATGTGCCATGATTCGTTATCCTTCGTCGAAAACGGGTATGCGATGAACGGTGTTCGTTTGACAGTGTTCGTTTGACAGTGTGAAAAGCGATGGTTATCCCTCAGGCTGTCAGGGGGCATTACATCATGCCGCCCATGCCGCCCATGCCTCCCATTCCCATGCCACCCATGCCACCCATGCCACCCATTCCTCCCATGCCGTGGTCGTGATGGTCGTGGTCGCCGGGCTCCTCTTCGCTGGGCACTTCGGTGATCAGCGATTCGGTCGTCAGCAGCAAGGCGGCCACGCTCGCGCCGTTCTGCAGCGCCGTGCGCACCACCTTGGCCGGATCGATCACGCCGGCGGCCACCAGATCGCCGTACGTGTCGCGGTCGGCATCGTAGCCTTCGTTCTTGTTCTTCAAGTGACGCACGCGATTGACGACCACGGCGCCATCATGGCCCGCGTTCTGGGCGATGGTTCGCAGCGGATGGTCGAGCACGTTGCGGACGATTTCGCCGCCGTGCTTTTCGTCCCCCTGGAGGCCCAACTTGGCGATGGCACCTTCGGCGCGAATCAGCGCCACGCCGCCGCCCGGCACGATCCCCTCTTGCAGCGCCGCCTGCGTGGCCGCCTTGGCGTCCTCGAGCAGCGCCTTGCGCTCCTTCATTTCCGTTTCGGTGGCCGCCCCGCAATTGATCTGCGCCACGCCGCCGGCCAGCTTCGCGAGCCGCTCTTGCAGCTTCTCGCGATCGTATTCGCTGTCGGTCACGTCGATTTCCTTGCGGATCTGTTCGGCCCGGCCTTCGATGGCCTCGCGGCCGCCGGCGCCGCCGACGATGGTGGTCGCCTCGGACGTGATCGTGATCTTCTTGGCCTTGCCCAGATCGGACAGCTTGACCGAGTCGAGCGAAATACCGAGATCCTTGAAGATCGCCGTGCCGCCGGTCAGAATCGCCAGATCGCCCAGCATCGCCTTGCGGCGGTCGCCATAACCGGGCGCCTTCACCGCGCACACGTTCAAGATACCGCGGAGCTTGTTGACTACGAGCGTGGCCAGCGCCTCGCCTTCGACGTCCTCGGCGATGATCAATAGCGGCTTGTTGGCCTTGCTCACTGCTTCCAGGATCGGTACCAGGTTCTTGGCGTTGGAGATCTTCTCTTCGTAGATCAGCACCAGGGCGTTTTCCAGCTCGACCGTCTGGCTCTCCTGGTCGGTGACGAAATGCGGCGACAAGTAGCCGCGGTCGAATTGCATGCCCTCGACCACCTCGACGTAGGTCTCGGCCTGGCGGCCTTCTTCGATCGTGATGACGCCGTCCTTGCCCACCTTCAAAAAGGCGTCAGCCAGCACGCTGCCGATCGTCGGGTCGTTATTGCCGGCGATCGTCGCCACTTGCATGATCTCTTTCTTGTTCTTGGCGTTGATCGGCGTAGCCATCTTGGCCACCGCCTCGCTCACTGCCTCGGTAGCCTTGCCGATGCCGCGTGCCAGCGCCATCGGATCGCAACCGGCGGCGATCATCTTGAGCCCCTCGCGAAAGATGGCTTCGGCCAGCACGGTGGCCGTCGTGGTGCCGTCGCCGGCCACGTCGTTCGTCTTGCTGGCGGCTTCCTTCACGAGCTGAGCGCCCAGATTTTCATACGGGTCGTCCAGCTCGACGTTTTCGGCCACGGTCACGCCGTCTTTGGTAATCTTGGGCGAGCCCCATCCCTTGTCGAGCACGGCATTGCGACCCCGAGGACCGAGCGTGCTGCGCACCGCGCGCCAACTTGCTCACTCCGGCGGCCAGCGCCTGGCGTGCCTCTTCATCGAAGACCATTTGCTTTACCACGCGGCATTTCCTCCTAATTGACGGCTGTTCTTTGCGGGCGGTCCGCGACGGAAACGCAGCGAAGCGTGTCGATCGGGACCGGATTGCCTTGGTTTGTTCGGTGTGTTCAGCGGGGGCCAATGGCCACATTGGCAGGTTGGAACCTGGGCCGGCCTACCGTTACGCAACGCTTGTGCCACGCGTCGCAATGTCTCCATAAGAACTGACGAATAAACGGCTTACGAAACATCAGGCGAATTAGGAAGCGAGCTGCCGCCGACCGAGTATCGCCATGGCGGTGCCATTTTGGCAGGCGACCCACCGCGAACGGCTTACGGCGTGAACGACTCGTCCCCCACCAGTCGCAGGGCAAACCCTGCCAACAGGTCGGCGGCTCGATCGATGTCGTCCAGCGAGATCATTTCCACCGGACTGTGCATGTAGCGGTTGGGAATGCTCACCAGCCCGGTCGCCACGCCGCCGCGGCTGGTTTGAATCGTGTTGGCGTCGGTCGGAGTGGCCCGGCCGCTGGCAGCCATCTGGTAGGGCACTTCTCCGGCGGTGGCCGTTTCGACCAGCTTTTCGACAACCCGGGGGTTCATGTTCGGGCCGCGGTAGATGACCGGCCCCTTGCCCAGGGCGATGTCCCCCTCCTGTTTCTTGTCGATCGTCGGACAATCGGTGGCGTGCGTCACGTCGATGGCGATGCCCACGTGCGGATTGACGCCATAGGCGCTGGTCGTGGCTCCGCGCAGGCCGATTTCTTCCTGCACCGTGGAAACCGCGAACACGCCAACGCTCAGTTTCTTGGGTGTGGTGCGGCGCAGCGCTTCGATGGCCACCCACAGCCCGGTCTTGTCGTCCATGCCCGGCGAGCTGGCCAGGTTGTTGCGCATCTGGGTAAAGCCGAGCTGGACGGTCACCGGATCGCCCACGCGCACCAGCCCCTGGGCTTCTTCGCGGCTGGCGGCGCCGATGTCGAGCCACAAGTCTTTGATCTTGGGCACCTGCTTGCGCTCTTCTTCGGTCAGCAAGTGAATTGGTTTGCGGGCGATCGCGCCGAAGATCGGCCCCTCGGTCGTCCACACGGTCAGTTTCTGCCCGATGAGCACGATCGGGTCCCAGCCGCCGATCGGCTGCACGTAGAGAAACCCCTGCTCGTCGATGTGCTGCACCAGAAAGCCAATCTGATCGCAATGCCCGGCAAACATCACCCGGATGCGAGCCTCGGGATTGCGGGCCGCGATCACGTTACCGTGCACGTCGGTCGTCACCTGGTCGGCAAAAGGCTTGACGTAATTGCGAACGATCTCTTGAATCTGCTGCTCGTAGCCCGCCGGGCTGGGCGTTTCGAGCAATTGACGAAGGAATTCCAAAGCATCGGCGTTCATGCAAAGCGTCTCTACGAAGCGGGTCCAGACGAACAACGAAATCACGAACCTCGGCGCTCGTTATCGCACGATCGTCGGCACGCTGCAAGTCGCTGGCGCCGTGGCAGGTCGCACGCAGGAGAACACGCCGACCGGGTAGCCAAGGCAAAGAAAAACGCCCGGCAACACAAACCGGGCGTACCAAAAACCAGAGAATCCAATCCAGACGGTCGCGGCCGAGTCTTGCCGCGATTACCTGCGACGGCGCCAATGCCACAGCAAGGCTGCGGCGCCGATCAGGATCAATGCCACCGTCGAGGGCTCGGGAACGACGAGGCTGAACCGGCTGGTGCCGCTCGCCGAATCGTTGGCGGTCAACGTAAAGTTGTAGCCGGCCGAGATGCTGCCGACCAACCCGGGAATCACCGCCGAGCCAACGGCCGGAAAGCGCTCCATGCCGATCCCCGAATCGTCCACCGGAGCCACCACGGGCGAGATCAGATCGGCGAACGTCGTGCCCCCGTTGTAACTCGCTTCGTAAGACTTGGTGCCCGCGAAACTACCCGTGGCCGAGCCGCCATTGCTATCATTGTCGGTCACGGTGATCGCGGCGGTGGCGAACGCGGTGGGATTGTTCGCCGCGGCAAACAGTACCGCGCCGGACGAGATCGCCACGTTCGTCGCCAGCGCGCCGGCCGTGAGCGAAAAATTAACGACGATCTGCGGGTCGCCGATCAAGCCGAGATCCAAGGTTTCGAGGGTGGCCAGGAAGACGTGGTTGACGTCGTCGCTGTAGATGTCAACTGCCGCAGGCAGATGCCAGTCCAGCGGGCTACTAGGACTGGTCAGGTCCAACTCCCAACTCCCGGCATGGCCCCCTGCCGAGACGTCGACCCGGACTTGGGGCTGGAGAAACTCTGCCCAGGCGGGAGTCGCAACGGCAAAACACGCAAACGCAATCGCCACGCGCAGCACTGCCAGGAACGCGACGCTGTGAGCTTCGTTCGATCTCATGTCGGATTCGCCAAATTTGGGGGCGCAACCCTGCACCCGGGACTCAAAATCTCGTTCGCGCCGCGCCTTCAGGAAACTCCAAACTAAGCCATCACTTCTCTTAACCGTTAACGAAACAGATGGCACACAAGTGAAAATGGGGGCAAACTATTTCAACGTCGGTGTCGGCGTATCCGCAGGTAGGTGCCGCCCAGACCCAGTGCCGCCAGCACGAAGCTCGACGGCTCGGGTACGTTCGGCCCAGGAATGACATTGAATCGGCTGGTGCCGCTGGCGGAGTCGTGCGCCGAGAGCGTGAAACTAAACTGTGACTCGATGGTGCTGACCATGGGACCAATCCCGGCATTGCCGGTTATGGGAAATCTCTCGGTGCCGATATTCGAAGCATTCATACCGGCAACGACCGGCGAAACCAGGTCGGCAAACACTCCACTGCCGTTATAGCGCGCTTCGTAGGCCTTCGCGCCGGCAAATGTGCCGGTCGCGGTGGCCCCGTTGCCGTTGAAATCGGTGACCGTCAGCGCCGCCGTGGCAAACGCTTGCGCATTTATGATCGGCGTGAAGCTGATCGTGGAAGAGGAGATCGTGATCAGCGTCGGCGACGAGCCCGCCGTGATCGAGAAATTCAAGGAGACAGCCGGGTCGCCGTTGAGCTCGAAGCTGAGCGACGCAATGTGGGCCAGCGAATCACCGCTCGCATTGAGAACCTCCACCGGCTGGCTCAACGACCAATCCAACGGATCGGCACTCGAAGGCAACTCGACTTCATAGAAGCCGCTGTCGCTGCCCGCGGTGACGCTGATCGTCACTGCGGATCCAAGGAACTCGCCTCGGGCAGTGCTGCCAAGCAAAAAGCAAATGCACAAAGGGGCAGCCCACCGCCAAAGGTTCTCAGCGATGTTACGGTTCATTGGCGACTTTCATGCCGGCAAGGTGGGGTGGGGGGGGTGGTGAATTCCTTCAGAATTAAAACCTATACCCGATCAGCATGCAATTATCGAAATAGATTTCTTCTCTTTTTTTGAAAATAAACTAGAACTACTTAGTGCTATAAATAAATCTGCGTTAAGGACTTTGTGCCCGCTGTCCGGCGATACGGCCGCCTTGACGCCCGGCCTCGGCCGGCTCTAGCATGGGGAACTCCGCTCCTCGGGTACTCCTTCGGCCCATGTCCGCCACCAAAATCGCCATCGTCGGTCTGGGAACCGTCGGCACGGGCGTCGCCCGGCTGCTGGTGGAACATCGCGAGCGGATTGCACGGCACGCGGGCCACCCGCTGGTACTCGCGCAGGCCGTGGTCCGCGACGCGAGCAAGGTCCGCGACATAAAGCTCGCCGACGGCATCGTTTCCAGCGATTTGAAGCGCGTCACGGGCGATCCCGACATCAAAGTGGCGGCCCTGCTGGTCGGGGGCCTAGAACCGGCCCGCACCATCGCCATGTCTTTGCTCAACAGCGGCAAGGACCTGGTCACGGCCAATAAGGCCCTGTTGGCGGCCCACGGCGAGGAACTTTTTCAGCGGGCCCGCGAGCTGGGGCGCTCGATCGCCTTTGAAGCCGCGGTGGCCGGCGGCATTCCCATCATCGCCAATATTAGCCAGTGCCTGTCGGCCAACCAGATCGAGTCGATCCACGCCATCCTGAACGGCACCAGCAACTACATCCTCACGCAAATGGAAGCCCAGGGAGCGAGCTACGCCGACGCCGTGCACGAGGCCCAGCGCCTGGGCTACGCCGAAGCTGATCCGGCGATGGACGTCGACGGCAGCGACGCGGCCCAGAAGCTGGCCATCCTGGCGCATCTGGCGTTCGGGGCTCATGCCGACTGGGAGCGAATCCCCCGGCGCGGCATCGACGCGTTGGAAACGGTCGATTTGCGATTTGCCAAGGAGCTGGGCTATCGCGTCAAGCTGCTGGCCGTGGCCCAGCTCATGCCCGGCGGACTGGAACTGCACGTTTCGCCCACCCTGGTCAAGCTCGGCACGCCGCTGGCCGAAGTGCCGCGGCGCGTACAACGCCGTGAGTGTCGTGGGGGACGCCGTGGGCCGGGTCTTCTATTCCGGGCCGGGAGCCGGGCAAATGCCCACCGCGTCGGCCGTGGTGGCCGATTTGATCGATACAGTGGTCGGTCGCTCGGCGATCACCTTTCGCACGCTCGAATGGTGGAGCGATCGCGCGCCGCGCGTGGCGGTCGGCGATTATGAAGACGTCTCGGGCCGCTACTACCTGCGATTCAGCGTGGCCGACCAGCCGAGCGTGCTGGCCGAGATCGCGGGCCTGTTGGGCAAGCAGGAGATTTCGATCGCCTCGGTCATCCAGCACGAAGCCGAAGATGACGCCGGTGGCGTTGTCCCGCTGATCATCATGACGCACAATACCACCGAAGGCGCCATTCGCCGCGCCGGCGAAGCCATCGATCGCTTGCCGTTCGTGCGTGGGCCCAGCGTGCGGATGCGGGTGCGCGATTGACGTGTCGCGGGGCCGTAACGGCGATTTCTGGAATCACACGATGAAGTATGCCCTGGTCATTCCCGATGGCTGTGCCGACGAGCCGCAGGCATCGCTCGGCGGCAAAACGCCGCTGCAAGCCGCGACCACACCGGCCATGGACGCCGTGGCCGCTGCGGGCGTCGTCGGCCGCGCGAACCACGTGCCGGCGCACCTACCTCCCGGATCGGACGTAGCCAACTTGAGCCTCCTGGGCTACGACCCCAACCAATACTTCACCGGCCGGGCGCCTTTGGAAGCCGCGGCCCAGGGCATCCAGCTCGGACCGAACGACTGCGCCATCCGCTGCAACCTGGTGACGATCGAAGACCAGTCGATGCGCGACTTCACGGCCGATCACATCTCGACCGACGAGGCCACGCAACTTCTGGCGGCGCTGGCCGAGCGGCTCGGCCGGCCGGAATTGGAATTCGTCCCCGGCGTCAGCTATCGCAATCTGTTGATCTACCGCGGTGGAACCGCCGCGCCGCCGTTTGACGCGGACACCCGGGCTACGCCGCCGCACGACTTGACCGACAGATCGGTGCTGGACGACTATCCCCGCGGGCCGGGGAGCGATCTGCTTAACCAACTGATGAGCGAAAGCGTGGCCGTCTTTGCCGAGCATCCGGTGAATGCCAAGCGCCGCGCCGCCGGTCACTTGCCGGCCACGAATGTCTGGCTGTGGGGCCAGGGACGCGCACGGCGCTTCAAACCGTTTCAAGAACTGTACGGCAAGACCGGCGCGATGATTACGGCGGTCGACCTGCTTGCCGGCCTGGCCGCGCTGGTCGGCTGGCGGCGGATCGAAGTGCCCGGAGCCACCGGCTACTTGGACACGGACTACGCGGCCAAGGGCCAGGCGGCGATCGACGCCTTGACCGAGGTGGACCTGGTGACCGTGCACGTCGAGGCCCCCGACGAAGCCTCACACGAAGGAAACGCGGCGGCCAAGATCAATGCTCTCGAACAGATCGACCGCCACATCGTGGCCCCGTTGCACACGGCTCTGCAACAACAAGGCGAGTACCGCATCCTGGTGACGCCGGATCATCCCACGCCCCTGCGCACCAAGACCCACAGCTACGGCTTCGTCCCCTGGACCATCGCCGGCACCGGCATCGCTCCCGACGCATTCACGACCTACAACGAGCGCATCGGCCGGCGAATCCCCCCTCACCTTCCCCGAAGGCTGGAAACTAATGTCCTATTTCCTCGGTTCCCAACCGCAAACCCGCCGGACCAGCCAGCAGTAACACCCACTAACTGCCAATCCCTAATCCCTGCTCCCCATGCCCCTCATCGTGCAAAAATTCGGCGGCACCAGCGTTGCTGACAGCCAAAAGATTCTGGCCGCGGCCCGCCGCGCCGTGCGCGCCCGCCAGGAGGGCAACCAGGTGGTGATGGTCGTCAGCGCCATGGGGCACAACACCGACCAGTTGATCGACCTGGCCAACCAGATCACCGACCAGCCGCCGGCCCGCGAAATGGACATGCTCCTGTCGACCGGCGAGCAGGTGAGCGTGGCCTTGATGGCGATGGCCATTCACTCGCTCGGTTACGAGGCGATCAGTCTCACCGGCGCCCAGATCGGCATCAAAACCGACAGCACGCACACCAAGGCCCGCATCCAGTCGATCTCGACGGAGCGGATGCGCAAGGCGCTCGACGCGGGCAAGATCGTGATCGCGGCCGGCTTCCAGGGCATCGACGAGGACTTTAACATTACCACCCTGGGCCGCGGTGGCAGCGACACCACGGCCGTGGCCCTGGCCGCCGTGCTCGATGCCGACGCCTGCGAAATCTACACCGACGTCGACGGCGTTTACACCACCGATCCGCGCGTGCTGGCCGAAGCCCGGCACGTCAAGCGCGTCAGCTACGACGAGATGCTCGAGCTGGCCAGCCTGGGCGCCGGGGTGATGCACAATCGCTCGATCGAGTTTGCCAAGAAGTTCTCCGTGCCGATTCACGTTCGCAGCAGCTTCAGCGACACCCCCGGCACCTTGATCACGGCGCTGGCCGAATCGCCCGACCAGCCCGTCGGCGGAGCGGCGCTTGCCAAAAGCGAAGCCCGGGTTACCATCCTGGGCGTGCCCGACAAGCCGGGGACAAGCCTGGCCATCTTTTCCCAGATCGCGTCCGGCGCCATCTCGGTCGACATGATCGTGCAGGACGTCGGCGCCGGCGGCAGCGCCGATGTGTCGTTCACCGTGCTCAAGGACGACCTGCGGGCCACGCTCGCCGCGGTCAAAGGAGTCGCCGCCGAGCTACAGGCCGAAGGCGTCGTGCACAACGACCAGGTGGCCAAGGTCTCGGTCGTGGGCCTGGGCATGGCCCAACAGACGGGCGTCGCCGAAAAGATGTTTCGCGCGCTGGCCGACGCGGGCGTGAACATCCAGATGATCACGACCAGCGAAATCAAGATCTCGGTCCTCGTGGATCGCGACGAGGCAACGACCGCGCGATGCGCGGTGCATCAAGCCTTTGCGCTCGATCGCGAGCCGCCCGCGTCGGCCAGTGTCATCCCTACGCCCGTGCCGGTTCATCACGCCGGCGATGCGGTGGCGGTGGTTGCGCGGCTGCAAAAGATGGAAGAGCTGGCGATCGACGACATTTTGCTCGACGAATCTCAAGCCCGGCTCACCGCAAGCGGCGTGACCGACCAGCCGGGCATCGCGGCCGCCATTTTCGAAGCCGTGGCGGCCGGCGGCATCTTCGTCGACATGATCGTGCAAAGTTACGGCCGCCAGGGTTCGGCCAAGATCAGCTTCACCGTGCCGCAAACGCAGTATCAAACGTGCCTCGACTTGCTCCAGGGACTTGCCGAGCGGCTCCATTGCGGTCCGATCACGGGCAGTCCACGGGTGGCCAAGCTGGCCGTCTCCGGCATCGGCCTGCGCAGCCACACGCAAGTGGCCATCCGCACGTTCCGCTGCCTGTCGGAAGTCGGCATCAACGTCGACATGATCAACACCAGCGAAGTCCGCGTGAACGTGGTCGTCGACGGAAAACACGGCCGCCAAGCCCTGGATTGTCTGCAACAGGCATTCGCCGATTGCATGCAATAGCGCGTCCCGCGCCATCGCCAGACCGTTGCACAGGCGTTACCGCCGGGTTCATACACGGCCGAGCTTACGCAGTCGCTAGAGTTCTTGGCCAGCTCGCCGGCCTCTACATCAGCGGATAAATGAACGGCGATAGCACCGACCCGCTCACCAGCACCAGCGCCTCCCAGCACGACCAGCGCCAGCAGGATCGGCACCAGCCACCATTTCTTGTTGTGCTTAAGAAACTCCCAGAACTCCGCGACCAGGCCCGTCTGCGGGGCGTCGGCCCGCCGGCGGAATTCTTCCTGCTGGTCCGGGGGTGATGGATTGGACACGCGTTGGCTCCGCGGTTGTTGGGTCCGTCCATTTTGACGCACGGCCGGCACCTGTCCAAGCCGGCTGTGCGGAACAGACCGTCGAGCTATGACGAAGCACCCGTCAGCTTGCCCATGCTGATCCGCTCTTCGACCGAGTAGCCGACCTTCTTGTAGAACTCGACCGTGACGGCATTGGTCGCCAGGACCTGCAGGTTGATCTTCGGCGCTCCCTGGCATGCGAGTTCCTGCTCGACGTGGCGCATCAAGAGCGTGCCAATCCCCCGGCGGCGAATCGCCGGTTCGACCGCCAGAGAATAGATCCAACCCCGGTGACCATCGTAGCCGCCCATGACGGTCCCCACCACGCGGCCGTCAAGCACCGCGACGTAGAACAGCTCGCGCCCGAACGCCAGCTTTTGTCGAATGACCCGCGCCGGTTCGTTGCGGGCTTGCGGATATCCAAACACGTCCGTCCACAGCGCGACGACGCCCGGCTCGTCGGACTGTTGAAAGAGCCGAATCTCGATGGGCTGCATCGCAAGGTCCCCACGGCAAAAGGATCACGAACGACGCCCGGGCGGCGCGAAAACGGCGCCGCCCGGGCGGAAGGCCGCGATTGTACGGTCCTCGACCCGCTCGCTCCAGGAGGAGAACGGCAGGGTTTCTCGTTAAGATGGACCTATGGCATCCAGCACGCCCACCGTCGCAGTTCCACGACCCGCCGCGCCCGCCCGGCGCCGCCGCTGGGCGTTCCGCTTGCTGGCGGTGCTCATTGGTTTATCACCGCTCGTGGCGTTCGAGGGGCTGTGCGCGGTGTTCGATTGGGGGCGCCCCGGCCTGCACGACGATCCGTTCGTCGGCTTTCGCGCGGTGCGGCCGCTATTCGTGTTGAACGACGATACGGGGCGCTACGAAATCCCCAAGGCCCGGCAGACGTATTTCCGTCCCGACTCGTTCGCCGCCGTAAAGGCCGACGACGAGTTCCGCATCTTCTGCCTGGGAGGCTCGACCGTGCAAGGCCGGCCTTTCGCGATCGAGACGGCCTTTTCCCGCTGGTTGGAAATCAGCCTCACGGCTGCCGACCGGGAGCGCACCTGGCGGGTGGTCAATTGCGGCGGCGTCTCGTACGCCAGCTACCGGCTCGTGCCGATCCTCGAGGAAGTCCTGCATTACCAGCCCGACCTGATCATCCTCTACACTGGCCACAACGAGTTTCTCGAAGCCCGCTCGTTCGAGCATCTCGGCCGGCGCGGCACTGCGTTGAACGCGGCACTGGACGCCGCCTCGCGACTGCGAACCTTTACGTTAGTGCGCGAGGGCTATCTGCGATCCCAAGGTCGCTCGTCGGCCGAGCCGCCCGCGGGCCGGCCCATCTTGCCCGAGGAAGTCGAGGCCCTGTTGGACTATCGCGGCGGGCTCGCAGAGTATCATCGCGACGACGCCTGGCGCTCGGGCGTTATCGAGCAATTCGGCTACAACCTGCGACGGATGGTCCAAATGGCCGACCGGGCCGGCGTGGAGTTGATCCTGGTCAACCCGGTGAGCAATTGGCGCGATTCGCCGCCGTTCAAGTCCGAGCACGGGTCCGACCTTTCCGAGGCCCAGCGGCAGAAGTGGCAATCGCTCTGCGAATCCGCCTCACGGCATCTACGCCGCGAACATTACGATCCGTCCCGGGCCCTGCGCCTGCTCGAGGAGGCCTGCCGGCTCGATCCCCGGCATGCTGGCGGGTGGTACAACCTGGCCGGATGCTATGAAGCCCTGGGCCAGCTCGACCCTGGCCGCGACGCCTATTTGCGGGCCAAAGAGGAGGACGTCTGCCCGCTGCGAATCCTCCAGCCGATGAACGACTTCATCCTGGCACTAGCCCGCGAAACCGGCACGCCGCTCATCAACGCGCAGAAGCTGTTCGAGGCGCGCAGCGGCGGCGGGATCACGGGGGGCGACTGGCTGGTCGACCACGTGCACCCCACGATCGAAGGCCACCAGCTTCTGGCCGACGCTTTGGCCCAGATGCTGGTGGACGAGGGACACGTCACGCCGACTGCGGATTGGGCGTCGCGCCGTTGCGCGGCGTTTCACGAACATTTCGAGGCGCTCAGCCCGCTTTACTTCCAAAAGGGGATGCAGCGATTGAGCGCGCTTAAGAACTGGGCGCAGGGGCGCGTCAGCCGGCTGCGCGGCCAGGGCGCTGCGGCGGCTGCCGCCAAGGGGCGCCACCCAGACAACGACCGGCCCACCGGCGCCCCCGGTCGGCAGCAAGTCGCCGTGACTTGAATATTTTTTGGCCCGGCGTTTGCAGTTTATCTGTCGCCGTTTGGCGTGCGCGTCTTGTGCGGCCTGTGTCAACGATCGCCGCGCGCAAGTGCCGTGGCGTGGTGCGTCCAACCGGTGCCTTTGCCCACGACGCATAAATTGCCTGATACGCAACACTCGGAGATTTGACTTTCCTTACCTGACAAGTAGACTCGATTATGCTACTCGACAACTGCCACCAACTTGCGTTCAAGGACCTGGTCCGTGCTCGACACGGGTGGGTCCTTTTTTATTTGGACGCACGCCGCGGCAGCGGTCGCCGAACCAGCGCTCAACAAAACATTCGTTATTCGTTCATGGGGTAAGCCATGGCCCGTATCCTTTGCACCCTCGCCGTCGCCTTGTGTGCGACCACCGCCTCGGCCCAGCAATGGGCTGACAAGATGTTCTCGGAGAAGAGCATCGACTTTGGCGCCGTTCCGCGCGCCGCCAAGATCGAGCACGACTTCATCGTCACCAACCCGTACAAAGAAGACGTCCACATCGCCTACGTCCGCTCGAGTTGCGGCTGCACGCAGCCGCGGATCGAACACGACACGCTCAAGACGGGCGAGCAGGGCAAGGTCGTGGCCGCCTTCAACACTCGGGCCTTCACCGGCCAGCGCGGGGCGACCGTCACTGTGACGATCGACCGGCCGAAATGGGCCGAGGTGCAGTTGCAGGTCAAGGGCTACATCCGCACCGACGTCGTGCTGAACCCGAACTACGTGAACTTCGGTTCCGTGGCCGAGGGAGCCGCCAGCGACAAGAAAATCAAGATCGCCTACGCCGGCCGCGACGATTGGAAGATCACCGCCGTCCACAGCGATTCGCCCTACGTCACCGCCAACCGTCAAGGAAACGGACCGCTCGGGCGGACGCGTCAATTACGAGTTGGACGTCAAGCTCGCCGACGACGCCCCCAAGGGCTATCTGAAGGACCAGTTGATCCTTGTGACCAACGACCGCCGGGCCAGACAGTTCCCGGTGAACGTCGAAGGCCGCATCGTCCCCGAGTTGACCGTCAGCCCCGCCATGCTCATGCTGGGCTCGCTCCAGCCGGGCCAAAAGGTGACCAAGCAGGTCGTCGTCAAGGGTGCCGAGCCGTTCAAGATCGTCGATATCCGCTGCGACCAGCAGGGCTTCTCGTTCAACCCCCAGGACGACGCCAAGGCCCTGCACCTGGTGCCGGTCACTTTCGAGGTGCCCAACACCCCGGGCAAGATCTCGTGCAAGATCGAGATCGTCACCGACATGGATGACCAAAAGACCGTCACGCTGCCGGTGACCGCGGAGATCGGGGCACCGCTGGCCGGTAAGTAACCGCGATCGATCGGGCGGCGGGTGCGCCAAGGGGGCGATCCGCTAAACCGCTAGCGGTGGGATGCTCGCCGGGCGCACCGGCCGGTTGAATGCGATTTTGTTGCACATAGTTCCGGGCAAGCCGGGTCGGTGGCTTAGGGTCGCCGGCCCGGCTTCTTTTATTCGCGTTGCCGCCGCGGTGAGTTTTCGGACCGTTTCGGTTGTGCGGCTGGCGAAGAGCCTGCCGCCGGCGGTGACCCTCCGGCCTGGCGAAGCGCTGGCGCGCCAACGTCTGACGTTTCATAATTCGTCCGCAAACGTCCGAAACCTCCGTAATGGTCCGACGCGCGCTGACGCGCTTCGGTATTCGATTCACGGAGGTTAAGACCAATGCCAAGGATTGCCCCCACGGGCGACTCGCCCAAGGTTCGAGCCACGCTTTATCTTTCCGAAGCGGTACTGAACGAAGCCCGCAATGCCACGGTCCACCTGGCCGGCTACCCGCTTCGGCTGACGCTCACGCGTCTGGCCGAGGACGCGTTGCGAGCCGAGTTGCGGCGTTTGAAGGACAAGTACAACGGCGGAACGGATTTTCCCCAGCGCGGCGAGGATTTGAGAGGGGGCCGGCCCATCGCTGCTTGAACGGGGGTCTGCCATGGTACACGCAACCGAACAGCAACCGACCGAAACCGGCCAGCGCGAAGCGCTGCGCAGGGAACTGCTGCGGTTGATCGTCAAGAACGAACAGCGGCGCCGCGACGAGCGGAAGGCATCCGAGAAGTGAGATTCCCTCTGGCCATCGAAACCTGCCTGTGGGCGGCGCTGGCCGCCTGCGCGCCGTGGCTCGCGCCCGGGCGGTTGCCTTTGCCCCCTCGTCCTCCGCCAGCCGGAACGCCTCGCTCCAGCCCCCCGGCAGCGTCCACTCCGCCGTGGCCCGCGTCGTCGCTCCCGGCCGCGGCAGCGTCTCGTACGGTTCGGGGACGCTCGTCTATGCCGACGAAACGCGGGGCGTGGTGGTCACCAACTGGCACGTGGTGAACGAAGCCACCGGGCCGGTGTCTGTCCACTTTCCCGACGGCTTCTACTCGCTCGGAACCGTGCAGATGATCGACCGCGACTGGGACCTGGCGGCCATCCTGATTCGCAAGCCCAACGCCCAGCCGGTGCCGATCGCCGATCGTCCGCCACGGCCCGGCGAAACGCTGACCATCGCCGGCTACGGAGCGGGCCAGTACCGCGCGGCCAGCGGCCCCTGCACGCAATACGTCGCCCCGGGGCTCAAGTTTCCGTTCGAAATGGTGGAAGTGGCCGTCTCCGCACGGCAGGGAGACTCCGGCGGTCCGATCTTCAACAGCCGCGGCGAGCTGGCCGGCGTGTTGTTCGGCGAGGGGAACGGCCGCACGTCGGGCAGCTATTGCGGCCGCGTGCGGTGGTTTTTGACCAGCGTCGTGCCGCGACTTCCCGGCGGTTCGGTGATGGTGGCCAGCGGCCCGCCGCAGCCCGCTCTCGGGCGGCCCGGCCGGGTTGGCTCGACTGTTACGACATTGCCGCTCGCCGGCACTCGCCAGGCGTCCGACACGGCCCCGTCCGCCGCCGGCGGTTTGCCCCTCGCGCCGATTCCGCAGCCAGCCTGGCCCAGCGTGTCGTCCCCAGCCGAAGTCCCGCGCTCGCCCGTGGTGGCGAGCACGCGCTCCGCGGCCCCGGACGTCGAAGTCGTACAAATCGGCTGGCATGATGTGGCCGGCGACACGCTCGCCGAGCAGGCCAAAACCGTGCTGGCCGGCGTCGGCGTGCTGGCAGTGTTGTTGCAGGCGCTGCGTTGGTTGAGCCGAGAGGGGGCGGCCGGCTGACGTGCGCCTGGCCGGACGAACGAGAACCCTGCCCCCGGCTTGCCCCTGCTTGGCGGGGCACCTTGCGGTAGAATACTAGCAAACCGGTTGGGCCACGTTCGCAGGCAGCGTTTCATACGTCATTCCCGCCGAGTCCGCCGGATAAACTTCGAGCCTTGTATGTCCCGACTGGCTCAAAAACCGATTGCCGACCAACGGCACGCCACGCTGAATCCCGCCGAACTGGACGACGCCCTGCGGGCGGCCGATCCGGCGGTGCTGGTCGTGGCTCCCCGCATCGTGCGCCGCGTGATCAAACAGGACGCCGGCGTGGGGGGCATCGGCCTGCGCGTCCCGCACCGCAAGACGTACGTCGTGGCTCGCGACCGCTTGCTGGACATCGTCGATCGGGACGAGCTCGACCTGCCGGCCGACGCGGAGCTGCCCGAACAGGTGATTCTTATCGCCCGGCCGACCGGCGAGATGCTAGCCGATTTGTCGCCCGACGAAACGCTGCTCAAATACTGGCGGCAACTGTTTCATGCCCGCGTCCACTTCGTACTCGAAGAGCGGATCGCCGCTGGCCGCCTGGGCGAGTCCGACGCCCGCAGCCGCATCCAGCAGATCGGCACCACCGAGTTCGAAGAGATCCGCTCCGTCTTGCGCCAGGAAGAATACCTGTTGCCGCCGCGGACCGACCTGTCGGTGTACGTCGAGTTCGTCGCCGTGTACCTCGAGCTGCGCTCGTTCGTCCCCAGTTTCCTGCGCAGCTACTTTCCGTCGCTCGAGGACTTTCATCGCATCGACGAAATCGCTGCGCCGCGACATCGACAGCGAGGAGCTGCTGGCGGCCACGCGTCCCGCGGGCGCGCCGCACCCCATGATCCTGGCCGACGTTCCCAGTGCGCAGCGCGTGGTCGAACGGCTGGACGAGGCGCAGCCGCTGGTGCGGCCCACGCGCGTGCCGGCCCGCCGGCGTTCCGATCGGCTGGCCCTGGTGCTGGCGGCGCGGGCCGAGCAAGTGGCCCGCTCGGGCAACCTGGTGCGGGCCGCCAGTCTGCGGACCCGCGCGGCGCGGCTGACCAAGGCCGACTTGTCGATTTCGCTGCGCGAACAAGCCCGCGCCGATCTCGGCCGCCTGGTCCAGCGGCTGCAAGCCGCCTTGAACTTCACCGACAACGAAGCCGAGGAGTGGATTCGCTCGCTGCACGCGCTGCTCGACCTGTCGGCCCGGGGCATCTGGACCACCGAAGCCCGCATGCTCTACGACCTGCAAAAGGTGTGCGTCGATCACGAGCGGGGCATCTACACGCTGGACGTATTCGGCTGGATCCGCTCGCTGGGCCGCAAGCCGCTGAAGCGCTTTCTGCCCGGCCAGCGCGACGTGCTGATGTCCAAACACTTGCGCGGGGCGGCCAGGCGACTCCCCGCGGCCCGGCTCTCGCACCGCTCGCGCAGCCGGCTGGCGGCCCTGTTGCAATCGGCCGTCCACCGGGCCGAAGCCAACCTGCGGGCAAGGTTCAAGCCGGTGGTTGACCGGACGTTGGACAAGGTCAAGCTGCTGCCCACCAATCCTCCGGAGCAGGTGGCCCGCCGGAAGCTCGTCGACGAAATCCTCGACCGGGTCGTCGAGCGCGGCTTCCTGTCGATGGGCGACCTGCGCGATGCTCTGTCGCGCAACAACCTCAAGCTCCCCGACCTGGCCAGCACGCACCAGTTTCTCACCGGCGACCAACTGCTGCGGGCCGACCGCCAACTGGCCACGCGCTTGGACGGCGTGTACCGCGGCGGCGAAGTGTATCTGCGCTTTCCGCAACGGCTCAGCTCGCTGGCCTTCGGCACGCCGCTGGGACGATTTCTGACGCGGTACGTGGCCATTCCATTCGGCGGGGCATACTTAATCCTCAAGGGCGCGGAGCACCTCGTCAATCTGGTGCTCTGGTACTTCGACGCGACGTACGAGGTGTACTTCTATAATCTGCTGTCGCTGGCGGCGTTGGGAGTGCTTCTGTTGGGGCTGTTGCACTCGCTCCGGTTCCGCGACCTGTGCCTTGAGACCTTGGTCATGGCCGGACGTGCAGGCAGGCGAGTGTTCGTGGACGTGCCCGCCTGGCTCATGAATTTGCCGCTCGTGCAGTGGATCGCTGCCAGCGGACCATTTCGGCTGTTCCAACGGTATCTGTTCAAACCGCTGGTCATCTCGGCGTTGGTGATGGGAGTCGTGGCGATTTTCTCCCGCGGGGAAATTACGCTGTCCAACACGCTGGCCACGTTTCTGGTCGCGACGCTGCTCTTGAATTCGCGCATCGGCCGGAACGTCGACGAAATGGTAACCGACTGGACGGTGAACCTGTGGCACCGCATCCGGATCCACGTCTTCACCACGCTGTATCGCTTCATCATGGACGTGTTCAACCGGCTATTGGAGTCGATCGAGCGGTTCTTGTACACGGTCGACGAATGGCTCCGCTTTCGGGCCGGCGAGCGCACCACCGCCACGGCGGCCAAGGCCGTGCTCGGGTCAGTGTGGTTTTTTGTCAACTACATCGTTCGCTTCTGCGTGACGTTGATGGTTGAGCCGCAGGTCAACCCGATCAAGCACTTTCCGGTGGTCACGGTGTCGCACAAGATGCTGTTGCCGGTGATTATCACCATTCACGAGACGCTGAAGGGACCGCTGGGCAACGGCTGGGCCTGGATGATCGCGTTGTTCATTCAGTTCCTGTTCCCCGGCATGTTTGGCTTTCTGGTGTGGGAGCTGAAGGAAAACTGGCGGCTCTACGCGGCCAACCGTCCGAAAGACCTGCAGCCGGTGGCCATCGGCCATCACGGCGAAACGATGATCCAGTTTCTCCGCCCCGGATTCCGCTCCGGCACGATTCCCAAGCTGTACGCCAAGCTCCGCAAGGCCAGTCGCAAGGCGTATTGGACCGCGCAACTGGAAAACGTGCAGCAAGTACCTGACGGGCTTGCACCACACCAGCGAGAAGATTCGCCGCTTCGTTGACCGCGAGCTCTTGGAAGTTCTGCACGAAAGCCGTTCCTGGGCCGATCGCACGGCCACGACCGGCGAAATCCGCCTGGGCTGCAACCGCATTCTGGTCGAGCTCTATTGCCCCGATTTGTCGCAGGACAGCCTGTGGTTGGCCTTCGAAGAGCAGGCCGGCTGGCTTGTGGCGTCCATCCACCGCCGCGGCTGGGCCGATCACCTCTCCTACCAGCGGCGCCATACACTCGCTAGCGCCCTGGCCGGCTTCTACAAGATGGCCGGCGTCGACCTGGTGCGCGCAGCAGATCGAAGCCCGCCTCGATCCCAGTTCCCCCGGCTACGAAATCACCGAACGGGCGCTGGTGGTCTGGCCCCGGCAGAACGCTCCCAAGCTGGTCTACCCCCTGCGCGATTGGCCCACGCTCGACGACGACTCGGGCGAGCCGCCGCTGGCCGATCGCGACCGCTGGGTGTTTGCCGCCGCGCCGATCTCCTGGCGCCGCTGGGTCGTCACCTGGGAGCTCGACCAGTTGGGCGGCATCTCCAAGCACCAGGTGCTGGAAGACATGGTGCTGTTGCCGAACTAAGCCGGACGTTACGGGACGTTCGCCCACCGGCTACTTCAGCGATTCGAGATACGCCACCACGTCCCCCAACTCGTCGAGCGACAGCACCTTGTCCAGCCCCTGCGGCATGACCGACGTGGCCGTGGGGGCGAATTGCTCGATCGCGTCGCGCTCGACCCGAATCTCGGACCGTTCGGTGGTCCGCAGAAAGACGGCCGTCGCCGTCTCGCGACTCAACAGCCCGCTGTGCACGCGGCCGTCGTCGGTCACGACGTTGTAGCTCTCGTAGCCCCGGGCCAGGCTGGCGCTGGGAAACAAGATCGCTTCAGCCAGGTCGCGCCGCGTGCGAACCTCTCCGATACGGGACAGGTCGGGGCCGATTTTCTCGCCGCGGTCGGCCACGCGATGGCAGGCCGAACAGGCCGCCCGGTTGCTGAAAAACACGGCCGCGCCGCGCGTCGCGTCGCCGCGCTGGGCCGCCGTCAGAAACGACTCGATCGTGGCAGCCCGTTGGCGATCGTCCGGCGCAGCGCGTGCGAGCAGTCCGCTGGCCGCCGAGAGAACTTCCGCCGGATAGCTCCCCAGCGTTTCACGCAATCGAGCCGTCGGCAGACTGGCCGCGGCCGGCGACTTCTCAAGCGCCGCGACCAGGGCCCGGCCCGTCGCCGCGTCGTCGTCTCCCTCAAAGGCGCGCAGCAGCCAGGCGATTTCCAACGGCGTGCTGCCTGCGACGAGCGGCACGATCGCCCGCCGCTCGTGCGCGTCCCGAGCGAAAACTACCCAGCGCCTCGGCGATGGCCAGCCGGTCGCGCAGCGTGCCCCCGCCGCTGAATTGTCTGCTGAGGAAGTCGAACGCGGGCCTGGCAACTTCCCGCCGCGATTGGGCAGCCTGGCGAAGCGCCAGCACCCGCAGCTCGACGGGCCGCCCAGCGTCTAGTCCGATCGCCAGCAGCGGCTCGAACAGACGTTCGCTGCCCAGGGCCGAGAGCGCAACCAGCGTCTGCCGCACGACGTCGTCGTCGGAGTTGGCGAGATTGGCCGCTAGCGCCGCGTCAACCGCCTCGCCGTTTCCGCCGAGGTCGCTGGTGGCCAGCCCTTCGAGCAGTGCCAGGCGAGTCGCTTTGCCCGTCGCCGGATCGGCGAGCGCATCGAGCACCAGCCGCTGGATTTCGCCCCGCCCGACCAGCGCCGCGGTCGCCCCGCGGAGCATGGCCAGTTGTTCGGCCGTGGGTTCGGCCTGCTTGATCCAGCCGCGAATCGTGTCCGCCAGTTCGTCGGCCCACTCGGGCTTCCGGCCGAGTACGTCGACGATGGCCGCCAGCAATGGCGCATCGGCGTCGGCCAGCAACCTGGCCACCCTTTCGCGCGTCAGCCCGCCGCCGTCCATTTGATCTAGCGCGATGAGCGCCGCGCGGCGCACGCTCGCGCTTTCGCTGTCGAGCCCGGCCAAGGTGGCCTTGGGGTCATTGATTTCGATGAGGGCGAACACGAGCGCGTGTTCTTCGAACCGATCGACCGACCGGCCGAGCGCTTCGAGAAGCGCGGGCACGGCCGCGGCATTGCCCAGCCGCCCCAGCGCCGTGGCCGCTTCGCGGCGGACCGGCGGCTCGTCGTTCTTCAACACCTCAATCAGAGGCAGAATGCTCTCGGCGTCGCGCAAATCGCCGACGGCCTTCACGGCCGCCAGGCGCCCCGGCACGTCGTCATCGGCCAGCCCCTGGCGCAGCAATAGCCGCGCGTTTTCGCTCCCGATCCGCGCCAGCGCCCACATCGCGTGCTGCCGATTGCGATAGTCGGTGCTTTCGAACATCGCCGTGGCCAGCGCGCCCATCGCGGCATCGCCGCGGGGCACCAGAAACTCGATCGCCCGCTCGACGACCGCAGGCCGCGGATCCGCGAGCAGATCGGCCATCTCGGTGTCGGAGGTGGTCTCCCAATCGATGGCCAGACCGCGGGGGTCGTCCAGTTTCGCTTCGTGCGCGCGGCGAACGCGGTAGATCGCGCCGCCGATCTCGGGCTTGGCGATCTGCGACGTGGGACAACCGATGCGAAACCAGCCGCCCGTGTCGATCACCAGCAGGCTGCCGTCGGCGTCCACCAACACGTCGGTGGGATGAAAATCGGCGCTCGACGAAACCAAAAAGTCCTCGTCGTCGGAGGTGAACGTCGCCCCGTCGCGTTTGAGCGCGTGGCGGACGATCTTGTGCGTGTTGAAGTGGACCGAGAACAAATTGTCGCGATACGCGTCGCCCCAGGCGGGACTGTCGTACCGCGCCAGGCCCGAGGGGGCGGTGACGCCAAAGCGACTCACGGCCGGCATCAACCCGCCGGTGCGTTTGAACTCGGCCGTGCAAGGATGTTTCTTCGGATACACCCCGCCGTAAACGTAGTGCACCAGCGCGTCGTGCCGGGCCTCGTCGGGATTGTAGAAGGTCATCGTGCCCAGCGGCTCCCCCTCGCGCGTAAACGCCAGCTCGACGGGGTTGTCCATCCCGCCGCCGCAAAACGTTTCCACGTCGCTCCCATCCGGGCGACAGGTAAACACGCGCGCCGCCAGGCCCTGGCTCGTGGCAATGCCCACCGCGTCGTGAAACTCGTGGCCGTGCCGCCCGTCGCACCAGGCGATGCGACCGCTGGGCGTAATAAAGCATCCATGTATGTCGGCCGCGTTGCCGGTGTAGCCGAACTGACCGACGAGCTCGTCGCGGCGATCGGCCACGCCGTCGTCGTCCGTGTCGGTGAGCCGCCAGATGGCCGGCGGACTGGCCACGTACAGCGAACCGCGAAACCAAGCCGCCCCCTGCGGAAACGTCATCTTGTCGGCAAACGTCGTGGCCCGATCAAAACGCCCGTCGCCGTCCGTGTCCGCCAGCCGGCGGATCAGGTTGGGCAGTTCCTTTTCCAGCTCCTCGGCCGGCAGGTTGCGACCCGCGTTGTCGGCCACGTACAACCGACCGAGGTCGTCGAAGCCCGCCATGATCGGATGCTCGACAAGCGGAGCGGCGGCCACCAGCTCGACGGTAAACCCCTCGGGCACCTTGAGCGTGCCGAGCGTTTCCTGCGGCGTCGCCGCGGCGGCCGGCAGCGCGGCGGTGGCGCACACGATCGACAGAACCAGGCGGACGCGCCTCATCGAGGCAGGACTTCGAAACACAAGTTCTCCCCCGCGCTACTTATCGGACTGCGAGTCCTCGTCCGAGTCCTTGGCTTCGGCGGCCGCCTTCTTGTCGTCGGCCTTCTTCTTGGCCGCCGCCAGCGTTTCGGCTGCCAGGTCCTTCCCCTCGATCAGGGCTTCGAGGTCTTTGCTCAGCGAGTCGGCCAGGTCGCCCGACAGCCCGATCTTGACGACCTGCACGGTGCCGTCTTTGCCCACCAGCACGGTTTGCGGAATGGCTTCCGCCTTGTAGGCCTGGGCTACTTCGCCGTCACGGTCCAGCGCTACCGACACGTCGAGCTTCGCTTCTTCCAAGAACGGCTTGATTTCGTCCGGCCCCTCTTGCAGGTTGACGGCGAACAGCTCGACTCCCTTGTCCTTGTACTTGGCCGCGACCTTTTCGATGATCGGCATTGCCTGCACGCAGGGCCCGCACCAGGTGGCCCAGAAGTCGAGAATCACGACTTTCTTTCCCTTGTAGCTGGCCAGGTCCAGTTTGCCGCCGTCGAGCAATTCCAATACGACCGGCGGTGCCGGCTTGCCCAACAGCTCGTGCGGCTCGGGCTCGCTCGGCCGACCGGTGAACATTTCCATCAACGAGTCGAACCCGGTCGCGTCCTTGGGAAGCGTGAAGGCAAATGCGTCGGCTTTCAGCTTGGCGTCGATCTCCCAGTCGGTAAAACTCGCGACGTTCGTCACTTTGACGTTGTCGAACGTCCGGTTGCCCCCCTCGGCCGCCCGAGCAAACGCCTTCGTCAAATCGGGAACGAACTGCCGCACCAGCGGCTGCTTGCCGGCGTCGATCCACAGCTCCCAGTCGAATTGCTCCTGCGTGGCCTTGATCAGGTGGCACTTGGTATCGCCCAAGTCGACCAGGCCGCCGTATTCGACCTTCTGGGGCGCCTCCAGCAGTTTGGCCGCCGGATCGTTGGAGAGCATGGCCACGATGGCTCCGCCCGAATTCCCAAAGCCGATCAAACCCATCACGATCGGATTCTGGAACAAAGCGTCAAACGTGGGGGGCGCCTCCTCGACGGCGTATTTGCCCAGCTTTTCGATGTACGCGAACAGCTCTTTGCCGTCGGAGGTGATCTGGGCGTTGGCTTGTGAGGCATCCAGCGCGTAAAGCAGCTTGTTGGGTCGCTGCGCCGTGATCTTCTGCTCGAACTCCTGCGTTTGCTTACGTCCTTGCTGCTCGATCGTGAGATTGATTTTCACCGTCACTTTCAGGTCGTCGAGCCCGGCGTAGAACTTGCCGAACTCGTCCAACACTTTCTTGGCCTCCGGATCGATCTGGGGCTCCGCGGCGAGGGCCGCCGGGGAGACCAGAAAAAATGCGGCAAGGGCGACGAGCAGGCGGGCGGGGCGAAGGGCTGGGTGTGACATGGGTCACTCCTGGATACGAGGAGGGCGTTTGCGCGGACGTCGGCAGCGGGTGGGAGAAAGCGGGCCATCACTTGGCCGGGGGGGCGACCTCCTGACCCGCTACCAGCATATCAGCCGCGAACGTCTGCGACCACTAGCCGCGCGCTGAAAGACCGCATCAGGTCACCTGCCACCCCCCCTGGCTCGGCCACGGCCAACGATCCCGTTTCCCGACCGTCGGAAGCTCAGCGTGCCGGCCGCGCGAACGGCTCGGGCGAGGTGACGATCGTGCCGCCCCGGCGCTGGATGGCCGGCGCCGTTTCGTCCAACAGCCGGCAGTGATACAGCCACACCCGGGCAAAGTCTTCGACGCGCAATTGCGAGACGCCGTTGTCGGCCAGCACGCACTCGTCCAGTTCTACCCAGCTTGCTCCCCGGACCGAGATGCCGCTTGCGCCGTTGGCCCGGCAGGAGACGCGCTCCAGCCGCGTATCTTGGACGACGTCGTGCACGGCCACGCCATCCAGCGAGAAGCCTTGCACGGCCAGGTCGCGAATCACGACGTCGCGCACGTAGTACAACGTGATGCCCCTGGCAGCCCGCAGCACGAGGGGCGATAATCTTCCGGCTGCCGCACCGGCTCGGTGCGAAAGTAGATCTCGCCCCGCCAGTAGCACCACTCCAAAGGTTCCAGCGCGGCGGGCGACGGCTTGTCCGGCGACGTCGGACGCTGCGCGGCCTGCCGGCCGGCCAGGAACAACTGCTGATGCCCCATTTGCTTCGGCTGGTAGGTGTACACGTCGCCGGCGTACTGTTGCCAGTCGCCGGCGGGGATCGGCACCGTGCCGTCGAGCAATGCCCCGTGGCCTTCGATTACCAGCGGCCCCAGCACGCCGCCGCTGTTGTGGCTCCCCACGAGGCTAATCGTCTCGTGGTAGGGTTCGGTCGTGTTGTCCAGAATGATTCGGTCGGCCGGCCGGGCCAGTCGCAGGGCTTTTGCAATCGTGCGGACCGGACCGCCCTGGGGCACGATTGGCCGCATCGCGGCGCCGGTGTTGCGATCGTCCCCCGCCACGTTGCTGACGAAAATATCCCGCCCCGCCGCCGCGTCGACGGTCGCCGCCACAAACATCGCAAACCAAATCCAGCGCATCACTTCACCCCGTTTAGCCCCTGGCCCAGCGGGCGGGGCGATTGACCTCGCCGCCCAACCCAAGCGTTCGCCCCCCGCTGTCACGCATTCGTTAGAATCATCCAGTGTACTCACGATCGCCCCCCGTTTCCCGCCACACGCCGGCGAGCCAGGCGGGCGTTCAGCGAATTTCGCGAGGAAAACCCCATGCGCACTTCGATCCGGGGCCGCTCGCTCGAGCTCGTACTGGGCGACATCACCGACCAAGAGGTCGACGCGATCGTCAACGCGGCTAACAGCCAACTGGCCGGCGGCGGAGGCGTCGACGGCGCGATCCATAGGCGCGGCGGCCCGACCATCATGGCCGAAACTCTCCGGCGTTATCCCGAGGGCTGCCCGACCGGCTCGGCCGTGATCACCGCGGCCGGCAACTTGCCGGCCCGTTACGTGATCCATGCCGTCGGTCCGCGCTGGAGCGGCGGCGGGCGCGGCGAGGCCGACTTGCTCAGCGGCGCTCATCGCCGTGCGCTCGAGCTGGCCTCCGAGCATCAGTGCCGCCAGGTGGCGCTGCCGGCTCTCTCGTGCGGAATCTACGGCTACCCAGTCGATGAGGCGAGCCGCATCGCGCTGGCGGCAACCCGTTCGTTCCTCGAACAAGATCCGCACGTCGAGCTGGCGCGGTTCGTCTTGTTCAGCGAGGGCACACTGGGCGCCTTTGCCGCGGCCCTGGAAGAAATCGGCTGAACCCGCCTCCCAATCAGCCACCGCTCGTTTAGCCCAGGCCCAACGGGCCAGGTGTGTGACCCACGCCACCGACTATCGCCGGCCGCGCGAGCGCAACAACCGCGCAAGCTTCTCACCGCTGCGCCAGCACGTAAGCCCCGATGAAGAAGGTGGCGGATACTGCCGCCGCGGCGGCTTCTTCGGTGCGGCTCTCCGCCACCAGAAAGGCCCGGGTGAACAGCACCATGCCGGCCAGCACCACCAGCACCGACGTCGTCCACAGCATGACCTGCACGGCGCTGAGCACCCGAGACAAGCGGACCGTGGGTTGGACCGGCAAGGGAACCGGCCGCGACCCGGCGGAGGCCGTCGCCCCGGCAGGCAGCCGCGGTTGCGAGTCGCTCGGCGTTTGCGACGGCGCTTCGTCGACAAACAACCCGCTCAGGTTGACCGCCGTGGCCCAGGAATCCATCCCCTCGCGCCACAACAAATCGTCAGGCGCCAACCGCCCGGCGTCCGCCAGTTGCTTCAGCTCGGCGGCCGACACCGGTCCGAATTGCTGATCGTTGCGGGCGTAATACCACTGGACGTCTGCCATGCCACCGCTCACTCGAAAGTCCTAACTAGGGCCCCAACTAGCGACTCGTGCCGCACCCCACCTGCGGCCCGCGAATCCGCTACCAAAGAGTGTTTCAAAACCGCAAGGGAGCGCCGGTCTGGCACCCAAACTCGGTTTTGAAACAGCTAACCTGCTTCTAGTGTACCGCAGAATTTTGCCGGCTGCCGCGAGCCCGGGCCCGCGGCCGGCCAGCTACTCGGATGCACGCGAGGTGGCCGAGTGGCCCGCCCCGTCAGAGCCGAATTGGTTGCCCGCCGGCGGCACCTGGCCGGAGGTCTTCGTCGCCTCACCGGCGCCCGATGGCATTGCCACCGCGTTCTCCTCCGGATGCCCGAGCACTTGCACCAACTGGGCTCCGAGAAACAACAGAATGCTCGCGCAGTAGACCCACAGCATCATGGCGATGAATGAGCCCACGACGCCGTAGGCCGTGTAGTGTCCGCCGACGACGAAGCGGGAGACGATCTGCGAGCCGATCTGCCAGGCCACGGCCACCGACGTCGCGCCGACCAGCGCATCGCGCCAGCGGACCGTGGTGCGGGGAATCATCTTGAACACCAGCGCCAGCGCCCCCGCGTTGAGCGTCAAGCTCAACGCGATTTGCAGTCGGGGCCAGAGAAACATGGTCCAGGAGAGTTGCTCCTCTTCGGCCCAGTTTTGCACGCCGGTGAACAACAACTGGGTGACAAAGGCCACGATCACGATCACGCCCAGCCCGAGCAATGTCAGAAACGCCTTGAGCCGGTTCCAGAGCGCATTGCGAATGGCACCCCAGACGCCCCGCTCGTGAGGCGTCACCGCGTGCCACAGCCGGTCGAAGGCCGCCTCCAACTGCGAAAAGATGCCGATCGCACCGACCAACAAGATCAGCGAAACGAACACGCCGCTGAAGGCCCGCTCCTGCACCCCGTTCAGCAGCGCCGCCACCTCATCGGCCAGCGCCGGCGACATGTTGCGGGCCACAAAGTCCAACAGTTGCTGCCGCGCGCTTCTGAGCGCCGGCCGAAAATCGCAGCACGTACCCCAGCACCGAGATCAGCACCCACAACAGCGGATAGAAGGAAAAGGCGGCATAGTAGGCCATCGAGGCCGCCAACAGGTTGCCGTCGTTGCGGGACCAGCGGGTGATGGTCTTTTCCAGAACCGTCCAGACTCGCTTCACGATCGTCATGAGATCCTCGGCTCCCTCGCGGCGAGGTTGGGCGGCCGTCCCGGTCCGTTTCATCCTACGAATCGGCGCAGGCGCCACAAGCGTAACGATTTCCCCCACGCAGCGCCCTGGCGATATCGCGCGGTCGGCCAAGGCATCCGGCCGGCGAACCTATTCGACGCGTGAGCCACACAACCGCTACAGGCGTGCCCGCCGTGAAGTCGCCGCGCCGCACATCCCGATATCGTCAATGGTGCTTCCGCATCCGCGCCCCGGGGGGCCGGCGCAAGGGCGAACTCACCAGACGCTCAAATCCAGCCTAGGTGCCTGCTTTGGAAATCAATCGCAACCAATACTTTCTGATCGGCCTGATCCTACTGTTCCTGGGCCTTCAATTTCGACTTGTCGAGAGCTACGTGCTCAACGAACGGGCCAGCAACTTCGTCTCCCAAAGGCTGAAGCTGGTGGCCAGTAACGACGGAGACGACGGAGCCTTTCTGCCGGCCGCCGGCCCGACGCCGCGTCGGACCGTGCGTACCCCGGTCTGGTTGGGTTATGCCTTCATTTCGGTGGGCGCCGTGCTCATCCTCCACAGTCTGGCGATGAAGCGACCGGGCGGCTAGAGGGCGGCGGCTTCCGGCGCGCGGTCCGCCGCTTTGCCACGGCGCGGCGGCCCGTCGTTCTGGCGGCAACGGCGAACTTCTGCGGCCGAACCCGAGCGTCGGGTGGTTGCAGCGGGCGGCTCACCGACCTACGATTCTTCGGGAGACTTAACCCAGCGTGCAGCGACTCTTGACCGCCCAAAACAGTGGCCGTAAACTCAAGAGTTGGTTCGTGTTTGCGCCGAATCTTGGAACCGAAAACCCGCCCGGCTGTGCTCGGGCATGCAAGCGCCCGCTAGGGTGAATCGAGCCCGTCTGTGAAGTGCGCATTAATTAGCGATATCCACAGCAACCTCGAAGCGCTCGAGGCCGTGCTGGCGGATATCAAAGCGCAGGGCATCTCCGAGGTGTATTGCCTGGGGGACATCATCGGCTACGGCCCGAACCCTCGCGAATGCATCGACCTGGTGATGGCCTGTCAGGTCTGCCTGTTGGGCAACCACGACCAGGGCGCTTTGTTCGATCCCGAAGGGTTCAACACCGGCGCCGAACGGGCCATTTTCTGGACCCGCGATCAGCTCGAAAGTCCCCTGGGCAATCCGGCCGAAAACGCCAAGCGCTGGGACTTCCTGGGCGAACTACCGCGCAATCGCCGCGAAAACGGCTTTCTCTACGTGCACGGCTCCGCCCGCAATCCGCTCAACGAATACGTCTTTCCCGAAGACATCTACAATCAGCGGAAGATGGAAAAGATCTTCAGCCTCATCGAGAGCCACTGCTTCCAGGGGCACACCCACGTCCCGGGTATCTTCACGCAGAGCATGAATTTTATCAGTCCCGAGGAGATCAATTACACCTATCGGCTCACCGACGAGAAGACCATGGTCAACGTCGGCTCCGTCGGGCAGCCTCGCGACGGCGACTCGCGCAGTTGTTACGTCGTGTTGGAGGACAAGTCGCTCACCTTCCGTCGCGTGGCGTACGATTTCGACAGGACGATCCAAAAGATCTACGACACGCCCGAGTTGGACAATTTTCTGGGCGACCGGCTGCGCGAGGGTCGTTAGCCGGCATGAGCCGTCGTCCGGGCTTGAAGGGCTCGGCGTTTCCCCCGCAAGATCGCAATCTGCCTCTGCGAGCAGCGAATACCAGGTATTCGGGTTGGCATTGCAACTTTCGGCCGGAGGGGAACAATAGGGGGTTGAACGTACCCGCTCTGTCGGTGCGGCGGCCGAGTGCCTCCCGCAGGGGGTTTGTCCACCAGCTCTTTCCGCCCGTTTTCCGCCGCAAAGGATTCTCGCTTCCGTGGACCGACGTTTTATCTTGTTTGGCGTGCTGGTGGCCTTGATCTTCGTGGTCAACCAGATCGTGTTTTCCATATTCTGGCCGCGCCAGCCCCAGCCCCCCGTGCCCGCCGAGAAACAGGTGGCCCAGGCCGACAAGGCGCCGCTCAGCCGGCCGAACTGAAGGCCGCCGACGAGCAGCCCGCCCAGACAGCCCGCCCAAGAGCAGGCCGGCGACGAGCAGGCTGGCGAAGAAAAACCCGCGGCCGAACCCGCCGAGGGGGATGCGGCGCCGGCCGAGCAGCCCGCGGCCGAAGCTCCGCAAGATGCCGCGGCCGAACCCGCCGAGCCGGCAGCCGAACCTGCGCGAGGCACCCTCGGCTCGGGTGACCACGACAGCTCCTTCCGCATGCTCGTCACCTGGAACAATCGCGGCGGAGCGATTGAAATGATCGAGCTCAACAGCCCCCACTATCGCGCGCTGGACAACCGCACCGGCTACCTCGGCTACGTCGCCCCCACAAACGCTCGCAAGCGCGGCGGGGCGCTGGTGCGCGTCGTCGGACAAGGCACGCCGGCGGCCGCTGCCGGACTTGAGCCGGGTGACGTGATCACCGCGGTCGGCGAGACAAATGTCCGTACGGCCGCCGAATTCCTGGCGACGTTCTCCGGCACCGAACCCGGCGACCAGATCAAGCTGTCCGTCCAACGTGACGGGCAGGTCAAGCAATTCACGGCCACGCTGGGCCACCATCCGCTCGAGGTGGCGCGTCCCGAGTACGAAACGAAGGCCGTCGAGGTCGTCGAGCCGGGCAACCACGACCCGCTGTCGTTCTTAACGACGATCCGACAGTTCGACGAACGTGAGCTCTCGAACGACAACAAGGAACTGGGCGGAGTCAATCTGCGCACCGCGACCTGGGAGGTCGCCCAAGCGGACGACAAGAGCGTCAGCTTCCGCAAGAGCGTGCCGCTGCTGGGCCTGGAAGTTACCAAGACCTACCGCCTGGAAACCGTGCCCACCGACGAACAAGCCAACGAAACCTACGCGGCCTATGGCCTGCTCGCTGGAAATCTCGGTGGCCAACGTCGGCGACAAGCCGCACAAGGTGGCCTACCGCCAGGACGGCCCCACGGGACTGCCGATCGAGGGTGCCTGGTACGCCAGCAAAGTGAGCCACAATTGGGGCGGCGCCGGCCTGCGCGACGTGATCGTCGAATTTGCCGGCGGCGGGCTGGAGCAAGTATCGCCTTCGCAAATCTCGAAGGAGGATTTCCAGAAGGACTGGGGCGCCACGGCGTCGCTCGACTACATCGCCGTCGATGCTCAGTACTTCTCCGCCGCGATCATTCCGCAAAAGAAAGACCCGGGCGAGATCCTGTTTCAGTCGATCACGCCGTTGGCGGCCGGCTCGCTGCCGAAGGACTCGAAAGACACGCGGTTGTTGAACGTCTCGTTTCGCCTCGACAGCCAGGTGGCCGAATTGCAACCCGGCGGAGCGCCGCTGGCGCATCGCTTTGCAGTGTTCGCCGGCCCCAAGCGTCCGGCGTTGCTCGCCCAATACGGCCAGCCCGGCGGCTCGCTCAAAGACCTGGTCTACTACGGCTGGTTCAGCCCGATCGCCCGGCTGCTGAACCAGGTGCTGCACCTGTTCTACGCCGTGGTGCGCAATTACGGCGTGGCCATCATCATGCTCACCGTGCTGGTGCGCGGCTGCATGTTCCCGCTCAGCCGCAAGCAGGCCCTGGCGCGCAGAAAATGCAAGAGCTGCAGCCCGAGATGAAGCGGATCAACGAGAAGTACAAGAACGACACCGAGAAGCGCACACGGGCCACCCAGGAGCTGTTTCGCAACCACAACTACAACCCCGTGGGCGGCTGCTTGCTGGCGTTTGCCCAACTACCGATCTTCGTCGGCTTGTATCGCTCGCTGATGGTCGACATCGAGCTGCGGCAGGCCGCCCTTGTTCAGCGAGTCGATTCGCTGGGCCTCGAACCTGGCCGCGCCAGACATGTTTTGGAACTGGTCGAGCATCATGCCGGCCTTCATCACGAGTGGCACGGGCATTCTGGGGCTGGGACCCTATCTCAACGTGCTGCCGCTGGTCACGATCGCGCTGTTCATCTGGCAGCAGAAGATGTTCATGCCGCCGGCCGCCGACGAGCAGGCCGCCATGCAGCAGAAGATGATGCAGTACATGATGATCTTCATGGGCATCCTGTTCTTCAAGGTGGCCAGCGGACTGTGCGTGTACTTCATCGCTTCGAGCCTGTGGGGCGTGTGCGAGCGAAAGCTGTTGCCGAAAGCCAAGAAAAACGAAGGGCCGACTGGCATGGCCTCGGATGTGGCCGTGGCCGGCGCGTCCGGCGGCAATGGTGCGCCCGCCGGCAAGAAGAAGCAGCGCGGCCGCAAGTAGCCGCATTCCGCCGTGTATCACACGCTCGACACGATCGCGGCCATCGCCTCTGCCCCCGGCGGCGCCCCCCGCGGAATTGTCCGTCTCAGCGGTCCCCGCGTGCGCGAAACGCTGGCCGCGTGCGTTGACCTCGAACCACCCCAGGCCTTGGCATCCGCGACCCGGGCCATCCTGTTGAGCGGCCGAATCCAGTTGTCCGCCGCCGCGTCCTGCCGGCTGCCGGCCGACGTCTATTACTGGCCCGACCACCGCAGCTACACGCGGCAGCCGGCCGCCGAAATCCACACGTTGGGCTCGCCCCCGTTGTTGTCGGCGGTGCTCGAGACGGTTTGCTCGGCCGGGGCACGCCTGGCCCTGCCGGGCGAATTTACGCTGCGGGCCTTTCTGGCCGGCCGGCTCGATCTCACCCAGGCCGAGGCCGTGCTGGGCGTGATCGATGCCCGCGGCGAACGCCAGTTGAGCGCCGCGCTCGAGCAACTGGCCGGCGGGCTGTCCCGCCCCTTGAGCCGCTTGCGCGAATCGCTGTTGGAACTGTTGGCACACTTGGAAGCGGGGCTCGACTTCGTCGACGAGGACATCGAGTTTGTCAGTCGCCGCCAGATGGCCGCGCACCTGGACGAGGCCGCCGAGTTGCTCCATCGCACCGCGAGTCAACTCACCGCGCGGCGCCGCGACGAGTCGCTCGTGCGCGTGACGCTGGTCGGCTGGCCGAACGTCGGCAAGAGCAGCCTGCTGAACGCCCTGGCCGGCGCGACGGCGCTGGTTTCCGACCAGCCGGGCACGACGCGCGATTATCTCACCGCCACGCTCGATTTGGGCGGCATCGCTTGCCAGCTTGTCGACACGGCCGGCCACGATCCGGCCGCCGAGTCCGGCGCCGTCCTGCACACGGCCGGCGAACTGGCCGCCTCGCAGGCCGCTGCCTGCGACGTCGAGCTATTGTGCTTCGACACCAGTCGGTCGCCGAACGCCTGGGAAACCGCGATCCGGGCCGCCCCGCCGGCGGCTACACGCCTGCTCGTGGGCACCAAGACGGACCAGACGCGACACGCCGCGGCACCCGCCGTCGACGTGGCCACCAGCGCCGCAACCGGATCGGGTCTCGCGGAATTGCGACACCGTCTCCGTCGGGCCGTTGAAGCGGTCGAACGAAACGAATCGGCCGCCGAGCTCACGGCCGAGCGCAGCGTCGGAAGTCTGCGGGCCGCCGGCGAAGCCGTCGATCGGGCCCGCGACCTGAATGCCCGCGCCGATGGCGAAGAATTGATCGCTGCCGAATTGCGCGCTGCGCTGGCCGAACTCGGCCAGGTCGTGGGCGCCGTCTACACCGACGACATCCTGGACCGAGTGTTCAGCCGCTTCTGCATCGGCAAGTAGCGCGCGTTACGGTCGCACCTTGCAAACCGCGCAAATCACATCGCATTACTTGCAATTAAACACACGTGCCAAGCAAGCCGACGGTTGTGGCCGAGCGCGGTGAACTGCGGTTGCGGGTCTCAACTTCTACCCCTACAGTGCAAGTAGCGGCGTCGACGGTGCTCGACGTCGAACCACTTCTCTAGGCGCCGCAAATGGATTCTGCCAGGCGAAAGAATCTGAGCGAACAGGTGGCCGCCCGGATCAAGCAATTGATCATCGACGAAAGCCTGTCGCCCGGCGACCGCTTGCCGACTGAGCAGGAAATGGCCGACCGCTTCGGCGTCAGCCGCGTCAGCGTCCGCGAGGCCACCAAGGCCTTGAGCTTTCTGGGCATCATCCGCGCGGCTCCCCGCCGCGGGCTCACCATCGGCGAAGTGGACATGGAGCGCGTCACCGAATACCTGGGATTCCACTTCGCGCTCACCAGGTATCCGAAAACCGAGCTACTGCAAACGCGTCAAGTGATCGAGTCCGGCGCCCTGCCCTACATCGCCGAGCACATGGCCCGCGACGGCGCCGTGTTCGACCGGCTCCAAGCCATGATCGACGCCGCCCGAGAGGGTGGCGACACGAGGCAGCGCATCGCCGCCGACGTGGCCTTTCACCGTGCGCTGCTCGATGCCAGCGGCATCAGCCCGCTGTTGGTGTTCGACGATTTGCTGCAAATATTCTTCAATCGGTTCGTCGGGGACCCTGCGGGCCGTCAATGGGATCTGGCCATCGAGCATCACGACCGGCTGATCCGCCATCTCCGCGACGGCCGGCTGGACGAGGCCCGGCAACTGGTGGCCACCCACTTAAGCGGCTACGGCGGCCAGCTCGACGAATAGACTCTCGCGCCGCGCCCTGCTTGGGGTAGAATCCAACGATCGCGTCGTCTGTCCACCGCCAACCGAAACCTTGCCCGCTCCTATGCTCCCCTGAAGTTGTCCGCCGCGCCGTGGAACGGTCTTTGGCGGCGAGTCATTTTTTTGTCGCCTCTGCGGCGCCACTTCGCGTCGATCATGTCCCCGACGAACAGCGCCCCTGGGAAATCTATCTCGGCCACCTGCTCGAACGCCCCCTCACCCGGCAGCGCGGGCGATTCGCGGCCTGGCAGCTGTACGTGGACGAAGCTCCCGCGCCGCTCATCTGTGTGCGCTGGCAGGCTTCGCCGCAGCGCATTCACGTCACCCGAAACATCCTCACCCACGGCCACGAAGCTTACGAGGACACGCCCGGCGTGATTCTCTCGCGGCCGGCGCAGAAATGGGTCGAAGAGCTCGTCGGCTCGATCGATCTCGAGACCACGTCGACCGAGATGCTGCCAGCGGAAGTCGAAACCCTGGTGCTGTTGGCGGTCATCGGCACCAGCCGCCTGCCGATCACGTCGCTCGAATCGCCGCTGCCCGATTACTCGTTGGGACGCCTGGCTTACTTGCCCGGCGTCGCGGCGTCGCACGGCCCGTTCCATGATCCGCTCGAATTCTTGAGCCTGGCGCTCGCCGGCGAGCGACCGCCGCTGGAACAGGCCAAGGCGCTCGAAACCGCGCTGCGGGCGATCGACGTCGCCGAGCTTGAGCGAGTCGCCGCGGTCGTGCGGGCCGCCGCCCAGCCCGCCGGAAGCGGGCGACTTTGGATCGCGCAACTTTTGCTCGGCGTCTTCAACGGCGCCGCGCTGTCCCCCTACACGCAGTTTGCCGACGCGCTCGTCGACCTGATCGAAACACTCGGAGCAACGGACTCGTTCGGTCCCGAAGCAGCGCTGGCTACGTTCGGCACGATGTTGCGAAATCTTGGCCGCCACCTGACGGCGTTCGATCTGACGCTGTTCCACAGCTTCGGAGCCAACTATCCGGACGCCCTGTTTCTCGACGCGCTTCTGAAGGCTTTTGTGCGGCTCGGCGAGCGGCAGCCCGAGGTGCTCGCCGGACCCCGGGCCCGATTGGTGCGCCGCGGCCTGCGGCAAGCGATGCTCTTGCGGCGACAGTACGAAGGCCATCGCGTGCCCGACGTGCCGACCTCGATGGGTGAGAACGCCCGCGTGCTACCCGCGCCGTTCGTGCGCGTGCCGGAAGAACAAATCTTGGAGCCCGGCCGGCGGCGGCGCTCGCTGTACGCCCAGGAAGCAACCGAATCGCTGCTCGGCCCGGCGACTCGCGAAGCGCTGGCCGCCAGCCTGGCCGACTTGGACGAACCTGGCGAGTTGCGCGAGCTGGGACTCGGGACGTTTCTCGATCGCCCGATGGGCCACTTGCACGAGCCTGGCGCGGTCGATCGCACGCCGCTAGTGTCGTACGAGGCTTATAGTCGTTTCGTGGCCTGCCGCCGGCTGGCGGCGCTGCAATCCGCCGGCTGGATCGATGCCGCCCGCCACGACGAACTGCTCGAACGGCTCAACTGCCTGGCCGTGCCCGGCGTGCCCCTGGGCGAGCTATTGCCCAGCGAGCGGCCGGGCGTCGTGTCGCTGGCTGACGCGGCCAAAGTTGCCGCCGACTTCGTACTGCTGCGAGCCACGCGGCGCTCGCTGGACGCGCTCCTCGCGCACTACGATCTGGAACCGCTGCGGCATCACGCGGCGGAAGTGTTCGCCTGGCTGACGGCCGATCCTGCGGTGCTTTTCGTCCCGTATCGATCGGGCCAGGTTCCCGGCGCGGTGACGTTGCGAGCATACGCGGCCGACGAGCTGCGGTTGGAACTCGGCTTTCCCCCGCAGGGAGTCTCGGTCGCGGCCTACCGCCAGCAATCCGGCGTGGAAGTGCCCGCCAGACTGCAGGTGCTCCGCGTCCGTCACGCCGCCAGCGGGCCGGTGGAGGACGTCCGCGGCGCGGCTCTGTGGCTTGACGCTCGCGGTCCGACGACGCGTTAGCGAGGGTTATTCTGCTGGTGCCTCGCTGACGCTTCGGGTTGGGATCGAAGGCGGCGCGCTTTCCCAATCCGACGCGTTTGCGAGCGCACCGCGTCACGACTGGGCCGCCTTAGCTGAAGAACAAGTGCTGGGCCGTTTTGCCGAGTAGCCACTGGCGATCGTCGGCGGAGAGAAAATCGATCCGGCTGCGGATCAACTCGATCGAATCGCGATAGGTGTGCCCGGCCTGCACCTGGTACGGACAATCGGTGGCCCACATCAGTCGCCGCGGCGTGTAGGCTTCGACCAGCCGGCGGATCATTGGCGCCAGATCCGTATACGGCGTCTGTTTCTTCCCCAAGGCGTAAAAGGCCGACACCTTGACGTGCGTGTTTTTGTGTCGCGCCAGCCGGCACAGGTTATCAACGTCGCCGGGGCGAATCGTGCCATCGACGCCCACGCGGCCGAAGTGATCCACCACCACGGGCGTCTCGGGAAACTTCGCGCACATCGCGTCGAGCGGCGCAGCGCCTCGGGATTCACCAAGGCGCACATGGCGAGCCCTTCGTCGGCGCCAACCTTCCACATCGCCGCCATGCCCTCGCTCGCCAGCCACGGTTCGACCGGCCGAGTGTCGGGATGAATGCGAAAACCGCGGACTCCCTGCCGTTTCAGCTCGCGCATCGTCCGGCCCACGTCGCCGGCGTGCTCGTCGACGACCGCCACGCCCGAGAACACGCCCGGGTGGTTGCGCATCGCGTCGAGCATGTAGCGATTGTCGAAGCCGTAGAAACTCATCTGAATGAGCACCACGCGCGCCACGCCGCAGGGCCGTGCCAGCGCCAGCAACTCGTCGGGTGTAAAGCTCCGCGGCTCCATGTCCGCGACGGAGTAACCCGCCGCCAGCGGATACCGCTCGACGTCGGGCGTCCAGACGTGCACATGAGCATCAATCGCTTGGGCGGCCGCGTCACCTTCGCCGCCTGATGAGCGCGGAGCCGTCAGGCTCGCTGCCGCCGCGGCTCCCATTGCCATCGTGCCCTCCCGCAGCCATTGGCGGCGCGTGCGCCGCGTGTGTGCATCCATCATCCTTGCTCCTCGTACGCCAAAGAAGATCGCCGGTCGCTTCCCATGCTAACCGGGCCTGCCGGCCAGGGGAATCGTCCCGGCGATTTGCTTCGGAGCGTCGAGGCCTCGCAGCTCACACGTCCAGGTGGACCAGGTAGTCGTCCAGCGACTTCTGCTGCCGATCCTGCTCGCTGCGGAGATCTTCAATCTCGACGCGCGTCTTGTCGACCGAATCTTCCTGCTCGCCGAACTTCTGCACGTAGCGGCGGTACAGGTCGGAGTTCCGGTCGAGGCCCGACATGTTGCCGCGGATTCGCGCCTGGTCCTCGCTGATCGAGGCGATTTGCTTCTCCAGCCGCTCACGTTTGGCAATCAACTCGGCCAGTGCCTGCTTCCGTTTGACGATCTCGGCCAGCGCCTGCTTGACTTCCGGCGTGACCTGCTTCTGGTTGATGTAGAACACGATCGCCTCGTTGGGCAGGTTCGACAAGACCTGCGATTCGTGCACCACGTTCTCTTCGGCCACGGTCAGCGTGGCCGGCTTGCCGGGCTCGGCCGTGACGGCAAAGCGATACATGTCGCGGGTCGTTTCCGAGGGCTCCTTCGGCGTGACCAGCTTCCACCGGGCGTCGCGCGGCCGCTCGATGAGCACGTTCTTCGGCTCGCTGTCGGAATTCTTCACTGTGTAGGTCGTCTCGCGAGCGTATTTTCGCGTGACCTGCAACGTCCCCTTGACGAGCTTGATCTTGACCAGCTCGTCCGGCAGCGCCTTCGTTTCGGGAGCGACTTCGGTCTCCAGGTCCAGGGCGTAGCTGATCAGCCGCTCGGCGCCGGGGGCCAGGTCCTCGATCTTGGCGTCGCCGGCGTACGTGGCCCCGTCGAACACCGTGATCGGCCCTTGCATCAGGTGCAGGTTCGTGGCGTTCACCAGCCGCAGGCCGTTGAGCGGATGCTTGGCTTGCACGGCCGGGTTGTAGATGGCCACCTTCTCGCCTTCGACGCTTTCGTTCACGATCGGCAGCATGGCCGACTTCTGCCGCGCCAAGGTCACGGGGACGTCGATCGCGTACTGAAACAACTCGCCGACGTCGCCCGCCTGGGCCACGGACGATTGCTGCTGGAATTGCGAAGCGCCTCGGCCGCCGGGGGAGCCGCGGGCGTGGGCATCGTCGCCTCCTCGCCGGCCCTGTAACCGCGCCCTGCCATGCCGCCCATCATGCCGCGGGCGGCCACTTGGTTTGGCGCAGCCTTGCGGGCCTGGGACAACTCACTCGCCCGCAGGTCTTCGTCGCTGCAGATCCTGCTCGTAGACCTGCGGCCGCAGCGAGGCGTACAGCTCGAGTTGTTCGAGCGGCCGCTGCACGTAGAGCGGCTCGTAGAGGTCCATGACGAACGAGATCGGCCGGCCGCTCACCAGCGTCAGCTGCACGTTGTCCCAATCCGCTTCGGTCGTGTTCTCGACGATCGCCCAGCCTTGCAAAAACGGCTTTCCCCCTTCGTCGAGCACCAGCCGGTAGCTGGTCTTCCAGACCGGCGTTTCCTGGATGTAGCCGACGCGCACCGGCCGCTTGCCGCTGCCCAGGAAATCGAGCGTGACCGACTTTTTGTCGTTGTTGTGCCCCGTGGCCAGCACGGCCAGCGCCTGGTGAAACTCCTTGTCGAGCTCCTCGTTCAACAGCTTGACGCGGCTGATCGAATCCATCGGCACGCTGCGCAGCCCCTCTTCGGTGAGCAGGTTGAGAAACTCGACCTCCGCGGTCTCGTCCTGGCCGACCTGCTTGCGGCGCTTCTCGACGCCCAGCAGCACGCCGGTGATGGCCGTGGGGGCATCGATCTGCACCTTTTCGCCGCGGACCTGGTCCAGGATGTCGCCCAGCGTAGGATTGTTCGTCAGGTCGATGGGAAACGCTTGCAGCGTCTTGGTGATCGGGTCGCGTGAGCCATAGGTCACCGTCGAGATGCGCCCGCCGCCGCGGTCCTCCAGGACCATGCTCTTGAGCAGGTCGTTGACGTCGTTGACGTTGAATCTCATTTCGACCTGGGCGTCGCCTTCGACCTCGCCGCGGTGCTCGAAGTAGCCCACGCCCGAGGTGAACAGGACGACCTTCGTGAGCGGCACGGACGTGGCCGTATCCGCGTCTTTCGGCGGTTGGGCCAGCGACGGCCGGCGCGGTCAGCCCACCCAAAACCAACGCCAGCAATAGGGACGTCACCGCGCGCATCAACGGTCGTGAACGAAAGGGTTGACAACATGGTGGCACTCCAATGATTTGTTCCGTGGTGCAGGGCCGGTCGGGCGTGCAGGCTGACCGCCCCCCGCAATAGGCAATTCTAGCCTTTCGACGACCGGGGCGGGGCGTTAGTTCCCATAGCGGGGCGGCAGAAATTCATGCCACACCGGCCGCCTAGAGCAGGGGCCGCACAGTTTCGATGGCCGTGATCGTGGCCAGCACCGAGAAAAACACGCCGCTGGCGAACAGCCCCACCCGCGGGAGCCAGCCCGGCCGCAGCTCCCGCGGCAGCAGCAACAAGTTGATCGCAAGCGTGTGAAAGCAACTAAAACCCAGGGCGAAGTTCATGATCGTGGTGGCCGTGGTCAACAGCCCCAGCGGCTTGCCGAGCGACAGCAGCACCAGCCCCAACAGCATGTAGCCCACCAGCACGCTGAAGTAGACCATGCGAATGCGGCTGGGATCCCAGCCTCGCAGCCGGCGGCTCGAGGTCCAGATGACGTCGACCCAGCGGCGGATGGCCCCGTCGGCACTGGTGGCCATCGTCGGAGCCAGCACCAGAAAGCCGCACAACAGCGTGCCGTACCACATCGTCGAGCCGGCCGCCGAGCCCCACGATTCGGCCACCGTGCCGAGCGGACCCCATCGGCCGTCATGCCGGCCGCGTACCAGTCGCTGGCCTTGATGCCCGCGGGGCAAAAACTGCACCGACAGCATGCTCGGCAGGGCCATGCCCAGGAAGCAGGCCGGCATCCAGATCGACGAGCTGGTCGCGCATCACGTGCTCGACCCAGTGCCGCCAGCGAACGATCGAATCCCCACTCACACGAAACACCATGCCCACGTGCGACAGCTCGATGTCGTGTCCGCCGATCACGCTGGGGATGGCGCCGACGTGGCGACCCATGCCCCAGCCCTGATCGCGGGTGTAGTTGCTGATAGGCGTGTTCGACAGCCCGCCGCAACCGGCCACCGCGGCGAAGGCGGCCAGGATGGCGATCGTGCCGAAGTCGATCGACGGAAAGCCCTCGCCGCGGGCAAGCGACAGAAAGATATTCTTCGGTGGCGTCGCCGCTTTCGCCGTGCTACCGGCACCGTGCCGAAGCGGACAAAGCCGGTGAGAATCTCGCCCCAAGTGCCCCAGCGTCGAGAAGAACAACGCCACAAACAACAAGAAGCCCAGCACCGTGACGATCTTGAACGACATCACCAGCTTGAGAGTATTGTAGATCTTGCCGCCGAACACCAATGGCAGCATGGCCCCCACAAACACGGCGATCCCCAGCCCGCGCACCAAGGCTTCGTCACCGGCGCCGGATGGAATCCGCCCCAGGTAGACCGCCGCCAGCGGCGTGGCCGCGTTGGCCGCCAGGTAGGGAAACACGGCGCCGAAGTCGAGCAACAGATAGATGAACAGCCAGAACAGCGGACCGGGCAGCGTGCGAAACTTGCCGGTGAAGATCGGCTCGCCCGTGTAGAGCGCGTAGCGGCTGATCTCGATGTTGTAGAACACCTGGCCGACGATGCTCAGCGTGGCCAGCCACATCAGCGCGCCGCCGTAGCGGGCCGTCACCGCCGGGCCCAGTCAACCACTCGCCGCCGCCGATGGCCGATCCGCCCATCAACAGGCCGGGCCCCAGCATGGCGAACCAGTTCTTCCAGGTAAACCGGGGCGCGTCGACCAGCGTGCCGGTGTCCCAACGGGGCATCGCGTGCGAGCCGGGCCAGGGAGCCAACGGCCCCGACTCGCCTTTCGGAGGCGCAACAGAAACATCCGCCATATCGATTCGTCCCATGCCTGGGGTGCAAGGGAGCGCCGGTGCCTGTGAAAGATCCCGGGCTGCGTGTCGAACCGTCCGTGAGAACCACTCATGGGTCATCCCAACCCGAGCCTACCAAACACGTGTATAACCGCCGGCGCGGCCGTCGTCCACCCGGAGCGAAAGACGACGGTTGGGCAAACTTTGCGGCCGCGCGATGGCCAAAAACCGTCTAGTTAGATTAGGGCGTCTCGCCCGGCGTCTCGACGACGACTTCATCCGTGCCCGGCTTGAAATACGGGGTACGACCGGTGTACTCGATCTTGGCCGACTCGCGCTCCTGATTGGCCAACTGGACCATCAAATCCTGTGCTGCGCGATTCCTGATCTGGGGAATCACGTCGGTCCACTTCTTGTCGCCGGGCTTCATGTCGGTGACGGTAATCAGATGCGTGCCGAAGGCGGTCGTTACCGGCTGACTCACTTCGCCTTGCTTGAGAGAGAAGGCGACCTTAGCAAAGTCCTCGGTCATCACGCCGAAGCGGGGCATATATCCCAAATCGCCCCCTTTTTCTCGACTAGGGCCATCGGAGTACTGTTTGGCGGCGTCAGCAAACGAGAGTTTGCCGGCGGCAATTTCCTGACGGATTTTGGCTGCCCGTTCTTCGACGTGGGCGCGGGTCTCATTGAATTGATCGGGCCGCAAAATGATGTGGCTCACGCGCAGCTCGGTTCCGTCAAACTCCTGCTTGTGTTGGCCGAAGTATTCCTGGATGGCGCTGGTGAGTTTACGTTCGAAGTAGCGCGGAGAGGCGAGCCGAAGGATGATGCCTTTGCGCAGGGACTCGATCGTCAATCCTTGGGCCGCGGTCAAGTCTTCGAGCGTCTTGCCATCCTTTTCGACTTGCGACCGCAGGGCCTCCATCTGTTTGTCGACCTCGGCCTTCGTGGCCAATGTCTGGTCGCGCTCGAATGCCTGGGCTACCAGTCGGTTGTCGATCGCGGACTTGAGCAGGTTCGCTTTCGTCTCGTTGGCTTCGCGCGGATTGAGCTGCCGGCCTTTGACGTACGATTGGTACGCGGCCTCGATCTCGGTGACGGTGATCGGCTCTCCGTTGACGAATGCCGCGGGGACCGGCCCGGCGGCGGCCGCCGGTTGAGACGGGGGCTGCTGCGCCCACGCGCGACCGGCCGCCAACGCGGCCACTGTGACGACGGATAACACGAACGGCTTCATTCCTGCCTGCTCCTCGTTGTAGATCAGTTGGCTGTGCTTCCGCCCGCGACTAAGATGCTGCGGACAAAACATCTGCGCAGTCCCCGACGTTTTGTCCCCACGTTCTAAGGCAGTCGCAAGTCGTGAAACTCATAGTCGACGGGCCACTGGAGAACCACCAGCGGCGTGCGATAGACGAAGGTCATTCCCTGCGGACCGTGCGGCAGATCAAATAAGTAGTTGATACCCAGCTCGTCCTGCGAGTGCAGCGTTTGTTCGAGCCCCCCGGGTTCGATTTGCTGCCCCTGGGCGTCTTCGAAGAAGGCCTGATTGTCGAAAACCCAGCCCCGATGCGATTCGAGTGCCGTGGGGGGCGCCTCGAATCGTAGACGCAGGCGAGCCTCCCACACGTCGTTGTTTGGAAGTACCGCCTCGAGCGTGACCGTGGTACCGGCCTTCCGCAGTTCGAGCGGCTTCGCCCGGGCGGCCCCTTGGGCCAGCGGTAACTCGTCGAAACGGAAATCCTCGAAGGGCCCCGGTACCAGGGCCACGAGCTTGCCCTGGAGCACCTGCACGGTATCAGTGCTGCGCTGGGGAAGCTCGAACGGCAGCTCCAACTCGGCGGTCGACAGCCCCTCGCGAATGAGCGTCTCGACGTTTGCTCCCGGGTTTGCGGCAGCGATCTTTTCGCCGTGATTGCCCGTGGCGCTGACTTCGGCCAGGGGCTGCAGAATCGAGAACGGCTGCAAACGAGGTTCCCAACTGACGTCCACAAACAATCGCAGCCCGCCCAGTTTTTCATTTTGCAGATCGCGCTGCGCCTCGAAGCGCACGGGTTCGAGACGAAACATGCCGGCGTAGCAGGCATTCGCGGCGCGCGGCGCGGCCCCCGGCGGCCGATTGATGACCAGCGCCCCGCGCTTGCCCCCAAATCCATACAGAGTCAATCCCGCCTGGTCCAACACCTGATCCAAGGCCTTCCAATAGGGCGTTTTGTCGAAGTCGACCGTGACGTGGATCGGCTTGGCCTCTTGACCAAATGCGGCCCGATGATCCTCGATTGGGTTGCCGGTTTGTTTTGAGATTGCCGCGAGCACGTCGGCCAGGGACAGGTCCTCGCCATGTAGCGTCACCAGCGTCGGCTCGGCTGCGGAGCGAGCCTGGATGCGCATCAGATTCTGCCGCAAGCGCGAGAGTCGCTTGGTCACTTCAGGCGAAGTGCGATTGTCGATCGCCGGCAGCAGCGGTAACACGTCGGGCCCCAGTGCGTGCAATTGTCGTTCCGCAGCATCGCGTTCGGTTAGTTGCGGCGCGTCGAGCTGGTGGATCAGTCGGTTGACCTGTGCGGCCCGCTCTTCGTCGGGTTTGGCATCGACTGCCTGGGAATCTCCAGTGCGCAGCAGCAGCCCGGTGAGTATCAGGACCTGGATCACCGAACGTCTCGTTTCGAGAAAATGGAACGTTTCGATCGAGTTTGGGCGAGGGCCCATTGCCGCCTGGCCCGACAAATCCGATGGGAATCCCCCGGACCGCGCCGCTCGCGGCGCGGGTACGCGAGGCTTCTTCGATTTTATGCCAGCGGAGCAGGTTGTGCCAGTCAACGCCGCCCACGTGAAGTTCGTGCTGGTTCAAGCGGGAAAGCCACCAATCGCTGGGCGCCGTCCGCCCGCGGCCGAGGTTTCTGGGGTAGAGTTCACTTAGACGCTACTGGCGCTTGCCCGCCGAGGCCGCGCACAAGGGACGGGCCTGGTTTGGGGGCCGTCACGTCTATTCTCCCCGTCTTTTCCCGTGGCGAGGGTCGAATTTTCCGATGCGCACGGTTTTCGCAGCGTGTCTCGCGTGCTTATTGGCGTTGTCTGTTTCCCAGCGTGCGGCCCGCGCCGAACGTCCCAAGTGGACAATGCTGGTCGACATCGGCGAGCGGCAAGTCGAGGGAACGCCATTGGCCTGGTCGAACAAGCAGGTCCTGTTGCTGGCTCGCGACGGACGGCTGTGGGACTTTGCTCCCAGCGAAAGCCGCAATTTCCGCAAAATCAGCTCAACCTTCACCAGTTACTCGGCCTCCGAGATGCAGGCGGCGCTGGAGCGCGAGCTGCGGGGCAGGCTCGAAGTGACCGGCACGGGACACTATCTGGTGGCTCATCCGCCGGGCAAGCAAGCTTGGGCGCAGCGATTCGAGGATTTGTATCGGTCGTGCGTGCACTACTTCGGCTTGCGTGAAATGCGCGTCCGCGAGCCAGCTTTTCCGCTAGTGGCGATTGTCTGGAGCCGACGCGAGGATTTTGCGCACTACGCGGCCAGCCAGGGGACGCAAGTCCGCCCCGACGTACTGGGCTTTTACTCGCCGACGTCCAACCGCGTGACGCTCTACGACCAGGATGCTGGCCAGGGGAATCGCACGTTTCTGGAAAACGAGGCGACGATCATCCACGAAGCCACGCATCAGATGGCATTCAATACGGGCGTGCACAACCGCTTTTCGCCGACGCCGACGTGGCTGGCCGAGGGGCTGGGCACGATGTTCGAGGCCCCGGGGGTGTGGAACTGGCGCGATCACCCGACGCGCCGCGAGCGGGTGAATCAGCCCCGATTGGCACAGTTTCGCGCCTGGCAGGCCCACGGCCGGCGGTCGGGCGATTTTGTGCACTTGCTGGGCGCTGACCGGCGGTTTCAAGTGAACCCCGCGGCCGCTTATGCCGAAAGTTGGGCCTGGGTGTTCTTCCTCACCGAGATTTACCCGCACCAGTTTGCCGAGTACGTCCGCCGTGTGGCCGCCCGCGACGATTTCGAAGAATATCCGACGGCCCGTCGCATCGCCGACTTTAGCGCCGTGTTCACCACCGACTTGCGGATTCTCGAACGGCATTTTCTCAATTTTGTCGCGTCGCTCGATTGAGCCGCAGGGACCCGCGCAATCGGCACAGGTTGTCAGACCGACGGGAGTGGCGAGCAAACTCACGGTTTGCGCTTGTCTGTCGCTGTAGCGGCGTGTCGCAGGCGCCGAAGGATTAGAGGCAGCGCGACCGATTGCGCCGGTTGTCTTCCGCGAGTCACGAAACCGATACGGCGAGGGACCACGCCTCATGCATCGCAGAACCGCGCCCTGGCTGATCGCGACTGTCGTGGCGGCCTGCGCGATCGGGCCATCAGTGCCGGTGTTGGCCGCCAGACCAAACCGGCGCATCAGCCGGGCGCCGACCGGCTACTCCGCTAACGGATTCCTCTACCTCGGCTACGCGCTCGAGGTTCCGTCGGTGCCGCTTTCGGAGCGGGTCAAGGCCTGGCGGGCCATCCACCCGCCCCCGGAAAGGCCTCCCGTGTATCAGTATCAGCGCCAGGTTTCGCCGCGCTATTACATAGACGAGCCGCACGAGTGGCGATCGAATTCACGACGCGAGTTTTAGACGGGACCGCCGAGGCGCGCACGGTGAGTGATCCAGTCGGTCAACAGGGGCGCGCCCGGCCCCGCGCGAAGCAGCCGCCGCCCGCCGCGGGGTCAATTGCTCTCCAGGAGAGTGCTTTCTTCCGCGCTCGGGCGAATTGCTTCAAAGTACTTGCGGACCGTTTCGCGATGTCCCAGCGGCAGCGGCTCGCGGTCGAGCACTTCTTCCATCTGCTTGCGGAATTCGGAGTACCGCTCGCGATACGACCGCGGGCATCCTGGCGGCCTTCCGAGACGCTTTGCGTCTCGCGCTCGCTGGGACCGTCGCCTTGGATTCCGGCGAGATCCTCGTCGCAACGCTTCGAATCGAGCTTGGTCTTTTCGTCGCCGGTCGGCCGGTTTGACGCACAAGCCCATAGCTGTTGGAAGGTGTGTCGGACTTGGCGACGTTGCTGCCTAGCTTTTTGCATTGGCCCTGGCAACATCCCTTGCAGGCCGAGAGCCGATTGAGCTGGCAGCCGAGGCATTCGCTGATCTTTTTCCTCAGGGCCTGCTTGCGGCAGACGCCGGCTGCCTTGCAGAACCCCTGCTTGGCCTTCGTGTCATTTTCGTTGGCGAGTCCGTCGACGATCTCTTGCACGGCGTCGCTCAATTGGCCTTGCTTACCTCCGCCGAGCTTGCTGTTGAGCTTGGCCAGGTTCGAAGTCACGGCGTCGCGCTGCTTCCTGCTCATGCTTGAGGCTTCGATTTGTTCCAACTCTTTTGGCCGCCTTGTCGTATTCCGAGCCGCGCAGCGATTGGCTGGCCGCCTGCATTGCATCGGCGACGGCCAGCGCTTCGGCCAGTGCCTGCAACTGCGCGTCGATCTGTTGGACGTCGAGCGCGGCGGCTCGGCCGGAGCCAGCTCGATCACGGCCCGATATTGCTCGAGGGCGGCTTCGACGTCGCCGCTGGCACGCAACAGGTCGACCACCCGGGCCACCGTGACCGGATCGTCTCCGCGGTTGCGGAGCATGCGGCGCCAAATCTCGCCGGCTTCGGTCCGTCGCTGATCTTCGCTGCGCTGCGAGTCGTTGAAGACCAGCTCACCCCAGCGGACGATGTAGTCGGGATTGTCGGGCTTGAGTTCGACGAGCTGCCCCATTTCCATCGCGGCCTGATCGTAATGATCGTCGGCCGCCAGCGCCTCGGCCAGGGCCAGCCGCGGTTCGGCCAACGTGGGAGCTTTGGCAATCGCCTGGCGAAACCATTTTTCCGCCTCGGGCAATCGCCGCTGCGCGGACAACACTCGGGCCGTGCGCATCATCGCGTCGACGTCGTCCGGGTGTTCCTTGTTCCAACGCGTGTAATAGCCTACCAGCCCGTCCACGTCTCAGCTCGACCAAAACACCTCTTCGATCCGCCGGCGGACGTCGCGGTAGAGCCAACTGTCGGGGTTGACCAGGGCCAGTTGCTTCTCGAAGTCGGCCAGCGCCTCGTCGGTCTTGCCGAGCTGGACCTTCAACTGCGCGGCGCGGATCGCCAGCTCCACCTGCCAAAACCGGTCCTTTACCGTTGCCGCCAGCGCCGTATAACGGTCCAAGGCCGCCTCGGTCGCCCCCTCTTCGGCCAGGATGCTGGCGATCTGCTCGCGGACCTGCACGTCACCGGGAAACAGTTCTTCGAGCTGCTTCCATACGTCGAGTGCTTCCTCGTTGCGCCCGGAGCGCTGATAAACCCGGTCCAAGTCCTGGAAGATCGACAACAAATCGGCCCGAGCGGGCTTGCGCTCGATGGCGCGGCGCATGGCGGCAGCCGCGCCGTCGACGTCGCCCAGCACCACCAGCGTCTTGCCGAGGAAATTGCTGGCGAGCGCTTCGTCGGGAAGGAGCGATTCGGCCTTTTCCAGCGCTGCCGCCGTCAGAGCGTCCTGGCCGCGCTGCATCTGGACCATGCCCAGCACCATCCAGACGTTGCCGTCGTCGCCGGCCGCGGCCTCTTTTTCGAGTGACGCGGTGAATTCGTCCAGCGAGCCGCGCCCGACGTGATAGCCGTAGACCTTGTCCAGCGCCGTTCCGAGCCGAGGGCGCCGCTTTAGGAGTTGCAGAAAGCGCTCGGCGGCGACGCGCTCTTTTGCTTCCTCGGGCGTTTCGCCGGCTGGCGGGGCGTCTGCAACGGTTTCGTTGGAAACGGGCTCGTTGGCTGCCGCTTCCGCGTCGTTGACGGCTGGATTGGCCTGTTGAGCCACAACGAGATGTCGACCTCCGAGCATTCCGGCGGCCACACAGACCAGGCCGACGATCCGAGCCACGCGAAAGCGGATCATGATCGGATTCCTTGTCCGATGGAGGGAGGTGTTCCGCCGTTCAGCATAGACGGCCCGCCGCGGACAGGCAACGAAAACTGACAGTGGCTCACTGCACAATAGCCATCGCACTTGCGCAATGATCGGCGCGATAAGCCACCCGCCCCAACGCGAAATCAAGTACGCCTGACAGGATTCGAACCTGTGACCTACGGTTTAGGTAACCGGCCGAACACCTCGAATGCTACGGAACAACACGGCATTTCCGTTCCAAGCGCATGCATGCGAGGCGCAATTGGTCCTGACCTCGCAAAGGTCATCGCCGCGTGGGATTCATTACCCGAGGCGATTCGGCGGGCCATGCTCGCTTTGATCGGTGCGGCCGTGCCGTCGGAGTGATACGGCAGGGAGCACGGGGAACTTGGCACGTTCGTGTTCGCGCGGTGCGTGTATTTTCCGAAGGTGCCAGGTTCCTTTTCTCTAAGGGAACTTGGCATCTTCGGCGGGCCGAAGGTGTTGGCCAACATCTTCTCGGAAACGCGGGTTTCGTATCGAAGGCGCGTGAAGGCGCTTGGTGGCCGTGGGTGCAGGGCCTTCGCACCACCTTGGCGGTTGAGTCCGCGCGGTGAGTGCCGCAACGCGGTGCGATTGGGTGGGACATGATCCTGCAGATTGCTCGCGACACGGGCTGGGGCTATGAGGACGTGCTAGAGCGATTGACGGACCTGTTTATCCGTCGAGGTGTTCCCGATTACATCCGCTCCGACAACGGAGCGGGATTCACAGCGCATGCAGTTCGAGACTGACTGGATCGAGTTGGGGTACGGACACTCTACATCGAGCCGGGTAGTCCTTGGGAGAACGGCTACATCGAGTCCTTTAATGGCAAGCTGCAGTAACGAACTTCTGGAGCGGGAGATTTTTGAGACCTTGCTGGAGGTGTTTTGGATCGTCCTGGCTTTCGACGCCATGTCGGCGATGCGATTTGTCCAGGCCGAACGTCACAGGTCCGTTACGGTTTCGCCGGGTTTGGCGGGGTGGGGGGTGTCGTTGGCTACGGCGAAGACCAGCCAGTTGAGGTCGCCATTGGTGTCACTGAACAGTTCGTCGGGGGTGCCGTCGTCGAAGACCGTGACGCCGGCCTGCAGAAAGCTGTTGCCGTTGTTGCGCGGGCCGGAACCGACGCCTTCGATGTTGGCGATTGCGTCAGCGTAGCTGCGGTCGCTGGTCCATTCGCTGAGGATCGACAGCAGGGCCGATTCGTCTAGCGTCGTGCTGCCGGCGATCAGGACCACCAACAGCTTCAACTGCCGACCATCCTCCGTGCGATCCACCAGTAAGTCGTTGAGCCGTGCGTTCTCCTTCTGCAATTCCTGCAACTGGCGCACCATTTTCGGATCCATCCCACCGTACTTCGTTCGCCAACGATAGTACGTCTGCTGGCTGATTCCCAGCTGCTTACAGACCTCGGAAACCTTCTCCCCTTTCCCCAAAGCCACGTCCGCTTGACGCAACAGCCCTATGATTTGTTCTGCACCACGTCGCTTCTTCATGGCGAATCCTTTCCAGCCCAACGGGCTGGTTGGATTCTCTCATATTTTCTGGAACAGTTTTCGGGAAGGGGTCACACCTCGGTTATCAGCTGAAGCGACCTGCGACGCCCGGCATCCAATATACAATGGACTTCCTGAAGCAACTCAACTACCACGCGTATTGCAAGCCACCCGAGCCGACGTGGAACACCTGCCGAGTGTTGACCTGGGCGTCGTAGTTGGCGTAGAGGTTCCAGCCGCTGTTGAGCTCACAGCGAAAGCCGCCGCCCACGATGGCCCAATCGCGACCCAGGTTCAGCCCTTGGATGGCAAATCCGCCGCCGCCGATGGGAGCAAAGAAGCTGTTCACCACGGCGTCGGTTTGGAGGAACTCGTGCAGCCACAGGGTGCGCAGTTCGGGCAGCAGGCGGTGCCCCAGCATCGTGCCCTGCGTGTATTGCAGGCGGCTACCGACGAGACTCCGCAGCGAGTTGGCATCGATGCCGCCGACCGACAGATTGAGCGAATCGGCGCCGGTCTCGGTGTATCCGTTCTGTCGCAGGTAGATGTATTGCAGGGCCGCGAAGGGCTGCAGCGTCGCTCGCGCCGTGCGAAAGCTCACGCCGCGTTCGAGATAGCCGTAGCCTTGCCAGCCACTGAAACTGCCGGCCGCGATGCGATCGATGCCGTCGAACACGACAAGCCGGCGGGTATTGAAGCCGTTGTACTGCATTCCGCCGATCAGAGTGAAGTAATTGAATCCATCGTCGTTGTAGAGATAAGTGCCAAGCATGCCGCCGTTGATCTTGCCGGTTTGCAAGGGGCCGGTCAGTCGCAAGCTCGTGCCTTGATAGCCGCCAAAGAAGCCGACGCGTCCGTTGTCGTCGAGCAACCGCTCGACGCCCAACAGCGTGCCACCCATGCCGTAGTTCAGGCCCGCCGCATCGCCGTCGGTCGAGGCGGCGCCGCCGAGGCCGTAGCCGAACGTCCAGCCGCGCCATTGATCGGGAGGTCGTTCCGAGACGAAAACCACCCGCGGCGCGCTGCCGCAATCGTAGCTGACCAGCGAGATCGGACCGCTGGGCTTGCTCGTCGCGGGGGCGGCCACGGCGTATCCGTCGGAGATGTTCGAGCCAAGGCTGCCGGTCCGCAATTGGCCGGCCAGTTGTTGGATCACGAGCGTCGTGTTTTGCAGGCCGATACCAGCCAGCGTGGGGCTGACGTCGCCGCTCATCTGATTGAAGGCACTGCGCGCCTGGCTATCGCTCAACGAGTTCAACCCGGCCAGTACCGCTTGAAAGTCCGCCGACGGATTCGAAGCAACCGAGTCCAGATAGTTGGCAACGGCAAGCTCGTTGATCGTTTGCGCGACCGAGGCATAGTCGGTCGTCACGAGAAAGAACACGCTGTTGCTCGTATAGCCCAACTCGGCGTCGATGAACGAATTGTTGAAGTCGCCCGTAATACCGGCGTACGTACCGACAACTGAGCTGGCCTCCAAAAAAGTGTATTGTGTGCCCGCAATGTAATTGCCGCCGGTGTTCTGCACGGAGACCAGGCCGCCGTTAAGTGTTGCCGTACCGGTAACCAGAAGCAGATCGTTGTTGACGCCCGGAACATTGCCGCCGTTGTCGACTTCAACCTCCATGATGCCCTCGGCGGTGTTCGTGTAATCACCATTCACCGTCAGTGTTCCGATCGAGCTACCCGGTGCGACGATGCCCTGGCTGACCAAGTCGGCCTCGATCGTGCCGATACCGGCCAAAATGCCGACGGTCGTGGGGGTGGCGGCGACGATTGTGGGGCTGGTAATGACGCCGTTGACAATCAGGCGACCGGCGAGAACCGTTGTTTGCCCCGTATAGGTGTTGGTCCCCGTCATGGTCACCGTCCCCAAGCCGTCTTTTTCCACAGTTCCTGTGCCGCTGATATCGCCCGCGTAGATGCCGCTGGTGGCTTGGTTGAAGATCACACCGGCATTGTTGGCGATGTCGCCTTGCAAGGTGTTTGTGTCCCCCTGCAAGAGCCCGGCTGAAACCGTGGTTCCGCCGCTGAACGTGCTGACGCCCGAAAGGGTCAGCGTTCCGTTGCCGCTTTTCGTGAGGTTGCCCGTGCCGCTGATAATTCCGGCATAGGTACCGTCGAAGTTCTGATTGAAGGAGAGGTTCGCATTGTCGAGAAAGTTTCCCTGCAAGCTGGTCGTCGTTCCCACGAGCGAGCCGCCCGAGATCGTGGTTCCGCCGCTGTACATGTTGGCGCCCGAGAGGGCGACGGTGCCGGTGCCGCTCTTGATCAAGCTGCCCGCGCCGCTCATCGCACCACTATAGGTTCCACTGGAACTTTGATCGAACGTCGTGACGGCATTGTTCGTGATCGCACCTTGCAAGCTAGTGGTGTTGCCGACGAGCGAGCCGGCCGAGACGGTGGTGCCACCGCTGTAGGTGTTGGCACCGGAAAGGGTCACGGTGCCGGTGCCGCTCTTGATCAAGCTGCCTGTGCCGCTGATAACACTTGAATAGGTGCCGTCGGTCGTCTGATCGAAAGTGACGTTGGCATTGTCGACGATATTGCCGTGCAGACTGGTCGTGTTCCCTTGCAGAGTCCCGCCGGAGACGGTCGTGTTGCCTGAATAGGTGTTGGCGCCGGAAAGAATGGTGGTCCCGGTGCCGAGTTTGAACAGGGTGCCGGTGCCGCTAATGATGCCCCCGTAGGTGCCGGTGTTCGTTTGGTCAAACGTGACATTGGCGTTGTTGGTGATGTTGCCCTGCAGGCTCGTCGTGCTGCCTGCGAGCGAACCGTCCGAGACGGTGGTGCCGCCCGAATAGCTGTTGGCGCCCGAAAGGATGAGCGTGCCGGCACCATTCTTGTTGAGGCTACCGGTGCCACTCATTGCGCCAGAGTATATCCCGTCCGCAGCCTGATCAAATGTAACGCTGGCGTTGTTGGTAACGTTGCCTTGCAAACTGGTGGTATTCCCTTGCAAAGTCCCGCCGGAGACGGTTGTGCCGCCGCTGTACGTGTTGGCAGCCGAAAGCGTCAGCACGCCGGCATTGGTCTTGATCAAGCTACCGGTGCCGCTCATCGCGCGAGAATACGTGCCGTCCGTCGCTTGAGCGAAGGTAACGTTAGCGTCGTTGGCGATGTTGCCTTGCAGGCTGGTCGTGTTGCCTTGCAAAGTCCCGCCGGAGACCGTCGCGCCACCGGTATACGTATTGGCACCGGAGAGGATGAGCGTGCCGACGCCGCTCTTGGTCAGGCCGCCATTGCCGCTCAGGGAGTCCGCGACGGAGCTAGTTCCGGTCGTGACTTGCAACTGGGCATCGACGCCGGACATCAGGTACATGCCGGCGCCAGACGTTGAACCATTCGCGCCGCTTCCTCCCGTTCCCGAGCCACCGGCGCCAGCGGTAACCGTTGCGCCGGACTCACTACTATTGATGATGGTGATCGAGCCGCCCTGACGTACGAAACTGGCGCCGCCTAGCGCGTCGCCTGCGTCGCCGCCGATACGAACCTCGCCGCCATCTCCACCGCCGAAACCGCCCGCGCCACCGGATGTGCCCGCCGAGCCTGCGCCGCCGCCGCCCGCGGCAAATCCGCCGAGCCCGCCATTAGCGAGTCTTCCCGCACCGCCGCCGCCGCCAAAATCGCCGCCGGCACCGCCGCTGCCGGACACGGAACCGCCGCCCCCGCCGCCGAAGATACCTCCAGAGCCGCCGTCGCCGCCAGAAGTGGTGCTCGCTCGACTCCCTCCGCCGCCCCCGCCGTATGCGCCACCGTTGGCGCCTGCCTGACCACCCCCGCCCCCACCTCCGCCGCCACCGAGGCGCCATTTTGTGGTGGCGAACCGCTGAGGATTCCGCCATTGCCGCCGCCGCCCGAACCGGCTCCGGCTGAGGCGTTGGTTCCGATTCCGCCGTTGTCGCCGGGGTTGACTCCACCACCACCGCCCCCGCCGCCGTTGACGGTAGCGCCGCTGGATTTGCCGCCGTTTCCCTGGGCACCCCCGCCCCCGCCGCCGTTGTACCCTGAGGTCTGGCCACCGTCGCCATATTGACCACCACCGCCGCCGCCGCCGTTGGATGAGTTGCCCCCATCGCCAGCGAAACCGCCACCGCCACCGCCGCCAAAGGCGGCGTCCTTGCCGCCGTCGCCGTGAAAGCCCGCGCCACCACCGCCGCCGCCATTACCGTTTTGGCCCTTGCCGCCGGCGCGCCGATGGCGGCATTGTCGTCCAGCGCCACGCTATCGAGAGTGACGTTTGCTCCCGTATTGACGAACAATGCGCCGCCTGCGCCGAGGCCGCCGCCTCCGCCGCCGGTGCCGTTGCCGCCGGTACCTCCCGTCGATTCTCCGTGGGCGATGGTCAGGTTCGCGATCGAAACGTTACCGCTCTGCACAAAGAAGACCTGGTATGCGTTTGCTCCGCTGACCGTCAACCCGCTCGCCCCCGCGCCGTTGATCGCGATCGTGCCGCTCGCGTTGTTCAATGCCGGCAGCGCGCTGCCGAGCGTGATGGTGCTATTGGTCGGTAGATTGAACGTCACGTCTTGCGTGCCGGCGCCGGCTGCATTGGCCTGCGTGATGGCCCACCGCAACGTCCCCACAGATCCGTTGTCGGCCGTGCTGGTGACCTGGAAGGTCGAGGCTCGCGTGCCGGCCGAGTTTGAAAACTGAATGGCCAATAGCAATGCGCCACTCGCAGAAGAACGTGCCCACGAGCGATGGTCTTCGTGCGCGGTGGCACCGATCGGACGCGTCCCATAGTGACCCCCCATTGGTGGCGGACTTCCGCTGCGTCAGCTCAAAGGGATCGAGCCGAACACCCTTTGGACGGACCCGTCCCTGTGCAATAAATGTCTTGGTACTGACTAAACTCTCCGCGCGCGGCAAATCGCACGCTACTGAAGAAAGGATCGCTCGGCAGGTGAGCCAGCTAACAATTCTTCAGTGTGAGTTGGAAGTCGGCACCATGATCTTGGAGCGGAGTGCAGGTCAGCAAAGGAACCCGCCCGAGTTGGTCCGCCCAGAATTGCCTGGGGTGGTTAAGACTTCCTGTATCGTCTGGAGGCCGACTGGCTTGACCAGGTGATGGTCAAAGCCGGCTTCGCGAGACCGTTGCCGATCGGATTCCTGCCCGTAACCCGTCAAGGCAATGAGTCTGACGTGTCGGTGCAGAGGGGACTGACGAATACGCCGTGCCACTTCAAAGCCGCTCATTCCCGGCAAGGCGATATCCAGCAGCACCGCTTCGGGTTGGTACTCGGCTGCCACCTCCAGTGCGGCCGGACCCGAGTGAGCGATCCGAACGTCATGTCCTGATCGCCTCAAGAGCATGGCAAGACACTTGGAAGTATCGACCAGGTCATCGACCATGAGGACCCGCAAGGGGCGGTCCGGACCACCGGAGCGGATTGGCGCAGAGGGCTCCCCTACGCTGCGGTGCGCAGCGGGGTCGAAACGCAACGTATTCGTGGATTTGATCGGAAGATGGACGACAAACTCACTTCCTAGGCCTGCGCCGGCACTGCAAGCTTCCACGGTGCCGCCGTGCTTCTCGACAATCGTCCGGACCAGCGACAGCCCGATCCCCAATCCACCTTGACTCCGATCGAGCGATACATCTCCTTGGAGAAACATGGTGAATACGTTGGGCAGGAGCTCGGGCTCGATGCCGATGCCATTGTCTCGCACTCGCAGCACTGCCTGGCTCGCTTGTCTTTCGAGGGACAACGCTATCTTGCCGCCGGCGTCGGTATACTTGGCCGCATTGTGGAGCAGATTCACGATCACCTGCTGAAGGCGATCCGGGTCGGCTTGGGTTAAGAGCGGGACAGGCGGGAGCGACACCGAGAGGCGATGCCTGTGCTCGTCGAGAAAGTGGCGAGTTGCCTTGATCGACCGCTTGACGATCGATGCCAACTCGACCTGTTGCAGGTCCAGCCGCACACGTCCCGTCGTGACCCGTGACACCTCGAGCAGGTCGTCGGTCAGTCGCGCCAGATGCCGCACCTGCCGTTCAATGGTGACTCTGGCCTGCGCTTCGGCTTCGTGGTCGGTATCCAGACACTGCAAGAGCTCGACCGCCGTGAGAATGGAAGCCAACGGGTTGCGTAGCTCGTGGGACAACATCGCCAAGAACTCATCCTTGCGCTGACCGTTTGCCGCCAGCTCATCCGCCTGTCGACGCATGTCGGCTTCCGCGAGTCTGATTGCGGTCACGTCCGCGAAGGCGAGCAGAATCAACTCCGTTTGATCGAAGCACCGGTCGGCATTGAGCGACATGATCTTGTGCTCGCCGCCGGGGAACGCATGCGGTACTGTAAAGTCTGCGACGACGCCGGAATTGTCGAGCACGGTTGCCAGCACCTCTCGTAGCCTGGGCTCGTTCCACTGTCCATTGCCCAGGTCGAAGATGAACTGGTTTTCGGTTTCTTCCTGCGTGACGCCGAACCATCGATTAAAAGACCGGCTGGCCATCTTTACGCGGAGCTCCTTGTCGAGGATGACAAAAGGCTCTCGCAACGTATTGGTGACGGCGTTGGCGTAAGACGGAGCATCGCGCAACGCGGTTTCCAATTGCTTCTCGTGG
>CAVQEL010000049.1:0-61466 GCA_963711515.1 uncultured Planctomycetota bacterium | reverse complement strand
TTCGACTCCGGATCAAGACCCGCGGCCGCCGGCACGGCACAGACGCCGAGCAGAAGCAGGCTCAGCAGGCCGCTGCGCAGGTAGCCGCAACACATCGGTGGCAAGGTGGTCATGAATGAACCTGTTGGCGAGCCGGGCAGTCTTTCGGTGCTATTGTATCGACCGGGCAACTTGCCGTCCTTGTTTGCATCACCGGTAAATGACGACGGCCCGCTGTTGGCGCGGAAGAACGATACGAATAACCCGTACTCTGGGAACGGTACAATCGGCACGGCCCGACGCCGCCCGAGCCGTCAATCCTCGCCCGACTCCTTCAGAATCTTGGCGTAGGCCTTGCGCGCCACGTCGTAGGCCGCGGCAGCTTCGGGACGTTCTTCCGCGGATGCGTTTGACCTTTTGTTGCCAGCACACATCGACCGCGTCGAGGCACCACTGGGCGCTCTTCTTGCTGGCGCGGATCGGTTGGCCGTCCAGCTCGACGAACACCGGGTTCGTATGCGAGCTGGGAAAGATCCTGATGGCTACCCAGCTCGAACGGTCGGGCGTGTGCCGGAAGACGACGTCGCGAACGGTGCCGTCGGCCACCAGCTCCTGCCGCAGGACCGCATGGCCGTTGACGACGAGCTCGACGGGCACCTTGTTGCTATCGCCGATTCGGGCGCGTTCGACGTGCCAGTAGGGTTTGTGGCTGAGCGGCTCGCGGCGAATCTTCTCCGCCGGCTTGTCGGCCAACAGCGCCGCGACGCGCACCTTGATTTCCAACGGCTGGCCCGACTTCGCGGCCAGGACGCTGGCCCGGCCGCCTTCACCTTTCTCGCCGACGCCCAGGCCGTTCACCGAAAAATCGAACAAGTGGCTCAGGCCATCGCAGCAGTAGCTGGCCCCGTCGCGGAGCCGCGTGACCCAGCGGTCGTAATCGAGCGGCTGGTTCTTGTCGAGCTTGACGTAGGCCCGGCCGAGGCCGACCTTGTCGCCGTAGATGCAGGGGAAATCGGTCTCGCCGCTGATCCGCGCGGTGTAGCCGCAATTGAGCGTGTGGTACCAGACGTTCAGCTCCCAGACGGCGGGCGTGTCGACGGCGGAGATGAAATCGCAGGCGTCGTGCACCACGTCCACCACGTACTCGTTGGCCCCGATGCCGTCGAACTTCGGCATGTCGTAGGTCGGCAGGCTGGTGGCCGGCACTTCCAGTCCCCAACCGCTGTGCGAAAAACCGACGACGCCCCCCTGCTGTTTGCCCCACTTCAGGATCGGCAGGTCCCAACTGGGCCACTCTTCGATCCGGGTGGTGCCGGGATAATCGTCTTCGGTGAGCCGCAGCAGGCACAAGTGGCCGCAATGCTGGCTGGGAAAGCCGGACACCTCGACGTCGTAGCGCATCAGGTTGCCCGGCCGCGACAGCTCGTGGACTTTGCCTTCGAAATACTGCTTTTGAAAGTACCAGCAAGGGCCCCAGGACAACACGCAGCCGACGTTCAGATCTTCGCCCAGGATGTGCCGCATCATGTCGACCGGCTGGACGCCCTCGGCCGGCGACTCGTAGTCGGCGCAGCCGGCGGCGTGAATGTGGTGATCGCCGGAAAACCAGCCGTAATCGGCCATCTTGATCCAGCGGTCCAGCTCGAACGTCTCCTTGTGCGAGACGGAATCCGGCACGTTGATCTGGCGCGTAAGGACCCGATACTCCGGTCCGCGGCCGTAGGTGACGGTGTACTTGCCCGGCGGCAGCATGACACTTTCGCCGCTATGACGATAAATCTGCTCGTGGAAGAAAAAGTCGGGGGCCAGTCGGCGCGACATCGACGGATAGACGCGGTTCTGTTCGTCGCGGATGACGAAGTGGGCCGTCGTGGGCCGGCCGTCGACGTCGAGAATTTCGAGCGTCACTTCCACCGCCGGCTCGCAATGGAACAGCAAGTTCACCTCGTTCCGAAAACCCAGGTCCTGGGTCCCCTGCCCCACGTCGAACTCCAGCTTGGCTTCGCGGCGACCGACGTCTCGGCTATAGAGCTCGATCAGGCGATACTCCAGCGGCAAGCCGGAGAGGGTCTTGTTGAGCGGCTGGCCGTCGAGCATCGAGACGTCCATCCAGCGATCGCCCACCTGCTCGGGCTTGATCGTGAGCTCCGGCTCGGGGCTGCTGGTGGAGCGCTTGACCAACGGCTCGGCATTGGGGCTCGACACGCGCAAGGCGGCCGTGACGCCGGCTTCGTTGTGCACCTTCACGAGAAACACGCGGTGCCCCTGCTGCAACAACCGCGGCGGAGCCTGGCCGGCCTGCACCTTGACCCGGCTCTCGGGATTGATATGCACCCCCACCAGGCACAACGGGTCGAGCACGGCCTGAACTTGTTTGACGCCCGCGGCCGGATCGCTTTCGGCCAGGGCCACGTCGATCGCCTTCTGCTGCGTCTGGTCCAACGGCGAGCCGACCAGCTCCAGCGCCTGCACCACGCGCTTCACTTGCGCGGTCAGCGGCTGCCATTCCACGTCGGTCACTAACGGCAGTGGGTCCGCCGCCTGGGCGAGCCGCACGCATGTCCATGCCAGAGTGCAGAGCCCCAGTTTCACGATGCGGTGCATGATCGGCAGCCTCCCAGAAATGGCGAAAACGCGAGCCGTCGCGCTCTATAATACGTCGCTCGCCAAACGCGACGCAAGCAGTCGACGCAAAAGCAAGGCCAGGACCTGGCGACCTGTGGTACGATGAAGGCATGCAATTCCGCCTGCGATTCCTGTTTGTCCTGACCGCGGCGGTTGCCTTGTGCGCCTGGCTCGCGACGACGAACGTTTGGCTGGCCCTAGTGATCGGGCTGGCCGTGATGTCGTCGGTGCTGGCCGTCACGGTGGCGGCCGTTGTCGCGACGATCGAAACACTCTGCGAGCGGATGCAAAACCATCGGTAACCGCCTGCCGTTGGCTTCGCGGCCGCCGCGACACTTTCGGCCGGGGCAGCTTGCCCCGCCCGTAGCGCACTTTCTACAATACTCGCCTGATGGGCGGCCCAGCCTACCCGGACACCCCTTGACTCGGGACTTCCACTCCGTGTCCTGGCCGCGCCGGATCGGCATTCGACAACGTGGAGGATGTCGTGACTTTGCCAGACGACCGCACGCGATTGCGCGTGCTGGTGGTCGACGATAACGTCGACGACCTGAAGATGTTCAGCATGTGCCTGGAGGCGTTGGGATGCGAAGTGCGCACGTGCGGCTCGCCGGACGAGTGTCCGGCGGTTTCGCGCGAGTTTCGCCCGCACCTGGTCTTTCTCGATCTGGCCATGCCCGGCACCGACGGCTTCGCCGTGGCCCGGCAGCTTCCGGCGGCTGAGGCCCGGCCGTTTTTGCTCGTCGCCCGTACCGGCTACTCCGACGAGCGTACGAAAGAAAAATGCCTGGCGGCGGGCTTTAACCTGGTGGTCGTGAAGCCGGAAAGGATGGACGAGCTGAAGCGACTGCTGGAGGCGGCGCGCCGCTTTGTGGAGGTGTAGTGCCGCCGCACTTGGCCCCGCATCCGAGCGTTGCACTTCTGAAAAGCTGCTTCAAAACAGCGTGCCAGCGCGTTGTCCGGTGCCACGGCTGGCTTGTCCCGCAGTGGTATCGAGGAGGCACTGCTGGGCAAGCCAGCAGCGGCACCCAGATTCGCACTTGAAGCCGCCGAAACAGCCTCTCGGAAATTGCGCTGCTACGGCGGGCTCCTTTGCGGCTCTGGCGCCGGGCGTTACGATGGACGGCTTATTCTCCCGTGCGAGCCGTTGCCCGCGGGCCGTGCCCTCTCTACATGCTGACGCACCATGACCGACTATCATGCCGAAAAGTATGCCGCCGCGTTGGCGTTCGCCGAGCGGCAGGTAGCGGCCACGATCGAGCGTACGGGCGATTACTTTCCGATTTACACGTCCGGCGGCAAGTGGCATCACGGCGGTGAACTGTGGACCGACTGGACCGGCGGCTTCTTCGCCGGCATGATGTGGCAGTTCTTTCGCCGCACCGGCAATCCGCAATGGCGCGAGCGGGCCGAGCATTACAGCCGCCTCCTCGAACAGCGCCAGCACGATCGCGACGTGCACGACCTGGGCTTCATCTTTTTGAATACTTATCGGCCCTGGCATGAGCTCACCGGCGATGCGCCCTGCGCGACGTGCTCATCACGGCCGGCCGCACGCTGGCCCTGCGATTTCAAGAGCGAGGCCAGTACCTGTGCTCGTTCATCGGGCCGCAGTCGCTGTTTATCGATATCATGATGAACGTGCCGCTCATCTTCTATGCCGCCCGCGAAACGGGCGACGAACATCTGCGACGCATTGCCGACGCCCATTGTCACACCACGCGCGATCGACTAGTGCGCCGCGACGGATCGACCGCGCACGAAGGGCTGTTCGACGTCAAAACCGGCGCGTTTCTCGGCCAGTCGACGCACCAGGGATTGCGGGCTGACAGCAAATGGGCCCGCGGGTTGGCCTGGTCGCTGTACGGCTTCAGCCAGGCCTATGGTTTGACCGGCGACAGGCGGTGGCTCGACGTGGCTGAGCGGAACGCCGATTTTTGGCTCACGCATCTGCCGAAGGATCACGTTCCCTATTGGGATTTTGCGGCCGACCTTACCGAGCCGCTTCCCTGGGGCCCGCAAAAGGATTCTTCCGCCGGCGCGATCGCGGCCAGCGGACTGCTGGACCTCGAGCGTCAGACCGATAACGTCGATCGGGCCGTGATCTACCGGCAAACGGCGCTGGCGATGCTCGACGCGCTGGTGACGCCCGAGTACCTGGCCATCGAGACGCCCGGCTGGGAAGGAATCCTCAAACACGGCGTCTATCACACGAAGAAGAACCTGGGTGTCGACGAGTCGGTGATGTGGGGCGAATTCTTCTTCGTCGAGGCCTTGACCAAGGTCGTCGGAACCGGCCGCTGAGACGGGCCTCAGTCCGTGCGCACTGCAACGCGATTCGTAACGAGCGGTTTGCTCGACGGGCTATAATACCTTGATGCGAGACGTGCAAACTCCGATCCGGGTCGCCTTTCTCGGCGTCGACGAGACGACGCCCGACTTGCTGCGCGCCGTGCTGGAAGACGCGCGGTTCGACCTGGCGGGCGTTTGCGAGTTCGACCCCCAACTCGTGGCGGAGGAGCTGCGGCCGGTGGTGGCTCAACTCCGGCCGATCAGCGAGTGGGAAGCCTTGCTCGACAACCAGCAGATCGACGCCGTGATCGTGGCCCGGGGACCGAACGAGGACCTGCGGGCCGAGCAGCTTCGCAAGCTGATCCAGATCGAAAAGCCGGCGTTGGTGTCGCATCCGGTCGTGCGTTCGATGCTTGTGTATTACGAGCTGGACATGATCCGCCGCGAGACTCTCTCGCTGGTGATCCCGCACTTGGCCGAGCGCAACCATCCGGCCGTGCAGACCCTGGCCACGATCGTGCGGCAAGGCTCCGATTCGCCCATCGGCAAGGTCGAACATCTCTCCGTCGAGCGCTGCGTGCGCCTGCCGACGAAAGAGAACGTCGAGCGGCAGTTCGCCCGCGACGCCGACCTGATCCGGGCCATCGCCGGCGACATGACGCGGCTGGGAGCGATGGCCGGCAGCCACGAAGCGGCCGGCTATGCCAGCCTGGGCGTGCAGATGAGTGGGCCGCGGGGCGTGGCCGCCCGCTGGTCGGTCGTGCCGATCGAAACCGACGCGGGCGCCAAGATCACGCTCACCGGCTCCCGGGGCCGGGCCACCGTCGAGGTGCGCGAAGAGGGAGCCCCCTGGACGCTGGCCTGCGCCGCCGGCGGCGAGCCCGAAACCCAGTCGTTCGAAGGCTGGGACGCGGCCGAGACCTCGCTCGACGAACTGGTGGCCGGCATGTCCCAGCGGACGCCGCAGCCCGATTGGGTCGATGCCTCACGGAGTGTCGAACTGGCCGAGACGATCGACCGCAGCCTGAAGAAGTCGCGGACCGTCGAGCTGTACTACGAAGACTACACCGAGGACGCCACGTTCAAGGGCACGATGACCTCGCTGGGCTGCGGGTTGCTCGTGCTGAGCGTGTTTCTCGTGGCATTGGTCGGCATCGCCGAGCAGATGAAAATCCCCTATGTCGGCTACTGGCGCTATCTGCTGGTGGGACTGCTGGTCGTCTTTCTGCTGATGCAGTTGGTGATGTTCACCTCGGGCAAGGGGAAGGCGGACCGGGAGTCTGCCGCCGGCGACGCTTGAGCCCCTGGTGCTAGCGTCGCCGACGGCGGTCTTTGACGGCTGGACTTTTGGCTGGCGATAAGTTGGGCGAACGGGCGATGGTTTGCCGGTGAAGCGGCGTCAAGCTAGGACGTTTATTCCGGCTGAACTACGCTCTGCTTATGCCTTTGCGGCGTCGGGCCGATCTAGGTTTCGTGTCGTGGGAGCAAGCGCCTTTCAGGCGGCCCAGGCTCCCGCCGACCTGGCAAATCCCATGGGCCCTGACCTCCGACCGGGGCCGCGAAACCTCAGTCGTTTCCCGCCATGCCCGAGAGATCAGCCTGCGCCTGGATCCGATCGTGCGGCGTCGTTGCCATCGGACTCCTGGCCGGTGGTTCAGCGCTTTACGCAACAGCCCAGCCGGCGGCAGCCAGCGAGCACCGCGCCACCGCCACGGTGCGGCTCGTGCAGCAGGCCAAGCCCTCGATCGTCAACATTCATGGGCAGAAAACACTGGCGCCCGGGGACGAAAACTACCGCCGCGGCGAGTCGCAGAACGTCAACGGCATGGGCACCGGCGTGGTGATCGACGAGCGGGGTTACATTCTCACCAATCATCATGTCGTCGACGGCGTGAAACGGATCGAAGTGACGCTGGCCGACAAGCAGGAGTACATCGCTTCTCGCGTCTCGTACGACCCGGAAACCGACCTGGCGATCATCAAGATCAACGCCTCGGAAAAGCTGCCGGTGATCAAGATCGGCACGTCCAGCGACCTGATGATCGGCGAAGACGTCGTGGCCGTGGGCAACGCCTACGGATACGAGCACACGGTGACCCGGGGCATCGTCAGCCAACTGAACCGCACGGTGCAGGTCAGCGATACCCAAAGCTACAAGGACCTGATCCAGACCGATGCCAGCATCAATCCCGGCAACTCGGGCGGGCCGCTGTTGAACATCGACGGCGAGATGATCGGCATCAACGTGGCCGTCCGGCAGGGGGCGCAGGGGATCGGCTTCGCGATTCCCGTCGACATGGCCGTGACGGTGGCGGCCGAGCTGATGTGCGCCGAGCGGGAACGTTCGGAAAACACCTGGCACGGCATCGAGGCGAAGCTGACGACGCCGCGGTACTGCACCGTGGGCAACGTGGACAACGCCAGCCCCGCGGCGCGGTGCGGACTGAAGCCCGGCGACATCATCGCCCGCATCGGCGAAAACCCGGTCACCCGGCCGCTCGACCTGGAGCGGGCCCTGCTCGGACACCAGGTGGGCGAGGAGGTCACGCTCACCGTGCACCGCAACAATCAGCCGGTGAAAGTGAACCTGGTGCTGGCTTCCGCTCCCAAGCGAACCAACGACGCGGACCGCGTGTGGGACACGCTGGGGCTGCGGCTGGAGCCGGTCGGCACGGCGCAGTTGCGAGGCTATCAAAAACAGTATCGCGGCGGCCTGATGGTCACAGCGGTGCGCCGCGACAGCCCGGCGGCCGCCGACGGCATTCGCCAGGGAGACGTCCTGCTGGGCATCCACATCTGGGAGACGATCTCGCTGGAGAACGTGATCTACATTCTCAAGAGCGACGAGTTTGCCACGCTGCAGCCGGTGAAGTTTCTGATCCTGCGGAACGAAGCCACGTACTACGGCCACCTGTCGACCACGACGCGGCGGTAGCGGCCCCTCCTAGAAGCCGATTTCAAAGCTGCACGGCAAGCTCGTCGAGTGCCACTGCTGGCTTGCCCAGCCGTGCAGACCATCGGTGGTCCGCACTGCTGGGCAAGCCAGCAGTTCCACGCAAACGACTTCGCACTCTCGCCAATTTGCAGCAGTAGTTCTCGCCGCGCGGCACGCTAGAATGTCCGCATGGAACGGGAGTTCATTCGTTGGCTTGGCGAGCGGTTGCCCCGCTCGCTGCGCGGCCCCTTGAGCCTCGCCGATGATGCGGCGCTCGTGGAGCTGGCGGCAGGCCAGCGCGTCGTCGCGACGGTCGACATGCTGACCGAGGGGGTCGATTTCGTCTGGCGCCAGGACTCGCCCGAGCGCGTCGGACGCAAGGCACTGGCGGTGAACCTGAGCGATCTGGCCGCCATGGCCGCCAAACCCCTGGCCGGCGTGGTCGCCCTGGCCCTGCCGCGCGAGGAGGGCCTGGAATTGGCCCAACGGCTCTACGAGGGACTGATCCCGCTGGCCGAGCGATACGACCTGACGATTGCCGGCGGCGACACGAACACGTGGAACGGCCCGCTCGTGATCAGCATCACGCTTCTCGGCACCGTGGGCGAAAGCGGACCGCTACTTCGGTCGGGCGCGCAGCCGGGGGACGCGATCGTGGTCACGGGTTCGTTCGGCGGCAGCTCGGCTGTCGCATCAGTTCGACTTCGAGCCCCGCATCCGCTGAGTCGCTCTGGCTGGCCGGTCGCTATGAGCTGCATGCGGGGATCGATACGAGTGACGGGCTGTCGTTGGACCTGTCGCGGGTGTGCGAGGCGAGCGGCTGCGGCGCGGTGGTGGAGCTGCCGCAGATTCCGATTGCCGAGGATGCCCGGCGATGGGCAGCGCAGTTGAAGGATGGCTCGACGCCGCTCGAGCACTGCGCTGGCCGACGGCGAAGATTTCGAGCTGATTCTGGCGGTGCCGGCCGCGGTTGCCCGAGAGCTGCTCGACATGCAGCCCTTGGACTGCGGGCTGACACAGATCGGCCGCTTCGTGGCCGAGCGCGGGCTGTGGCAGGTGGACGCGTCGGGCAGCCGTACGCCCCTGGCCCCCCGGGGTTTCGAGCATTAACGCGGCTGCTCGCATTGAATCCAAATGACCGACCCAACGCACATGCAGTCCACCTATTCGTTTCTAGCCCGCAGCGAAGCCGACACTGAACGGCTGGGCCGGCGCTGGCCGAGGCGCTGCCGTGGGGCGTCGTGGCGCTCGACGGTCCGCTGGGGGCAGGCAAGACGCGGCTGGTGCAGGCCGTGGCCGTGGCCTGTGGCGTGGACCGCCGCGAGGTGGTCAGTCCCACGTTCGTCCTGGTGCACGAGTACCACGGCCGGCAGACGATCTACCACATTGACGCCTATCGGCTCCGCGATGACGACGAATTCCTGCAACTGGGCGTGGAAGAATACTTTGGCCCGCCGAACCTGGTGTTTGTCGAATGGGGCGGGCGGGTCGAGCGATGTCTGCCGCCGGATCGGCTGGCAGTCGCGATCCGCGTGGTGTCCGACGACGCGCGGGAATTCCAGCTCGTGGCCCACGGCCCGGCGGCGGCAGCGGCGCTGGCCGGCGTGCGCGAGCGACTCGGCAAGGACGCCATTGATCCTTCACAACCCGACGCTTGAGCGAGCGCGTGGCGATGCGTGACCACGGTCGGAGCTACAGGATAAACTTGCTCAGGTCTTCGTCCTGCGTCAGTTTCTCCAGGCGCTCTTTGACATACGCGGCGTTGATCACCACGCGGCCGGTATGCATGTCCGGCGCTTCGAAGCTCAACTCCTCGAGCAGCCGCTCCATGATGGTATACAGCCGGCGGGCGCCGATGTTCTGGCTCGACTGGTTGACGAAGAACGCGTACTCGGCCAGCGACTCGATCGCGTCTTTCTGAAACTCAAGCTGCACGCCTTCGGTCTCGAGCAGCGCCTGATATTGCTTGGTCAGGGCGCTGTTGGGCTCGGTCAGGATGCGGACGAAATCTTCGCGCGTGAGGTCCTTCAATTCGACGCGAATCGGAAAGCGGCCTTGCAGCTCGGGCATCAGCTCGCTGGGATTGGCCCGGTGAAAAGCTCCGGCGGCCACGAACAGGATGTGGTCCGTCTTGACGTAGCCATACTTCGTCTGCACGGTCGTCCCCTCGACGATCGGCAGCAGATCGCGCTGCACGCCCTGCCGCGAAACGTCGGCCCCGCGGGAGTCGCTGGCCACGACCTTGTCGAGTTCATCGATGAAAACGATGCCCAGGTTCTCGGACAGCTCGATGGCCTTGGCGTTCACTTTCTCCTGGTTGATCAGGGCGTCGCATTCCTGCTCGAAGAGGACGCGGCGGGCGTCGGCCACGCTCATCTCGCGGCGCGTGGACTGCTTGGGCATCAGCTTCTCGAACATGCCCTGCAAGTCGATGTCGGCCTGTTCCAGGCCCAACCCGGTGAACATCATCGGTGAGCCTTTCTGCTCGATCGTGATCTCCACGCGCTTGTCTTCCATGTCGCCGGCGGCGAGCCGGGCGCGGATCTTTTCGCGGGAGCGTTCGTACCGCTCGGGCGAGTTGGGCGAGTCGGCGCCGACTTCGAATGCCGGCGGAGCCGGCACGAGCAAGTCCAACAGGCGCGATTCGACGCGCGAGCGGGCTTCGGCTTCGACTTCCTGCCGCTCGCTCTCGCGAACCAGCGTGATCGCGTTTTCCACCAGCTCGCGGATCATGCTCTCGACGTCGCGGCCGTAATAGCCCACTTCGGTGTACTTGGTGGCCTCGACCTTGATGAACGGAGCGCCGGTGAGCCGGGCCAGGCGACGGGCGATCTCGGTCTTGCCCACGCCCGTGGGGCCGATCATCAGGATATTCTTGGGCGCGATCTCGGCCCGCATCTCGGGCGACAGTTGCTGACGCCGCCAGCGATTGCGCACGGCAATCGCCACTGCCCGCTTCGCGTCGTGCTGAGCCACGATATGGGCGTCCAGCTCGACGACGATTTGTCGCGGGGTCAGGTCGCGCATGCGAGCGCCTCCACGATGATGTTGGCGTTGGTATAGACGTCGATGCCGGCGGCGATTTCCAGGCTTTGCCGCACGATGGCCGCGGCGTCCAGATCCGAATGAGCCACCAGGGCCCTGGCGGCGGCCACGGCGAAATTGCCCCCCGAGCCGATGCCCAGCACGCCGTCGGTCGGCTGAATCACGTCGCCGTTGCCCGTCACCAGCAGCGTACAGCGGGCATCGACGACGGCCAGCAGGGCTTCGAGCCGCCGCAAGGCCCGGTCGGTACGCCAGTCCTTGGCCAGCTCCGTGGCCGCGCGGGGGACGTTGCCGGGGTAATCGCGGAGTTTGGCTTCAAACCGCTCGAGCAGGGCGAAGGCGTCAGCGCTGGCGCCGGCAAAGCCGGTAATCACGTTACCGTCCATCAGCCGGCGGATCTTGTGAGCATCGGCCTTCATGACGGTATTGGCCAGCGTTACCTGGCCGTCGCCGCCCATGGCCACCTGGCCTTGGTGTCGAACCGTCAAGATCGTGGTGGAGCGGGTTCTCATCGACGGGACGCCGGCAGGCGGTCACGGGGCGGATCGAGACCAATCACCTGTAAACATATACGCGACGCCCGTGTGCCGGCTAGTAGGCAATGCGCAAGCAGTGGCCGAACCCCGCCGCGGAAAACAAAAAAATGAGGCCGGAAGTTTCGCGACTTCCGGCCTCGGAGCAAGCCATTGAGTCTTGTGACGGGCGACTTTTACTCCGGAACTTCAACCACGTCGTCGCCGGCCATCGTCGACATTCTTTGGTAGGTCAACATGTCGATGTCCTCGTTGATGAAGTGCACCGAGCCATCGGCATACAGGAAGTTCCCACCGCCGGGGTGATCGCTGCGGAAGTTGGGCGCGATGTGCGGACCACAGCCCCCCGGCGTCGAATTGTAAGGACCCGAGCAGCTCGTGGGCAGCAGCGTGCCGTTGGCACCAGCCATGCTCTTGGCGCCGCCCGCAGTGCTCATGACATCGGCCGAACTAACCCACGCACTGGTGACCGGATTCTTGTTGAGCGGCTCGATGGTGCAAGCGAACACGCTGTACAGATAAATGCCCATCGGGCCGGAGACCGAAGAAAACGCCGGTTCGGCATTGATCCAAGTCATGAAAGGCTGACGGGTTGCACCGCTCCCAGTGGCAACGGCCATCCGCAATGTCGTGGTTCGGGCCGCGGTGGGAGTGGTCACCGCGGCGCACTGCCATTTGGGACCATAGGCGCCTTCGCCCATGGCGATGGTCCTCGACGTGCCATCGGTAATCTTCCGAATCGACACCTGAAAGTTGAAATCGAACATGCCGCGCTCGCTGAAGTACGGGGCGCTGCTCCGGCCACCGTACCCGGGAAAATGCCAGGCATCCGTGACTCCCTTGCAAAACGCGTACGTCGTGCCGCCGTACAATTGGGAGGCCGTGTAGGGGCAACCCGTGGCGATGGCGGACAGCGCGGGAGCCAACTGCTCGTCCACCAGCGGATTATCTCCACCGTTGGACGGACACACGAAGATCGATACCACGGCCCCTGGCACGTCGATCCCAGCCGGGTTCGGAATCCCAAGCGTGGGACTCGTCGGACATAACTGCGAGTACCAGGGGTTGTTGTAGTTGTACAGATTCTTCAAACCCTCTTCCTCGAAGTAGGGCAACATCAACGCATGTCCGCTGGCCCGGACCTGCCCCACATTGTCCAACGGCGTCAACTGCGCCGACCGGAAACGACTTCAGCGTCTCGTGATAGTTCTGTAGCGCGATGCCGAACTGCTTCATGTTCGAGACGCAGTTGGCGCGTCGGGCCGCCTCGCGAGCCGCCTGAATCGCCGGCAGCAGCAGCGCTACCAGCACGCCGATGATGGCGATCACCACCAACAATTCCACCAACGTGAATGCTCGTCGCCTCGACATGGAATGATGCTCCTAAACTGTTCGCGCAGTCTCGAATGCTGCAAGCCCGCTCCAACCTGGACCACGCGCAGATTCCGCGGCCGCCTGGTTCGTTGTCTGCCGCAAGGGAGATGAAACGATGATTGGGTCCCCTCGCCCGCACGCGGCACCCGCCCGTGCATAGTCACACCCCTTAAACTAACAGTTGCAATCGGGCATCGTCAAGGACGAACCCGGAAAATCCTTGGCGCCCCAGCTTGCGTCTCCGCGCAGTTACGTCGGCTGCCGGGGGCCGATCTCGTCCCCGGCCCGGCCTCCAAGACCGAGCCGAACGTGACCGGCCTGCCTAGCGCGTCGGCCAGCCGCTCCAGGTACGCGCGGCGGGAGACTTCCACGGCCCCCAGGCTGGCCGTGTGGGGCGTACACTGCTGGATGTCGAACAGCGTATAACCGCGTGCTTGCAGATGGCGACTCAGGTGCACAAGCGCGACCTTCGAGGCGTCGCGGACGCGGTGGAACATCGACTCGCCGGCAAACAGCCCCCCCAGCGCCACGCCGTAGACTCCGCCCGCCAGCCGGCCTGCGTGCCACACCTCGACGCTGTGCGCGTGTCCCAACTCGTGGAGTTCGAGATAGGCGGCGATCATCTTGGACGTCAACCAGGTGTTGTGTCGCCGATCGCCCGCCGAGGCGCAGCCATGGACCACGCCGGCAAAATCACGATCGCTCGTGACTTCGAACGCGCCGCTGCGCAGCGTGCGCTCGAGTCGACGCGCGATGTAGAAACGGTCGAACTCGAAGATGGCCCGCGGGTCGGGCGACCACCAGACGATGACGTCGGTGCCGTCGAAAATGGGCCAGGGAAAGATGCCGTGCGCATAAGCGTCCAGCAGCCACTCGGGCGAGAGCTTGCCGCCAAACAACACGATCCCCTCGGGCTCGGCCAGTTCGGCCGGCGGAAAGAATTTCGACTTGGGCAGAAGCCACTTCAAGTTTTTGGTCCCCGCGCAGTCGGCTGACTGCGGCCGCCGGCGACGCGCGTCGTCAATGCTCAGGACGCGCCCCGACCCATTGTTATACTCAAACAGGACGCAAGAATTGTAGCGTGCGGCCGCCAGGCGACGACGTCGCCAGAGGCGAGTGGGCTGCGCTGTTTCCAGTCGCGGAGTCGAGATGGACGATGTGTTTGTGCCGCCCCCAGCGCAATCGTCGGCGCCTCGTCCACCCTCGGGGTTGGCGTGGCTGCTGGGGTTGTTGTGCGTGCTGCTGGCGTTTCTGCTGCTGCCGACGCTGGTGGAGCGCGTGCTGTACGCCGTCACGTTGGGCCGCGAGCGGGCCCAGGTCGAGGCGGCGCGCGGACAATTGCCGACCCCGGCGCTAACGGAAATCTCGCGACAATTCGCCGTCGTGGCCAAGGCCATCGGGCCCAGCGTCGTACACATCGACACGGTCCAGGAGCTGGCCCAGCCCGCTTTCTTGCACGGCACGCGCATCTTGCAGCAGGCGGTGGGCCAGGGCTCGGGGGTCATCATCGACGAGGACGGGTATATTCTGACGAACAATCACGTCGTCGAAAACGCCCGCCAGATTTCCGTGAAGCTCAGCGGCGACAAGACGCGCTCCGCGGCGGTCGTGGGGCTCGACGAGACGACGGACCTGGCCGTGTTGAAAATCCCCAGCGGCGGGCTGATCGCCGCCGAGTGGGGCGACAGCGACACGCTGGAAGTCGGATCGCTGGTGTGGGCCGTCGGCAATCCGTTCGGCCTGGATCGCAGCGTCACCTTCGGCATCATTAGCGCCAAGAACCGCCGCGGCAACAGTGCCTATCAAGATTTCCTGCAAACTGACGCGGCGGTGAATCCCGGCAATTCCGGCGGCCCGCTGGTGGACGTGGCCGGCCAGGTGGTGGGCATCAACACGGCCATCGTCGGCCGCTCGTACCAGGGGGTCAGTTTCTCGATTCCCGCCAGCATTGCCAAGGAGGTGTACGACCGGCTGCGCGAAGAGGGACGCGTGGTGCGCGGCTACATGGGGGTCGAACTCCGAGAACTGACCCCCGAGCTGGCCGAGGAGCTTGGGATCGAATCGAACGCAGGCGCGCTGGTCGCGGCCGTCGAGCCCCACACGCCGGCCGAAACCGCCGGCGTCAAGACCGGCGACGTCGTGGTCGAATGGAACGGACAACCCGTGGCCGACGCCATGGAGCTGACGCTGATGGTCGGTAAGACCAAGGTCGGCGAAACCGTCCAGTTGAAGGTCCTTCGCAACGCCGAGCCGTTGGTGCTGGACCTCAAGGTCGAGCAGCGCCCCTACAGTTGGGACGCTAAGAGGCGCAGCCGCTCGACACGACCGGGTTGCTGGGCGAACCGCGTGTCCGGGCCGACCCCTCGCGTGCCGGTGGCCCGGTTCGCTTGCTTGCGCGGCCGCGGGGGCGCCGGTATAATCGAGGCACGAGCGTTCGGGATACGGCCGATCAAGTGCGACCTGCACACATGGATCTGGGTTGGGGAAAGGAGTCGCGCGTTGTCCTCCGGAGTATCTTACGACACCAAAGAGCGCATCAAGCAGGCGATCGACATTGTCGACCTGGTGGGGAGCTATCTGCCCCTGAGGCGCGAGGGACGCGGGTTCAAGGCGCTGTGCCCCTGGCACGACGACACCCGGCCCAGCTTGCAGGTGAACCCCGAGCGGCAGTCGTTCCGCTGTTGGGTGTGCGACATCGGCGGCGACATCTTCAGCTTCATCATGCGCATGGAGGGAGTCGAATTTCCCGAGGCGCTGCGCATGCTGGCCGACCGGGCGAACATTTCGCTGGCCGACGCGCCGCACTCCCCTGCCCCGGCCGACGACAAGCGACTGTTGTACCAGGCCATGGCCTGGGCCGACGAACAGTACCATCGCTGCTTGCTCCACGATTCGGCGGCCCAAGCGGCTCGCGACTACCTGGCCGAACGCCACGTCAGCGCCGACAGCATCCGGCGATTTCAGTTGGGATTTGCCCCCGATGATTGGAACTGGCTCGCCGAGCACGCCCGAGGGACGCCCTACTCGCTGCCCGTGCTGGAGCGCGTCGGGCTGGTGAGCCGGCGGCGGCAGGGCCCGGGCTATTACGATCGCTTCAAGGGCCGGGTGCTGTTTCCGATTTTCGACGGGCAAAGCCGCGCGGTCGGCGTCGGCGGACGCGTGCTGCCGCAACTGGCCGGACCGGACATGGCCAAGTACGTCAATTCGCCCGAGTCGCCGCTCTTCTCAAAGAGCAAGCTGCTGTACGGTTTGAATATGGCCCGGGACGCGATTCGCAAGACCTCGACGGCGCTGGTGGTCGAAGGCTATACGGACTGCATCGCCGCGCATCAGTTCGGGTTTGACAATTGCGTGGCGGTGCTCGGCACGGCGCTGGGGACCGGGCACGTGCAACTGCTGCGTCGCTATGCCGACCGCGTGCGCGTGATCCTGGTGCTCGACGGCGACGAAGCCGGCCGGCGGCGGGCCAAGGAAGTGCTGGAGTTGTTCGTGTCGGCCAACGTCGATTTGCGCGTCCTGACGCTGCCGGACGACGCCGACCCGGCCGATTACCTGCTGGCGCACGGGGCCGACGCTTTCGGCCGACTGGCCGACGGGGCGCCGACGCGCTGGCGCATGCCTTTCACTCGGAAACCGCGGGGATCGATCTGCAAGCAGACGTGCATGCATCGAGCGCGGCCTTGGAGCGGCTGGTGGCCACCATCGCCAAAGCGCCCCGCCTGCGGGCCGACACGCTGGTTGAAGATCGGTTGCGCGAAGAGAAGTTTTTACAAAGGCTGGCCGTCGACTTCCGGGTTCCCGAGGCGCAGGTGCGCCAGCTGGTGACGCAATTGCGGCGAAAAGCCTCGTCCCGCGGCGAAGAGCGGCCGGTCGTTGCTAGCGTGCGTGAAAAAATCGACCCGCTGGAGCGCGAGTTGCTGGAGCTCGTGTTGCAGGATCCCGCGTGGATGGAAGCGGCCGCGGCCGCGATCCAACCCACGCAGTTTGACGGCGCGGAGTGTCGCGCCGTGTACGAGCGAGCGCTCCAGCTATGGACCGCGGGGATCACTGCCGGTTTCGAGCGACTGTTATTGGAGATTGACGATCCAGTGGTTAAAAACTTGCTGGTCGAGCTGGACGAAAGCGGGCGCGGCAAAGCGTCGGCCGAAGCGCACGCTCGGCGGCAAGACGTGTTGGCCGGCTTCGAGCGCCGCCAACGGGAACAAGCCTTGCGAGGCCGCGCGGCGGCCTTGAAAGACCAAACTCTAGGGGAGGCTGACGAGCTGGCCGTGCTGTTGGAGCTCGAACAACACCATCGCGCGCGGCAAGAAACACAAGACCAACGATCCCGGCTGGGCATTTCCGAGCTCACGGAAGGGCAGGATGCACCTCGAGCCGGCAGATCGCACGATTGAGCGGCCAGCACGACGCTACCCGCCCAAATCGTCGATCCATCTTTTGTCAACAGGGCACCTGCGGTGCCAGGGAGGATTTGACAGGTGGACCATTCCAACAAGGATCTGGACGAACTGGTCGCAAAGGGCAAGGTCCAGGGATTTCTGACGTATGACGAAGTCAACGACTATCTGCCCGACGAGGCCGTCAACCCCGAGAAGCTTGACAGCCTACTGATCGCGCTCGACGAGTTGGGCATCGAGCTGGTGAGCGAAGATCCGCGAGTCGCCGGCGAGTTGGCCTCCACCGAGACCCCGGCCGAAGATTTGTCGAGCGAGCTGGCACCCTTGCCCGCCCGAGAGCTGCCCAAGCTCAGCGACGACCCGATTCGCATGTACCTCACGCAAATGGCGGAGATTCCTCTGCTCACGCGGGCCCAGGAGATCGCGCTGGCGAAGAAGATCGAAGTCACGCGGAAGCGGTTTCGCCGCAGCGTGCTGGGCTGCAACTATTCGTTGCAATCGACGATTCGCACGCTCAAAGACGTGCACCAGGGCATCTTGCCGTTCGATCGCACGGTCAAGGTGTCGTTGACCGAGCGGTTGACCAAAGAGCAGATCATGGCCCGCATGCCGCACAATCTGCGGACGCTGGATCATCTACTTGCCCAAAACCGCGCGAACTTCAAGACGCTGATCAGCCGCGGCACCGATCGGGCCGAAGCCTCTCGGGCCCGCAAGCAGTTCGTGCGCGGTCGTTGGAAGAGCTTGGCGCTGGTCGAGGAGTTGAGCCTGCGGACACGGCGCGTGCAGCCGATGGTTCGATTGCTCAAGGATATGTCGCTTCGGATGGACAAGCTGCGGGCCCGGCTCAACGAGCTGAAGAGCCAGCCGGCGCTACAGGACGAGCGGACGAACCTCCGCAAGGAATTGCGCGACCTGATGCTGGCCACGCTCGAAAGTCCGACCAGCCTGCGAAAGCGCTGTGCGACGATCGAACGGCAGTATCACGACTATGAACTGGCCAAGCGGCAGCTCTCCAGCGGCAACCTGCGGCTGGTCGTGTCGATCGCCAAAAAGTACCGCAACCGCGGCTTGAGCTTCCTGGACCTGATCCAGGAGGGCAATACCGGGCTGATGCGGGCGGTGGACAAGTTCGAGTATCGCCGCGGCTACAAGTTTTCGACCTATGCCACGTGGTGGATTCGCCAGGCGATCACCCGGGCGATTGCCGACCAGGCGCGCACGATCCGCATTCCGGTGCACATGATCGACGTGCTGTCGCGGCTGCGCAACGTGTCGAAGCGGCTGTTGCAGGAGCTGGGTCGCGAGCCGACCAGCGAAGAGACGGCCCGTGCCGCGGGGCTGAGCATCGAGGAAACCCGCCGCGTGCTGAACATCGGGCGGCATCCGGTGAGCCTGGATCGGCCGGTGGGCGAAAGCGAGGACTGCAGCTTCGGCGAATTCATAGAAGACGGTGGCACCGAGAGCCCCACCACCACGGCCACGCAGGCCATGCTCCGCGACAAGATCGAGGGGCTGCTCAAGACGCTGACCTATCGCGAGCGCGAAATCATCCGCCTCCGCTACGGCCTGGGCGATGGTTACACGTACACGCTGGAAGAAGTGGGCCGGATCTTCAAGGTCACGCGCGAGCGGGTCCGACAGATCGAGGCCAAGGCCGTTCGCAAGTTGCAACATCCGGTGCGTAGCTGCCAATTGGAAGGCTACTTGAGCGGCATGGCAGGCTGACGGGTTGCGCGTGACGATTCTGCGGCGGACGCCGGGCTCCGGATAAGCGGCGACCGACCAACGAGTTAAGCAAAAAGTTGACAGACACCTGCGAGCCGCCGGTCCGTTTCGTGACCGGCGGCTTTTTTATTGCCTGGAAATCTTCGGCAGCCTGATACAATACAACACCCGATGAACTCCACCGAGTACGAGAAAGCATTCCCATGACAGTCAGTGCGAGCGCACTGCGCGAGCTCCATCGAATCCACCGACAATTGGGGGATCTCCGCGATCGGAAGGAACGAGGTCCCAAGCAGATCAAAGCTCGCGAGGCCAACATGACCCGGCTGGCCGACGAGCTGGCCAAGCTGCAAGCCGAACACAAGGCCGCCCGCGTGCGGAGCGATCAGAAGCAACTGTTGCTCAAGAGCGGCGAAGAAAAGATCGAAGGCCTGAAGACGAAGTTGAACCAGGCCGCCAGCAACCGCGAGTACCAGGCCTTGAAGGATCAGATTGCCGCCGACCAGATGGCCGGCAGCGTGCTGGCCGACGAGATCCTCGAGGCGATGGAAAAGATCGACGAGCTGACGGCTCACCTGGCCGAACAACAGAAGAAAATCGACGCGGCCAAGCAAGATCTGGCCAAGGCCGAGCACGCCGTTCGCGATCAGGCCGGCCAGTTCGACGCCGAGATCAAGCGCCTCGAGGGCGAGCTGCGCGAGGCCGAAAGCGGCCTGCCCGCGGAGTTTCTCGAAACCTACCAGCGGCTGGTCAAGGGTAAAGGACAGGACGCCATGGCCGAGGTCCAGGGTGAGTTCTGCGGCGGCTGCTATCAGCAGCTAACGCCCAACAACATGGCCGAGCTGCACATGTCGCGGGGAATCTTTTGCCGCAACTGCGGACGGCTCGTCTACTTGCCGGAAGACCGCACGCCGGGTGGTGGCTGATCCTCGGAATAAGTGGTTGGCGCGATGCGGGCCATCCGTCGCGACGCTGCCGAAAACGTAATCGAACGAGCCCTCGTGACGCCTCGGTCGCGGTTTACACGGCAGGTGAATTTGATCAAACTTAACGCATCGTTGGTCTCCGTTCAGGGGGCCGTTTTTTTTCGCTTGCACGTCTTTCGTGGGATGCTCCTAACATGTCCGAACTGATTCCCATGACCCGCGCCGGGTACGAAAAGATCAAGTCCGAACTGGACCACCTCGAACAAGTCGAGATGCCGGTCCTGGCGGCTCGCGTGGCCGCGGCCCGCGGCGAAGGAGACTTAAGCGAGAACGCCGAATATCACGGCGCGCGCGAATCGCAGGGAATGCTACAGGCCAAAATCAACCTGCTCCGCGACAAACTGGCCCGGGCCAGCCTGGTCGATACCTCGAAGCTGCCCAAGGACGAAGTCGTGTTCGGGGCCACCGTGGTCGTCAAAGACCTGGACTTCGGCGACGAAGAAATCTTCGTCCTGGTGGGTGCCGGCGAAGAAGACTACGACGCCGGCAAGATCAATGTCACCAGCCCGCTGGCCCAAGGCCTGATGGGCAAGAAGCAAGGCGAAAAAGTCGAGATTCCCGTGCCCAAGGGAACGATGAATTTCGAGATCATCGAAATCCGCTTCGAGGGATAGAGCTGCGCTAGGGGATTCGCTGCGCTAGGGGTTAGGGATTAGGGGCTGGGGGTTAGATTTGGGATCGGAGCCGGCGGTTGGTTATCTCGGCCGCTAATCCCCAATCCCCAATCCCTAACCCCTTCCCACAAGCGCCTTCTCGATCCGCCTGGCCAGCTCACTGGCGGCGACGTCGCGGATCAGGAACCGCTTTTGCGGGCTGGTTTCGCCGGCGATCAGTTCGATCTGGCTCTTGCGCAGTTCGAGTGCCCGGGCCAGCAGCGCGGCGATGGCTTTGTTCGCCTTGCCTTTCTCGGGCGCCTGGGTCACCGATACCTGGAGGCAGCCGGCGTGCTCCCCCTGGAGCTGGTTGCGGCGGGCGGCGGCGTGGGCCCGAACCGGCAAGATCGTGCCCGCGGCGTGCGATTCCAGGGCGATCACGGTGCGAGCCCCTCGAACAGGATCGAGCCCAGGCGGACGATCGTGGCCCCTTCTTCGATGGCGATTTCGAAGTCGCCGCTCATGCCCATCGAGAGTTGATCGAGCGACACGCGCGGGGCGAAGCGCTCACGCAGGCGGTCGCGCAGCGAGCGGAGGTGCGAGAAGTCGGCCCGGGCGGCCTCGTCGTCCCCTTCCCTGCCGGCCATTCCCATCAGGCCGCGCACGGCGACGTGCGGCAGCGCGGCGGCCTGGGCCAGTACGGCTTCGACTTCGTCGGGCGGCAGGCCGGTTTTCGCGGCGTCGCCCGAGACGTTGACTTCCAAGAGCACGTCGACCGTGCGGCCCAACGACGCGGCCTCCGCTTCCACCGTCTCGACGAGTCGCCCGCTGTCGATCGATTGGAGCAAGTGCACCAGCGGCAACGTACGGCGCACCTTGTTGCGTTGCAGATGACCGACCAGGTGCCAGCGAAGGCCCCGGTCGGCCAGCGCGGCGGCCCGCTCCCACAACTGCTGGGGGCGACTTTCGCCGAGGTCCAGGCAGCCCGCGTCGACGACCGCTATGGCGTACTCGAGCGGGACGTACTTGGTGACCGCCACCAGCGTGACGTCGGCGGCGGCTCGGCCACTTCGCCGGGCGGCGGCATCGATTCGCGAGCAAACGTGAGCCAGGTTGTCCGCGATCCGCCCGGCGACGTCGGTCATGCCTCGATTTCCAAGAGTGTCTCGACCGAGCCGTGGGTGTCGAAGCGGCCGATCAACAATTCGTTGAGCAGGTTCTTGCCCAGCACGGTGCGAACAGCGGGCTCGGCCAGCGAGCGGTAGATCAACCATTGCGCGCGGCCGATCTGCACGCGGTAACCCACGGCTTCGTCGCTTCCGACGGCCGAACGACTCTCGCCGACGGTGAGTTGGCGCCAGGTGACTTCCTTGGCCATCCGCCGCGGATCGAGATCGACAAACAGCGGCGCGAAGAGCCTGGCGCCGTCGGCCGTCTGCGTGAGTTCGAGCGCATGGCCGACAGCGTGCAAGCTGCCGCAACTCGGTCCGCTGCGCCATTCGCCCAGTGCCAGCGGCAACACGCGCGCGGCCAGGCCGGCGGTGGTCACGATCGTTCCTTCGCGCGTTTCCTGCTCGCCGCGAAAGACGGCTCGACTGCCCAGCGGCAGCGTACTGCGATACTCGATTTTCGCCGGACGTTCGCCCAGCACGGCGTCGGCCAAGAGCAGAAAACGGTCGCCGCGGGCTAGTGCCATGTGCCGCTGAATGATGACGTCGTCCGAGAGCTTCAGCTCCAGCTCCAGGTAGTCGACGTCGTCGTCGCTCTCCCAGCAGATCTGCTCCCAGGCATGCCGCGGCGCCAGCAAGCGGCCGTCAAGCTGCACCTCGACCTCGTGCGGGCCGGTCCAGAGACACGCTTTGCCAAGCGCCAATTCGGTGGCGAGCTGAGGAGCGGCGTGATTGATGGTCCACTGCGGGCTCGAAAGGCGCCAACTGGACCGGAGCACGGCAATTCCGCCGGACTCATGCTGAAACGACGGCCGCGGCGTGCGTTGCCGGCCGGTGGTCGTTCCTTTGCCGTGCGTCTTGAGCAACTGGCCGACCCGCCGGGTTTTGGCATGGTCGGCCAACCGCAGCGCGGTCTTCAACAGCCGGCGGTTCCAACTTGGTGAACCGTCGGCCTGGAACACCTGCCGCCCGTCGGAGCGCGACAGCCGCAGGGCGTATTCGACCAACCGCGCGTATTGCCGCAAAGCGTCGTCGCTCCACGGCGCGTCGTCCAGCGTCTGGCCGATTGCCCGCGTGCGCGTCCAGCAGGCCAACAACGGCCGCAGCAGGTCGAGCCGTAGCCCGTGGACCGGTTCGTTCTCTTCGAGCGGCTCAACGGAAGATCGCTCCAACGTGCGGCGGGCCGTGGCGACCAGCGACCGGCATTCGGCGAGTTCCGGCAGCACGTAGGCCAGCACGACCGGCAGTTCGGCGTGCAGCATGTGCATGGCCAGCAGATCGTCAGCTCGCCGCTGGTCCGAGGCGATTGCGACCAGCCGGTTGGCGAGTTGCCACCAGCAGCGTTCCGAGAGGTGTTCGGCCAGTTGCGGCAAGGCCTGGCTCCAGGCGATACACGCCAGCGCGAAGGCCGCGTCGGCCGGGGCCACTTCGACCTGGCTCAGCCAGCAGAGGACCGCGTTTTCCAGCCCCGCCGTGCGCCGCTCGGTGGAGCGCGGCCGGCGAACCAGCTCGAGGCACGCGCTGAGTGGGTTCTTGGTCGCAGTCGGCGGGGAGGGCCCAAAAAATGGCCGGCTGGCGGCCCGGAAACAGTTTGCCGAGCGGTCGCAGCTTGCGCTTGGCGAGGTGTTTTCGCCAGAGCGTCCAACCGTGGGAGTTCCGCTCGCCCTGGTAGGTGTGCCGCACCCGTCGCGGGGCGGCCTGGGTCCACGGTCCGCCGGGACCGGACGAGAGTGATGCGCTGGACTTTCGAGATCGCTTTGCAGAGGTCGTCGTCGCCATGGATTTGCCGCGGGCCGCCTCGGCCACCTCGCCTGCGAACGGATCGTTCGCTTTCTTGCGAGCGGCCGCCAGCGCGACTCCTTTCAGTTCCTGGATTGGACGGTCATGTGACAAGTCGGTATCTTAACAATCAGAGGCCGATTGATCCCGTCCCCGGGCCGATTTTTTTCTTCCGCGTGGAGTGCGCGCTGATGTCCCCCTGGTTGGCGTCGATACGTTGCCTGGCAATCGCCGTGCCCCTGTTGGCCATGGCGCTTGACACCAGCCGCCTGGCAGTTTCTCAGGAGGCCACTTCTCAGGAGACCGCCAAGCCGACCTCCACGTCGAAAGATCCGCCGGGCATGAAGCGGCTGATGAAGGGCTACGACGTGTGGATCGATCCGGCGCACAAGCGCGTCGTCGTCGACGGGACGGTGTGCCTCCGCGAGGGGCAGCTCGAAATGCTCTCTTGCCCGCGGGGCACCAAAGAGCACGAGGCGATCATCGCCGCCGATACCAAGGCTTATGCCGTGCACGCCGGCCTGCTGGCCGTGGGGGCCCTGGCCGGATCGCCGGTGCAGTATCAGCCCGACTACGTCCCGGCCAAAGGGAGCGAAATCGACATTCAGCTCATCTGGACCGACCGCAACGGCAACGTCCATCGCGACAAGGCCCAGGATTGGGTTCGCAACGTCAAGACCGGCAAGGCCCTGGAGCACCCCTGGGTGTTCGGCGGCAGCGGATTCTGGACCGACGAGGTGACCGGCGAACGGGTTTATCTGGCCGAATCGGGGGACTTCATCTGTGTGTCGAACTTTCCGACCGCGATGCTCGATTTGCCGGTCGAAAGCAGCCAGTCGAACGACGCCCTGCTGTTCGAAGCCTTTACCGAGCACGTCCCGCCGGTCGGCACCCGAGTGCGGATGGTGCTGACACCGAAAGTGGGACAGCCGGCCGGCGAAAAGCCGGCAGAAGCCCCCGCCGAGACCGAGCCAGCCTCGTAATTGTCGAGTCGACGACTACCGCGACGGCTGGAGATTCCACAGCTTGATCGAGTCGTCAAAGCTGCCGGAGGCCAGCTGTTTGCCGTCGCCGCGAAAGGCCAGTGAGCAGACCGCCGAGGAATGCCCCCGCAGCGTGCCCTTGGACTTGCCCGTGGCGGCGTCCCAAAGCCAGATTGTGCCATCATGATGGCCGCTGGCCACAGTCTTGCCATCGGGGCTGAACGCGACGGAGAAATTGGGGAACAGCGGGCCTTTCAAGTCGGCACGCACGCGCCCCGTTTTCACGTCCCATAGCCGCACGACGCCACCACTGGCCAGCGTCTGGCCGTCGGGGCTGTAGGCCAGACCCTCGATGCCAAAGTTCTGGGCCTTGAGAATCTGCTTCGCCTGGCCCGCGGCCACATCCCACAGCCGCACGGTCGTATCCTTACTGCCGGAGGCCAGCGTTTTGCCGTCGGGACTGAAAGCCACGGCCGCTACCATGCCGGTGTGGCCCGTCAGTGTCGCTTTGGGCTTGCCGCTGTTGGCTTCCAGCAAGTAGACGATTTTGTCCAAGCCGCCGGCAGCCACAGTCTGGCCGTCGGGCGAGTAGGCGACGGTGTGAATCGGCAGATTTCCCGGCTTGACCGCGCAGTTTCTTCCCCGATTGGACATCCCAGAACGTGACGTGCTGATCGAAGCCGCCCGAGGCGAGCGACTTCCCGTCGGGGCTGAAGGCCACGCTGTAGATCCAGTCGCTACCGCCATCGAACGATTTGATTTCGGCCGCTTTGGCCACGTCCCACAGCCGCAGCGTGCCATCCCAACTGCATGAAGCCAGCGTCTTGTCGTCGGGGCTATAGGCCAGTCCCGAGACGTAATGGTCGTGCCCGGTGAGAGTCGTTTGCGCAAGCGCGGGCGAAGCCAACAGCACCACCAGCAGCGCGGCTCCCGTCGCCCGTTTAGCCCGGAGCCAGCGGCGACGGCGCACCCGCGCGGCAATCCGTCCGGTGACCATAGAACGACTCATCACATTCCTCCCCATACATTTTTTCCGCCGGGCACTACGCGGCGTTTCATTTCCCCTCGGCCGCCGCGACGCGACAATGCTCAAGCAGCCGGAATGGCTCGGTTACGTAGCTGACGTAAAACGGCCCGAACTCGGCATACCGGGCACTGGCCTCGTCAAAACGCATGCGGTAGACGATGTCTTTCAAAAACTCCGGGTTGCGGGCCCACAGCGTGACGCCCCACTCCCAGTCGTCGTAGCCCAGGCCCACGGTGATCAATTGCGTCACCCGGCCGCCAAAGGTCATGCCGGTGCGGCCGTGCTCGGTCATCATCCGGCTGCGCTGGGCGAAATCGAGCAGGAACCAGTTTTCGCCCACCTTGCGTTTCTTGTTCATCGGATAGAAGCAGGTGGCCGGCCAGGCGGGCAAGTCGGGGGTGAGCCGCTGCTTGCGCATCATCACCTCGCGGCTTTCGTACGCTTTGAGCTTGGCCGCGTACCCGGGTCCGGCAGGGTCTTCACCTTCTTCGACCAGCCGTTGGCCATATTGCTCGACCGTGGGCACGTACTCGGAAACTTCGGTCAGCGAGACGAATGAATACGTCGGCTGTAGCGCCGGGCCCAGGGGGCCGGCCATCAGCCGCTGGTGCACGCTGTCGATCACCAAGGGATCCGCGTCGAGCAGCATCAGGCCAAAGTCGGCTTTGTGGCCGCTGACGAGCGACGTCTGCAAGCGGGCCGGCGCCCCGGCAGCCGCTGGATCGAGCGCGGCCGTGAACTGCCGGCAGCCTTCGGCGAGCGCGGCCGCGGAAAGCCCGGCGAGTGCCCCGCGGTCGAATCGATAATACAAATGGCTACAGTGCCAGCCTTCGGTCGGCCTGAGGCTGACTTCCTGCGATGCCGGTGCGTGTGACATGATATTCCTTTGCTCCGATCACTGGGATGACGCTCCTCGCATGATAAGTTGCGCACACCAGAGCGGCAACGGCGCAAAACGAGCGTACCCCGACTGTAAGTGACGAAGCGCAAGGTTGGAAAGCTCATCCGCGGCTGGATGTCGCGAATCAGCCCGCCGCTTCGGACAGATCGCCTGCCAGGCGGCAGAGGACTTCACGGGTGAGCTGGGTGGGGATCACCTCGCGCGTTTGGCCGACGGTGCGGGTGTAGCGGGCGAGGCTCAGTTCGCCGCTGCGGGTGACCAACAGCTCGTAGTAGCTGGTGCGGTCGGCTTCTTTTTGAGGCGGGTTGGAGCGCATCTGGACGACGCAGCCGTGGGCATCGGTTTCGATCGGGCTGATCGGCTCGAGCAGGTAGGTGAGTTTGGCGGAAAGCTGCTCGGCGACGCGCTTCAGCTCGTCGGCCGCGAGGCCTTGCAGGCGATCGGCGCGGAGCACCAGGCGCGTCAAAGCGCAGGCCAGCGAATCGAGGGCCACCAGGTGGCAGCTCAACTGCTGGGGACCGTCGGACAAGTCGATTGCCTGCTCTCCGGACGAGAACAGGGGCAACGTGGCGAGGGCTTGTTCGAGCTGGGCTTTAATGGTCATGATTCCGCTTCTCCGCACTTTTCGGTGCGATGCTCGCTGCCGTCGAAGGAGAGGATCGTCTTCGACCCGTCGAGCACCGTCTCGATGTGAACCGGCCGCCGCCACAACGTGTGGAGATTGGCCAGCGTGTCGTGGGCATAGTCCATTTTCAGTTCAACGCCGTTGAACGTGTGTTCCAGGTACAATTCGCCGCGATTCTTGTAGTTGCCGTCGCGGACGGCGATGAGCGGGCGGCCCAGGTTCGTCAGGTTGAACAGCAACTGTTGCTTGATCCGGGGGAACTCGCGACTTTCGATCTCGTAGGCATCGCTCGAAGGGTTGTAGCCGAACGAGAACATCTTGTACTGGCGGCAAAAGTCGAGCGTGAGGAATTCGTCGATGAACGTCAGGTCGTTGTGGATCTTGCGAACCTCGAAGATCTTTTGCCGGCCCAGCCCGGCGGCGGTGTCCCAGCCGGCCTTGGCGGCGCGGTCGTCGCAGTCGTCGAATTCCTTGCCGAAGCGGCCACGGTTCCAGCGCTCTTCGATGTCGCGGAACAGCTCGATGCCCAGCTTGTAGGGATTCAGCTTCGTGGGGGAGCTGGCCAGCGTGCCGGAGTGGTGGTCGCAGTAGTTCACCACGTCGGCGGCTTCGAGCCCCTGGCGGGTCATGATGGTGGAGTGCCAGTAGCTGGCCCAGCCTTCGTTCATGATCTTGGTCTGTCCCTGCGGGGCAAAGTAATAAGCTTCGTCGCGGACGATCGACAGCACGTCCAACTGCCAGGGCCGCAGCGGGGCGTTTTCCAGCACGAACAGCATCACGTCGCGCACCGGCTCGGGCGGAAACTGCTGGCTCTTCACCTGTTCTTGCCGCATCCGCTCGGCCTCGGCCGCCAAGGCGCGCGGTGGGTTGACGAACGAATCCATGTAATCCTTCGATTGGAAGCGGCCCGGCGCGGGTGGCTCTTCCACGTCGTCGTGCGAATGTTCAAAGTCGTACCGGTTGGGCTGCTCGAACCGCTTGACGAACGGCGAGTGAATGTCGATCAAATCTTCGATGCTCAGGCAGGCGTCGATGAACGTTTCGACCTCTTCCACGCCGAAGCGGTCCATGTAGCGGCGAATCCGGTTGCCGTGGTTCGCCATCTCGTCCATCATCTTGCGGTTCGTCTGGCTGAACCAGTAATTGTTCTTGAAGAAATCGCAATGGCCGTACACGTGGGCCATCACCAGCTTCTGGTCCACCAGCCCGTTGCACCGCATCAGGTAGGCGTAGCAGGGGTTGTTGTTGATCACCAGTTCGTAGATCTTTTGCAGCCCGTAGGTATAGCCCTTGTTGAGCTGCTCGAACTCCATGCCGAACCGCCAGTGCGGATAGCGAGTGGGAAAGCCGCCGTAGGCCGCGATGGCGTTGAGCTGGTCGGCGTCGATCAACTCGAAGATCGTGGGATAGAAATCCAGCCCGTAGTCGCGGGCATAGCCCTCGATGCGGGTTTGAATTTCGGCCAGGTTAGCCGGCAGCGGTTCGAAGGTGACGGTGGCCATGCTTGCTCTCTTTAGACTCCGGTGCCCAAGAACTGCTTGAGACACGCGTAAATCGCTTCTTTGTTCTCGATTTCGGCGGTAATGAGCTTCGATTCGGGCTCCTCGAAGTCGAGCGCGCGAATGTACTCGCCGCTGCCGTAGGGGCTTTCGACCTGCCCGTAGCAGAACAGGTTGACGCGCGGCAGCAGTTCGTTCTTGAGCAAATCGAGGCTCTTCTCGTTGTCCTCGCCCCAGTTGTCGCCGTCGGAAAACTGGAAGCAGTAGAGGTTCCATTCGCTGGGCGGAAAGGCCCGTTGGATCAGCTCGGCGGCCACTTTGTAGGCCGAGCTGATGCGGGTGCCGCCGCTTTCGCGGGTATGGTAGAAGGTCTCTTCGTCGACCTCCTTGGCCGCGGCGTCGTGAATGATGTAGCGCCGTTCGAGGCCCTTGTATTGGCTCTTGAGCCAGGTATCGAGCCAGAAGGCGGCCGTGCGGACGATGTCTTTCTGGTCGTCGGTCATCGAGCCCGAGACGTCCATCATGTAGATGATCGCGGCGTTGGCCTCGGGCAGGGCCACTTCGGTCCAGGCGCGGTAGCGCTTGTCGTCGCGAATTGGAACCACGCGGGGCCGATCGGGCACGTAGGTGTTGGACGAAATCTGCCGCCGCAGCGCCTCCATGTAGGTGCGCTTGAAGTGGCGGAGCGACTCGGGACCGCTTTTGCGGATGCTCGTGTAGCGGGCCTTTTGCTGCTCGATATTGGCCGTTCCCTTGGGCTCGATGCGGGGCAACTCGAGCTCTTCGCCCAGGATGGCAGCCAGCTCCTCGAGCGAGACCTCGACTTCGAGGATGTGGGCGCCCGGGTCGCTGCCGGCGGCCCCCGTGCCGGCTTCGGCCTCGCCGCCGGAGGCGATGGGAGTGCCTTCTTCACCGTCGCCCTGGCCGACGCCGCCGGAACCGTTCTTGCCGTAGCGGAAGTGAGGCACGTCGAGCTGCGGAATGGGGATGCTGACCAGGTCGCGTCCCTTGCGGCCGATCATCTCGCCGTGCGTGACGTACTTTCGCAGATTCTGACGAATCCTGCCGCGGACGATCTGCTTGAACCGGGACAGGTCGTGTTCGATTCTCATGGGCGATTCTCAGCGTACAATCGGAGCGTCCGCCCGAGCGCTTGGTCGCCTTGTTAGGGGCGACGCGCCAGGTGAAGCGCGTCCTTTCCCTGCTTAAATGTTTTCGTCCTTTGGGGGCGCGGCCGATGAGGCTTTAGCCCCCCTTTTCTCCCGGCAAATCCGGGAGTTTTCCGCCTAACCGGCGGGTTTGGCATCTCCGCGAGCGAAGATGCTGGCCACGTAGTTCAACACGTCGGTGGCACTTTCGTCGTCGTAGCCGTAGTCGCGGATCAGGCGCTGCTTGACCACGTCGATCTTGGCTTGCGTGTCGGCGTCCACCACCTTCGACACCAGGCTGGTGAGCTTGATCGAGTCCTTCTGATCCTCGAACAACTTCAACTCCAGCGCCTTGTACAGCCGCTCGTTGGTCTTGTAGTCGAACGTGCGGCCATCGATCGACAAGGCACCGATGTAGTTCATGATCTCGCGGCGGAAGTCGTCCTTGCGGCTTTCCGGGATGTCGATCTTCTGCTCGATCGATCGCATCAGCCGCTCGTCGGGCTCCTGGTACTGGCCGGTGAAGCTGTTCTTGACCTTCTCCCGCTGCGTGTAGGCCTTGACGTTGTCGATGTAGTTGCCGCAGAGCCGCTTCAGGGCGTCTTCGTCGGCGGCAATCGCCCGCTGAACTTCGTTTTTCACGATGTTTTCGTACTCCTCCTTCACCACGCCCAACAGCTCGCGATACTTGGTGCGCATCTCTTCGTTGGTGATCAGCGTGTGATGCTTCAGGCCGGATTCGAGCTCGTTGAGGACCATGAACGGATTGATCGACGTACTCTCGGGATGGGCGACCAGGGCGTTGGAAATCTTGTCCTGGACGTAGCGCGGCGAAATGCCTTGCATGCCCTCGTTAATCGATTGCTCGCGCAATTCCTTGATGTTGTCCTCGGTAAACCCGGGCAGGGTCTTGCCGTTGTACAGTTTGAGCTTTTGCAACAGCGTCAAGCCGGCGTTCTTGGGCTCTTCCAAGCGGGTGAGAATGGCCCACATGGCGGCCATCTCGATCGTGTGCGGAGCGATGTGCTTGCCGAGCACCGTGGCCTTGTTGTAGTCCTTCTCGTAGATGCGGATCTCGTTGGCCAGCGTGGTGACGTAGGGCACGTCGATCTTCACGGTCCGATCGCGGAGGGCTTCCATGAACTCGTTGCCCTGCAAGCGGCGATATTCCGGCTCGTTGGTGTGGCCCAGGATCACCTCGTCGATGTCGGTCTGGGCAAATTTCTTGGGTTTGACCTTGTGCTCTTGGCTGGCGCCCAACAGGTCATACAGGAACGCCACGTCGAGCTTGAGCACCTCGACGAACTCGACGATGCCGCGGTTGGCGATGTTGAACTCGCCGTCGAAATTGAAAGCCCGCGGATCGCTGTCGCTGCCGTACTCGGCGATCTTGCGGTAGTTGATATCACCGGTCAGCTCGGTGGAATCCTGGTTCTTTTCGTCCTTGGGCTGGAAGGTGCCGATGCCGATGCGGTCCTTTTCGCTGAGGATCAGCCGGCGGACGCGAACCTCTTCGATCACCTTGGTCCAGTCGCCGTCAGCCCGCTTGAGCATCTGGTTGTAGACGTAGCGGCAGAAGGGGCACAGCTCGCCGGTGGCTTTGACCTTGTAATCGCCCGGTGCCACGTCGGCATTGAGCTTATCGTAGACGTCGCGGCGGAACCGCTCGGGAATCACGTGCAGGGGCTCTTCGTTCATCGGGCACCACTGCACTCCCTCGGGCGTGTTCCAGCCGATGGCGTACGCCGCGCCGTCGTCGCGGGCGCTGTAACGTTCGAGCCCCTTTTTGAGCAGCCGCGCGATCGTGCTCTTGCTGCTACCCACCGGGCCGTGCAACAACAGCACGCGCTTCTCGATGCCGTAGCCCTGGGCGGCGCTCTTGAAGGCGTTCACCAGGCTCCACAACGGCGCGTCGAGCCCGAACACGGCGTCGCGGCCGTGGTCGTCCGGGTCGCTGAAGAAGCGGTACCGGACGCGCTTCTCGCGAAACTCCTCGTAGGTGTCCGTGCCATACGACATGATCATGTCGTAGACACGCTCGAAGGCGTTGCGAGTAACGCGCGGATTGTCGCGCACCACGTCGAGGTACTGCTCGAACGAGCCTTCCCAGTTCTTGCGACGGAACTGGTCCAAGTCTTGGCGCTCGGCCACGAGTGAGATGATCTCGCGTCCGCTGATCATGAAATACCTCCGGAAAGGGTGTCTCTCGCACCTTTCGCCGAAGGGCCCCTTGAACGTCAGGGGTCTCGCGGCGAAAAAGCGCCAGCGACCCGAATCGTATGCGTTGGTTTGTGTTGGTCTTTAGGCTCTAGTCTAGTTGCCGTGCAGGATCGGTTTCTGGTTCCTCTTTGCTCTTTGGTTGTCAACGTGTCAACGTTCCGCCAGCCCTTGTCGGCGAGCGCGCACAGTCGAAGCGCGCGCGGCCGGTGACGGGCTATTGGTCGGCGCACTCCAGCACACTGCGCAGCACGAAACCGCTGCGATGCGTTACAAGAGGCGGACGGAGAGAGAAATTGGAAAAGAACGCTCGAGGCGCGGCGGGCAGGATATTACAACCCTACTTCTCTTTTGCGGTATCGGAGGCCGTGCGATCCCTGCCGCGACCATCTCCTACCTTCCCTATGCCAAGTATGCTTACAACACAGGCGGCCGACAATATCTACTTTCGACCGCACCGATGGCTTGGGGGTTCGGCGGTCGCAGCCATACGTGCAAAAAGCTTGCCGGAGTGTGGCTTTGTCCCGCGAAAATGTGGGGCGCTGGGCATTTTTCCCGAGCGACCTGTGAAAAAAGGCACAGAGTCTCACCCACACCTGTTTGAACAACTGCCCTGCCTTGGACACCTGGTGCTTAGCTTGGGTGCGACGCCGGCCTACGTCGCAGGCGAGAAAGAATCGTAGCAGGACGCACCACCACGCCCCGCCAGACGGCCCGCTCAGCCCAACAGCCGCTTGACGCTGTCCATCAAGCGGTCCATGGCAAACGGTTTACGGATGTAGTCGTCCACCCCCAGCATTTCGGCGTAGGCCTTGTGCCGGCTCCCTTCGTTCGCCGTAATCATGATCACCCGCAACGGCACCGGACGCGTGCGGCGCAACTTCTCCAGCACCAGAAATCCGCTCCGCTTGGGCATCATCATGTCGAGCACGACCAGGTCCGGATCCTCCCGTTCGGCCATGGCCAGGCCTTGGTTGCCGTCTCGGGCCACGAGCACCTCGTAGCCGTTGGCTTCCAATGCGTAACGGACGCTCTCGACGATTTCGTGGTCGTCATCCACGATCAGCACCCGTTGTGGCTTGTCGGCGCTTTTGTCTTCTGCCATGGGATCGGTCAGCTTTCAAAAAATATGCGGCAATCCACTCGAAGGTGCGAGCCAGATGCCCTCGGGTGGGTTAAAATCAAGACTCCACAAGTATCCGAGATTCGACCGATTTGCAAGGACCTGTCCGGCCCAAACCCAGCGGGCCGCGGCGGCATTTTGACGTGGAGCGCGCCACGATGAGCCAGTCGACGAGGGCGTTTATGAATCGTGCCCGGGGGCGGGCCATTTTGGCGCTGACTGTGCTGTTGGGCTCGCCGCTGGGGCTGCTACATGCACCGGCATGGGCCCAGCGTCCGTCGGTGCCGCGCCCCCCAGCCGGTTCCCGCCCGCTGAGAAGTCAGCGTCAGGTGGCTCGACCGATCAGCCCCGCGACGACGATTCCCGACAACACCCCCGTGCGACGGGGCCTGGGGCAGCACGTCAACGTTCACCGCGCGGGAAGCGACGACGTCGTGGCCCTGTTGCACGCCGAAGTCGGCGAGCGGCGGGTCGTCATCCTGCCCGACGGTCAACTAGAGGCCCTTCCGACCGCGCAAGCCGAACTCACGAGCGAGCCGTTTCGCCCGGCCACCAAGGACGAGATTGCCGCGGGCCTCGAGGAGCAGGGGCTGCGCGATTTCAAGGTTCGCAACACGGCGCGATTCGTCTACGTCTACAACACCAGCGAACCGTTCTACAAAGGCACGAGCCGGATTCTGGAGACGATGTATCCGGCGGTTTTGGCCTATTTTAAGCGTCTTAAGCTGCCGGTGCACCATCCGGAAGTCCCCTTGGTGGCCATCATGTTTCGCACCGAGGCGGAGTTTCGCAAATTCGACGACGTGCCGCCGGGCGTGGTTGCCTACTACAACACGCTGACCAATCAGGTCGTGATGTACGAGCAGTCGGCCCTGGTCGAAGTGGCGCCCGAGTTGGCAATGAAGCAATCGATCGGCACGATCGCCCACGAGGGGATTCACCAGATACTGCACAACATCGGCGTGCAACAGCGGCTGTCGAAGTGGCCCTTGTGGCTGGCCGAAGGACTGGCCGAGTACTTCGCCGCCACGACCGTCGACCAGCGGCTGCGCTGGAAGGGCGTGGGCACGCCCAACGACTTGCGGATGCACGAGCTGGCCGAGGTGCTCAAGAAAAAGCCCAGCACCGGCGGCGAGATCGTCGACACGGTGGTGGGCGCCCAGCGGCTGACCTCCAGCGGTTATGCCGCCGCGTGGTCGCTGACGCACTATCTGGCTTCGCGCCAGAAAGAAGCGTTCCAAGACTACCTGCGCGACGTTGCGCAGCTCGGTCCGCTCGAGCCCGCCGACCGGCAGGCGGCCACCCTCGGCCGGCAAACGTTCACCAAGCATTTCGGCTCCGACTACGCCGCCCTCGAAACGGCGATGCTCGCGCATCTGAAGTCGCTGCCCTACGTCGATCCGATCGCCAACCAAACGCACTACGTCGTCATGCTCGACACGGTCACGACACGCAAGGTCGGCGTGACGACCTCGCCGGCCGATGCCCAACGGTTTCAGCAAGAGGCCCTCGCGGGCTTGCCCGTCAGCGTCCGCTCCGCGGCCCGGTTTCAGATTGTGCCGTTTGCCAACGCGCAATTAGCCCAGCAGTATGCCGATACGCTGCTGGGGCGGAACTGAAGGTTCACGGCCTGTTCGGGCGAACTGTTTGCCAGGTTCGCGTGCGCGGTGTCGCTCACCGGTGTTGGCCGAGTGCCCTATTGCTGCCCCCGCAAGTTCCGCAGTGCCGCGCCGATCCGGTCGTGCAGTTGGTCCGTTTGACGGATCACCAAGACCTGCTTGGCGCGAAGTAGCGGACCGAGCCGTTCCCACCGTTGACGTCCCAGCTCGATGGTGAAATCGTTCTTTGGATCAGGTCCACCAGGGCCTGGGCATTGCGCTGGGTCTCGGCGTCGAAGGACGTGCCGGCGCCGCCACCGGCGGCGAACCCCAGCCCGGCTGCGGCGCCGCGATTGGCGTTTGCCTGCGCTGCGCGCATTCGCTGGTGGCAGGCCGGGATTGCCCGCGATTTGGGCGAGGATTGCCTGTCTCTCGGGCGAAACGGCCGCCGCCTGTGCTGGCGAGCGCTCCGCTGGCTGGTCGTCTGCGAGTTCCTTTTGCAGTTGCTCGCCGGCCCGCCGAAGGCGGCCGCGAACCAAGGCCGCCAGATCCCGTTTCGCGCGATCCGAAAACACCCTGCTGGCGGTCAACTCGCGATACAGCGCGGTCAGGTCCACCAGCGCGGCGTCTTGCTCGGCTCCGGACGCGCCCGCGTGACGGTGTAGTAAATCGTGCACGGCCGCGCGAAGCTCGGGCGCCGTACCGAGGGGAGCTGCTGACTCCCGGCTCGGCAGCCGGCGTGACGGCCAACACTGCGATGACCAGCGCGTGCCCCAGCATGGCGTGCCTCCTCGCTCGTTCGATTTGATACTGCACTCTCGACAATATAACGTGCGCGGCAGAAACGTGTCGAGCACGGGCAAGCAGAAGTCGCTTTGCGACGTTGCGTCAGGCGTTCAGCGTCGGCTTGCGAGCAACCACCCCGCGTGCCGGCGCGTGGTGCGGGCGACGCACTTGAGCGGTGCGCTGGCGGCGCTCGATGAGCGATTCTTCCAGCCGATCGAAACATTGAGACAGGATGCTGCCGTAGACGCACAGCGGGGCAAAGATGCAGCCCAGCGCCGCGCCCCAAAACACGTCGCTCACGAAGTGTGATTCGTGCAGTACGCGCTGCAGCCCGGCCAGGGCCGCGCAAGCGGGAAACAGCCAACGTCCGCGCGGATAAAACGCGGACAGCACGATGGCCAGCCCCGCGGCGGTGGCCATGTGCGACGAGGGAAAGCCTTGTTGCCAGCTCGGGTTGGTCCCCAGCGGAAACCAGCCGCCGAACGTGTCGATGCCCCGATCGACGAGATTGTAATCGACGTGACCGGGCCGCACGCGAGCGACGAGCAGTTTGAAGATGTTGGCCGCCAGCCCCGCCCCCAGCGAGGCGGCCAGGATGCGTGGAATGGCGTAGCGATGCCAGGGATCGAGCACGGCGATCACCACCACGACCATCACGATGCCCAGCCCGTGGCTGAAAATCTCCGACAGACTGCCGATCTTATGGAGAAAGTTGGGCAGGTCGCCAGCGCGAACCAGACGAGCCAGCGGCACGTCCAAAGCCATGGCCGCCACGCCGGCACCAGCCAGGACGGCGGCGCAAGTCCACAGATGCGAGATCGTGCGCAGCCGAGGCAGCGGGATTTCGACGTCGCGGTAAGGGTCGGGAGTCATCCGGCGCCCCCACGCTGGAAAGACAATCTCAGCGGGCGACTGCGAACCCCCGCGACCGCCCGGTTTGCGAGGCGGGAGGATAGCAATGTTCCGGACGTTGCCCAACGTCAATTCGGCCCGGTCGCGCCCGGCAAAGTGGCACACCTTGACCCAAACACAAGGATTCTTTAGGGTACGCAGCGTATCGGCGCCGTCGCCAAGAGGCTAAGGCAGCGGATTGCAAATCCGCCATCGTGGGTTCGACTCCCACCGGCGCCTTTGTTCGCGTGGCACGCGTCGAGCCAGCAATAGCGGAGCGCGATTCCGCCATCGTGGGTTCGGTGCCGTGCGAGCTGCCAGCCGATGGCGGGCATTTTTTTGCGCTGTTCTTTGCTGGCGTCGTGCCGTTGTGCCGTCGTGGTTTTGCGGATTTTCTCACCACGACGGCACGACGGCACGACCGTAGGACATGGAAGAAACGGAACGCCCGACAAACGGCCACCGCTGGTCCCGCATCAGTCCCCAGCGGGCTGAGCCTTGCCGTCCTCGACGATCCGATACACGCGCACCTGCTCGTCGCGGTAGCTGCGGATGGGACGGCCGGCATTGCGGTCCTGGCCGCCGCCGACGACAAGCTGGCCGCCGTCAGGAGTCAGGCCGAGAGAAAAAACCGGTCCCTCGCCTTTGGCCATCGCCAGCTCGCTCCCAGTAGCCACGTCCCACATGCGAATCGTCCCGTCCCAGCCGCCGGAGACCAGCGTCTGTCCGTCGGGCGAAAAGGCGAGTGCAAACACCGGACCGGTGTGACCGTTGATCTCGCGGACCAACTTCCCGCTGGCCGCGTCCCACAGACGGATGACGTGTTCCTGCCCCATTTTGATCCGATGCAAGAGTGGATTGCCATCCGTGGCGCCGCCGGTGCCCGTGGCGATCAGCCGCCCGCTGGGCGAAACCGCCAGTCCCCACACGACCTCGGGATGCGCGATCGCGATTCGCTCTTGGCCGGTCTCGGCGTTCCAGATTCGCGTGTACTTGTCCTGGCCGTTCGACACCACTTCGGCGCCACCGGAAAGGAACGCCATGCGGGTCACCGGCGCCTGGTGGTTGTCGAACGTCGAGACCTGGTTCCCGCTGCCGACGTCCCAGACCTGTGCCGGACCGCGGATCGTTGCGCAAGCCACTCGCTTACTGTCGGGCGAAAACTCGGTGTCAACACACATGCTTGCGGTGTGCAGTTCTCGCAGGGGCTTACCCGAGTCGACGTCGAGCAACGTAACTTTCACCAAGCCGCCGCAGAGGGCCACGGTTTTCCCATCGGGCGACAGGCTCACGAATTCTCCTTGCCGTTCGAACATGCTCGTTGAGTCGTCATCGAGATTCCAAACTTCGACATTCCGACGTCCGCCCAGCACGGCACGTCGTCCGTCGGGGCTCAGGGCGAGGCCGTACACGGCGTCACCGCGCACGTGACGCTTGACTTCCTCCAACCGTACTTTCCGCTTGGCCTGCACCACCGGCACTAGCGCCGGCGTTGCTCGCGTGCTGGCAAAGGCGATCCACTGTCCGTCGGCGGACCAGGCCGGCATACGATTGTTGCCCTCTTGTCCCGGGATCAACTGCGGCTCGCCGCTGCCGTCGGCGTCGAGCAGGTGAAGCTGATCGGCCTGCGAGATCGCCAGCCGCTTGCCGCGCGGCGACCAGGCGAGGTAGCCGTCGACGTCGCCGGAGAGTGCTTTCCTGCGCTGGGCGGTGTCGGCAACGTCGGCGATCCACAGCTCGTTGGCTTTGTCGCCGCGCGTGACGAAGGCGAGTTGCTTGCCGTCGGGCGACCAATCGAAGCCGGCCATCACGCCCCCGGGCAAATCCAACTTTTGCCGTCCGGAATCGACCAGGTCGAGGATCGTCAGCGCCTCGTCGTCGAGGAACGCCAGTTTGTCGCCGCCCGGCGACCAGCGTGGCGCCAGGCCCCCCTCGGAGAGCAAGAGGCGTCCTCGCCCGTCGTCGTTTTGCACCCAGATGCCCGCGGCGACCGGCACTTTCTCTCCGATGCCAAACACCAACTGCTTGTCCTCGGGCGACCAATCAGGATATGAGCCGAGCCCGAACGGCCGCAATCCGCCGCCATCGGCGCCCACCACGAACCAGCGACGGGCACCGGCACTGGCATCGACGGTGGCGAAGGCCAGTCGCGTGCCATCGTGCGACCAGCGCGGAGCGCCCAGCTGCGGATGTGCCGGCCACCTCGCCCACGCGCCGCACTTCGCTGCCATCAAGCTTCATCACGAAGATCGCACTGGGCTCGTCCGCGCGAACCAGCGGATGAGTGCCACCGGCCAACAGCACGCCCAGAACAACCACCGCCCGAATCAGCCCGCTGCTCATCGTTCACGCCTCCCACCTGCTACGTTCGCTCGGAGCGTCTGAAGCCGACCTCGGGCGGAGCGAGTCGACCGGTGAATCGCCATTTCGCCCGCGGCCCTCATTGAAGCCGGTTTGCAGGGCGGAAACAAGTATTAGGGGCCGGGCCGCATCGACATCCGTGACCTGTCCGACGCGCCGAGACTACAATGAAGCCGCGTCGGGGGTGTCCCTCGATGGCGGCTGTAGGCTGGTAGAAACTCCGGATCGGACGTTGGCATCCGATTAATCGAGTGAGGACCGCATGAAATTCCAGACCATGGTGCTGGTGCTGAGCCTGTTGGCCGTGGGACGGTCGGCGGCTATTGGCGGCGTTGCCACGAAGCCGAACGTGATCGTGGTGATGACTGATGACCAGGGGTACGGCGAGTTCTCCTGCCACGGCAACCCGATCGTGCGGACGCCGCACGTCGACCGATTGGCGGCGGAGAGTTTGCGGCTAACGGATTTTCACGTCGCGCCGATGTGCACGCCGACGCGCGGGCAGTTGATGACCGGGCTTGACGCGTTTCGCAACGGGGCCATGAACGTCAGCAGCGGCCGGACGCTTTTGCGGGCTGAATTGAAAACCATGGCCGACGTCTTTCGCGCGGGCGGCTATCGGACCGGCATCTTCGGCAAATGGCACCTGGGCGATAACTATCCGTTTCGCCCCGAGGATCGCGGATTCGACGAAGCGGTCTGGTTCCCGTCGTCGCACATCAGCAGCGTGCCGGACTATTGGGACAACGATTACTTCGACGACACCTACGTTCACAACGGCCGCCGGCAACCGTACCAGGGGTATTGCACCGACGTGTTCTTTCGCGAAGCGATGCGGTGGATCGAACGCGCGGCGGCCGACGGACAACCGTTCTTCGCCTACCTGCCGCTGAACGCCGCGCATGGGCCCTGGTTCGTGCCGGACGCGTACCGCACCGATATCCGAGCGGCGATGAAAGAGCATCCCGAAGTCGTCGAGCGCTTGCGTCCATCGCAACGCGAGTTGCTGGTCAGCTTTCTGGCGATGGGGGCGAACATCGACGAAAACCTGGGCCGGTTTGACGCCTTTCTCACCGAGCACGGGCTGCGCGACAACACGGTCTTCGTGTTCCTGACCGACAACGGCAGCACGATGGGCCCCTTGTATTTCAACGCCGGCATGCGCGGCGGCAAGACAACGCTCTGGGAGGGGGGACACCGCGTCCCCTGCTTCATCCGCTGGCCGGGCGGATCTCTGGGCGAGCCGCGCGACATCGACCAGCTCAGCCACGTGCAGGACCTGCTGCCGACGTTGGCGGACCTGGCCGGCGTGTCCGACGTGCCGGCGGGGCTCGACGGGGCGAGCCTGGCGCCAGTGTTGCGCGGCGAGCGGCCGACGCTCGACGACCGCATGCTGGTCGTCAACTTCAGCCGCATGCCGATAATCAAGGTGAAGGACGCAAAGCTCAACCCTGCCATTCCGAAGCGCGACGGAGCCGCGGTGCTGTGGAACGAGTGGCGGCTGCTGGAGAATCGCGAGCTGTACAACGTCGAAAGCGATCCCCATCAGGACCACGACGTGGCGGCCGAGCATCCGGAGGTGGTGGCCAAGATGCGCGCACCACCTGCAGGCGTGGTGGGATGGGGTGAAGGATCAAGCGATGGAGCCCCAGCGCGTTGTCATCGGCTCCGACGCGGAGAACCCGACGATGCTCTCGGCCTGCGAATGGCTGGACGTCTTCGTCGATCAACAGCGGCAGATTCGCAGCGGCCTAAACAAAACCGGCGTCTGGCATCTCGTCGTCGAGCGGCCGGGGCGTTACTCGGTCGAGCTGCGGCGGTGGCCCGCAGAAAGCAGGCTGGGCCTGGCCGAGGGGATTTCTCCCACGCCGGTCACGGACGGCGAATACATCGCCGGCAAACCGCTGCCGATCGCCGCGGCGCGCCTGCGGATCGGCCAGCAGGAGCTGAACAGCCATCCCCAGCCGGACGGACAGTCCGTGCGGTTCGAAGTCGCGCTCGATGGGGGACCGGTCGAGATCGAGACCTGGTTTGTCGATCGCGAAGGCAAACCACTGTGCGGAGCGTATTACGCCTACGTGCACCGCATGGAGTGAGGCCGCCGCGCATTGCCGCGACGACATTCTAGCGCGGGCCGACCAGCACCAGGCTGCCCCAATAAAAGGGATTGCTCCAGCGCGGTTGTTTGCGGACGGCTCGCTTGGCCTTTTGCAGCGCGGCGGCATACTCTCGGTGCGTGGCGTCATTGCCGGCTTTGGCCAGTTCGGCGGCGAAGTAGCTGACCAGCGTGGCGCCGGCCTCGTCGTCAACGACCCAATTGCTGGCCACGACCCGGCGCGTGCCGGCCACCAGGAACGCTCGCGACAGGTTCCACACGCCTTCGCCGGTCTGCTGCGGGCCATAGTTGGTCTCGCAGGCGCTGAGAATGGCCAGTTCGCAGCCCTCAAGCGGCAGCTCGCAGATTTCCGCGGCGTACAGAAAGCCGTCGTCGTTCGGGTCGTTGGCCTTGCCAGGCGCGACGGCCAGACAGCCAAAGAAGTTCCCGTAGCTGTCTTCAGCCATGCCGTGGCAGGCCAGATGCACGATCTCGCGATTGGCGACCAGCGAGCGGAGTCGGGCCTCGGTCGCGTCGGCGGCGGTCAAGCGCACGCAACCCAGGCCGTGCTTCGTAAAATGTTCTTCGACCCAGGCAGCTTCCCGGCCGGAATAGGGAAGCCGGGCGAGCCGGCTGCGGAACACCTCGCGGGCCGTACGCACCTGCAGCCGGTTGGCCACGGCGTCGAGCGGAGCCTGCGCCGCCGGATAGGCCGGGTCGCCCAGAGTGAGTACCGGCTCTTTGGCAGAGCTCGGGGACGCTTGTCGATGCGCCAGGTTGTCCAGCACCGTGGCCGACGGGGCGTAAATGATCGGCGGGCCGGCGTCCAGCAGATACGTCACCGGTTCCATATCGTCGACGACGAGCGACTCAAACGGCAACAGGGCCAGCGGCCCGTCGGGCAATACGGTGAGCAACTTGACGGAACCGTCTACCAGCGCCGCGCGCTCTTCCTGGGGAATCAGCAGGCTCCACAATGCCGCGAGCGCCGGCGAAGGATCTTGCTTCGCACCAGGTCGCGACAGCGCTGCCAACACTCTATCGTCTCCCGTCAGCACCGCCGAGAGCTTGGCGGCGGTGAGCGGCCCGGGGTCGACGCCGAGCAGCCTGGCCTGAATTTCATCGATCGACAGCTTGACGAAGCGGGCGGCGTCGCGGCGGGCGATGACGAGATACGTCTGGTCGTTTTGCAGACGGTAGGAAAGCAAGAGCTCGCCCGGCTCCAACAGCTCTTGCTGCGCCTTGTCCAACGTCAGCGGCTCGGCCTGCTGGGTCAAAAGCTCGCGAAAAATCGGGCTGGCGGCCTGCACCTTGATGACGTGTTGATAGAGGGCGTCCCGCGCGGCGAGCACGGCCTGCGCGGCCTGCCGGCGGCGCTCCACGGTCGGGGGCGACTTGTCCGTCGCGTCGTCGGTGAGACGGTTGAACTGGCTTTCGGCGGCGGCCAACTCCTGGCGAATCTGTTCCCCCTCTTGTTCCAGCCGCGCGCGATCTTCGGGCGCAGACCGGCCAGCATGTCGGAGTCGCCCAGCCGCAATTCGTCGAGAAACGAGCGGGCCTTCATCGTCTCGATCGTGGCAAACATTTTGGCCACGTCTCCTTCTTCGGCCTGCCAATTCAGCAAGGTGTCGTAGATCCCGTTGAAGTTGCCGAAGGCCGTGGCCCGTTCGCGTTCGCCTCCGGAGGTGTAAGCCCTTTGCAGCTCGACACCCTGAATGGCCTTTTGGATGGCTTCGTGGGCTTCCGGCTTGCGCCCAGGCTCCAGAGCGTGAGAGCCCGCTGAGCCCACACGGTTCCGACGTAGCCGGGACCGAGCGGTGCCTGCTCGTAGAGTTCGATGGCCCGATCGCACAGGGCCAGGGCTTCTTCATCGTCGCCGCGGACGTGCCGAATGGCGGCCAACGTGCGCACGGCGTCCGCCGTGGTGCGCGAGACCGGGTTCGGCTGCTCTTCGGCCAGCTTAACCGCTTCGCGAGCGAACGGCTCGGCCTCTTCATACTTGTCTTGCGAAAAGAGGGTGTTGGCCATGTTTGCCAGCTTGGCCGCCAGGTTCGGGTCGCCGAGTTCCCTCGCGTGCTCGACGACGAAGCGGAGGGTCGCTTCGGCGTCGGCATACCGCCCCTCGACGGCCAGCATGCGGCTCAGGTTATTAAGCGTCGCGAGCGCACTGAGATTGTCGAATCCACTGGTGGCCTTGTACGCCTCGATGGCGGCCACGTAGAGCGGCTCCGCCTCGGCATAACGGCCTTGCGTGAAATACGTTTCCGCCAGGCTGGCCGCCGCCAGTGCCACCTGCGGGTGCTTCCAGCCGCGGGCCGCTGTCATGACGTTCAGCGCCTGCCGCTTGTAAGGTTCCGCCAGGTCGTAGCGTCCGGCGCGTTCGTGAACCCGGGCGATCCCCTGCAAAGCGTTGGCCCAATTGTCGTGGATGTGATCCGCGGGCTTCTCGTTGCGTGCCGCGGGAATCAATACCTTGAGAGCGGCGTTGAACTCCTCGAGCGCCTCGTCGTCTCGATAGAGCTTGTGAAGGGTCCATCCCAGCCCGGCCTGCGTTTCGGCCTCTTCAAGCGTGTAGCCGCGGCGACGAAAATACTCGACTGCCTGCTGGTAAAACTCCAAGGCTTTGGGCAAGTTGCCGAGCCGCTCGTGGCAGTAGCCCGAAAACCGCAGGGCGGTCCCCTTCATTTGGAGCAAGTTGTTGCGCAGTTGCTGGGAGTCGGTTTGAATGCCTTCGGCATTCTGGATGATTCCGTCGTAGTACTCGAGCGCCTCTCGGTCAGCGCCCCAGGCTCTGCAGCGACCGGCTCAACATTTCATAGGAAACTACGGTCATCGCCGGCTGAAGGTTCCTCTGCCGGACGAACGACAGGGTCTGCTCGGCGACCTTGTACGCCTCCGGGTAGCGGCCAGCCTGGAACAGTTGCGTGAAGCGCGTGGCCAGGCGTTGCGCCTCTTGATAGTCGGCAGGCGATTGCCCAGAAGCCTCCCGCAAGGAAAGCATTCCCGACACCAGTAGCAAGGCGACCACCAGGTTGCAAATGACACGGGCGTTCGTCACCTGTCGCCCGGCGGGCTGGACGAAGCCGGTGGGCTGCGACACGCGAATGGTGAGTTGGGCGACGGTTGTGCTGGCCATCGGGCAACCTCTCAATAAACCACGGTATCGTCGGCATTTTAGGCAAAAATCTCAGCGAGGCGACACCCGAGCGAATCGCGGTGCCGGCACCCTGTACCGACGCGCAGGAATGCGTTCATTGCGCTAAGAATTCTTCGACCATGAAATTCAATGTTGGACCAGCGGGAACTCAGTTTGGCCCGACCAGCACTAGGCTGCCCCAATAAAAGGGGTTGCTCCAGCGCGCTTGTTGGCGGACGGCTCGTTTGGCCTTTTGCAAGGCCGCGGCGTACTGACGGTGCGTGGGGTTGTCGCCGGCTTTGGCCAGTTCGGCGGCGAAGTAGCTGACCAGCGTGGCGCCGGCCTCGTCGTCGACGACCCAATTGCTGGCCACGACCCGGCGCGCGCCGGCCACCAGAACGGCGCGCGACAAGTTCCACACGCCTTCGCCGGTCTGCTGCGGGCCGTAGTTCGTCTCGCAGGCGCTGAGGATTGCCAGTTCGCAGCCCTCAAGCGGCAGCTCGCAGATTTCCGCGGCGTACAGAAAGCCGTCGTCGTTCGGATCGTTGGCCTTGCCAGGCGCGACGGCCAGACAGCCAAAGAAGTTCCCGTAGCTGTCTTCAGCCATACCGTGGCAGGCCAGATGCACGATCTGGCGATTGGGAAGCAGCGCGCGGAGCCGGGCTTCGGTCGCTTCGGCGGCAGTCAACCGAACGCAGCCCAGGCCGTGCTTTTGAAAATGTTCTTCGACCCACGCGGCTTCTCGGCCCGAATACGGGAGCCGGGCGAGCCGGCTGCGGAACACCTCGCGGGCCGAACGCACCGGAAGCTGGCGGGCCAACGCATCGACCGGCGGTTGCGCGCTGGGATAGGCCGGGTCGCCCAGGGTGAGCACGGGCTCGGAGGCGATCGTGGTACTGGCTTGGCGCCCGGCCAGGTTCTCCAGCACCGTGGCCGACGGCGCGTAAATGATCGGCGGGCCGGCATCGACCAGGTACTTCACCGGCGCCACGTCGTCAACAATGAGCGTCTCGAAGGGCAATAGCGCCAGCGGTCCGTCGGGCAAGACGGTGAGCAGCTTGATGGAACCGTCCACCAGCGCCGTGCGCTCTTCCTCGGGAATCAAAACCATCCATAACGCCGCCAGTTTGTCGTTGGGATTCAGTTCCGATTTCGGATTCGATAGCGCAGCCAGTACGCTGTCGTCGCCCGTCAGCACCGCCGACAGCTTGGCGCTGGTGAGCGGCCCCGGTTCAACCCCCAGCAGCCGGGCCTGATTCTCGTCAACGGAGAGCTTGACGAAGCGAGTGACGTCGTGGCTGACAAGGATGAGATACGTCTGCTTATTCTCCACGTGATAGGAGAGCATCAACTCGCCCGGCTCGACGAGCTCTTGCTGGGCTTTGGCGAGCGTCATGGGCTCGGCCTGGTGCGTCAGTAGCTCGCGATAAAGGGGGCTGGCGGCCCGCACCTGGTTCGAGTGATCGTACAGGGCGTCGCGGGCGGCCAGCACGGCCTGGGCCGCGGCTTTGCGACGGTTCTCGGCGTCGGGCGATTTGTCCGTCGCGTCGTCGGTGAGCCGATTGTATTCGCTTTCAGCGGCGGCCAGTTGGCGGCGAAGTCGCTCGCCTTGCTGAGTGATCCGCGTGCGCACGTCGGCGGGCAAGCCGGCCAGGATATCGGAATCGCTCATCCGCAGCTCATCGAGGAACGAACGGGCCTTCATCGCCTCGATCGTGGCGAACATCTCCCCCACGTCGCCCGCGTCCTCCTGCCAGACGAGCTGTATATCGTAGACGTAGTTGTAGTCGGTAAACGTCGTGGCCCGTTCGCGCTCGCCGCCGGAGCTGTAAGCCCGCTGCAACTCGGCCCCCTTGACGGCATTTTGGATCGACTCCTCGGCTTCCTCGTTACGCCCCAGTGCGCGCAGGCAGAGGGCCCGTAAGGACCACAACGCTCCCTCGTCCCCCGGGCTCGTGGGCGCTTGCTTGTAGATATCCAGAGCCCGGTCGCAGAGCGCGAGCGCTTCGGTGTTGTCACCCAGGTCGTGGCGAATCGCGGCCAGAATGCGGACCGCATTGGCCATGCGATTCGGATTGGGCAGTCGCTCGGTCATGGCAAGCGCTTCTCGAACGACCGGCTCGGCCTCGGCGTTCTTGCCCTGCACGTTGAGCATGTTGGCCAGGTTCACCAGCGATGTGACCAGATCCGGATCTTGCAGCTTGCGCCGCTCGGCGATGACGAAGCGGGCGATCGATTCGGCCTGGGCATACGCGCCCTTCCACGGCCAGCATGCGACTCACGTTGTTCAGCGTTCCCAGCGCCTCGACGTTGTCCAGTCCGCTGGTGGCCTTGAAGGCGTCAATGGCGACGTCGTAGAGCGGCTCCGCCTCGGCATACCGGGCTTGCTTGAAATAGATGTCCGCCAGGCTGGCCGCCAGGCGGGCGGATAGCGGATGCTTCCAGCCGCGGGCCGTGGTGATCACGTGGAGCGCCTCACGCTTGTACGGCTCGGCCAGGCCGTAGCGACCGCTCCGCTCGTAGACCCAGGAGATGCCCAGCAGGGCATTGGCCCAGTTGTCGTGAATGTGGTCGGCGGGCCTCTCGTTGCGTGCCGCGGGAATGAGCACTTTCAAGGACGCGTTGAACTCGGCCAGGGCTTCGTCATCTCGATGCTGTTCGTGCAGCATCCACCCCAGGCCGGTCTGGGCTTCGGCCGCTTCGAGCGTGAAGCCGCGCTTTTGAAAAAAGTCGACCGCCTGGCGGTAAAAGTCGGCCGCCTTCGCGATGTCGCCCATCCGTTCGTGGCACCCGCCCGAAAACCGGATAGCATTCCCCTTCATCGTGATCATCATCGTGCGAAGTTGATCGTTCGCGGTGCGAAAGGTCTCGGCGTTCTGGATGATCTTGTCGTAGTAGGGGAGCGCCTCGCGATACCGCCCCATGTCCTGCAGCGGGCGGGCCATCATCTCGTAGCTCGCCAGCACCACCTCGGGCGAGAATCCAGCCCGCTCGACGAACTGCTGATTCTGCTGGGCCACTTCCAGAGCCTGCGGATATTGGCCGGCCTGCATGAGTTGGAGGTAGCGGTCGCTCAGCCGCTGGAGTTGTTGGTAGTCCGCCTGTGTCTGCGCCGAGGCCCCCCGGGCCGCCAGCGTCCCGGCCAAGAGAAACGTTGCCCCCAACAGCCAGCGGAGGAAGCGAACGCAGCAATGGATGCGGCCCCTGAGTTGGCCCGTACCCGCGTCGGCCGAGGGAGACTGGGGAGCAAGTTGGCCGACGTGTGTGCTGGTCATCGAATAGCCTCTCATCACCACAGTATAGTCGCCATTTTAGGCGAAATCCCCAACGAGACGACACCCGGCGGCAACGCCCGTTGAGCGGCGTTGTCCCAGAGCGTGCTTCAGGCGAAAATCGCGACGGGGAGAGATTGCGCGCCTCCACGAGTCCGCACCAATACGGACGTATGGCGCCGCCGCAGTTGCGCCGAGAAATTGGGCACGGCCTTGCTGACGCTTTGAAAACTGGCCAGTCAACACCAGGCAGCAGCGTGCCAGAATTGCCGCCGGGAAGTGACGATCGTCCCAGATGCAACGCTCGTATCGAGGCGAGTTGTCGGCGCCCGGCTCACGCGCCGACGGTTAAGACGCTGGTACGTTGACACGCCCGAGGGGGCCTTGCGACCATCACATAGGAATCGCTCCCCGATCCTGGCGTGCCGAAGGCGCTGGTGGCCCATCCCCTCGCTTCGCCGTCCCTTTTTCGAGACCCCCAATCTATTTCCGCGCGAGTTCTTTCCGTCGAAGCCCGAGGTTGCCATTGCCGCCGGCCTGTTGGTGGTTGCGCCGGTGCTGGTCGAGATGCATTTCGTGATCCTGAACAATATGAGTTATTTTGTCGCGTTTCCGATGCTGGGTTGGTGCTGCTGATGCGCCCGTTTGCATCGAACGGCGTTTGGGTTGCGGCCATGCTGGTGGCCTTCGTGCTGATCGTTCTCGGCGGCATCGCGACCGAATACGTCACGGCATTTGGTTCTCGCCGGCGCGTTTGTGCTGGTGATGTTTGGCTGCGCAGCGACGTCCGCAACGTACGCCTACAATCCTGGATTTCCGCAGCGGTGATGGCCACCGCGGCGTCGTTGCATACGTGGGTCTGGCTGTGACGAAGGACCCGAACTTTCGCCCCATCTGCCGGGGCACAGTTCCTGTTGGCCGAGGGGTTGTTTCGCTTCGTCAAGCTACCGTTTCGCTGGGCTACAGCCTTCTATCAGGCGACCGGCGGGCCCTGCTCAAAGAGCTCGGCGATTATATCGATCGGAGCCTATGAAACGATTGGCGCGACGCTGCTCGGGGCGGCGCTCGCGCTGGTCACCGTGCTCTGGGCAAAACGACTAAAGGCTTCCGAGCGACGTGCGCCCGACCGCCGGTTTCAACACCAGCGAAATCTATGCAGTAATTGTACTCGCGGGGGCCGTGGCCATTGGCCTCATGCCGTTCTTAGTGATGGGACGGCATCCCACCGACGATGATTTCAGTTCACGATTCTTTGATCCGGTGTTACCGTTTGCGGCATGCTTGACGGCCGTGGTCGTTCTCGGTTGTCTTCCGCGAAAAGCAACCATGGTCGGACTTGCGGTCATCGCGTTCATCGCCGGATACGCGACGCTCTCAAAGGCACTTCTCACGCACGACGAAGTTGCCCAACTGACTGCCTGGGGTGAGGTGGTGCGTAAGCATCTGGCCGATGATGGAGCGACGATCGCCATCGTCCCTGACGGGGCCCGCGCCCCGCTTTGCGCAACTGGCCGACGACCAGTTGACCTCACAAATGAGTCGCGACTGGCCTGTGGAATTGCGACGCAATTTCTGGGCTCGGAGCGAGCCGAGCAAACTGGAACCGGCGGAGTCGTCGATCATGCGCGGCGCGGGGCTTGAACTTCCGGTCACCAAGGTGTTATTGGTGCAGCCGGGCGTCGACTCGGACGAGCCCCAGATCCACGAGATTCTCGTTGATCAATGACGCTATGCTACGTTGCGGGCGGATCGGCGCGTTGTCGATCGGATGCCGGCGTGCTAGGGTAATTGTTAATCGCCTCGAATCGTCTCCTGTGGTTCCACCTCGTTCGATCATGTGATATGGACTCTTCAACAACAAATCTGCGTGCAAGCGCCGCCGAGCAAACCGCCACGCCATCGTCGATCGACGTGAAGCTCTCAGTCGTGGCGCCGTGTTACAACGAAGAGGAGGTGGTGCGGAGAATTCTCACCGCCGGGTCAAGGCTGTGTGCGAGGCCACCGGGGACAGCTACGAGATTGTTCTAGTCAACGACGGGTCACGCGATCGCACCTGGGCGATGATCTCCGAGTTGGCGACACACGATCCGCATTTGGTGGCGATCGACTTACTCACGCAATCATGGGCATCAGTTGGCGCTGACTGCCGGACTGAGCCTGTGCCGCGGCGAGCGCATCTGATACTCGACGCTGACTTGCAGGACCCCCCGAGTGCTTCCCGACATGAGCGGATCATGGACGAGCGTGGACGTTGTCTACGGACAGCGTCGCAGCCGCGCCGGTGAGTCCGTTTTCAAACTCAGCACGGCAGCCGCATCGATCGGTTTCTCAATCTGATGACAGACCAGGCCATCCCAAGACACGGGCGATTTCCGACTCATAGCCGACGGGCACTCGACATCTTGCTGATATGCCCGAGCGCCACGCTTTATCCGCGGCATGGTCAGCAGGATCGGGTTCGTACAAAAGCCATTGCCCTACGATCGTGACCCACGGTAGCGGGCGAGACTAAGTATCCATTGTCCAAGCTCATCAAGCTCGGGCTCGACGCCATCACCGGTTTCTCCGTCAAACCGTTGCGGCTGGCCGTCTACTGCGGCATGGCCTGCAGCGGTTTGAGTTTTCTGATCTTACTCTATGCTCTCTATAGCTGGCTGTTTCGGCCGTACGTTCCGGGCGCCAGCACGATGGTCGCCATGATTTGATCGGCGGCGTACAGCCATGGTGTTGGGCATCATCGGCGAGTATCTCGGCCGGTTGTACGATCAGTCGAAAGCACGGCCAGTTCATCATTCGCGATGTGATTCGAACGGAAAAGGAATGAACGACCATTCGTGCGATGCCTCGAAGCCAACGCCGTACGACGGATGTGTCGGCTTACGACGAGATATTCTCTTTTCGCCATGGACGGCTCAGGCCGTCGCGTCCGCAGATACTCCTGTCGTGCCGCTTGGCAAGGAAATCGGCCGAGTTCGCAGCGTTCCTGAAGTCGGCTGCGTGGGAGTTGGCCGCGCGTCTGGCAGCAGCTGAAGTTGCGGATGACGTCTTTGGCATCGACGGTGACTATCTCGATCCGGCCAGTTGGTGATTCCCCGGCAAAACTTCCAGGCCGCCGACCTTTGCCAGGTCAGTGATTTGGGGCGCCAGTTCGATTTAGTCAAAGCCTGAGGTCGGCGAGCACATCGCTCGGAGCATTGCGTCGTCCTGCAGACATACGAATCACGGCTCGCTCGTCTTAGTTCTCGGCGGCAGTACCCGGCCAGGGTGGCACAGACCACGTAAATGAACAACCGTTCGAAATTGCGCGACCGCTCTTGCCGAGCGCGGCTATGATTGTTCGACTACTTGCGACCCCGAATCAGCCGAGCGCCGACGTGGCGTACTTCTACCGATACAACGCCTTGTTGTTTGCGCATTAGTTGATCTGCGACCGGCTTCCCGAGCCCGTTTTGCAGACTCGGGTTCCCGCACGAGTCCGGTGCCACTCGTCGCGCCGCCGCTGTACCGTTTATGCTGTCGGCTGTTGCGGTCGCTGAGCCCATCCGCCTTGACCAGGCTGGCGGCTTGGAGAATGCGTGCGCGTGCCGTCCGCTGGAAACTGTCTGCGTCGTCCCCGCCGGTAACTGTTCGTCCGCGTGAACAGAACGTCGCCGACCGTTCGGTGTCGCCGTCATCCGCCCTCAGTGGCATCTTGCGGTTCGGGCAATGAATATTGACCGCTTATCGTGACCATCGCCGCGGCACGGCTACCGCGGCGTGGAACCGCACGAGCGGTTCGCAAGACTGTCAGTAGCACGCATCGCGGCTGCGCAAAGCCGACTATTGAAAAGCGGGCGCTCATCTCGGAGTTGAGGCTGCCAAACGCTCGACAGTGCTTCGACCTTGTCTGCCCTTTGGCCTGAAAGATCGGTTTTCTCGGCGAGGTCCGCCTCGAGATTGTAGAGCTCCCAAGGGCCGGGCTTGCCTCGGCGACCATGGCGGACCAGTTTCCAATCGCCGACCCGCAGGCCGTGTTGTGTCCCTGACGCCAAAACAGCGTCTCGTGCGGCCGAGCCGATTGCTCGCCGCCCAGATAGGGCAACAAGTTCACGCCATCCGCCGCCCGATCCGGGCTCGCGCGGGCAATTGCCCGAAACGTGGCCGGCAGATCGAGCGAACTGACCGGCTTCTGATACAAGCGGCCCGCAGGCAAATGATCGGGCCAGGTCATCATGAAGGGAACGCGAATACCCCCCTCGTACATCTCGCCTTTGCCTCCTCGCAGCGGTTGGTTCGAGCTGGTGAGCTCGCTTGTCGGACCACCGTTATCGCTGAGGAACACGACGAGCGTATCCCGCTCGAGGCGCTCGTCGCGTAAGTTTCTCGAGTATCGCTCCCACGGAGTCATCGAGGTTCGAGAGCATGCCGGCAAAAATCCGGCGCTGCAGATCGCTGATGTGCGTGAACTTGTCCATGTATCGATCGGCCGCCTGCAACGGACTGTGCACGGCATTGTATGCCACGTACAGGAAGAACGGCTTATCCTGCTGGCGATCAATGAAGCTCAAGGCTTCACGGGTCCAGGCATCGGTGAGGTAGGGCTTTCGACCACCTCGTGGGAGCCGCGCACGATGGGATTGTTGGCGTCGTAGTCAGGCTCGTTGTAGGGGAGGTGTGTTCCGTAGATCACCTTTCCGAACACCCGCCGGCCCTCGCCGCCGCCGGGCAACACCCGGCGACGCAACATCGTGGTCACGCCCTGCCATGGATCGGGCACATAGTAATGACCCTCGTGCAGGAATCCGAAAAACTCATCGAACCCGTGCCGGTAAGGGTGATATTCCGCCGTACCGCCCAGATGCCACTTGCCGATCACGCCCGTGACGTACCCTGCGTCTTGCATTGCAGCGGCGATCGTTTGCTCGCCGACGGGCAGTCCGTAGGCCGGATCCTCGTTCTTGGCGCCGATGGGATTGAATTCGTGACCGAACCGCGTCGGATAGCGGCCCACCAGCAGTCCGGCCCGCGAGGGGCTGCAATTCGGGGCGGTCACATAGCCGGCAGTGAAGCGAACGCCGGTGGCGGCGATGGAATCGATATGCGGCGTCGGTATTTGCGGATTGCCTTGGCATCCCAGCTCGCCGTATCCAAGGTCGTCAGCCAGCAGCACAACGACGTTCGGCTTGCCGAAGCGAGCCGCTCCCGAGGGTGCCTCCTGGCCGTGGACGAATGGCGTGATCGCCACGAGCAGCATAGCGAGCATCGGTACGTATCGTGACGTCGGCATGGTGCTAACCTCGTCAGTTCTCAAATGCGGAGACCGCTCACAGTTCCAGCGGACGCAACGCTCAGTAGCGCAGTAGAATCCTCCAGCGAGCAGCTTCTCCTGCATTTCCGTGGTCGGTGAGAATCGCTGACGACGGAATGCGCCGGATCTCGCGTAGATTTGCGTTGGCAGCACGCGGATATCAGAATAACCTCCCCACATGGCAACCGCGAGCCGGCGCGTCGCAGTGCTTCGCAGCCGTCTCGGCAAGCCGGTCGACAAGACACCGCCCATCCAACAATCGGCTCAAATTCGGAGCAATTATGAATCGCCGTTGGTTCGTCGTGGCTGTGATCTTATCCACCCTGTACGCATTCGCGTTACCGATCACAGAATCAAAGGCGGACGATCCGCTGAATGCTTTCCCGACGGCAGAAGACTCGGCAGACGACAGGGTCAAACGACTGAGGGAGGCGGAGCTGCAAGCGATCCAGGTTCCAGTGAAACGTGACCAGGTTGTGTTAAGCATCGCCACCGCTTCCCCATTGGAGGAACCGGACGAGCCACCAACTGAGCTGGAGCCCTGGCTACTCGTATTTGCAGACGGGCGAATCAACTGCGGAAGCCAGACTCCATTGCAGACCGAACGGCGCAATGACACACTGACGAGGCCCGAACTTCTATGGCTGTTGCACCTGGCAGTCAACGAATGCCAGATCCTGAGCCGGACAACCGACGAAATCGACGAGAACTACCGGACGCAGCAAGGCAAACGCCCGTTGGAGAGCAGGCTCAGGAGGAATTTCGCTATCACGTCCAACTTGCACCGCGGGGCCCGATCGCAACGATCCTCAAATGGTACCATTTGAGGACGTTAGATCGTTGTCCCCGACGGAATTGGACCTGCTTTGCGAAATTCACTCCTGAGCCCTCTTCTTGGTCGCTCGGGCTTTCCTCGGGAATCGCGAAGATGCCAAACCTTGCTCAAGCAGTTAAACGACCGACTGAAGGAAGAAGAACCCGATGCCTCTCCTTTTCGGATGGAGCACCTCGAGGCCGCCGTTTCCGGCCCCGATTTTGGTCTAGCCGCGCCTGTTCCAGCAGGAAATCGAGCTAAAGGAAAACAAGTACAGGAGACTGACGGGCCATATCATGTGCAAAGAGAAAGGAATCGATCCGACGTTCTCCATCAGAGCCATGGAGTACACAAAATACCGGCCACGATGAATCTCGAACGCACCCATTTCAGCTCTCGGTTTCCACCTCTATGGTGCGATCGTTGCGAGCCGACCTGAGGGACCGTACCCAAAGCGCATGAAAAAGCCCCAACTCGTTTCCAAGTCGGGGCTTTCAACGTGCTCCCTGATGGACTTGAACCATCAACCCTCTGATTAAGAGTCGCACTAGAACAAGGCCGACTTCGCCCGTTCAATTAGAGCTACCAACAACTTACCGGCCACGTCACCGCTTTGCAAGGATTTGAAATGGCTTGCAAGAATTGCGAACGTTTGGCGTATTTCCAGGGCCAAGGGAGTAAATACTCCCCGGGTCCTGATGGCCACATCGTGACCCGTGGCGATGGTCGATCGATCAGCGTCACCGACGACGATACCGCCGGCGAGAGCACACCCGGCATCGGCATTCCTGCGCGCGGCGGTCCGCCTCGTCGGCGGCAGCGATCGCCGCGGGACTCATCGCAGCGGGCGATGGTCGACGATGGGTCAGCGCCGCGGCGCCTGCCATGCGCGGCACCTTTTCACTGTAGGTACAGCCCTCGCGCGGGCAGTTTATGGCTGGCGGGGAGCCGGCATTTCAGCGTTGTCAGTTCGGCCGACGGCATCCTCGGGACGCGACTTCAGATGGACCCTCAACCGTCGGTCCGTCGGTTTCAGTTTGACTTCGGTGGCGGCGCGAGCAACGCCGTTGCACCGGTGCGCTCATCGGAGGCCCGCATTTCTTGGATGACAGGATCACCGAGCAAATCGCGTGGCCTGGTTAAGACAAACACCCGATTCTCGGAGAAAAGGTCTTGTCGCTCGACATCTGGGTCCGCGTCCAGGACGGCTGGCCTTTGGCGGCCGAGGCTTGCTTCGGCCTGGAAGGCGCGCGGACCGACGATGTGACGCAACTTTCTCCCGCATTGCTAGCGGCATCGCAAGCTCGTCGCCGAGGGATATGCAAGCAACCTAGTGTCCGCGCAGGCGGTCGATAGTCAGCGCGAGCGCGTCATCGTTTGTGCGTCGAATCGATGGCACGTCGCGGCCGTCCGACATGAGCATGCCGACGAGCGCCGGAGTGCTCAATGGCGGAGGCAAGCCAAACGGTCAGGCCGCCAGCGCTGCCGAGCCGGTAATCAAGATAGATGCGGTCGTCCAGCGATGTCACGTTGCAGGTCGCCGCGATCGCGGTGGTTGCGTTCATGGTTTGGTGTCCTTTCCGGCGTCAGACATGGTGAACGGTGAAAATGCTTCCAGCATCGCAATGGCTTGCTGCACCGTCTGCTCGCAGGCTTGCTCGACGCGGCGCGTGAACTTCGAGTCGATCGAATCTCCAAGCGCGGCGGCGAGTCGAGGCGGAGCGCCAGAGTGGCGCGTTGCGCCAGCCGGACCGTTCGCCCCCAAACTCGCGCCGCTTCAGCTTGCCCAGGCGGCCGGCCGCCCGCTTGGCGATCTTTGAGCCAGGCTTCGATTTCGGGCAGGACGAAGGCCGAGCCCGCGTGCCCGGGCGTCCGCTCGTTCCGGGCATGCCGGCTTTGATCCATCGCGCGACCGTCCGACGTGAGACGCCGAAGCGGTCGGCCACTTCCGTCCACGTGCATACGATGGTCGAAGGGAGCGGGAGCAGTGTCTCGTCCGTTTGCTCCGCCAGGTTATTCGCCAGCAACCAGTCGCGCACCGCTTGCGGGTCGAAGATGCGCTTCTTCCCGCGACCCGTCGACGGAAGGCCCCTGCCGCACCCACGCCGCGAGCCGCTTCGCGTCGATGTCCAGCTTCCGGCAACCTCTTCCCCTGATAGTGCCAACGTCACAAACTCCCACCGCGAAACATGATGAAGAAGAAGCGTTTTTTTCTTCGTGAACTCGTCCGTTTGACGCGATTTCGCGATCCCCCGTTCTTCGCCGATTCGTCGTCGGAGTACCTAAATGGGGGGCTCTTCGCCTCCCGATTTGTTCGTAAGTGTCAGTCATTCGTCGGGTTTGGCCACGTTCCGGATGGCCAACAGGGTCCAATCGCATTCCAGCCAGGCCTGGCTTGGCGGGTTTAACCCGCCGACGCTGCCATAGCAGCGCTACCAACTGGCGCTGCATGACGTCCAGTACAGCCACCTGGAAGTCCTCGGCCGCGAAGTCGAGATTTTGCCAGACCAGATCGTACGTCGCGGGCTGCCCAACGATTGGCTCGATCAGGTTGCATTACCGCTTGAAAGTCCGCCGGGTCGTGGCCAGGTCGGCCTGGTCAACGCGGCTGGTGAGGACGATCGACGATGTCAGAGAACTGAATACCTTCGCCGTCGAAAGCCCAACTCATGCGAGAACGCTCCGGAAGTGGGATCGGCAAATAAGCCGTCAGGAGGCGGGGGCTAGTGGCCCACGTGGTGCCGCATTATGCTCGCCGCTACGTGGCGGCTTCCATGATCTTTTGCTCGCGGAAACATGTGGGTTGAATCAAGCAGTAGCCAAGAACGGTCCACCAGATTCGCCCACGAATGCACGCGGACCGTCTCGCTGTTGGCAGGTGAACCTGAGTTCTTGCCGGATTGCCAGGGCTTTCGCCAGGGGACGACACCGTTTGTGAGTCCCTCGATGATGCGACTGGCGATTTGCTTCTGGATTTCGGCATGGCTGCTCCATTAGTTGAGACAGCCACGGGGTGTACAAGCAAACTTTGGGTCGATTTGACGGACTTGCGAGTGCCATTCCTTTGCTTTGGCGGCTATCCTGGGTTGGTCAGCAAATCACCTGTGAAGGCGGAGTGAGCAGCAATGGCTAATACGTACATATTGACGTGGAATGCAAAGACGACGATTTGGGAAGCGTTCAAACAGGATGCGTCGGCAACGCGAAGGGGCCGTCGCGTATCGAAGCAGTGGAGCAGCGGCAACAACAAGTCGATTTCAAAATGCAGATCGCATTTTCATGCTTCGACAACGGCTCAACAGGGGACTGATTGCATCTGGAAACGCCGTGTCGGGAAGCTTTTCTGATCGCCACTGGGACGAAAGCCGAGAAGGCGACGCCTGGTATGTGAAAGTTAAGCTGGACACGGTTTTGGACTCAGTAGATGTGCTACCCGTTGCTGAGCTTCAACGTTTAGTCCCTGGAGTTGCTTGGAATACAATGTATGCCTCGGGCATACAGGTGCGCGGGACCGCGGCAGACAAACTGGAACTCGTCTGGGCACGGCACCTTCGTAGGCTTGGTGTACAGCCAAGAATTTGCCTTTTCAAGGAGTGTCCGACGCAGGACTAGTTGACGAAGACATGGATGAGTTTCCAGAAGGGCGGGAAGCATATCGCCTGCATAGAATCAGAGAGAGAAACCCAAAACTTGTTGACGAGGCGAAGCGACGGGCGAGGCAATCGGGGGCAGTGAAGTGCTGCATCTGTGGGTTCGACTTTGAAGCCGTGTATGGCGAAATTGGTGATGGCTTCATCGAATGCCATCATACCGTTCCGATTTCGGCTTACAGAAAGGGGCAGGCGACGCGGGTAGCCGACACCGCGTTGGTGTGCGGCAAACTGCCATCGAATGCTTCATCGAAGACGCCCTTGGTTGTGTATCGATCAACTGTCGGAACTACTGCGGACACCGAGCCAATGAACCGCTACCTCCACTACAAACATCAGCTTCTTGATGTTGGTCTTTGTGCTGAGCATCTCAGTTTCAAAGCGGCCGACTTCACTCATCGAAGCGGCCCGCTTCTCTGGTTGGCTTGCCCTGCCACCCACAACGTGACGCATGGCCGGATCGGCTCTGAGCCGCTCGGCATCGTTGACGTCTTCGTAGCCTGCCAGACGGCTATAGATTGACTGCCGCAAGAGCGCCGTGAGTTGGTGTTGTTTGTTGCTGCCCACGCGGCTGTCGCAAAGAAAGTCATCAGCCGTTTCGGTGAGCCCGAGCTTCTGATCCCCGGCCAGTCGTACACGACGTTCGTCAGCGGTCGCAACTCCCCGTTCCGCCCAGCGGCAGCACCTTCACCCGGCACGTCTACCCCGTTCGGCCCCCGTCGAACAATTTCCGCCGTTCGATCCGTGCCGACTTCGTCCAGGCGACCGAAGGGGGCGGCGGCCTCGGGTCGGCTCAACAGCAAGCGGCCCCGCGACTCGACCAACCCGACCACTCGCGATCATCATGATTCCCAGCCGCGATCGCGTCTCACTTCATCAAGCTCACGGTAGGCAAGCAGCCCCGCGTCGGTGGTGACCTTGCTACCCAGAAACGTCAGCTTCACGCGGCGGTCGAAATCGACTCGCAAATCACCGTTTTTGCCGTCACCCATCGGGTTCCCCTGTCGTCTTGGCATGTTGAGCATCCAAACCTCTGTTTTTCAGGGTCTCGGCGCAAATCACGTGCCAAAGCGAAGTGATCTATTTGGGGAATGCGGGTTGAAATACCTCTTCTCTCACAACGGCAGGAGCGGCATCACGACCAGCCGCTCGAACGTAAAAGACGCTAAATGCCCAGTTCTTCTGATCGTTGGCGTCGGCCAGCCTCGGCAGTTCTATCTGTGGGAGCAGTTCGACATTTCGGAAGTCACCGAAATCGGCGATGGATTTGTTGCCCCTGGCTCAGGCTGGCAACTCTCGCGCGAGAGCGATTTCGGGAAGTGCTTATCGCGTAGGGACTTGCTAATTCGAGTCTCTTCCGGTCGGAAGAGACTCGAACTCAGCAAGACCGTGTCAGACAAGCACTTCTCGAAATCACTCGTGCGTATTGGTTCGAAGAGGGTTCTTTCCGGGGAGGCCCTTTCGAACTCGTGTGCTTTAGAGCTTCAGAACGCACGCGGGCCCCCACTGGCGGTCATCGCTGGGTGGATGGGCCTCCGCCGAACAATTGTTGAAACTCCTGCCGATCGCGAAGCGAAACGGGAAAGGCGTTCTCTTGCCCTGCGACTCGCCACTGCTTGGGCCCCGTGGGATTCGCCTGCGAGAGTGCGACGGCCCTTTTCAGGGCCATAAGTGCCATATCCTCATAGGAGAGCCGATGTGCTGGCGAAGATTGCGACAGGCGGCCATAGATACAAGCCACGTTGTGCAACACCAGATAGTTGTCGGCACCCAACATGGAGGCGGTCACGGCCTGCAATCGGGCTTCGTCGATCATTTCCCCTTTGGCCTGGGCAAACCCCAGGCCGGTATGGGACTCGGGATTTTCGGGTTCGATTTCCAAGGCCTCGGTAAAGTCAGCCCGGGCTAGGTCAAATTGTCGCGTGGCCGCGTAGGCCCATCCTGCGGCAGGTTGCGCAGCGCGACACGCTTCGAGTCCAGTGCCAAGCCGTGTGAGTAGGCGTCGATCGCCGGCCGGACCTGTCCGAGCAATTCCTGCGCGGCCCCAAGATGCTCATAGGCCTCGGCGGTCGGCGAACCGGCCGCGATGGCGGACTGTAGCTCCGCTGTGGCGCAAAGCAGGGCCTGCGTTGCGCTTCGCCGTCCAGTTCCAGCGCCATCAGGCGCAGGGCCTTTCCCAGGGCAACATGCGAATTGGGGCCCGGTTCGTCGGACAGCGGGCGCTGGCCCAACGCCAAAAACCGGGCCAGGTCGGCCAGTCCGTCGTCATAGCTTCCCAAACGAAATCGAACTTGCGATCGGAGCCGGTAGGCCGGCCGAAAGTCGGGCCGGGCATCGATGACCAGCGAGGCGTCGGCCAGGGCCTCGTGCGGGCGATCCAACTTCAACAGCAATTGACTGCGGTAATAGGCCGCTTCCACTAACCGTTTGTCGGCGCGGCCGCCAGCACCGCACCGAAGTCAGCCAGGGCTTTGGCCGTATCGTCTCGCAGCCAGTACACGACGCCGCGGTTCAACCGGGCAGCCTGGAAGTCCGGATCCAGCCTCGCGGCCCGATTCAAATCGGCCAGCGCCTTGTCGAGGCTGGCGCTGAAGCTGTTGGCCAGTCCGCGACTGGAGTAGGCCCAGTGCGAATCGGGACGCAAGGCGATGCAAGCCGCGAAGGCCTCGACCGATTCGTCGCCGCGACCCAAACCCAACAGGCAACGGCCCAACTGCAATTGGGCCCAATAGTGCCGCGGATCGAGCCGCAATGCAGAGCGATATTCGGCAACCGCCCGGGTCAGCGCGCGCGGCGCGACGGCGGTTCGCCGGTGGTGACATCGGCCTGCGACGGGCGATCTTCCAGCGCAGCAGCTCGCCAGCCAGGAAGTGATCGTCGGCCGATTCACTCGCGGCCGACTTCCGAAGCGCTCGGCCTCGCTATTCGCGGCTTCGTGCTCGCCGACGATGCCAGGCAGCGGCTGCGAAGCTCATAACTGCGCGACGGCTTTTGAATCTTGCCGGCCGCGTCCAACAGCGCCAGGGCCGTGCGCGGTTGCGCGGTCGGAGTCGCCCAGCAGCCTGGCCCTGCGCCATTAGCAACAGCAGGCTGTACCGGGTTTGGCGTGCTTCGTCGCGTAACTCGACCAGCGGCATGGTCGCTCGCCTTGCGTACCCCAGGCGTCGGCAATTGCCAGCGCGGACTGACCGATCTGGCCGGCACGGCCCGGATCGTAAAACGGGACGCGTTCCGACACCGCGTCGGTGTTGGCCGCGTAAAACTGCGCTTCATCGAACAGGTGGCGGAAGCGATTCCAAGCCGAGCGGCCCTGCTCGCGAACCGTCAGCAACCGGGCCTGGCGATAATGGTGGCCAGCCACCACGGCCAGAACCATGAGAGCTGCGACCACGGCAGCCCGCGCCAGACCGCGGCGGTGCCGACGGAGCCAGCGGGCCGTCCGCTCGGTCCACCGCTCGCGATAGGCGGACGTCGGCTCGCCGGACAGGAAACGCTGCATGTCGTCGGCCAGCGCGAGGGCCGTCACGTAGCGATCGCGCTTGTGAAAGCTGATAGCCTTCAGACAAATAGCGTCCAACGCTCGTGGAACTCGCGGGTCGAGCTTCCGCGGGGCGATCGGCCGGCTCGTGCGGGCCAGATCGAGCAGCTCCCATTCGCTGGAACCCTGGCGGGGAGGTCGCCCGGTCAGGATTTCATACAAGGTTGCTCCCAGCAGATAGACGTCGCTGGAGCGGTCGATCGCGTCCGCCTTTCCCCTCGGCTTCCTCCGGCGGCATGTACATCGGCGTGCCGACAACCGTGCCGTCATGGGAGGCCGATGAATCGATCGAGCTGATTTTCACGGAATGATTCGTGCTGTTGCTCGGCTTGGCGAATTCACCTTGGCAAGTCCCCAATCGAGAACAAGCGTCTCGCCAAGGGGCCTAGCATAACGTTGGACGGCTTGATGTCGCGATGCAAGAGCCCTTGCTGTGGGCATACGCAACGGCATTGCAAACGCTGATGAATGCCTCGAGCAATCGCAGCATTTCCAGGTCACGCGGGCAATCGGCGCGGTCCTTGTCCGCGTGATATTCCTGAATGGCTTCCGCGAGGCCTGCGCCCTGAATGAACTTCATGACGTAATACGGTTGACCCGCGTCATCGACGCCCAGGTCATGCAGCGGCACGACGCCCGGATGTTCGAGTTGCCCGGTGATCTGCGCTTCCACCAGGAAGCGGCAAGCGGCGCCGGTCGCGCCCGCGGCCAGTTTCTTAACGGCCACGCGGCGGCCGATCCGTTCGTCGTGGGCCAGCCACACCTCGCCCATCCCGCCGCGGCGGGCGTGAAATTGCGTGGGCCGATAACGGCTTGCCGCGAACTCCGGAGGCGTGACCGAATACGCGACTGTGTCGTAGCCCGTGGTGGCCTTCAGCGGGCTGGAGTCCGAGATCGCCTCGGCATGCAGCGGGCTGGCGATTTGATTCAGGCGTTCGTGATCTTCAAACAACTCAGCAACCCGGCCATGCAGCCGGGAAAGCGTTCCAGCCACTGCTGACGGTCGCCCCCCTTGCCGGACGACTCCGCCCGCAGGTACTCGGCAATGGCCGCGTCGAGCGCCAGTTCGTCATCGTCGTT
>CAVQEL010000048.1:0-70050 GCA_963711515.1 uncultured Planctomycetota bacterium | reverse complement strand
GGGTCGAGCAATACGTACTTGTACGAAGTACAGGCAACATAGAAACATCGCCCGCTTCGACGTATGCTTCGCTGGTCCGTCATTGCCGTCTGTTGGGCAGCGGCAGGTGCTTGGGCTTTCTATCGAGCTGCGCAACGGCGGCAAGGCGGCGGCCTATCTCTTCGCCGACGACGCGAATCACGTCAATGTTGTGACACACCCGATGGGCTAAACGGGCGTGTGGCGAGAGCTAAACATCAGCGTAGGCATCAACCCGGCGAGCCCCTTTCGCGGCTCAAATGGTCACCTCGACCAGGAATGTCGTGTTTACCTGGAACCAACTTCAAGCGACGACCGGCAACCTGCTGCGAGGCCGCGCCAACGATCTGGCACTGGACGAGATCGACTTTGAATCCGCATCTGCACGAATGGGCCATGCGCTGGGACTGGCCCATCCCAACCTGGCCAGCGAATCGGGTTTGAACGGCAACAACCAGGACTATACCCGCTGACCACCGGCGGAATTGGGCGATACATTCAACCGGGACCCGACGGCGTCGAGGCTCGCCGGACGACTTGCGGGGAGACGACGTCAACCTGCATTGGTTCCAGATTGCTAATAACAATCCGTTCACGCTGCCGGCGTCCCGGGGTGATCGACTCGACCTATAGCCGCGAGCTGGCCAATCTTCCGCCCGACGACCACTACTCGGCCAACGCCGATCAGGACGTATCCGCACTCGGTCGCTACGGCGTGCCCAACACCGAGGCGGTTATGCAGCAAGGGGCCTCATACGACGAGGCCCAGCGGACGCTCTCGGCGGACGACGTCGCCGGCATTCGCTACGCCATGTCAGGACTCAACGAGCTCCAGGGAACCGCGGACGACTATACGATCCACCTGATCTATGCCGGCTTGACCTCCGCCGCCAATATTGTCATCGGCTTCAACAACAGCCAGACCGGCTTTGCCACGACGTACGTCAACGGCGCGTACCTCTTCGATGGCCTGGACGAGCTGTCGGCACGAGCCGCCGGAATGCTCCAGGCCGCGGCCCCAGAGGTCCTTTTCGGTCCCGAACCCAACTTTCGATCGTCGCCGGCGATAGGCTAGCTCCAAACGCATACGGCGACTTGCTTTTGCGCTCGCCGTACGATCTTGCACTTCCTCACGCGGTGATTACGTCGGCCGCGATCTATTTGGACACGAATCTCCGAACTGGCTAGTTGACCGCTGTGTATTCGAGACGTCGACGTCGACCTGCTGGTTACGGCTCTCCTAGGCTCGCCGTTTTGGGCTATCGACGCTGTCTGCGACGGTCTACCGGCCAGCGTTCGGCCATCACACCCAGTGCGGTCAATGTCCGTCACGTTACCCGCGATCGGACGCATTAAATACTTTAGCATGTGAAGCATATTGCTGTGAGACTTTGTGGTTCACCGCGAGTTTGAAGGTGCCCCAGTCGTTGGATTTCACTCACAGAAAATCAAATCCGAGCGGTCAATAGCTGATTGTTTGACGCCTATTGAGGAAGTAGACTAACAGCCAATATCAACAGTTGTGGGGTGCCGGCATGCCCCCGGCAGGTACCATGAGTCGTCGTTTGCCGCGGTCGCTCATGGCACCACAATTTCCGCCTCGCCAGGTTCGAGGCCCTGGAAGACCGGCAGCTGCTCCGCCACCGGCACGGGCGAGTCGGTCAGCCGCCGGCGACCTCGGCGATCCGTCGATGTCCGACGTTCCGGCCATTTTCGGTGACGCGACGCTGGGCAACGACGCGACCGGCCCGGAGTTGGCGTCGGCCCCGTCGGCATTGACCAACCAGGCCATTACCTTGGATCCGGCGGTCCAGCAGATGCCGTCGATCGCCGTCGATCCGTTGGATGCCGATCACGTCGTGGTGGCCTTCATGGATTACGGCCTCCTCACCAGCGGCTACGCCGAATCGGCGTCGCGGTGTCGCCGGACCGCGGATTGACCTGGCACAAGTCGTCGATCCAACTGCCGGCCCAGCTTTTGCGCAAGCGCTGCCAATCCGATCGTGAATTCGACGATCAAGGACACGTCTTTGTCAGCTACATGGCAGTCACGTTCAAGGGCGATCAGCCGCCGCTGACAACCCCGGCGGCGGCAATTCTCAGCGCCGGGAAACGAAGCCAACAATGGCATCTTCGTCAGTCGTAGCGACGATGGAGGGACCAGTTGGTGCGGTCGGTGGCGGTCGCTTCGCACCTGTACGACGGGGCGCAGCGACGTGCCGTTTGACATCATCCCGGATCTGGCCATCGATTCCGTTTCCACGATCGAACGGTACGCCCAATCGCAATTATGGCAACCTGTACGAGGTCTGGGGCGCGATTATCCGGCGGGCCAGTTTCCGGGTAACCAGCCCGACTCCGAAGGTGGCGGCGGCCATCATGATCGCGGTCTCCAGAGACGGCGGCCATAGCTGGCAATTGCAGCTTCAAACGCGGCCGGAGGTAGCCAGTGAACCGATCACCGTCCTTTACAACAAGGGCTTTTTCGTGGGCCGGCAAATCCACCGGGGTCAGCCTCAAGAATCCGGGCGCACGTGACCGTCGGTCCGGCCGGCGACGTCGATGTGGCCCAGTTTCTCGGTGGTCAGTTTGCCGTGCACCGTTCGTTTGACGGTGGCCGGACCTTTGATATCCTGATCTCGAAACCGGCGTGGGATTCCCCTTTTTGGTTACAATGACATCAGCCCAGGACCGCTCGCCGCGAACGAGTTTCGCCTGCAAGTCGTGCGGGCGATCGTGGCCGATCCGGCACGCCCGGGCCACGTCTATGTGGCGGAAGCCAACCAGGTCGTCGACGCCGACGGAAACGTGCAGGACGAGGGGGACATCGTCTTCGGCCCGGCCCCCACTCGATTACGGCCTCACCTGGCAGGCCACCTTCGGTATCCACGGCCATGCCGCGGACGTCGTGAACGACGACAACCGCGGCCACAGCGGAACCGGCGCCAGCGACGACGTGCAGACCAGCGGGCAGTCGCTGCCCCGGCTGGTCGTCGACGCCCAGGGAAATCTGGTCCTCATCTGGTACGACACCCGACGCGATCCGGCTGACCACTTGCTCGACGTGTTCGCCACCGTCAGCACCGACGGCGGCCTTACGTTCAGCCCCAACTTCCGCGTCAGCGATCAATCCTTCGACGCCGATGCGGGTGTATTTACCGACGTCACGGGCGCAAAACAGTTATCTGGGCATTCCTCGGGCTGGACGTGGCCGATCATACCGCTGGCCGTCTGGACTGACACCCGTAACAGCAACCAGGACATCTACTTCGCCAGCTATCCGATCGTTCCCCCGCCCGCGCCCGGCAACGACCGTTTCGAGCCAAACGATTCGGCCGACACGGCCACGCCGGTCGGCCCCGATCCGGTGTTCCATCGATTCCTGCCGCGCTAAGCCTTGGCGGCGGGAGACGACGATTGGTTCCAGATTACTCCGCCCACGGGTTTGTTGTCGGCTAAGGTCGAATCGTCATCTTGGCCGATCTGCGGCTCGAGCTTTATGACAACGACGGCCAGCCTCTTGCGGCCACGACCACCGCGGAGCTTGCGGCGGACGGCGTGACTGTCGCGGTCAGATCCTCAAGGCCCGTGTCGTTCCCGGGCAAGCCGATTGGGCGGCGGTTTTTCAGCGAGGCGGCCGGCCCTCAGGGCGGTAATGTTCCGTACGCGCCGAGCTCTCGACGTTGACGGCGAATCTGGGCGAAGTCGTGCATCAGCTGGTCGATGGCCAACTCGAAGCCGGCGACGAGGCCTGGATCATCTCGTGCAAAGCAAGGTGGCCGGATCGATTCAAGTCGTGGGGAGCGAGGGGTCCGATTTTCAAGGCACTCTTCACGTCGATGTGAGCGATCTGCGCAACCCCAACCAGGTGTTGGCCTCGGGCGACGGTGCGCTGCCCATCGTTCTGCGCGTCGACGCCCATCAGCAACTCCTCGTGGTCGCGTGAGCGGCACCGACGCGGCCGCCGCCGGCGGCTTTCGTCTGGAGCTGACGAACTTCGATCAGTACGTTCTCTCGTCTCGCACAACAACACGTTATTCTTCCCGGCCGGCGAGGGATCTTCGGAGACCGCGATCGCGGATCTCGACGGCAACGGCACGCCCGACATCGTCGTCTCGCAAGTCGGACGTGACGTCGTCAGCGTGTTGTTGAACAACGGCGACGGGACCTACCGGGCTCCCCGGGAGTTCGCCGTCGGCGCGTTCCAGCAGGGAGGCCCATTCACGCTGCAAGGCTTGCAGAACTTTCATCGCGATCTGGCCATCGCCGATTTTAATCTCGACGGCCGGCCCTACATCGTCGTCGTGAACACTTCCTCGAGCGACATCTCCCGCGTTGCTGGGCAACGGCGACGGCACGTTCCAGCCGCAACGGCGGTTTGACGCCACGAGCGGCTGCCCTACGCCCTGGCAGTGGGCCTGGTAAACGACCAGACATTCCCGACGTCGTGGTGATCGACTCCACGGCTTCGTCGACGGCCCGCGCCGCGGTTCTGCTGGGCCGCACGGGGGTCAACGGTCGACGTCAGCTTCCAGCAGCCTGATCTTCTTCGAGCTGCCCAACCGTGAGCCGAACCGGACCAACTCGTTGATTCTCGCCGACGTGAACAACGACGGCATCAACGACCTGGTGGAGCGCGATCTCTGAAGCGGCGTCACCGTCCCCGGCTGGGCCACGGAGACGGAACCTTCCAGCGCGACGCATCTGCCATTGAGTTGGCGACTGGCCCGGGATCGGCCGTTGCCGATTTGGACGGCGACGGGCATCTCGACGTAGTCACGACGCAAAACAATCGCGGCCAGGTGGCCTTCACGCTCGGCGATGCCAGCGGCGGTTTCCAGAGCGAGTCCCGCCGCCGGTGCCCACTGGGCAGTTTCCCGTGGCCGTGGCGGTGGCGGATTTCGCCACGGTACTCCCCGATGGGTCGATTCTCATGGGCGTCCGCGACGGACATCCGGACCAAGGATCGTGGCGAACAACGGCCAGGACCTGCCCACGTTTAGCGGTCCGGCCGAGGTGGTGCTGCTGCCGGGCATGGCTGACGCCGCGGGGAAGTTCTCGGGTTTCGGCAAGCCGGTGCAGTTGACTTCCTCCCAAGGTCCGCTCGACGTCAAAGTGAGCGACGTCAACGGGGACGGCGCCGTCGACGTCGTCATCCTGGACCGCGACGGAGTGCGGGTGGTGTTTGGCAAGCTGCCGACCATTCGCGACAACCACACGCTGCAATCGGCCCGCGATTTGGGCACCGTTGTGCACGTCGTCAATCCGACGCTGGCCATCGTGCCGGGCGACACCGACGCGTACTATCGGTTGACGGTACCGGTCGAGGCCTACGCCGGCGCGGCGACCAGGTGCTCGATTTCTCCGGCGGCTTCACCAACCAGAGGGTGCCGGCTTGATGATGGAAGTGCTCGATGCCGCCGGTCACGTGGTCGCGTCGGGCGAGCGGTTGCGCGTGCTGGCCCCCAAAAATGCTCAACTGTTTGTGCACGTCTTCGGCAACGTCGACGCCGAGGGCATCTCCGGCACGGGCGCCTACACGCTGGCGATCAACACGCTCCCACAGGTGGCCGCCGTCGAAGCACACAGCCTCCTGCCCGGCGACGACGATCAGCCGGGCGGCCCGACAACGAGCCTCGTGCTGGTGTTTCAAGGCGATCGCTTGAACCCGGCCGCGGCCCAGAACGCCGAGAATTATCAGGTCCTATGGTTCGGTCCGGACGGGATTGTTCGGCACGGCCGACGATCGGGCGATTTCGATCGGCGACGGGCTGTCTGCCGATTCGCAGGTCGTGATCTACGACGCGGGGAGCAACGTCGACGTGGCCAGCGGCCGCACCTATCCCACGGCGGTCCGACAGACCGTGACGCTCCTGTTCGGCCAGGCGCTGCCGGCGGGTAGCTATCGCATCGTCGTCTCGAGTGACGTCGCGTCCGCCGATTTCAACGACGAAGAGGCCTCCTTGCTCTCGCACGGCGCGGGCCTGTCCGGTCACCCGATCGTTCAGTGGGAGGGTCTGCAGCGTGCCGAAGGCGCCGTATTGGACGAGCTGAACCTGGTGCGACCGTTCGTCGGACTCGGAAACTTCTCGGTCTTCGAGCGAGGCACGCGATTCTTGACACAGGTCCACAACGATCTCGGCGCGTTGCTCGATGGCGAGCCTGCACGCGTTCGGCGACCAGCCGTTTATCACCCAGAATCTGCTGGCACAGATCGTGGCCGCCTTCAATCCGGCGCGGGCCGGCCGGCCAACGGCTCGCCTCGGTGTTGGTCATTTTTCTTGATCCCGTCGCCTTTGGGCTCTTCGACCCGGCGGGCCGGGCTCTGAACTTCGACCTGGCGAACAACTCGTTCACCAGTGGATTGCCCGACGCCTTCGTGCAGGTGGGGGGCAACCTCGAGCTGGTGGTCATTCCCAATCCCGCGGGAACGTACACCTTGGGCGTTGACGATATCCCCGCGCTCGCTCGGGGCGGAGCCGTCTATTTCAGCGATCAGGGGCCGGTCGTTCGCTCGCTCACGGATGACTTGCTCGCAACTGAGCCATTTCGAATTCAGCTTCAATGTCGCTCTAGGAAATCCGCCGGTTCGACCGGCGCCACTGCCGCTGAGTTCTCTGATCGACAACGGTATTTCCTCGGCACTCGCCGCGCTCCGCGCGATTCAGCAGTCGACGACGTTGGTGTCCCTCGCCGATGGAGCGCGGACCGACGCCTCGACGGTTGCCGGACCTTCATCGTCCGCGGCGTCGGTTGCCTTGTTCTCTCGCGGCCGAGCCACCGGCGGGCGGCGCGACCGTTCAAGGCGGGTTCGTGGCCGGCCCTCGACACGGCGCTGACTGAAGCCTGGGCCGAGGTATTCAGCGAGATGTCCGGCGAGGACACCTGGGAGGACGCCATCCTGGAGCCGGGGTTGCGTGATCACCCGTGTCATTGACGAGGCGGTCCGGACCACGGTCGTGCGGCCGATTGCGCCCAGAGAGAACAACAGCGTCCGGGGCCAGCAATCTCCCGCCGCCGCGCAGCCCGACACGGCCGCGACGGCGCGTGCCCATCGACACCCGGCACGATTGGCAGCCAATCGACGCGGATGAGCGGCACACCTGGGTATCGCCGAGCCGGTCACTTGGCGAGCCGTCGAATTCCACCATGAATACCGGTACTCGCCAGCCCGGCCATGCGCCGCCCGTCCAGGATGCTGGCGGCGACCGCCCCCATCCTTCGTCGGATCCAACGACCACAGGGAGCCCGGCCGGTGCAACGACAACCTGAGGATAACGGCCGTGCGCATGCCAGTGACGCGGCGGAACTAGGGCAGTACCGTCCGTATTTGCAGATGCTCGCCCGGCTTCGGTTTGACGACCTCCTGCAGGCCAAGCTCGATTCGTCTGACGTGGTGCAGCAGACGATGCTCGAGGCTCACCAGTCGATCGCCGAATTTCGAGGCAAGAACGATCGGGAAAAGGCCGCCTGGTTGCGACGGATTCTGACCAACAACCTGGCCGACGAACTGCGAAGGTTTCGCCGCGACAAGCGCGACGTGGCCCTCGAGGCATCGCTGCAAGCCGCCTTGAACGAGTCGAGCACTCGGCTGGAACACTGGCTGGCGATCGACCAGGGAACGCCCAGCGATTGCGCGATTGCCAACGAACAACTGGTCGCCTTGGCCGCGGCCCTGACGCAACTACCCGAAGATCAACGCAAGGCTATCGAGTGGCATCATTTGCATGGTTGTCCGTCGGCGGTTGTCGCGGCGCATGCAACGCACCGAGATCGCTATTGCCGGCCTGCTGCGTCGCGGCCTCAAACGGCTGCGCCAATTACTCCGTGAGAATCACCGAGGTGAGTCATGATGGTGGGTGAAGGATGGCAAAACGACGATGACGAACTGGCGCTCGACGCGGCCATCGCCGAGTACCTGCGGGCGGAGTCGTCCGGCAAGGGGGGCGACCGTCAGCAGTGGCTCGAACGCTTTCCCGGCTGCATGGCCGGGTTGCTGGAGTTCTTTGAAGATCACGAACGCCTGAATCAAATCGCCAGCCCGCTGCATGCCGAGGCGATCTCGGACTCCAGCCCGCTGAAGGCCACCACGGGCTACGACACAGTCGCGTATTCGGTCACGCCTCCGGAGTTCGCGGCGCCCCGTTATCGGCCCACGCAATTTCACGCCCGTGGCGGGATGGGCGAGGTGTGGCTGGCCCACGACGAACGGATCGGCCGCCGCGTGGCCGTTAAGAAACTTCGCCATGGGCGCGGAGCCACTCCCGCTTCCTGGTGGAAGCGCAGATCACCGGCAACTCGAACATCCGGGCGTCGTGCCGCTGCATGACCTGGGCGTCGATGACGCGGGTCAACCGTATTACGTCATGAAGTTCATTCAGGCGCGAGCCTCGCGGAAGCCATTGAAGGAATATCACGCGGACAGGACCGCGCCTATTGCCCGCGTGACCTGGAAATGCTGCGATTGCTCAAGGCATTCATCAGCGTTTGCAATGCCGTTGCGTATGCCCACAGCAAGGGTGTCTTGCATCGCGACATCAAGCCGTCCAACGTTATGCTAGGCCCCTTTGGCGAGACGCTTGTTCTCGATTGGGGACTTGCCAAGGTCGTTGACAAGCCGAGCAACAGCACGAATCATTCGTGAAAATCAGCTCGATCGATTCATCGGCCTCCCATGACGGCACGGTTGTCGGCACGCCGATGTACATGCCGCCGGAGGAAGCCGAGGGAAAGGCGGACGCGATCGACCGCTCCAGCGACGTCTATCTGCTCGGGAACAACCTTGTATGAAATCCTGACCGGGCGACCTCCCCGCCAGGGTTCCAGCAATGGGAGCTGCTCGATCTGGCCCGCACGAGCCGGCCGATCGCCCCGCGGAAGCTCGACCCGCGAGTTCCACGAGCGTTGGACGCTATTTTGTCTGAAGGCTATCAGCTTCTACAGGCGCGATCGCTACGCGACGGCCCTCGCGCTGGCCGACGACATGCAGCGTTTCCTGTCCGGCGAGCCGACGTCCGCCTATCGCGAGCGGTGGACCGAGCGGACGGCCCGCGGGCTCCGTCGGCACCGCCGCGGTCTGGCGCGGGCTGCCGTGGTCGCAGCTCTCATGGTTCTGGCCGTGGTGGCTGGCCACCATTATCGCCAGGCCCGGTTGCTGACGGTTCGCGAGCAGGGCCGCTCGGCTTGGAATCGCTTCCGCCACCTGTTCGATGAAGCGCAATTCACGCGGCCCACACCGACGCGGTGTCGGAACGCGTCCCGTTCTACGATCCGGGCCGTGCCGGCCAGATCGGCTGTCTCGCGCTGGACATCGCTCGACGCCTGGGGTATGAAAGGCCAGTGCATGCCGCTGGTCGAGTCACGCAAGGAATGAGCACGCCAAACCCGGTACAGCCTGCTGTTGCTAATGGCGCGGGCCAGGCTGCTGGGCGACTCCTCACTGTGCCGACCGGCACGGCCCTGGTGATTGGACGCGGCCGGCAAGATTGAAAAGCCGTCGCGCGGTTACGACGAGCTTTGCTGCCGCCCTGCGCTCGTCGGCGAGCACGAAGCCGCGAATTGCGCGGCCGAGCACTTTCGGAAGTCGGCCGCGAGTGAATCGGCCGACGATCACTTCCTGGCTGGCGAGCTGCTGCGCCTGGAAGATCGCCCGTCGCAGGCCGATGTCACCACCGGCGAACCGCCGCTGCTGCGCCCTGCTACCTGGGCGGTTGCCGATATCGCTCTGCATTGCGGCTCGATCCGCGGCACTATTGGGCCCAATTGCAGTTGGGCCGTTGCCTGTTGGGTTTGGGTCGCGACGAATCGGTCGAGGCCTTCGCGGCTTGCATCGCCTTGCGTCCCGATTCGCCCGGGCCTACTCCAACGCGGACTGGCCAACGGCTTGGCGGCCGCCTCGACGAGTGCTGGCCGATTTGAATCGGGCCGCGCGGGCCGGATCCGGACTTCCAGGCTGCCCGGTTGAACCGCGGCGTCGTGTACTGGCTGCGAGACGATACGGCCAAAGCCCTGGCCGACTTCGGTGCGGTGCTGGCGGCCCTGCCCGACAAGCGGTTAGTGGAAGCGGCCTATTACCGCAGTCAATTGCTGTTGAAGTTGGATCGCCCGCACGAGGCCCTGGCCGACGCCTCGCTGGTCATCGATGCCCGGCCCGACTTTCGGCCGGCCTACCGGCTCCGATCGCAAGTTCGATTTCGTTTGGGAAGCTATGACGACGGACTGGCCGACCTGGCCCGGTTTTTGGCGTTGGGCCAGCGCCCGCTGTCCGACGAACCGGGCCCCAATTCGCATGTTGCCCTGGGAAAGGCCCTGCGCCTGATGGTGCTGGAACTGGACGGCGAGTGCGACGCAGGCCCTGCTTCGCGCCACAGCGGAGCTACAGTCCGCCATCGCGGCCGGTTCGCCGACCGCCGAGGCGAAGACGGCGAGCATCTTGGCTGCGCAGGAATTGCTCGGACAGGTCCGGCCGGCGATCGACGCCTACTCACACGGCTTGGCACTGGACGCGAAGCGTGTCTCGCTGCGCAATCTTGCCCGCGGCACGGGCCTACGCGGCCACGAGGAGATTCTGACCTAGCCCTGGGCCGAACTTCACCGAGGCCTTGGAAATCGAACCCAACCGAGTCCCATACCGGCCTGGGGTTTGCCCAAGCCGAAGGGGAAATGATCGACGAAGCCCGATTGCAGGCCGTGACCGCCTCCATGTTGGGTGCCGACAACTATCTGGTGTTGCACAACGTGGCTTGTATCTATGGCCGCCTATCGCAATCTTCGCCAGCACATCGGCTCTCCTATGAGGATATGGCACTTATGGCGTTGAAAAGGGCCGTCGCACTCTCGGAGGCGAATCCCACGGGGCCAAATCATCCGCGCTTGTGCGGCAAGAGAACGCCTTTCCCGTTTCGCTTCGCGATCGGCAGGAGTTTCAACAATTGTTGGGCGGAGGCCCATCCACCCAGCGATGACCGCCAGTGGGGGCCCGCGTGCGTTCTGAAGCTCTAAAAAGTGCGCTGAGTTCGAAAGGGCCTCCCCGGAAAGAACCCTCTTCGAACCAATATGCGCGAGTGATTTGAAGAAGCGCTTGTCTGACACAGTCTCGCCGAGTTCGAGTCTCTTCCCGACCGGAAGAGACTCGAACTCAGCAAGTCCCTACGCGATAAGCACTTCCCGAAATCACTCGCGGCGTAGAGTTGCCAGCCTGAGCCAGAGGGGCAACAAATCCATCGCCGATTTCGGTGACTTCCGAAATGTCGAACTGCTCCCACAGGTAGAACTGCCGAGGCTGGCCGACGCCAACGATCAGAAGAACTGGGCATTTAGCGTCTTTTACGTTCGAGCGGCTGGTCGTGATGCCGCTCCTGCCGTTGTGAGAGAAGAGGTATTTCAACCCGCATTCCCCGGATAGTTGACTTCGCTTTGGCACATGATTTGCTGACGCGTTCCGAGAAACAGGGTTTTCGCGCTCGACATGCCAAAGCGACAGGGGAACCCGAGGGTGACGGCCAAAAAGGTGATTTGCGAGTCGATTTCGACCGCCGCGTGAAGCTGACGTTTCTGGGTAGCAAGGTCACCACCGATGCGGGGCTGCTTGCCTACCGTGAGCTTGATGAAGTGTTTGGGATTCCGACGCGATCGCGGCCTGGGAAGCGCCTGATGATCGCCGAGTGGTCGCGGTTGGTCGAGTCGCGGGGCCGCTTGCTGTTGAGCCGACCCCGAGGCCGCCGCCCCCTTCGGTCGCCTGCGACAATACCGGCGCCGGATCGAACGACGGAAATTGTTCGACGGGGGCCGAACGGGGTAGACGTGCCGGGTGAAGGTGCTGCCGCTGGGCGGAACGGGGAGTTGCGACCGTGACGAACGTCGTGTACGACTGGCCGGGGATCACGATCAGCTCGGGCTCACTGAAACGGCTGATGACTTTCTTTGCGACGGCCGCGTGGGCGGCAACAAACAACACCAACTCACGGCGCTCTTGCGGCAGTCAATCTATAGCCGTCTGGCAGGCTACGAAGACGTCAACGATGCCGAGCGGCTCAGAGCCGATCCGGCCATGCGTCACGTTGTGGGTGGCAGGGCAAGGCAACCAGACAAGAAGCGGGCAGCTTCGATGAGTGAAGTCGGCCGCTTTGAAACTGAGATGCTCAGCACAAAGACCAACATCAAGAAGCTGATGTATGTAGTGGAGGTAGCGGTTCATTGGCTCGGTGTCCGCAGTAGTTCCGACAGTTGATCGATACACAACCAAGGGCGTCTTCGATGAAGCATTCGATGGGAGTTCTCGCGCACACCAACGCGGTGTCGGCTACCCGCGTCGCCTGCCCCTTTCTGTAAGCCGAAATCGGAACGGTATGATGGCATTCGATGGAGCCATCACCAATTTCGCCATACACGGCTTCAAAGTCGAACCCACAGATGCAGCACTTCACTGCCCCCGATTGCCTCGCCCGTCGCTTCGCCTCGTCAACAAGTTTTGGGTTTCTCTCTCTGATCCGATGCAGGCGATATGCTTCCCGCCCTTCTGGAAACTCATCCATGTCCTCGCTCAACTAGTCCTCCGTCGGACACTCCTTAAAAGGCAAATTCGCCGTTTGCGCCGAAGCCTACGAAGGTGCCGTGCCCAGACGAGTTCCAGTTTGTCTGCCGCGGTCCCGCGCACTCGTATGCCCGAGGTATACATTGTATTCCAAGCAACTCCAGGGACTAAACGTTGAAGCTCAGCAACGGGTAGCACATCTACTGAGTCCAAAACCGTGTCCAGCTTAACTTTCACATACCAGGCGTCGCCTTCTCGGCTTTCGTCCCAGTGGCGATCAGAAAAGCTTCCCGACACGGCGTTTCCAGATGCAATCAGTCCCCTGTTGAGCCGTTGTCGAAGCATGAAAATGCGATCTGCATTTTGAATCGACTTGTTGTTGCCGCTGCTCCATCGTCCTCCCATACGCGACGGCCCCTTCGCGTTGCCGACGCATCCTGTTTGAACGCTTCCCAAATCGTCGTCTTCTGCATTCCACGTCAATATGTACGTATTAGCCATTGCTGCTCACTCCGCCTTCACAGGTGACTTGCTGACCGACCCAGGATAGCCGCCAAAGCAAAGGAATGGCACTCGCAAGTCCGTCAAATCGACCCAAAGTTTGCTTGTACACCCCGTGGCTGTCTCAACTAATGGAGCAGCCATGCCGAAATCCAGAAGCAAATCGCCCAGTCGCATCATCGAGGGACTCACAAACCGGTGTCGTCCCCTGGCGAAAGCCCTGGCAATCCGGCAAGAACTCAGGTTCACCTCCGCCAGCGAGACGGTCCGTGTGTATTGTGGTGAATCTGGTGGACCGTTCTTGGCTACTGCTTGATTCAACCCACATGTTTCGCGAGCAAAAGATCATGGAAGCCGCCACGTAGCGGCGAGCATAATGCGGCACCACGTGGGCCACGTGCAGCCCGTTGAAGTATTCTGTGGCGTCGTGCGAGTGATCGGACTTATCCGAAGAACTTGGAAGTGTCTGTGCATCGTTAGTGCCTCGGATTTCGCAAGGCCCTTATGCTCGTCAAGGCTTCGCGCACGTCGGCTTCCGAGCGTTCCGAACTCATAAGATATGCAACTGTTGCAGGAAGGGTACGGCATTTGGTGCTCAGGCCCCTTGACGACGATTGAAAGCGCTCTCCGAAGTGGTATAGCAACTCGACTTTCAGCCACTGCCGAAATGCGCGTTGAGGCGGCGCCTTAAAGTACTTACCAAGCCGCACCATAGACTGTTTACACTCGGGGCAAACGAAAGGCCGCTCGGGAATTTTGGGATTCCAATTCGAAGAACCCGGCTGCTTGAACGCCTTCCGGCAGCGAAAGCACGCAAAATGGACGGTATTGGTGCAATCCAGAAACTCGCGCGGTGGCTGCTTGGCGCTCATGCACCGATTCTAACCAATCCGGCGGAGCGGGGACAGAATTGGCGGGCGGTGGTTCTTGGCCGGCGGTTGACACGTGTGCTATTTTGTCGCTGGTTGAAGAATCAATCGACACGGAGGTTGAGCAATGGCGATGGGCAAGCGGCGGCAGAGGCAGGAGGCTTTGTTTGTCACGACCGAGGGGCTTGCCGGCTCGCCGGGGCATCCGTTCTATCGCAAGCTGAATGAGCTATTGGCCGAGGCCAACTTCGACCGCTGGATCGAACGCCGCTGCGAGCGGTACTACGAGCAAGTCGAGAACTCGCGGCCAGCGGTCGATCCCGCCGGGCGTGTATTTCCGCATGCTGCTGGTGGGCTACTTCGAAGGCATCGACAGTCAGCGCGGCATCGCCTGGCGCTGTGCCGACAGCCTGAGCCTGCGGCAGTTCCTGGGCCTCGGTCTGGACGAGAAGACGCCCGACCATTCGACGCTCACCAACACCCGCCAGCGGCTGCCGGCGGAAGTGTTCGGCAGAAGTGTTTCAGTTCGTGCTGGGGATCGCCAGCGAGAAGAAGCTGCTGGCCGGCAAGACCGTGGGCGTCGACAGCACGACGCTGGAAGCCAACGCGGCCATGAAGAGCATCGTGCGGCGCGAGACGGGCGAGGATTGGAACGCAGTACGTCACGCGGCTGATGCGCGAGGACGGCACGATCGAACCGGACGAGGAGCCGACGGACGAAGATATTCGCCGCTACGACAAACAGCGGAAGAACAAGCGGGTCAGCAACGACGAGTGGCAATCGCCGAGCGATCCCGACAGCCGCATCACGAAGCTGAAGGACGGCCGCACGCACCTGGCCTACAAGGCCGAGCACGCGGTGGACCTGGAAAGCGAAATCGTCGTGGCCGCCGAAGTGTACTCGGGCGATTCCGCCGACACCGACACGCTGCCCGACAGCTTGTTACAAGCGCAGGTGAATCTGAACGAAGCCGAGAGCGATATGCAAATCGAAGAGGCCGCGGCCGACAAGGGCTACCACGCGGCGCACACGCTGGAGCTGTGCCAATGGATGGGCGTGCGAACGTACGTGCCCGAGCCGCGGCGCACGCATCGCTCGCGGTGGACCGACAAGCCGGAGGAACATCGCCAGGCGGTGCTCGCCAATCGCCGCCGAACCAAGCGCGCCAAGAGCAAACGTTTGCAGCGGCTGCGGAGCGAACGCGTCGAACGTTCGTTTGCCCACGTGTGCGACTCAGGCGGCGCGCGGCGCAGCTGGCTCCGCGGCCTCGAAAATGTCAGCAAGCACTACCTGATCAGCGGTGGCCGCGCACAACCTGGGCCGCATCCTGCGAATGCTATTCGGCATCGGCAAGCCCAAGGCCTTGCAGGGCCTTCTTGCCCTTGCCGCGCTTGTGCAACTTCTCAAAAGCTTGCTCAGGCTCCCCATGCGTCAAACCGCGCAACGACATCGACCGATCAACCAAGCCATCAACATCCTCGGCCAACTCCCCGCCATCCGCCAAAACACCGTTAGATCAACGGGCTGCTAGGCCATCTGCCGCATGACGTCCAGCACGGTCGTGTAGAGCATCAGCGCCAGGAGCAACACCAGCCCGGCGATGGCAAAGCCGGTGTGCAACCGGGCCAGCCGCGGATGGATCTTTTCCAGCAGTCCGCAAAAGATCTTGCCGCCGTCGAGCGGGGCGATGGGCAGCAGGTTGAACACGGCCAGGTTGAGATTCAGCAACACCGCAAACCGCACGGCCACCAGCGCGCCGCCGCTGATCACGGTCTTGCCGGCAGCGACAATGCCGACGACGCCCGAGAGCTGATCGGGATGGGTGAAGATCGCCGGGATCACAGCCAACAGTTGTCCGGTCAAGCTGCCAACTTGAAGCCACGGTTCGGCCAGCACGCCGCCGATCGAGAATCCATTCATCGCAAGGTTGGCCGCCGCCAACAACAGCGCGGCCGAAGCGAAGTTCGCCGCCGGTCCGCCCAGCCAAAAGACGATCCGCCGCCAAAGGGGTATGCCGAGGAACTCCCCTTCGTCGGCGATCCGCGGCAACACGTACCCGCCCAGCGGCACGGCCGACAGGCAATACTCGATGCCCCCGAAGCGCCGCGACCAAACGACCGGTCCGAAGCCCAGCGAAAACCGCTCGATCGGAATCCCCACGGCGCGCGCGGCCAGCAGGTGTCCCAATTCGTGGACGAATATCAACAGCCCGATTAGTACGATCGTCAGCAGGTAGCTCATAAGGGAGGTCTCGGGTGGGGCACGGATGTTGGAGATTTGGTGGAACTGCCGCCTACAGCCAGATCATTCTAGTCGGCCGATTTGCTGTTGAGCAGTAGCGACTTGGGCAATCGGGTGACGCGCCCCTCGCGGTTGATGCAGGCCACGACGCTATGTCCTTCGGCCACTAGGTCTTCGCCGCGAAAGACCTGATATTGGTTCACCACCCGGGCCCCCCGAGATTCGACCACGGTGGTCCGCAGCCGGAGCAGGTCGTCGTAGTTGGCCGGCAGGTGGTATTTGCAAGTGATCTCGGAGACGACCAGCATCCAGCCCTCTTCCTCGATCTGGCGATAGGTATAGCCGATCGCCCGCAACAGCTCGGTGCGCCCCAGTTCGAAGTAGGTGAAAAAATTCGCATGGTGCAGCCGTCCCTGCCCATCGGTTTCCTGGTAGCGGACGCGAATCTCGATCTCATGCTCGGTGATCATGTCCAGCATGGTAGCCCGAAGGGCCGGCGCGGGGAACAGGGTTTTGGAGAGGGGTTGGGGGCTGGGGATTGGGGGTTGGGATGACGCATCGCTGGTGGTCGGCCCCCAATTTTAGCCCGGAGCCAAAGGCGACGGCGCGTCGCTTGGAACGCCAACGATCGCGGCAACCGTTTCGTTGCCCGCAAGCGTCCGGCCGACACTGCACCACCCCAATCAATCACCCCCCGCGCGCCAACGTCGTCACCCTGCTCTTGTCAGCCCGCCGGCCGAGACAAGATCGTCGGCGGAATGCTGGAAGTCGGTGATCCAGTTTCCGGACGAAGCCAAGCCAGATGCCGGCGACGCCCGAGCAACTCCACACGCACCCGCCGTAAAAAGGTTTGCGTCTTTGCGTCCCCTTTGTTTCGCCCAGTTCCGGAGGGAGCCAAGCGAGTGCCGCGAGTTGATGCTCAAGGCGCTCACTCACAATATAATGCCCGTTAGGCGCAAGCAGGTTTTCGAAAGAGCCATTGCGTCCTCATTCGTTTGCTCTATTTCACTATTTCGCTCCGACAACGGCAACTCGACGCGAGTATTTGGATTTTTTGTTGCGCTGTGATAGCCCAACCCGGGATATTGCCCAAGCATTGAATGCCCTTGGCTGGGACAGCGACGAAGAGGTAGTTACGCTGACAGTTGGTCATATTCGGGATATACTTGCTCGCTTTCTGAAAGGGCTCTTAGGGGCCAGCGACGTTGAGGAATGGGCGAATGCGATTGAGGGACGCGAGGACGTCGGTCTCGAAGTCGGACATGAGCAGCTTCTTTAGACACCGTCTTCTTCCTCGCGAATCCAACGCTTGCCGAACAATTGACGCGCGAAAACGCGACGAGACTCTTGGCTGACGTTTCACGTCAATGGACGGAGTAATTATGCCGGCAGCTTCGCACGCACGAAAAGGGATTGCGCCCTTGCGTCCTCTTTCGTTGTTCCTTTAATGAGTCCTGGGACTGGCTTCCCTTTGATGACTTCTGGACCTTTCGTGAACCGCAGGTGTTCCGTGACTGCAGAGCCTACTTCGTATGTTGATCCGACGCCGGTGCTTGATTTGATGGAGGCGTTCCGCCGTTCCAAGGTGATGTTTGCCGCCGTGGGGTTGGGCGTCTTTGAGCGCCTGGTCGCTGGGCCTGCGCCGGTGGAGGTGTTGGCTCGTGACCTGAAGGCCGATCGCGATGGATTGGAGCGCCTGCTGGATACCTGCGTCGGCTTGCAACTGCTGACCAAAGAGGGAGCCGAGTATGCCAATACGCCCCTGGCCGCAACGTACCTCTGCGGCGGCAGCCCTCGACAGATGACGGGTTACATCAACTTCTCCAACGACGTGCTCTGGAAGCTGTGGGATCACTTAGAGGACGCGGTCCGGGAAGGATCGAACCGATTCAAGCAGGCGTTCGGTTGGGACGGTCCCATGTTCGCAAACATTTTTCGGACGGAGGGGAGCAAACGAGAGTTTTCGCTCGGCATGCATGGCTTCGGGCAGATCAGTTCGCCCGAGGTGGTGGCGGCGTTTGACCTGAGCCGATTCCAAGCCCTGGTAGACCTGGGGGGAGCCACGGGGCATCTTGCCATCGCCGCTTGCCAGCGATATTCGACGATGCGTGCGGTGGTCTTTGACCTGCCGGAGGTGATTCCACTCGCGAGGGAGAAGATCAGCGAGGCTGCTCTGGACGACCGGCTGGGAGTGGTCGGAGGAGACTTTTTTGCCGACCCATTGCCCGAGGGAGACCTGTACGCGGTCGGTCGCATCCTGCACGATTGGCCGCGGGAGAAAATCCAAGAGCTGTTGGCAAGAATCTATGAGCGCTTGCCGAAGGACGGGGCCTTGTTGATTGCCGAAAAGCTGCTCGACGAAGACAAGCAGGGGCCGGGCTGGGCACATCTGCAATCGTTGAACATGCTGGTCTGCGCCGAAGGGAAGGAGCGCACGCTGAGCGAATACGAGGCGCTGCTCAAGGCGGCCGGGTTCGCGGAGATCCAAGGGCGCCGTACGAACAGTCCGCTGGACGCCGTGCTCGCCCTGAAGCATTAGAGGAGCCAAAGGAAATGAACCTCTACGAGCGACTCGGCGGCGTTTATGCCATCGCCGCCGTCGTCGATGACTTCGTGGACCGAATCATGGGGGACCCACGGCTGAACGCCAATCCCAAGGTCAACGAAGCCCATCACAAGGTTGCGCCGGCAGGCTTCAAGTATCTCGTGACCGAGCAGGTTTGCGAAGCGACTGGAGGGGCACAACGCTACACGGGCCGGTCGATGTTCGATTCCCACGCCCACTTGGAAATCACGGAGCAGCAGTGGCAGGCGTTCCTCGACGATTTCAAACAGACGCTCGACAAGTTCATGGTGCCGCGGTCTGAACAGGCTAAACTGTTCGCCATCGTGGAAAGCACGAAGAAGGACATCGTGCTGGCGAGCAAGGGATAATGACCGGGCAAAAAGGGGACATTAGAATGTCCCCTTTTATCCTCTTTTATCCTCCAAACGATGAGTCGCTCTACAAGGACAGTCGGGCACTGGCGATCAACGAATTGGGGCAGGCGACAGGGATTTCTTATCGCTTTGATTTCGCAGACGCTGCCGGCCAAAACGCTTGGTTCTACAACGGTACCGATACCGTCGTCGGATTCGGGTACTCCTTCGATTCCGCCAGGGGTGACATTCTCCTCACGGCCTATGGTACGGATGGAATCGATGAAACGTTTCACGTGTCGCCCAATGTGGTTGTGCCCGAGCCGTCAACTCTGGCGTTGGGAGCTTTCGGTTGTGTGTCGCTGGTCTGGTGGCGGAGGCGCCGCCGGTAGATGGCTGCCTGCGCAGCGCTGCGAGTTGATGTGGCGGCGAAATCGCTCACTAGTATCGCAGAATAAGATCGGCCGTGATCCGGTTGTTCATGATGTCGCGGCGCACGGTCAGCGGCACTTCCCAGCAGACCCCCATTTCGATGCCGGCCCGCGGCTTATACTTCAGGCCGAACGCGCCGGTGACGATATCGGTGCCGGCAATGCCGCTCGAACCAAAGTTGTAGAGGTCGAGCCCGCCGACCGGAAGTCCGCCGGCAACGTTCGACATCCAGTGGTACCAGTTGAACTCAAGCAGGCCGTAGATCGGTCGGTTCTGCATCCGGCGGTCGAAGTGAAACGACCAGTAGAACTGTTCGTTCTGCTTGTACGGATCGGCCGGCAGTCGGAATCCCGCGGCGGAGATGAAGTGAGACAGTTCCCCCAGTTGCTTGCCGCCGGTCAGGAAGACATCGAACTGACCGGTGCCGCTGTTCCCCTGTAATGCATGGTACGATCCGGTGGGCATTTCGTAGCGAAAGCCGGCGGTCAGCAATTCTTGCCGCGCTGCGTTGGCGTAGAAGTTGTACTTGAGACCAATGTTGACGTTGGCCCAGCCGTTGATGTCCGGAGCGTTGTTGCCGGCAAAGATGTATCCGTCCTTGGTGGCAATAATTGAGAGCCGTTCGGTGATGGCGGCACGCAGTTGCGTCGCCACCAGTTGCACGGGCCCGCCCCCCAAGACGGCGCCGGGAATCTGGTTGTTGAGGAAGATCACGCGCGCTTCGGTGAGGTTGCGCGGATCTTCGAAGTAGACCGGATTGGTCATGGGGCTAATGAACGGCGTGAAGCGGCAGTCGCTGGGGACGAACAGCCCGAATAGCCGCCCCTTGTCGCAGCAGCCTCCATAAAAGCAGCAGCCGCAACAGTCGCAGTCACCCGAGCAGCCCGACTCGGAGCAACAGGCGTCCGGACAACAAGAACATATGGAGCCGCCTTTCGGACCCGGCAGGATCTCGTCGTCGCCATGCGCCGCCCTGAGCAGTCCAGTCGTCATCACGGCCGCGATGATGGTCGTAAGAACGGTACGCATGTGATGACTCCAAGGTAATTGGTTGGCGCCGCAACTCGGGGCTCAGCCGAACGCGACAAAAGGCGTGTGCGAACACGCACTCAGACACGCAAGCGTCCATGCTCTTGGGAGGATTCTTCCCTTCCCCCAAGCTTAGGTGGCTATGATCTCGATTCGCGAAGTGCACAGTGTGCACTTGAGGTGGCACAGCGGCGCACATCACAGCTTGCCCAGATAGAAAGCTGACGTTGGTGGTCCAGGAGCGTCACCCGCACCCGCTGGCGAGACCGCAGCCGTTCGGTTCCCAAACCGTTGTTTGGCCCGTAGCCATCGGCGACGGGGTGTCGCACTTCTGACCACAGGCGATTGGGAGACAAAGTAGATGAAACCGCAATGTCCGGCGACATGGACTTGTGCGAATGAGCGTGCGAAGGCTCGTCGTGGCGTCGAGCCACATGAATTCCGAGGCCAGCGAGCCGCCTTTGATCCCTTCCTTGGGAAAGTTTGTCGTGCCGCCCGGGCGTCTGGCGTATCATGAGGTTTGCGGCATCAGCGTGTGCCGCGGTTTTTAGCGAGGTTGCTTTCCCGGAGAGGCTCGTTGAGAGGAGTAGATCTGATGAGGCGCCATGCAAATTCCACCAGCGCGATGCAAGAGTGTTCGGACGCCTCCAGCGGTGATCGGCGGTCGCGGCGGCTGCCGCTGGTAATGCCGTTGGCCGCGGCGGGATGCTTGATGATCGTGACAGCCATTCCGGCCCAGCAGGCGGCAAAGCAGCCGAACCGCGAAGTCTCCGAGGACCCACAGTTCGGCAAGAACCTGGTGAAGCAGCCCGAGGGGTTCGAGGTGCTGGCCACCGACGGCAGCCGGTTGCGAATTCGCTTGCTCGATCGGACGATTCCATTGAAGACGCCGTTTGGCATGCTGACGATTCCCGCGGCGGACATTCACCGCATCGAATTCGCCAGCCGCGTTCCCAGCGACATGGCACAGCGCGTGGCCGACTCCATTGCGAGACTGGGTGACAGCGACTTCAAATTGCGCGAGGAAGGGGTGCCGAACTGCTTTCATTGGGCGCCGTGGCGTACGCGCCGCTGCTGGACGCTGCCCAGAGCGACGATCCTGAAGTCGCCTGGCGCGCCGAGTTGTTGCTGGAGAGATTGCGCGAAACGGTGGACGAAAAGCTGCTGCTCAGCCGCGACGAAGACTTGATCGTTACCACCGGCTCGCAGATCTCCGGCGCCATCGAGCTGGAGACGCTGCACGTCGACACGGCATTGTTCGGCGAACAACGGGTCACGTTGGCCCTGTTGCGGCGGATGTCGCTGGGCAACGGGGAGGATGAAGAATTGGGGCCGGTCTCGCCGGACCCGGGCACGCTGCACCAATACCAGAATCAGGTTGGCACTACACTTTTGTTCCGCGTGAGCGGTCCCCAACCCGGGCAACAGAGAGGCGCCATTTGGGGGACCGACACATACACGCTCGACTCGTCGCTGGCCGCGGCGGCAGTCCATTGCGGCGCCGTGGCGCCAGGCCAAACGAAGGTGGTCAGCGTCACGATCCTCGGGCCTCAGAACGGGTTTGTCGGTTCGAACCGCAATGGGATCGTCAGTCAAGACTGGCCGCAGTATCCGGGCGCCTTTGTGGTCAAGCCTGTCAAGGGAGGCCAGAATCCGAATGCCCCGCCGCGTCTGCGCGGTCCGGTAAGCCTGGTGCCGCAGTGCTCGTTGAACCCTCCCGCCGAAAGGTGACATGGGGATGTTCCGGCGCAGCGACATTTCCCAGAAGCAGTGAGATCAGTCCTGCCCCCGGCGAGAACCCACGTCCAAGGCCGCTCTGCGCACGTCGTTGACGCTTGCGTTCCAATTCCTTATAAAAATGGGGTTTACGCCGTTGTCGGCGTTTGGTGAGCGTGGCTGGGCGGGGCGCTTTGGGATTCTCGGATACCCTTTGCGGATCATCGGATGAGCGTTGGTGAAGGCACCGGTACCGGCTTTTCGACGATGCGGGGGAGAAATTACCCCTCGATTCGCCAGTTCACGGTGTTCATGGAAAACCGCGTCGGGCAGTTGCTCGAGGTGATCCGCCGGTTCGAGGGGAGCCGCGTGCGGATCGTGGCGCTGTCGATCAACGATTCGTCCGAATGCGCGTTCGTCCGCTTTCTGTTGAGTCATCCGGAGCAGGGGCGAGAAATTCTCGAACGAGCCGGGCTGGCGCTGATCGAAAGCGACCTGATCGGCGTCGAGCTGCCCGAGGGGAACCAGCCGCTGTTGCAGGTGTGCACGGCCCTGTTGCAGGCCGAGGTGAACATCGTGCAGGCCTATCCGCTGCTGATCCGCCCGCGCGACCGGCCGGCCGTGGCGCTGATGGTCGACAATATCGAAATGGGGCTGGAAACGCTGTCGAGCAAGGGGTTCTCGACGATTACCGAGGGGGATTTGGCCGAAAGCGAATGACCCCCCCGCGGTTTTGTCCGGGCGAATCACGGCCCGGGGCCCGTTTGTCGAGGCAGGCGTGCCTCCTTTGCCAGTCCCCTTGGCCGCGGCGGGCGACTAAAATCAAGACTTGCACCCGAGTGATCGTGGTCCCCGTCCGCGAGTTCATCGCATGCCGATTTCCGTTGTTTGTCCCAGCTGCAAAGCCCGATTTACCGTCAGCGACAAGTTCGCCGGCAAGAAAGGTCCTTGCCCGAAGTGCAAGCAGGTGATCACGGTCCCCGATGCGCCGGCCGAAGAGGTCACGATTCACGCGCCGAGGAGTTTGCCTCCGGCGGCAAGGATTCCAAGGGCCGCCCGGTGCTCAAGCCGATCGCGCGGCAGGACACCAAGCTCACGCCGGTGATGGTCGTGAGCATTGTCGGCGCCATCGTGCTGGTGCTGGGCATCGCGTTTATGATGCGGCTGGCGCCGGAGCCGAACAAGGTTTGGATCGCGGCGGCCGGGCTGATCGTGCTGTCGCCGCCGCTGGCGGTGGCCGGATATACGTTTCTGCGGGATGACGAGTTGGAGCCCTATCGCTCGCGGGCGCTGGCGATTCGGGCCACGCTGTGCGGATTGGGTTACGCGGCGCTGTGGGGCGCCTTTATGCCGCTGCCGGCGTATGGCATCATGACCGGCGAACCGTGGCAGTGGTTGTTCGTCGCGCCGGCCTTTATCAGCGTGGGCGCGGGCATTTCGTTTGCTTGTCTCGATCTGGACTTCGGCAGCGCCGCCATGCATTACTGTTTCTACCTGGTGGTGACGGTGGCTCTGCGGTTTGCGATCGGCATGCCGCCCTTGTGGGCCACGACCAGTCCCGGATTCTAAAGACTGCGGACACGAAGGACACAAGCGGCCGCCGATGAGCGCGATTCGCGACCTGCCGGAAGTCTCGGGCCTGGACGGCCGTCAGGCGATGCTGCGGATACCGGCCGAGATCGACGTGCCGCTAACCGCCGCGCGTGCGGGCGATCATCGACACGGCCGAGTACCGGCGGCTGGCCCGGATCAGCCAGTTGGGGCTGGTGTCGCTGGTGTATCCAGCGGCCAACCATTCGCGGTTCGAGCATTCGCTGGGAGTGTACCGGCTGGCGCTGTTGTTTCTGCGGCAGCTTTCCTACGACCGACGGTTCGCCGAGATCGTCACGCCCCGCGATGCGGAGCTGTTCATTGCCGCGGCCCTGCTGCACGACCTGGGACATTGGCCGTTTTGCCACCCGATCGAAGACATGCAGCTCACTAGCGTGCCCGAGCACGAGCTGTTTGCCAACAGTTTTCTTCTGGAAGGCGAGATTGCCGACGCGCTGCGCGACGACTGGTCGATTCAGCCCCGCGACGTCGTGGCCTTGCTCTCGGGCAAGCCGCGGGACGCCAAGAGCCGGCTGCTGGCGAGCCTGCTGTCCGGTCCGATCGACATCGACAAGATGGACTACCTGTTTCGCGACAGCCTGCACGCCGGCGTGCCGTATGGCCGTAATTTCGACCAGGGGCGGCTCATCGGCAGCTTGTGCCTGAACGCCGCGGGGAACGGGCTGGCCATCACCGAGAAGGGGAAGACCGCGGCCGAGATGATGGTCTTTGCCCGCTACGTGATGTTCAGTGAAGTGTATTGGCATCACGGCGTGCGCTCGGCCACGGCGATGCTGCAGCGGGCGTTTTACCTGGTGCACGGCATGCTCGATCTCGACGCGCTGTTCCGGTTGACCGAAGGCCCGTTTGTCGAAGCGCTGGGGAAGGTGGCGGCCGAGGCGCCGCGGGCGAGCTGTTGGATGGAGTGTTCGGCCCGCATCGCCGACTCTACAAGCGGTTGGCCCAGTACAACGTGTTCGACCAGGGAGAAACCTTCCGCCAGCTCGCCCGGCGGCCGTATCCGTGGTTGGTGGCTTGCGCCGAGCAGTTTGCCCACGAGGCGAGCACCGTGCTGGGGCGCATCGTGGCGCCGCACGAGATTTTGTTCGACGCCCCGCCGGTGGAGCGGGAGGTGGACTTCAGCATCGACGTCCGCTTCCAACGGAGCGGCGACTTTCGTCCGCTGGGCGATATCTCGCCGGTCGTGCGCGCCCTGGGCACGCAATTGGACGACTACGTCAAGCGGGTTCGCATCTTTGCCCACCCGCGGCTGGTGGACGATCTGCGCGAACACCCGCAATTGCCGGAGCTGCTCGAACGGGCGATCGACCGCACCGAAGGGTGAACGCTGCGCTACGAGTGCAGCGACCCGTGCGGGGCGTGTTCCGCCGGGGCGCCATTCGCGCCGCCGACCGGCGCGGTTTCGAGGGCCTTCTCGCGGATCGCCAGGAATTCCTCCTGGCTGCGGTGTGGCGTCTGGCCGTCGAGATGAGCCCGGACGTAGTTCGTATCGGGCTGCAGGATTCGCGTCCGCGTGTTGTCGCGGAGGTAGGTGGGGATGATTTCCTTGAGGATGCGCTTGCGCAGGTCGGCGGCTTCGACCGGAAACATGACCTCCACGCGGCGATGGAAATTGCGCGGCATCCAGTCGGCGCTCGACAGAAACACCCGGGCATCTTCATCCGGGCTGAAGACGTAAATGCGGCTGTGCTCCAGAAAGCGGTCGACGATGCTCGTCACGCGGATGTTTTCGGAGATGCCCGGCAAACCCGGCCGCAGGCAGCACACGCCGCGGACCAACAGATCGATGGGCACGCCAGCCTGGCTGGCGCGGTACAAGGCTTCGATCACGCGATAATCGACCAGCGCGTTGAGCTTGGCGAAAATCCGCGAGGGCCGCCCTTGGCGGGCCCGCCCGGCTTGTTCTTCGATGAGCTCCAGCGTCCGCACGTGCAGGTGTTCGGCGCGACGACGAGCTTGCGCCAGGCATGACCCTGCGAGTATCCGGTGAGCAGGTTGAACAAGGCCGAGGCGTCCTCGCCAAAGTCCTCATTGGCGGTGAACAGCCCCAGATCCGTGTATTGCAGGGCCGTGATCTGGTTGTAATTGCCCGTGCCCAGGTGCACGTAGCGGCGGAGCACGTTTCCCTCCTGCCGCACGACCAGCGACACCTTGCAGTGCGTTTTGAGATCGAGAAAGCCAAACACGACGTGGACGCCCGAGCGCTCCATTTGCCGGGCCCAGCCGACGTTGCGTTCTTCGTCGAAGCGAGCCTTCAGCTCCACCAGCGCCGTAACGTGCTTGCCGTTTTCGGCGGCCTGCATCAGGGCCCGCGTGATCGGCGAATCGGCCGTGATGCGGTACAGCGTCTGCTTGATGGCCAGCACCTTGGGGTCCTTGGCCGCCGAAGCAACGAACTCGACCACCGGATCGAACGAATCGAAGGGATGGTGCAGCAGGATGTCGCGCTGCGCGATCGCGGCAAACAGCTCGTCTCCGCGCCGCGAGCGCAGACCGCGCGGCCGCTGTGGGGTGAAGGGCGCGGGGCCCAGGTAATCCCGATTCGGAACGTTGTACAGTTCCATCAGGCCGGTCAGGTCCAAGGGACCAGGGATGCGATAGACCTCGCTGTACGACTCGGGCGCGTTTTCGCCGGCGTCGCGGAGCGATTCCTCGGCCACGATCTTCTGCACGAGATCTTCATTGGCGCCGATGGCCACTTCCAGCCGCACGGCGTCGCCCCGCTGGCGGGCTTTGAGCCGCTCTTCGATCAGCCGGAGCATGTCGTCCGACTCCTGCTCCAGCAACTCGATATCGCTGTCGCGCGTGACGCGGAAGGTGGTCCAATGCAGCATGTCGAAACCGCCGAACAGGTCCGGCAGGCGTGCCGCGATGGCCTGCTCCAGCGGCACGAAGTCCAATTCGTCGGGGGTCCCCACGGACACGAATCGCGGCAGAATCGGAGGCAACTGCACGACGGCGAACAGCTCACGCGGGCCCAAGCCGCGCTGCCGCTGCAACATCGCACCCAGGTACAACTGCCGGTTATGAAAGTGCGGGCTGGGATGACTGGGGTCGACCGCCATGGGCGTCAGAATCGGGAAGGCCCGCGTATGGAAGAACCGGTCGAGCGATTCGCGCTGGGCACCGTCGAGCTCGTCGATGGCCAGCAGTCGAATGCCCTCCTGCTCCAACTGCGGCCGGACCGATTCGTTCCAACAGCGATATTGGGCCGCCACCAGCTCCTGCGTTCGTTTGGCCACGCGCTGCAACTGCGTGATGGCTCGCAACCCGTCGGGCGAATAGTCCTGCGGAGCGCCGTCGCCGAAGGCCTGTTCGCGCAGCCCGGCCACGCGGACCATGAAGAACTCGTCGAGGTTCGAGCTGAAGATCGACAGGAACTTGACCCGCTCCAACAGCGGGTTCGTCGTGTCTTCGGCCTCTTCCAGCACCCGGGCGTTGAACTCCAGCCAGCTCAACTCGCGGTTGATGAAATGCTCGGCCTGAAACGTTTGCTCGATCACGGTCACCTCGAAGGCAGGAGCTACGACGGACGCAGACTATCTATTAATTGTACGCCGCCTTCGCGCCGTTGCGGGCAATTCCGACTTCATCGTACGTGCTCCGCCGGCGGACGCCAACCGCCGGGGTGGCGGAAAACTCGGGCACAGGCCGGAAAATCTCCACGATCCGCCCGATGACCTCGCGCGGAGTGTGGCGACTAGCCCCCTCGCGGCACGCCACGTTATATTGCGGGCTGTCCTGTTGCGGGTTGCCGCTGGGCCCCGAAATCCCTTCACTCCCCATTGCCATGGCTACCGCTTCCGACTGGCGATCGCTCTACCCTTTCGCATCGCGCGAAATCCGCCTCGACGGGCACCGCTACCATTACGTCGACCAAGGGCAAGGAGAAGTGTTGCTACTGGTGCACGGCAACCCGACCTGGTCGTTCTATTGGCGCAACCTCATCAGCGGGCTGTCCGGAAAATATCGCGTGGTCGCGGTCGACCACATCGGCTGCGGGTTGAGCGACAAGCCGGCCGGCTATGCCTACCGCCTGGCCCAACATGCGGATAACCTGGCCCGGTTTGTCGAGCGGCTCGACCTGGACGACGTGACGCTCGTGGCGCACGACTGGGGCGGCGCGATCGGGCTGGCCGCGGCCTTGCAAGCCGATGCGCGCTATCGGCGGTTCGTGATGTTCAACACGGCGGCGTTTCGCAGTCGGCGGATTCCGTGGCGCATTCGCGTTTGTCGCACGCCCATCGTGGGAAAACTGGCGGTCCAGGGATTGAACGCCTTTGCCCGCGCGGCGCTCGTGATGGCCGTCGCCCATCGCGAGCGAATGACTCCCGCGGTGCGGGCCGGGCTGCTCGCGCCGTATGACAGTTGGGCGCATCGACGCGCCATTTATCGGTTCGTGCTCGACATTCCGCTCTCGCCGCGGCATCCCAGCTATGCTGCGCTGGCGGAGCTCGAGCGCGGGCTGCCGCGTCTGGCGTCGCGCCCCTGGATGTTCATTTGGGGAATGCGAGACTGGTGCTTTACGCCGGCGTTTTTGGACCGCTTCCTGGAGTTTGTGCCGGCGGCCGAAGTTCACCGGCTGGCCGACGCGGGGCATTACGTCGTCGAGGATGCTCACGAGCGCATCGTGCCGCTGGTGAAAGACTTCTGTCGGCGGCATCCCGTGACCACCACTGTTCGCAACCTATCGATCAACCCATGAGCGCATCGCAGCCCCTCGACCTGCCGGAGCCGTTGTCGGTCGGCCAATGCTTCGCGCTGGCCACGATCATGGAGGTCACGGCGCCCAAGCCCGGCAACATTCACCGCGGCGCCGACTTCGAGGACGCCAGCTATCCGGACTTCATCGTGGCGGCCACGCTGCTCGGCCCGATCATGGAGCGGGCCATCGAGCTGCCGCTGGGGCAGACGATTCTGTCGGCCGTCGAGGCGACGCGGGCCGGGGTCGAGACGAATACGAACCTGGGCACGATCCTGCTGTGCGCGCCGTTGTGCAAAGTGCCGCGGACGATGGCGCTGCGCAGGGCATCGGCACGGTGCTGGCGGAACTGGGGCCGCAGGACGCCCGCGACGTGTACGCGGCCATTCGGAGGGCACGTCCCGGCGGGCTGGGAAAGGTCGACTCGGCGGACGTCGCCGGCGACGCGCCCGAGGACTTGATCGCCACCATGCGTCTGGCCGCGGAGCGTGACCTGATCGCCCGGCAATACGCCCACAACTTTCAAGAGGTATTGGGCACGGTCGTGCCTTGGCTGGGCGATGCGCTGGGCTCGGGTCTGACCCTGTCCGAGGCGATCGTCCACGTGTACTTGAAGGTGATGAGCGAGTTTCCCGACAGCCTGATCGCGCGGCGCGTGGGGCCGGACGCGGCGCGGCGCTCGGCCGCCATGGCGGCCGCCGTGCTGGAGTTGGGCGATCCGGGGTGCGAAGCCTACGACCGTGGGCTGGCCGAACTCGATTTCTGGCTCCGCGCCGATGGGCATGCCCGCAATCCCGGCACGACGGCCGACCTGATCGCGGCCGGTTTGTTTGCCGGACTGCGCGATGGCATAATCAAACCACCGTTTCGGCTGGCCCGGCTGGATTGAGCCGCGTTGGGAGCGGCACGGCGGGTTTTGAGTGGGCGGTTCGCTAAACCGCCAGCGGCGGTGATGCGTCCGCTTGGATTCCAATTGAGAAAGGCCCAACCTTGGCCGATCGTTATTGCGTCCGCATGTCGAAGGATTACCTGGTGTTCAGCGCCGGGCATTTTATTACCTTCGGCGACAACGTCTGCGAGCGGCTGCACGGACACAACTATCGGGTGACGGCCGAGGTGCACGGCCCGCTGGGCGAGAATCACTACGTCGTTGATTTCATCGCGCTGCGCGACACGCTGCGGGCGATCGTCGACGAGCTGGACCACCACATGTTGCTGCCGACGCGGCATCCGACGATTCGCGTCGTGGCCGGCGAGCGCGAGGTGGAAGTGACGTTCGACGATCGCCGCTGGATCTTCCCGCGCTGCGATTGCGTGTTGTTGGACATCCCCAATACGACCTCGGAGCTGCTGGCCCGCCACATCGCGTCGCGGCTGGCCGACGATCTCGCCAGCGGCACCGGCAGCCGGCCGGACCGGGTACGGGTGGAAGTCGACGAGTGTTTTGGCAATGTCGCGGTCTGTGACTTGGACGTCGCCAAGGGGTGAATTCGAACGAACCGGGAGTCATCATCATGCGTGTCTGCATCGGATTGTTGGTCATTTCGCTCGGTCTGGTCGCGTCGCCGGCCCGGGGCGGCGAGTGGGTCGCGCTGTTCAATGTCCGGAATCTCGACGGATGGCAGGCGGTCGACGGGCCGCTGGCGAGCTGGCAGGTGGAAGACGAGATGCTCTATTGCAGCGGCGGCGGGGGCGGCTGGCTGTCGACGAAAAAGGAATACAGCAATTTCGAAATCGAGCTGGAATTCCGCGTGCCCCCCGGCGGCAACAGCGGCGTATTTCTGCGGGCTCCGCATGACAGCCGTCCGGCGTTTACGGGCATGGAAGTGCAGATTCTCGACGACCGCGCGCCCAAGTATGCGAAGCTGAACGCCTATCAATACTGCGGCAGCTTGTACGGCATCGCCGCGCCCAAGACCCGCGCCAGCAAGCCGGCCGGCGAGTGGCAGAAGATGCACATCACGTGCGACGGCCGCAAGGTGACGGTCGAGCTGAACGGCACGCCGATCATCGACGCCAATCTGGACGACCACCAAGACGCCGAGCCCGAGCACCCGGGTATTAACCGTACTAGCGGCTACGTCGGACTGCAAAACCACGGCACCCGGCTCGACTTCCGCAACGTCCGCCTGCGCGAGCTGCCGTAAAGCCGACCCTTGCAACTTACGTTCACTAGCGAATCCCAGGAGAGTGCCATCGTGAAGAGCAGCAAGCCGACCGTTCGGGCCGTCATTCTTTTCGCGACGCTGACAGTCGCCTACTTTTGCGTGCCGGCGGTCCGCGCCGTCGAAGCCAAGGCGCCGCGGCCGAACATTTTGCTGGTCTTTTCCGACGATCAACGCTGGGACACGATCGGCGCGTTGGGAAATCCCGAGATCAAGACGCCGAACCTCGACCGGCTAGTCGAGCGGGGCTTTCATTTCAACAACGCCTACTGCATGGGTTCGATGGAGGGAGCCGTCTGCCTGCCCAGCCGCACGATGCTGATCACCGGCCGCTCGCTGTGGCACATTCCCGATAACTCGCGGTCGCCCAAGCCCCGGCCAGACGTGCCCGTGCTGCCGACCGTGTTGCGCGAAGCGGGGTACGTGACGTTTCATTGCGGCAAGATTGGCAACTCCTGCCGTTTTGGCAACGCGGCGTTCGACGTCAATATCGAGCAGAAGAAGCGCACGGCCGATTCGGCCACGAAGAACGCCGACCACGCGATCGACTTTCTGAAGCAACAGGACGGCAAGCGACCTTTCTTTATGTACCTGGCGCCGCAGGTGCCGCACGATCCGTGCCTGGCCCCGCAGCGATTCCTGGACATGTACAAGCCCGAGAGCTTGTCGCTGTCGAAAAACTTCATGCCGCTGCATCCGTTCGACAACGGCGAGATGAAGATTCGGGACGAGATGCTGGCGGCCCATCCGCGCACGAAAGAGGAGATGCAACAGCACCTGGCCGGTTACTATGCCACGATCTCTCACCTGGACTTCGAGGTTGGCCGGGTGATCAAAGAGGTCGAGGATCGGGGCTGGCTGGAAAACACCGTGATCATCTATTCGAGCGACCAGGGACTGGCCGTGGGGGGACGCCACGGGCTGATGGGCAAACAGAACCTGTACGAGCACGTCAAGCCGCCGCTGATCTTCGCCGGGCCCGGCATTCCGCACGGCGAGAGTGACGCGCTGGTGTACCTGTTCGACCTGTTTCCCACGATTTGCCAGTTGGCCGGTGCGCCGGTGCCGGCGGTCGTCGAAGGGCATAGCTTGCTGCCGATCATCGAAGGTCGCGATTCCAAAGTCCGCGACTGGCTGTTCGGCGCCTACAAAGACTGCCAGCGGATGATTCGCGACGGGCGCTGGAAGCTCATGGAGTATAATGCCGGCGGCGTGCGGAACACCCAGTTGTTCGACCTGGCCCACGACCCGGACGAGATTCACAACCTGGCCGACAATCCGAAGTATTCGGCCGAGCGCCAGCGGCTGGAGAAGTTATTGGCCCGGGCTCGCCAAGAACTGGGCGATCCGGTCGAATCCTTTGCTGGATCGCCATAAACCGACTGGGGTGGCGGCTTGAGTTGGAGGTAGCCATCCAGGGACCCTTGAGGCTTGCCGATCATGACTCGAAGACTCGCGCTCCTGCCGCTGCTGCTGACATTGGCGTTGGATTGCAGTCTGGCGCGAGCCGGTGACGAAGCGACGTCCGAGGCCTGGTTTGTGATTTCCAAGGGTGACGTGCCGTTTTGTTCGCGTCACGTTTCCCGGGAACGAGACGGCGATGGAAACTGGCGATACCACTGCGTCACGCGAGAGCTCATTAGCTTTCTCGGGCGGCAGCAGGAGCGCGTCGAAGACTTCTCGTGCGTGGTGACGCCTTCGCTCGAGCCGCTGTCGTGCCGCTATGAATCGCGCTCGGCCAGCGGCGACGTGCGCGTGACCGGAAGCGTGCAAGACGGGACGCTGGTGCTGGCATTCAAGCGCGGCGACCTCGAGTACGAGCGCCGCATTCCGCTCGCAGGCCGCTGTGTGTTTGATACTTGCCTGTCCGACCAGCTGGCGGAGGCTAGCCGCAGGAGCGACTCACTCGAGCTTACCGTGATCGAAACGGACTCCTGGCAGGCGGCCCGGGCCACTGCCAAGCGATTGCCCGACGAAGAGGGACTCGTGCGGTGGAAGCTGTCTGCCGATGCCATGGATACCGGGCTGCCGGGCAAGGGGACCTGGTTCTTCTCGACTGACGGGACTCTCGAGCGCGCATCGCTCGGCTCAAAACTCACGCTGGCACGCGCCATGCGCGAGAGAGCCGGCGAACTGAAACACCTGGAGTTCTCGGACCGAGAGCTGTTGTCGTTCGCGATCGACCGCGACGTACCGTTCCCCGAACGGTTGCGATCGATGGAGGTCAAGCTGACCTGGACCGGCACGCCGCTGGACGTACTGCAACTGGAAGATTCGCGGCAGCACGTCGTCAGCCATCGCCAGAAGGGCGACCGCCACGAGCTCGTGTTACGGCTGGAGCAAGCCGCGCCCGTGGACAACGCTCCGCCGCTGCCGGTCGCAGACGCGGCGCTGGCCCCCTACCTGGCCGAAACCCGGTTCATCAAACCGCACGATCCGACGATCGCCAAAAAGGCTCGCGAGTGGACGGCCGGTTGCGGCTCGACGCTGGACGCCGTGCAGCGGCTGTCGCACGAAGTCTCCGGCTATCTGCAAGGGGGCGACCTGATCGCCGAGACCCTTTCCGGTCCCGAGGTGCTGGCCTGCCGCACGGGAAAGTGCAGCGAGTTCACCACCTTGCTGGCCTCGCTGGCCCGGAGCGTCGGCGTGCCGACGCGGGTGGCCTTGGGTATGCGATTGCTCAACGGCTGCTGGATGGGGCACATGTGGTGCGAGATGTGGGTCGGAGAGTGGATCCCCGTTGATGCCACGGTTGACGAAGTCGGCGGCTCGCCGGCCCTGTTGAAAATCACGCATAGCGACACCGTCACGGGGACGCAGCGCGCTCGCTTCGCGCTGGCCGAGTCACTCGATCTGAAGATCGTCGAAGTCGAGCTGCCGCCGGCATCCGATTCGAAATACAAAACCGGCATTGTTGGATCCACTTATACGAACACGGACCATGGGTGCCGCATCTCGGCCCCCGACGCGAAGTGGCAGGTGCTGGACGACTCGAAACCGGGCGCAGTGACCGTCCAGTTCAAGACGGGCGAGAAGTTTGCCGCGGGCCAGCCGCAGGTGCATTTCGTGGCGTTTTCGATGCCCCCCAACGTCCCGCCGGCGGTGGTGGTGAATGCCCGCAAGGCCCGGTTTCAATCCAGCTACAAGGGCTTCGAGGTCGTGGCCGACGAAAAGACGATGGTCGGCGACGACCAAGGGCGGCGCTTCGTGTTCCGGCAGCAGGATCCGAAATCGGAGGAACGACGCATCAAGACGACCGAGTTCGTCTGGTCGCACGGCGGCTCCGGCTTTTTGTTGAATCTGATTGCCGAGGAGACGGTGCATGATGCCGTCCTGCCGCAGGTGGAAGCGGTGCTCAAGAGCTTCGAAGTACTCGCCACTCCCGAGCCGCCGGCGGGCAAATAGTCGGCGATACTCGTCGGCGACACCCCGCGCTGCGCCCCCCTCTCGTCCTCGCATCGGGCGGATTGCTCGCATCACGCCCCCTGCGAGACTAGAATGATGCACTCGACGCCGCCGGCGCTGCGGGTCCGGCGGAGCGACAGCCGCGGATTCATCAAGGGAGTACCTCAGACAATGAACCAGCGAGGCGGACTCACTCGTGGTGTGGCACTTGCGTTTCTGCTGACCGTCGCAACCCTGGCAGGAAAGCCGGTCGCCGCGGCGGACGCCAAGCGGCCGAACATCGTCTTCATCTTTTCCGACGATCATGCCTACCAGGCGATCAGCGCCTACAACGATCCGCGGAAGCTCGTCGACACGCCGAACATCGACCGGCTGGCGGCCGAGGGGATGCGGTTCCATCGCTGCATCGTGCCCAACTCGATCTGCGGGCCGAGCCGGGCCACGATTCTGACCGGCAAGTACTCGCACATGAACGGCTTCTACAACAACTCGAACAGCCGCTTCGACGGCTCGCAGACCACGTTTCCCAAGCTGCTGCAAGGCGCCGGCTACCAGACGGCGATCTTCGGCAAGTGGCACCTGGTGAGCGATCCCACCGGCTTCGATCATTGGCACATCCTGCCGGGCCAGGGCGTGTACTACAACCCGCCGATGATCAACGGCGGCAAGCAGGTGAAGCATGAGGGCTACACCACCGACATCATCACCGACCTGACGCTCGATTGGCTGAAGAACCGCGACAAGTCGAAGCCGTTCCTGCTGATGTGCCAGCACAAGGCCCCACACCGCGAATGGGAACCGGCCCTGCGCCACCTGGGGCACGACAACGACCGCCAGTATGCCGAGCCGCCGACGCTGTTCGACGATTACTCGGGCCGCGGCCTGGCCGAGCACGATCAGGACATGACCATCGCCAAGACGATGAACGCGCGCGACGTAAAGCTCGTCGCTCCCGGCAACCTGACGCCCGAGCAGCGGGCCGAGTGGGACGCCTACTACGAGCCGCGGAACAAGAAGTTCCAGGAGGCGAACCTGTCGGGTCGGGATCTGGTCCGCTGGCGCTACCAGCGCGTACATGCACGATTACCTGGGCTGCATCAAGGCGGTGGACGAAAGCGTCGGCCGGGTGCTCAAGTTTCTCGACGATGAAGGGCTGGCCGACAACACGATCGTCGTCTACACGGCCGACCAGGGCTTCTACCTGGGCGAACACGGCTGGTTCGACAAGCGGTGGATCTTCGAGGAATCGCTGCGCACGCCGCTGCTGGTTCGCTGGCCGGGCATCACCAAGCCGGGGAGCACGAGCGACGCGCTGGTGTCGAACGTCGATTTCGCCGAGACGTTTCTCGACGTGGCCGGGCTGGAGATTCCCGACGAGATGCAGGGCCGCAGCCTCGCGAGCCTGCTCAAGGGACAACAGCCCGACGACTGGCGCGATTCGTTCTACTATCAATACTACGAGTATCCCAGGCCGCACCACGTTCGCCCGCACTACGGCGTGGTGACCGATCGTTACAAGCTCGTGCATTTCTACGGCCCGGACGTCGACTACTGGGAACTGTTCGATCGGCAGAAGGACCCGCACGAGCTGCGCAGCGTCTACAACGAAGCGGACTACACCGACGTGCGCCACGAGCTGGAAACCGAAGTGAAGCGGCTGCGCCAGGAATTGAAGGTTCCCGACGTAGACGATCCAACCGCTTCGGGGGCTCGACCGGGTCCGCGCCAGCGACAGCCGAAGGCGGCGCAGAAAAAGTCATGACCCGGCGCACTCGACGACAGTTCGTACGCGACACGGCGGCATTGGTCACTACGGCGGCCGCGGCTCGGCCGCTGGTGGCACGGGCCGACGCCACGGCGCCGTTGCCGTTCAATAGTCGCTGGCAAGTGACGCCCGACCGGGTTTGGCTGGGGGAGGAGTATTGGACGAACCCGCTCCAGGATTGGCGGGTGGCGTCGGGGCGGGTCGAATGCATCAAGGCCGCGCCCGAGCGGCACGTGCATCTGTTGACCTGCGCGGTGGGCGAAGGGCCGGGTGATTTCTCGACGTCGGTCCGGCTGGGACGCATCGACGGGAAACTGGCCGGCGGCGCTGGCTCGGCTGGTTTTCGCGTCGGCATCAGCGCCGCGCTGGACGACTACCGACACGCCTTGTTGTTTGGCAAAGGGCTCGACGCGGGCATCACGGCCGCGGGAAAGCTGTTTCTTGGCGAGCCCAATGCCCGCGACGCGACGGACCTGAAATTGGACCTGCCGGCCATCGAGCTGCGGCTGACTGCCAGGCCAGACGGCAACGCTTATACCGTGGAGTTGTCGGCCCACGACCCGGAAACAGGTCGGCAGTTGGGCGAGGTGCGGCGCGACAAAGTTCCCGCCGGGCGGCTCGTGGGGCAGTTGGCACTGGTGGCCAATTACGGCGGCGGACCAGCGAATCGCCGCCGCCGCCAACCCGTGGCGGCCCCCGGGCTGGGCAGCGGCAGGTTCTGGTTCGCCGATTGGCAGGCCGGCGGCTCGAAACTGGTCGCGCATCCCGAGCGGGCATTCGGCCCGATCTTGTTCAGTCAGTACACGCTGAGCGACGGCACGCTGAAGATGACCGCGCAGATGCCGCCGGTGGGCGCTGACGATTCGCACACCGTCGGCCTGGAAATCAAATGCAATGGCAAGTGGACGCACGTCGCCCGTGAGCCGATCCATCCGGAAGCCCGCACTGCCACGTTCCGGGTGGACGATTGGGACGCCGCGGCCCAGGTGCCGTACCGACTGACGTATGCGCTGGAGACGACCGACGGCAAATCGGCCGCGCACGAATGGTCCGGCGTCGTGCGGCGCGATCCGGTCGACGGCGACCTGCTCACCGTGGCCGACGTGTCGTGCAACGGGCACATGGCGTTTCCCAATGCCGAGCTCGTCGAAAACATGGCCCGGCTCGATCCCGATATGCTGGCCTTCACCGGCGATCAGTTTTACGAATCGAGCGGCGGCTACGGCGTGCAGCGGGGACCGGTCGACAGGGCCATCCTCGACCTGCTGCGCAAGTGGTACTTGCACGGCTGGACATGGCGAATGCTGACGCGCGATCGCCCGAGCGTGTCGATTCCCGACGATCACGACGTCTACCAGGGGAACGTCTGGGGCGAAGCGGGCGGACCGCGGCACGGCACGCAGGAAATGGGTGGCTACGAAATGCCGCCCGAGTGGGTCAACGTGGTGCATCGGACGCAAACGTCGCACCATCCCGATCCGTTCGACCCGGCCCCCTGCCGGCGCGGCATCAGCGTTTACTTCGGCCCGCTGGTCTATGGGGGCGTGAGTTTCGCGGTCATTGCGGACCGGCAGTTCAAGAGTGGTCCCGAGGGCAAAGTGCCGCCGACGGGCAACCGCGGCGATCACGTCGTCGATCCAAAGTTCGATCCGCGGACGGCGGACGTGCCGGGGCTGGAGCTGTTGGGCGAGCGGCAGATCGCCTTTTTGCGCGACTGGGTGGCCGATTGGCGCGGCGCAGATGAAGGCCGTCATCTCGCAAACGATCTTCACCGCCATGGCCACCACGCACGGGCCGAATCACGAAGTGCTCCAGGCCGACTACGACGCCAACGGCTGGCCGCAAACCGCGCGGAACGACGCCTTGCGCGAGATTCGCAAAGCCCTGGCGTTTCATATCGCCGGCGATCAGCACCTGCCGGCCGTGGTGCGCTACGGCATCGAGCGCCACGGTGACGCGGTAGCCGCCTTGGCCGGGCCGGCGGTTAATAGCGTGTATCCGCGGTGGTTCGAGCCCCAGCGAACCGGCCGCGCGTCAAACACCGCGTCGGCCGACGTCACCGGCGATTTCCTCGATCACTTCGGACATCCGCTCACCGTGCTGGCCGTGGCGAATCCAAAGCGCGAGTTCGCCGGTTCGGTGCTGGAGATCGAAGGGGACAAAGCCTGCGGGCTGGCCGTGGTGCGGTTCGACAAGCCGCGCCGCCGCGTGACGGTGGAGTGCTGGCCGCTGTTGGCCGATCCGCGGTCCGACGCCCAGTTTCCCGGCTGGCCGGTATCGATCGAGCCGATTGCCGACAGTGCCCGATTGGCCGCGGCCTGGCTGCCGAAGCTGAAGATCGCCGGTGCCCGCGACCCGGTGGTGCAGGTGCTCGCCGGCGGCGAGTTGCTCTACAATTTGCGCGTCGCCGGCAATGAGTTTCAGCCACACGTGTTCGCCCCGGGCAGCTACTCGGTCCGCGTGGTCGATCCCGAGTCGGGACGCTCGCGGCAGCTCGACGACCTGGCGGCCCGCGAAACGAATGATGATACGCTCGAGGTACAGCTATGAATCGACGCGGTTTCGCAGCAAAGCCTTTTCCCGCTGCTGGTTGGTCGAGTAGTACATTGTGTGCCACTGCTGGCAGTGGCACGCGATGGAGGGACGCTCGTAGTTTTGACGCTCAGTTTGCAATCACACTCGTGCGTCTTTTGGTCGCCTTGGTTGCTGGTTTGGTGGCGCAGCCCGGGGCGATTTCGGCAGCGCAGGCCGACGAGGCGCGGCCGAACATTCTCTGGCTCACCAGCGAAGATCACGGCCCGCACATGGGCTGCTACGGCGACGAGTACGCTACGACGCCCAATGTCGACGCGCTGGCGGTTCGGGGCATGATCTACACGCACTGCTGGTCGAACGCGCCGGTGTGCGCCGCGGCCCGCACGACGCTCATTTCGGGCATGTACGCCCCGTCGACCGGCGGCCAGCACATGCGGAGCATGGTCCAATACCCGGCCGGCAAGGAGATGTTCCCGCAGTTGCTGCGGTCCGCAGGGTACTACTGCACGAACAACTCGAAGGAAGACTACAACCTGAGGCAGCCGGGGAAGGTGTGGGACGAATCGTCCCGGCAGGCGCATTGGAAAAAGCGTCCCGCGGGGCAGCCGTTCTTCGCCGTGTTCAACTCGACCAAGAGCCACGAGAGCCAGATTCGCAAGCGGCCGCACAAGGCCGTCCACGATCCGGCCAAAGTCGCCGCTGCCGGCCTACCATCCCGACACGCCCGAGGTGCGGCAGGACTGGGCGCAGTACTACGACGTCGTCAGCGATGCCGACGCCGACGCGGGGGTGCAATTGAAAGAACTCGACGAGGCCGGACTGGCCGACGATACGATCGTGTTCTACTACGCCGACCACGGCTCGGGCATGCCCCGCAGCAAGCGCTGGCCGTACAACAGCGGGCTGCAAGTTCCGCTGGTGGTATACATTCCCGACAAGTTCAAGCACCTGCGGCCCGACGACTACCAAAGCGGCGGCAAGAGCGATCGGCTGGTCAGCTTCGTCGACTTTGCGCCGACCGTGTTGAGCCTGGCCGGCATCAAGCCGCCGGAGTGGATGCAGGGGTACGCCTTTCTGGGCAAGTACGTCGCGCCGCCGCAGCAGTACATTTACGGCTTTCGCGGACGGATGGACGAGAAGATCGACATAGTCCGCAGCGTGACCGACGGCCGCTACGTTTATGTCCGCAATTACATGCCGCACCGGATTTACGGTCAGTATCTGGCCTACATGTTTCAAACGCCGACGACGCAGGTCTGGCACCGGCTGCACGACGAGGGGAAGCTCAACGCGGTGCAAGACGCCTTCTGGCAGCCGAAACCGCCCGAAGAGTTGTACGACCTGGTGGAAGACCCCGACGAAGTGCACAACCTGGTTGGCGATGCGGACCACGAAGCGACCCGCTTGCGGTTGCAAAACGCCCAGCGCAGCGTTAGTGCTCGAGACGCGCGATCTGGGCTTTTTGCCCGAGGGGGAAATCCACTCCCGCAGCGCAGGCACAACGCCATACGACATGGGTCACGACAAATCAAAATATCCTCTGGAGCGAATCCTGGCGACCGCGGAGCTGGCTGCGAATCTGGAGAGTGGCGCCGTGCCTCGGTTGACGAAGGCCTTCGAAGATTCCGACAGCGCCGTGCGCTATTGGGCCGCGCTGGGCCTGTTGATGCGTGGCCAGTCGGCCGTGCAGGCGGGGCATGGGCCGCTCGTGTCGGCGCTGGCCGATCCGTCGCCATACGTGCGGGTGACCGCGGCCGAAGCGCTAGCGAATTTCGGCACCGCGGACGACCAGCGGTTGGCCGAGAAAGTACTGGCCGATCACGGCGACTGGGGCCGCAACAACGTATTTGTGGCCATCGCGGCGCTCAACGCGATCGAACATCTGGGCAAGCGAGCCGACCCGATCAAACGCGCAGCTGCGCGGGCAACCGCGCGGCGATGCGCCCGACAAGCGCTACGAGAGCTACGTCGGCCGCCTGCTCCAGGAAATTCCCAAGTGAGCGATCAACGCCCGATCCAAGCCGCCGGCGGATAACGAAAGGACGCAGCCATGGACGAACCGCGGATGGCCACCGTCAGGCCTGTGGCCGAAGACCAGGCCACGGGCAAAGTGGCCGAGATTTTTGCCGACATCAAGCGGACGAAGAACATCGACTTCGTGCCCAACCTGTGGCGCGTGCTGGCGACCAATCCAGTGGAACTGGAGCTGGTGTGGAACACGCTCAAGACGCTCATGCACCCGGAGGCCGCCGGTCGGCAGCCGGCGCTCGACGCGGCGACGCGCGAGATCATCGCCCTGGCCGTTTCAGCCACCAATGGCTGCGCCTACTGCGTCAATTCCCACACGGCTGCGCTGCGGAAACAGGGGCTCTCGTCCGAGGCGGTCGGCGAAGTGCTGGCCATCGCCGGGCTGTTCAACATGACCAACGCGCTGGCCGACGGATATCAGGTGGAACCCGACGTGTTGCCGCCGGTTGATTAACGTCAGAGCTGTTCGCCCTGGGGTTTCTCGTCCGGGTGGAGCGGTGGGCCATCTTCATGCCGGACGTAGATGGTGCGCTGTGGGAAGGGAATCTCGATGCCCAGTTCGTCGAAGCGGTGCTTGATGCGGCGGAGGTATTCGCGGCGCACGGCCCATTGCTTGGTCGGAGCCGTCTTGATCACCATCTTGATCGAGACGGCCGAGTCTCCCAGGACGTCGACGCCCAACATCTCTGGGTTGTCCAGGATGAACGGCGCGAAGGCCTTGTCTTGACGCATGCCGCGGGCCACTTCGAGCATCACGGCCATCACCCGATCCGTGTCCTCCTTGTAAGCCACGCCGATGTCCAACAGTGCGCGGGACCAGCCGTGCGTCAGGTTGCTGACGACCGTGATCGTGCCGTGGGGTATGAAGTGCACGACCCCCTCCAGGTCGCGGAGCGTGGTGACGCGAAGCGTGATTCCCTCGACGGCGCCGGCGATGTCGCCGATCTTCACGACGTCGTTGATGCCATATTGATCTTCCAACAGCAGCATGAACCCGGAGAAGTAGTCCTTGACCAGGTTTTGCGCACCGAAGGCGACGGCCAGGCCGAGAACGGCCGCTCCTCCCATCAGCGGCACGATGGGGATGCCCATTTCATCGAGCAACATCAACGTGCCGCCGATGACGACGGCCAGCGAAGCCACGTTCTGAAACACTCCGACCAGCGTCAGCGCGCGGTTCTCTCGCTCGCGAATCGTGCCGCGGTGTCCGCCGCGGGCGACGACCTTCACCAGGTGCCGGCCGCTGAGCTTCACGGCCAGGTACAAGCCCAACGCCCCCAGCAGGATCGCGAGCAGCTTGGGACCGTGATCCAAGAACCACTGCGCGATATTCTTCAGGCTGAAGGGATTTTGCAGCCGCTCGACTTTTCCCTGGGCCTCTTTGGCGGCTTCCGCCTTTTCGTTGGCCTCGTTCAGTGCCGTGATGCGTTCTTGCTGCTGCGCGGCCAACTGATCGCGCAGATCGTCGAGCCGCCGGCGGCTGTCCTGGGCGTCCTTCTGAGCCGCGGTGTAGCGGTCGGACGCCGCCTGGATTTGTTTCGTCAAGCTATTCCAGGCATCCGGGTTCTGGGCCAGCTCCGGCTGGCGCTTGGCATTCAACTCCGACAAGTCATGTTGGGCTTGGGCGGCCTTTTGATTGGCCACGTCGAGCAGCTCCTGCTCGACCTTGATGCTCCGTTTCAGGGCGTCGAGGCGCTCGGTCGCGCTTTGCACCTCGGTGTTGGCGCGCTTGGCCGCCGCTTGCTTCGACTTGGCCTCACGCTGCGCCTGCAGCAGCACCTCGGCGGACTTCTGTTTGGCGGCCTGCTCGGCCTGCTGCGCCTTTTGCAAGGTGTCGGCGCCGGCAGACCGGGGATCGAGGGAACCGTGGGCGTATTCTGTTGGGAGTTGGCGTCGCTGGACGGGGACGCGTCTGGTGACGGATCGGCGGACATGCCGTCACCGGCGACAGGCTCAGAATCGGGAGATACTGTAAGAGCGCGCAGCTTCGCCGCGTCCTGCCGAATCTTCTCCTGCAAGCTGGCAATCTCTTCGGAGAGCACGGAGCGCTGCCGGTCCTCCAGATCGAGGCGCTTGCCAGCCGCGTCGCGGTCGGTCTGTGCCAACTTGATTTGGTTTTTGACGTCGGCCGCTTCGCGGGAGTTGCCGTCGTTACCGAGTCGATCGGCCTGGGCTTTCAACCGTTCGAGTTGGTCGTCGAGCCGCTCGACGTCGTCTTTTGCCTGGTGGTACTCACTATCGGGATCGTTGAGCTTCTGCAGGTACTTGGCCAACTGCTTGCGGTCCGCGTCGATCGTCTGCTGCAGCCGGGCGATGATGTCCGCCTGCGACGCCTTGGCGTCAGTCGGCTTGTCAGCGGAGTCCTGATTTGCAAGCGCCAGCGCGCTCGATTGTGGACGAACTGCGTCGGCAGACAACCGAGGGCCCAGCGCTGCCCCAGCGTGTGGTCTGTCACCCCCACAGACTATGAGAAAAAATAGCACGAGCATCGCGAGCGAAGCGTTTCGCATGTTTCCAATCGTGGGCCAACTCGGTGTGCTGAGGGACATGATCTGGTCTGGCACCGTTCAGTGTGGCAGAGAATCGTCCACCATCGTGGTCTTCCATCCCGATCGGTCGGGCGACATGTCTAACGGCCGCACGACGCAGACGGGCGCGCAGTATAAGAAGTACCGGCAATCGTGTCAGGGGGCAAATGCAACGCCAGATGCGCAGCCATAAGCCGCTATTTGCGAACATGTTACAGGGGCGTGCCAGGAAATCGGCGCACAACGATAACAAGGAACCTTTCGCAGTCGCGTGGGTGGCCTACCAGCCCGTTGAGTATTTCAACGGCCTGTTAGCCCCACGGGCCCGATCGCGTGGCGAAGCCGTCGGATGAGATCCGCCTGGGACGAAGGGCTGGTGTCGATTGATGACGCGGACGCGCGCCGGCACCTCCGTCGCGCGATGACAAGCGATCGTTCACCGGCGGAGTCGACGTAGGTGCAGTCGCCGCGTTGGTAGGAGCCGCGGTGACGCGGAAGCAAACGATCGGATTGGCCTGGTTTTCGCCTGGATTGCCGCGACGCGAACCGTTAGATTGATGGTTCAACAGGGCGGACTGGTGACAGCCCCGATCGCGGGCAGGTGACTCATTTCGGAACGGGGCACCCGCACTCATTGTGCCTTGTTGCTCCCTCTGGCGTCGTTCTAAGGGGGCGATCCGGTTCCTTTCTCTTTCGTTGCGCGGCAGGAGCGCAGCGTACACCCATCATGAGCATGCAAACACGATTCCTCCGTTTGGGCAGAAGAAATCTCAACTCGCTCGCGACTTGTCACCACGAGATTCTTGAAAGCCGCATTGCGCTCAGCGCCACCGTGAACGTGGCGCCGGACGTTGATCTCGTGCAGCCGCTGCAAAGCGAGCAGTTCGACGGCGTGACGGTCACGGCGACGACGATCAAAACGGAAACGGACACGATTCCGCGGTTCGCGGCCAATCCGACGAACATTACCATCGGCAGCGGCAACTGGAACAATCCCAACATCTGGTCGGCCCACCGAGTGCCCACCACCGGCGATCGCGTCTCGATCAGCGAGGGAACGACCGTCAATTACTCGCTCCTCAGCGACACGTCGATCGACAGCTTGGAAATCAGCGGTTCGCTGGTCTTTTCGACAACCGCCAACACGCGACTCGTCGTGACCAACCTGACCGTCATGCCAAATGGTCTACTGCAGATCGGCACCGCCGACGCGCCCGTCAATGCAGGCGTGACGGCGGAAGTCATGATCGCCGACCAGCCGCTCGACCTGGTCAACGACCCGTTCCAATATGGCACGGGGCTAATCGGCCTGGGGCAGGTGTCGATTCATGGGTCGGCGCTCAATCACACCTGGTCCGAGCTGGCCGCTGAGCCCAAAGCCGGCGACACGAGCCTGTGGTTCAGCGGCGACGTCAGCGATTGGCGGGCCGGCGATACGGTCGTATTGCCCGATACGCGTCAGGTGGCCGCGTCGGTCTACCGGGATTTTGACGCGGGCAAGATACCACCGGAGTGGGAGGAAGTGGTCGTTGATCACGTCGAAGGCAACCGCGTCTTTCTGACGGCCGCCTTGAAATTCGATCACTTGGGCGCGCAATAGCGAGGGCCAGCTGGAGCTGTTACCGGATGCCGCGTTGCTGGATCGCAACGTGATCATTCGCTCGGAAAACCCGAATGGCACGCGCGGGCACACGCTGTTTACCGCCCGCGCCGACGTCGACATCGAGTACGCGCGGTTTCAAGACCTGGGCCGCACCGACGCGTTTTCCGACATCAACAACACGAAGCTCGACGCCAATGGCAATGTCGTACAATTGGGCACGAATCAAATCGGGCGGTACGCCCTTCACATGCACCACTTGATTGGTCCTGAGAATCCCGCGAACCGCGGTTACCAGTTCAAACTGATCGGCAACGCCGTCGTCGGCGCACGGAAATGGGGAATCACCGTACACGACAGCGACTTTGGGCTGATTGACCAAAACGTCGTATACGACGCTCAGGGTGCGGGAATCGCGACCGAAGACGGCTCCGAGATCGGCAACGTCTTTAGCAACAATATGACGATCCGCATCCAGGGCACCCACGTCGATGGCAAGTCGGGAACGGCCAAGGGTGATTTTGGCCGCGGCGGCAGCGGATTCTGGTTCCGGCGGGGAGGTAACGCGGTGGTCGGCAATGTCGCGGCCGACAACACGTACGCCGGCTTCGTAATTGATGGATACAACTCCTTCGAGATCACTTTTCCGCTGTATCGCGGAGCCGATAAACGGATGGCCGGACAAGGCTACACTAGCGTCGCCGGGCCGGGCACGCTGTTCGCTAACAATGAAGCGTATGGCATGACCCCGACTGGTGTCTGGGTGACCTTTCCGGCGGGCTACCCTGTCACCACCGACCAGCCCCCGACGTATTTCCTGGGTACCAAGATTTGGAATGTCCACTCGACCGGAGTCGTGGCGTATTACACGTCGCAACTCACTTTCAGCCGACTGTTGATTCTGGGAGACTCGCAAGGGCTCGACCGTAGGGATGCCGGTCCCCGGGGCATGGACTTGTCCTTGTACAAGAATCTCAACCTGGTTATTCAGAATTCACGAATCGAGAACTATTACGAGGGCATTCGTGCCCCTACGGGCGATGCGTCCGTGCCCGGGATCGAGCGCCCCACGATCATCAAAGATTCGACGTTGAAGAATTACATCAACATCACCGTCTTTCCGGCGAGAGACAACAAGTCAATCGCCGGCAACGTACTCGAGGTTCGCAACGACAAGTTCGTGATGATTCCCATTCTGGGCATCCAACCCTTCGGCACGAACGTGAGGCCGCCGGCCAACATTTCCATGGAACACGCGGGTCTCACAAACAATCTCGTCTTCCCGAGCATCGTGCGAGTTTACGACTACAACCAGGTACCGGGTGATGACTTCCAGGTATATTACCGTGAGCAGGACGCATCGTACGTCTTGCCACAAACCGACCCGGCATTGAATTCGAATCGCGAGGACGGTGTCGTCGGCACGCCGCTCCCTGGTTTGACAAACGCCCAGGCCTGGCAGCTGTACGGCCTGGCCTTGGCCGGCGCCGTGGCGCCGGCGGACGCGGACGGCTCGCGTCCCGACATCAATGGGCTCGTCGCGCCGATTGCGACCCCAGTCGACCCGCCGCGTGTCGTACTGATTACGCCCTGGAACTACGCTCCGGTGACCAGCAGCTATATCCATATCCGCTCCAACGTGATTGGCCAGTTGCCGCCCGGCGCGGCGGTGTACTATCAGCTTGATGACTCGGCGCCGATGTCGAATATCACTAGCGGCGCACTCTACGAGGTCACGGTCGGTCCGCACACGTTGCGTGCCTACATCGGCGACTCCGAGGGACACCTACTGCCCGGCACGACGGTCACGACCAGCTCGTTCGTGGCCAACTTCTAGCGCGGGGGGCGTGCGCAATGCAGCAGGCGCGAACACGACGCCACTCGCATCTCGCGGGCCCCCGACGCGTTGAGCCGCCAGTCGCAACGAGCGATCCGGGAACGCCCTCAAGTCGCATTTGCCGGGCGGGCTGGCTATCGTTGAAGCCGTCGACGCGGCCGGTACTTCCTGTGCGAACGATGCGGCGGCCATTTAGGCTTTCTCGTTCCAGATCGTTTCATCCTGACAGGAGAATGGCGGATGATCCGCAACGGGCATTGGTTGTCGCTTCTGGCGGTTGCGCTGTTGGCGGCGCTGGGCATGTCGTCTCCAAATGCCTCGGCGCTGGCCGCCGACCAGGCCGCCGTCGAACCGGCGCGGTTCCATCACGTGCTCTTGAACGTGACCGATCCGCAGGCGTCGATCAAGTTCTACAGTCGCGTGTTCGGCGCCACGCCGATCAAGTTTCGCGGCGCGAGCGACGCCCTGTTCACCGAGCGATCGTTCTTGCTGTTGAACCAGGTCGACCAACCGCCCGAAAGCAAGTTGAACACCGGCATCTGGCACATCGGCTGGGGCGGCGTCGACGTGGCCCATGAATACGAATGGTGGAAGCGCCACGACGTGACGATCCACACGCCGTTGTCCCCCCTGCCGGGCGTCGACAACTATTACATGTACATCAGCGGGCCCAACAAGGAGCTGATCGAAATCAACACGATGGGGCACCACCGTTTTGCCCACGTCCATTTCTTCTGCGATGACGTCAACGAGTCGACGGCCTGGTATGCGAAACACCTGGGTTTGAAGCCCCGCTTCCCCACCCGGCCGAAGCCCAAGGGGGACATGTCCACGCTGACCAGCATCTGGATCAACGTCATCCAGTGCGACAACGTGACGATGATCTTTTTCGGCAAGCCGGACGCCGAGCCCGCGCCTCCCTGGTGGCCCGACGAGCCGCTCGCCGAGATTCAGCCGACGAAGGATCGCCCCATCGATCGGATCGGCTTCTCCTATCGCGACATCCAGCCGGTCTACGATCGGATGCAATCGGCCGGCTGCAAGATCATCGAGCCGATCACCGAGAAGGAGCAATTCAAGATGATGAGCTTCCTGGTGGAAGGTCCCAACAAGGTGACGATCGAGATTGTCGAAGCCAAGCCGATTCCCGAAGGCGTCTGGGATTGAGGGGCAGACTGGCGACGGATCCCGCCGTGTTCGATTCGTCAATCGCCCAGGGCGTGAATCGTGTTGTGCACCGTGCCGAGGACCGGAGTGCCGTCGGCGGCTTGGATCGTGTACTTGATTTCCATGCTCCAGGTCGGTTCGAGCTCGGGCAACTCAAGGCGGACGGTGCGCCGATCGTCGTCCAACGTGGCGGCCGCGACGGCCAGCGGCTTTTCGTCGTAATGGTCGGAGCCGTACTTCGCGGTGCGTTTGAGGGACCAGGTTTTCACTTCCCACCGCGCCGTCTCGGTGACGCGATCGGCGGCCAACTCGCCGGTGAACTTGAGCGTCAATTCTCCGCGCCGCGCGTGCAGCTCCAGCGGCACGTACAATGGCCGGCCGGTGTAACGAACGCGGTAGAACCCGCCGGGCTGGGTGCGGCTGCCAGCCCAGGAGTACATGCCGCAGGCGTAGAGTTGCCGGTCGCGCGGATGGAAGCGGCCGCGGATCAATCCGGTGGGGGCCTGCGGAATCGGCAACTCGCACATGCCCCCTTGCATCTGCCCGGCTACGGTTTCGTGGGGCACGACAAAAATCTTTCCGTAGCCGTACGACAGGTTCAAGAGCGCTCCGGCCAGCGGGCCCCAGCTTCCCTTCGGCACCCACAACAGTTCGGCGGGAGAACGATCGAACGCGTTGGTGATCCAGCATACCGGCTCGCGCATGGCCGTGTCGGACGTGTCGGTGACGTCGTGATAGCCCAGCATGTTGCCGTAGAATCCGCCGGGCGTGACCCAATTGACGCGATTCTTGGGGGTCCAGTGTCCTTCCTGATCGGTCACAAAGAACGTGCCGTCGTCGTTGAGGCACACGCCGTTGGCGGCGCGAAAGCCGGTGGCCACGATGTCGGTGCGCGAGCCATCAGCTGCTGACTCGCAAAAGCGTCCCGTGGTGCGGCACGACGGCGGGTAGCGCGTGCCGGGCACTCTTGGCGTAATAGAAGTTGCCGGCGTCGTCGGTCTGCAAGCCCATGGCAAATTCGTGGAAGTGCTCGGTCACCTGGTGATCGCTGTTAAAGCACGCGTAGAAGTCGGTTTCGTCGTCTCCGTTCAAGTCGACAAGCTGGACGAGCTGATCGCGGCAGGTGACGAAGATCTGCCCGCGCGAAATTTGAGCCCCAGCGGCTGGAACAGCCCGCTGGCGATCCGCTGCCAGGTCAACTCGGGCGCGGCGCGGGCGTCGTCACCGAGCTTTGCCAGTCCGGAGATGCGCCACACGTCGCCGTCCCAGGTGCAGACGGCGGCCGTGTCGTCGTCGAGGAAGTCAAAGCCCGTGGGCCGGATCTGAGCCAGCCAGGGGTTTTGGACAGGATCGGCCAGAACGTCGACCGCGAACGGGCCGTCGGCTGCGCCGATCGCGGCGTGCGTCACGAGTTGCTGCGGCCAGCGCGGCGGACCGCCGTGCGTGATCGGCTCCAGCTGCATCGGCGGCGGCGACTGTTCGCGATAGGCGTCCAGCACAGATTGCTCGCAAGAGGCGACGAGTAGCTTGATGACCAGCGTCGTGTCGTGAGGAGGAATCTGCAACAGATGGAATCGTTCGTCGCGCATGAGTTGCCCTGTGTTCGGCCCGACCAACGCGACGGCCACGTCAAGCGGAGCGACGCGCGTCACCACCTCGTGCGTCGACGGGCCGACTTCGATCGTACGCGCGACGGCTGCGTCGCCGGTGCCGCCGGAGAGGGTCTCGAAACCCGGCATCTCGAGAATGTCGGCCGAACCGATCGTGTACGAAATAATCACGTTTTGACCGTGGTGGTACAGTCCCCGGTAGCGGCCCCATTCCGGCGGCAAGGGGCCGTAATGCCGGCCGTCGCGGCCGCGGGGGCGGGGATCGTCAAAACTGCCGGTCGCGGGGTCGGCCCAGCCGGGTCCGACGGGATTGGTAAACAACGGCTCGCCGGCGACGTGTGGATGAACCTCGTGCTTGCCGTTGAACTGGATGCCGTTCCAGTCGATGAACGACTCGTCGCCGGCGGCGCGGCTCCAAGCGCCGGCAAGCGCGAGCGTGTCGTGATCAAACACGGACCACAGTCTGCCGCGTGAGATGCCACCGGGGCCGGGATCGAGCCGCGCGGCGATTCCCTTGTAGGCGAAGTTGGGCACGTCGGGCGCGGCGCGAGAGGGGGGCAACTCGTACGTATAGATCAGGCTCGGACCATAATCCATCGCCACCCAAGGGTCGATCGCCGGCGGCTCGGGGCCGAACGTGGTGCCGTGCGGCAGCCGGGCCAGGTAGGGCTCGTCCACCGGCGTGTAGGCCTGGGGATTGTGATCCTTCAGATAGGTCTCGCGAAGGTAGTGGATCACGTCGTACTTTTGCCGCGGCACCATCCACACCTGCGGGGCCATCAGTCCAAAACCCCGCGTGAGCGTCTGGTAGAGGGCGTAAGGATCGCTGCCGTTCTTGAATTTCGCGGAGGCGAACTTGGGGGCCGTGGGAAGCGAGCCGGCCCGGTCGTGCGTCCCGTGGCAGTTGGCACACACGCGATCGTAGATCTTGCGCCCGCTCGAGGCTCTCTGCGTCGTGGTCGGTGGCGGCCAGCAGTCCGGCGTGGTCGATCTCTTTCTCGTACTCGGCCAGCGGCGGCGCGGCATAGAGTGAGGCGTCGGGCTTGAGCTCCTTGGCCCGCGACGGGCCGCCGGCGGCGATCTCGCTCAGGTAGGCGACCAGGTCCAAAAACTGCTGCCGGCTGGCGAGCTGATTGGCCAGTCCCCCGGGCATGATCGATTGCTGGCTGGTGGCTCGCTCGTCGATGTCGCCGGTGGGAATGTCGATGCCGCTTGCCTTCCTGTCCCGCGTCGCGGAGTGAAATCGTCTCGGCGGTTTCATTGTCCACAAGCCCCGTGATGCTGCGGCCGTCGGCCAAGAGGAGGACGACCGGTTCAAAACCTTTGCGAATCGATTTCGAGGGGGCGAGGAGGGACTCGACCAGGAAGGCGTCGTACGCTGCGCGCCGATCACCTTCCGAAGCGTCCGCGGCGGACGCCGCACCGGCCCGCGCCGGATCAGGTTGCGCGAGATCTGGTCCCAGCGGCTTCTGTTCGCCCGGCTCACCGGCGGCGTGGCATTTCGTGCACAGCAAGTACGGCTGATGGAACAGGATGGCGCCGCGCACGGGATCCCCCAGTTTGCGCGCCGCCGCCGCCAGCGCCGTGGGCGTTTCGGCCAACAACTGCTCTTCCAGTAGCTGTCCGAGCGCCTGCGACGTGGAGCAAACGGCTAAGAAAACGAAAAAGACGGGCAGACGACGCATGGACCGGATCCGACGATGGAAAGCTTGCAGTCGGGAGCGGCATGCAGCCGCACCTCCAGTTTAATGGCTTGATCGAGCCGCGTCACCGATGCTCTGCGCCGTTGCGTCCGGCCTTTCTTGACTCCGGCCCTGCCGGTCATTAGCCTGAAGGCTTCACCTTGCCCCCCCAATCGCATCACACGAATCAGGCACGTCGGACGGTGAGGAAGAGTCTGTGGAATTGGCTTTATTCGCGGTTGTGCTGGCCGCAGTCGGGCTTGTTGTCGGCCGCGAAGTCTGCTCCTCGTCGCGGCGCCTTCGCTGGGCGCCGGCGGCGATCTCAATGGGGCTTGTCGGCGGCTACCTGTTGGCCGCCTCGCTCCTGGCAGCCGCCGAGGGTGACGCGAAAAAAGCTGCCGCGGGCCGGCCTGAGGGCCAACCCGCCCAGAAGAAACTCGTAAAGCCCAAGAACTGGCCCAAGGATCATCCGCTGCCGCTGGTGGGCTCGAACTGCGCCAACTGTCACCTGACGGCCGGCCGCGAGCTGACGGCCGCGGTGGTGAATTTCGTCCGCAGCGTGCACGACTTGCAGGAAATGACCTGCTACGACTGCCACGGCGGCAACACCGTGGACGACGTCAAGGCGCACTACGAAGATTTCGGCTTCATTGGTACCAAAAAGAGCGCTCACATCGCCACGTGCAGCGAGTGCCACAGCGACGCGGCCGAAGCCCTGGCCGCCGGCCCGCATCACTGGGATTTCAGCGAGCGGATCAACACCGAATATCCAATGTGCTTCGACTGCCACGGCAACCACGACATCGGCAATGCGCCGGCCGACTTCAAGCTCGAGGCCTGGTGTCTCGATTGCCACGAGACGGCGGAGAAGGATTTTCCGAACCTGCTAGCGGTGGTCAAGCAAAACGACAAGCTGTGGCAGACGATGGGGCAGGTGCGCCGCCGCCGCATCGACGAAGAGGCCCCCATTCCGGCGGAGTTCCAGGACGACGTCAGCGAGCTGCGAGGCGAGACGATGCTGCTGGTCCACGCGTCGAAAGAGGTGTCCGCGGACAAGGCAGGTGACCTCAATAAACGGACGGAAGAGCTTCGCAAGGGGCTGGAAAAGTGGTTACAATCGAATCCGCCGGCCGAAAAGAAATAGAGTGCCCGTGAGGGCACGCGCAGCCAACCGGCCATTTTGCCGCATTCGATCGCACGTTCGCAACGCGAGGGCTCGTTTATGTCACACGCTGGAATCTGTCCACACCGTCGCCGTTTCTTGCGCAGGTCGGAGGCGCTTCGTTGGCCGCTGGGATGTCGAGCGGATTGGCGCTGCCGAAGCTGGCATTTGGCAAAGACGAACCAGCTCGGCCGGCCAGTGCCGACGTGGGCATCGCCCGCGGCTCGAACATGGAAGAGGCGGTGCGCAAGGCGGTGGAGTTGTCCGGCGGCTTGGACTTCATCCAGGAAGGCCAGACCGTGCTGATCAAGCCGAACGTGACCGGCGCGGTCCCGAGTCCCACCACCACCAGCCCCGAGGTCCTGTACGCGGTGATCAAGCTGGTCAGCGAGCGCGGGCCAAAGCGGATCATCGTGGCCGACCGGAGCTTCTCGCCGATCTTTGACACGTCGACGCCCAAGACGGTGGAAGTGATGAAGAAGGTCGGCCAGATCGACGCCGTGGAACAGGCCAAGAGCGACTTCCACGCCCCGGTCGTAGCCGTCGGGTTGGAAGATTGCCAGGACGAGCTGGAAGGGCTCGGCCGCAAAGGCGACCAGATGTGGCGGAAGATCAAGCCCGAGCGGGCCGACCTGTGGCCGCAAGGCTTCGAGCTGGCCGAGCTGTTGTTCGCGGTGGATCACGTCGTCAACGTGCCGGTGATCAAGACGCACTTCCAGGCCTGGTTTACGATGTCGATGAAGGCGTTCGTGGGCATGAGCCATCACCGTTCGCGCCGCGAATTCCACACGGCGTTCAAGGGGGACAGCAACCTGTTCAATCAGAAGGCCTCGGGCAGTCGCCGCCGGCTGGGTCCCGAGGGGCGCAAGCTGGACATCGAAGAGGCCGAGCCGCTGGTCAATCGCGTGGCCGAGTTGAACCTGGGCATCCGGCCGGCCTTGAACATTCTGGACGGCAGCAAGAGCTTCGTCTTCGGCGGCCCGTCGCACGGCGACTCGGTCGAGCCGAAGCTGATCGTGGCCAGCCGCGATCGGATCGCCGCCGACGCCACAGGGGTGGCCGTATTGAAGCGTTACGGCACGGAGCGGCGGCTGCAACGCTACTCGGTGTGGGACAACCCGTTCCTGAAACACGGCATCGAAATCGGCCTGGGCATCGACAGTCGCGAGAAGCTGCAACTCAAGCACGCCGGCATCGACGACGAAGAGATGCAACTGTTCAACGAAATGCTCGCCTGAGTCACAGCGCGGGCGGCTAACAGGCCGTTGAAGTATTCAACGGCCTGCGCGATCGCATGGATGCGATCTCAAAATGACGACGTAAGTCGTAATTTTGCGAGCCGTGCGGAGCTTTGCTACGCACCTGGCGAGGTTGAAATGAGCCACGATGGCTTATTTCAACGGGCGGCTAAGCGCGAGATGCGACCTTGTACGACGAACTGGCGGCCGCACTGCAGGCGCTCAATCCGGCGGACCCGCAATATGCCACGCGGTTCGTCGACTTGCTGTTGGCCGAAGGCCGCCGCCGTTCGGCCAGCGATCTGCACTTGCAACCTACGCCCGAGGGGCTTGAACTGCGGTTTCGGGTCGACGGCGTGCTGGCGCCGGTGGGCACGTTTCCGCCGGGAGTGGCGGCCAACGTCGTGGCCCGGCTGAAGGTGCTGGCCGAGCTGTTGACCTACCGCACCGATTTGCCGCAGGAAGGTCGCATCCGCCGCTCCGACGTCGATTCGGAAGTGCGCGTGAGCACGTTTCCCACGTTGCACGGAGAGCGGGCCGTGGTGCGGCTGTTCAGCGGCAAGTCGCGGTTCCGGCACTTGGACGATCTGGACCTACCCGACGAAATCCTCGCCCGGCTGCGGCAACTACTGGCCGAAACCTCCGGCGCGATTCTCATCACCGGCCCGGCCGGCAGCGGCAAGACGACCACGCTGTACGCCTGCCTGAACGAGCTGGTCGACCGGGCGCTGGTGCCGCGCAGCATCGTAACGCTGGAAGACCCGATCGAGATGGCGCTCTCGGGAGTGTCGCAATCGCAGGTGAACGACGAGGCCGGCTTCAATCTGGCCACGGCCGTGCGCAGCGTCTTGCGGCAGGATCCGGAAGTGATCATGGTCGGCGAGATTCGCGACCGGGCCACCGCCGAGGCGGCGTTGCAAGCCTCGCTCACCGGGCAACTCGTGCTCAGCTCGTTTCACGCCGGCAGCGCGGCGGCGGCCGTGCGGCGGCTGTTGGACATGGGGCTGGAACCCTACGCTTTGCGCAGCGGACTGCTGGCAATTCAATTTCAACGGCTGGTGCGCCGGCTGTGCGATTGCTCGCGCGAGGCCCGCGGCAAAGAAGAGCTGCTGGGGCTGGCAGTTTCGCAGGCGCGCGTGGCCGTGGGCTGCGGGAAGTGTGGCGGCACGGGCTACGCGGGGCGCACGGTATTGGCCGAGATGCTCCCCTTGGACGACGACACGCTGGGCCAGGCGATCCTCGCGCGCAGCGAGCTGTCGGTGCTCGAGTCGCTGGCCCAGCGCGCCGGCATGGCCGACCGCTGGACGCGTGCCGCGGCGGCCGTCACTGCGGGCGTGACCAGTCCGGCCGAAGTCCGGCGCGTGCTCGGGTTCTCGGACAATTCGGGCGAATAGCGGCTGGTATTCCCCCTCGCGGCGGCGTTATACTGAAGCGGACCTTTCTGATTTCATGCGTGCCGCGGCCGCTCGCGGAACAACAGAGAAGCGGCCGAACGCGTTCCCTCGCGAGGAGCGTTATCGTGGCCACGAGCATGTCGTTGGACGATTTGGTCGTCCTGAACGATGAGATCGCCAGCCTGGTGCGTGCCGGAGTGCCGCTGGAGCTGGGATTGTCCAATTGGCGTGGCGATCTGACCGGGCCGTTGCGCCGGGTGACCGGCAAGCTGGAGAAATCCGTCTCCGCCGGACGCGATCTGGGCGAAGCGCTTTGCGATCCGGCGCTAAACATTCCGCCGGCCTATCGGGCCGTGGTGATCGCGGGGCTTCGCTCGGGCCGGCTCCCGTCGGCGCTGGAGTCGTTGGCCGACAATGCCCGCCACGTGCAATATCTGCGACGGACGATTGCCGTGGCGCTGATCTATCCGCTGCTGGTGGTGACGATCGCGTACTGCATGTCTTTGTTCATGCTGACCGTCGTGTTGCCGGCGTTTGTGAGGGTCTACGAGCCGGGTCCGCCGGCGTATTTGGGGGCGCTGTGCGCGTGGGGCAATGGGCACTCGTGGGCGGTCCGCTGTTGCTGCTGCCGCCGGTCTTGTTGTGGCTGTTCGTGGCCGTGTGGTGGAGGCAAACTCGCCGGGCGATGGTGCTCGACGCCGGCCCGTCCAGCCGGCTGCTGGGTTGCATTCCGGTGGCGAACCGCGCCGCGCGGCGGGCGCGTGGTGCCGCGCTGGCCGAAATCTTCGCGCTGCTCGTTGATCACGACGTGCCGCTGGCCGACGCGGTCCGCTTGTCGGCTACCTGCACGAGCGACGGTCGCACGGCGCGCGCCGCCAATGAATTGGCCGACGAGATCGAGCGCGGTCAGCCGCCGGCTCGGGAGAAGCTCGAGGCGGCCGGTTTGCCGCCGATCGTGGCGTTGTTGGTGACGACCGGGGCTCGCCAGCAGACGTTGGTGAGGTTGACCCGCCAAACGGCCGAGCACGATCGCCTGCGAGCGCTGCGGGAAGTCCAGTGGCTGCGTGACTGGCTGCCGGTGTGGCTGATCCTGGTGCTGGGCACGACGATCGGCGTGGTCTATTGCCTGACATTTTTCGTTCCGTTCACGGAATTGATGGAAGCGTTTGCCCGGCCGCTCACAAACTCGATGCGGATTGGACGATGAAGCAATTTCACTACACCGCCGCCGATCAACAGGGCCAGCGCGTCGATGGAACGATCGAAGCGGTCGATTGGGCCGCGGCCGGCCAGTTGCTGGCGGCCCGGGGGCTGGTCGATTGCCGGCAAACCGGCGCGGAGGACTTGCCGACGCTCAGTTCGACCGACGCGGTGGAGTTGGCCGGTTACCTGTCGGAGTTGTCCCGCACGGGTTTGCCACTGGGGATGACGTTGCACGAGCTGGCCAAGAATTCCTCGTCGCCCGCGCTGCGGCGTGCCATCGACGAGCTGACGGTGAAACTCGAAGCGGGGCAGCCGCTCGACGTGGCGCTCAACTCGCTCGGCGTGCGGTTGCCCGAGCACGTACGCCGACTGCTCGTGGCTGCTGCTCGTAGCGGCCGGCTTTCGCAGGCCCTGGAGCGATTGCTCGAGCATCAGCAAACGACCGACGACATGGGCCGGCGGTTGCGACAGGCGGTGGCGTATCCCGCGGTTTTGTTCGCGCTGTTGATTGGCTGGCTGATGTTCGTGGCCGTGGAAGTCGCGCCGCCGCTGGTGTCGGTGCTCGACGACGTGCAGTACGTGGAGTCGGGGAGCAAGTCACTTGCCCGTCCGCTATCTCAGTTCTCGCAACTGGTGCCGCCGCTGCTGGCAGGGCTGTTGGCGGCGACGTGCGTGACCCTGGCCATTGTCGGTTTGGTTGGCGGCACCGCGGCGCTGAGCCGGCTGCTGGCGGCGGTCCCCTTGCTGGGAGCGTGCTGGAAATATCGCGGGTTGGCCGATTTTAGCGGATTTCTGGCCAAGTTCTTGGACGAGCGCTTGCCGCTCGACGAAGCCTTGGCGCTGGCCGCCACGGGCACTCGCGACCCGGCCATTCGTGTCGCCTGCCGCCTGGCGGCGGGGCAGGTGGCCGGGGGCTCGACGCTGGCGCAGGCGCTGGACGCACACAGCGTGTTTCCCAAGACGCTCGTTCGCTGGGTCGATTGGGGGCAGGACAACGCGGCGCTGGGCGATGCACTGCGCACGGCCGGCGACGTATTCCGCGAACGATTCGAGCTGCGCCTGCAACTGGTGCGGACGTTCGTCCCGGCGATCGTTTTTGGGCTGGTGGCCGCCAGCGCGCTATTAGTTGCCGGAGGCGTGCTGCGACTGCTGGTGGCCTGGATCAACATGCTGACGTACTGGAACCCGGCGCCCCAGCCCCCGTCGTTCGACCTGCCGGCCATCATCGCCATTTCCGGCACGATCACCGTGGCGGTGCTGGGCATCACGTTGTTGGTCATCGCTAGGCTGTTGCGCTTGCGCAATTATTCGGCGGATACGGCCACGGTCATCGTGCGATTTACCGGCTGGGTGTTGATCGGCATCTCGCTGTTGGCGGGGAGTTTGCTGGTGGCCGGCGGCTGGGGACTGTTGGGTTGGCTGCTGGTGGTCGTGGCCTGGATCCGCGGCGCGTTGCGCTATCGCACCATGCAAAAACAATCGCTGTGGGCCGCGCTGTCGTTGGCGGCCGACAAGCGCGTGCCGCTGGCACCCATGGCCCGGGCGTTTGCCGACGAGCAGGGCGGGGGCATCGGCGTGGCCGCCCGCGAGCTGGCGGCCCACCTGGAAGCCGGCGCGAACCTGGCCGAAGCCGCGGCGGCGCGCCGCGGCGCGCTGCCGCCCGAGGCGCCGCTGGCGGCCCGCATCGGCGCGGATTCGGGCGACCTGGTCGGTGCGCTCGCTGCCGCCCGCGGACATCGCGGCTGGCGCCCGCTGCTGCCGCCGGCCGTGGTGTGGCTGGCGTTTTTCCTGCCGGCGGCACTCATGGTCGTCACGTTGGTGGAGCTGAAGATTGTTCCCTCGTACGTGCAGATCTTCGACGGTCTTACGGTCAGGCTGCCACCGTTCACGTTGTTTGTCACGGTGTTGGCGGGTTATTCCGCGCTTTGGTTCTTGTTGGGCCTGGGCCTGTTCCTGCTGTTGATTTTGATGTGGCTGCAATGGCGCGGCACACTGGCGCCGCGGCTGCCGGTGCTGAAGCGAATCGTACGCTGGATCGAGTTGGCTCCCGTGTTGCGACTGCTGGCCCTGGTGACGCGGCGTGGCAAGCCACTCACCGAGGCGGTGGCCACGCTGGGCCAATTGCACCCGCGGCGGTGGGTGCGCCGCCGGCTCCGCGCCGCCGCGCGCGACCTGGAGCAGGGCTTTTCCTGGCGCGAATGTCTCCGCCGCCGGCGGCTGTTGGGGGACACGGATCTGGCCGTGCTGGCCGCGGCCGAGCGCAACGGCAACCTGCCGTGGGCCCTGGAAGAACTGGGCGACAGCTATCACCGCCGCGCCGAGTTCCAGCTCAAGGCGTGGAGCGAGTTCGCGCTGCCGCTGGTGTTGCTGATGATCGGTCTGGTCGTGGGCATGTTCGTCGTTGCCTACTTTTTGCCGCTGGTGGGTTTGATCATCGACCTTTCCTAGAGGGTTATCATGCGGCGCGGATTCGCGATTCTCGAAGTCATCGTTGCTTGCGGGCTGCTGGCCGTGCTGTTGGCGCTGAGCGTGCAGATTCTGTCGCTAATGGCCGTCGAACGGCGCCACGTCGAGCACCGGGCGATTGCGCTGGCCGAGGCCGCCAACATCGCCGAACGCGTCTCGACGATGCCGTTCGACGAAATCGACGAAGCGCGGTTGGCCGAGATCGACCTCTCGCCCGAGGTGCGTAAGCTGCTGCCCGACGCGCAGGCGACGCTCGACGTCGCGGAAGAGACCGGCCCGGTGCCCGGCAAACGCGTGCGGGTGGAAATCGTCTGGACCGGAGCGGGCGGCCGCCGCGAGTCGCCAGTGCGGTTGACGCACTGGGCCTGGTCCGGCAAGCAAGGAGGCCAGCCATGAAGCGCCGCGGCTTGACTCTGGTCGAGGTGATGGTTTCGCTCGTTCTGGCGACGTTCGTCATGGGCACGCTCGTGGTCGTCGTCTCGCGGCTGCTCGTATCGAACTCGACCGCCCAAGACCACTTGCAGAACCTGACGACGCTGGGGCGGCTGGGCGAGCAGTTCCGCCGCGATGCCCACGTTGCCACCGAAGTGCGCGTCGAAAACGGCGACGATCAACCCGCCTGCCTGACGTTTCAGGCCGCCGACGAGCCGGCGATCGCTTACACGATCGTCCCCGAGGGACTCCAGCGGGTCGTTACCGCCGGCGATGAGGTCCGAGGGCGCGAGCTGTTCGTCCTGTCGGGCATGAAACCGTTGGGTTGGCAACTGGATCCGAAGCGTCCGGAAATTGCAATGTCGATCGGACGACTGGCCCGGCCCGGCAGCGCTGACGACCGGATCGCCGGAACGTTTTCGATCGCCGCGGCGCTACCCGCCGTGGCGAAACAGTCGCCGGCCGACGCGTCGAGCCAGCCACCGGCCGCGACGCCGGAGAATGGAGCAGCGCCATGACGCAGCGATATGATCGTTACCGCCGTGCCTGCGGCCGCCGAGGCGTACTGATCCTGTGCGTGCTGGTCAGCCTGGCGCTGGCGGCCAGTTTGCTCGGCGTGTGGATGAAGACGCTCGCGCTCGAGCGCCAGGAGGTCCGCGCCGAACAAGCTCGCCTGCAGGCCGAATACCTGGCCGACGCCGGAGTGGCCCGGGCCGCGGCCCAATTGTCGGCCGATCCGACCTATGCCGGCGAAACCTGGCAGATCCCGTCCGAGTCGCTTGCTTCGTCCGCGCCGGCGAAAGTGACGATCGTGGTCGAGACGTCCGACGACGATCCGGCCGCCAGGCACGTTTCCGCGTCGGCCCAATTGGCTGACTCCGGACCGGCCCGGGTCGCGCGCAGCAAGCAACAGCGAATTCTCTTGCCGACTGAGGAACAGACGCCATGAACCAGAAATCAATACGCGGTTTTACCCTGGTGGAGCTGCTCGTCGTGATCGCCATCATCGGCGTGTTGGTGTCGATGACGCTGCCGGCGTTGATGGCCAGCCGCGAGACGGGCCGGCGGAACCTGTGCCGGGCGAACATGGCTCAGATTCTGTTGGCTTTGCAAAACTATGAAAACGCGTTCGAGGAGTTCCCCGCGGGCGTCGTCAATCCGGAAGGGCCGATTCGCAACGAGGCCCAGGGACTGCACCAGGGCTGGCTGATTCCCGTGTTACCGTATCTTGACGAGCTGAACGCCTACGAGCGGGTCGATCAGAGCCAGAGTGTTTATGCGCCGGCGAATTCCGAAGTGCGCGAGTATTGGCCGTCGTTGTTCATCTGCCCGTCCGAACCGAACGACGTGTCGGGCAGTTCGAACTATGCCGGCTGCCATCACGACGTCGAGGCTCCAATTGCCGCGGACAACCACGGCATGCTGTTCTTGAACAGTCATATCCGCCGCGACGACGTGACCGACGGACTGGCCCATACGATGTTCGTCGGCGAAAAGCGCTGCCACGAGGGGGACTTGGGCTGGCTGTCGGGCACGCGGGCCACGCTCCGCAACACCGGCACACGATTGAACGATCAGAGTGAACGTGAAGGTCCGACGAAGGCGACGGCTCCGCTGGATGAGGCGGCCGCCCGTGCCGCGCTGCTCCACGTGGGAGGATTTGCCAGCGCGCATCCTTCCGGTGCGCACGTCGGCTTCGGCGACGCCAGCGTCGAATTCATCAGTGAAGACATCGATCTGACGCTATGGGAGCGGCTTGGCAATCGGGCCGACGGACAACTGACGACCATCCGCAGCAACGTTCCGTGACGCGACGACCTCCGCGCGCCTGGTCCCGCGGCGGCTTCTCATTGGCCGCGTTGTTGCTGGCGATTTCGATCATCGCGGTGTCGCTGGCCATCGTGCGCGCGGCTTTCCAACGCGATTGGTCGGCCGAATCATCCGCTGGCCCGACGTTGAGGGGGCCTGAGTTTCTGACCGTGCTGGTCCTCGGCTGCGGATTGCTCGCCGGGGTGTATTCGGGAGTGATGGCCATTTGGAGCAAGGCGCGCTGGCCCTACGTTTTGGCCGGACTCTTCGCGGGCATGTTTCTCGGCGCCGGAGCCGCGGCGCTCGCCAGCATTCCGGTCTGGTGGCCGGTCATCTGTCTGTCGCCCGCGGTATTGATTCTGTTGGCCATGTGGCTGGCGCGGCCGTGACGCGCAGTCTGCCGCGACGCCCAGGCGTTGTGTTGGCGGCCGGCACCGAGCACAATAGCGACGTCGCCAACCTGTGGAGTACTTTGACATGAATACACGCTGGGTCGTCCTGCCGGTCGCATTGGCCGGGCTGTTTTGTCTCATTGCGGAACTCGCACGCGCGGCCGAGAGGCCCAACGTCGTGCTGGTGATGATCGACGACTACGGTTACGAGTGCGTCGGCGCCGACGGGGGCACGTCGTACCAGACGCCGCATCTCGATCGGCTGGCGGCCGGCGGCGCGCTGTGCCGGCAGTGCTACGTGCAGCCCTTGTGTACGCCCACACGCGCAGCTCATGACGGGGCAGTACAACGTCCGCAACTACACCCATTTTGGTCATCTCGAAACGCATCAAACGACGTTCGGGCAGTTGTTCAAGCGGGCCGGTTACGACACGTGCATCGCCGGCAAATGGCAGCTCGGACGCGACCTGTCGCTGCCGGCCCATTTTGGATTCGACCGGTATTGCCTGTGGCAGCTCGATCGTCGGCCGCCGCGCTATGCCAACGCCGGCTTGGAAATCGACGGCCGCCACGTCGACTACACCGACGGCACATACGGACCCGACGTGGTGAATCAATATGCCCGGGACTATATCGCCAGTCACAAGGATCGGCCGTTCCTGCTGTACTATCCGATGATCCTCACGCACGCTCCGTTTCAGCCCACGCCGGACAGCAAGGATTGGAATCCGCGCACCGCGGACGAGCGGTCGCAGCAGTCCCCGGCCCACTTTGCCGACATGGTGGCCTATGCCGACAAGTTGATCGGCAAGCTGGTGGCCTCGCTCGAAGAGAACGGCGTGCGCGACAACACGCTGTTGATCGTGCTGGGCGACAACGGCACGACGCGGGGAGTCCGCTCGCGGATGGGGGACGAAGTCATCGTCGGCGCTGAAAGGTGCGGGGACGCACGCGGGCATGCACGTGCCGCTGGTGGCCAGTTGGCCGGGCGTGATTCCCGCGGGGCTGGTCGTCGATGATCTCATCGACAGCACCGATTTTCTGCCCACGATCTGCCAGGCGGCCAGCGTCACGATTCCGTCAGATCTCGTGATCGACGGCCACAGCTTTCTCGCGCAGTTGCGAGGCGAAAAGGGGAGTCCGCGCCCGTGGATCTACTGCTGGTACGCGCGCGACGGGGGGAAGGAACCGCAATTCGAGTTCGCCATGAACCGCAAGTTCAAGCTGTATGGCGACGGCCGGATGTTCAACCTGGCGGCGGACGTCGACGAGCAGAAGCCGTTGGACACGGCGTCGCTTTCGGCCGAGGCCCGCGCGGCCCGCGAGCCATTGGCCGCGGCGCTGGCCAAGTATGCCGATGCCCGGCCGGCCGAGATTGCCGCGCAAGCCAAAGCCCCCCGCAGCCAAGGTCGCAAGGCTTCCCGGTCATCGGGCGCCAACTGAGCGCACAGTTAGGGCACGGTTGATGCGTTGGCGCCCGATTCGCCGGCGACGGCCGACTGTGGTATCGTGTCGGGCGGGGCACGGTTTTCGGGGCGGGGTGTTCATGATGTGCCGAAATCGTCTCGCGGCCCGCCGGGAGGCGGCGGCCTGCCATTGTTGGCCCGCGCACCGCAACGATCGCTTGCAGTTCGAGCCGCTGGAACAACGCCTCGCACTGACGACGCTGCCGGCCGGTTTTACCGAAACGCTGATCACGACCCATAGCAGCCTGTCGTCTCCCACGGCCATGGAGTTTTCGCCCACCGGCGAGTTGTGGGTGCTGGAACAGGCGGGCCACGTGCAGTTCATCCGCGCCGACGGCACGAAGCACGGCGCGCTGGACCTGACGGTCGACTCCAGCGGAGAGCGCGGCCTGTTGGGGATCGCGTTTGATCCTTCGTACGACGCCGCCGGGCCGAACGCGGACTACGTGTACCTGTATTACACCAAGCCGCGCAGTGGACCGCTGGACCCGGCCAACAACCAAGTCGTGCGATATACGGTCAACGGCGCGGGCACGGACTCGCCGAGCCTGGTCGATGAGCTACTGATTCGCGAGCTTCCGCCCGAGGACGAAGATAACGACCCGACGACCGACGGCGACACGAACCACAATGGCGGAGCGATCCACTTCGGCCCCGACGGCAAGCTGTACGTGGCCGTGGGGGATCACAACTACGATCCGCCGGGATCACAGCAGGCCACGCATCCGTCGCAGCGGACGGACACTCCCTTCGGCAAGCTGCTGCGCCTGAATCCCGACGGCACGAACCCGGCGGACAATCCGTTCTACGACGGCAGCGCCAGCGACTGGGAAGGCTCGATCTGGGCCATGGGGCTGCGCAATCCCTATACGTTTGCCATCAATCCGCTCGACGGGCGCATCTTCATCAACGACGTGGGCGAGAGCACCTGGGAGGAAATCGACGCCGGCGTAGCCGGGGCCAACTATGGTTGGGCCGGCAGCAATGCGCCGGTCTGGGAGGGATTCGAACTCGACGGCACTCCGCCCCCGTGGGCGAATTACCACGATCCGATCATGGCCTACAACCACAGCAGCGATCTGCCCACGCCGGCGGGCGTCGACATCACCGGTGGCGTCTTCTATCCTGCCAACGGCCCGTTCGGCACATTCTACGCCGGCAGTTACTTTTTCGCCGACGCCGGGGCCAACTTCATTCGCGTGTTACGTCCGGCGTCCAACCCCGGCACGCTCGCCACTCCCGATACGTCTTACGACTTTGCCAGCAACATGTCGAGCTTCGGGCCGGTGGACCTCAAGCTGGACGCGGTGGGCAATCTCTACTACCTGGCCCGGGGCGGCGCGGTCTATCGTATCTCCTATACCGGCGACTATGGCCCCAGCGAGGTCACGCTCCGGCAGATTTTTTACAACCAGTCGAAGTTCGACGGCGACGATCCGGCCGCCGACGCGGCGGACGACAACGCCATCGCCACGGACAAGACGGCGTATCTGCCGGCGGGCGGCATAGCGACGTCGGCCAACGTGTCCAGCTATTCGCGCGGCATCAACGGCCTGATGATTGACATCAAGGGGAACCACGGTCCCCTGTCGGCGGATGATTTTGCGTTTCGTGCCGGCAGCAACAACGCTCCCGAAACGTGGGCGGCCGCCCCCGCGCCGGCCAGCGTCGTGGTTCGCTCCGGCGCAGGCTACGCCGGCTCGGACCGCGTGGAAATTATCTGGGCCGACGACGCGGTGCGCAACGAGTGGCTGCAGATCGTCGTCAAGGGCAACGACGCGACCGGTGCGTTCGATACGAACACGGGGCTGGCGTCGTCCGACGTATTCTATTTCGGCAGCCGCGTCGGCGACGCGTTCTTCTCGTCGTCGAACGTGGCCTTCTTGACCAACGTGAACGACGAAATCGGGGCTCGGCTGCACGTCGATTTCGACGTCGCGATCACCAACGTTTACGATTTCAACCGCGACCAACTGGTGAACGTCTCGGACGAAATCACGGCGCGATCGAACGTCGGGTTTCTGTTTCCCCTCGACCTGCCGGCGGCTGCCGACGGCCTGGTTGCCGACGACGACGTCGCTGCCGTGGCCTCGCCCATGGCGATCCGTCCTCCGGCGGCCGCCTGGGCCGGGCCGCTCGCCTCCGGCGACGTGCTGCCGCGCCGCGAGCCGGTTCGCGCGGCCAGGCCGCGTACGGCCGGCGTGCCGCTCGCCGAGCCATTGAGCTCGCTGGCGTTGGCGCAGCTTGACGCGGAGGAGCACTCCATCATCGAGCCGGACGACGAACTTCTCACTCAGCTCAGTGCAAACTCGTCGGCGGCATCCGGGCCCGAAATGGGGGGACTTCGGCTCGCTCCGTTGGTAAGATAGTCGCCGGTCGCCTGGCCGGCAGAACGGCCGAGGTCGACGATTCGTTTGCTACCCAGGGAGCAGTTTCATGCGCCTCTCTCTTTTGCTTGTCGCCGGGCTGTTCGCGTGTCGATTGGCCGGGGCCGCGGAGCCGCCGCGCGGGTATTCGATTCCTCTGATCGATCTGGCCGACGACGCCGGCCGGCAGATTGTGGTCGATCGCGAGGAAGGTCAGTATCTCGGTCATCCCACGACGTGCCTGTTGGAAGACGGCCACACGATCCTCTGCGTCTATCCCAAGGGGCACGGACGCGGCGCGATCGTGTACAAGCGCAGCGATGACGGCGGGCTGACCTGGAGCAAACGGCTGCCGACTCCGCCAAGCTGGGCAACCTCGCTCGAAACGCCGACGATCCATCGCGTGGTGGATGCCTCGGGACGCAAGCGGCTGATCCTGTGGTCGGGGCTCTATCCGGCCAGGCTGGCTACCAGCGAAGACGACGGACAGACGTGGAGCGAGCTGAAGGCGGTGGGCGACTGGGGGGGCATCGTCGTGATGGGCTCGGTCGTGCCGCTGGATCAAGGGGGACATTACCTGGCGCTATTTCACGACGACGGGCGATTCTTCACGGCCCGAGGCCAACGAGCGGACCCGGTCGTGATGACGCTGTACAAGACGTTTTCGACCAACGGCGGACTCACCTGGTCGGAGCCCGAGGCGATCTTTGCCAGCAGCGAGGTTCATCTCTGCGAGCCGGGCGCCGTCCGTTCGCCGGATGGCAAACAACTGGCCGTGCTGCTGCGCGAGAATCGCCGCGTGAAGAATTCGCACGTCATCTTTTCCGACGATGAAGGAAAGTCATGGACCGAGCCGAGCGAGTTGCCGGGGGCCTTGACCGGCGATCGTCACACGGCCGTGTACGGGCCCGATGGCCGGCTGTTTATCAGCTTTCGCGACACGACGCTCGAATCGCCGACCAAAGGCGATTGGGTCGCCTGGGTCGGTCGCTACGACGACATCGTGCAAGGCCGCGAGGGACAATACCGCGTGCGGCTGATGGACAACCATCGCGGCGGCGACTGTGCCTATCCGGGCGTTGTGATCCTGCCCGACGGCACGATCGTCACCACGACCTACGGACACTGGCAGCCGGGCAAGATGCCCTACGTCGTGAGCGTGCGGCTCACCCTCGATGAGCTTGATGCTCTATCCCGCCAGAGTCAGGACCGGAAGTAGGATTTGGGCCACTGCGAGGAGCCTTGGCGTTTTCAGCGATGTCGCGTTCGGGGGGCGGAACCATGGATCAACGTTCGACAAAGCGTGTCGCGTCGCGGCGGCAACTCGTTCACGAATTGCTCGAAGACCGGACCTTGCTGGCCCAAACCACGGGATTGCTCGTCAACGAACCGGGCGCCTCGGACGGCTATACGCTGTTCTCCCCCAACACGACGGACACGACGTATCTCATCGATAGCGATGCGAACATCGTCAACGAGTGGCAGTCCAGTTATCCGCCGGGGCTGCTGAGCTACTTGCTCCCCGACGGCAGCCTGATACGCGAGTCGTCACCTTTCGGTCAGACCGGCAACGGTTACATCAACGCGGCCGGCGCCGGCGGGCTGCTGGAACGGTTTGACTGGGCGGGGGACAAGACCTGGGAGTTCGAGTACAGCTCGCCCACGCACCTGGCGCATCACGACTTTGAAGTATTGCCCAACGGCAACATCCTGCTGATCGCCTGGGAGCTGAAGACCGAGGTCGAGGCCACCCAGGCCGGTCGCGATCCGAACCTGCCGGGCCCGGGTTATCTGTACCCCGACCATATCGTCGAGGTGCGGCCCGATCTGGTGCACGGCGGCGGCAAGGTCGTGTGGGAGTGGCACATCTGGGATCACCTGGTGCAGGATTTCGATCCGACGAAGGACAATTGGGAGGGTCCGGGAGGCGTGGCGGATCATCCTGAGCTGATCAACATCAACTACGTGTCGACCTTCGACTCGGGGAGCGGGCAGCCGGAAGACTGGACGCACTGCAATGGGATCGACTACAACCCGGACCTGGACGAGATCGTGATTTCGTCGCGCGAGTTCAGCGAAGTCTGGATCATCGATCATAGCACCACCCCGGCCGAAGCGGCCGGTCACACCGGCGGCAACTCGGGTCACGGCGGCGACCTGCTGTATCGTTGGGGCAATCCGCAGACGTACGATCGGGGCGACGACAGCGACCGCGTGCTCTACTACCAGCACGATCCCAAATGGGTCGAAGACGGATTGCCCGGCGCCGGGGACATCACCGTATTTAACAACGGCATCGGTCGCCCGGGACAGGATTACACCTCGGTCGATGAGCTTACCCCGCCGCGCGACGCCAGCGGCAACTACATCCTTTCCCCCGGCCAGGCCTATGGGCCGGCGACGCCGGATTGGGTGTACACGGCGGCGGCGGCGGACTTTACGGCGATCATCGGCGGCACGCAGCGGTTGCCAAACGGCGACACGCTGGTGACTTATGGCGTGAAAGGAACGTTTTCCGAAGTCACACCCGAGGGGGACGAAGTCTGGCGATACGTCAGCCCTTATATTTCCACCGGCCAGCTTGGTCCGAATGATCCGGTTCCGAGCCTGGGGATTCCCGACCCGCTGTTGGGCAGCCTGTATGCCAACTTCGCGTTCCGTGCGATCCACTACTCGGCCGATTACCTGAGCGACGTTCCGATGCCGCTCGTGGCGCACCTGTTCTACAACGATTCGACATACGACGACAATGATCCCGCAGTGGGTGAGGCCGACGACAACGCCATCGCCACGGACAAGTCCCCCTATTTCGCGGGCAGCGGGGTGGCTCAACCCGAGAATGCCACCAGCTATGCCAACGGCATCAACGGTCTGATGGTGGATTTGTATCTGCCGGGCGACACGATGACGGCGGACGACTTTCTGTTCAAGGTCGGCAGTGACAATTCGCCGGGCACCTGGATCGCTGCGCCGGTGCCCGGCACGGTCGTGGTTCGCCAGGGCGCCGGCGCGGCGGGTTCGGACCGGGTGGAGGTGATCTGGCCCGATGGCGCGATTCGCAACACCTGGCTGCAGGTGACGGTCAAAGGCAATGACTCGGCCGGCGGATTCGACGCCAACACCGGCCTGGCAGCCTCGGAGGTGTTTTACTTCGGCAACATCGTGGGGGACTCGTTCTTCGGATCGCCGGCCGGAGCGTTTACCACCAACGTCAACGACGAGATCGGCGTACGGGGCCACTACGATTTCGGCCTGCCGGTGACGAACGTCTACGATTTCACCAAGGATGGCCTGGTCAACGTGAATGATGAGCTGTTGGCCCGGGCCAATTACCGATTCATGCCGCGGATCAACATTGCCGCCGCGTCGTCGCCGGTCGTCGCTCCGGCGGACTCCGTGCCGGACGATGCGTCGGCCGCGGTGGCCTCCGCTTTGGCGGCGCCGGACCGGCCGGCGCGGTCTGGTGGCTCAACCGCGCCCCGGCAGAGGCTGCTTGTCGCGGCCAGCCACGCGATGGTGCCTTTCTACCAGGTGCCGCCGCTGCTCGAGGCGCCCCCGGCGATCCGGCCGCTGGAGGGCAGCGTGGTCGTAGACCTACTCGATGAGACCGTATTGGAGCGGTTGGCCGTCGGGCTTTCGAGGCGGCGGGCGAACTAGGATTTGCGCGTGCTCGCGAGCCGGGGGAGTTCGCCCCCTGACGTTCTTTTTTCGCGGAACGTGTCCGGCTTTGCACCTCGACGGCAATTAGGGAAGTATCTGCGGCCGGGTACGACTCGAAGTGAGCGGCCAGGGCCCCGTTTTTCGCTGGGAAATAATAATTCTCGTTTATCCGTGAAATGAATTGACAAACGATCCGAATCTGCCTAGAACCACGGGGATTTGCCGGCATCGCGGCGATCTCTTTTCGTGTCACGGTGGTTCTTCGCAATCCTTGTTAGTAGGAGACAGCAGATGGCGCGTCGCAGTCGACGGTGCTCTGATCGTTTGAATTGCCGTGACGGGCAGTTGGCCGTCACGTTTGAATCGCTGGAAGATCGTACCTTGTTGAGCATCAACGCGCCGGAGCTGCCGGGCATCGACGTCAAGGAAACGGCACTGGCCGACGCGGCCGAAATCGCGGAGCCCCAAATCGCTGACATCTACGAGCCGAACGACTCTTTCGCCGCGGCCACGAACCTCGGCTCGCTCGGCTCGTTCGTAGCCGGCGGTTTGAGTATCGACACCAGCGGTGACGAGGACTACTACCAGTTTACCGCCTTGTATGACGCGACCGCGACGGTCGACTTGACGTTCCTGCACGCCAACGGCGATCTCGACCTGTTTATCTACGGTGAGGCGTATGACGACATTACCGAATCGATCTCAGTCGACGACAACGAGCACGTCGAATGGGACGTGCAGGCGGGCCAAACCTATTACATCCAGGTGGTCGGCTTCCTCGGAGCCACCAACACCTATGACCTGACGGTGGCGGCCGTACCCAGTGATCGGTTCGAGCCGAACGACGATTTTGGCTCGGCGACGGACCTCGGGCTGCTGGGCAATCGGAACGAAGACGGGCTCAGCATTCACTATCCCGGCAATGCGGACTTCTATTCGTTCGTGGCGGCGGGCAGCGGCGCCGCCACGGTGGACGCGTACTTCATCCATGCGCTGGGAGACATCGACGTCTACGTCTTCGACGGCGATCTGAACGTGGTGAATTATTCGAATTCGACCACCGACAACGAACACGTCGATTTCGGCGTGACGCAGAACACCACTTACTACATCGAAGTCGTCGGGTATGGGGGCGCCACGAATCCGTCCTACGACCTCTCGATCAACTCGCCGATCCCGCCGGACAATCTGGAGTCCAACGATTCGTTCGGCGCGGCCACGAACCTGGGCTCGCTGGGCGCGGCCGTCTTGCCGGACCTCAGTATCAATACCTCGTCCGATGACGACTATTTCGTCTTTTCGACCCTCTATGCCGCGACCGCGCGGGCCGACGCGACGTTTACGCACGCCTGGGGCGATCTGGACATGTCGGTTTTCGACAGCAGCTTCCAGCAGGTAACCTTCTCCGATTCGATCGACGACGATGAGCACGTCGCCTGGGACGTGCAGCCCGGCGAGACCTATTACATTCACGTGTACGGATTCGCCGGCGCCACGAACTCCCACTACGACCTGACCGTCTCGGCGATTCCGATCGACCGCTTCGAGCCCAACGACAGCTTCGAGACG
>CAVQEL010000047.1:0-50582 GCA_963711515.1 uncultured Planctomycetota bacterium | reverse complement strand
AGCACGCGGGTCAGCAGGTAGCGTTCCATCATTTCCAAGGTCTCGGCATGCAGGTCGCCGCTTCTGGACTTCAAGCGTTGCTCGATGAAAGCGGCCAGGTCGTGGCGCGGCAGGTGTTCGCCCGGCGAATGGCCCAACACCGGCTCTTGTTCCGGCTCGTGGTACGAACAGCCGGCCGGACCCTGCTGAAAGCCGCGAATCTCGGGCAGACAATCGAGCGTGATGACCGTGCCGGTGGCATTGATCAATCCCTGCTTCAAAATGCTCTCGAGCTCGCGCACGTTGCCCGGCCAGTCGTAATGTTCCAGGGCTTGCATGGCGACCGGATCGATCCGCATGACTTTCTTGCCCATCAGGCGGCTGTAGCGGGCCAGCAGGTGGTCGATCAGCATCCGCAGATCACCGTTGCGGTCGCGCAAAGGCGGCAGACAAATCAAAAAGCCCTTGAGCCGGTACAGCAAGTCCTCGCGGAACTTTTCCTCGCGCACCAGCTCGTCCAGATCGCGATTCGTGGCGGCGATGACGCGGACGTCGGTGCTGATCGTCTGATTGCCCCCCACGCGCTCGAACTTCTGCTCCTGCAACAGTCGCAGGATCTTGCTCTGCAGCAGCGGGGGCATGTCGCCGATTTCGTCAAGGAAGATGGTGCCGCCGTGGCATTGCTCGAACTTGCCGATCCGCCGCGAGTCGGCCCCGGTAAAGGACCCCTTCTCGTGTCCGAAGAACTCGCTCTCCAGTAGCGTCTCAGGAATCGCCGCGCAATTGACCGCTAGAAACGGTCCAGAGGCGCGCTTGCTGTGCTGGTAAATGGCCCGGGCCACCAACTCCTTGCCCGTGCCGCTATCGCCCTGGATCAGCACGGTGACGTCTTGCGGAGCCACGCGTCCGATGGCCTTGAAGACACGCTGCATGGCCTCGCTCTGGCCAATCATCATGTCGCTCTCGTCCGCGTCGGCCGTGTCGTCGCTGACCGAGACGGGAATGTTCATCAGCCGCCGCATCTCGGCGGCGCGGGCCACCAGGTCCAACACCCGTTCCTTTTCCAGCGGCTTCACCAGATAGTCGTAGGCCCCCAGCTTCATCGACTCGATGGCCATCTCGCTGGAACCGTGGCCAGTGATGAAGATCACCGGCAGCTTGGAATCGATCTCGCGCACGGCCTTGCAGGCTTCCAGCCCGGAGAGCTGCGGTAACATGATGTCCAACAGCAGCACGTCGGGCCGCTCGTCGCGCACTTTTTGCAGGCCTTCGGCGGCCGTGGCCGCCGTGATCACTTCGACGCCGTCGTCCGCGAACCAGCGCTGGATCAAGTGCAAGACGGTTCGGTCATCGTCAATCGCTAATAGCTTCGTCATACGCTTCACGACCTTCGTGTCTGATGGCGAACTCCAACAGAACGCCGCGCCGCTCGAGCGCACCCATTATCCCAAGGCGGCGAGCAAGCCACAACCATACGGGCGGGTGTGCCCGAAGCGATTGCGAGGGACCCGATTCGCCATTGGCTCATGGATGATGGCGCGGAAGCTGCCGCGTTGTCGCGACACCCCAGCGCGAGCCTGTCTGCCGTCGCTCGCGTCGGTCTTGGCTCCGCTGGATCTTCATGCCCCCGGCCCGCTCGCGGCCGCCACGTCCCGAGCGTGGCCGGCCGTGTTGCCGCAATCGTCCCGGAGTCAGCCACTGTGTCGCCCCTACGCGACGGGTCGGCGACACGGTGCCCGTTACCAGGCTGACAATGAACAGCACTAAGAAAACAAAGAACAGAATCCTGGCGGCCGTGTAGGCCAGGCCGCCAATGAGGCCGAAACCCATTGCTCCGGCAATGAGCGCTACAATCAAAAACATCAGTGCCCAGTACAACATCGCTCTATCTCCTCTCGACTAGTTTCCGATTGCAACAACGTTCGCTTTTGTCGTCGCATGGCTCGGCGCCAAAACAGGAACATCCATGCTCGGGTAGGTCCTTCGCGATACCTTTGCAGTGCCGGTTGAAGCTCGCACTTCCCGTGCCAAGTCTTTAAAAGGCTGGTTGACGCGGCCCTGCGTTGAGGGGGATTTGACATGGGCGAGACACGGCTCGCGGAGGTCCTAAGTGTTACGAAATCGCACATCACCGACGATCCTGGCGAGTCCTCACCCGCTGGACGCGGCGTGACCCGAACGATGTCGTCAGCATCGCTCAATGGTTATCGACCGACCGGCCTGGTCGGTGGGCAAGCAGAGGCGGCCGAGCGATTTCACCCCGAAACGCGGTACTGCGCAATCGGCGCTCGAATCGCGACGCTGTCGGCATCGTAATTGCTGCCTCGCGAAACAGTTTCCTACTTCTCCCGAATGCCTTACGACGAAGACTCCCCTTACTAACAGAACGAATGACGGCATGTTCCGCGCGCGTCGAGGCATCCCCGCGCTGCCCTGGGCGAAAGCCGCAGCGATATCGTGCGAGGAGGGACCACGTCTTCCAGCCCACTGCGACTGCATCCTTCAACACGCCAGGCGATGAATGGGGCCGAGTCCGGACAAGAACCATCCTGATCGACGAGCGAAGGACTTTTTGGCGGGTGCTAGCCACGAACTGAGAACTCCGCTAAATGCCATCGTGGGAATGCTCGAATTGGCGCTCGGCGAGCACCTGCCGGTGACGCTGCGCGATTACCTGACGACGGCCCACGATTCGGCCCGCACGTTGACCGCCACGTTGGACAACCTGCTGGACTTGGCCCGCGCGGACGGCGGACGGCTCGAGTTCGACTCCGTCGCCTGCGAACTCCGCCGGATCGTGGCCGACGCGCTAGCCCAGCTCAGCGGGCGAGGCAGCGTGCCCCCTCGATTCGCGACGCGGATTGCCGACGACGTGCCCGACGGTCTGCAAGGCGACGCCGTTCGCTTGCGGCAGATTGTCTTTTCCCTGGCGGAATACGCGATGAAGTGTCTCGCTGGCGAGACCGTCCTCGTGGAAATCGGCGTCCTCAGCTCTGACGACGAGGAAGTCCAGTTAGAGTTGGGCGTCGGGACCGCTGGGCTCGGCACGCCCCACGACCGAATGGGCTTCGTGCCGTTCGCCGAGGCGGACGCTTCGAGATACTCGGCCGCGGGGTTGGGTCTGACGGTCGCCCAGCGGTGGCTTCGACACCTCGACGGCGAGCTGTGGGTCGACCCGCGACCCGCCGCCGAGGGCCGGTTCTACGGCACGCTGCGGCTGGCACGGTCCAAATGCTCGCACACGCGCGATCCCACGGGATCGATCGCGCCGGAACCTGCGGACACGGTTGCCCCCGCGCCCTGGACGGGTACCGACCGGCCGCTCAACGTGCTGGTGGCGGACGACACGCTGGCGAACCAGAAAGTCGTCAAGGCCGTGCTCACCAAGCGCGGTCACCACGTCCAGCTGGCCGACAATGGGCGCCAGGCCGTCGAGCAACTGCAACTTCAGCCGTTCGACGTCGTGTTGATGGATGCGCAAATGCCGGCCATGAACGGACTGGAAGCCACTTCCGCCATTCGCCGTCTGCCCGACGCGCGGCGGGCCAAAGTGCCGATCATCGCCATGACCGCCCACGCGATGTCCGAAGACCGGCAGCGCTGCCTGGCCGCCGGGATGGACGACTACCTGTCGAAACCCATCGACGTGGCCGCGCTGATCGCGCGGGTCGAGTTTCACGGCACGTCGGGCGGCGCCGGCCTGGCTCCGTTTCATCGCCCTTCAAGCGTGGTTCGCAAGGGGGCCGCCGAAGACTTCACGTCGGGAGCGCTGGCCCGCTTGGGAGGCGATGAAATCTTGTTGCATGAGCTGATCCGGCTGTTTGAGCAGGACGCCGTGGCGCTTGTGGACAAGATCCGCGCCGGTCTGGCGATTCACGATGCCGAAGCGGTCGCCCGCAACGCGCACAACTTGAAGGGGCTGGCGGCCAATTTCGATGCCACCGCAGCAGTGAACGCAGCGACGGTCGTCGAGCGATGGGCCGACGCGGGCAATCTGACGTCTGCCGCCGGGGCCCTGGCGAAGCTCGAAACGGAACTTGACGGGTTGATGACCACGTTGTCGCGCTATCAGCCACAGACGCACGAGTCTCCGTCGAATTTGCCGTGAAGACTCTCGAGGCTTGTCGGTTTTCCAACTTTCCGGACAATACAAGTCGATTGAACTGCCGGGGGGCCCAGGAATGACCGAGCAAGAATTCACGCTGTCGAGCCCGGCCTTTGATCGCGGGGCGGCGATCCCCATCATGTACACCTGCGAGGGCAAAAACATCTCGCCCGAGCTACGGTGGACGCACGTGCCGGCCAAGGCCAAGAGCCTGGTCCTCATCCTGGACGATCCCGACGCTCCCAACGGCACCTTCACGCACTGGGTTTTGTTCAACATTCCGGTGTCCGCCATGCGACTGGCCGCAGGTGAGAAAGACCAAGGGACCGCCGGGCGCAACGATTTTCGCGGCGATGGTTACGGCGGGCCCTGCCCTCCGGTCAACCGTGGTGACCACCGTTATTTCTTCAAGCTCTACGCACTGGACGTCGAGCGCCTCGAACTGAAGGTGGGGGCCACCCGAACAGCCGTCGAGACCGCGATGAAAGGACACGTGCTGGGCGAAGCCAAATGGATGGGGCGATTCCGCCGCGACGGAAGTTAGGAAGCTTTCGTGCGGCCGGGGCGACGTCGCGCGGCAACCGTGCGCCCCGCAGATGCGCTCGAGCTCTGGGCGTTGCCCTGGGGGGGCGTCCTGCCGGCGGATGTGCTGTTCTTGCGTGTGAAAACTTCCCGAGCGCCGATCACGGGCATCCGGCGGCCATGGGGCGAAGTCCGGAATTCAGCAGAAATAAGTTGACACTGCCCTGCCGGCGGCTTATTTTGGCCTTTCAAAGGTAGAGCTACTGCAAAGTCAAAAACTCGAAAAGCCACTTCCGCTCCGTGCAAACCATGTACGGGTCGGGAGTGGCTTTTTTTGTTGCCCCGTCTTTGCCCGAAAATCGAGACTGCGAACATGATCCGACGATTTTTCATCCTAGCCATCGTCGCTGCAAATGCCCTGGCGGCCGGTTTGAGCCCGGCCGACGTGCTGGACGTGGATTTTGGCACGCAAGACGCCCCGACCAGCGCAGGCTATTCGCCGAACCGCGTTCAACCGGGTTTTGAGGACTTCGCGCCCGGCGTCGAGACGAACTTTACCACTCTCGACCGCTATTTCTTGTATCCGCCCGTGGCTTCCCAGACCTACGCGGCCGCCACGGTTACGGTGCACGACAACCCGATGGTGATGGCGAATGGAATCATCTTTGATGATGCGGGAACGGTCGCCGGGCCGCTGGGGCCGCTCGTCGACGATTATCTGTTCCCCAGCTTCAGCGACATCTTCATCGAGCTTTCGGGCCTGGCCGCCGGCACGTATTCGATGACAACCTACCATCACCAGGCCGGGGCAACCGCCGTCGCCACGTTCGCGGGGATCACGGTGGACACGGGGACCGGAGCAATGAGCGTGGCCACGGACGTGCCGATATCAATCGGCTTTACTCCCGAGTCAATCTCGTCCGCGACATTTCAGTTTACCGCCGACGGGGTGAACGACGTGGTGGTCGAATTCCTGAACGGACAGGACCCTCCGAGTCTGGCGGTCGTCAACGGTTTCACCCTGAGCCAGATTCCTGAGCCTGGCGGCGCGATGCTGCTTGCCATCGGGATGGGCTTGTTTTTGGGTGTTTGGCGCCGCAGCCGGCGTGTCGCGACCGGCCGCGCAAGAGGTTGACGCGACGTGCTGGCGTGTGATACTTGGCAGATCGTCATTCGACTCCGGGAGATGCGTCTCCGATGACCGATGATCTGGCCGCTCTCGTCAATCAATTGCGCAGCGGTTCGCCCGCCACTCGGCAGGAGGCCGCCCAGCGGCTGGCTGGGCTCGAAGGCGAGGCTCAAGCTGCAGCGGTGGCGCTGGTGGAAGCCGTGGCCACGGACGACGACCAACTGCGCGAATGGGTGACCGCCGCCTTGGAAAACTTGGGGCCGCCCCGCGCGGACGACGATCGACAATTGGCCGCGCTCGTCGAGCAGCCGTCGGTTGACGTGGCCTATTGGGCCGCCACGCTGTTGGGGCGATTGGAAGCCGCCGCCGCGCCGGCCGTGCCCCAGCTTGCCAACGCCCTCCGCGAGCACGCGCAAATGGCGGTACGGGAACGCGCGGCCTGGGCCCTGGGCAAGATCGGTCCGCCGGCGCTCGCCGCCGAACAGGCGCTGGCCGAGGCGGCCGCGAGCGAACACCGGCGGTTGGCGCGGCTCGCCCAAGAAGCGCTGGCGAACGTCAAGCGTTGAGCGCGACGCCGCGGCGGGCCCCGCTCACGTGGCGAGCGTCTTGTGCTGTTCCTGGACGCCGGCCAGGTAGCGCGCGAAAGCCGCTTCGTCGCGGCGGCAGCTTTCCCCCTTGAACACCATGGCAAACGCCCGGCGATGACGGTCCGCCGAACGATTGGCATCCGCCCGGTGAATCAGGTTGCCGTGATGCGCGACGACGTCCCCCGGCCGCAGGTGGACGGCCACCTCGCGCCGCTCGTCGTCGGGCCCGTAGTCGGTGATCCCCTGCGAAAACCCCAATATGGCGCTCTGCGCGTGGGGCCGTACCCCCTCGAGGTGCGAACCGGCGACGTAGCGCAAGCAGGCGTTCTCGTCGTCGACCCCGTCCAGCGCCATCCAGATCGTCACTACGCTGCACGGATCGAAGCAGAAATAGTAGTTGTCCTGGTGCGGCGGCGTGCCGTGCTGCGAGCGCGGCGGTTTGTTGAACCACTCGGGCGATTCGATCGTGGCCGGCTCGCCCAGCAGCCGTTCGGCCAATTCGCGCCAGGCGGCATGCCGGCGATAGGCGGCGAAAAACGGATCCCGGTTCAGGCGGTGCAACTGCTTGAGCTGCTCGGGACGCGCGTCTGGGCCGTCGTAAAAGGCGTCGCCCGGGGGCAGCGTGGGCACGACCTCGCGCACGTAGCGATCGAGCTGGCGGTTCAGCTCGGCAAAATCCTCGGCCGCCAGCAGCGATCGGACGATGACGAAACCGTCCCGGTCGAACGCCTGTTTGAGATGCTCCACGGCCATCGTCTGCTCTCCTGGGGGCTGGCTCTCACCCGGTCATTTCGTTCGAAAACCGTCAGCGCGAACAGATCGGCATCCTTCAGCGCCACGCGCAACCGCACCGTTTGCCCCTTGAGCTTGGACAAATCGCCCCCCGACTTCCAGGCGATGGCCGCGTCCAGCTCGTCGCCGTACAAAGGGAGCATATCAGCCAGCGCAAAACCCCGCAGCGGCTGCCCCTGCTCGTCCTGCAATTCGACCTGCACGCTCCCGGCGGCCGAGGTGGAATAATTGAGCGCCAGCCGGCTGCCGTCGAAGGTCACCGGCCGCGTGGTGAACTCTCCCTGCCGTGCCCGGGCGTGCACCGAGGCCAGCCGATGCCGGGGCAACACGAGCCGCCGCAGCCGGTTGTCGGGCCAGCGGTAGTGTTCGGTGATGTAGAGCGACCAGATGCCAGGCGTATTCTCGACGATGCCCCAGGCGGGCATATTGCTCCGCTCGGTCCAGTTTTTCTGATCCAGGCCGGGGCGCATCCAGGCTTCCAGAAATGTCCGGTCCCAGTGGACGCCGTCGCGGCTGGACATGAACACCGCGTCGCTGACGCCGGTATCTTCGTGGGCGGCGATCTTCTTGCGACTCGGCACGAAGCGCTTGGGAAAGGCCAGCAGCAAATGCTCCGCTCCCGGACAGGGCGTGGTGGCGGTCGTATAGAAGTGCTCCATCGGCACGCCCGCGGCATATTGGTTGGGCACCGGATCGCTCCAATGGCGAAAGTCGGAGGAGTGACAACTCTGCGCGGCCCGTACGCCGTCGGCGAAGATGCGGCTATAGCAGGCGTAGCGGCCGCGGGCGGCATCCCAGAAGGCGAGGTTGAGCGAATCGAATGCCCCCTGGGTGATCACCGGCTGCTTCGAGAGTTTGCGCCAATGCACTCCGTCGGGAGAGGCGAACGCGTAGAGGCCCAGCTCGACGTGGTCTTCCTGCCAGTTCTTGCCGGCCGCGCGGATGCCCCCCAGGGCCTTATAACGCTCGTCGGCCAGGCAGTCGGGATTCGTATCGCGAAACGGGGCGAAGTTGTGCGACTCGATCCCCTTCCAGACGATGTTGTTCTCGGCGTTGCCGTCCAAGGAGATAACTCCGAGCTTGGGCCGCGTGAAGTGAACGCCATCGCGACTTTCGGCCAGGCAAGTGACCTGATTTTCCGACGCGTCCGAACCGGAAGCAAAGCCGCGGTAATAAAGCCGCGTGATGTCGCCATCTTGCGAGACGCTAAAGTAGGCGCTGGTCGGGCCTTCCCAGGGAGCGTCGGTCACGAGCACGACTTCCGCCCGCTGCGGCTCGTTGAGCTCAAGGGTCACGTCCTGCCGCGAATCGATCAGGAACTCGTCGACGAAAAGTTCCCAGCGCGTGCCGAGATCGACGGCTTTGCCAGCAGCATCGACGCCGGATGTCTCCTCCGCCGCACGCGCGCGGCGGGGCCCGGCCAGCGCATAGGCCGAGGCCGTCAGTCCGCAGGTGGCCAGAAACTTGCGGCGGGCCAGAATCCCGCGGTCCGAACGTCCAGGGGGCTGGTGTTTCATGTTCGAGTCTTCTCCGGGCGGAATGCTGTGCGATGTGACGCTATGATACTCGAAACGGCGCGACTGTAAAAAACCGCTCGACGAAAGAAGGGTCATCGGCGATGTCCACGCCCCACGCCAAAAGCCAAACCGGCGATTCCGCCGAGACCAATCGCACGCAAGCGGCGTACCGCCGGGCCCGGCAAATTATTCCCGGCGGGACGCAGTTGCTCAGCAAGCGGCCCGAGATGTTCGCCCCCGAGGTCTGGCCGGCCTACTATGCCGAAGCTCGGGGCTGCGAGGTCGTCGATCTCGACGGCCGGCGCTACGTCGACATGACTACCTCGGGGATTGGCAGTTGCCTGCTCGGTTACGCCGATCCCGACGTGACCGAAGCGGTCGTGCGCCGCGTGCGGAACGGCTCGATGTGCACGCTCAACTGCGTCGAAGAGCTGGAACTGGCCGAAGCGCTGTTGGAGCTGCACCCGTGGGCCGAGCGTGCGCGCTTCTGCCGGGGCGGCGGCGAAGCGATGGCCGTGGCCGTGCGGATCGCCCGGGCCGCGACCGGCCGCGATCACGTGGCGTTCTGCGGATATCACGGTTGGTCCGACTGGTACCTGGCCGCGAATCTGCCGGACGCCCAGGCGCGGCGGCGTCCGCCGATCCGCTCAAGCAACACCTGTTGCCCGGGTTGCTCCCGGCCGGCGTGCCGGCGGGGCTGGCCGGCACGGCGCTGCCGTTTTCGTACAACCGGCTCGACGAGCTGGAATCGATCGCCCGCAAGCATGGCGGGGAGTTGGCGGCCGTCGTGATGGAGCCGACGCGGAGTGTGGACCCCGAGCCCTGTTTTCTGGAAGGCGTTCGCGAGCTGTGCCGCCGCACGGGCGCCGTGTTGATCTTTGACGAAGTATCGGTCGGCTGGCGCATGGCCTTGGGCGGCGCGCATTTGCACTACGGGGTAACACCCGACGTGGCGGTGTTTGCCAAGGCCCTGGGCAACGGACATCCGATTGCCGCGATCATCGGACGCGCGAGCGTGATGCAAGCGGCACAGGAGTCGTTCATCTCGAGCACCTACTGGACCGAAGGCGTGGGCTTTGCCGCGGCCGTGGCGACGATTGGCAAGTTGCGCCAGGTCGACGCGCCGGCGCACGTGGCGGCCATCGGCGAAAGTTTTCGCGGACAGTGGCAGCGGCTGGGACAGAAGCACGGCGTGCCGGTGCGAGTCGCGGGGCATCCGGCGCTCCTGGCGATCAGCTTCGACCACGCCGAGGGCCAGGCGCTGACTCACGCTCTTGACGACCCGGATGCTCGAGCGCGGTTACCTGGTCGGCGGGGGATTCTATCCCAGCCTGGCGCACCGCGAGCAGCACGTCAGCGATTGCGCCGCGGCCGCCGACGAAGTCTTCGCCGAATTGGCCGACGCCATCCGCCGCGACGACATCGGGTCGCGGCTCGCCGGGCCCGTGCGGCACGCCGGCTTTCGCCGTCTGACCTAGCGGACCGACTACGCACAACGGTCATGCGGGTGCCACTGCTGGATTGTCCAGCAGTGCAGAATCACGGGTGGACAAGCCACCCGTGGCACCCGACAAATTACGACAGTCGGTCCACTAGCGGCCGGCGGCCAGCGCGGTACAACTGGGGGTCTGTACACCCGAACGACTCCCGCGATAGGAACCACTCATGCGATTTAGTCGAGTCAAAGCCAAAATGCGCCGGGGCGAGCCGGCCTTGATCGTGGCCTGCCATCTGGCCGATCCCAGCAATTACGAGATGACAAGCCTGCTCGGCTTCGACGGCATCTGGCTGGACCTGGAACATCACGCCACGAGTCTCGAAACGGCGGCCACGCTGATGCGGGCGGCCCGGGTCGGTACGTCCGACATCATCGCCCGCTGTGCCCGCTGGGAGAGCATGCGCATGGGGCGGATCCTCGAAGCCGGCGCCAGGGCATCATGTACCCGCGCTGCGAGACGGCCGAAGAAGCGGCCGAGGTGGTTCGCTGGAGCAAGTTCGCGCCGCTGGGGCAGCGCGGCATCGACGGAGCGAATCCCGACAATCCTTACTGCTCGTTGTCCATGCCGCGCTACTTCGAACTGGCCAACGAGCACACGCTGTTGGTCGTGCAGCTGGAGTCTCCCTTGGCGTTGGAAAACGCCGACATGATCGCGCGGGTCGAGGGGGTTGACGTGCTGATGCTGGGCCCGGGCGACTATAGCCTGCTGGCGGGCATCCCGTGTCAGTTCGACCACCCGAAGGTTCACGACGCGTACCGCCGCGTGGCCGACGCGGCCAAGCAGGCCGGCAAATGGTGGGGCACCACCTCCCCCTCGACCGAGCACTCGCGGATGCTGATGGACCTGGGGGCGCAGTTCATTTGTCACGGCGTCGACATTCTGTATCTCAAGCAAGTCTGGGAAGACGTCCAAGAGCGCTACGCCAAACTAGGTTTCAAGTTCGACAATCGCCTGGCGGCCGAGGCCGCGGCCTTGGAGCGGCAGCAATGAGTGACTTGCGGCGCGTGCTGGTGGTCGGCGGCGGATCGATCGGCGAACGCCACGTCCGCTGCTTCGCCGCCACCGGGCGCGCGCGGCTGGCGCTGTGCGAAGTGAACGGGGCCACGCGCGATGCGGTCGCCGAGCGCTACCAGATCACCGACGCGTACGACGATTTCGAGCAGGCGCTGGCGCAGCGGCCCCAGGTCGTCGTCATCGCCACGCCGGCCCATCTGCACGTGCCGATGGCGCGCCAGGCGGCTCGGGCCGGTTCGCACGTGCTCATCGAAAAGCCGCTTTCGACGACGCTCGACGGCGTCGGCGAGCTGGTGCGCGGTCGTGCGCGACAGCGGCGTCGTGGCCGCGGTGGCTTACGTCTACCGTTGTCACCCGGCGCTGGGGGCGATGCGATCGGCGCTGGCCTCGGGACGCTTCGGCCGCCCGGTCGAAATCGTGGCCACCTGCGGGCAGAGTTTCCCCTTCTTCCGCCCGGCTTACCGCGACATCTATTACCGCGACCGGGCCACCGGCGGCGGGGCCGTGCAGGACGCCTTGACGCACGTCGTCAACGCCGGCAATTGGCTCGTCGGCCCGATCGACCGGCTGGTAGCCGACGTCGATCACCAGGTGCTCGCCGGCGTAATCGTCGAAGACACTGTTCACGTGCTCACGCGGCACGGAGCGGTGATGGGCTGCTACAGTCTCAACCAGCACCAGGCGCCCAACGAGACGACGATCACCGTGGTGTGCACCGGCGGCACGGCCCGCTTCGAAAATCACGCCAGTCGTTGGCGGTGGATGACCGCGCCCGGAGACGAGTGGACCGACGAAGACGCCGGGCCGCTCGAGCGTGACACGCTGTTCGTGCGGCAAGCCGAGGCGATGTTTGACGCCGTTGACGGCCGCCGTCCGCCCCTGTGCTCGTTGGCCGAGGCGCGGCACACCCTGGCAGTGAACCTGGCCATCCTGCGCTCGGCCGACAGCGGAGCATGGGAACGACCCGAACCGGCGGAGCACGACAATGGCTGAAAGAGAACCGACGATCCAGGAACTGTTCGATCTTGCCGGACGCGTGGCGATCGTGACCGGCGCCAGCGGATACCTGGGGGGTGCGCTGGCAGCGGCCTTGGCCGAAGCCGGCAGTCGCGTGGTCGTGGCCAGCCGCGAACTGGCGAAAGCGGAGAGCGTCGCCGAGCGATTGGCCGGCGCGGAGGCGGGCCGGCATCTGGCCGTCGCGATCGATCACATGGACGAGACCTCGATTGAACGCGGTTTCGCCTCGGCCGTGCAGCAGGCCGGACGCGTCGACATCCTGGTCAATAACGGACACGAACCGCTGGCAGCCGACTGGCGGGACGTCACCGGCGAACAATTCACGCGACAGCTCGGCAACGCGACCGGCTATTTCCTGCTCGCGCGCACGCTGCGCGATCACGCGGTGGCCGCTGGCCGGCCGGCCAGCGTCATCCTGCTCGGGTCGATGTACGGACTGGTCGGCTCCTATCCGCAGGCTTACGAAGGTCTGATGCCGGCGAGTCCGGCCGCGTACCACGCGCTCAAAGGTGGCATCGTGCATCTCACGCGACACCTGGCCGTCTATTGGGCAGCCGATCGGGTACGCGTGAATTGCCTCAGCCCAGGACCGTTTCCGGCGCCGCGCGTGAATCCCGAGCTTGTCGAGCGGCTCAACGCACGATCGCCGATGGGGCGCATGGGCCAGCCGCACGAGCTGAAGGGGGCCGTCCTGTTTCTGGCATCCGACGCCGGCAGCTACGTGACCGGGCACAACCTGGTCGTCGACGGCGGTTGGACCGCGTGGTGACGGGGGACTACGATAAAGTCCGTTGGAACCGTGCGAGCCGCCCGCTCGAACTCCCAGGTGAAATCGAATGCCTGCCACGCGTCGCGAGTTTCTCAGATCGAGCCTCACGGCCGGTGTTACCCTGGCCGCCTGGAGGTGGAAGCTGCCGCGGGGTTCGGCCGCGGAAGCCGAGTCCGCGCCGTATCGCCTCAGCCGCGACGTGCCGACCCGGTACTTTGACGGGGAGCATTGCTGGTGTCATCCACGGGCGGGAATCGTGCCGGGAGCCGGCCGCGGCGGAGTGCCACGCGTCGTGATGACGATGAACACGATGGACTTGGCCGGCAGCGACGTGTTCAAAGCCATGTACGGGCTGCGGACTGACGACTTGGGCGTCACGTGGACCGAGGCCGCGGCGATCGAGTCGATGGCTCCGCGGATGGAAACGATCGCCGGAGGGGAACGGCCCGTCGCGGCGAGCGATTTCTGGCCCGGCTGGCATGCCGCTTCCAAGACCTTGTTGGGCACCGGCCATTCGGTCGTATATACGCCGGATTGGAAGATCGTCCCCGAGCGACCTCGGCACACCGCCTACGCGGTCTATGACGCGCCGGCGGACGGTTGGACCAGCTGGCGAAAGCTCGCGATGCCCGACGATCCAAAATTCGCCAATGCCGGCGCTGGCTGCACGCAGCGGCACGATGAGCCAGATGGCACGATCCTGCTCCCCTTCTATTTCGTTCCGCCCGAGCAAAACTCGCGCGTGGCGGTGATGCGGGCCGCGTTCGACGGGCGGGAATTGAAATACCTCGAGCACGGAGACGAGCTGAGCATCGACGACACGTCGCGCGGCCTGCACGAGCCGTCGCTGGCGCGGTTCGGCGACGAGTACTTCCTGACGATCCGCCATGACCAGCGGGGTTACGTGACGCGCAGCCGCGACGGGTTGCACTTCGAGCCGATGCGCGCCTGGACGTTCGACGACGGCAGCGACCTGGGAAACTACAACACCCAGCAGCATTGGGTCACGCACAGCGACGCGCTGTATCTGGTCTACACGCGACGCGGACTGGACAACGACCACGTGTTCCGCCACCGGGCGCCGCTGGTCATGGCCCAGGTCGATCCGCGGAAGCTGCACGTGATTCGCTCCACGGAACAAGTGCTGGTGCCCGAGCGCGGCGCCCGGCTGGGCAATTTTGGAGTGACCGACGTCAGCCCCGAGGAAACCTGGGTGACCGTGGCCGAATGGATGCAGCCGCGGGGCTGCGAGAAGTACGGCAGCGACGGCAGCGTGTACGTGGCGCGGGTGCACTGGCAGAAGCCGAACCAGCGTTTTGCCGGCTGACAGCGGCCCCTTGCGGTCGCGCTGAAGCCGTGGTCCAGCACGGAATGTCTGACCTCCTCAATCTTAATAACCCGACGCGCAATCGCGCAAGCGAGGGCCCATGTGGATGGCTCCCTCGCTTGCGCGTCGGGTTAGTGAGGTAGTGGACCCTTTCGTGCTAGCGGACGTTCTATTCCACTAATCCGCGGGAACTGGGAAAAATTTTCCGGTTTTGTCGGAAGTTCCGGCGGCGGGCTTCCGATAAACAGAGCCAAGTCTGCAGGTGTCCATGCGCCTCATGGTTCCAAGGGGGGAGTCATGCGTGAGCAGGTTGGCTGCGAATGCACTCCTCGATTTTTCGACTCTTGGCCAGCGCCGCTTTGTGCCTGACTTTGCTGACGGGCATGGTCCTGGGCCAGACCTTCCGCTTCGCGGCGGAATCAAGCGACGAAGACCCCGCGCCGCGAATGATGCTGGCCTCGCCCGACTTCGTGGCAGCGGGAGCGAATTTGCCAGTACACCGCGCGCCGCTAAGTGAGCGGCTCGCGGCGCGGCAGAGCCGCTACGACCACTATCTCCCCGGGCAAGGAAGCGCGGCGGCGGGCGACGGCTTGCGAACGGCCAGCGCGCAGATGTCCAGCGGCGGCATGGTCGAGCCGTTTGCCGAGGACGTGCCGCTGGGCGCCGTGGAAATGGAACCAACAGGCGACGTCTACAACGAAGGCGGCGCCTACTACGGCGGCGACGCCGCCCCGTCACCGCCGCTCGAACCGCAGGTGGTGAGCCCGCAGCCGTTTTTGAACGAATCGTGCGCGGCGTGCGTCGCATGCGCAGCCCTGCCCCCGCGGCTGGAACGGTTGCCGAGTGCGGCAGTGCTGGTCTCGGGTGCGGTGCGCAGCGGCCAACGGGGCGTACTGCGAAAACCTGAGCGTGTTTACCGGCAAGCAAGGGTTCAAAGGCCCGGTCGACCAGGGCATCAACGGCAACTTCGGCTACCAGGTCGGCGGCACCTGGGGCATGCCGCTCGTGGATTCGCTGGGCATCGGCTACCAGGTCGGCGCGGACTTTCTGGTGAGCGATCTCGAAGGGCGCAGCGGAGTGATGGGACACCGCCGCACGCAGTTCTTCTTCACCACGGGCGTGTTTCGTCGCGCGGTGGGGGATCGCGGACTGCAGGGGGGAGCCGTGCTCGATTACCTGCGCGACGATTTCTACATCAACATGAACCTAACGCAAGTGCGCAGCGAGCTGAGCTATTACTTCTGCGGTCACGACGTCGGCTTCTGGGGCGCGTTTCAGACGAACACCAGCACCCAGTGGGCCACGACCCCGTTTGCTCCCACCCTGCAGCAATACAGCTACCAGGCCAACAGCCAGTTCAACGCCTTCTATCGGTACCAGTTCTGCAACGGCACGTATATGCGCGGCTGGGCCGGCCTGACGGGTCACGGTGACGGTATTCTGGGAAGCGACGCGACGGTGCGCATCAGCCCGCGGCTAGGGCTGGTGGCCAGTTTCAACCACCTCATCCCGCGCAACGATCCGACTATCTCGGACAACGTCAAAGAGTCGTGGAACCTGACGATCAACCTCGTCTTCTACCCCGGCTACAAACGCTGCGACAGTTGGCAAAACCCGTACCGCCCCCTCTTCTACACGGCGGACAACGGCTGGTTCCTGGTGCGAAAAGCGAATTAGTGGGAGTGGTGGTTAGTGGTTCGTGAAGAAGAATCGCCGGCCGGCTCGGGGCTTGCCCACTAATCACTAACCCCTCTTCCACCCCGCTGCTTCTTCGCCGTCGAGGCGGAGCGTTAGGCATTTGGCGCTGCCGCCGGCTTTGACGAATTCGTCGAGGGAGGTTTCGCGGCGGGCGAAGCCGCGCGTGCGCAGGGCCTCATGCAGCTCGGGGCAGCCGGTGTTCGTGACTACGGTGCGCCCGACCACCACGGCGTTGCAGGCGAAGCGCTGTGCCTCGGTTTGGCTGACGGGAATCAGTTCTGCCACCGATTCGCCGAGGGCCCGCCGGCCGTACTCGTCGAACGCGGCGGGGTAGTAGATGGCCACGCCGGGGGCGAGCGGACAGAAGCAGGTATCGAGGTGGTAGTAGTAAGGGTCGACCAGCTCCAGGGGAATCACGCGGCAGCCGAACAGCGCGGCGATTTGCTGGTGGCCGCGGACGTCGCTGCGAATGCGATAGCCGGCGAACAGCGTGTCGCCACAGAACAAGGCGTCGCCGGCCCCTTCGAAATAGACGTCCTCTTCGAGCCGGTGGACTGTAAAGCCGGCCGCCTCGAGCCAGGCTTCGTCGTACGATTCTTCCCCCTGTCGCTGCGAGTAGCGAAAGCGAGCCAGCACCGCCTGGTCGCGGTAGACGATGGCCGCGTTCGCCGTAAACACCATGTCGGGCAACCCCCGCACCGGTTCGAGCAGCCGGATCTGCGCGCCGGCGGTGGCCAGCTCGCGGCGCAGGTCAGTCCATTGTCGCACGGCCAGCGCTCGATCGGGCTGTTTCTGCCGGCTCATCCAGGGGTTGATTTCGTACTCGACGCCGTAGAAGTCCGGCGGGCACATCAGAATTTGCGGCCCGCCACCGGGAGGGAAGCGGCCGGGTCCGCCGACCGCCGGCTCTCGCGCGCTGTCTGCGTTCATGCGCCGCGCTCCAGCGCCTCGAGCTCGAGCACCAGGGCCCGCAAGAACGGCTCGACGTCGGTCACGAGGCCGACGGTCTGAAACGAACCGCGATCGGAGAGTTTGATCACCGTCGAAGGATTGATGTCGACGCAGACCACCTTGACCCAGGCCGGCAGCAGGTTGCCGACGGCGATCGAGTGCAGCGCCGTGGCGATCATCAGGCAGAAGGTCACGTCGCGCATGCGCTCGCGCATCTGGCGTTGGGCTTCGAGCACGTCGGTGATCACCTCGGGGAGCGGTCCGTCGTCGCGAATGCTGCCGGCCAGCAGAAAATCGACGTCGTGGCAGACGCATTCGTACATGATCCCGCTTTTGAGCAGGCCGCTTTCGACGGCGGGGCGAATGCCGCCGGCGCGGCGAATGCGATTGATGGCCCGCAGGTGATGTTCGTGTCCAGCCTCGGCGAAGTCACCCCGTTCGAGGTGCACGCCCAGGCTGGTGCCGAACAGGGCCTGCTCGATGTCGTGCGTAGCCAGGGCGTTGCCGGCAAACAGGGCGTCGATGTATCCGCCGCGGATCATGCGGCACACGTGTTCGTCGCTGCCGGTGTGCACGATGGCCGGGCCGCCCACCAGCAGGCTGCGCTGGCCGGAGCGGCGATTCTGGTACAGGGCCTGGGCGATCTGGCGAATGGCGACCCCCTTGGGCTTTTCGGTCGACACGCCGCTGGACATGAACTCGAAGCCGTGCGCGTTCGTTGGCGCGCTCCTGGGGAAAGACCCGCACGCCGGCGTGCCCCACGACAAACGGCATGCCGGCGCGGGCGTCGGTCATCGGCACGCAGCGCGCCTGTGATCCGTTCGGGTCGACGGCCACGCCGCAGTCCATTTCCTGGTCGGCCACCTCGATCCACCGCTCGTCGACGCGGACTTCGGTCCGCTGGTTGGTCGAGCTGTAAAAACCCTCGGGAAAAGCGCCGTCCATATCGGCCGCCACAAGCTGGCAATCCTGCTGCGAGGTGGGAACCGCGCCGTGGTCGGAAATCTGGCCCAGGATTTCGGCCAGCAACTCGGGCGTGGGAGCATGCACCTCGATCAGGGCGAAGCTCGGATCGTTGCGGGCCTGGCCGATCGTGATCTTGCGCATCTGAAACGTGCCGCCGCCGGCCGTGATCAGGTCGAGCACCTTGGGCAGGATCAGGCTGTCGATGATGTGGCCGGCAATCTGGACTTCCTCGACGAAGTCAGCCGGGGGCGGATTTTCGGCCTGGCGTGCAGTGGCCATCGGGCATCCTTTCGGGGCGGAATCGCGACCAGCGGGCGGAGGCTGAACGGACGGCGCCCAGCGTCCGAGGGAATTGTAGGCCCCGGCCCCCGCCTCGACCAAGCCGAACGAGGCTAGCGAAACGGCCGCCTTTCCAGGGTTCGGCCGAGTCCTTATACTACAAGTTCTTATCCTGACCGAAGCTCGCGACGACGCGGCTTTTCCTTCGACTACCAGAGGTTCTGGCGAAATCCATGACGAATTCTGATCATTGGGGCGATCTGGCCTCGTCGATCGGCGCGGAAGTCGCCCGAACCGGCCCCTGCCGCGGAGCCAGCACCGGCTCCGCCGCCGGCCCGTCCGGCGCGACCGGAGGCCACCAAGAAACCCGCTCCGCCGCGCCCGGCCGCCGATTGGGAACGACTGGCCGGCGAACTGGGGGCCGCGCCCGCGACTCCGACCCCGCCTCCCACCCCACGCACGGCACGAGCGGCGCCGTCTACGCACTTCGAAGATATCGAAGCCAGCGAAGATGTCGAAGTGATCGAAAAGACCGTGCACGCCACCGAGGTCCAGTGGCCGGCAGAAGAAGAAACCTCCGACGAGCCGGAGAGATTCCTGGCCGACGAGTTTCCGCTCGAAGAGGCGTTCGAATCCGACGTCAGCGAGCCGAGCGGCGAGGCCCAGTCGGAAACGGAGCAAGAAGCCGAAGAGCGGCGCGGTGGTCGCAAGCGCCGCCGGCGCCGCCGCGGCGGTCGCCGTACTCGCGGGGAGCGCGAACGGGACGAAGGGGAAGCCGAGTCGGCCGAAGGCGAAGAAGAGTTGCGCCCGCTCGTGCCGCCGGAGCTCGACGTCGACCCGCTGGCCGGCATCGACATGTCCGAGTCGGACGAATTGTCCGAATCGACCGAAGAAGGGGAATCCGAACCGCGCGAGCGCAAGGGCGCCGCCGCCGGCGCCGCCGAGGCTCGGACCGGGGCCGAAAGCCCAAGGCAAGCGAAGGGAGTGCCGAGGCCGAAGAGGACCAGGAAGAAGACCAGGTCGACGAAGAGCTGGCCAGCGTCACGGAATCGTCCGACGAGTCCGAAGAAGACGAAGGCACGCCTAGCGGCCAGAACGAGAAGAACAGCCATCGAGCCATTCCGTCCTGGGACGAAGCCGTGGGCTACATCATTGCGGTCAACATGGAATCTCGCGCCAAGAATCCCAAGTCGGGAGTTCCCCGCGGCCGAGGACGAGGACGAGGCGGTCGCGGCGGGTCGCGCGGCAATGGCCAGCGACGTGGCTAGGTTTCATGGTGCCGCGGGAATTGCGACCCGGCGGCCCGAGCCGCACGTTCCGTTCCGACAGCGAGCCGCCCCGGGGGCTTCTTCATGCAACGCTATGTCCTGGCTGGTGTGATCCTGGCGTTGGCCGCCGGCTGCAACTCGCGAAGTGACTCCGGCTCGGGCGCCGAGGCGGGGGGCAAGAAAGTCCTGCGCATCGCGGTCATTCCCAAGGGGACAACGCACGTCTTTTGGAAATCGGTGCATGCCGGGGCGCTGCGGGCCGCCCGGGAGTTTACCGAAGCGGGTACGCCGGTCGAAATCGATTGGAAAGGCCCGCTGTTGGAAAACGACCGCGAGCGGCAGATCAACGTCGTGGCCGACTTCGTGGCCCAGGGGATCGACGGGATCGTGCTGGCACCGCTCGATTCGACGGCGCTGGTGCCGTCGGTGCGCGATGCCCAGGACGCGGGGATTCCGACCGTCATCTTCGACAGTGCGCTGGCCGACGAGTCGATCATCGTCAGCTACGTGGCCACCGACAATTATCGCGGCGGCGTGCTGGCCGCCGAGGAAATCGGCCGCCGGCTCGCGGGCAAAGGCAACGTCATCCTGCTGCGCTACAACGTCGGCAGCGAGAGCACCGAGCAGCGCGAGCAGGGCTTTCTCGACGCCATGCACCAGAAGTTCCCCAAGCTGGTGATGCTTTCCGACGATCAGTACTCGGGCACGACGGTACTCTCGGCCCAGGACAAGGCGCTCGAGCTGTTGAACCAGTTCGGCGACCGGGTCGACGGTTTCTTTGCCGTCTGCGAGCCCGACACGATGGGCGTCTTGGGGGCGCTGGAACAGGAGGGGCTGGCCGGCAAGGTGATCTTCGTCGGGTTCGATCCCAGCCCGCACCTGATCGAAGCCATGAAGCAGAAAAAGATCTACGGGCTGGTGTTGCAAGACCCGGTGGCGATGGGCTACCTGGGCGTCAAGACGGTCGTCGAGCATCTGCAAGGCCAAGAGGTGCAAAAGCGGATCGCGACCGGCGAAGCGTTGGCCACGCCCGAGAACATGGACACGGAGGAGATCCAGCGACTGCTCAACCCCGAACAAGCCGATTGAAGGCCCCACTCATTCCATGCCAGCGGCGCTATTGCGGATGTCGGACGTGAGCAAGAGCTTTGGCGCCACGCGGGCGCTGGCGGGGGTATCGCTGGAAGCTCGCGGCGGCGAAGTGATGGCCCTGATCGGCGAAAACGGCGCCGGCAAGAGCACGCTGATGAAAATCCTCAGCGGCGCGGTCAGCGCCCGACGGGGGCCGGATGGAGCTGGCGGGCCGCGCGCTACGCCCCGCGCGGTCCGCACGCGGCCCGGCTGGCGGGCGTGGCCATGATCTACCAGGAGCTGAACCTGGCGGCCGACTTGAACGTGGTCGAAAACGTGATGCTCGGCCAGGAGGTGCATCGGCTCGGCGTGGTGCGGCAAGACGACGAGCGGCGCCGCGTGCGCGAAGCGCTGGCCCAGTTGGATCGCGCCGATCTGCCGCTCGACGTGCCGGTGGGCAGGCTGTCGATCGCCGATCAGCAAGTGGTCGAGATCGCCCGGGCGCTGGCCATCGATGCCAAGGTGATCGTGTTCGACGAGCCGACCAGCTCGCTCACGCAGCACGACGTGGAGAACCTGTTCCGGGTGATCGAGCGGCTCAAGGCGTCGGGCATCGCGATCATTTACATCAGCCATTTCCTGGAGGAGATTCGCCGCATCGCCGACCGCTACGTCGTGTTGCGCGACGGCACCGTGGCCGGCGGCGGCGAGCTGGCCGGCGCGAGCGAAGCGGACATCGTGTCGCTGATGGTCGGCCGCAGCGTGGAAGAGCTGTTTCCCACCGTGCCGCACCAGTGCGGCGAGGCGATTCTGTCGCTCCAATTGCTCGAGCGGGCGCGACGACGCCGCGCGACGTTTCATTCGAGCTGCGGCGGGGAGAAATCCTGGGCCTGGCCGGACTGGTCGGCGCCGGACGCACGGAGCTGTTGCGAACGCTGATGGCGCTTGATCCGGTGCGCAGGGCACGGTGCGCGTGCCGCGGAGCGCCGGTGCGCAGCGACGCCGCGGGCACGGATTCGAGCCGGGATGGGGCTGGTCAGCGAAGATCGCAAGACCGAAGGGCTCGCCCAGCGCGAGTCGATCGCCGACAACATGACCTATAGCAGCCTGGCGCCGTACAGTCGCCGGGGTTGGCTGAACCTGCGGAAGCGCCGGGCCGCCGTCAGCCACTGGATGCAGCAACTGAACGTCAAAGCCCGTTCGGGCGAGCAACTGGTCGAGCACCTCTCGGGCGGCAACCAGCAGAAAGTAGCCCTGGCCCGGGTGCTGCACCAGGATGCCGACGTCTTGTTGCTGGATGAGCCAACCCGGGGGATCGACGTCGGCACGAAGAGCGAGATTTATCGCCTGATGTCGGCGCTGGCGGCCGAGGGCAAAGCGGTGATCTTCGTCAGCTCGTACTTCACCGAACTGCTGGCGGTTTGCGACCGGGTGGGCGTGATGAGCCGGGGGCGATTGCGCGAGATTCGACCGGCGAGCGAGTGGACCAGTGAGACGATTTTGAGCTGCGCCTTGGGCGTGGACGGCGGCGGATGAGCAACTCGGCGGGCGACAATTCGTTTTTGCTGGTGCGCCGCGGCGGTGGCTTTTTGCGGAGCGTGCTGGGGCCGTTCGTGGCCCTGGTGCTGGTGGTGGGCATCTTCACCGTGGCTGACAATCTGCAAGAAGACGGCGGACGCTTCGCCACGCTCCGCAATGCCCAGAACATCCTGGTCCAAAGTGCCACGGTGGGAGTGGCCGCGCTGGGGATGACGATGATCATCATCTCCGGCGGCATCGACCTGTCGGCCGGCACGGCCATGGCGCTCAGCGCCACGGCGCTGGCCTGGTTTCTGCGCGAGCAGTATCCGCCCGCGGTGAGCGTGGCCGGCGGGCTGGCGGTGGGCTGCCTGTGCGGCTGCGCCAACGGGCTGCTGGTGAGCTTGCTGCGGATCGTGCCGTTTATCGTCACGCTGGGCACGATGACGATCTACCTGGGGCTGGCCAAGATCGTGGGCAACAACACGATGGTTCGCCCCCTGCCCGCCCAGGTGCCCGAGTGGACCAAAACGCTCTTGAGCCCGCGGGTCGAGTACGAATGGATGGTCTTTGCGCCGGGCGTGTGGCTGCTGTTGATCCTGGCGCTGATGGTGGCCGCGGTGTTGCGTTACACGGTCTTTGGCCGGCACGTGTTTGCCGTGGGCTCGAACGAGGCGACGGCCCGGCTGTGCGGCATCAACGTGTCGCTGACGCGGATCGGCGTGTATACGATCGCGGGGTTTTTCGTGGGGATGGCCGGGTTGTACCAGTTCAGCCGGCTGACGGTCGGCGACCCGACGTCGGGCACGGGCAAGGAATTGCCGATCATCGCGGCGGTAGTGATCGGCGGAGGAAGTCTCAACGGCGGTCGGGGTTCGATCCTGGGGACCTTGACCGGCGCCTTGATCATGCAAGTAATCTCTAGTGGGTGCACGTCGTTGCGCCTGCCAAACCCGATCCAGGAGATCATCATCGGCGGAATCATCATCGCGGCCGTCACGGTCGATCAGTTTCGACAGCGACGCCTGGCGGCCTGAGGCGGCCGCGGCAATCGAGGGCATCTGGCGGTGCATTATCACGAGCTCTTGGAAACGCTGCGCAAGGCGTTTCCGCAACCCGTGTCCGATCCGGTGCACGACGGCTACGTCGTGTTTTCGATCCTCCGCGCGCTGGACCAGGTCGACGCGCTGAAATCGCAGGCCCCGATGCTCGGCACGCCGACCGAGCCAGACTACGAGCGGGCCCGGCGGGAGACTATCGGCGGCGAGGGACAGACGCTCGAGGCCGTGATCCCGCAACTGGTGAGCTATTTGCAGGGGATGTTCATCTGGGGACATCCGCGGAGCCAGATCAACGTCGTGCCGAACCCGTCGCTGGCCAGCGTGATCGGCGTGTTGTTGCCGCTGTTGTACAACCCGAACCTGTGCAGCGACGAAAGCGCACGGCGCTTCTCCGAGGCCGAAGTACGGGCCACGTCGATGGCGGCGGACCTGGTGGGTTACGATCGCCAGCGGGCCGGCGGCGTGTTCACCTTCGGCGGCACCGGCACGCTGTTGTACGGCGTGAAGGTGGGGCTCGAAAAGGCGCTGCCCGGCGCCGCCCAATCGGGCGTGCGTGAAGACGCGGTCATCATCGCCTCGGAGCAGAGTCATTACTCGTGCTTGAACGTCGCCAGTTGGCTGGGGCTCGGACAGCAGAACGTCGTGCTGGTGCCGACGCGCCTGGACAATTCGATCGACCTGACGGCGCTGGAGCGGGCCATCGGCGATACGCTGGCGGCGGGCAAGAAGATTGCCGCCGTGGTGGCCACGATGGGCACGACCGATGCCTTCGGTATCGACGACCTGCGGGCGATCGACGAGCTGCGGCGCCGCATGGCCGACGAGTTTTCGCTCGCCTATCTGCCCCACTTGCACGCCGACGCCGTGATCGGCTGGGCCTGGAGCGTGTTCAACGATTACGATTTTCAGGCCAATCCGCTCCAGTTCCGTGGCCGGACCGTGCGGTCGCTGGCCGCCGCGCAGCACGACATCGGACATTTGCACCTGGCCGATTCGATGGGGCTCGATTTTCACAAGACCGGGTACACGCCCTACAACTCGTCGCTGGTGCTGTTTCGCGATCATCGCGATTTTAACCTCATCGCCCGCAGCCGCGAGACGATGCCGTATCTGTACCAGTCGGGCGAGCATCACCCGGGCATGTATACGCTGGAAACGTCGCGCAGCGCCACGGGTCCGATGGCGGCGCTGGCAAACATGCTGCTGCTGGGCAAGCAGGGTTACCGCATGCTGTTGGGGCACGCCGTGGAAATGGCCGAGGTGCTGCGCGAACGGATCGAATCGCATCCGAACCTGACGGTGCTCAACGGCGAGAACGTGGGACCGGTCACGTTGTTTCGCGCGTACCCAGATGGCGTCGACACGTTCAGCGTCAAGGACCGCGAACGAAGCGAACGGGCCTATCGCCAGCAACTGCTCGCTCACAACGAATACAACCGCCGCATCTTCGAGCGCGTGCACGCCGAAGCCCTCACCGGCCAGGGCGTGGCCATTTCGCTCACCGATTGTTACCGGCACAACGATTTCGGTGATCCGGTGCTGGCGCTCAAGTCGTACGTGTTGTCCCCCTTTGCGGACGAAACGCGCATGGACTCGATCGTCAAGCACGTGCTGGCCGCCCGCACGGCGGAGGACCGGGCGGCGCGCTCGCGTGCCGAGTCGTAGGGAACTTAGGCCGGGCGGGAAGCGGCCGCAGAACTGTATTTGGGTGCCGTATTTCGGTGCCACTGCTGGACGAGCCAGCAGTGGCACCGGACGCGCGCTAACAGGCCAAGCGGCTTCTAGCGGCTCGGCCACGCGAAGAGCCGCACGCGATTGCCGTCGGGGTCGGTGGTGTTCACTTCGCGGAGGCCTTCGGGGTCGTGGCTGGGATGTAACAGGGGAGAACCGAAAACTTCCAGCCGGGCGCAAACCTTGGGGACGTCGTCGACTTCGAAGGCCAGACTGATTCGCCCGCTCGCCGGACCTGTGGCATCACGCGACAACAGCGCGATCCGCGTGTCGCCGGCTTCCAACAGCGCGTAACCGTCGTCGACCACCCGGACCAGCACGCGCAGGCCCAGCACGTGGCGGTACCAATCGACCAGCCGAAGCCACTTTTCGCTGCGCAACTCGACGCAATACAGCCCCGGGCGAACCTCGCGACGCAGATCACGACTCATGCAGGGTGTTTCCCGCGTAAAGGCTTATCATCAGTTGGGTTGCGGGCTGACCTCGTCCGCCGCCCGGTGAGAACCCACCAAGAGCGAGCTGACATTGACCACAACCCTAGTTGCACTAGAATGTTGCGATTCTTTCGCCGATTTGCAAGCCGACCTTCACGGGTGACACCGGCATGACCGTCGCCAGCCGCTCCGCCGGGCCGCCCAGCCACACCATGTCCGACTCCTCCAACGCTCCCGGCATGCACGAAGCCGCTCGCCGCGAGAAATTGCGCAAAATCGAGGAGCTGGGAATCGATCCCTGGGGCTCGCGGTTCGACGATCATCTGCCGATCTCCGACATTCGGGCTCGCGAGAGCGAGATCACCGTCGAGCCAATTCCGCCAGGCTCCGAACAGCGCGAGCCGACGCAACACGGCCCGCAGGTGCGCGCCGCCGGGCGGATCGTGTTGCAGCGCAAGAAGGGGAAGCTGATTTTTCTGGACATTCGGGATTGGACCGGGCAGATCCAGTTGTTCGTGGGCCGCGGCCAGGTGGGGGAGGAGAATTGGGCACTGGCCGAATGCCTCGACCTAGGCGATCTGGTGGGCGTCGACGGCGAGTTGAAGCGGACCAAAACCGGCGAGCTGACGATCTTCGCCGCGAAGCTGCACTTCCTCACCAAGTCGATCGAAACGCCCCCCGAGAAGCACCACGGGCTCACCGATCCCGAGCTGCGGCAGCGGATGCGGTACCTCGACCTGGCATATACCGAGGGCGTATTGGCGCGATTCGTCGATCGGACGAAGATCGTGGCCTCGGTGCGCAGCACGTTGGCGGCGGCCGGCTACGTGGAAGTCGAGGGGCCTACGCTCCATTCGATCGCTGGGGGCGCCGCGGCCCGGCCGTTCAAGACGCATCACAACACGCTCGACATGCCCCTGTTCATGCGGATCGCGCTGGAACTGCACTTGAAGCGGCTCTTGGTGGGGGGCATGGAACGCGTTTACGAGCTGGGGCGCGTCTATCGCAACGAAGGAATCAGCCCGCGGCACAACCCCGAGTTCACGATGCTCGAGGCGTACCAGGCTTATGGCGATTACCGCACGATGATGGACCTCACGGAGCGGATCATCGTCGAGGCGATCGCCGCCGCCGGCCAGTCGCCCCAGATCGCCTGGGGCGAACGGACGATCGACTTTACGCCCCCCTTTGCCCGGCACACGTACGACGAATTGTTCGCCGAGCACACGGGCGTGGCGGCCGACGACACCGCGGGCGTCAAGAAGCTGGCCGACACCATCGGATTGGAAACCGCCGGCAAGCATCCCGACGTGATCAAGAGCGAGGTGTTCGAAGAGCGGGTCGAAGACCAGCTTGCCGGGCCGGTGTTCGTCTTGGACTATCCGGCCAGCATCTGCCCGCTGACAAAGCGGAAGCGCGACAACCCGGCGGTGGCCGAGCGGTTCGAGCTGTTCGTCCAGGGGATGGAAATTGCCAACGCGTATACGGAGTTGAACGATCCCGACTTGCAGGAGCAGCTCTTCCGCACGCAGTTGGATGGCCAGAAGGAAGAGGACTCGATGGCCAAGATGGATCACGACTTCATCCGCGCGCTGCGGCACGGCATGCCGCCGGCCGGCGGGTTGGGGATCGGCATCGACCGGCTGGTGATGCTGCTGACCGGCAGCCAGAACATTCGCGAAGTGATTCTGTTTCCCCTGTTGAGATTGGAGGAGCCGCGCCGCTAGGTCGCGGCGAAGACGGGCGGAAGCTCGACGAGCTTCCGCCGTGACGGATCGCCGGCTGCGACATCGAAGAGAAGACGCATCGAAGAGAACACGCCAAAGGATTGGCCATGTACAAGCTGCTGCTCTGCTGGCGTTACCTGCGGACGCGGTGGATCGCGCTGGCGAGCGTCGTGAGCGTCACGCTGGGCGTGGCCACGATGATCGTCGTGAACAGCGTGATGGAGGGCTTCTCGCAGGAGATGCAGGGCCGCACGCACGGCATCCTGTCGGACGTGACCGTTTCGAGCCACGGCGCCGAGGGGTTCGCCGATCCGGCGGCGCAGACATGCGCCGCATCCGCCGCGTCGCCGGCAAGTACGTCGCCGGCATGACCCCGGTGCTCACGATTCCCGCCATGTTGTCGTTCGAAGCGTTCGGCGGCTTCCACCAGCGACAAGTGACGCTGATCGGCATCGACGAGGCCACGTACGGCCAGGTGGGTGACTTCAACCGCTACCTGCAGCATCCGGCCAATCGCCGCGGATTGGAGTTCAAGCTACGCGAAGGTGGCTACGACACCGTCGATCACGACGGCGGGCCCGATGCCCTCACGAGGCGGCGGATGGACGTCGCCGGCTGGGCCCACCGGCGGATGTGGGCCCAATTCCACCGCGACGCGCGACCGCCCGCGGCCCTGGAAAACCAGCCCGCCGAAGAACAAGTCGCCGACGAGCAGCCGCCGGACGAGATCCAGCGCGATGGCTGGATCTTCGAGCGCGGAGAGCGGCTGGCCGGGGACGAAGATCCGGCGGCCGACGCGGGGGGCGTTTTCGATCCGGCCACGCAAACGCACACCGGCGCGGTGATAGGCATTGCGCTGGCCAGCTACCGATTGCGTGACGGCAGCGATGAGTTTCTCCTGCTGCCCGGCGATGACGTCGAGATCACCGTGCCCACGGCCAGCACTCCGCCGCGCGTGGCGGCCGAGCGGTTCACGATCGTCGACTTTTACGAGAGCAAGCTAAGCGAGTACGACAGCAACGATATCTTCGTGCCGCTGGCGACGCTCCAGCGGATGCGCGAGATGATCGATCCGGACACCGGCGTCGGTTCGGTCACGTCGATCCAGATCAAACTGAACCGCGAGGCCGACGGCGACACGGTGCGCGACCTGCTGCGAGCCGAGTTTCCCGCGGCCACCTACGGCGTCGAAACCTGGCGGGACCAGCAAGGCCCGCTGCTGGCGGCGGTCAATCTCGAAATCACGATTCTCAACCTGCTGGTGTTCCTGATCATCGCCGTGGCCGGGTTTGGCATCCTGGCGATCTTCTACATGATCGTCGTCGAGAAGACCAAGGACATCGGCATCCTCAAGTCGCTGGGGGCTCCCAGCGGCGGGATCATGGGCGTGTTTCTGGGCTATGGGCTGGCGCTGGGCGTCGTCGGCGCCGGCGCCGGCCTGGTCATCGGGCTGGCGCTGGTGGCCAACATCGACGGCATCGTCGACGGCGTGGCCGCGCTGACGGGCGAGCAATTGTTCGATCCGACGGTCTATTACTTTCAGGAAATTCCCGCCATCGTGCGGCCGTTTACAGTGACGTGGATTGTGCTGGGAGCGCTGCTGATCGCCGTGTTGGCCAGCGTCTTGCCGGCACGCCGGGCGGCGCGGTTGCATCCGGTCGAGGCATTGCGGCACAAGTAGGCAACGATGAAAGCAAGCTCATAACTGAATTTGCACGCACCTGGTGCCGCTGCTGGCTTGTCCAGCAGTGCAAACCGGATGAAACACTGCTGGACGAGCCAGCAGTGGCACCCGGCGGCACAAGTCGATGAACTTTCCTTCTCGAACCCGACACCATGTACAAACTTCTGCTCACCTTGCGATACCTGCGAACGCGGTACATCGCGTTGGCGTCGGTCGTCAGCGTCACGCTGGGCGTGGCCACGATGATCGTGGTCAATAGCGTCATGGTCGGCTTTGCTCGCGAAATGCAAGGACGCATCCACGGCATCCTGTCGGACGTGGTGTTCGGGAGCCACAATCTCGAAGGCTTTTACGACGCAGAAGCGCGCATGAAGGAAATCCGCAAAGTGGCCGGCCAGTACATCGCCGGCATGACGCCCATGGTCGCGGTGCCCGGGCAGTTGGTCTTCGAGGTCGACGGGCACTGGCAGACGCAGCACGTGAGCTTCATCGGCGTGGATCGCGAAACCTACGGCCAGGTGAGCGACTTCAACCGTTATCTCAAGCATCCGGCCAATCGCCGGCAGTTGGATTTCACGCTCCGCGACGGCGGCTACGACATCCCCGGCGGCGAACAGGCCGGCTGGCCGCGCCGGCGCAAGATGGCCGCAGCCGGCAAAGCCGCGCCGCGCGAACCGCCCGCGCCGGAGCGGAGAAGCCCGACGAGACGGCACCGGAAACGATCGCCTACGAAGGCTGGAATTATCACCGCGTCCGGAAGACAGCAGGGCCGGCAGCGGAAGACGATGCCTGGGCGCCGGTGAGGCCGGTAAATCCCTTCGGCAGCGGCGAGCCCCAGCAGCAATTCGATCCGGCACAGGACACACACACGGGCATCGTGCTGGGCATCGGTCTGGCACGGGTGGCCACGGCCGACGGCGAACGATTTCTGGTGCAGCCCGGCGACGACGTGAAGATCACGGTGCCCACGGCCGCCACGCCCCCCAAGGCGGCCAGCGACACGTTTACGGTCGTCGACTTTTATGAAAGTCAGATGACCGAGTACGACGCGAACTTCATTTTCGTGCCACTCGAGCAATTGCAAAAGATGCGGGGCATGATCGACCCGCAGTCGGGTATCGGCTACGTCACCTCGATCCAGATCAAGCTGCACGACGAAGCCGACAGCACGCGGGTGCGCGATTTGCTCCGCGAGGCGTTTTCCGGCGGTTTTTACGACGTGCAAACCTGGCGCGACAAGCAGGGGCCGCTGTTGGCCGCGGTCGGCATGCAGACGGCGATTCTCAACGTGCTGTTGTTTCTGATCATCGCGGTGGCCGGGTTCGGCATCCTGGCCATCTTCTGTATGATCGTGGCCGAAAAGACGCGCGACATTGGCATTCTCAAATCGCTGGGCGCACCGCGGCGCGGCATCCAGGGCATCTTTTTGAGTTACGGGCTGTCGCTGGGACTGGTCGGCAGCGGCGCCGGGCTGGTGATCGGCCTGGTGTTCGTGGCCAACATCAATCGCATCGCCGACCTGTTGGCCCGGCTGACCGGACGCGAAGTGTTCGATCCGACGATTTACTATTTCCAAGAGATTCCGACGATCGTCGAGCCGTTGACCGTGGCCTGGATCGTGGCCGGGGCGGTGGCGATCGCGGTGTCGGCCAGCATTCTGCCGGCCCGGCGAGCCGCCGGGCTGCATCCCGTGGAGGCCTTGCGCCATGAGTGATCCGCGTCGTTTGGTTCAACCCCGCCGGCGCGACGACGCCCCGGGGCCACACCTGTCGCTGGTGGGCGAAGAAAATACGGTCGAAGCCCCCGCCGAAGTGCAACTGGCCGCCGTGGGCCTGTGGAAGCGGTACCAGAAGGGGCGCGTCGACATTCCCGTGCTGCGCGGCGTGGACATGCAGGTGCGCCGCGGCGAGTTTTTGTCGATCATCGGCCAGAGCGGCTCGGGCAAGAGCACGCTGTTGCACCTGCTGGGCATGCTCGACGCGCCGGACGAAGGCGAGGTGACGTTCCTAGGCCGCCGGATCGACCACCTGCCGATGCGCAAGCGCAACGCGCTAAGGAATAAAGAATTCGGCATGATCTTTCAGTTCTATCACCTGCTGCCCGAGTTGAGCGCGCTGGAAAACGTGCTCGCGCCCGTGCTGATCGCCGAGAGCGTGTTCAGCTATTTGAGGCACCGCCGGCGGTACGTCGAGCGGGCCGCGCACCTGCTGGAGATGGTCGGCCTGTCGCACCGGTTGAAGCACCGGCCCAGCGAACTGTCGGGCGGCGAAATGCAACGCGCCGCGATCGCCCGGGCGCTGGCGGCTCGGCCGCAGGTGTTGCTGGCCGACGAGCCGACCGGCAACCTCGACAGTGGCACCGGCGAGGAAATCCTGCGCATCCTGCGAACCTTGAACGAAGAGCAGGATGTCACTATAGTCATGGTAACGCACGACCGTGCCATCGCGGCCCAGGCAGATCGCACGCTGCGGTTGTCCGGCGGCCAGATGGAAGCCGTGTAACCTTCGAGCCTTGCCGCGACCGTTCCTACTTCGCAGTGACGCTCTCGGAGCGGGAACCTGGTTCCCGAGGATTGTCTTGGCCACCCATTCTCCTTCGTCACGTGCCACGGCCGCGCCGGCCAATACGGCCGACTTCAAAATCTGGATCAACGGCACGCTGTTCGCCAAAGAGGACGCCAAGATCAGCGTCTACGATCACGGGCTGCTGTACGGCGACGGCGTGTTCGAGGGGCTGCGCAGCTACGGCGGTCGGGTATTCCGACTCGAGCGAGCATTTAGACCGCTTGTGGAACTCGGCCAAGGCCATCCTGCTCGATATCCCGATCTCGCGCACGGCCATGGCGGCCGCCATCAACGACACGCTGCGGGCCAATGGGCTGGCCGACGGCTACATCCGCTTGATCGTGACCCGGGGAGCGGGCACGCTGGGGCTCGACCCCAACCGCACCAGCCATCCGCAGGTGATCGTGATCACCGATCACATCGCCGTCTATCCCGAGGAGCTGTACACGAACGGGCTGGAAATCGTCACGGTCAGCACGCAGCGCAACCATCCGGCGGCCTTGAGCCCGCGGATCAAGTCGCTCAACTACCTGAACAACATCCTGGCGAAGATCGAGTGCCTGCAGGCCGGCTGCATGGAAGCCTTGATGCTCAACCACAAGGGGGAAGTGGCCGAATGCTCGGCCGACAACATCTTCCTGGTGCGCGACGGCGTGCTGCTCACGCCCCCCACGGACGCGGGCATTCTGGAAGGGATCACCCGCGAAGCCGTGATCGAGCTGGCCCGCTCGAGTGGCCGCGAAGTGCGCGAAGTGGCCATCACGCGGCACGACGTCTACATCGCCGACGAGGTCTTTCTGACCGGCACGGCCGTGGAAGTGATCGCCGTGGTGAAAGTGGACAGCCGCAAGATCGGCACCGGCACGCCAGGCCCCGTGACGCGCGACCTGAAAGAGCGCTTCCACAAGCTGGCCCGCTCGTAGCGCTTCTGTTCGTCGCTCGGCACTTTGCGCTCCACCACCTACCGGGCGCTGCCAATTCCGTCGTGTCGTGGTGTCGTCGTGGTCAATCTATGAAAGAGGAAAAACCACGACGGCACAACGAACACAACGAGCGAGTGTCATGCGTCCGCCTGGCCGGCCAGGCGGACGTACTCGCGGCGCCAGTCGGGGCGGCTGGTGAACTCGCCGGTGGCAATCGGTTGGCGGCCTCGGTATTGGGTGATAAGTCGCCGCGGGCGCCGCTTGCGAAGCCGGTCGCGATTGCGTTAGGCTGGCGTGGTGTCGCACCGCAATCTCCAGGAGTTTTGCATCATGGTTTCTCCGCGCTTGTTACGGATGTTGTGCTGCCTGGCCTTGTCGTTCTTCGTTCTCGACGCGGCGGCGCGCAGCGACGACTGGCCGCAGTGGCGCGGTCCCATGCGCGACGACGTGTGGCGCGAGGAGGGGCTGGTCGACAAGTTTGCCTCCGACGAATTGAAGATCGCATGGCGGCAGCCGATCGGCAGCGGCTACAACGGGCCTACGGTGGCCGACGGCCGGGTGCTGGTCATGGATCGGCTGGTCGAGCCCGAGCAGGTCGAGCGGGTACATTGCTTCGATACCAAAACGGGGGAGCCGCTGTGGAGCTACAGCTACGCGTGCCCCTACGTGAACGTCGGCTACACGGCCGGGCCGAGGGCAAGCGTGACGATTGACGATGGCAGGGCCTACGCGCTGGGGACGATGGGCAACCTGATCTGCTTTGACGCGGCCCAGGGGAAGCCACTGTGGAGCAAGGACCTGAACGCGGAATACAAGATCCGCATGCCGATCTGGGGCATCGCTTCCAGCCCGCTGGTGGTCGAGGACGTAGTGATCGTGCAAATCGGCGGCGAGCAGGCCTGCCTGGTGGCGTTCGACAAGAAGACGGGCGAAGAGCGGTGGCGGGCGCTGGACGATGACGCCTCGTATTCGGCGCCGATCATGATCCAGCAGGCCGGCCGTGGGGTGATGGTCTGTTGGACCGGTGGCAGCATCGTGGGGATGAATGGCAAGACGGGGGAAGTCTATTGGCGGCAGCCGTTCAAGCCGGCCAAGATGATCATCAACATCGCGACGCCGGTGTACGAGCAGGGCCGGCTGTTTCTGACCAGCTTTTACGACGGATCGATCATGCTCGAGGTGCCCGGCGACGAGCTGGCGGCCAAAGAGTTGTGGAGCCGACAAGGGCGCGACGAGCGGCATACTGACGCGTTGCATTCGATCATCAGCACGCCTTATCTCGAAGGGGACTACGTCTACGGCGTCGACAGCTACGGCGAGTTTCGTTGCCTGGACGCCAAGACCGGCGAGCGCGTGTGGGAAAGCCTCGAACCGACGCCCAAGTCGCGGTGGAGCACGATCCACATGGTCAAAAACAAAGACCGCATGTGGATGTTCAACGAGCGCGGCGAACTGGTGATCGCTCGACTTTCGCCGCAAGGATACGAGGAGATCAGCCGCGCCAAGTTGATCAACCCCACCCGCGTACAACTTCCGATGCGGGGCGGCGTTTGCTGGTCGCACCCAGCGTTTGCCGACAAGCATGTATTTGCACGCAACGATGAAGAGATCGTCTGCGCCTCGCTAGCAGTCGGTGAAAACTGACATCCGAGCGAGCCAAGCAGTTTGTTCGCTGTCTGACAATGCTGTCAGTGGTGACAAAATCATTGTTTCTCTGTTGACGGTTTGTTCGGGTTCGTTACAATTCGACTCGGTTCAGCAGGGCCGCATCAACAGGTAAGGTGGCTCACATGTGATTTTTTCGCGGCGCTTGCCGCAGAGCGCCGAGATCGGCACACGTCACGCAAGCAGGGAACGCTTGTCATGTACGTACACCGGCTGGCAGCAAGCGCGGTGGTTCGAACGCCGGCGAAGTTGAACCTCTTCTTCGAGGTGCTCAGCCGGCGGAATGATGGTTACCATGAGATCGAAACGCTCATGGTGCCCATCGGGCTGTTCGACACGCTCACGGCACGGAGCGACCCCACCGGCGCGGTGCGTCTCGTTTGTCATCCGCTGCCGATCGGCGCCGACGAAGCTTCTTTCGGCACTCTGCCCCTCGAGCGCGACAATCTGGCGTGGCGCGCTGCGCAGTTGCTGCGCGAGCGGGCCGGCGTGGACGAGGGAATCTCGATTGAGCTGGTCAAGCGCATCCCGTCGGCCGCCGGATTGGGCGGCGGATCGAGCGACGCGGCGGCGGCGCTGGTGGCCGCCAACGCCGTCTGGAAATTGGGCTGGTCGCGCGCGGCTTTGGCCGAGCTGGCTGCGGAATTGGGGAGCGACGTACCGTTTTTCCTCGGCGGCGGCCGCGGCCGTGTGCCGGGGCCGCGGAGAGCGGGTCGAAGCGGTCAGCGGCTTGGCGCCGTTGCACTTCGTCGTCGTGCGCCCGCCGGTGGGGCTGTCGACGGCCGAGGTCTACGCCCATTGTAAAGCGGCGCAAACAGCCGCGGCGCAGCGCGCCGCTGGTCGATGCGCTGCGCGGCGCAGATGCCCGGAACCTGAGAAGTCTTGTCTACAACCGGTTGCAAGGGGCGGCCGAATCGCTGTGCCCTTGGATCGAACGGCTCCAGCGCGAACTGGCCCGGCAGGACTGCCTGGCGGACCAAATGACAGGCAGCGGGACGAGCTATTTTGGGATTTGCCATCATGCCCGGCACGCGCGCCGGGTTGCCAGACGCTTGCAGGCGAGGGGCTTAGGTCGGGTCTATGCCGCCAGCGCGTGCAACTAAACGCCAGTTCGTAAGGAGAACGGCCGTGGAAATCACCGAGGTTCGCATCAAGCTCATGGAAGAGGCCAGCGAGCGGCTCCAGGCCTTTTGCTCCATCACCTTCGACAACGCCTTCGTCATTCGCGACCTGAAAATCATCGATGGCGCCAACGGTCCATTCGTCGCCATGCCCAGCCGCAAGCTCACCGCGCATTGCCCGCATTGCGGCTGCAAGAATCATCTCCGGGCGGCCCATTGCAACCAGTGTGGCGGCCGGCTGAGCGAGGACCGGCTGGTCAAGGACGAAGACGGCCGTGCCAAGCTCTACGCCGACATCGCGCATCCGATCAATTCGGCCTGCCGCGAGATGATCCAGGACCGCGTCATCCGCGAATTCCGTCTGGAGATGGACCGCTCGCAGCTGCCCGGCTATCGCTCGACCTATGACGATTACGATAGCGACGTCGACCTGCCGCCGGCGACGGCCGATCGCCGCGGCGAAACGAGCCCGCGCGAAGCCGCGCGCACCAACAGCCGCGTACAGCCGGCCGAACCGCAGCCGCGCAGCCCGCACAAGGCGCCCGTGCAGCAACACACCGGCCATGCCGGACCGCATACCGGCAACGCGCAACAGGGAGCCAAGAAGGGCGGCTTCGGCGCGGGAATCTTCTAGTAGACCGCGACCGGTCGCGCTAGGCTACCATGTGAGCTTGCGCGTCGTTTTGCTTGGGTGCCACTGCTGGCTTGCCCAGCGGTGCCGTCGTCGGGCTACTCCGTAGCTATTTCAGCGATTTCAAAACCGAGCTTGGGTGCCACTGCTGGCTTGTCCAGCAGTGCAGACCTCGTCGATAACACTGATGGACGACCCAGCAGTGGCACCGGGCCCGCGCTTGCTTGCGGTTTTGAAACTGCCTCCTAGCAGATTCTTGTCCGAGTACGCCGGCCACGGCGCCACATGGTGGCGATGAACGCCAACCCGCCGCAGGCCAACAGCAGGATGCTGCCTGGCTCGGGCACAGCCGCCAACGTGATTTGCCCGCGGATTTCGCCCCCCGGCACGAGCGCGCTGGTGATGTTCACGTAATACTTCTCCGCGTTCAGGTCGGTCATCTGGGCCATGGTGAACGTGCCGGAGCCGCTGAAATTGCCGTTGTAAACGCCCAGGTCGATGGTCAAGTTCTTGACCAAGGGGCCGGTCGCACCGTAGGCCGCGGGGCCTTGGATTCGCGCAGCCCGTCGACGTGCCGACCAGGTCCTGGAACGTGCCGGTGACAGTGTAAGCGCCCGTGACGTTATTGAGCGAAAGAGAGCCGGAACCAGTGCCGGGAAAATTATTGGGCGGCACTTCTTGCAGCCCGTCGAGAAGGATATCGAACAACACCGTGGACGCCTGCGTGCGCTGGGTGCCGACGAGCGCCAGGGCAACCACCAAAGCCAACACCAGATTCCGTCGCATTAGCGTTTCCCCCATTCAGACCCAACGACCGTGATGCTGACCGGGGACGATCTTGCCCCCTTGAAACCGAGTATAAAACCGTGGCGCTGGGTGTCAACAAAACTCGCGCAGGTTCTGCCGCCCGCGGGTCACGAAGTGTCGTTCGCCCCCGAGTCGGACCGGGCCAGCACCAGGCCGCGCCACAGGTAATCCGCGGCCGCGACGCCGCTGAGTAAGACGGTCAGTTGGAACAGCGCCGGCACGTTGCGGCGCAGCACCAACAGGCTGACGACAAACGTGAGCTGGGCCGCGGTGGCGAGCTTGCCCGACCAGCGGGGCGCCATCCGCAGCAAGCCGCTCCAGTTGCCCCACAGCATTAATCCCAGGCTGATCGCCAGCACGACCCATTCGCGCAGCCCGAGCAACGCAATTTCCACCAGCGAAATCGCCCCTTCGCTCCACAACGTGCCGAGCACCATCAGCACGAACGTTTTGTCGGCGATCGGATCGAGCAAGCGGCCCAGCGAACTCGTGCCGCCAAAGCGCCGACTGATCGCGCCGTCCACCAGGTCGCTCGCCGCCGCCACCGCCACGACCGGCGCTCGCCAGGCCGCGCCGATCAAGGGAAACGCCAGCCCGACGAGCATGCGGGCCAGGGTCAGAGAATTGGCAAGGATGAACGCGAACCAGTGCCGTTGCTGCATTTCACACAGGACTTTCCGCGAGAGTACGACAGCCGCGGTCTATGGTAAACTGGTGGCCAGCGCCAAACCAGCGTCTGCCGGGGGCGCGGCGACGAGGCTTGTGGTCAGCAAGATTGGAGTGTTCGATGAAACGACTCTGTCGATGGTCTCTGGTGTTTGTCCTGGGTTCGCTGTCGGTCCACACGGCCGCCGTTCCCGCCAAAGCACAGAAAGAGAGCGTCAACCCGGGGATCAACAAGGCTTTTGAAAAACCAAAGGTGTCAGACTTCATCGGCCGGTTCGAACGCGAGGGACGCGATTCGTTCGACCACCGCGACGCGATCGTAAAGGAGTGCCGGATCACGCCGGGCATGACCGTGGCGGACATCGGCGCCGGCACCGGGCTGTTCACGCGGCTGTTCGCGCCGCTGGTGGGGCCCAAGGGGCGCGTCTACGCGGTGGACATTTCCGACGAGTTCGTCGAGCACGTCGAAAAGACAGCCAAGCAGGACGGGCTCGACAACGTCGTCGGCGTCGTGTGCACGCCGTACTCGGTGAACCTTCCCCCGAATTCGGTCGGCCTGGCGTTCATTTGCGACGTGTATCACCACTTTGAGTTCCCGCAGCGCACGCTGGCTTCGATCCACCGCGCGCTGAAGCCGGGAGGCGCGCTCGTGCTGATCGACTTCGAGAGGATCGAAGGCAAGAGCTCGGCCTGGATCATGGGGCACGTCCGCGCCGGTCAGGAAGTGTTCACCAAAGAGATCGAAGACGCCGGCTTTCGCCAGGTCGAAGAAAAAAAGGACCTGCTCGACGAGTCCTACTTCGTCCGATTCGAGAAAGTGCCCCGGCAGGAAGAAGCGGCAGCGGGCCAGTGACGGCGCCGAGGAGTCTCGCGACGCTCGCCGCTCACGCTGCGGTGCGGCGGTGTTGCTGGGTGCGAGTCTCGCCGGCGCGCGCGGTGTCAGCGGCCGACAAATCCGCCGGCACGAACATGCGGACTCGCGGCGACGCGTCAGCGTCGTGGGCCGAAGCCGCGGCATGGGCGACGTCGGCACCCTGTCGCCGGGCCGTTAGCAAGTGGCGGGTCATTTCAAACAGGCAGCCCAGCCGACGGGCGGGCGACAGCCGCGACGCCAGACACACGCGCAGATACTTGCGAAATTCGCGAAACGTCGGCTTGCCGATCGTGCAGAATTCGCGGTGATGAAAATCTCCCAGCCGCGCGACGTTGTAGGAGAACTTGCGCTCGAGGTGCTCGAACAACCGGTTGATCGCCAGCCGCCGACGATACAGGGCGAGCTTGTCGGGCCCGCGCCGGCAAAACCGGTTGGCGTCGTGCACGCGGTAGCGGGCCAGCGGCTGCGCGAGATAGTACTTCCGCGCGCCGGCCAGCGAAGCCCCGAAGATCAGGCAATCGTCGGCCCGCGTGCGCCAATCATCGACGAACGGCAGCGGCAGGATCCGCTCCAACACGCGTCGTCGCATCGACAGGCACGAGGTGCGCGTGCCGATCCATTCGCGCAGATACGCCGTCAGCACGACGGAGTATCCCAGGTCGCGGTCGACCGTGGAGAGCAGCTTCACGCTGGAGCGGCTGCCGAACTCGCGGCACCCGCAGAAGACGAAATCGCAGTCCGGGTGGCGGTCGTAGATCTTGAGCGCCTGCTCGACGTAGTTCGGCTCGTAGAGGTCGTCCGCGTCGAGGAAGAAGACAACGTCGCCGGTGGCACGTGCCGCGCCCTCGTTGAAGCAGGATAACTGTCCCTGGTTCGCCTGGGCCACGACCTCAAGCGTCGGATGTTGAGCGCACCTGCGGGCCAGACGCGCCACGGAGTCGTCGGTCGAACCGTCGTCGACGACGATGATCTGATCGAAGGGCACCGTCTGGCACAAGGCACTGTCGACGGCCGTGCCGACGAAGTCCGCGTAGTTGTAATTGTTGATCAGACAGGTGGCAGTCATTGATCTTCGCGCGAGCGGGCGGACGAATGGTCGGTGCCGTGGCGCGTCCGGCGACGGCACCAGCTGGCACCGCTGGCATGTGGAGCCGACGTTGGACGTTTCCAGCGCTTTCATCGGAAAAGTCGCCCCCGCCGCTCCATATTGAATCGGGTCATGCCGGCGTTTTGCACCGACAGCAGGCGGCCAGCAGGCCGCCAGCTTGCCGCCAGGCGCCAAATTCTTCCTGAAGGTCCCAATCTCTACGAGACGATAAATCGGACGGTCGCCATTGCGACGATGATTAGCAGCCTGTTGAAGAATTCGACAGGCTGCGTGATCGCATGGATGCGATCTCAAAACAGCGACGTAAGTCGTTGTTTTGAGGGCCGTGCGAGGCTTTGCTTCGCACTTGGCGAGGTTGAAAAATGCCACGACGGCATTTTTCAACAGACTGTTAGCCCGGAGGCAACGCCGACGGGGAAATCTGGTGAGCCGACTACGATGCGCAAGAACCACACTCTCACGCAGCTCTGGCACTCTCCGACAGTGCGCGACGCGCGTCGTCTCGCGTCGCCGCGACGGTGGTTTCGCTACCTGACGGCCGACCGGCGCTCGTTGCCGGGCGTGGTCATCGCCGGTGCCCAAAAGGCCGGCACGACGTCACTGTTCGGCTACCTGGCCGGACATCCCCGCTGCCTGCCACCGCTGACGAAAGAGATCAACTTCTTCGATCAAAACTACGAGCGCGGAGAGCGCTGGTACCGCATGCACTTTCCCTTGGGACGCGACGAGCGGCGCAGTGCCGGCCGGCCGGCGGGATCGTTTTGCATCGAGGCCAGCCCCCACTACATGTTCGAGCCGCAGGTGGCGTCGCGTGCCCATGCGCTGCGGCCCGACATGCGGGCCATTTTTTTGTTGCGCAACCCGGTGAGTCGAGCCTATTCGCACTATCAGCACGAAGTGCGTCGCGGTCGCGAAACCAGGTCGTTCGAGCAGTGCATCGACGACGAAATCCGACAGCAGGAGAGCGACCGGCGGCCATCGTCGACAAACGGTCCGCGCTTGCCCCTGCCGCGACGTACGTACTTGGCTCGGGGCGAATACCTGAAACAGTTGAGCAATTGGCGAGCTTCATTTCCCCAGGAGCAGATGCTGGTGATCCAGGCTGAGCGAATGTTCAAGCAGCCGCGCGAGGTGTTTGACGAGGTGCTCGCCTTTCTGGGCCTGGAAACCTGGGTGCCCGGGGAATTCGGCAATCTGAACCCCGGCCGCTACCACACGCCGATGTCGCCGGCGGCTCGCCAGCGAGCGACAGAGTATTTTGCGCCGCGGAACGAGCAGTTGTTTAAGTTCCTCGGCGAGCGGTACACGTGGTGCTGAATGTCCCCGACGCCGCCAGCAGGTAGTTGGTTGGGAAACTGTGCCCGTGACCGCCAGCAGGGGCCGTTGTCAGGGGCGGCCCGATTTGCCATATTGAGCACTTTGGCAAAGTCGCAACCGACAGCGCCAAAACACCGGGGCGTGGCGCAGCCTGGCTAGCGCGCTTGACTGGGGGTCAAGAGGTCGCAGGTTCAAATCCTGTCGCCCCGATTTTGTGATAAATCGCGCCGAAGAATCTGCGTTTAGATTACCCGCCAATGGTTTGGCGGCGGGCCTGTTCGAGACGAGCAAAGGGCGTAGAACTACGCCCCTATGCATCGAGCAAGGATCCGCGCTATGGCCAAACGTCAACGCATCCCGTCCTACCGGCTCCACAAGGCGTCCGGGCAGGCCATCGTCAAGCTGAGCGAGCAAGACCCACTACCTCGGCAAATGGGGAACTCCGCAAAGCCGCCAAAAGTACTCGATGAAGATCGCCGAACATACGGCTTCCGACTTCACGCCGCCGGTCGCATCGCACGATGGGCTGACCATCGCCGAGCTGTTCGAGGCATTCCGGCAGCACGCGGTTAACTACTACCGCAAGAACGGCAAACCGACAGCCGAGGTCACGGAGTTCCTGCGCGATGCGGCCGGTGCTCACGTTGTACTCGGCGGTGCCGGTCAGGGAATTTGGCCCCCTGAAGCTCATCGCGGCCCGGGCCCTACTCGTGAAGGGCTTCACTGACTGGAACGGCAAACAGATTGCCCCCGCCTCACGCGGTGTAATCAACCACCGCATCCGCCGCCTCAAGCACATCTTCCGTTGGGGTGTCGAGCAGCAGCTTATTTCCACCGAGGCGTCACATGCCATCGATGCCGTACGGCCACTCATGCGGGGGCGCACGGAGGCCCGCGAAACGGAACCCGTAGGGCCGGTTCCGGACGAACTGGTCGAGCGGACACTCCCGTTCATGCCTTCGGTAGTGGCTGATATGGTGCGGCTGCAACGGCTTACCGGGGCTAGGCCGTCGGAGATTTGCGAGTTGCGACCGGGTGACATCGATCGTAGCGGCGAGGTGTGGTGCTACGTGCCACGGTCACACAAGACTGAGCATCACGGTCGAGGGCGAACGATCTTCATGGGCGTGCGGGCGCAAGCAATCTTGCTTCCCTACCTGCTGCGGAACGCCGAGGCATTTTGCTTTTCGCCTTCCGAGAGTGAGCGCAAGCGGGCCGAGGCGTTGCGGGAGGCACGTAAGTCTCCGGTGCAGCCATCACAATGGAACCGTCGTAAGCGCCGACCCAAGAAAAAGCCCGGCGAAAGGTATACTCGCGACAGCTATCGCCGGGCCATCCATCGGGCGTGCGATGCTGCGGATCGCCAAGCTCACGACGACGGCGAACAGCTTCCGGCCGAGACGCGCATCGTACCACGTTGGAGTCCACACAGGCTGCGTCATTCTGCAGCGACAGAAATCAGGAGGCGCTTCGGGCTGGAAGCGGCCCAGGTCTGTCTGGGTCACTCAGTGCTGACGTGTCGCAGATCTATGCAGAGCGGGACGCGGAGTTGGCAAAGAAAGTCGCGAAGGAGATTGGATAGTGCACTGTGCGGAAAGTCGACAACTGCAATGCGCCTGAGCTATTGTTGTGCGAAAACTCGCAACGCAGGACACGACGCCCTCGCCGTCGGCCTATTGGTGGAGAAGCTGCTCGCGCCGCGCGAAACAAGGGCGCCGGCGTCACGCTCACGCGGGTATCACAGATGCTTGGCAAATCCCTGGGGCTCCGCCGCCAGTGCAATGCGACGCCAGGCAGCCGCCGCGCAGTTGCCCAAGAGTGGCACCCTGCCGTCGACGTAGGCGACCGTCGCCGGCCAGATGGTCGCGCACGCCACCGAGCCGGTCCCAGTCCCCTGCAGGCTCGGCCGCAGCCGTGCCGGCGAACGTCGTGATGGCCATTGCGGCCACCGCGGGATTTGTCGCTTTGCCGGTCGCCGCAGCCTGCTTTTTCGGTTAAAAGGAAAGGAAACGACGCGATAGATTGGCCCGCAACGAGCGCGAACGGCCCCAAGAGCACTGCCGGGCCATTGAACGCAACCGCTCGTTAGGGGGCGTGATGCCTTGTGAGCAGGTGAGCCGTGGACCCGTTCGACCTGAATGACCTTTTGCGACATGCGACCGGCCTAGCCAATGCATCCTGGTTGTTGTTGGAACGTGCTACGTACCCAATCTGCTGCCGGAAATCTGTGGTGGCCGAGCCCTATGCCAACGACATTCGGATGGCAGTTCCAGGCGCTGATCGATCACCTCGGCGAGATTGAGCCGCATGTGGCAGGCCCCCTATGGACGGCTCTCGATCGGACGAGTTCGGGGCCACGAAAAGTGGCACGCGTCGCAGGCCCATCGTACGTTGGGGCGATTCATAAACTTGGATGGAAGCTCTACTACGTTTTGTTCGAGGTGACTTCGGGACTGGTGGCGGCCGGCCAGCGACTGATGGAGCTGGGATATTCCGGACGGCCAGCGGCGATCGATCCGGAGGCGGTCGTGGCGGGTTGGCCTGACGTCTGCCGGGGGCTCATAGAGTTCAAGCCGTTCAACATAGATTTTGTCAGCGAGGGGATCGGAATGGATTATCGGCGCGCGGCGGTGGCTCGAATCGCAACCTCAGGCCGAGCCAGAGCCTACAAAGGGGCAGGGTGCGCCGAACGTCTTGGTCCTGGGGCGACGGCCGCCTTCTCGTTGAATTCGACCCTCCTCACTGCAAGATCACGTTCGACGGACTGATTTACTCTGGCAAGACGGAATTCGATTGCGCGGTATATCTCAGGACGTTGATCGAGAAGGCCGACTGGATAGGGCCGAGCGACCTGCCGGCGGACACTGCTCGGCCGGACCGATTGCGACGCAACCTTTTCGTTCAGTTTCCGCGGCCTTATGGAGCTGATCCTCGTCGAGAATAAAGGCTCCCGCCTGATTCAGCCAACGTAGGCCCCCGTCAATCTGTCACGCGCATGACAGAATTTCGCCGTCCGCATGACAGGCGCGGTTCGTCTATATTCTGTCGCGTTGCAACCCTTCCATTCCAATGCGATTGAGGAAAATCCATGACGATGCTGGAAATTCATCCCGACGAGATCGCCGATCTGCTGCGTCGGGGAGAGCTCTATTTCGATGGCGGAGGCCGCCCGCATGACGGGCCGCCGCCGGGGTGGCAGGCCGACGAGTACAACGTGTGCTGGCGCTGGGCCCGCGACGGCATCGCCGATCCCGCGAGCCCTGATGGCGGCCGCATCTTCCTGCGTGCCGTAACCGTCGGCAAGAGCCTGATGACGACCATCGGCTGGATGGCTGTGTTCATCGCGGCGACTTCTGCCGTCAGCACGACAGGTCGGGACCGGAAGCACGTACGTCAACTCAAGCAGCGTCGCCGACGGACCCATGAGGTCGCCGAAGCGGCATTGCGAGTCGCGACAAGATGACAACGACTCCGGCTGGCTATTTCTATGGCGAACCCGACAAGACTAGGAGCGTTTACAATGCTATCAAGTTATGTTCGAGCGGGGAAGCGGGCGGGATGCCCGCGATGCGGGAGGGCCAAGGATGGCGATTCCCGCGAATAAACGATTCGAGCGGACGAACGGTCAAGCGTCCGTCCGGCGCCGGTCGGCCCCAGCCGAACTTCTCGATCGGGAGCCACCGACGCGGCGGCGGAGCTGATGCTATTACGATCCGCTATTCTGAATCGCACATTGCCGGAGGTTGGGGCCGTGCGGGCGGACCACTTCTTTCAGCTCAGTCATCGTCGGATTTTCGAGGCGATGGCCGCTTTCGCGAAGACGGCCAGCCTGTCGATATCACCCACCTGCATCAGCGGCTGCTGGAAGATGGAAATCTTGACGCGGCGGGCGGGGGCCCTATCTGGCGGACGTGCTGACCGGCGAACCCCTGCCGGCCAGCACGCCGGAGTATCTGCAAGCAGCGCGGGACTGCTATGCTCGCAGGCGCATTTTGCACGAGGCCGAGCGCCTCTACAGGCGGCGCACGACCGCGGCCTGTCGCCGGCGGAGGCCATGCGCGAGGCGCGACGCATTGCGGGCCATTGGCCGCGACTTGAGCGGCCCACCGCCGGACCGATCCTGACATGCTTCGCGGAAATCGAACCTCGTGAGATCTCCTGGTATGGCCGGGGCGGATACCGCTCGGCTGCGTGACGCTCCTGGTGGGCCGCCCCGGCGAGGGCAAATCCTATTTGTCATTGGACATGGCGGTGCGCGTCAGCACCGGCACGCCATGGCCGGATGAGACACCGTGCCCAACAGGGTCGGTCATCATCATGAGGCCGAGGACGACCCAGCCGCTACGATCCGTCCCCGCCTCGACGCACACCAGGCCGACGCTCGGCGAGTGCACCTCCTCTCGGGCCTGCGCTCTCCCGGCGACAGTGGCTCGCGCGGGCGGACGGTGACCCTCGCCGACGTCGGCACGATCTCCGAGGCCCTCGCGCGTATCGCGGACTGTAGGCTGCTTGTGATCGACCCCGTCGGCTCGTTCCTGGGCGGCCGGACCGATGCGCATAGGGATAACGAGGTGCGTGCGGTGCTCACACCCATTGCCCAGCTGGCGGAGCGTCACGGCTGCGCTGTGCTGGCATCGCGCACCGTCGAAAGTCCTCGGCCGCCGATGGCGACGCCGACGAGACGGTGCTTGGCAGCCGCGCATTCACTGGCGTCGGCGCGCGCGTATGGCACCTGGGACGCGACCCGCACCACAGGAGCCGCCGCCTGCTCCTGCCTGGAAGAACAATTTAGCCGCAGAGGGTCACGGGCTGGCATTCACGATTGCGGGCGAGCCGCAGCGCGTCGCCTGGCAGCGCGAACCAGTCGCGATGACCGCCGACGAAGGACTAGCCGCAGAGAGGGAGACCCGCGACCGCGGGGCGGCCTTGCGTACCGCCGCCAACTGGCTGCGGAACGCGCTTGCCCTCGGTCCGCGGCCGGCACGCGAGCTGATAGACGAGTGGTGTCATGGCCACGACGGCTCCGAGAAGACACTCCGCCGAGCCAAGGAGTCTATCAATGCGATAGCCTACCGCGGCGAAGCGCTTGGCTCGTGGTGGTGGCGACTAGACGGCCCAGATGGCCACAGCCCCTAGGGAGGAAGCGAGATGGCCATCCTTGGCCATCTGTTACAACACGCGGAATTCCTGACGTTTTCGAGGCGAGAAACCCAAGGTGGCCAAAGAACAACAACTGGCCGTGTGGCCACGACGACGGACAATCGGGGGCCCGACGAATGTTGATGGCGCCTGCTGCGAGGGTAGCTCGCGCAACCGGACGACCACACGCTGCCTGCGGCGTGGACCGAAGCGATTCGTCGACACTCCTAATCACCAATATAAAGAGCGGGAGGCGGAACTGTGTCAATTGCGGCCGGACTCCGAACTGGCAGCCGCACGGCCTGGGCGGATTGAAGCCCCAACACGCAGACAGCTAAAGGCTGACGGCGATAGCGGGTCGGCTAGCGCGATTCTCAGCCAGATCCCGATCGTTGCCCACCTGGGTACCAGCGAGCAATAGTCCGCGTTGACTCGCTTCGGGTTTTCGTTCATCAGCACTGCCGCGGCAGCCGGATACTTCGGTGGACGTCGCGGTCGCGAGCTTGAAAGTGCGCGATGTCCAAAAGAAGGTGACGGGGAGGCGGCCGCAACGTGCCATTGCGCCGTCCGATTCGGAGACGCCGAATGCAACCAAAGCAAACGAATGAGGCGGACGGAACGTTTATAGTGGAAGTGCCGTAATTGGCTCTGAACCTGATCGTAGCCTCCCCGAAAAATGAGAATCTGATTGGACTTTGTGCGCCACACCCCCCTTAGGTACTCCGCTCAACGATTCCCGAGACGCGGGTGCGGGCGTTCGCGTGAAACGCACGCCCCCCTGATGGAAAATCGCCACCATCATCATCATGTTTGCATCAAGTTAGGGACATTAAGGACATGATCGAACTGAGCGCCGACGAGCTATGCGAGAAGCTTCGGCTCGACGCCGACGAACTGGCCGGCTTGCTGATTGAAGGGTTGCCGAGCGTCAATGGCGGTGGTCAGCGCTTCGAGGCAGTGCGCGTCCGCGACTGGCTGCTTGAAAGCGGACACGCCGAGGTCGAGGGACGCAATGTCGTGCACACCAGGTCCGACGTCGCCGCTCGCTTCGGCGTCAGCGTGCGAACCGTATCGCGATGGCTCAACCAGGGTATGCCTGGTGCAAGCGGCCATCCCGGTTCGCGTAGTGGAGTGTTTTCGCTAGCGGCGATTCAAGCTTGGCTTGACAGGCGGCGCGGAAATGACGTCTCCGCGCGGCTGAGGGCTGCCATCGCCGGATTCCCGGCGGAGATCGCGCGACGGCTGCCGAATTCGTTTGATCCTGCGAGTCGGCGATGCGTCGAACGTATATGCAGGCATATGGTCGACGAAGCGCTAGCCACTTTTCCTTCGATCACAGCAGAACGGCCGAGCCCTGAGGGTTAGGCATTCATTACCTAAAGGGAAGAAGGATTCCAAGCATGAAGACGACGGCTATCGATTCACCGATCGGCGCGATGGGCACGGCGACTCAGCAGAGCGGGCGGCGATACCTCGGTTGGCGCCGCTTCTACAACCGCCGCGCTCGCTTACTGGGGTTTGAGCTTGCGACGTGCGGTGGAATATGATTGCTTCGCCAACGGGCTCTGCTGGACCGATCGCCAACTAGGGGATGGTTCTGGTCGAGCCTTGTTAGTAGCACAACTCTGGTGCTCGGCAATGGCTTGCAGGTTCGCGCCTTGAAAAACAGACTCTGCATCCGTCGTCAGATCGCGAGCCCGCAGTGGCAGTCGCAGCCACTGTAATCACGACCACGATCAGCACCACCAGGCACCCAGGCGACGCTCTCCGCCTGGTTTTGAAGAGGTCTCCGACGCCGAATGTGGTGCGGCGGTAGACGCGGTTGTAGAGGGCTCGCTTGGGATTCGTTATCCAGCCCATGCCTCGGGGGGCTTTGAGTCCCAGGGAATGGCGCACGTATCGCTTCCACGAGGTGCGTGCAGAAATGCGTCGCCGGAGTGATGGGCGGCGGAGACCGAATTTCATTTCACGGAGTCCGATGAACGGGGAACGCTCAGCATTCTACCGGAGTGCCGTGCGAGCATGGCATGTCAGCCGCACTCCATTGGCCAAGCGTGTTGCAGAACGGTGCGCACACCTGTACACTTGCTCCCCTGGAGTGGAGGTATAAGTCTGACAAATCGAGGGGCGATGCGATGCCGGCTGACTTCGAGCGGTTCTTCCAAAAGGCGATTGGTCGGTCAACGAAACCGTATCCGTACCAGGTCGAGCTGGCGACGGACGGGCCCACAATGGCGTCATTGGTACACGTGCCGACCGGACTTGGAAAGACAGCGGCGGTCGTTCTGGCATGGCTTTGGCGACGACGTTTCGCCGACGAACGTGTGCGCAACGCGATGCCACGCCGGCTTGTGCTGCTTGCCGATGCGAGTCCTCGTGGAACAGTGAAATTGTTAATGATACACGTGGGCTCACGAGACTTGTCGCGAGCGACAAGAGGGAGCGTATCTTGAGCAACTTCAGGCGGGCACTCGGTCTTGCGGAACACGAATCACCATTTCCATGGCAGGAAGAGTTGCTCGCCAGGTTCAACGCTGGAATCGGCGAGCGAACATCGCTCGACATTCCGACCGGCCTGGGGAAAACGAGTGTTATCGCAGCTTGGTTGGTAGCGCGTTCGCAGGGAGCGCCGTTGCCGCGGCGGCTGGTTTACGTTGTGGATCGCCGGGCTGTCGTCGACCAGGCGACTCGCGAAGCAGAGAAACTGCGGTCCTGGGTTGACAGTTCGCCGAACGTGAAGTCGCAGCTCGGCTTGGCGGACAATCAAAGCCTGCCGATTTCGACGCTGCGCGGCCAGTACGTTGACAATCGCGAATGGCAGGAGGACCCGTCGGCACCGGCAATCATCGTCGGCACGGTCGATATGATTGGCTCACGGTTGCTCTTCGAAGGCTACGGCGTATCCCGCAAGATGCGACCGTATCACGCCGGGATGCTCGGAGCTGACACGCTACTCGTACTCGACGAGGCTCACTTGGTGCGGCCGTTTGAAATGATGCTGCAAACGCTGGTTATGAATGATGCCGGCTTTGGTCCAGATCCCGACCTGGCTGGACTGATCCCAGATTTTAAGCTCTTATCACTATCTGCCACGGGGCGGAGTGCCGAAGGTGAGGTGTGGCGATTGACGGAGGCTGATCTGAGCCACCCGATCGCCAAGAGGCGATTGGAGGCGACAAAGCGACTGTCGTTCCGTGAATCCGACGGCTCGCGGCTATTGGAGGAGTTGCTCGCCGAGGAAGCCTGGAGCCTTGCCGATCAGGGATGTTTGGCGGCTCGTGTGATTGTGTTTAGCAAGAGTCGCAAGGTGGCTGAAGCGGCGAAGGAGGCCGTCGAGAAACTTGCCAAGGGCGACCGACAACAGGGCATCGATCCGGTGGCGATCGAGACCGAATTGTTCGTGGGGGCGCGTCGCGTGCGTGAGCGCGAGCAAGCAGCCGAGTGGCTGGACCAACATGGCTTTCTGGCTGACAGCGAGAACAATCCGCATCATCCAACGTTTCTGTTTCGCGACCAGCGCCGGTGAAGTCGGAGTTGATCTCGACGCGGATCACATGGTGTGCGATCTCGTCGAATGGGAACGGATGGTTCAGAGGTTGGGACGCGTCAACCGGCGGGGGGACGGAGACGCCGCGGTACGCGTGGTCATTGAAGCGGCGCAACCAGATAAGAAGACCCGTGAAGCCATTGATACTCCTGCGGCGGAACGGACGAAGGCCCAACAGAAGAAAATCGACGGTTTCCACGCAGCACGAGACCGCGTGGAAAAGTATCACCGGCCGATTGCTGCTCTCCCAAAACAGGATGGCACGCACGATGCCAGTCCTGGAGCCATTCGTGAACTGAAACTTAAGGCAGAAGAAGACGGCGTTCTTCGAGACATCATTGCAGCAGCTACGTCCCCGACACCGCTGCGGCCTGCCTAACGCGACCGGTAGTTGACGCCTGGTCTATGACGTCGTTGGAAAAACATACGGGACGTCCTGTGGTCTCGCCGTGGCTGCGAGGGTGGGTGGCCGATGATCCGCAGACCACCCTAGTCTGGCGACGGTATTTGCCAGTCTGTCAGAATTCGTCGCCGACCGACAAGAAGCAGTTTGCCGACGCTACCGAGTTCTTCGAGCAGGCTCCACCTCATCTCAGTGAGAAACTCGAAACCAATCGGGGCGGGTCTTCGACCTGGTTGACGAAACGGGCAAAGACCATCTTGAAAACACTAGACGACCACCAACCGGCTGGCGATGACAACGAGACAATCGCCTCAATTGCAGCGGAATTCGATCGTTGGTTTCGTGCTCGGTCGAGCACTCTCCGTTGAGCGTTTCGTTTCGCTTAAAGAACTTGCGTTCAAGGGAGACAAAAAATCCGTCGACCGCCGCAAGGACGAACTTCAGGCAGTCTCAATAACAACACGCTCGTTGTGGATGCACGGTTTGCCGGATTGAGCGAAAACGGTTTGTTAGACCACAACACGAAGTTCGAGCATTCACTCACTGGCGATGATGCGGGCTGGGACGTTACCGGGTTTCGGGTGCGGACTTCAGAAGACGGTAGCCAGTCGGACGGTTCTCATTGGCGGACGTGTTTGCGGTTTGTCTCACGTTTGTCCGAGCTGGGGAGCCTCTTGCCTGGCTGCTGGTCGAAAAGCAAAAAGTGACGCCGACATCGGAGGATGCAGCGCGGTCGCGAAGACCACGCAAGCATTGACGACCCATCAACAATGGGCGGAACAAGAGGCCGAGCGACTCGCCGCTGAACACAAGCTGCCGCCAGAGTACGCGCGAATGCTCAAGGTCGCTGCTCGACTGCATGATGAAGGCAAGCGATCCGAGCGCTGGCAGAATGCGTTTTCCGCTCCCGTAGAAGGCCGACCCTACGCGAAAACGCCAGGGCCAGTAAGGCCCCGATTGCTCGATGGCTATCGTCATGAATTCGGATCGTTGCCCTTGATATTGCAAGACTCTGAGTTTCAGTCGCTCAGTTCTGACTTGCAGGACCTTGCTCTGCATTTGGTGGCGGCCCATCACGGATTCGCGGCCGTTGATTCGTGCCACTGGATGCGAGGATGCGCCGCCTTCGGTTCTGGAAATCGAGCGGGAGAAGTCGCCCTGCGGTTCGCACG
>CAVQEL010000046.1:0-8718 GCA_963711515.1 uncultured Planctomycetota bacterium | reverse complement strand
TCAAAGCCGCGACAACAATAAGTGCCTGCTTCTGCCGCATAACTTTAGGCAATACCTAAAGGATGTGTACTTTGCCAACTTCAATCCCGCTGCCCAGAACATCGAGGTGTCGCGCCACAGCGTGGCCCACGGCATTGCAAATGTGCAGGAGTTCAATCAGAAGTCCGCGATTATTGGAATTCTTGTCGTTCACCAGCTGTTCTTTTTCCTCGAAAATGGCAAGAAAATCCGCTGATTCGCTCGGCACTGCATCAGACTCCAGACAAGACTAGGGACCGGATTTCTAACCAGCTAAGTCTGCGGCAATGCTCCGCCGATGAATCGTCGTTAGTTTCGGCGACCGGTCGCGGTTAGGGGAACGGTCGCATTCCAACCCCCCATTGAGCGAAATGACCGATGCGAGTCCCCACGGTTCACGGCCTGATCGACCGGCGTATTCTGATTAACTATCGCGTCGATCCGGCGGCGCTGAGGTGCCCGTGGTTGCCCCGGCCCTTCCGCCCCAAGCTGATCGGCGGCTATGGAATGGCCGGCGTGTGCCTGATACGCCTCAAGCAGGTTCGTCCCTGGTTCCTTCCCGGGGCGTTGGGCATCGGCTCGGAAAATGCCGCTCATCGCATCGCCGTCGAGTGGGACGAGGGGGGCGAGCTTCGCGAAGGTGTGTTTGTCGCGCGGCGCGACACCTCCTCGCGGTTCAATTCGCTCGTCGGCGGGCGGCTTTTCCCGGGCGTCCATCACCACGCGCGCTTTCGGGTGGCCGAGCACGACGACTGCTACCGCGTCACGCTCGACAGCGACGACGACGAAACGCACCTGGCCATCGAAGCTCGCGAAGCGACACCCTGCCGAGCGGGTCCGTGTTTGGGTCGCTGGATGAGATGTCGCGCTTCTTTGACGCGCGGGTCGCTGGGCTACTCGCCCGCCGCCGAAGCGGGACATTTCGACGGCCTGGAACTGCAAACCTTCGGCTGGCAAGCGACGCCGCTGGCCGTCGAAGAGGTCCGCTCGAGCTACTTTCAGGATCGGCGATTGTTTCCAGCCGAATCGGTCGCGTTCGACTCCGCGCTGTTGATGCGCAACATCGAACACGCCTGGCACGCCCGGCCATCGCTCCGCTGCCTTGACCCGATCGGCGCGGCGCCCGCGACCGCTGGGAGCGGTGGCGACGGTCGATCAGATACCTCGTTCCAGAACCATCGTCAGGCGTCATTGGCCTCGCCGCCCTGGCGGCTTTGCCAGCGATCGCCCGACGCAGGCCAGCCAGCCCCACTCCGTTTGGCCGAAAACGCCTGGATTGCCAGCCGCAAGTCCGCCTGCTATCCTGATTTGATTCTGAATCGGGCGGTTTAGTGCGGCCGGTGGCGGCCCTTTCTGTACCTCCCTGTCTGGTCCACTGGCCTGTCCGGTCCATTGACCTGTCCGGTCCACTGGCCTTGCGAAAGCAACCGCGATGAGAACCCGCCCGCATAGCAAATTCGTACAGAAGTTGAAGGCCCGCCGCTGCCCGAAGTGCGGAGCAGCCGTGAATCCGCAGCGGAAACGCTGCAAGCGGTGCAGTGGCGAGCTGACGAATCGGCCGAAAAAATAAGGCCGCTCGGTAGGCAGTTTGGGTCGCAAGACGGGGCGTCGCAAGGCATTGGCGAGCCGGCGGCGGTGCGCTCGAGTCGCATTGCCCCACAGGCCCCAAGCCCTTATACTTTCTCTAGTTACGTTTTCCCCGACTCCTCCCTTCGGCAACCCCTTTAGGCACACGCTTCGACGTACCGACCCGCCATGGTCCATTCCCGGCAGTTTCTACCGCTGGCCCAGGCGCGGGCGCCGTTTTTCGTCGGCGTGGACGTAGGGGGCACGAACGTCAAATGCGGTGTGGTCGACGACGAAGGGCGTCCGTTGAGCTGGACCAGCATTCCCACGGAAGTCGACCGCGGCCCACGCGACGCCGTCGAGCGGATGAGCCGGGCCATCGATCGGGTCATTGCCGAGGCAGGGCTCGCAAAAAAAAACATTACCCGCATCGGACTGGGCACGCCCGGCACGATGGACGTGGCGCAAGGCATCCTGTTGTCGCCGGGAAACCTGCCCGGCTGGTGGAACTTTCCGATCCGTGACGCGCTGGCCGAAGCCGCGCGCACGAAGGTCACCTTTGCGAACGACGCCCGCAGCGCCGCCTACGGCGAATACTGGGTCGGTAGCGGACGCGTGCTGCACAGCATGATCCTGTTCACGCTGGGCACCGGCGTGGGGGGCGGCATCGTGATCGGCGACGTACTGGTCGAAGGCGAAAACAGCGCAGGCTCGGAATTGGGACACTTGATCATCGATTACCACGACACGGCCCGAGAATGTTCCTGCGGACAGCGGGGGCATCTCGAGGCATACGCCAGCGCCCCGGCGGTCGTGAAACGGGCCCAGGAGGCGCTGGCCGGCGACGCCAAAAGCTCGCTCGGCGAGCGGATGCGCCGCGGCGAAGAACTCACGGCCTTGATGATCGACGAGGAAGCCGAGCGAGGCGACAAGCTGGCGCTGCAGGTCGTGACCGAAACCGCGCGCTACCTGGGCATCGGCGTGGTGTCGGCCATGCACGCCGTGGATCCCAGCGGCGTGGTGATCGGCGGGGCCATGACGTTCGGACAACACGAAACCAAAACCGGGCAAACGTTTCTCGATCGCGTCAAGCAGGAGGTCAAGGCCCGGGCGTTCCCGGCGCTGGCCGAGCGCACGTCGATCGACTTTGCCAGCCTGGGGGGCGACGCCGGATTCATCGGCGCCGCCGGACTCGCCCGCCGCGACCACCTCCGCGCCACGAAATCGAACTAACACGACGACCGTCCCAGCACCAGCAGCTTGCTCCAACGACCCGGCACCGACTCGGCCGAACGGCAAATCGCGGCGAGAAACTCGCACACCACGAAGTACCACTCCATGTCCCCCATCGACTGCCAGCATATTCGCAACTTTTCCATCGTGGCGCACATCGACCACGGCAAAAGCACGCTGGCCGATCGCATGCTGGAAAAGACAGGCACGCTCCACAAGCGCGACCTCCGCGAGCAGATGCTGGACGACATGGACGTGGAACGCGAGCGGGGTATCACCATCAAAGCCCGGGCCGTGGCCATGCTGTTGAAGCACAAGGGCGAGGTCTTCGAGCTCAACCTGATCGACACCCCCGGCCACGTCGATTTCCAGTACGAAGTCTCGCGGAGCCTGGCCTGCTGCGAAGGGGCCGTGCTGTTGGTCGACGCGTTCCAGGGGGTCGAAGCGCAGACCGTGGCCAACGCCTTCGCCGCGATGGAGCACGACCTGGTCATCGTCCCCGTGCTGAACAAAGTCGACCTGAAGCACGCCCGGCCCGACGAGGTGATCGCCGAGATGGAATCCATCCTGGCAATCGAACCCGACGAAGTGCTCCGCTGCAGCGGCAAGTCGGGCGAAGGGGTCGAAGACCTGCTGGCGGCGATCGTCGAGCGCGTCCCCGCGCCGCAGGGCGATCCGGGCGCGGCCTTGCAGGCGATGGTCTTTGACAGCCATTACGACGAATTCCGCGGCGCGATCACCTACGTGCGGATCATGAACGGCACCGTCCGCAAGGGCCAGAAGATTCGCTTCATCAAGGCCGGCACCACGCACGACGTCCTGGAGCTGGGCCAGTTCGTCCCACAGCGACGCCCGTGCGATCAGTTGCAGGCCGGCCAGGTGGGCTACCTGATCTGCAACATCAAGTCGTTGGGCCAGGTGCACGTCGGCGACACCGTGACCATCGGTAGCGAGGCCGGCGCCCCGCACTGCCCGGCTATCGCCCCCCGCAGCGGATGGTCTATTGCGGGCTGTATCCGTCCGACGGCCAGGATTTCGAAGAGCTGCGCGACGCGCTGACCAAACTCTCGATCAACGATCCCAGCTTCGAGTTCGAACCGGAAACGAGCGACGCCCTGGGCTTCGGCTTTCGCTGCGGATTCCTGGGCCTGTTGCACATGGAGATCATCCAGCAACGGCTCGAGGGCGAAGCCGACCTCGACCTGGTGCAAACCGCCCCCAACGTCACCTACGAAATCCTGCTCACGGAGGGCGAAACGCTCTACATTCACAACCCGCAGAAAGTCCCCGACGCCGGCCAGATCGAGGAGTTCCGCCAGCCGCTGGTGAAAGTGAATTTCGTGCTGCCGGTCGAATCGATCGGCCCGGTGATGCAGTTGTGCACGGACCGCCGCGGCGAATACGTTCGCACCGAGTACCTCTCGCCCACCCGCGCCATGCTCACGTTCAACTTGCCGCTGGCCGACGTGATCTACGACATGCACGACAAGCTCAAGAGCGTCACCCGCGGCTACGGTACGATGGATTACGAGTTGATCGGCTATTTTCCGGCCGACCTGGTGCGGCTCGATATCCTGGTCGGCGGCAAGCGGGTCGACGCCCTGTCGATCATCTGCGACCGCCGCGACGCCGACCGCCGCGGCCGGGCGATCGTCAAAAAGCTGCGCACCGAAATCGACCGGCACATGTTCGAGATACCGCTGCAAGCCGCCATCGGCAGCCGCGTCATCGCGCGGGAAACCATCTCCGCGATGCGCAAAAACGTGACCGCCAAATGCTACGGCGGCGATATCACCCGAAAACGAAAACTGTGGGCCAAGCAAAAGGAAGGCAAGAAGCGGATGAAGTCGATCGGCAGCGTCGACATCCCGCAAAAAGCCTTCCTGGCCGTGCTCGACACCAGCGCCGAAAAATAACGACGTTTCGACGACACAAGTTCGCAGCCGCCATGCCATCGACCCAGCCGCCACCAGCCGATCAAACCACGACGCCGCGGCCGCCGCTCTGCGCGGGCCGCTGCACGTCGTGGTCGGACTGGCCGTCGCGGCCATCATGCTCAATACCTACGTCGTCAGCGGGTTGTTCGTGCCGGCGGTCGTCAGCGGCGGATCGATGACCCCGACGCTGTGGGCGCCCGTCGCCAGTGGCAGTGCACGGCCTGCAACCACTCGTTCGCCTGCAACCAGGAATCGCTGCCGGCGCCGGGCCACGACGCGGTCTGTCCGCATTGCGGCGCCGCCAACGATCCGGCGCAAGGCCGCGACCTGCCGGGCCAGCGCATCTGGGTCGATCGCACGGCCTTCGCCTGGCGCTCGCCGCAGCGCTGGGAGACGGTCGTATTTCGCCTGCCCGACGATCCCCGGGTGCTCGGCGTCAAACGCGTCGTGGGGCTGCCGGGCGAAGTCGTCGATCTGGCCGCCGGCGACGTATTGGTCAACGGCCGCGTGGCGGCAAAACAGCCCCCGGTCGAGCGGTCGATGGCCGTCGAGCTGGCCGACGCGACGGATGCTCCTCGGCGGTGGCACGCCGACGACCCGTCCGCCTGGACCTGGCGCCAGGCGTGCTTCGTTCACGATCCGCGCACCAGCGGCTCGATCGACTGGCTCGAGTACCGGCACTTCGAGCCGCTGGTGCGCGCGGCCGCCGCCGGCGCGATTCTCGACGGCAGCGCCTACGATCAGAGCGAGTCGCGACGGTTGAACCAGGTGGCCGATTTCGCGCTGCGCTGCCGTTTGCGAATGTCGGACCCGGGTGTGGTCTACTTGCGGGCCCGGTCCCGCGGCGAGGTGTTTCTGGTCACGCTCGACACCGCGGCGCGCGAAGCGAGTCTTTCGCACAACGGCCGCCGAGTGATCCGCCGGCCGTGGACGGTCGACGCGCGACAAGAATTCGCGCCAATCGAGTTCGCGCTGGCCGATCATCGCGTGCGGCTGGCGCTCGACGGAACAACGCTCTGGCAATACGACTTCGAGCCGCGCCAGACGGATCGCCCGGCGGCGGCCCCCTTGGCGATCGGGGCCGGGGCAACGCGGGTCGAGGTCGCCGATCTGCGGGTGTTTCGCGACGTCTATTACACCGAGTCGGCCGGCGGCCAATATCGGCTCGGCCCGGAAGAATACTTTGTATTGGGGGATAATAGCGCGCCACTCGGCGGACAGCCGCAGTTGGGCGGCTGGCGTCTCGGCCGGTTTGCTGTTGGGTCGGGCGCTGGCATGGTAGGGTAGCAGTAGTGGACCGACCAACGTAATTTGTCGGGTGCCACGGGTGTCTCGTTCACCCGTGATTCTGCACTCCCATGACAGTTTTGCGTAGTCGGTCCGGTAGTGGCGGCCGAGTGCGTCCTGCGGGTTGAACGTTCGCCGCGCCGCGTGGCAGACAAACGTCGGGCAAGGTGCCATGGCAAAACAAAGAGTGACCACCGCCAAACGTGACAAACCGCGCGGCACGCCGGCCGAAGCCAACGTGGCTTCCCCGTGGCTGACGGCCCGGGCCGTGCGCGAAACGATCGAGTCGGTCGTGGTGGCGTTCATCCTGGCCTTTCTGTTCCGCACGTTCGAGGCTGAAGCCTTCGTCATCCCCACCGGCTCGATGGCCCCCACCCTGATGGGCGCCCACAAGGACCTTCTCTGTCCCAAGTGCGGCCTCGAGTACCAGGCAGGCGCCAGTGGCGAAGAAGACCAGATGGACGAACAGATGGGGCGCCAACACCGGGGCGTTCCGGTGGAATGGGCCACGTGTCCGGAGTGTCGCTACACGGCCCGCGTCGGCCCGGGAACCGACCATCCCACCTACGGCGGCGATCGGATTCTGGTCAGCAAGTTCGCCTATGAATTCGCCGATCCCCAGCGGTGGGACGTGGTGGTCTTCAAAAACCCCAGCGAGGCGCAGACCAATTTCATCAAGCGCTGCGTCGGGCTGCCGAACGAAACCATTCGCATCTGGCACGGCGACTTGTACGTCAAGCCCGACGGCCAGCAACAATTCACCATCACGCACCGCGCCGCCCAAAGAACTGCGGGCCATGGCCCAGATCGTGTACGACAACGACTACCTCGACGAGTCGCTGGCCAAGGCCGGCTGGCCGCTGCGCTGGCAGGCCTGGCCCTCGAGCGCGGCCGCGAACGAGGCGAACTGGAAGAGCGACGACGGCGGGCGATCGTTTGCCGTCGCACCCGCCGCCGGCGACGACCGCTGGCTGCGCTATCGTCACTTCGTCCCCTCCTACTACGACTGGCGGGCGCTGGCCGATGGCCGGCTACCGGCCACGTCGCGCCCCAAACCGCTGCTGATCACCGATTTCTACGCCTACGACACCAGCATCGACCGCGGCGCATTGCCCCCCAAGCCCGTGATGCTCGGGCACCACTGGGTCGGCGACCTGATGCTCGAGTGCGAACTGGAAAGCACCGACGGAAAAGGAACGGCACTGCTGGACCTGGTCAAGGGCGGGCGGCACTATCGCTGCGAAATCGACTGCCAGACCGGCACTGCCACCTTGTCGATCGACGGCGCGGCCGACTACAAGCCGCGGGCGCAAACCGCGCTGCGCGGCGCCGGATCGCACGACGTTATCTTCGCCAACATCGATCGGCAGTTGCGTTTGTGGGTCGACGGCTCGCCGGTGGCCTTCAAAGAATCGACCGACTACAAGGCGCTCGAAAACGAGGTTCCGCAGTCGCGGCCCGACGATCCCTTGGACCTGGCTCCCGCGGGCGTCGGCTCGCGCGGCGCTGCTCTGGCCGTGCGACACCTGCGCCTGTTGCGCGACATCTATTACATCGCGGCGAAGTCGGTCAACCGGCAGCTTGCCGACTACGGCGGCACGAGCCACGTGACGTCGCTGAACTATGCCGAGCTGTACAAGTTCTGGTCCGACCCCGCGCAGTGGTCGCCGCCCGGCGCGTCGAGCCCCTTCGACGAAAGGCGCATGGTCCAGTTTCCGCTGGCGGCCGACCAGTTCTTCATGCTGGGCGACAACAGCCCGGCCAGCTCCGATGCCCGGCTGTGGCGGGACGAGAAGTTCGTGGCCCGGGAGTTGATCATCGGCAAGGCACTGTTGATTTTCTGGCCGCATTCGTTTCATCGCATCCCCGGAACGAGCATTCCGCTGCCGTATTTTCCCAACTTCGCCCGCATGGGCCTGATCCGGTAGAATCGAGTTATGGCAACCTCCGCCCCCGCCCCGGCCAAAGCCGGCCGGCCCACTCCGCGACCAGCGGCTCCCCCTTCGTCGATGTCGCGGAATGCGTGAGACGATCGAATCGATTGCGATCGCCCTGGCGCTGGCGTTTCTGTTCAAGACGTTCGAGGCCGAGGCCTTCATCATTCCCACCGGCTCGATGGCCCCCACGCTGATGGGCCGGCACAAGGACGTCGAGTGCCCGCAGTGCGGCTTCCACTACACGGCCAGCGGCAGCGACGAAGCCGACCGCTACGGCAATGAGCTGGCCGACCCGGGCAAGAAGGTCGTCGCTTGCACCTGCCCGATCTGCCGCTACACGATGTCGACCGCGGCTGACGCCGACGGATTCGAGCCGAATCCCAGCTACAGCGGCGACCGGATTTGGGTCAGCAAGGTGCCTTACAACTTCACCGAGCCGCGGCGGTTCGAAGTAATCGTGTTTCGCTATCCCGAGGAAGCCGAGACCTACTTCATCAAGCGGCTCGTCGGCTTGCCCAACGAAACGGTGCGCATCTGGCACGGCGATCTGTACGTCAAGCGCCCCGGCGAACAGGAATTCTCGATCGTCCGCAAGCCGCCCGAGCGGTTGCTGGCGATGGCGCAGGTGGTGCACGACAACGATTACGTGAGCGATGAGCTGGTCGAGCGCGGCTGGCCGGTGCGCTGGCAGGAGTGGAACACGCAAAACGCGGATTTTTGGACAGCAATTCGTGACCGTC
>CAVQEL010000045.1:0-200409 GCA_963711515.1 uncultured Planctomycetota bacterium | reverse complement strand
TGTCAGCAGGAGTTCGGAAGCAGGTCAAAGCCACTGAGTAGTGTCGGAGTTGGCCACTGTTGTCAGGAAGGCGCGTTTTTTTCCAAAACCACGGCAAGCACAGGTCAGGCCGTCTACCGAGTGCTACTCATGATCACCCGCAGAAACGAGCTAGCTCGATCAGTGTCGTCGACTTTCCGTGGAACAAGGCGCACTGAGTTTCTGGCTGGTGGGCGAACATCTTTGATTGGGCACCAACCAGAGCTCTAGCGGCTTGTGATTCGGCTTAGGCGTGTCGATTTGGCGCGCGAGGTATGCACTACCGCCCACTCAGCGGGCCCTATTTTCGAAATTTACTTTTTACACGGCGAAATCGCCAAGCCGTTTCAGCTTGGCATGCAATCGACATTGGCACGTTTAATGCAATGGGGCTGGCTCAGAGGCGAGGCAAATAATCCTCTTGTCAACAAATGCAGGCGGTTAGGGAGTCACTTCTATGACTGCGGAACAGATGCTCATCGATGATGCCGCCCAGGCCGAATTGTGCGGCCGAGTCCAGCAATTCCTTGCATCGCAGCATTTTCCGAGCATGCGCACGCTAGAAGTGACGGTGTCCGGTGACACCGTCATTCTTGACGGCTGCATACCCAACTTTCATCAGCGTCAGATGGCAATCGCCTACTGTAAGCGGGTTGCGGGCGTGCATAGCGTCGTCGATCGGCTCATCGTCACCCACAACCCACCGACAGCTGGCCGCGTCGTGCGAGCCCGATTGGACTCAGCCGCAGACGATCAGTCGTTATTGGCGGTCAACGGTCAAACGGAGACGGCCATGGCACGGCGCCGGCCAAAGTAATCCAGGCCAAAGAACATGCGGCACGTGATGTGCCTTATTCCAAGACGATCTTCCCAGCACACTCACTAATCCAGGAGCGTACAAGATGGACGCCATTATACTTGCCCCGCCCATGCTCTTTGCGGCTGCGGGTTACTCCCTAGTCTATCTTCTCGCCGGCGGTGGGATTTTTGGGGCAGTTGTTATTTTCTTCGTGGCCAAAATGCTTGGCCGTTGATCCAGGCTGTTGCCTGGAATCGACGAGTTCGCAAAACCATTTTTCTTAGGAGAAAACCAATGTCCGGAAAAAGCGATGAGATCAAGGGTCGGCTAAAGGAAGCCGCAGGCGCGATCACCGACAACGACAAACTGCGCCGCGAAGGCAAAGTCGATCAGGCAGTCGGTAAAGTCAAGCAAGCTGGCGAAAAGGTCGTCGAGAAAGTCCAGGAAACGATCAAGAAAGCCACGGACTAGTGTCAGAGTTGGCCACCGTTGTCAGGAAGGCGCATTGTTTTTCCAAAACCACGGGAAGCACAGGTCAGGTCGTCTACCGAGTGCTCCTGCCATCTTCTTTTAGGAGTTATTGAACATGAAGCAAATTGTTGTCCTATGCATGGCCCTGGGCCTTGTTCTTCCGGCGATCGTTGGTTGCGAAAAGAAGACCACAACGGAGCGGACAGAAACGGTTACCTCTCCCGAAGGTTCGACGACAACGACCGATACGCACGAGGTCGAATCGACAGGCGACAATCCGCCCGCGAATAGGAGTGGCGAAACTGCGAAGTGAATTGCGGCGCACAAGAGCCCTGTCAACTGCGGTGGTGCTTTTGTCGTGCGCGGCAGAGTTCAGCCGCAGCGCGCTATCGAACATGGTGATGACGTGAGTCTTTCAAGCACCTCGATTCTTTTTGATGTTGATCCTGCTGTTCTAAAAGGAGGGTTCCAAGATGGCTGAATATCGGATGAAGGTTGCGCCTGATACAGTCGCGTACGCTGATGCGAAGACCCACAAACTAATCGTGGAGTTCGCGATCCCGGGAGCGCCAGCGGATACCATCGATGTGAAGTTCCTCGAATACAGCGTCCACCTGACCGCGCCAGCAAGGGACATCGAGTACGTGGCAGCACTGGCTTTAGGTTGGCCGGTAAAACCTGACAAAGCCGAAGCGACTTACGAGCACGGCCTGCTGCGAATCGAGGTGCCTTTGAAAGATCCGATGGAAGATGCTGTGAAGGTTGCCATCAAAGCCGGTGGCGCGGAAACCAAGACCAAAAACATCGAGGAAAGGGTCTCCACGAAAGTCGCCGTCGAAGCAGGTGGCGCGGCGACGAAGGCCAAATAAATCGAAGGCTCGCGGCTTCGGCCTTGGTGCCACCTCAGGCCGAAGCCGCCCGAGCGAAATGTTTGTTCTTCATCGTGCCTTCGACTCGAAGGGCTGCGTTTCTTGGTGTATCGGCGGCACGTAACACTTAATCAATTTGGAGCACAAATGGCCGGCACTCGCGATCGACTCGGCAAACAGGCAATGGAAGTGAAGGAAGACCTGCAAGAAATGGGCGAGACCGTAAAGCACGCCGCTCGGGAGAAGCTCAGCCAAGTTGGCGAAACAGCTTCGGAATACTACGAGCAGGGACGAGACAAAGCGCAAGGCGTCGCCTGCGCCTGCGAACAGTTCATCCGCGAGCGGCCGCTGAGGTCCGTCTTGATGGCAGCCGGCATCGGTTGGCTGCTCGGTCGTGTGTGGAAACGTCGTTGACGAGAGATTAACGTATGGCCCCCTCGGACCAACTCGTCAAATCAGCATGGGTATTGGGGGCGATCGCCGTCGTCGTTGCGGCCCTCTACCTGGCCAAGGGTGTGCTGATTCCCCTGACGCTTGCCGTGCTGCTGAGCTTTCTGCTCAGCCCGGTGTGCGATTGGCTCGAACGACGGCGGTTCGGCCGTATTCCAGCTGTCTTGGTGACGGCGATTCTGGGATTCTCATTGTTGGGCGTCGTGGCATGGACGGCGGTGGCTCAAATGACCGCCTTGGCCCCGAAGATGCCGGAGTACCAGGCCAATCTTCAAGCGAAACTCCACTCGGTGAATGACTACTTCATAGCCGTGTTGAACAAAGTAACTAAAACAACGGAGGACATCGGCCAGACTCTCCCGCAATCGCAACAGGCCGTGGAGCCACAAGGGACCGCCGAGCGTCCCTACTCGGTTCGCGTTCTTCCAACGCCGGCTAGCCCTCTGCAAGTCCTGAGTGGAACCTTCGGGTCACTGATCGAAGTCTTAGGCTTGTCTGGCATCGTCATCATTCTCGTGGTGTTCTTCCTGGTTCGGCGTGACGACTTGCGCGACCGGTTCATTCGCCTGGTGGGAACCGCTCAAGTGACTTTGACCACTCAGATGCTCGAAGACGCCGCCACGCGGGTCAGCAGATACCTTTCGATGCTGTTTATCATCAATTCAACTTTCGGCATATCGGTTGGCATCGGGCTTTACTTGATCGGCGTTCCCAACGCCATCTTGTGGGGCATCCTGGCCGCAACACTGAGGTTTGTTCCCTACATTGGCCCGTGGATTGCTGCCGCGATGCCGGTCAGTCTGGCGATGGCCATTTCGACGGGCTGGAGTGCGCCCATCCTCACCGTTATGTTGTTCGTGGCACTAGAACTCTTCAGCAATAACGTCATGGAGCCGTGGCTCTATGGTAAGAACACCGGCATGTCGGCGGTGGCTGTCTTGGTGGCGGCAGTCTTTTGGACATGGTTGTGGGGAATTGCAGGATTGCTGCTGGCGACTCCATTGACCGTGTGCCTCCTGGTAATCGGCAAGCACGTTCCCCAACTCTCCTTCTTAGATGTCCTGCTGGGGAATGAAGCGGTATTCGAACCCGAGAGGCGGGTGTATCAACGGCTTCTGGCGGCGGATCAAGAAGAGGCCACTGAACTGTTCGACGCTGATCTTGAGCACAAGCCGCTAGTCGAGGTCTACGACACGCTGCTCATTCCGGCGCTGGCGTTGGCCGAAACCGACTGGCATCAAGGCGAGCTAGACGATGTGCGGCACAAGTTCATTTTGCAGAGCCTGAAGGAGATGATTCAGGAAAGGAGTGAGGGCCAGCAAGAAGTCGCGTCGAAAGAGGACATCGAAGACGGCAGTGCGTCGCGGCCGAGCGTCCTCTGTCTGCCCGCGCGGGCCGAGGCGGATGAAATCGCCGGAGTAATGCTGGCGCAGTTGTTGGCCACGGGCGAGTCCCTTGTGCAGTCCGTCTCATTTACGGCCGCGACCAGCGAACTGGTTGATCTTGTCGAAAGGCACAAGCCAGACCTGGTTTGCATTTCCGCGACACCTCCCGCGGCCGTGATGCATGCTCGCCACCTATGCAAGCTCGTTCGTGGTCGATTTCCGGAAGTGCCCGTGGTGATTGGCTTGTGGAACGCACAAGGCGATCTTAGCAAGGCGAAAACGCGGATTGGCGCCGACACGAAAACATACATTGTTGCGACACTGGCGGAGGCGCGAGAGCAAGTCGACCTGCTGGTCCAATCGCGCTTACAGCTTTCCGAAGTCGCTGTGGACTCCAACACAGCCCAGTGATGTCCATGTTATCCGACGAAGTTCAAACAGACTTTTAGGAGCCCCATATGCTCACCATTCTGAAAATGTCCGCCGCATCCCTCGCGGTGGCAGCGATGTGTTCCGCCGTCGTCGGCGAACAGGCCGTCCCCACGTCGGCTAATAAGAGTAGCGATCAGACCGCGAAAGCGGCCGACAAGGCCGCCACGAAGCCCGCCGACCAGCCATCCGCGAAGGGGCCAGCCTCGAACATCGCGGCGCGCGACAAGAGCTCGGTCGACGAAGAATCCATCCGCAAAACAAGCGAGACGTACGCCCAGGCCTACGCAGCGGGAGACGCCAATGGAGTCGCTGAGCATTTCACCCCCGACGCCGAGTACGTGGACGAACGGGGAGACCTCTTCGAGGGCCGTCAGGCGATCGAAGAGGCGCTGGCCGCCTTCTTCGCTGAGAACCCCGGCTATCGCATCGATATCGACATCGACACGATCCGTTTCGTGAGTCCGGACGTCGCCATCGAAGACGGCACCACGACGCTTGAAGACCCGGAGGGGGCGACATTGAATAACAGCCACTACACCGCCATTCACGTGAAAACCATGGGCAAGTGGCTGGCGGCCAGCGTCCGCGAGCATGCCCCGAAAGATCGACGCGAGCACCGCGTCCAGCTCCTGCAATTGGAATGGATGCTTGGGGACTGGGTCGATGAAGACGACGACTCGATCGTCGAGTACTCCTGTCAGAAAGTCGACAACGGGAATTTCTTGCTGCGTCAGTTCACGGTCAAGATCGCCGGCCAAGAGGCCATGCATGGCGTACAGCGCATCGGCTGGGATCCGATGAGCGGCAGACTACGGGCCTGGGTCTTCGACTCGGAAGGGGGTTATGCCGAAGGGACGTGGCACCGCGACGGCGACACTTGGATACTCAAGAGTACAGGCGTGACGGCCGACGGACAAACCGCTTCCGGCACCAGCATTTATACCGTCGTGAGTGACGACATCATGACCTGGCAGGCGGTCGATCATGAGATCGCCGGTGAACAACTCCCCGACAGCGAAGTGGTCACGATCGTCCGCAAGCCGCCGCCGCCAGTGTTACCGGACAGCCCTCCGGCTAAGAATTGAAATCAACCATCGCATTCCATGGCTTCACGTAGAGCCGTGGAATGCGGATTCCAAAAAAACAAATCCAGTCGAGGATGCTGCCATGAAACGCTCTTGGAAAATCGCTGTCGCCTGTTGTATTGCCTTCGCTTTTACTTCAGCCGACTTGTTCGCGCGGCTTCGCCGGTGGCCCGGTGATTTCTAAAGGCGGTGGCCGAGACGGTGGAGATCAGCCGGGCGGCAAAGGAGGCGGTGGTACGCGTCCCGGTGGCGGCGCTGGTAGAGGGCAGCCCCATGCCGGCGGTGGCGGATCGCGTCCCGGCCGCGCTGGCGGGGGGAGCCGTCCTGGTGGAGAAGTCGGTGGAGCTAGAAGTCAGTTGGGCAGCAAAGGAGGCGCTGGAGCGCGTCCCGGTGGAGGAGGCGGTGTGGCACGTCCCAGTGGAGGTGGTGGACGCGCTCCGGCGATTAGCCGCACCCCGGCCTTCAGTCATCCGAACCTTCCCGCGAGAACTGCGGGTGGCGCTCCGCACGCCGCCGGACGTCCTGCCACGGGCGTCCGTCCCTCGACGCGTATCCAAGCGGGCCCGGCGATCGGTGCGCGACAGGCGGGAGGCACGCGGGTTGGAACGCAGCATCCCGTCGGCGGACTTAGGCTCGGCGGCGCACCGGCTGGCCCGATTGCCCATCCCGGCGCAATCGGCGGAGCCGGGAGGCACTTCGGCGGCGGCAACCGCGCGGGAATCACCAGTCGGCCCTACTCCGGCAACGCGCTGAATTATGGCAATCGGAGTTTCAATCTGGCGAGTAGTGCTTACCGTCCGGCGTTTTACCGTCACATGTTGTATCACGGCTACTGGAACGGCAATTACGGCTTTGGCGGAGGTTACGGAGGCGGCTGGGGAGGTTATGGGCCTGGCTGGGGCTATGGCCCGGGGTATGGTCTGGGCTTGGGAATTGGCTACGGTCTTGCTCCGATTGGTTGGGGATACGGTGGCTGGGGCCTGGGAGCATTGGCGTACAACAGTGGCTATCTGGGGTACTCGAACCCGTATTACAACAGTTCATTTGCGGGCTATAACTACGCGCAGCCGATTCCAGTGGACTACAACGCGTCGCCGACGGCTGTCGCTGAGGGAAACTCGGCGGACGCTGCATTGAATGACGCGGTGGCCGCGTTCAAGCAGAATGATTACGACGCGGCCCTGGACATCATCAACAAGGGGATCGCCCAGTATCCCACGGATTCGGTGATGCACGAATTTCGCGCCCTGGTGTTGTTCGCCAAGGCGGACTACCAGCAGGCGGCCGCGACAATTCACTCGGTCCTGGCGATCGGCCCGGGCTGGGATTGGACCACTCTGGCCAGCCTGTACCCTAACGTCTTGATATACACCCATCAGCTGCGAGTGCTGGAAGCCTTCGTCGGCGAGCACCCACAGGATGGCGCCGCCCGGTTCCTTCTGGCCTATCACTACACCTCGGACGGCCACCCCGACGTGGCCGTGCGCCAGTTGCAGCAGGTGGTAACACTTATGCCCGGCGACCGCGTCGCCGCAGATCTTTTGAAGATGCTATCGGCACCGCCGGCCGGTCAGTTGGCCGCGACTGCAGAACCACCAACGCCGCAAGACCTCGCCGAGACGCAGCCAGCGGCTACACCGATCGATGCGACGACGCTTGTGGGATTGTGGCACGCAGCCCGCGGCGACGACTCGAAATTCGAGTTGACCTTGACGAAGGAGGGGACGTTCACTTGGAAGTTCTCCCCGAAGCAACAACCAGCGCAGGAGTTTTCCGGCACGTATACAGTAGAGGGCGACGTGCTGGCGCTTGAGCGCAAGGACGGTGGATCGCTGATTGGTGAAGTGACTCCCGAAGGCGCGAAGAAGTTCAACTTCAGGCTGGTGGGCGCCCCTCCAGAAGACAAGGGGCTCGATTTCAACGGATGAACGGAGGAGCTGCAATCGTCGCTACTGGGAAACTCACGCGACTACGTGTTTCGAGAGATGGCGAATTAGCGGATGAAGGAGTTTTCCACCATGAGGAAGTTATTGGTGGCTGTTTTGGTGCTGGTTGTCGCGATCGGCGCCCTGGGTTACTGGCGTGGATGGTTCGGCCTGACCAAGGAGGGCAAGGTTGAGGTTCAAATTGACGCGGCGAAGTTCAAGCAGGACAAGGAAGCATTCCGCAAGACGGTCGGCGAAAAAGCCAAAGCAACGAAGGACCAGATAGCCAGCCTCTGGAAAAATGTGGAAGGGCTGTCGGGCGATGAGAGGGCGCACGCGCAAGCGGAACTTGGTGAATTGGAAAAACGGCACAACCGACTTGAGGAGCAGATCAAGGAGCTAAATGACGCAGGCCAAGGCAGGTTCGAGAGTATCAGAGAGGACCTCTCGAAAAACCTCGAGAAAGTGGAGAAGAAGATTGAGGAATTGACAAAAAGGCTCGAGACTGGAAAAGACAAGTAGGGTCCCGAACAGACACCTCGGCGTCGAATTCCGCACGGCAAAACGCACTACCACGCTTGAACCACCGGCATCAGCTCGCGAGCGGCCATGATACGTAGACACATGAAGATTCTGACGTCACGCTTGTCCATCATCATGAGACGCGCAATTTGTTGCTGCGGGCATTTTATAGATTGCATCGTAAGCGACTAGGTGGACCGGCCGGATGAAACATAAAGAGGTGAAGTGATGCCTGACAGCGCCCATGAATTCTGTGACAGTGTCCATGAAAAGCTCGAAGCCCTTCAGGGCCGGATGGATTCGCTTAAGTTAAACATTGGGACAACCTGGCACTCCCTGGGTGAGAAACTTGACGAGGTACGCCTCAAGCATGGAGCTGCCAAACCGGCTCTCGCGGAGGCTCGGGCTACCTTGGAAAAGTGGGTTGCGGAGAAAAACGCCGAGGTGAAAAACTCAATCGACCAATGGGTTGAAAACCGTGAGACCCAGAAGCTCGCCGCACGAGCCCAACACGCCGAGGAGTGTGCGTGGCTTGCGATCATGATTGCCCAGGCGAGCATCGACGATGCTGAACGTGCGATCCTTGAGGCAATCGCCGCTAAGCTTGATTCCGACGCGGCAAAGCGGAACTGATACGAGAGCCGGCGTTCTCGAAGCAGTGTTGCTGGCAGGGAACATTTGGATTCGACATAAACGATAGCAAGTGAGTCGTATGCCCAACAATTCAGTTCAGACCGTCCAGGGTGGCATGGGAGCGCTACCGCACGAGTCGGGCGTCGCCTTTCGCGTCTGGGCGCCCCACGCTGACGCGGTGTACGTGACTGGTTCGTTTAACGGATGGTCGGCCGAAGCGCACCGCATGTTGAAGGAGGAGGGCGGCTACTGGTACGCGGATATCGCCGCAGCCGCAATCGGAGACGAGTATCGCTACCGTATCGTGAACGGTGATAAGCAACTGCTGCGTATCGACCCCTATGCCCGGCAGGTCACCAGTTCGGTGGGAAACGCCGTAGTCCACGATCCGCAATTTGATTGGGGGGGCGACAATTTCCGCATGCCTGCGGTCAATGAACTGGTGATTTACGAAATGCATTTGGGAACGTTCCACGACAAGGAGAATGGAAAGTCGGACAAGTTTGCCGAAGCCGTCCAGAAACTCGACCATTTGCAGCGATTGGGCGTGAACGTCATCGAAGTGATGCCGTTGGCCCAGTTCGCCGGCGCTTTGTCGTGGGGATACAACCCCTCATGTGTTTTCGCTGTGGAAACCAACTACGGCGGTCCGGTCGGCTTCAAACGGTTCGTCAAGGCGGTGCATCGGGCTGGCCTGGGGGTGATCCTGGACGTCGTCTACAACCACTTTGGACCCAGCGATCTGGATCTGTGGCAGTTTGACGGCTGGAGTGAAAATGGGCAGGGCGGCATCTACTTCTACAACGACTGGCATGCCGAGACACCGTGGGGCGCCACACGTCCCGACTATGGCCGCAAGGAAGTGCGACAGTTCATCCGTGACAACGCCCTGATGTGGCTGGAGGAGTATCACGTTGATGGCCTGCGGCTCGACATGTCGCTGTTTATGCGGAGCGTGCGAGGAGACGGCGATCCGGGCGACGACCTAGCCGATGGCTGGAGCCTGATCCAGTGGATCAATCGTGAAGTGCGGGAGGGATATTCGGGACGCATCACGATCGCCGAGGACATGCGGAACAACGACCGGATCACTCGGCCGGTAGACCAAGGCGGAGCAGGTTTTACCGCCCAATGGTGCGCTCGCTTTGTGCATCCCATCCGCGCGGCCGTCATTACGCCAAACGACGAAAACCGCTCTCTAGATAGTGTGCGTCAGGCGCTTGAGGGCCGCTACAACGGGGACCCATTTCAACGCGTCGTCTACAGCGAGTCACACGACGAAATCGCGAACGGGCAATCCCGCGTTGCTTCAGAGATCGATCCTGATGATCCCGCCAGTTGGTTCGCGCAGAAGCGCACGACGTTGGCGGCGGCCTTGGTGCTCACCGCACCGGGGATCCCGATGCTGTTTCAGGGGCAGGAGTTTCTCGAAGACGGCTGGTTCCAGGATTCGCTACCGCTCGACTGGCACAAATCGGAAGAGTTCATCGGGCTGCTGCGGATGTATCGAGACTTGATTCATCTGCGTCTCAACAAGTTCGGCTCGACGCGAGGCCTGACGGGCTCGGGACTGAACACGTTTCATGAAAATCAGGCCGATAACGTCCTTGCCTATCATCGTTGGCACCAAGGTGGCCCCGGCGACGACGTGGTCGTGGTCGTGAATCTTTCCCATCTTGCCCACGAAAACTACAGGCTGGGGTTTCCGTCGTCCGGAACGTGGCGATTGCGGCTGAACAGCGACTCGAAGGGCTACAGTCGCGGATTTGGAAATCAGGCTTCCTCCGATGTCGTCGCCGGAGTGGAACAACGGGGCGCGTCGCAAGATGGAAAGTCTGTGGGACGAGATGGTTTTCCCGCCGCAGGTGCGATCAGCATCGGACCCTACAGCGCATTAGTTTTCTCGCAAGACAAGCCACGCGAGTAGCGAGATATTATGCAAGTCAAAGACTTGATGACGTTCGATCCAGCATGTGTGACGCCTGATACGACGCTGGAACGAGTGGCGCGAATGATGGTGGAGCACGACTGTGGCGCTATCCTCGTCGTCAAAGATCTCTCCGCCAGGCGTGTCGTCGGGATCGTCACCGATCGCGACATTGCCTGTCGCTCTGTCGCCCGTGGCGAACATGCCGCGCACCAAGCGGTCGCATCGGTAATGTCCTCGCCGGTTGCAACGGTGTTACCGGACACTTCCGTGGAACGATGCAGCCAATTGATGCAGGAACAACAATGCCGGCGCATCGCCGTTACCGATGACGAAGACCGTTGCCTGGGCATCGTGGCGCAGGCCGACCTCGCGAATCACGCCTCACCGGAGCTGCTTGCCGAAACAGTAAAGAGGATCTCCGTCGCATCGGCAGCGGGTCTGGGTTGAACGACCGGTTCCGGCGTCGGCCCAAACGAGAATGGTTAGTCAACAAACATGAAAGGCTTCGATCGTGGAAACTCACAACGCCAGCATTTACCACTGTGTCTCCTGTGGCCGTGTCGTGCACGCTGAATCTGAGGCCGAGCCGCCTCAATGCTGTGGACGTGCGATGGGCATAGCCGCCAATGAGACGATTCGCGAAGACGACGTATCGCGAGAGAAGGCGGGCGGCCGCCCCGCAACAGAGCCGCCGTTGATCGAAGGCCGCAAGAAGCCCCGGTGAACAGGATTGGCGGCAGGTGAGCCAAGAGCACAAGGCCCTGTGAGCGAACATAAACATGAGCGAGTCAGCTTTTTGCCGACAAGTTGGCCAGATCGAACGCCTGTTCCTGAACCAGCCGAGCAATTGCGGTCATTGCGCCGTTATCCGAACTACGTGAATCCAGTGCTGAGACTTGGAAGTGAAGGTTGCCATCAAAACAGGTGGAGCGAAAACCAAGACCGAAGCAATCCAAGCCGCCTCGAAGTATGGCATGTTCGAGAGCATTAGCCAGCATCTCTCGAAGAACCTGGAGGAAGTGGAGAAGAAGAAGATCGAGGAATTGATGGCACAGCTGGAGAAGGGACAAGACAAGTAGGATCCCCGGACAGACACTTCGGCGTCGGACTGGGCAGATCTTGCGTTTCCAACCCTGGTGCTGACAATGGCGTTCACGGCGGCAACTTTTACTGTGTCTCTGACCATCGAAAGGAGTGATTTATGAATCTTATCGTGTTGATCCTTGTCGTGATCTTGATTCTCTCCGTGCTGGGCGGCGGCTACGGCTACCGCAGCGGCAACACCGTCCTCGCCGGGGGCGGCGGCATCGTCGGGTTGATTTTGATCATCCTCATTATTCTGTTCCTGATGGGCCGTTTATAGCAGTGATTGAAGCTGCTCTTGGGGTATCTCCGCTAGTCGATAATTTCGAGCAGGAGCTTTGGTCATGTCCCGATTTATTTGGATGTTGGCGCTGGCTGGGTTACTCGCAGCCTGCGGCTGCGAGCGAAATCCGGCTGATCAAACACCTGGCAAGGTCATGTCCGAAGAGGTGCGCCGCGATGCCGGCCAGGCTGCCGAAACGGCTGTCGAATACTCTCGGCAAACCAAGGAAGAGTTCCAAAAGAAACTGGAGGCACGACTCAAGGAGCTAGACGCCGAAATCGCCAAGCTCCACGAGAAGGGGCGCGACCTCAAGGACCAGGCCAAGACCAGCTGGGACCAGAAGATGGCGGACTTAGAAAAGAAGCGTGATGTTGCCCGTGCCAAGTTAACCGAGGTCCGTGACTCCAGCGCCGCGGCCTGGACGGATGTCCAGAAGGGTGCCCAATCGGCGTGGGACGAGTTGGATAAAGCCTTCCGCGAAGCGTCACAGGAGTTCTGATCGTCCGTTGATCCAATAGATACCACCGAAAGGCGCCAGGCATGAATAAACTGCTTCTGGTGATCATCGCCATTCTATTGCCACCGTTGGCGGTCGGCCTGAAGGCCGGCATTGGCTTTCCATTGTTCCTGAACATCATTCTCACGCTGCTGGTCTACGTGCCTGGTCTGCTTCACGCGCTGTGGGTCGTACTGAAGGACTGAGTGAAAAGCCGAAGATGTCGGGTGCGAACGGGGGAGGCGTCCCTAAGTCGCCGAATCAAGTATCGGGGAGGGCATCATGGCTGATCGATTACGGGCTGTTGTCCTCAAGCCCAGCAAGTACACGCCAGATGGATTTGTCGAGCGTTTTCACAAGGGCTTTATGCCCAACAGCACCGTGCCCTACATCCGCAGCATGACGCCGCAGGTTCTCGGCCGCACTCCCGTCGAAATCCATTCGATCGATGAGTACGTTCATGCCGATCTGCAGTGCCTATCGCTCCTTCGCCGCGAAACCGGCGACCAACCCTTATTGACACTGGTGGGGGCTCAGAGCCATCAGTTCCACCGCGCTCTCGACCTCGCCGCACATGCCCGGAAAAACGGCTGTTTGGTCGTCGTGGGAGGACCGCAACTGATGACCTGCGACACCTCATTAATGCATAAAAGGAATCAGCAGTAGGTATCGACTCGCGAATAGAGATATACTGACGACCACAGTTGTCGCCAACTGGTAATGTGCCGGTTGGCTCCGTCCACTAAACGGATAGCGGAACGCCATGAGCACGAAAATCGAAGAAATACTATCCGCGAAAAATCGATCTGGCGAGAACGCCTATCTCTGGCTCGAGGCCGCCGCCGGCGACTGCATATTATGGCCTACCCAGGACGCCAGCGAGAATGAAGACAGCGCCGATACGATCGGCAGGTGGCAACTCACGGTCGACGAGGCGAAGGCTCTGATTGAGACGGGCGAAGTCGACGAGGTTGAGTGACCTAACCGACGTTGTTTATTACCGCCGCCACTGTACTGGCGATCGATCAGCCCGGAACTTAGGGTATTGGCTGCTTCAAGACGGGCGCTCGGCTTTTATTTCAGAATAGTTCCTTTTTCCGGGAATTGTCCCTGCGACGTCCCCTGCCGCCTAACTCACAGCCAAGCGTTTCCAAGAACTCTTCTCGTGAATCAAAGTCCGAGGTTGCCGTAAAACTCTAAAACTCGCCGTACTTGGCACTGGTTCAGGCGGCAAAACAAGGCCCCGAAGCGTTGGGGTTGCCCTGAGTGAACCGTCTTGAGTGGGCACTGACGGTAGGCAAGGATCAACATTTCGGATGCGTGGCGATCCCGTTGCACGACTCCGCTCCAGACGTGGCAGCGGCGTTGCACACTGAGATGCCAGACGTGGCGACCGCGTTGCAGGGAATTGCTTGATGGCCGTCGGCGGCCAGCCCAACTGCACGAAACCATTCGCGTTTCTTGCCCTCCGTTTTGTGCCTCCGTCTCCAGCAAAGAGAGATTGATCAAATTAAGAAGGAACAAACGAGCCCATGCTTGGAAGGACGTTGGAAATCGAAGAATCAAGCGACTCGATTGCGGGCGAACCGAGTACGCAGATGGGCGATGCACAGCTCCGTAGCTCGCTTGACTGCCTCGGGACCGGACAGCCCGCTCCGACGAAAATCGTCTGTCGCCTCAACGGTGAGTTTTTCTAATTCCAGCCGACCAGGCCCTCTCAGGAAATCAACGAAGTCCCGCTCGATTGTTGCTCGCGGTTGCTTGCCGTTCTCAACTAGCTGCTTCGCCAGTGGGGATGTGATCCGCTGTTCTTGTTCGCGTTTGCAAGCCCACCACCAATCGGGAGGCGTGCGGCCATGCTTGGCCGCTTGACGCAGGTTGTCCATGAAATACGCCTGGGGACTCTTCTTGAAGAATCGCAGCCCATGCTTCTCCTTTGCCGCCAATGTGATGTCGGCCCATTGCTGGACGAGAGCGTGTTTGTGCTGCCGGGAGACCCGACCGATCGTCTCGTCATCCAAGCCGATTGCTTGGAGCGGATCGTAAATCGCTAATTCCTTGATGCTCGCGAGCGTCGCCCGCGATGACCCACGGCGAAGCGATGACCCACGACGCAAACGCACGACACACCCGCCATCATCCCGCTCGAAAAATAGCTCCCTGGTCATCGTCCCGCCGGGCAACTGAACCAATCCGTATTCGGCCAGCCGCAGAATCGCTCGCTTGAGTTTTTGTTTCAGGTTCCGCATCGCGACGGAAGGTGCAAACCCCAGCACGTCGATCGCGAGCGTTCGCACGTCGAGCCAGTGCGTCCATTCCCGACGCCAGAAGATTTTTGAGAGAAACAGATACAGACGGCGGCTCGCAGGATCGAGCCCGCGATACGTGCCCAGGTCAAACGCCAGAGACCCGCGAGCGTTCTGGCAGAACTCCAGGAAGATTGGATCCCACGCAATTCGCCACGCTCGTGATGACAAGGGATCGACAGGCAGGCTATAGCTGAGAAATCCAAAAGTCGTTGTGCGGTGTTCGCGACGAATCGGATCATAAAACCCATCGCAGTGATAAACCACGCCAGCCAGGCGTTGCAACGATTCGCGAAAAGTTTCGATAAGCACTTCCACCTCGGTCAGATCCTGAGTCGATGACGCCCAAACGTTTCAGCATGAAGTGCGGTGTCGCCAGCAGCTCGCAACCTTGCTCGGCCTGATTGAACGTCAGTCCGAGCAGTCCCCACAAGAAGAACTCGTCGCCAGGCAGCAGACCGAACGCCGCCGACACGGTAGACTTCGCCGTTTTGCGTGTTCCGCTGGGGTCCATGTATTGGAATGCACTGTGGTGGGCAAACGGCCCTTTCATGCGGCCGGCTAGTGGACAGAGTGCGTGCTCGACAAGCGTCAACTGCCCGCACCCGATGGACTGTGTCGAGGTTCCTTTTCTTGCTCGCCGGCGTTTGCCCGGCTTGGTTTCGTCGCTCATCCTGCCACGCTAACTGTGCGCTTTGATTGGCGCAATCTGCTTTCTCGTGGCTGCGATTCTCTTAATGCACGCGACAAGGCCCGGGGGCCATATCAGGATTGAACAACCTATGGAGGTATTTATGACCAAGAAAAATAGTCCCGTTCATCGCATCCGTTATGGCGCCGTGTCTGCAGCTGTGTGGGAGAACGACTCCCAGGCCGGCAGCTTTTTCAGCACGAGTTTTCGGCGTGCTTTCAAGAAGCAAGACGATACATGGTCGGAAACGGATTCGTTCGACGACCGCGACCTGCCCGCATTGGCCAAGGCCGCCGCCGACGCCCACACCTGGATCCACGCCGCCAAAGCCAACGCAATGGCCTCCGAGGCGGCCGAAGAAAGACCTGATGCGGGCGACGAACCAAATTCTGAAAACCGCGAGGGTCGCGACAGGTCGACGTGAAACAGCGTTTGAGGAAACTTGCTTAGTGCTTCAGAGCGTGATACTGTCGCCGCGTGGCTGGGACGATTCTCCAAGATAGGGCATGGGCATCCGTTGATTTTCATGCAAACCGCCGACCTCGCAGTTTGGTCTGGGGAAAGTCGTCGCAGCCACTCGATTCTTCCCGGGCTCGCTCTCCACCGAGAGCACGAAATCGCTAAGATTAATGGGGTCGCTTCCAACAAAGGTCAATACATCGCGTTTTCGATTCCATGTCGCGAGCCGCACGAAAGAGTCTTAGGATTGGAATCGAGCCGTTGTGGAAGTGCTGTCCGCGGTGCGACATGCAAATGAGAAGGGACTACGTGAATCGGCGTACTGTGTTTTTCCCAGACAGAACGATCTCTCTAAGACTTCAGATTATGCGATGCCAGAACGTCCAGTGTTCGCGATACAAGCGACCGCATCGCCCCGAGGTTGAGTGGCACTATGCGTTACCGGGCACCAAATTCGGTCTGGATACATGTGCCGCCATCTTCGCTGCTCACCTTGATGGCAAATCGAACCTCGCCATTCACAGAGCGATTTCAGAACTCGGATTGCGCAGTGCTCGTCGCAGTGTCGGCAATGTCGTTCGCCGCTACGTAGAACTCTTCGCGACGGCAGCATCCCCGTGGTCCGCAGAAGTAAACAGAAAACTCAAGGTCGAGCGAAAGGCGTTTCTCGACATCCTGCTCGCTTGTGACGAAAATACCCGCATGTACTGCCTAGTGCGGGAGTGTTTCTCCAATTCCATTCTGGCGACCAGTTCCATCGCAAAGAAACGCGCCGTCAACGAACTTCGTTCGCTATTTCAATCGGTCATCGACCGGTTACCCGTGCCAGTGGTTAAGATTTGTTGCTCCGGTCCTGGCACCCTTATCGACGTCGCCGAGAAGATGTGGCCGGAAACCAGCATCCGGCAAACAAACCCTGATGGCATCGTAGGCAAACGCCAACTCGATCCGCGTCACCGGCGGCGTTCAAGTTAAGTTTGCCACCAGTTTGTGTCCTTCTCGTATCTGCATAAGTACCGTATAATATAAACGATATGCGTCGCAAGCCAGACTTGTGGTTGCAAATTCGATGCAGCCATCGACCCGCAAAATTGAGATCATATGGGTACGAATGATGGCATCGGGCCGTCATCCAAACCTGGAATTGGAGGGGGAGCGCTAACGCGTTCCCGACAAATTATGGCGACGGTTCCGGCTACACCACGCGACCCCGATAATTTGCCGCCGTATCTCTCTCCGCACCGGCCGCTGCTCATCACCGTTGACGACATCGCTGATCTGCTAGGCATCTCCGTTCGTTCCGTCTGGCGACTTCACAGTGCTCACCGTATTCCCGAGCCCGTCCGCTTGGCGGGAAGCGTTCGCTGGCGTTTTTCAGAAGTTCAGAGTTGGGTCGATGCGGGTTGCCCGCCGCTCGATAATGGAAAGTCGCGTTCCTCTCACTAGCATTCGAACAAAGAAAGGCTGCCCCGCGAGGGCCGTGTTTTATGGCTTCGATCTTCAAACGTGGTGCGGACAAGAAGAAGCGAAACGTGCCGTACTCGGTTGAGTACGTCGACGAGCACGGTAAGCGACATCGAGTCCTCGGATACACCGACTACAATCTCAGCGTCGAGCTGGGCGCCAAGCTCGACCGCGACGCACGCCTCCGCAAGCAAGGCTTAGTTGATCCACAGGCCGAGAAGCTAGCCGACGAGCGGAGGCTCCCGATTTCCCATCACCTCGCAATGTTCGAGAAGGGCATGCAGCAACGCGGTACCACCGGCAAGCACGTAAAGCTCACGATGACGCGAGTGAGGGCCATTCTTGGCGGATGCGGCATCGAGACTTTGGCTGACCTGACCGCAGAACGCGTGCAAGCATTTATCTGCGATCACCGTGACGAAGAGGACTTGGGGGCCAAAACGTACAATCATTATGTCCAAGCGGTCGACTCATTCGGACGCTGGCTTGTCCGTAGCGGGCGATTGGCCATGAATCCGCTGGCTAGCCTTTCCCGCCTGAATACTGAAATCGATATCCGGCATCAACGGCGAGCCTTGATGCCGGACGAATTTAGCAAACTCATTGCCTCCGCCCGATCCAGCAATAAACGCATTCAAGGATACGACGGGGAGCAGCGTGCCCGAGTCTACTTGGTTTCATTTTTGACGGGTCTTCGTCGCAGCGAACTGGCCAGTCTGACGCCGGCAAGTTTTGACCTAGACAGTCCGCAGCCCACCGTGACCGTGGCGGCCGCCTGCTCCAAGCACCGGCGGACCGATGTGCTGCCCCTCCACCAGGAATTGGTGTCGTTGATGCGTCAGTGGCTGGTGGGAGTCAGGGCGGACCAATTGCTCTTTCCGAAACTTGAACGCAAGAAAACCTGGCTCATGGTCAAGAAGGACCTGGAGCGGGTTGGAATCGCCTACGAGACAGAGGCAGGCATTGCCGACTTCCATGCCGCCGGTCGCCACACCCACATCACCGAGTTGCTGCGGAATGGTGCTTCGCTCGTCGAGGCCAAGGAACTTGCTAGGCACTCCGACGTGAATATGACGATGCGATACGCCCACATTGGCTTGCGGGATCAGGCTCGTGCCCTGGCATCGCTGTCGGCTCCCGCTGCCCAGGACAACGGAGCTAGTCAGTGTCCTAGTCAGCAGTCGTGCAGCCCAGATAGGCAAACTGGGACAAAGCGTGGCACAACGCGGCACAAGAGCAAGAAAAAACCCGAAACGCCAAACCCTGTTAAGATTCAAGGTTGTGACGTTTCGGGTCAGTCCGCGGCAGAATCTGGCACAGATTCTGCTGAGTGGAGGCGGCGGGAATCGAACCCGCGTCCCGCGATATTTCCGTGAGGGCTTCTACGTGCGTAGTCGGATGATTTACGCGTCTCGCCTGCCGACCCCTAACCGACGAGGTGTCTGGCAGACCAGCCGGGAACAGTTTTTAGCCTAGGACGTGCCCAGCAGTGACCCAAGGCGATTCGGAATTGGTGACGAGTTTTTGGGCCTCTCCGACAAAAGCCCGCAACTCGGGTTGCCTATCTCTAGGCAGCCAAAGCAAAGCTATCTTCGGCAATTGAAGATATTTGGTCAGCTTTTTAACGTGGCCCACTGACCAACCACGGCACGCCACCCACACTTCAGACTATCCGGTCGAACCCAGTTCGCCCCCGACGAGCCGAAGGTTTCGGCAGACCCACAATTATACAAGATCGGCACGCCGGGCAAGCCGCCTTGAATCGGGCCGAAAAACGCAGCGACGCCCAGCCTACCCTCGGCGTCGCGGCCTTCTCAGGCGAAGGCTCATAGCCGTGACCAACCCCAAGCCGAACAGCACCAGGGCCGAGGGCTCGGGAACGGGCGTGACAATGAACTGCCCGTAGTCGATATTCGACGTTTCGCCCGTGTAGCTGCCGCCCAGAGTGGCCCGGTCGAGAATCTCTTGGTCGGAGAGGAGCGTGTAGTTGGTGCCGTAGCCGATGTTGACAGCGCTGAGAAACAGGTTTGCCACCAGTCCATTGCCGACGGCGGCCGGATGCACCGAGTCCTGAAAGAAATGCGTTGGGTCGCTGTCGGCGTTGACCATGTCAATCGTCACGCCGCCGACCACGAGCGGCGTGGCATTCAACGAACGCAGGACGTCCGCCAGGTCGACGTACACGAGACCCCGCTGGAGGATCTCGGGCTCGATCAATGAATTGACCAGGTTGATCGCCGTTTCGGCCCGTTGCAATGCCAGGGGATTGCCGGTCACACTGCGGCCCCCCGGTGTGAGCGCCATGTCGGTGATTCCAGATACGATCATTCCCGTGGGATGTTGAGCCAGCACGGTATCGACGGCGGTGGTGATATTGCTGACGACGTTGTTGGCCCAGTCGGTCAGGGCCTGGCCGCTCAGTGAGCCATCGATGATGTCGGCGGCCACGGCGCGGAAATCGTTGCCGCCGATCGTCAAATAGGCGAGATCGACGTCGCCCGACTGCACCAGGCTGGCAACTTGCGTGTGCTGCCCCTGCGCCAACAGGGTGGCGGTGGTGGCGCCGCCCACGGCGACGTTGTACGGATCCCCCGAACCGCCGAAGTTCAGACCTCGATCGGTCGAAAAGTACGGCACCCAACTACCCGTGTAATCGGTGCCTTGCGTCTCGCTAGCGCCCATGGCTGCAAAGCCATTGATCGTGTCGGCAGTGGCGGAAGAAGAGAGCCAGGCGAGCGCAGCCAACGAGAAGCCGATCGAGCGAATCAAATACATTAGCCGCACCTCTGGACAGACACGTGCGAAACACAAGTGGCGTTCGGCAATCGAGATTAAAGTCGACAGTGCAGCAATCGCCACGAAGGGACCGCCTGCTCGATTCAACCCCATCGGGCGCAGTGCGTTACAAAACAAGTACTGAAACTCACAAAAAAGCAAGTTTGGTCCGAAATCCTTGCAACACCAGTCGCTTGGCGGTGTTGTAAGGTATTGGGGCACGACCTTTCACGAGACAACCGTATTCGGAAGGTTTGAAGCCCCACGTGGGAGCAGCGAGTCTCCCCGGTTTCGGAGCGTTGTTTTGGACGGTTGGATATCGCTCGCGTTGCCGGGCGCCGTGGCCTATGCAACTTCCCTGATGGGCGATCGCACGCAGGGCGAGGATATTGTCCAAGATTGCGTGTGCCGCCTGCTGGTTCATGCTGCGCGCTACGACCTCGCGCGCGACGGCCGCAAATTGCTGTTCCGGGCGATCACCAACGCCTGTATCAACCAGCAGACCCGCCAGCGAAAGAACGTGAGTCTCGACGAATGCGGCCGCGCCCCCGACGGTGGCGGCTGGGAGATGTCGGATGCCAGCGCCGTTTCGCCGCCGGCCGCGGCGATGGCCGAGGAGTTGCGGCAAGCCATTGCCGAGGGCCTGGCTACACTCGGCGTGCGCCACCGCGCAGTCCTCGAGCTGTCGAGCCTCGGATACGGATCGAACGAGATCGCCGAAATGCTGGGAGTCACGACCGAAAATGTACGCGTGTTGCTGTTTCGCGCACGCAAGAGCATGGCCTCGTTTTTGAATGCACGTTTTTCGGGAGGCGTGTCGCCATGAATCTGAAGCTACCGGTGACCGTGGCCGACGTGGACGCGTTGGTCAAAGCCTACTTGGACGACGAAGCCCGCCGCGTGGACCTGCCGCGGGTCGAGGCGGCCCTGGCGGTTTGCCTGCGCGACACGCTCGGGGAACCGGCGACAGAGCGGCCGGGGGTGGCGCTGCGCGCGCCCGGCTGGTCGGCTCCGGGGCGACGGATGGCGGTGGCAGCGTGCTTGTGCCTGGCCGTGGCTGGCGTGCTCTACTTTGCACTGGCGCCCGAGCGGGCGGGGGCCTATGCCCTGGTGCAGGCCGCGCATCGGAAACTTTCTTCCGGAACCGATCGCTGCTACCGCCTCGACGGCAAACTTCCCGATGGCTGGGTGAAGGGAAATCCATTCTTGCGCCTGAGCCGCGATACGCGCGTCTGGACCCGCGGCGACCGGTTTCGCGTCTCGATCAACGAAGGCGAACATCCGATTGCCTGGGGGCAGGACAAGGACCGCAACTTCTGGCTCGTCTACGGATCGGTCGGCTTCCAATTCATTCCCGGAGAAGAGCCTGGATTCTTGCGACCGGCAAAGTTCCTGCTGGCGATGAACCTGGGCCCCCTGGTCCGCCGGTTTCTGGACGACTTCGACCTGACGCGCGGCGCAAGCCGCACCGAGGACGGCCACCGCGTGTTTCTCGTGCATGCCACGTTGAAGCCGGGTCACTCCATGTCCTGGTTCGACGCGGCCTACCTGGAAATCGAGCCCAAGACCAAGCTTATCCGCCGGCTGGAAATCCAGCGCAGCCGCCCGTCCCGGCGCCCCCTCGCGTTGGACTTCACGCTACTGGAGGAGGCCGGGCTCACCGACGATGACTACCGGATCGAGTCGTGTCTGCCGGCCGGCGGCGAGGTGTTCGGTCCCGATCGTGCCGCCGAGCGAGATCGTCGCTTTCGCGCACTGTTGGCGGCCCGCCGCCCGAGCGCCGCACAGGTTCACCCGGCCGATAAACTGCCGGCCGATAGCCAGTAGAGAATCAACGCCCCCAACACGATTCGGTACACGACGAACAGGTACGTCGTGTGTGTCTTCAAGTAATAGAGCAAAAACGCGATCGACGCGTAGCCGGAGACCAGCGCCGCCAGCGTGGCCACGACCACGGCCACGACGTCCTGCTGGCTTCCCAGCAGCGCCTCTCGCTCGGAATACAACTGGTATACGCCGGCCGCCAGCACGCTGGGGAGCGACAGCAGAAACGAGAATCGGGCCGCCGTTTCGCGCGACAGCCCGGTGAACAACCCGGCCGTGATCGTCACGCCGGAACGGGAGGAGCCGGGCACCAGCGCCAGGGCTTGTGCCGCGCCCACGACCAGCGCGTCGCGCCAGGTAATCTCGTCGAGATGCCGGCGCCGCTTGCCGGCTCGAATCTGGACACGCATGAAGATTTCGGCGGCGGCCAGGATCACGGCCAGCACGATCAGAGCCGTGGCCACGACGTACAGCGAGCGGAGCGTCGTTTCGATGGCGTCTTTGAACAACAGCCCGCATACGACGATGGGCAGCGTGCCGACGATCATCATCCAGCCCAAGCGGGCGTCGAGATCCTGGCCCGAGTTGCGGCGCACCAGGCCCCGTGTCCAGGCCCGGCCGATGCGGGCGATGTCGTGGCGGAAGTACGCCAAGACGGCCACCAGCGTGCCGATTTGAATCACGGCGGTGAATGCCGCCCCCGGGTCGTTCCAACCCGCTAGCGCCGGCACGATGCGCAGGTGCGCAGAGCTGGAGATGGGCAGAAACTCGGTCAGTCCCTGCACGATGCCCAGGACGACCGCTTCGAACAAACTCAAGGTAGTTGCTCCCCGCGGGCCGGATCGGTGTTTCCGGCCACTCTCGCCGGCTTCGCTAATATAGCTGCGTCCTGGCAACGTGTCGTCAACGGCGGATGGTCAAGCTGCCCTCACGCCGGCGAAATGCGGTGCTGGCGGTGCGATAGCGCATCCCTTCATCGTGGCGGCGAATTCTGACATAATGACCGTTTTGGTCGCCACTGGCTTGCAGCGGCGGTCAACGTCGTGGCTCAACACTGGCTCGAAGGAGTTCCATGTTCAAGAATCTGTGTCCGGGCGTGCTAGGCGTATCGGGGCGCGAAAGCGAAATCATCGAATTGACGCTTTCCTGGGGTTTCAAGGGGCTGGACGTCGACCTCGTCGAGTTTGCCGAGGAAGTCGGCCAACACGGGTTTGCCAAGGCGTCGCGGCTGTTGGCCAGCGCACGGCTGAAGGTGGCCAGTTTTCCGCTGCCGGTCCGCTGGCACGACGATTCGCCCGACTACCAGGCCGATCTGGCCCGCTTGCCCGAACTGGCCGCTCTGGCGCAGCAATTGGGCTGCACCCGCGCCGTGACGACGATCGAACCGGCCAGCGACGATCGCCCCTATCACGAAAACTTCGAGTTTCACCGGCGACGGCTGGCCGAGTTGGGCGAGGCCTTGGCCAAGTACCAGATCCGGCTGGGAGTCGGGTTTCTGGCTCCGCTGGCGTGCCGCGCCGATCGCGGCTTCCAGTTCATGCAAAAGGCCGAAGAGGTGCTGATGCTGTTGGTCACCGTCGGTTCGCCGCACGTAGGCCTGGACCTCGACACCTGGCATTGGCACCTGGGGGGGGCACCGTCGAACAACTGCAAGCGCTGGCCGACAAGATCGTGGCCGTGTCGCTGGCCGACGCCGCGCCCGAGTTGACTGCCGCCGACGCCAGTCTGGCGGACCGGCGTTTGCCGGGCGAGGGGGGAGCCGTCGACAACGTGGCCATCCTGCAGGCGTTGGCCGAGATGCGCTACACCGGACCGGTCACTCCGGTAGCCGACAAAAGCCAGTTCGAGGGGCAGCGTCGCGACGAGATCGTCAAGAGTGCGGCCGCCGCGTTCGATGCCGTTTGGAAGGCGGCCGGTCTGAAGCAGCCGGTCGCCCGGCCGCCGTGAGCGGCCGGTAACCAGGCCGGGAACCATGCATTGTTTCACTTCGATCGCGGATTGAAGCTGACGAAGGCCGATCTGGCGATCGATTTCCGACGCCGGCAGCCGCGGGCGTTCGTGTCGCACGCCCACAGCGACCACATGGCGCGCCACGAGTACGCCTTGTGCACGCCGGACACCGCCGCCCTGTACCGCTTGCGATTCGGTCCGCGTACGACGCACGACTTACCCTACGGCGAACCGCTCGAATGGGGCGGGCTGCGGCTCACGACGTTTCCGGCGGGCCATTGCCTGGGTTCGGCCATGCTGTTGGCCGAAGACGGCGACCGTTCGCTCTTGTACACCGGCGATTTCAAGCTCGGCGAGTCGGCCACCGCCCGGCGTGCCGAATTGCCCCGGGCTGACGTGCTGGTGATCGAAAGCACCTACGGCAACCCGTTGTATCGCCATCCGCCCCGCCAGCACGTGCTGGACCAGCTCTTCACGCTCGTGCAGGCCGCCATCGACGACGGCGCCACGCCGGTCATCGAGGCCTACCTGCTTGGCAAAAGCCAGGAAGTCACCTGCCTGCTCACGCAGGCCGGCTTTCCGGTGCTCCAGCATCCCAAGATCTACGCCATTAGCCAGGTCTACCGGGCCTGCGGCGTCGACCTCGGCGATTGCCACCCCTACGCCGGACATCCCTTGCCTGGGCACGTGGTCGTGGTTCCGCCGCGCATGCATCGGCACGGCCGTTTGCCGGGCTTGCGAAAGACGGTCACGTTTGCGGTCACCGGCTGGGCCATGCACGAGCGGACGCGGGCCCGCTGGGGAGTCGACCATGCCATCCCCCTGTCGGATCACGCCGACTACGACCAGCTGTTCGAGGCCGTCGAGCGGGTGGCTCCCCGCGTGATCTACTGCACGCACGGACCGGCCAGCTTCGTGGACTGTCTGCGGGCGGCCGGGCATCGCGCCTTTTCATTGGAGCACCACGTTCGCGACTCGACGCTGGTGCAGCAGAGATTGTTCTGAGGGGGCTTCACTTCGAAGCCAGCGGAATCACGCCGGTCCAATTTTCCGGCGGCGTGCGATTGTGCTGTGCGATCAGCACGGTCAGAAAGTCTTTCACCCGATCGTCGGCCGGCACGCGATGCAAACGCTCGAAGGCCTGCTGCCAGTTGCCGGCCAGCACGTCGTCGAGCGCTTGTTCGTAGTCGGCGATGTGAGCGTCCGAGAGCACCGCGAATTGCGACTCGGGAGGCAACAGCTCGCAGACTTCCAGCGGTTGGTCGAGGCCGAACGGCCGGACCCGGGCGACGCGCCGCAGGCGCCCCTCTTCGCGCGGAAGCATCGTGCGCAGCGTGTCGGCCGTGTGCTGGTCCATCAGAATCGGGGCGTGCAGGATCTTGGTCATGCCTTCCAGCCGCGAAGCGAGATTCACGACCGGCCCAAACACGGTGACCTTCACCTGGTCCACCGTGCCGATCTTGCCGGCCACGGCGTTGCCGGTGGCGATGCCGATGCCCGACGCGGAAGTCGGCCAGCGGCTCGCCGGGCGTCTTGGCGGCGGCGAACTGTTCGCGAATGGCCAGTGCCGCGCGGGCGGCCCGCTGCACGGCGTCGGGCTGGGGCAGCGGCCAGCCCCAGAAACCCATGGCGGCGTCGCCGTGAAAATCGCCCAGCACCCCGCCTTGATCGCGGATGTGGTGCGTCGTGACGCCCAGCGCCTGGCTCACGCGGTGGAGCAGCCCCAGCAAGTCGTCGGCCGAGCGTTCGCTGGTCCGCGAGAATCCGCGCAAGTCGCAAAACAGCACGGTGACTTGCGTCTCGCGCGGCGCCAGGGCCTCGTCCGGGTCGACGCCTTGCAAGCGCGTCGAGCACCAGCGGCGAAAAGAACTGGCTCAAGCCGGCCCGCTGTCGCTCGAGAAACCGCACGTCGCACAGTGCGCCGAGCGTCGTGGCCGCCAGTTCGGTGAACTTCAGATCGTCACGCAGGTCGCTGGGATCGGAGGCCTGCTCGGGCGTGTGCCGCCCGCTGACAAAACGACCGGCGACGTACAGCGCCCAGCCGCGGCAGGCCTTGCCGGCCACCGGCGTGCAAAAGGCCCAGTCGACCCCCTGGCTGAGCGTGAACTCGGAAGGTGCGGCGCCGTCGGCCGCGTTCCACACGTGCAGCACGCTTTCGCCGCGGCGCAGCGCGTCGCGGATGAGCCGTTCGCTCGGTTGAAACTCGCCTCCCATGACGCTGCGGCGGTCCCAGTGCAGGACGTCTACCGGCGCCGGCTGCGGCGGGCTTGCATCGGGCACCGCGACCAGCGCGGCGGCCCCGGCGCGGGGCAGGCCGGCCAGCAGCAGATTGACCAAGCGCAGCGAAAGCTCGGCGTCGCCCGTGGCCGCGGAAATGACCTCGGGCAATCGTCCCAGCACGTCGATGTGCGGACCCACGCGGCGAAACGGCAGGCTGTGCAGATAATCGGTGCTGAACGTCTGCTCTTCCAAAGGCACGGGCACGTCGAGCGAAACGTTGACCCGTTCGTCCGCCAACGTGAACGTGGTCGAGCCGATCACGAAATGTTCGCCCGGCGCAACTTCGAACGCCTCGCTGGCGCGGCCCTGGAAGAAGATCGGATTGCGGGCCTCGCCGAGCCGGCGCACGTGCAGGCGCCGCCCGTCCCAGCTGAGCTCGGCGTGACGCCGCGAAATCTGGTCATCCCACGGAGCCGGCAGCGCCGCGCCGGCGCGGCCCAGCACGCTGGCTCGTTCCGCGGTGAGCGAACGTCGCCAACGGTCACCGGCTCGGGCGCCTTGGGCGATCAGGTCGGCCACGCCTGGCTCCTGGTAGAAGTGTCGGAGAAGGAGAGCGATCGAGCGGTCACGGGGCGACACTCGCGGTGGTGCTGGTGGGGCCCGACTTGCCGCTGCGGCGCGAAAGCGATCGCACGACCAGGGCCCACAACACGCCAGTGGCCACGGCGATCGACACCCCGGCCACCAGGCTGGTGGAAAACAGACGGTTTTCGAGCTCCTGCAACGTGCGTCCGATGGCCCCGTCGTACGACTCCTGCACGATGACCACGAAGCCGGTATCCCCCTCGCGCGTCACGACCGGCGCCGCTTCGGCCAGCCAATGCACGGCATAGGCCCGACCCGCCGGATCGCGCGACAAGGGGTCGATGTAGTTTTCGCGAACGCTCCGCGAGGCGAACTCCGGCAACTCGTGCTCGGTGAGACGATACGACTGGAACCGTTTGGGCACCTCGTGGTTGTTTTCTCTCATCTTTTCAAACAACGGATGCTGCAGCACGAGCCCCTTGTTCGGTCCATCGCGCCAATCCACCAGCACGGCGAACTGCGCCGGCCGGGTTTCGGGAATGTCCAGCAGGCGATCTACGTTGGCCGACACCGCCAGCACGCCCAGAAAGCGCTTGCCCGGCGGCTCGCCGGCGCCGGAGTCGGCGGCCTCCTCGTCGTCGATGTAGACCGGCGTCGAGATGGTCACGGTCCAACGATCGGTCACCTGGCTATAGTAAACGGCCGAAAAGTTGCTGCTGCGAATGTGGTCGCCCGGCGCGGGACGCCAGTCGCGCGGATGGTCCTGGTCTCCACCCTGGAAATAGGAACGCCAGCCAAAATTGTCGCCGACGGTCTTTTCTTCCGGTGCCCGGGCGAGCTGGATGCCCGTGGGACCGTTGATGAACCAGCTTTCGACGCGCACCAGATCGGGATCAGCCAGCAGCTCTTCGAGCCGCTGTTGCAGCTTCTGGCGGCCGGGGCGATTCACGAAACTCGCGGCGTACGGCTTCTCGCTCGGCACCGGTGAGGCTCGGCGAGTTCATGCGGCTCGCGCAGCCGGGCCAATTCCGGTTCCGCCAGCGTGGCCGCCAGCAGCGTCTGGAAGCGATAGTTGGCGGCCGTCTCCTCGACCACGCGGATATACTCCTCGAACTTGTTCGTCACGCTGGCAGCCACGTACTTGGCGGCAAAGTTGTTGCTCTGCAAGGCCCGCAACCGCAGCGCCTCGTCCGACTCGTCCATCACCGTGGCAAACCAGCTCCAGGCGAAAATCAACAACACCGCCAGCAACAGCGCCGGGCCGATGAACCCCAACACGACCAATGGCCGGCGGGCGCGGCGCTCGGCCCGTTCGTCCAGCGCGTCGAGCACTTCCTGGACGTTGGCATAACGGCGCTCGCGATCCGCCACCAGGCAGCCGTCGACGATATCGGCCAGCTCGCGATCCACGCCCGGCACGCGGCGATGTTCGTCCGGCGGCGGAGAGGTCTCGATCAGACCGCCGGTATCGGGCCAGACGATCTTCCAGATCGCGGGCCGAATCGAACTCGGCGGCCGTCGTGGCGCTGCGATGCGGCGGCGCACCGCAGAGCATGCAGTACAACAGCGCTCCCAGCGCGTAGACGTCCCACCGCACGTCGGGCACGGCCTGCAAGTCGGCCTGCTCCGGGGCCATGTAGAACAACGTGCCCAGGGCCGGCGTTTGTTCGTGCGAGAGTCGCGACTGACCGAAGTCGGCCAGCCGCGGCCGGCTGTCCTGATCCAGCAGGATGTTGGCCGGCTTCAGGTCGCAATGCAACACGCCCTTGCCGTGCGCGTGCAGCAAGCCCACGGCCACGTCGCGAAACAGCGCGATAGCGTCGCGGGGCGGCAGGCTCCCCTGCGCGCGCCAGCAGGTCCTCGAGCGAACCTTGCTCGACGTATTCCATCACGTAGTACGGCGGCTGCGCGTCCCAGCCGACGTCGAGCAATTGCACGACGTAACGATCGGCCGAGAGGAACGCCAGCTTCTCGACTTCGTGGGACAGAATCGACCAGTCCAGTCCGCCTTGATGGGCGTAGAATTTGATCGCCACCTGGCGGCCGGTATTGCGATCCAGCGCCACCCACACCTCGCCATAGGCCCCCGCCCCCAGGAACTTCCGCGGCTCGTAGCCGGGAACCTGCAAAGGGGGCCGCGACGGCGTCAGGCTCAGGGCCCGGGCCCGCCGCTCGTCGTCGCTGGTTTGGTGCTGCGTTTCGTTGAATTCCATCGGCCGCCCGAAATGGAAAAATCGGCCCAAACATGCCGCCACCGCATCCTAAGTTATAGTATGGCGCCGACGGGCTGTTGAGAATCTTAGTTCCACGAGGAAACGGCTTTATGGCTACCCTACGGACATTGCTGGGACTGCTGGCCGCCGAATTCTTGCTGCTGGGTACGGCGCTTGCGGAAAAACCCGCTGCGAAACCCGTGCTGCCGCCGGCGGCAGACGAGCGCCGCCACGCTGCCGCTGGCCGACTTCCGGCCGCAGTCCATGCTCAAAGTCGACAGCCACGATCTGGTGCGGGCCAAGTTTCCGGTGGTCGACGTGCACGTCCATCCCCGCTTCCGCCTGCACAGCTCGCCCCAATTGCTCGACGAATTCGTTGACCTGATGGACGCCGAGAACATCGCCGTGTGCGTGAGCCTCGACGGCGGGCTGGGCGACGCGTTCGAGGAGCATCGCAAATACCTGTGGACCAAGTACCGCGAGCGGTTCGTCATCTTTGCCAATATCGACTGGAAAGGCGACGGCAAAGACGACGACCCGGCCACCTGGGATTGCCAGCGACCCGACTTCGGCCGCCGCATGGCCCAGGCGCTGGCCGAAGCCAAGAAGCAGGGGGCGAGCGGGCTGAAGATCTTCAAGAATCTGGGGCTCGTGTACCGCAATCCGGACGGGTCGTTGATTCGCGTGGATGACCCGCGGTGGACTCCCATCTGGGAAGCCTGCGGCACGTTGGAGTTGCCGGTCCTGATTCACACGGCCGATCCCAAGGCGTTCTTTCTGCCTGTGGACAAAACGAACGAACGCTGGGAGGAGCTCGTCCGACATCCCGATTGGGGTTTCAGCGGGCCGAGTTATCCCAGTTACGAGGAACTGCTGGCGCAATTCGTGAAAGTCGTGGAGGGCTTTCCGCAGACGACGTTTATCGGCGCGCACGTGGCATCGAGCGCCGAAGACCTGGGCCGCGTCGGCGAGTTGCTCGACCGCTGCCCCAACTTGTTCGTCGACATCGCGGCCCGCATCGCCGAGCTGGGACGCCAACCCTACACGGCTCGCGATTTCTTCCTGAAATACGCCGACCGCATTCTGTTCGCCACCGACGGCCCGCGGGTGGCCGAGCGGTTGCACTACCACTGGCGTTTTCTGGAAACGCGCGACGAGTATTTTCCCTATGCCGAGAATGATTTTCCGCCGCAGGGATTCTGGCGCATCTACGGCGTGCACCTGCCGGACGAAGTGCTGCGGCGCATCTACTACCAGAACGCCGAGACGTTGATCCCCGGCGTGAAAGAGCGCTACGAGTCCTACGTCAAGGCCCACCCCCAGAGCGACGCTCAGCCCGACGCGAACAGCGGTGCGGACGCCAACGCCGACAACTACTCGGACCCGTAGCGGTGCCCGGCGTCCGGCGCGACAAGTCTTTGCGGCGAAGGTCAGATTTCCTTGAGCGCGTCGTTGATCGGGCCCAGGTAGGCATTCTGGAAAATCTGAAAGATAAAGAAGATGATTACCCCGGCGATCAGCATCATCACGCCGAAGCCCATCAGCACGGTGATCACGTCCATGGCCGCCTTGGCTTCGCGCTGATACTGCACCGACAGGTTGGCCATCGACTCGGGGAGCCGGCCGCTTTGTTCGCCGACGTGCACCGCGTCGATGAAGTGGATAGGAAACACGCCGGTCATCTCCATGGCCTCGTGAATTTCGTCTCCGGCACGAATCGAGCGCAGCACGCGGTCGATCTGTTTCGTATAGAGGACGTTTTGCGTGCTGCGGAGCGACAGCCGCAAGGCCTGCCGCAGGTCCATGCCGGTGTTGAGCGTCACGTGCATGGCCCAGCAAAGCCGGGCCATGGCCAGCGTCTCGAGCGCTTTGCCGAGCCTGGGCACGGCCATCAACGCGCGTTGGATCGGCGCGGCCCAGAGTTTGCCCCGCACGGTTGCCTCGTAAACGACGAACCCGATGGATCCCAACACGAACAGAAACGTCACGTACTTGACGAGCCCGCTCATCCCCTTCAGCCCCAGACCGAGCAGGTCGACGCCCGACTTGGACAACGCCGGAATGGCTCCCATCAAGAAGATCACTGCACCGATGACGAACAGCGCCAGCGAAAGTTCGATGACCGGCCAACTGATGGCGGTCAGCAGCGTGCGGCGAAGTTGCAACTGGTATTCGTAGTTGTCGGCCAGTTGGCGAAACACCTCGGGCAATTGGCCGGTCTGCTCGCCCACTTTGACCATCTCGCGAAACAACTCGGGAAAGTAGTTGCCCGTTTCGTCGATCGACTCGGCAATGGAGCGGCCGCCGGCCACGTCGTCGCGAATCTGGGCAAAGCGACGGCGCGCGACGCCGTGGGCGGCTTTGGCTTCGCGGGTCCAGACGTTGCGAATGTCGACCCCCGCCCCCAGCGAAACCGTCAGCCGCCGGCAAAGCATCGCCAATGGTTTCGTGCCGATCCGAGGTTCGCCGATCATGGTCTGTTCCCCTTCCTTACAGGATACCCGGCTTTGCCAGTTTCAGATACGTGCAGGCGCGTACTGGCAAACACCCGGCTCCGGGGGCGCAATGTGCCCAATGCCGGCGGCCGGCGACCGAATAACTTGCAATGGCCCGGGGCCTTTTCTAGAGTTGATCGTAGCCCCCCGCGGGCCATGCTTGCCGGATTGTTAAGCCATGGGGCTGGAAGGATTTTTCGATGCCGATCGAGCTGCGCTGCCAATGCGGTCAACGCGTCGCCGCCGAGGAAAACCAGGGCGGTAAACGCTATCCGTGTCCCAAGTGCGGGCGGCCGATCGAGGTGCCGCGACAGTTGCCGGCCAGGAGCGATAACGCCCTGCGCACCTATTCCGACCCGATCCTGGCTCCGCCGCCCGCCCGCCGGGGACCGATCGCGGCCTTTTCGCAGGCCGAGCGCGGCTATCCGACCACGACCGGCATTGGCCGGGTGCTGTTGGTGTACCTGATGGTCTGGACGATCCTGCTGATGTTTGCGGTGGCGATCCTGGCCGTTTCGCGGCTGCTCGGCGACCTGGCGATGCTGGGCCTGGCGGTGGCGACGCTGGTCTTGATGGCCCACTCCGTCATTTTGTTGACGGCCAAGTCGCGCGTGCTTCGCAAGGGGAGCCAGCCGCTGTTGTTCGGCCTGTTGAACCTCGTGGCCTGGAACCCGACGCAGGGCATCGTGATCCTCAAGAACAAGGTCGTGCACTACGTCGACGACAACCTGCACGACGGCGGCGGCATCAAGCTGATCTATCCGATCTTCGGCGAGGAAGTCGCCCTGCGCGTGCCGCTGGAACCGCAATCGCTGTTGTTCGAAGATCACGACGTGCTCACCCGCGAGTATCTGCCGATCACCGTCCGCGGGACCATCAAGTGGCGGATCGTTTCGCTCGAGCATTTCTACTTGCTGGTGAGCTCCGATCTGCACAAGACCGGCCGGCGTCCCGGCTTTCAGGCGGAGCTGAAGCAAGCCCGGGATTCGGCCGAGGCGCACCACGAAGTCGAATCGCGCCGCAAGCTGGGGCTGGCCGTCGAATGGCTTCGCTGGACGGCCGAGGAGCAGACCCGGGCCGTCGTATCGCGGTTGAGCACCGGGCTGCTGGTGGCCGATCAGGTGGCCGCCGACCTGCCCCCCGAGCTACGGGACAAAGTAAAGATCAATTCGCCCGCCCACTTGCAGAGCGCGGCCTCCGACGGCAGCTACCGCGCCGGCACCGACGGGCTGGCCAGCCACATCTACGACGCCCTGACCGAACGGGTCGGACAATACGGCATCGAGATCCACGAAGTCACGCTGCAAGCCATCCGCCTGCCGGCCGAGATTCACGACCAGTGCGTCGAGGCCTGCAAAGCGGCCTACATTCCGCTCATCGCCGGCCGCCAGGCCTCGGCCAAACAGCAGCTCTTGCAGGCCGAAGCCGACGTGCTGGGCACCCAGAACCTGGCGGCGCGTGAAACCGTGGGCGCCGCGCCGGCGTATGCCATCAGCGATTTTCTGGCCCAGTTCCTGGCCAAGAATCGGGCCCTGCTCAGCCCGCCAAAGGAAACGAAGGACGAGCTGCTGCCGTAGCGATGTCGAGTCGTGCCTGAGAACAACAACCATCATGCGTAACTGGATGATTTCGCTGATCCTCGCGACGGGGGGCCCGGTCTTTATTGCTTATGGATCGGCGGTGCGCAATCCTCAAAACCCCGTCGAACTCCGCTGGGGAATGTGGGCTATCGGGACGCTGTTTTTGATTGCGGGGGCTGGAAGCCTGGCCTTTGGAAATCGGCACGCGATGGTCCCTTTTGACCATGGAAAGAGCCGTCGCCAAATGCAATTTCTCGCACTGTTTTGCGTGCTCTTTGGTGTCTTTGGCTTGTTCTCGGTTTTCGGTATGCCTTCGACGATCCCCTGGGAAAAAAATGCTGCGTGGATCGGATGGGTCTTTGTCGCCGCGTCCCTTTGGGCGATTATGATCGGCGCGATCATCGAGTACGCGGCAACCCGCGGCGATTGACAGCCCGTTGAACAATTCGACGGGCTGTGTCATTGCATGGATGCGATGTCACAACTGCGACGTAAGTCGCCGTCCTAGTTGCGTGTTGCTGCCCTAGGCGGCTGCCTACCGATTAAACACGACGAGAGCAATCAAGGTAAATTCCAGGACTGCGAACACGAACATGCTTCTTACTGTCGGTGTCCTTCTCCCGGCGACGTAGCCCAAGATCGCAAACGGCAGCCAAAATATGCCGTAGAACAGGACCGTCATCGGAAGGTTCAGCCCTTCGAAATCGATCGGACGAGTCCAGCGAGCGGCCGCACCCCAGCCGCCTAGCATAATGGCCACATACGCGGCCCAAAGCAGCACAGATTGAACGCTGAATGGGGCCTTCATGGCCCACCATTCTACGCGCATGAAAGAGTCCCCGGCAACACACCGTTAGTACACGGCCCAGTCGGTAATGTCCTAATTGCACCTGCGGCGCCCTGCTGCCCAGCGGGCGGGCGATCTGCTACAATGCTCGGCTTTCCATGAGCACGGTTCGTTCTGTCACCATTGTCGGCGTGGGGCTGATCGGCGGATCGGTGGGACTGGCCTTGCGCCGCGCGGCTTGGCCGAGCGGGTGCTCGGTTTCGGCTCCCGGACGACGACGCTCGAGACGGCCCTGCACCTGGGCGCGATTACCCAGATCGCGGCCGATGCGACGCAGGCGGCCACGTCGGAATTGATCGTGGTGTGTGCGCCGGTCGATCATATCGTCGAGCAGGTTTGCCGGCTGGCCCCGCTCTGTAAGTCCGGCACATTGATCACGGACGCCGGCAGCACCAAGGGGGCGATCGTCGGGGCGATCGACGAGGCCGCCGCCCGGGCCAAATGGCCGGCCGGCGTGCACTTTGTCGGTAGCCATCCGCTGGCGGGCAACGAAAAGCACGGCCCGCAGGCCGCCTCGGCCGAGTTGTTCGCCGGCCGCATGGTCGTGTTGACGCCGACCGCCAGCTCCCGCGGCGAAGACATCGCGCGGCTGTCGAAATTCTGGCGCGATCTGGGAGCCACGGTCGTCGAGCTGTCGCCCGCCGAGCACGACGCGGCGCTGGCGCATTACCAGCCACCTGCCCCACCTGGTGGCGGCGGCCATTGCGGGCTCGACCCCCGAGCGGTACGTTACGCTTACGGCTGGCGGATGGCAGGACTCGACCCGCATCGCGGCCGGCGATCCGGCGCTGTGGCGACAGATCATGCTGGCCAATCGAGAGAACCTGTTGGCGGCGCTCGACCAGTTTCGGACCTTGTTGGACCGGCTGCGCCAGGCCCTCGAGGCGCAGGACGCCCTGGAATTGGAACGACTCCTAACCGAGGCCAAACGCATCCGCGATGCTGTGGGAAGTTGACATCTATCCGGCCGCCGGCCAGCCCGATCGGGGCGCCTCTGTCGCCAGTGGGGGTGCCGCGGAGTTGGGACTTTCGGTCGACGTCGTGGCGGCCGCCACCGGCTACCTGGTCGAAGGCGCTCGACGAAGAGCAAGTGGCCCGGATCGCTCGCGAGCTGCTGGTCGACGGCGTGGTGGAGCGGGCCGTGATCGCGCCGGTGGGCGACCACCGGCTGGTCGATCCGTTGCTGGCGGGACTTGCCGAGCGGGCCGTCCATCGCCAGGTGGTGCACGTGCTCCCCAAGCCGGGCGTCATGGATCCGGTGGCCCAAAGCTGCGCTGGCGGCCATCGCCGATCTGGAGCTGAAGGCCGACGCGGTGCGGACGCTGCGCAAGTACTGGCTCGAAAACACCACCGACAGCGAACTAAAACTCTTGTGCGGCAAAGTGCTGGCCAATGACGCGATCGAGCAGGTGGTCGTCGGGCCGCTCGATTTCGACCGCCTGGAGCTGGGCTCGCCTTATGAATTCAAATTGTTGACCGTGCCGTTGCGTGCGCTCGACGACGACGCGCTCGCGCGGCTCAGCCGCGAAGGGCAGCTTTACCTCTCGCTGGTCGAGATGCAGACCATTCAGGCCCATTTTCGCCAGCTCCAGCGCGATCCGACCGACATCGAGCTGGAAACGATCGCTCAGACCTGGAGCGAGCACTGCAGCCACAAGACGCTCGCCGGGCGGATCGCCTATCGCGGGCCCGAGGGGGAGCTGCGATTCGAGAACATGCTCAAGGAAACGATCTTCGCGGCCACGAACGAGCTGCGCCGCCGGTGGGGGGACGACGACTGGTGCGTGAGCGTGTTTGCCGACAACGCCGGCGTGGTCCGCTTCGACGAGGCGTTCAACGTCGTGTTCAAGGTCGAGACGCACAATCACCCTTCGGCTCTGGAGCCCTACGGCGGGGCGAATACCGGCGTGGGGGGCGTGATTCGCGACCCGCTGGGCACCGGCCTGGGCGCCAAGCCGATCTGCAATACCGACGTCTTCTGCTTCGCGCCGCCGGACGTGCCGGCGCATCACGTGCCGCAAGGGGCACTGCATCCCAAGCGCGTGATGCAGGGCGTGGTGTCGGGCGTGCGCGATTACGGCAACCGGATGGGTATACCGACGGTGAACGGCGCCGTTTATTTTGATCCGCGCTACCTGGGCAACCCGCTGGTCTATTGCGGCAACGTGGGGCTGATCCCGCGCGACAAGTCGTTCAAGGAGCCGCTGCCCGGCGACCACATCGTGGCCCTGGGGGGCCGCACCGGCCGCGACGGCATTCACGGCGCCACGTTCAGCTCCGCCGAGCTGACGCACGAAAGCGAAACGCTCTCCGGCGGCGCCGTGCAAATCGGCAACGCCATCACCGAAAAGATGCTGCTCGACGTGATCCTGCAAGCCCGGGACCGCGGGCTGTACCATGCCATCACCGATTGCGGCGCCGGCGGCTTTTCGAGCGCGGTGGGCGAAATGGGGGAAACGATCGGCGCCGAAGTGTGGCTCGATCGCGCCCCGCTCAAGTACGAGGGGCTGTCGTACACCGAGATCTGGATTTCAGAAGCCCAGGAGCGGATGGTGCTGGCCGTTGGCCCGGACCAATGGGCCGAGTTCGCCGAATTGGCGAAGCGCGAAGGGGTCGAGGCGACCGTGATCGGCCGCTTCGTTCCCAGCGGGCGGTTGCAGCTCAAGTACGGCCCGCACGAAGTCGGCGAGCTGTCGATGGAGTTTCTGCACGGCGGACGCCCGCCGGTCGTGCGCGAGGCGGTGTACGAGCCGCCGCCGCCGGTACCCCTGAAGATCACGGCCGAAGCCGGCGCGAACCTGACCGAATCGCTGACCCGGATTCTCGGCTCGCCCAACGTGGCCAGCAAACACTGGGTCATCCGCCAATACGATCACGAGGTGCAAGGCGGCAGCGTCGTCAAACCGCTGGTCGGGCTGCACAACGACGGGCCAAGCGACGCGGCCGTGCTGCGCCCCGTGCTCGGCTCGCGGCGGGGCATCGTCGTGGCCTGCGGCATGAATCCCAAGTACGGCGATTTCGACACCTACCACATGGCCGCCAGCGCCGTGGACGAAGCCCTGCGTAACTGCGTGGCCGTGGGGGCCGATCCGGCCCGGATCGCCATTCTCGACAACTTCTGCTGGGGCAATACCGACCGGCCGCAAACGCTGGGCTCGCTGGTGCGGGCGGCCATTGCCTGTCGCGACCTGGCCGTCGAGCTGGGCACGCCCTTTATCAGCGGCAAGGACAGCTTGAACAACGAATTTCGCTACGTCGACGCCGACGGCCGCACGCAATCGATCACCATCCCGCCGTCGCTGCTGATCAGTGCTCTGGGACAGATCGACGACGTGAGCCGGGCCGTGACTATGGATCTCAAGCAAGCCGGCAATTCTCTCTACATCGTCGGCATGACGCACGACGAACTGGGTGGTTCACACTTTGCCGCGCTGCATCATCTGGCCGGTGGCGAAGTGCCCCGGGTCGACGCTCCGCTCGCGCGAAAGACGTTTGCGGCAGTGCACGCGGCGATCTCGGCCGGATACGTGCGGGCCTGCCACGATCTGAGCGAGGGGGGACTGGCCGTGGCTTTGGCCGAAATGGCCTTTGCCGGTGGATTGGGAGCCGCGGTTGACCTGGCGGCCGTGCCGCACGCCGCCGCCAGCGATCCGCACACGGCGGCCGGGCTGTTGTTTTCCGAATCGAACACGCGGTTCTTGTGCGAAGTGCCGCCCGAGAGTTGCGAGGCGTTCGAACGGCAAATGACGGGCCTGCCCTGCGGCCGGCTGGGCGAAGTGACGGCCCTCGAGGACCTGCAAATCGCGCTCGACGGCCACCCCCTCGTCGTCGTGGACCTGGAACGATTGAAAGCGGCCTGGCAAGCGCCCCTCGATTGGAATTGAAGCGACCGAGACCCATGGCTCAACCACGCGTCCTGATCCTGCGAGTGCCCGGCACCAATTGCGACGTGGAAACCGCGTTTGCCTTCGAGCGGGCCGGCGGCCGGGCCGAGCGGCTGCATGTCAACCGGCTGCTGGAGTCGCCCGGCCTGCTGAGCGACTTTCAGATCCTGTGCCTGCCGGGCGGGTTCAGCTACGGCGACGATGTGGCCGCCGGCCGCATTCTGGGCAATCAGATTCGCCACCACCTGGCCGATTGGCTGCGCGAGTTTCAGGCCGCGGGCAAGCTGATCCTGGGCATCTGCAACGGCTTTCAGGTGCTGATCAAAAGCGGCGTGCTGCTTCCCTTGGCCGACGACGCCTCGGCCCCGGCCACGCTCACCTGGAACGCCTCGGGGCGGTTCGAGGATCGCTGGGTGCCGCTGGTGACCTCGGGCACGAAGTCAATCTTCTTCGCCGGCATCGACACGATGTATCTGCCGGTGGCGCATGCCGAAGGCAAATTCGTGCCGCGCGACGCGGGCGTCTTGGCCGAGCTGGCGCGAAACGGGCAGTTGGTGCTGCGCTACGGCTCGGCGACTGCGGAATCTCAGGCCACGTCGAGCGCGACGTCAACGCCGACGATGGCCGCCACGGTCCCCTATCCCGACAATCCTAATGGGTCGCTGGCCGACGTGGCCGGAGTGTGCGACGTCTCGGGGCGCGTTTGCGGGCTGATGCCCCATCCGGAGCGCCACATCGACTTCACGCAACATCCGCGCTGGACCCGTCGGCCGGCTGTGGAAGCCGGCGACGGGTTGCGCGTGTTTGAAAACGCGGTCCGTTACTTCGCTTGACCGCGGACAAGCCCGAATTGGTTACGGGCAGCAGGGCATCTGCGTCTGCATGGGCATCGACATGGGCACGGGGCCCGGCGTCGCCATCACGGGACCGGTCACGGTCGCTCCTCCGGCGCAGGGATCGCAGCATTGGACCGGTTGGCAACATTGCATGTTGGCGGGCGTCGGCTGGCGAAAGCCAGCGAACAGTCCACCGGTTCGCGAACAACCGTTGTGGAAACAGCCGGTCGTACCGGCCGTCAGCAATGACAGAGCCGTCAGAATCAGTAATTTACGCATCGTTCTCTCTCCGGGCGGGAAAGTAAGGTAGGTACGCGATTCGCGCAGGCACACGCGCGAATGGTAGGCTAGCCAACCATACCTCATGCCCCATGATGTGCAAACGCCACGCGTGGCGTTTCGGCAACGCGCACCGCAGGCGAGGTGCGTTTAGTGGGGTTGTAACGGGACGCGCGGATGCAGCGACGGCCAAGGGTTGCAGCGAGACCACGCGGCGGTGTGCCAACCCAGGGTGTTGCGCCGCGCGGGTCGAGGCCGTAAACTTAGGGAGCTTGTCGACTGTTCCGGCCCCTCACAGCAAACAGGAGTCATCCCCTATGAACCACCGCAGCAAATTGGCGGCGATTGGTCTGGCCGGTTTGTGCGTCGCAGTGTTGTCGGTCGCCGGAACAGGCGGCCCGGCCGGAGCCGAAGCGAACGCGCGGCAAGCGGCCACTTCGCTGGCGGCGATCCAGGCCGACGTCCAGCAGTTGAAAGACAAGCGCCTGACCAGGCCCACGCGATGATGAGCGTGGCTTATCACTTCAACAATCTGTGGTTCGCCGCCGAGGCCGAGAACTGGCCCCTCGCGCAGTTCTATTGGAACGAAACGCGGTCGCATCTCCGCTGGGCCGTGCGCATCATTCCGCTGCGCAAAGACCAGGCCGGTCGCGAGATCAAGCTGGCCGAGATCCTCGACGCGATGGAGAACACTCCGCTCAAGCAGCTCGAAGAAGCGATCCAGCACAAGGACCCCAAGGCGTTTGTCGCCGCGTACAAGTTTTCGCTGGAAACCTGCTACGCCTGTCACAAGGCCGCCGACAAGCCGTTCTTGAAGCCGCGCATTCCCGACCGGCCGGCCGAACCCTCGATCAATTTCGACCCGGCCGCCGATTGGCCCAAGTGAGCGCTACGATTTCACCCACCGCAAGGCCTCGTCCCGCTGGCTGGGGGCGAAGGTCTTCATTTCGCCGGTGACCAGCGGCGCGCTGACCTTAAGCGCCCACTCGACCCAATGCCGGTCGGCAATCACCGCCATCTTCTCGAAATCCTTGCGGTGCGCCAGGCCAAACCGCGCGTCGTCCCAGGCCGCCTTGGGCTCCCAGCCTTCGAACGAATCGCCCATGTCGAGCAACAGCCGCGCCTTGCCGTGCTCGCGGATGATCTGTTCGAGCCGCGGGATCAGCACCGTCTTGTAATCCTCATCGGTGAGCCGACTCTGGGCCTCGAGAACCAGCACGTTGCCCGCACTTTCGTCGGAAACCTTGATCATGGCTTTCCTCCTCGTTAACGAAGAACCACGAAGACACGCTCAGACAGCAACCAGGGCCTGCAAACAGCGAGCCAAACGGGGGCGTCCTCGCCCGGCGACCGTGGCGGAACCGTACCGACCGACGGCCTTCACGCCTTGAATCGCGACGGCTCGATCGTCGCCGAGTTCGCCGACCAAGCGGCCGAACACGCCGGGCGTGCATCTGCCTGTAGGCTGCGCGGTCGCAAATCTTGACTTTGCGGCGCTGTTCGCCTCGCTCTAAATTGGTATACAGGTGCGGCAGAGGGCCGACGTGCTGCGAGGAGGCCGCAAAGGAACGCCCGCTCGTAGAGCGGCGGCTCGTCGCGGCACGATCGACGCGAAGCTGCGCCGCGGACTGCTGGCGCAGGCCCACCACCGATCGCGATCGGTCCACATTTGATGACATCAAAAAAAACTGGGAGATGCTTCGATGAATTTGGAGCTCAGCGAAGAAGAACGCGCACTATTATCCGAGGTGCTGGAAGGCCGCCGGCAAGAGCTGCATCCGGAGATCCGCCATTGCATGGACCACGCCTACAAAGACACCCTGCGGCGAAAACTCGAAATCTGCAAAGCGCTCTTTGGGACGATTGCACCCAGGCGGCGGCGCGGACTCGCGCATTGTTAACGTCAACAATTCGGGTGCCCCTGCTGGCTTGTCCAGCAGTGCTTTGGCTTTACGGCCAGTCTGACCCGAAGATCAGGCTATGACAGAGCACGAGCGGGCTTCAAAGTCCTGCACGCCGGTTAGTGGTATTTCGCCCGTGGCGCTAGCGTTTCTTGGCGATCTCAACGTTTCCGTGATGACGATGCGGCCGTGGGCGACGAGCTCGTCGTCTGCGACGATTTGCTTTCGCGCACGGCAACCACCGGGCAATGCGCGTGCCGGACGACGGACTCGGCCACGCTACCCATCAGCAAATGGCCGAAGCCAGAGCGGCCGTGCGTCCCCAGGATGATCAAATCGATCTTTTCCCGATCGGCAAAATCAACGAGTACCTGGGCGGGTTTTGTGACTTCGGCGCTACCCGGCTCGCCATAGAGCACCCGGTGCTCATAGTCGATCTCGTCGGATGGCACGACCTGCTGGAGTTGCTCCAGCTCGTTGGGATCGGACTGGGGCTCTTCGTCGAACAGCTCGCCGACGGGATATTGCTCGTGCTCCGAGACGTGCACGATGTACAGATGTCCGCCGGTGCACTTCGCCAGCCAGGCTGCGTATTGCAGGGCGTGCCGGCTCCCCTCTGAAAAATCCGTGGCGAAAAGAATCTTTTTGCCGCTCATGGTCTTTCTCCTGGTCTTTCTCTGATCGGTGAACTTGTCGGCGATCCGCGCCCGGACGTCAGCGTTGGGAACCTGTGCCCATTCGCACGCTTTGGCTCCCTCACGCACACAAGCGTCTCGTGCGTGGTTCGCACTTGTGTCAGTGGCAATGCCCACTCGACACCGTCGCAAATCAAGTGCCGGGTTGGCCGATCGCGCCGGCACCGTGGAAGCGTCCCGGATTTCTTAACCCATGACTTCACAGCCGCGCGGTACCATGCAGGCTGCACGTACGCGCCTTTGACCGACTCTTTGGAACAGAGAAATGAGGTGTACCATGCGCTGCTTTCTGGGGATTTTTCTCGTCTCGTGTGCAGCCGCCGCGTCGTGTCCGGCTGCCGAACCCAAGCCATCGCCAGCCTCGGAGACCGGCCCGCGGCCACCCGCTTCGCAAGCGCCCGCCGCGCCGAAGTTCGGCCCACCGGTGGCCGGGTTGCGAGAGCGGCCCGGGCCGGACGTGCTGGCCGAAGCTCGGCAAATGAACTCCGCGACCCATCCCGTGCCGGCGAAGTTTGCCAGCGCGGTCACGACGCCCATCGAAGAATTCGACGACGCGGCGATCGTCAAGACCGAGCGCGGCTTCACCATTCGGTTGCCCAGCCAGTCGCCGGTGGCCACGCCCGCGGTTCGCGACGGACGGTTGTACGTGAGCGGTGGATTCAGTTCGAACGACTTCTACTGTTTCCACGCCCAGACGGGCAAATTCTTGTGGGGAGTCCGGCTCGACGACGACGGGCCGAGCGCTGTCGTGCTCGATGATGACTCGATCATTTTGAACACCGAGTCGTGCACGATCTTCGTCTTGGACGCCCGGACCGGAAAACTCCGCTGGGGCCATTGGCTGGCCGATCCGCTGATGTCGGTTCCCACCGCCGCGCACGGCCGGGTGTTTACGACCTATCCGGCGACTGCCACAAGCGCGGCGGGAGACAATCCCTTCGCCGATGATGCCAAGACCACCTCGAAAGCAACGTCGGCGCCGCCGACTGCCACGCATGCTTTGGCCTGCTTCGACAAGAAGACCGGCGAGACGCTCTGGCAGCGGTGGATCGACGGCGAGTGTATTTCGGCCCCCGTGGCCGCCGACAACGTCTTGTACGTGGCCACCTACGCGGGCACGCTATACGAATTCAACCAGCGTGACGGGCGGATCCTGGCCGCGCGGCGGCTCAAAGCCACGTCGGCACCGGTGGTCGCCGGCACGGCCGTCTATTACTCGCGACGAACCGACGGCAAGTCCAAAGGCGCGGTTCGCGAAGCGATCGCCCGATTCGATCGCGCAACCGGTTTGGAGCAATACCTGGCGTGCGATCACCGTGCGCCGTACCTGAACTGGCGCGTGCAGGCAAAATCAAAAGCCGTTTCCGCGGCGGCGGGCTTTGAAGCCGCCAACGGCATCATGGGCGGCATGGGGGGCGGCATGATGGGCGGCGGCATGAGCGGTGGCTCGGCCGCTAGCGGCAGCGGTATGTTCGCCGTGGCCGATGATCCGCAGGCCGAGCCCACCCCTCCCGGCAACAACTCTAATGCCGAAGCGCCGACGAGCGAGCCACCGCCTGCCGAGCCGTCAAATCCACCGGCGGCGGAGCCCGACGACCCGTTCCTAGTCGACGCATCGCAGCTCGAACCGTTGGCTGCCTCGCAACGCCAGGCGGCCGGACTGATTGGCCAAGGCAATGTCTCCACGTTGCAAAGCTACCATGGCTCGCGCGTGCTGCCGCTTGGCGATCGGAACGTCAGTTGCATGGGCGACGCGGTCGTTTGCCTGGCGGCCAGCAGCGGAAAGCTCCTCTGGTCGCTGCCGCTCGAAGGCGATCTGGCTGCCGAGGGGGGCAGCCTGGCCGCGCCGCCGGTGCTGGCTGGCAAGCACCTGCTCGTCGCCACGCTGGTGGGTGACGTGTTGGAGATCGACCCGCGGACGGGCAAGATCGTCGAGACCTACGAAATCGGATCGCCGTTGCGATTTCCACCGGTCGTCGACAAGGGCTGGATCTACGCCGCGACGCAAAAGGGGGAGCTGGTGGCCGTCAACACCGGCAAGCCGGAGCTAACTGGCTGGAACATGTGGTTCCGCGACGCGGCCCATTCCAACGTCGACGGGACGCAACGCTAGACAGTCCCTAAATGTAATATTCGATCACGTCCTCCTGCTCGACCGCGGCTGGTTCGCGTTCGAGCAGGATTTCGGCCACGCGCATGGCCTGGCCGCGCAGCTCGGGCACGGCCGTGGTTTCCCACAGGCTCCCTTTGAGCAGCGGCCCGATCGCGAACAACAGTCGCGACGGCTGGCCGTCGCCGCCGATCAGGGCAAACTCGTCGCTGGTGCGAATGCCCATGGCCAACTCGTCCTCGCACGCCAAACGCCGCCGGAGCAGATTGTCGAACAGCGGCACACCGGATTGCGCGAAACGCGCCTGCGGCCCCGTGCAGTTGATCACCAGATCTCCCGACTGCGACAATTCGCCTCCGTCGGGGTCGCGGAGCACGACTTCGATGTTCTGCTCGTTGGGCACCAGCTGCTGGATCGTGCCGGTCACGACCTTCAGCCGGCCGCGGTCCAGAGCATCGGTGATCGTATCGTGAATCGCCGCGGCGATCCGGTGGCGCGTCACGTTCCACGGGGCCGCGTAGCGACTGAGAAACGACTGTCTCTCCGCCGTTGACAGACTGCGCCACAGCCGCTGCGTGTGGGGGCGCAGCTTGTCGATCGCGATGGCCGGATTCTGGCTCATCTGCCGCAGGCGCCGGCAATGCCGCTCGACGAGCTCGACGAGGCCGTCCAGCCCCAGCGACTCGGCATCCGCGGGAACGTAATCTTCGTAGGCGATGCCGCGGAAGTGGGACTGCGGCAGCATGCCGCCGCGTGAAACCGCGACGATTTCGCCCTGCCAGGCCAGCTCGACGAGCGTGAGCACGACGTCGACCATCGTCAACCCGGTCCCCAGCAGCACGATCCGTCCGCCCGCCGCCGGGAGCCTCCCCCGCCAGTCTTCCCACGGATCGGCACAGTAGCGGGCATCGTGCCTCAGCGGCGCCGCGGACGCAAACGAACCGGGGGGCTGATTGCCGGTGGCCAGCACGACCTGGTCGGCCTCGACCGCGTCGCCGCTGCCCAGCAGGATCGTCGCCCGTTCGTCCCCGGTGACGACGATGTCCACGGCTTCGTCTTCCACCGTTTCGAGCTTGACCTGCGAACGGGCATCGATCGGGTGCAGGCAGGCGCCGAGCAAGCCGCTCAGGTAATCGCCGTAGACGCGACGCGGGGCGAACATTTCGCGCAGTTGGTCATGCGGCAGGTCCTTGAACTCCCACCGCGTCCGCAGCCAATCGAGAAAATGCGACGGCATGTCGGGCAGCGCCGACATATTCCGCGCGGCAACGTTCAGCAAGTGTTCTCCGCGGTCCGTTCCATAGGCCGTCCCGCGGCCCAACGGCCGGCGGGCATTGACGATCACGACCCGCAACGGGTAGTTGCTCAGCCGGGCCAGGTTCACCGCCGTCATCGTCCCGCAGAAACCTCCGCCGATGATCGCGATTGTCTTCATGTGTCGGCCCTTCCGCTGTTGTGGGTCGCCCGATCGGCGCCGCCACGCGGCGGGGTCGAGGACATTCGATGGCGCCAAACGTCTGGCCAGCCGGCGAAGGTTCCGCCCGGCGGGCTGCCGTTGGCGGCTGGCACGCGCGTCGATGCGGGTGCTGTCCGGCTGGCCCCGCACGATCATGCCGATGGCCAGCAACGCGAGCAGCCCCATGGTCACGCGCTGAAATCGATGGGCGTTGAAGTTGCGCGAGACGACAATGCCCAATTGGCAGCCGACCAGGCCGAACGGCACCGCGGCGGCGGAATAGACGAGCACGGTCTGGTCGATCCAACCGGTGGCCGCCAGCCCGAGGCCCTTGAGCAGCGAGAGGAGCAGCGAAACGCCGGCCAGAAAGGCTTTGAAACGGACCGGCGACCACATTTGCCGCGCGGCATACACGGCCAGCGGAGGGCCCCCGATGCCGATCGACCCGGATAAGAGTCCACCCACGGCTCCGGCCACGGCGCTCCAACCCTTGGAGAATCGCGGCTGGGCCTCGCGATTGCCGTGCATGCGGAGGCTGTCCAACGCCAACAGCAGAATCACGATACCGGTGGCCCGCGTGAGCCAGTCGCCGTCCACGGTGGAAAAGACAACCAGCCCCAAGGCCAGTCCCAGCGAAGCCCCCGCCAGACACGACGCCATCGTGGTCCAATCGATGCCGTGGCGATAGGCCCACACGGCCACGGCCAGTGGCAAGATGATGCTGAGCGACACCAGGATGTTGGCCGTCTGAATGTCGAGCACCAACGGCAGGATCGCCAGCGCCACGATCGCGTAGCCAAACCCCATCGCGCTTTGCACGAAGCCCGAGAGGGTCGTGATGATCGCGATCGCGAAGAACATCGTCCAGGTGTCCATCGGGCGTTTGCCTACTCGGGCAACTCCTCGCCTTTCGTTTCCGGCAGAAAGAACATCAGCACGACGCCCAGCAAGAACAGCGTGCCGAGCGACGAGATGGCGATCCGCAGGTCCATGCCATCGGCCGCCTTCAGCCAGCCGGAGAAAAACAACACGGGCACGGCCAACACGCGTCCGCCGTTGAAACAGAAGCTCGTGCCCGTGGCCCGCAAGTGCGTGGGAAATAATTCCGGAAAATAGATCGCGTAGCCGGCGTGCATGCCCAGCGTGAAAAAGCCGAACACCGGCAGAATCCACAACAGCGCCTCGTACGTCTGCGGGGCAAAACAGGTCACCGGGACGAGCACGAACGCCAGCAATTGAACGACGATGAACGTCCGCCGCCGGCCGAAGCGGGCACACAAGGGGCCGAACGCCAGCAGGCCCACCGCCCCGCCGGAAGTCTCGACGATGCCGTAGGCAAACTGCGATCGCTGGGCCACGAGGTTGCCGCTCTCGCCCTCGCGGATCAACATCTCGCGGGCCAGGTCTTGTCCGGCGACCGTCACGGACCAGAACGTGCCCAGTCCCACGGCGGCCAATCCCATGCCCAGCAGTGCCCGGCGGCCCCATCTGGGATTGAGCAACAGGTCGCGAAAGCTGCCGAGTTGGGCGCCGCCGACGACGGCTTGGGCCTCGTTTTTGGCGGCTTGCCACTTCTCGGGCTCGCGGACGCTGGCCCGCACCCACAGCACCAACAGCGCGGGTACGATGCCGAACAGGTAGGCATAGCGCCATTGGGCGCCCACGGCCATGCCGGCCAGCGCCGCCATCCAGGTGCCCAACACGCTGGAGGCGTGAAAAATGCCCGACGCCTGAGCCCGCGCCCGCGCTGGAAACACCTCGGATACCAGGCTGGCCGCCACGGCCCATTCGCCCCCCACGCCCATCGCCACCAGAAATCGCAGGCTGGCGACGTGCCATAGCTCGGTCGCGAAATACGTCAGCCCGGAAAAGAGCGAGTACGTGAGGATGGTCAGGATCATGATCGGGCGGCGGCCGAAGCGATCGGCCAGCGATCCGGCCGCCAGACCGCCGACGGTTCCTCCCAGCAGAAAGATGCCGAGGAACATGTCGCCGTATTTCTTCACGTCGCCGCCATCGCTCCCCAGGATGTCGGAGAGCATCTGGTTGCGGGTGATGTTGAAGATCTGGCCTTCGTACACGTCGAACACCCAGCCCGCCGACGCCACCGCCAGCACGAGCCACTCGTACCCGCTGACGCCGCGGTACCAGGGCTCACGTGGGCTCAGTTCCGTGTGCGTGTCGCCGGCCATTGGATACTCACTTCATTCGCAAATGGGTCATTCGATCGGTGTAAGGCACGGCCACTGGTGCTTTGTCAACGTCAACAATTCGGGTGCCACTGCTGGCTTGTCCAGCAGTGCATTGGCTTATGGCAAGTCTGACCCGAAGATCAGGGTATAACAAAGCACTCGTCTGGCATGCATCTGACTCACCAGGCTTCCGTCCGCTTCCAGGCTGCGTGTCGTCGAAATGCCTCGGCGGCCCGGACGCCTGCCTGGGCACCCCGGGCTTCGCACTGCCGGATCATAAGCGACTCGAGCGGCGAAAAGTCGGCGCTGTCACCGCGCGCCAACTGGCTCTGGTGGCAACGGATCATCCGCCGTTTCAGGTCCACAAACTCGCTCACGTCGACGAAAAAGTCCGGCTCGAAGTCAATCATCTCGATCGTATCCATCCACCACAGCGCCGGCGGCCGCTGGAGCCGAGCGGATTCGGTCGTGTATCCCGCCGAGGCGCAAAACCACGACGACGCCTCGGCCAGCACCGAGCCCGCCCGATGGTCCGGGTGATAGTCGGTCGGAGCGTGGGCCAGCAGCAGCGTGGGTCGAAATTGGCGAATCAACTCGACCACGGTCTGGCGCGACGCGTCCGAGTCGAACAACCCGCCGTCGTCAAAACCGCCCGTCAACAGCTCCGCGGCAAGCAGCCCGGCGGCCGCATTCATTTCGCGGCGGCGCACCTCGGCCAGGTTCTTGATCGGCGGATCGGGCTGTCCCTTGTCACCGCGGCACAATACGCAAATGCCAACCGCGGCGCCGTCCGCCTTGGCCCGGGCCAATGTTCCCGCGCACAGCAGCTCGGCGTCGTCCGGATGAGCGACGACGGCCAGCACGCGTTCGGCGGTGAAGTTCAGTTTCATGGCTGCTGGTTCGTTCGAGGCGTCTTTGCTCGCGGCAGTTTAAACAATGAATTGCGGCGAGCGGACCGTGTCTTCGTCGGTTACGATCACGTAATCCGCGTGGTCGCGAAGGTACGTCACCGGGTAATCGTCCCCGGGATAGCCGAACAGCGCCAGCCGCAGCACCGTGTTGGCCCAGTCGAGCGGAATGCCGTTGCGGCAATAGAGGCGAACCCGCTTCGCGCGGCCAGCAGTTGCCGCATGCCGAGCGTGACGCCTTGGCGCGGATAGCCCTCCAGGTTGCCGCCGATACCGGCGCGGATGGCATTGATCGTGCGCGTGAACTCGTTGAGCTGCACCCGCCGCGGATCGGATTGACGAACGCCGGGCTCCGGCTCGTTGTAGGCAATGTGCCCGTGGATGCCGATGCCGCCGTACGTGGTGTCGATGCCGCCGGCGTCGGCGATGCGGTCGCCCAGCGTGTGCACGTTTCGGTCGTCCGGGAAGATCAGTTGCTCGGCCGGCGGCATCAGCTCGCGCTCGACGCGGTCGGTGAACTGCTCGCGAAACGCGCGGCGAAAACTGAGCGGATGATCCGCCGGCAGGGCGACACCGTGGTCGTCGCAGTGTTCGTCCATCAGGAAAAACCACGAGTGCCGCAAGCTGATCCGCTCGCGGTTGATCAGTTCCGCGAGAATCGGATATTGCCCCACCGGGCCGACGGGCAGAATCAGCCTGGTCGGCCGCTGGGCCGCGTTGTTGGCCTGGATTTCCGCGGCGATCGACTCGGCCAAATGCCGGTGCAGCGCGTCGAGATCGCGGCAGACGACGAGCCGCTCGCCGGCCTGCTCCTGCATTTCGGCCGGCGACATTTCCAGCAACCTGCGGATTTCATCTCGTCGGGTCATTCCGGTCCTCTGCGGCCGCCGTGCTGACTGCCGCGCTCCATAAATCGCGCGCTCCGGTTGTCAAACGAACGGCGTGACGCCGGGCACGGCAATCGAGGGCACTTCGAGCTTCACGTCCCAGTCGTAATGCGCGAGCGTAAAATCGTCGTTTGAATCCATCGCCTGCTCCCAGGTGATTTGCTGGCCCGTGTAGCTGGCCATGCGGCCGAGGATGGCCAACATGGTGCTCCGGCACATGAACGTTCCGTCGTTGATGGGCCGGCCGGCGCGCAGGCTGGCGAACAGTTCGTTCTGCTCCTGCTGGTGCATGACGTTGTTCTTCTCGCGGCACTTCCAGCTGACCTGCCCGGCGTGGTCTCGGATCAGGCCCTTTTCCACGTCGCACACACCCCCGGTACCGATGACGTGCGTGGCCACTTCGTTGGCGCAGCCCGGCTGCTGGCGGCAGTAATGAAAATGCTTCAGCCCGCCGGCCTGCTCATAGAGGACGGCGTGATGATCGAAGATGGTGCCCAGCTCCGGCGCTTGCCGGGCCTGCAAACCGCCCAGGCTCACGGCCGAATGGGGCGGCTCGTCGCGCAAGGCCCAGGCGGCCTTGTCGATGCTGTGCACGGCCTGCTCGACGATGTGATCGCCCGACAGCCAGGTGAACCAGTACCAGTTGCGCAGCTGCCATTCCATGTCCCCCCAGCCCGCCTCGCGGCGCATGGGCCACTGTTTGCCGGGCGCGAGGCGTTGTAGCTGGAGTGGATCGCCACGACCTGGCCGATCGCGCCGTCGTGGACCTGCTCGATCGACGCCCGGGCCACGTTGTTGTATCGCCAGCACAACCCCGACACGACGGCCAGATTTTTTTGCTTCGCCGCGTCGCAAGCCGCCAGCACGCGGTTGACTCCCGCTGCGTCCACGGCCACGGGCTTCTCGGCGAAGACGTGTTTGCCGGCTTTGACGCAGGCCTCCAGATGTTGCGGCCGGAAGTGGGGCGGAGTGGCCAGCAGCACGACGTCGACGTCCGCGTCGATCAACTGCTGATACGCGTCGAAGCCGGTGAAGCGGCGCTGGGGCGGCACGTCGATGCGGCCGGCCGCGTCCTCGACCCCCTGAAAAATGTTCAACGTGCTTTCGATCTGATCCGGGAAGGCGTCGGCCACGGCCACCAGGCGGACTTGAGAGTCGGCCCGCAGGGCCTGCACAGCGGCGCCGCGTCCCCGGCCGCCGCAACCGACGAGCCCAATTCGCAGCGTATCGTCGCCGGCGGCGTGAGCGGCCCGCGCGATACCGGCATTCGCCGCCAGGCCCGCGCCCACGACGGTCGCGGCCGATTGCTTGATGAACGAACGCCGGGAAGAATGCGGGCCGTCTTGTGGGTTGTGTTGGGTCATCAGTGTTTCTCCTGCGCGCGGCGATTGATTTGCGAAGTTCGAGGCGGTCTTTACGTTGCGTTCGAGCCGGGAGTCATAACGCCAATACCTTGTCCATTCGCGCGGCGACGTCGGCCAGCCGCCGGCGGTCGCCGCCCGGAACTTCGGCCGTAGCCCAGCCGGACGTGTAACCGACGTCGGCCAGCGCCTGCCGCACGGCCGGCCAATCGCAGTCTCCTTCGCCGATCTCAACGTCGAAGCCCTTTCGCAGTCCTTCGTGCAGCTGCTTTTGTCGGCTGTATTCCTTGATATCGAGCTTGCCGATCCGCGGGCCAAGAATGCGAATCCACTGTTGCGGCCAGCCGTAGCGGACGACGTTGCCCACGTCGAAATAGGCGCCGGCGGCCGGGCTGTCCAGCTCGTCGAGAAAGCGGGCCATCTCCAGCGGGCTGAGCAAAAAGTTGTTCCACACGTTCTCGACCAGCAGCTTGATGCCCTGGCTTTCGGCGTACGGCAGCGCGGATTTGATCCGCTCCTGTTGCTGGCGATAGACCTCGTCGTAGGGATGGTCCTCGTTGACGCGGCCGGCGACGACCAGCACGCTGGTTCCGCCGTAAAACTTGGCGCTGTCGATCGCGTGTTTCAGATCCGGCCTGTCGCTGTTGAGAAAACCGTGCACGACGACTCCTGTGGCGTCGATGGCCCGGCGGACTTCGTGGCGATCGACCTTGGCGGTGACGTGAATTTCGGTGCCGTCGAAGCCCAGGTCGGCCAGCAGCTTGAACTTGTCGAGCACCGGCAGATCTTCCTGGATCATCTGAAACTTGACCGCTTTTTTGATGCGCTGCGCTGTGTCGGTGGCCGACGCTCGGCGGGCAACTCCCAGACCCATTAGCGATGACGCCGTCGCGGCCGCGACACCACCGAGAAACTCCCGCCGCGAGACTTCGCCGATTCGACGACCGGGCGTGTGCATGGCATGACTCCTCGTCGAGGTCGGTGCGGGGTGCTGGCGTCTCACGGCAGCTCCTTGATCCAAATCTGTCGGAACTCGACCGGATCTCCGTGGTGTTGTAGGGCGATCGGCCCGCGCGCCGGCAGGTCCGGCAGATGCGGCACCGCGACCACCGGTTCGCCGTTGAGGGCGATCGTGATGCCGTCCCCTTTCAGCGTGATCACAAACGCGTTCCACTCGCCCAGCGGCCGGTCGGCTTTTCTAATGGGGATGCACGCGCGGCGGACCTCCGCGGGCATCGATTTGTCTGTGCGATAGCCGTTGATCTCGCCGGAGCCGAGTTCCTGGCTCCAGATGTTGGCCTGACACTTCGTGCTGCCGCGGAAGTACAACCCGCTGTCGCCGGCGTCGAGCCGCAGGCGCGTTTCGCGCTGCCGTGGGTGATCCTCTTGCATCAGAAAGTCGCCGTTGTAGAGGACGATGGGGTGGGGCTTCATTTCCGGTTTGGCCGGCAGCCGCCACTCGACGTACAGCTCGCAATCGCCGAACGCCCGCCTGGTCCACAGCGAGGGGTCCTCCCCTTTTTGCGCGGCAAATGGCCGTCGTAATCGATCACCCCGTCACGGGCAACCCAGTGCCCGGCGTGCCACGGTTTCACGTCCCACTCGGCCAGCGAGCTGCCGTCGACAAGCGGCGTGAATCCGTCTTGCCGCAGTTCGTCGGCGGTGCGCTGGCCGGGGAACATCGTCGGGGCGGCTCCGGCGGCGAGACACGACAAGCTGGCCCACAAGCACGCGAACCAATGCGATTTTCTTAGAAGCTGTTTCAAAACCGCGTCGGAGAGGGGGACAGTCCGGACTGTCCCATTTTGCTCCGAAGACTCCGCAAAATCGGGACAGTCCCCGGCGGTTTTGAAACAGCTTCTTAGGCACATCATGATGACGCCTCCGGCGGCTGCCCGTTGACCCAACGGCCGGCCAGCTTTTGATACTCCGGCGGATGCAGCACGCTGCCGGCGTCGCCGGCCGTCCAACCGGGAACGTGGCGCGGCTTTGCTCGATCCTTCGACATTTGTTCCCACCCACTGGCCCAACTGCTGTCGCCGTCGCTCACCTTGCCGGCGGGGTCGACGTGAAACACCTTCCCCTCGCGGTAGCTGCGCACGGCCAGGTTCACGAACACGACCGCCGCGGCCGCCAGCTCCGGGTCGTTGTTCACCGAGGCCGGCTGGCCGGACTCGATGGCGTCGAGCCAGTTGGCCATGTGCATCGAGATGATGTCGTGCTCGGTCTTGGCACTGAAGTTTTCGCGGCGGAGCTTGCTGTCGAGTGTCACTTGCGGGCGCTCGGGGACGAACTCGAACGTCCCCTGGCCGCTGTTGCCCGTGCAGTTCTGGTCGAACCGCAACAGTCCGAAATGCCCGCGAATCAGATGGTCGAGCTTCAACTCCTCGCTGACCATCGTGCTGCTGACCAGGCCCTGCACGCCTTCGTGAAAGTCGGCAATGATCGAGGCCACGTCGGCCACTTCGCGGTTGTCGTATTCCAGAAAGATGCCGCCGGCGGCGACCACGCGGCCCGGGTTGCGCAGCCCGGTGGCCTTCAGCATGCCGGTGACGCGATGGACGAACAGGTCCGAGTACATCCCGTAGCCGAAGGGCCAGTAACAGCGCCACTGCCCGAACGTGGCCCGGTCAAACGGCATGTCAGGCGCGAGCCCCTCGTCGACGCCCAGGAAGCGGCGGAAATCGACCGTCTCGGGGGTCATCTCCTTGGTGATCACGTTGTGCCGCGACATGCCGAATTTACTGTTGCGGGCACTCTCGGTCTGAAATTGCACGACTTTGCCCAGCTTTCCCTCGTCGATCATCTGCCGGGCCATGTCCCAGACCGGCAGGCTGGTCGATTGCACGCCAACTTGCATGGCCAGCCCGCTCGATTTCCAAGCCGCCACGACCTGGCTGGCTTCGTCGATCGTGTGGGTCATCGGCTTTTCGCAGTAGACCGGCTTGCCGGCGGCCAGCGCATCGAGCGATTGCCGGGCGTGCCAGTGGTCGGGCGTGGCGATGACCACGGCGTCGACCTTCGGGTCGGCGAGCAGCTCGCGGTAATCGACGTACGCACTCGGCGTGACGCCGGTCTTTTCCTGGACGAAGTCTACAAATCGCTGCCGGTGCACGGAATAGACGTCGGAAACGGCCACCAGGTCGATGTTTCGGCCCAGGCCGCGGAGCTTCACCAGCGTCTTGGAGAGCGTGTTGAAGCCGCGGTTGCCCGCGCCGCTCACGCCAATCCGCAGCCGATCGTTGGCCCCGATCGCGCGGGCAGGAGCCGCCGCAAGTAGACTCGCGGTTGCGCCGGCCGCTGCTCCGCTTTGGATGAACCGGCGTCGCGTGACGTCGCGTGGTTGCATGGCGCGGGTCTCCCGTTGGTTTTCGTTGTCACTGGGGCAAGGCTACGCTTTCGGCGTGGCATCCCAGGCGTTTTGAAAAATCTCCTCGCCCAGGTTCGTGTAGGGATTGCGGAAGCTGTCCTGATAGACCGCCAGGGCTGCGGTAACGCAATGGGCGCCGGCCACTGCGGCGTCGGCGATTTGGCGGCCGTTGCGGACCGCCGCGGCGATAATCTCCGAGTCGTATCCGTGCGTGTCGAGCATTGCCCGCAGGTCGGCCACGAGATGGTCGGGCGCGTCTCCGTATTGTTCCTTCCAGCCGAGGAAGGGGCTGATATAGGCGGGCCGGCCCGGGCCGCGTGCCAGCCTTGGGCGACGGTAAAGATCAACGTGGCGTTGGTGCGAATGCCGCGGGCCGCCAGCTCGCGGATGGCCCTGAAACCGTGTTCGCTGGCGCCGACCTTGATCACGAAATTGGGGGACCGCTGGCTCAACTCGGTCCCTTCGGCCACGATCTGGCGCCAGTCGGTCAGGTGCGGGTTCACTTCCACGCTGACGGGTTTCTGCGTGCCGCCGAGCAATTCGGCGATCTCGCCCAGCACCTGCTGAAACGTCTTGCCCGCGGCCTGCACGTGCCGCGGGTTCGTCGTCACACCGTCCAGGTCCCACAGTTCCAGCGCGTGCCGGATTTCGTCGATCTTGGCGCTATCCAGAAAGAGTTTCACGGCGGCGTTCCTTAAGCAACATCTGCGAGAAAATGGATCGGGTTTTCACGCGTTGGGTTGTCGTTCAACGGGTCGTCGTTCAACCGGCCGCCAGGGCCTGCCGTTTTTCTTTGGCTTGTTGCACGAGCACGTCTTCGTTATCGGGAAAAGTCTTGGCAAAGCCCAACCAGGCGGCGCCCAGCGCGCCGGCAAAACCGCCGAGCGTGCCGTCCTCGAGATAAGCGGTGGTCAAGATCGTGGGGAGCGTGTACTGGCGGAAGGCCCTCTCCATTTGCCGGCGCACCAGCGGCGAACAGTTGGGCACCTCACCGGTGAGGACGATCTTTTCGGGAGCGAACAGATTGGCAAGATTCGCGGCCAGCATGCCCAGGTGCGTGCCGAGTTGTTCGAGCCGCTCGCGCAGCACGCCGTCCCCCGCGGCGGCCGCGGCCACGAGATCCGCGAGCGTGACGTCCTCGCCCCGCTCGAGCAGCTTGCGGCGGGCCGCGGTCGGCTGTCGCGAGCGGATCAGCTTGAGCGTGGCGTTGACGAAACCGGTGACGGAAACCAGGTCGGTGGCGCACTGCGGACCGTCGGCGGTGGAAAGACGAAGTAGCCCGCCTCGCCGGCCATCGAATTCGTGCCGGAGTAAAGATTCCCGTCGATCGACGATGCCCAGGCCGACTCCGGAGCGGACCGCCAGGCAGAGAAAATTGCGGTTCCCGCGGCCGCTGCCCCGTAGCAGCTCGCCATAGGCCACGGCGCGAATGTTGTCCTCGACGAACACTCCGGGGCCGAACACGGCTGCAAACCGGTCGCCGAGCGGCACCTGGTCAAAATCGGCCAGCAAGCGGTAGTGCAGCACGCGGCCGGCCGCGCAGTCGACTTGTCCCGGCGCGGCGATGCCGACGGACAACAACGGCCGGTCCGCCTGGTCGGCCAACCGCTGCGCGAGCGCCACGATCTGCTTCAGCACGTTCTCGCGCGAGACGCCCGAACGAAACGGTATCTCCTTCTGGGCGAGCACCTCACCGGCAAAGTCGCACAACACGGCCCGAGCCCGCAGGGCCTCGAAATCGAGCCCCAGAAAACAGCCGTGCCGGGGATTGGTGTGCAGCGGGGCGCGTCCGCGGGGGGCGGCCGCCGGGTCCCCCTCGACCAGCAACCCGTCGGCGAGCAACTCTTCGACGTAACTGCCGACCATCGTGGCGTTGATGTTCAGCCGCCGTGCCAGGTCGAATCGCAGACAACCACCGCTGCGGAAGACTTCGTTGAGAATCCCGTTCTTCTTGGCCGCCAGCTTGGTTTCGCGCGGGCGAGGGTGCATCTGTGTGATCCGTTTCGACGTGCAAATGGGACGGACTCACAGATTATGAAAATAGAATAACGGCGTGTCAACTACCCAGGGGACGCCGAGCGTAATATCGCTCGCCGGCAAGGCTCCACCATCCGCGTGAAAGATACCGAAACACCAAGACGAACGGGACTCAACGCACCGGCAGACATTGTTTGCATAGTTATGAAAATACAATGTGCCACTGCGCTCCGCCGTCACGTCATCCGGTTTGCCGCTCGTGGCAAGTTCAACTCCCCGTCACGCTGGCAATCTTGCCCGGAAAACCACGAGTCGTGGGAGGTGATTGTGCCGCTCGCCGATGGTCTGGCTCGACTTGATTCGGGAGGTCGCGACACGAGAGGCCCGTTTCGCCGCGCAAGACGGCGCAATATAATCGCGGCTCGGAGCGATACCTTTTCTTCGTTTTGCTTGCGTTGGTGCCCTGGCTGCTGACTTGGCAGAACATGTACAGGCACACACCGCTTGACTCAAATCCCTGAAACACCATGGCGTCAGATTCCTTGATGCATGACCTGCCGGCGCGCCCCGTGCAATCTTCGGACGAGGCAGCGTCCAGGCAGCCTCCGTGGCTATTGCTCGCCGGGTTGTTGCTAATGGTCGTCGTCGTCTATCTGCCGACGCTCAATAACGGATTCATTTGGGACGATCCCGCCCACGTGGTGCAAACGCCCGCCCAGCAGTCGTCGAGCGGGCTGTATGACATCTGGTTCAAGCTGGGGGCTACTCCGCAATATTATCCCTTGACCCACACGACCTTCTGGGTCGAGCATCGACTTTGGGAGCTTGATCCGCGGGGCTATCACGCCGTGAACCTTCTGCTGCATGCCGCTTCCGTCGTGCTGGTGTGGCGGCTGTTGGTGAAACTGGCGGTTCCGGGCGCGTGGGTAGCAGCTGCGATCTTCGCAGTGCATCCGGTAGAAGTGGAAAGCGTCGCCTGGATTACGGAAAGAAAAAACGTCTTGTCTTGTACGTTGGCGCTCGGCTCGCTGCTGGCCTATTTGCGATTTTCACCACCGGAGTCGCCACAGCCGAACGACGGCACGAAAGCTCTAAGTCACGTGCGCTGACGTCTACTATGCGCTGGCGCTGGCGCTGTATCTTGCCGCTTTGTTGGCCAAGACTGTAGCAGCCAGCGTGCCGGCCGTGCTGCTGGCGATCGCGTGGTGGAAACATGGGCGTGTAACTCGGCGCGACATCGGCGCTTTGGTTCCGTTTTTCGCCGTCGGGCTGACGCTGGCCTGCGTCACCGTCTGGATGGAAAAGTCATACGTCGGCGCAACTGGGGAAGACTGGGTGCTGTCCCCGCTGGAGCGCATTTTGGTCGCGGGCCGCGCCTTTTGGTTTTATGTCGCCAAATTGTTGTGGCCGGCGCCGCTGATTTTCTTCTATCCCCGCTGGACGATCGACACGCACGTCTGGTGGCAATATGTCTTCCCCATCGCGGTTGTGGGCCTTGTGGTAGCGCTGTGGCTGGCGCGGCGCAGAATCGGGCGTGGCCCCCTGGCCGCGGTGCTGATCTTTGGCGTCGTACTGGTACCGGCGCTGGGCTTCTTTGATGTCTTTCCATTTCGTTACTCTTTCGTGGCCGACCACTTCCAGTATCACGCCAGCATCGCGCTGTTTGCTCTGGCCGCAGCAGGCTGGTCACAAGCTTCCGACAAGCTGCCCGAGGACGGCGCCTGGTTCGGACCAGTGGCCGCTGGAAGCATGCTCTTGGCTCTCGGCTTTGTCGCGTTCCAGCAGACGCAAGTTTATCGAAACTTGCAAACGCTCTACGAACACGTTGTCGAGCGGAATCCTGAATCGTGGGTTGCACAGCATAACTTGGGAAACGTCTACCGAGACCTCGGTCGACCGGAAGAAGCCGCTGCATGTTACCGTCGCGCTCTCGCACTGCGCCCCAACGATTCTAAGGCTCTTTACAATTACGCGACGGTGCTCGCGCAATTAGGAGACTTGGACAAGGCGTCGGCGATGATCCAATCCGTTCTTGAAATCGAGCCCGATTCCAACCTCGCGCGACATGAATTGGGGCTGATCTATTACAACCAGGGAAAAGTCGACCTGGCCATCGAACAACTCAGTGAGGCCGTGCGTTCCCTGCCTTCTCACGCCGCTTGGCGCGTGCACTTAGCCGTGGTGCTCATTCGTAAAGGCGACCTTTCGGCCGCCGCGAGCGGCGCTGAGGGCGGCCATCGATCTGGAGCCTCGAAACGCCGACGCACACAACTATCTGGGGATCGTTTGGGAGCAGCAAGGGCTGTTCGACGACGCCATCGCCGAGTATCGCAAGGCCGTCGAGATCGATCCGAGACATTCAAGCGCTTGGAATCACATAAGACGTGCGCAAACCGAGAAATCGAAATCTGCGAATCCCGAATAGGCGGCGCAGACGGCGCCTTCCTTGCGGACAAGCTGGCTCGGCATGTATCCGTCCTCAGGATCGTGTCACGCGACCAGCCCGTGAAACGATCTATTGGTTTTCCTGTTGCGACGCCGCGGCCGACTCTTGGGACAGCACGTGCCCGGTCTTCGGATCGATCTTGAGGTTCAAGTGGTCTTCGTCGTGCACGTAGAAGATGAAGCCGTTGAACATCTCGTCGTACGACTGATCGCCGTAGGGAACCGTGTAGTCGGGATCGGGATTGTAAGGATTGAACTTCGAATTGTCGAAGTGCGCGATCGCCGCCAGCTCGGTGCCCGCCGGAAGTTTCTTCGGGTTGGGCTCGTCCGGCACGACATAGCCGATCTGCCACTCGAAGTTGTAATTCGGCACTTGCAGCAAGGTCTCCTCCTTGCCGTTGGGATACTGGGCGAAGAACGTCATGTCGCGACCGCGCAAGTGCATGTGCGTGAACAGCCCCAGCAGGGTCGAATCCTTGTCCAGTTTCTTTTCGGCCTTCATCTCGTAGAACGGATCGCCCGGCGGAATGGAAATGTTGCGCGGGTCGAGCAGGATGAAGTGGGTGGTCTTTTGCACCGTCCCCTGCGCGTAACGGAAGCCGATCGAAATCGTGCTTTCCTCCTCCTTGCCGGTGGTGACGTAGTGAATCTGCAAGCCGATGATGGAACCCTTGGGAATGCGCTGCGCCAGTCCCGGCTTGAGGACGAACGGAACCCCGCCCGGCACGTAGCCGGTGATAAAGGTGCTCGCGCCAGCCTTCCTCGTCACGGGATCGACGTAAAAGGCGTTGCAATGATGCACCACCGCGCGATTGTGCGGGAGAATCTCGATACTTTCGACGTACGTGTCGTCGGCAAAGGGGGGCTGCAAAAAGACATACTTGTAGGGAATGTAGCCGGTGGCCTGAATCTTGTTCGGCTTTTTCATCGTGAGCACCAGGTCCGGCTCGCCGATCCGCCACTCGGTCTTGGCGAACTCCAGCGGCGCGGGAGCCCGGGACGCGTCTCCCGCGGGCATGCCGCCCGAGACCCAGGCCTCGACCAGGTCGCGCTCCTCGCGCGAAAGCGAAGGATCGTTGGCGAAGTGGCCGAACTCGCGGCTGGCGTACCAGGGGGGCATCCGCCCGTCACGCACCACCTCGGCCAGCATCTCGCCTTGCGCCTTGGCATCGTCGTAGCTCACCAGTCCGAACGGGGCGGCCGTTCCTTCGTGATGGCAACTCTGGCAGCGCTTCTGCAAGATCGCCTCGACGTGCTCGTGGAACGTCACCTTGTAATCGAAGGTGGGCTCTAGCCAAGCCGTGATCTTGCAGCCGTCGACCGTCGTCTCGGGGACCGAGATGGGCTTGCCTGCCAGCAGCTCGTCGATGGCTTCGGCCAGGTCGTGGCGGCCGATGCGCGGCTGGACGCCGCCGGTGCGGTACTGATCGTCGATGCGGCCCGAGTAGACGATGTGCTTGGCACCGTCCAGCAACACCACTTGCGGCACGCGCTCGACGCCCAGCGCCCGCGTGCACTTCTGCTGTTCGTCCCACACCAAGGGAAACGTGACGCCGGCGTCCAGGCCGTGGGCGGCGATCTCCTTGGGCGTTTCGTCCTGCGAGTTGTAGACGGCGACGAATTGAATGCCCTGCTGGCCGTACTTGCGGTGCATTTCCTCCAGACGCGGCATATAGCGCTGGCTGATCGGACAGGTGGTGTTGACGAACACCAGGGCATAACCCTTCGACTCGCCCAGGTCACTCAGGCTGCGGGTCAGGCAGCGAATGTCCTTGAACGTGAGCCTGTCGGCAGTGCTCCCGATCTTGGCTCCCCAGGCCGGCAACCCGACGACAGAATGCAGAGCGAGGACGATGACGAGCAAAGAGGATCGCTTGAGCATGGTTCGTTTCCACCAGAAGGCTTTGGTACACGAGCCGAAAGCAGTCGTTTGGGAAAGGGCCATTTGGCGAATGCCGGGCCCCGCTCCCGTAAGCTGCTATTTGAACCGGGCGCAAAGCGTTTGGCAACAGTTCTTTCCGGCGGATGGAGCCGATTCTGAGACGGTCTGGCGGCATTTTCCGTCGAGAGCGAGAAGCGCGCCGTCGCTGCGCCGGCGGCCTGGCGATCGCGCAGACCGGGCCGTCCCGCCCACCGCCGGGCGAAAAAGCGCGCTGCCAGGGCATCCGCTCCGTCGAGACTCGCGTCGTACCCGAGCTTAGGGCACGCAAGTCTCGACCGGCGTCCAAGTCGGCACATTCTTTGCTGCCTCCTACACATGACGTTGGGTGCTACACAGAAGTATCCTCGAATGCAGGCGGTGAAGTCATGACCGCGAAACCGCGAATTGTCGTCCTGGGCGGCGGGTTTGGAGGGCTGGAATCGCTCTTCTATTTGAAGCACGTATTGCACGATCGCGCGCAACTCACGCTGGTCACGGACCGGCCTCATTTCGTCTTCAAGCCCAACACGATCTACATCCCTTTCGGCGAATCGCCGGACAAGTACGAAGTGGACCTGACAAGCCCGCTGCGGAAGCAGTCGATCGAGCTGTTCCAGGCGACGGTACAAAGCCTGGACCCGGCCGCAAACACCGTCGAGACCGACCGGGGCCCCGTCGGCTACGATTACCTGGTCGTGGCCACTGGCGCCAAGATGCGGCCCCAGGAGGTTCCGGGGCTGGCCGAGCACGCCGTCACGGTCTGGACCTCGGCCGACATGCTGGTGTTGCGCGAGCGGATCGCCCGCATCGTCGAACGGGCCAAAGAGGGCCAGCGCTCACAGGTGCTGTTTCTGGTGCCGCCCAACAACCGCTGCTCCGGTCCGCTGTACGAAATGGTCTGCATGCTCGAAACCTACCTGCATCGCCAGCACTGCCGCGACGCGGTGGAGTTGGTGTTCGCCACCAAGGAAAACGCGTTCATCGAAGCTTTTGGGCCGCGGTTGAACACGGTCGTGGCCGAAGAATTCCAGGAGCGGAAGATCGCAGGCTATACGCGGCACGTCGTCAGTGAAGTCGAGCCCGAGCGGGTCCGATTCGAAAATGGAGCGGAGTTTTCCTACGATCTGCTGGTCAGCTTTCCGCCGTACGTCGCGGCGAGCCACTATCCGGCGCTACCGTCGGACGAGCGCGGGTTCATCGGGGTCGATCCGTCGACGCGCCGCGTGAACGGTCAGGAACGCATCTTTGCCGTGGGCGACGCAGGCAATTTTCCGATCAAGCAGGCCTTTCTGGCGCTGTTGCAGGGGGACGCGGCGGGTGACCACATCGCCGCGGAGGTGCTGCACAAGAAGGCCGAGGTAGATTTCGTGCCGATGAGCATGTGCGTCATGGAACAATTCGACAAGGCGGTGTTTGCCCAGGTGCCGTTGCGGTACACTGGCGATGCACAGCAGCCAGTGGCCGTCGACCTCGCCGATGAGGACCACTACAAGGTCGGCGTGTCGCCGCTATGGCGGGTCGGCAAAAGCGCGCTGGGGTTCTATCTACCCTGGCGGTTCGGCGCCGGCAAACCGTTCCACGCCGGCTTTGCCTGGAACATGATGGATCTGGGACTCAAAGCCATGTCGCGCGTGATGGCCGACTAGTTCGTGCCGCGGAAGGCTGCCAACCAGACTGCAATCGAAGATTTTACCGGAGATTCTGCCATGACCGCTTGGATATTGGTCAGCGACGCCAGCCGCGCAAAGTTGCTCTCGGCCGAAGTGCGCGAGGACGATTGGTCGTCTGTCGAGCAGTTTGATCATCCCGAAGGCCGGGAGTTGTCCCGCGAGATCGCCCCCTCGTCGCCTCCCGGTCGAGCCCAACAGAGCCATGCGACCGGCGGCAGCCGCTCGTCGCTCGAGCAACATACTTCGCCCAAGGAAGCCGAAGCCGAACGTTTCGCTCACAAGCTCAGCGCTTACCTGGAACACGCGATCGCCGAGCGGCGCTTCGATTACCTGGTGCTAGTGGCGCCGCCCCATTTCCTGGGCTTACTCAAAGGCGTGCTGGGCCGCCAGGCGGCCAAACACCTGCGCACCACGGTCGGCAAAGATCTCAGCATGCTCGACGCCGCGGAATTGCGCAAGCGCCTCGTGGACGACGTCTTTCCGCTGAAAGCCGGTTCCACCTGAGTCGCGCCTGCGGGTCCACACGCGGCCGTTACGGTTTTCCGCCCAGCAGTTGCACGCCGAGTTGCGACGGCGCCTCGGGGGTGCGATAGACCCGTTGCGTGGCCTTTTGGAAATCGTCGCCGCGGGCGTGGTAGATGTCGATGAACTGTTGCGGGTTCCGATCGACCAGCGGGAACCAAGAGCTTTGCACCTGGACCATGATCCGGTGTCCGCGGCGAAACGTGTGATAGGCGTCGGGCATGGTGTACTCGACCTTGGTCACCTGCCCGGGCTCGAACGGCTTGGGATCGGAGAAGCTGTCGCGGAAGCGGCCGCGCATCACCTCGCCGCGCACCAATTGCTGGTAGCCACCCATCTGCACGTTCGCCGGGTTGGGATCGGGATTTGGAAAGTCGCCCGAGTAGACGTCGATCAGCTTCACGACCCAGTCGCTGTCCGTGCCGGTGGTCGAGACGAACAAACGGGGCTTGATCGGCCCGGCGATAGTGACGTCCTCGTCGAGCGGCTCGGTCACGTACACCAGCACGTCGGGGCGCGACGAGGCGAACCGCTGATCGTCGAGCATGTGCTCGGTGGTCATGCCGATGGCAATGTTGGGGATGAACGGCACGGGCTTGTCCGGATCGCTGACGTACTCGTCGAACCCGGCGTCGGCCGGGCCGGCCGCCGGCTCGAAACTCAGCCGGCCGGCGGGGTGAAAGTAGAGGGTCCGCTGGTGCGTCTGCCGGGGCGGCCAGGAGTCGTACTTGCGCCACTGGTTGGTGCCGGTTTCGAACACGTAGGCCTCGGGCAACTTGGGATCGGCCGCGTCCTTGAGAAAGTGTTTGAAAAACGGCAGCTCGATCTCGTTGCGGTAGAACTCGGCCGACTTCTGATGAAACGACACGTGGCCCAGCCGCTCGCCGTCGTGCCGATGCCAGTCGCCGTGGGCCCAGGGACCCATGACCAGCGTGTTGTAGGCGCCGGGCGATTGCTCCTCGGTCGCGCGGTAGACGTTCAGCGGGCCGTACAGATCCTCGGCATCGAACCAGCCGCCGACGGTCATCACGGCCGGCCGGATGTTCTTCAGATGCGGCAACAGCGTCCGCGCTTTCCAGTAGTCGTCGTACACGCCGTGCTGGAGCAATTCGTCCCAGTAGATGATGTCCTTTTCGAAGTGGCGCTTCTGCACTTCGTCGAGGGGACCGAGATTCAGATAAAACTCGTAACCGTCGGGCGTCTCGTAGTCGAACAGCACCGGCGTCTGCCGCGTCGGTTTGGTGAGCGGCTGGCCGAAAAACGACAGGAAGCGAAACGCGTGGGCCAGGTACAACGCGCCATTGTGGCGAAAGTCGTCGCCGATGAACCAGTCGGTCACCGGCGCCTGGGGCGAAACGCACTTGAGCGCCGGGTGAGCGTCGATCATGCCGGCGGCCGCGTAAAAGCCGGGATAGGAGATTCCCAGCAGGCCGACCTTGCCGTTGTTGAGCGGGACGTGCTTGGTGAGCCAGTCGATCGTGTCGTAGGTGTCGGTGCTCTCGTCGAAGTCCTGGGGACCTTTGTTCGCCAGGTGGGGGCGGACGTGCACGAACTCGCCCCCCGAGGCGTTTCGTCCGCGCACGTCCTGGTAGGCAAAGATGAAGCGCTCCTTGGCATAGTACTTCATCTGCCCGCGCGGCGCATCGGGATAGTTGCTGGCGCCGTAGGGACGCAAGCCGTAGGGTGTCCGCTGGAGAAGGATCGGGTAGGTTTGGTCCGCGTCCTTGGGCACGTAGGCGGCGGTGAACAGCTTCACGCCGTCGCGCATGGGGATCTGATACTCGTACTTCGTGTAGTTGGCGCGGAGGTAGGCGCCATCGGCTTTGAAGGCCTTCTCTTCGGCACCGGCGGCTGGACGGCCCAGCGCCAGCACGAGCGAGAACTTCAAAACCACGAAAACAGGGGCGCAAAGTCGGCGGGACATCGGATTCTCCGCGGGTGGGTCGGTCGGGGTGTATCGGAAAGCCGCGTGGACGAGGCCCAGTATAGTTCGTCCCCGCGGCGCGTGCCGCTAGCCGTCGAGGTGACCGGTCGTTGTCACCCCAACAGGGCGCCCCCAAAAAAAGTGGCGTTGAGACGCCGAAGCGGATAGATTTTGATCTGGTGGGCCGCTGCGACGATGCATACGCGTCAGTCGCCGCGTACGTGTCAGGCACCCTGACCCCTCGCGCAGGAGGACCGAAATCATGCGAATCATGAAATCGTCGGTACTGGTGGCGGTGGCAATCGTCGGGGCGTATTCGCGGCTCATGGCCGACGAACCAGTGGTCCACTGGGTCCCCAATCTGGGCGAGGCCAAACGGATCGCGCAGGCGCAGGACAAGGACCTGCTCATCAACTTCACAGGCCTGAGCTGGTGTGGCTACTGCAAACTGCTCGACGCCGAAGTTTTCAGCAAGCCCGAGTTTGCGGCCGCGGCTCACGACTTCGTGCTGGTCGAGATCGACTATCCCGGCAGCGTAGACCTGCTGAAAGGAGACATGAAAGAGTGGTTTCCGAAATTGCGCGACTACTACATGGTCAAGGGTTATCCCACAGTGGTGGTCGCCGACGCCCGGGGACTGCCCATCGCGTACACGGGGTACGACTACGGACTCACGCCCGAAACTTTTTTGAAGAAGCTGGCGATTTACCGCGCCGGCCGGCAGGCCCGGGACAAAGCACTGGCCGAGGCGGCCGCGAAGACCGGTGACGAGCGGGCCGAGAAACTGGACGAGGCCCTGAAGGCGGTCAACCTGAACCTGGGCTCGATGTATTCGCGCAAGGTCGATCCGCTGTTCGCCTACTATGGCGACATCGTCGAGGAAATCAAATCGCTCGATGCCGCGTCCGGCAAGCTCGCCGGTTACTACGAAAAGCGTGCGGCCACGCGGAAGGAGTGGGAAGAGCGGCCGGGAGTGGCCGTGTTCGAAGAGCTCCGCCAGTTCCGGGGGCCGGAGGACGCGCCGGCCGCCATCGAACTCCTCGATCAGGCATTGACCAACGTCGCGAATGACGACGACCTGCGGTGGCGTCTGGAGTTGGCGCGGCAATCGCAATTGGAGCTGTTGATGTACCGGCAGGATGCCTCGGACGAGGAACGGAAGCTGAATGGCGAAAACGCCCTGGCGAACGCGCGCCGGTTGCTCGGCGTACCGACCGAGTCGAAGGACACGCACTACCGCCTGCGGCAGCGCGAGGCGTCTGTGCTGGCGCGACTAGGCCGCGTGGATGAAATGATCGACGTCTACGACCGCCTGATCGGCGATGAGTCCAACAGCCCTGCGCGGCGGTTGTCGTTGCTGCGCGACAAGGCGACCACACTCATCGGCCGGCCGGACGTGGAACGGACGCTCGCCGCCTTCCGCGACTACCAGGCCGAGACCAAACCCAACAGTGATGATTGGGCGGACGCGCTTGGCCTGACGGCTCTGGTCCTCGAACGGGCCGAGCGCTGGGAAGAGGCGATCGCGCTGCGCAAACAGCTTGTGGCCGCCAGACCGGACAGCTTCGGCCAATTCGTCGCCATGGCGAGAGATCAACAGTCGCTGGGCCAACTGGCCGACGCCAGCAAGTCGCTCGACGAAGCCGAATCGCGGGCCAAGGCGTTTTTTGCCAAAGATACCAAGCGCGCCGACCTGCCGCAGCGAGAACGCTTCGAGAAGGAAGTCGCCCGGCTGCGCCAACTGGTCGCCCCGTCAGAGTGAGCGACGGGTTCGTGGCGCAACGCCCCGGGGCGCTTTCTTCCGCGGGGGCCAGTCACTAGAATGGCGGCTTTCTCCAGCCCGCCCTCGCCGAACCTTGGAGTCTCCGCATGGCCCCGCAGCACGACGACCAGGAACCTACGCGCAGCGAGATTGCCACGCCGGCCGGCGAAGTGGGCATCGTGCCGATGGACCTCACGGTGCGCATGAAGCTGTCGGTGATGATGTTCCTGCAGTACTTCGTGTGGGGCGCCTGGTTCGTCTCGATGGGGAGCTACATCAGCAACTCGCTGGGTTTCAGCGACCCGCAGAAGGGGATGATCTATTCCACCTCGCCGATTGGGGCCATGGTCGCGCCGTTCTTCGTGGGCATGATCGCCGACCGCTTCTTCGCCACGCAGCGGATTCTCTCCGTGTTGCACCTGGTGGGAGCGGGACTGCTGGTGGGGCTGTCGCTGACCAGTGAATACGCCGTCTTCCTGCCGTTGATGATCCTGTTTTTTCTGTGTTACATGCCGACCTTGCCCTTGACGAATTCCCTGTCGTTTACGCACATGAGCGACCCGGAGCGTCAGTTTCCCGGCGTGCGGGTGCTGGGCACCATTGGTTGGATCGCGGCCGGCCTGCTGGTCGGCATGACCAAGATCGCCGACAGCCCGCTGCCGTTTCAACTGGGTGCCGGGGCGGCCGTGCTGATGTCGTTGTTCTCTCTGACGCTGCCGAACACGCCGCCGCCCAATCCCGGCGGCCGGGCCGACGTGCGCACCATTCTGGGGCTCGACGCCTTGGCCCTGTTGAAACAATGGCCGTTTCTGGTGTTCGTCATCGGTTCGTTCCTGATCTGTATTCCGCTGCAGTTCTATTACAGCTTTGCCGAGACCTATCTCAGCGACATCCACGTGGACGACGTGGTGGCCAAGATGACCTACGGACAGATGTCCGAAATCTTCTTCATGCTCGTGATGCCCTTCTTCTTTGTGCGGCTGGGCGTCAAGTACATGCTGCTGGTGGGCATGGCCGCCTGGGCCGTGCGGTATTGGCTGTTCAGCATCGGCAACGCCGACGATCGGATGTGGATGCTCTACGTCGGCATTCTGCTGCACGGCATCTGTTACGACTTCTTCTTCGTCACCGGCTACATCTACGTCGACAAGAAGGCGCCGCGCACCGTGCGGGCCTCGGCCCAGGGGTTGATCGCGTTCATCACCTGGGGTATCGGTGGCTTCATCGGCTCGAACCTGGCGGGACAGACGGGCCAGTACTTCTCCACCAGCGCCACGACGCACGACTGGTCGGGCTTCTGGGCCGCGCCGGCAATCGCCTCGGTGGTGGTGTTGGTCCTGTTTGCGGTGACGTTCTACGATCGGGTCGATCGCGAACCGCAGGCGGCGTGACGAAGTCGGATTCTGCCGTTTCTGCCGCATGCGCGACGCGGTGCGTTCTCGGGCGGCGGCACGCCACGAGGGCCGACTGGCGCGGCGGAAGGTACGCTTCAGTGCCGGCTTGCGCCCTCCCGTTCATGCCCCAGGCTGCCATATGGAACCTGCCGCCACTTTGTTGTCCATCGTACCGCCCGGACGCCTGCACGCGCGGCTGTTGCTGGCCACGTTTTTTCTCGCGGCCGGGTTTTTTGTCGCCGTGACCCTGTCGCCGTTGGCCCGGGGCTTTGCCGACGCGGCCGATCGCGGACCGGGTGATTTGGGCCTATATCATGCGGAAGTCGACCGCATTCGCTCCGGCGAGACTTACTACGACGCCGCGGCGGCCGAATTGACCGAGCGCGGCTATCCGACCCGCAGCGTGTTCAACTGGCGCACTCCGCTGCCGGTGTGGCTCGTCGGGATGCTCCCCGAGACCGTGGCGGCCAGCGCCCTTTTGGTGGCGATCGGCATGGCGCTGGCGGCGATGAGTTTTGGGCTGTTGGCCGACGAAGCGGACCTGGGCCCGGCAATCCTGGCTGTGCTGCTGTTGATGGGGGCGCTGTTGCCGTGTTTCTTGGGCCGGCCGGTGCTCAGTGCGGAGTTGTGGTCCGGCGTGCTGTTGGCGCTTTCGGCGGTGAGTTTCGGCCGCGGACAGCGGGCTGCCGGCGTCATCGCGGGCGTGACCGCGCTTGTGTTTCGCGAGCTAGCCGCGCCGTATTGCCTGCTGTGCATCGGCCTGGCGGCCGCCGAGCGCCGCTGGCGGGAACTGGCCTGGTGGAGCGTCGGCCTGGCGGGTTATGGCCTGTTCTATGCCTTTCACTTGTCGCAGGTGCTGCCCCGCATCACACCGGAGGCCACGGCCCACGCCGACGGCTGGCTCCGTTTCGGCGGAGCGGGGTTTTTGATTTCCACCGCGCAGATGAACGCCTTTCTGCTGTTACTGCCGCAGTGGGTCACGGGCATCTACCTGGCCTGCGCGTTGCTCGGCGCGGCCACCTGGAACACGCCGGCTGGCCGGCTGATCGGCGGTACCGTGGCGCTCTACGTCGTGGCTTTCAGCGTGGTCGGCAACGACTTCAACCAGTATTGGGGCTCGCAGATCGCGCCGCTCTTGTGCCTGCCGGCGGCGCTGGCGCCGGCCGCCTTGCGGCAGTTGTGGCGCCGAGCGCACGGCAAAACGGCGAGACTCGGGACGGGCCACCAGCCTGCGTCAATCGTGGCCAAACACTAACCCGAAGCGCCCGCGAGGGCGTATTTCGGTCGCCCGCTCGCTGGCGCTTCGGGTTAGTATGGACGTCGTGCCGACTTTCTGGCGGCGGCGAGGATCGACTACCCTTCCTCGGCCGAGGCGGACGACTCTTCCTCCTGCCGTTGCGACTCCTCGGCCACGATTTGCACCAGCTCTTCCGATTCCCTCAAGAGCTGCTCGTAGGCCATGTCCTTTGCGGCAACCGTGAGCCCGGTGATGGCCTCGCTTTGCGGATAGACGTTGACCGTCCGATCCACCAGGTACAACGGGCGGCCGCGCACCTGGTCGTAGATGCGGGTCACGTATTCGCCCAGCATGCTGATGCCCAGCGCATTGAGCGATCCGAAAAAGCTGGCCACCAGCATCGTCGAGGCCCAGCCGGGTACCGCCAGATCGGTAACGAGCCGGCAGAAAATCGAATACGCGCCCAGCGCAACGAACACCGCCAGGGCCGAATAACCGATCAGCGAAAACAGGAACAGCGGGAACGTGGAGAACGAAAACACCGCCGTCTTGGCCAGCCGCCACAATCCGGCCAGCGAGACGCGCGGACGATCGTCGTACCGCGGCAGCCGCCGGACTTCGATGCCGATCTGCCGGAACCCGACCCACGAACGCAGCCCGGGCAGATAGCGGTCCCGTTCACCCAGCCGCACGATCTCGTCGACGACGCGGGCATCGATGAGGCTGAAGTTGCCGGCGTCGGTGGGCACCGTCGTATCGGCCACGGCCGCCAACGTGCGGTGAAACGCGCGAAACAAGAGCCGCTTCCAGAGCGATTCCGGCCGGTCGCGGCGAATGGCGTACACCACGTCGTAGCCCGCCTGCCATTGGAGCAGGAACCGCGGCAACGCCTCGGGCGCGTCCTGCATGTCGCTGTCCATCAGCAGGACGACGTCACCTTGGGCATGGGACAGGCCGGCCTGCACGGCCGCCTGGTGGCCGAAATTGCGCGACAGATGCAGCACGCGCACCTGCGGATGGTCGGCGGCCAGGTCGTCGAGCATGTCGGCGCTGCCGTCGGTCGAGCCGTCGTCGACGAAGATAATCTCTTGCTGCGCGCCGGAGTTTTCGATCGCGTCGCGCACGCGGCGAAACAACTGGCGCAACACGCCGGCCTCGTTGTACACCGGCAGCACGGCGGAAATCAGGACGTCATTGAGTGATGGTCGCAACATCGGCGCCCTCCTCGGCGCGAGCGGAGGATATCCAAATCACGCGAAAACACGTTGCCGCCCCAAACAACCCTAGCCCGCAGCAGGTAAGGAGAACCCCCAAAAGTCCTGCTCGCGGCCGGAATTCGAAGCGCACGTGGTGCTTACCGGCCTCCACCGGGCAGCCGAGAAAATCCCCGTCGACCCGCACGACCGCACCGGCACGACCGTCGACCAACACGCGCCAACCCGGGTCGAAGCTCTCGGTCGTGGCCAATAGCTGCCGGGCCGCCGCGCTAGTTTCGACCGTGATTTGGCCCGGACGTTCCTGCACTACGCGGCACTGGCCCGGCGACGACGCGGGCAACGCGAGCGGCGGGTCCGCGGTCGCCGAGTGCCAGTCGATCGCGGCGGCGTTCTCGGGCTGCTCCTCGGGCCGCGTCCGCGTAACCAGCCGGGCGCGGGGCGCCGTGGGCGAAATCGGCACCCACCGGCGTCGCGGACCGGACGTTTCCTCGTCCGGCTGCCAGGCCCAACGGGCTCCGGCCAGTTGCCAGGTGCGCGGTTGGCGATAGTCGAGCCGCCGAGCCGGCTCGAGACCGGCATAGCCGTCGACCCGGCCGATCCCCGCCAACAACATGCGATCGCCGGTGTGCAGCTCTGGCGTGCGATTCGGAGCGATCACACGGAACTTCGATCCGCCCGGTGGCACCGCGATCCGGGCCACATACTCGTGCAAGTCGACCGTGCGCCCGTAAATCGAGTAACTCATGCCGTAACAGGCCAGATCGGCGGCCATGAAGAGAACCAATAGCACGACCGCACCGCGAATCCGACGTTCAACCAGCGCGACCAAGCCGGCGGCCACGCCGATCAATAGCGGTCCGGTCCAAACCAGTAGTGGACGCGACACAAACGCTCCCCAGGCCAAAGGCCCGACGATGGCCAGCGCGACGCTCACGCCAAACGTGATCGCAAGTGCCCGCGTGCGGCGCACGTCGTTTGCTTCCGGAGAGCCGTCGGGCCGCTCCAATCGAGCGAACAAGATCGCCGCCGACACGGCAGCCAGTGCGGCCATGCCCAGTTGCACCAGCACGATCGCCCGGCAGGGAAACCGAAACCGATTGGCCAGCGGCACCAACGATTGCAAACGATACAAACCGCCGAACTCGCCGGCCGCCAACACCAGCGCAATCGCGGTGAACACGACCAGCGCCCGCACCAGCGGCCGATACGCGCCCCACCGTGCGCGATTGGCGAGCAGCCACACGCACAGCACCAGCGGCACGGCGCCGACGTACAGGCCCAATTCGTGGGTGTTCTGGCCCACGACCCGAGTTTTCAACAGATAGGGCCCCACGAGCTGCACGAGGTTGAGCGGATCGAGCGAACCGACGTTGGCAAACGCGGCGTCCGACGTGCTGCGGACCGATTCTCGCAGCAAGTGCCAGGTGGGCACCCACTGCACGGCGCCCGTCAATACGCCGCACGCCACCGCGAAGCCTAAAGTCATCAGCCGGCGTAACGAGAGCTTCGCCAGAGACGCCGCGCCAACTCACCAGCCCGACCACCGCCAAAAGCGAGAACCAAACGTATTGCGGATACCCGAGCAGCAATTGCGAGCCGACCAGCAGCACCACGCCGAGCTCGGCCGCCGCGCGTACCCGCGCGCTGTCGCTGCGCAGCGCGACGTCGGACAGCAGCAGCAACCAGGGCAGATGGGCCACGATGGCGATGGCGTTGGGATGCACGAAGTGCAGCAGGCTGAACCCGCCGAAGGTAAACGCCAAGGCGCCGACCAGCGCGGCGTCGCGGCGAGGGATCAACCGCGCCAAGAGCAGGTACGTGCCCGCAAACAGCAGCGGGTAGCTGGCCAACAGCTCGACGTCAAAAGCCGCCCCCAGCGGCAGAAACCGGTACAGCAGCAGGTGCCACGGATGATAGGCTCCCAACTGACCTTCGCCGGCGATGTAAAAGCCGCCATACAGGCTCGGCATCCAATCGAATGGCTCGCCGCGCTGGAGCTGCTGAGCGTAGAAGTTGCGCACCGGCAGGTGGAACTCTCCCAGGTCATCGGCCACGTAGACGCGGCGTGCGAAAAACGGCCCCGCCAGCGCGACGAAGCAGCCCACCGCCGCCAGCAGCACCCAGCCCGACGTGCGGCGCTCGAACGTCGGTGTGGAAACTCGGTCGAAAGATGCCATGTGCGTTGGCCCCGGTCCGTCCATTTCAGGTGACCAACACGCCCGGCGACCGCAAACCGCGGAGCTGCGGAGCGTCAATGATGTGGAACGGGCTTACCACGTCCTGCCAGCGTTCGCCCTGCTGTTCGATGAACGCATTTTCCACCGGGCCGAGCTCGCCGGCCGCCAACTGCAGGTAGCTGATCCGCGAGGGCTCGAAACCCATGATGCGCCCCAGCGTGGCGTCGACCGCCGTGTTGTTCGTGCCGACGACGACGAGGCCCATCGGCTTGCCGCTCCCCATGATCGGGCCGTCCCCCTCCATGGCCAGAATCCCGTCGACGATCGACACGGTCTTGGGCAGCGTGGCGTTGATGTCGAAGATCGATTGCGGGATGCCGGCGAAGTGCAGCACGTTCTTGGGCCAGCCGTACATGATGCCCGGGATGACGCCGTACAGGTTCTTCAGTGCGCCGGTGTAGCCGACCCAGTGATGGGTCTTCATCTTCGGCATCGAGACGATCAGGTCGGCTTCGATCACCTGTTGTGGAAAATGAAACCCGTCGAGCGACGTGGCCCGGCCGGCGTTTGGCACGAAACCGAGCTGGCTGTAATTCAAATCCGCAAACGGCAGCCGTGCGTCCGCCAGCGCCGCTGCCAGCCCCGACTCGACGAGCGCCATTTCGGTGTCGCGCATGTGGCCGGGCCCTTCGCCGACGGTCACTTCGGCTCCCCAGCCGCGAAACACGTCGGCGGCGGCCACCACGACCGCCGGGTGCGTCGTCATCTGCGGACAACTGCGAATCGGCTCGACCAGGTTGGGCTTGAGCAGCACCTTGCGGCCATGAATGCCGGCCGGTTCGAAGCCCGTGGCCAACAGGCCGTCGCGAATCGTCTGCGCGAGCGGACCGTCGTAGCGCTGGTTGCGGGCCACAAAGACCGACGCCGTGGCGTGCATCCAGCGCCGCAAGAACGGCAGCACCGCCACGCCGGCTGCCACGGCGCCGGCCGCAATCAGCAGGGCGCGGCGATCCGTTTGCAGCGCTTGCGGGCTGCCTGTTGCGGAGTTGGCTGGGCTGGTTCGGTCGCGGTGGTCATGCGTGTTTCTCTAGGGCAACGGGACCTCGGCACGCGACCAGTCGCGCGAGACCAGTGGACAGGCCGGGCCCTGCGATGCCAGGGCCAACAGCGCCAGCTTGTGGCCGGCCGGGTCGGTGCCCAACGTGCGCTGCGCGGCGGCGTCGAGCCACTCTTGGGCTTCGACCGGATAAGCGTCGCGAGCGGCCAGGCCCAACAGTCCGTAGCACAGCGACAAGGTCGGCGTCGTGCCGGACAATTCGCGCTTCAGGTATTCGATCGAACGCTCAATCCGCCCGGCGGGGTCGTCGGCGCCGGACAAGGCCAACAGGCACAAACCCGTGGGCTCGACGTGGGGGCGCAGCTCCTGGCCAAACACGACGGTGTTGCCGTAATTGCAGCCACCGGCGGGGAGCAAGCGGTTGATCAACAGCAGCCGCGCCTCGCGGGCCCGCGGGTGATTGGCCCGCTGCGTGTGCGCAAGCGCCAACAGGTTGATCGATGTCGGCTCGACCCAGGAGTACGTGCCGACAACCCAGGGCCAGCCGTGGATCGTCGTGTTGTGGCCCATCCAGTCGATTTGTTCGGTGAGCGCGCCGCGGGTGGCGAGGATCCAACCCAGTCCGCGATCGAGCGCCTTGACGTACCGCACGTCGAAGATCGGACTGAGCTGCGCCGCGCCAGGCCAGCACGGCCAGCCCGGTGGGCCAGCAGGGCTGCTGTTCGAGCCGGCTGATACCCACGCTGCCGTCGGAGTTTTGCATCTCGAGTAGCCGATCCACCAACGGCTGAGCCGCCGGTGCGCGGCCGTGCGCCAAGAGGGCCAGGGCCGCCAGCGCCGTCGGTTCGGTGGCGACCGGCGCGTGCGGCTGGTAGCCGCACCGGTCCGAGGCGGAAAGCCGTGCCAGGATTGTTTGCAGATAGTCCATCCGAGCGTTCCAGCCGCGCGAGGCGTCCGGTGGCGGGTGAGCGAGGCGGGCGAGCAATGCCAGGCGCGTGGTCGCCCGCCAATGTGCCAGTCCATGACAAGGATAGCTTTCACTTGCCCGCCGGCCGGCATGCCGGGCCTGTTCTATCCTTGTGCTGCCTCGTTTTCGTTTCCCTGCCGTCGGATTGCCCGCCGCGAGCCCAGCGCCATGGCCACGACCACCGACATGCCGGCCATCGTCCCGACGCGGCCCAAGCACCGCGGCGGCACGTTCTGGCTGGCGATCAACGTCGCCGCGCTGGCGGGCGTCGCGCTGTTCCTACGGACCTGGCACCTGGGAAACATCCCGGGCATCAACGGGGACGAAGCCTGGTCGGGCGTGCAGGCCGTGCGACTCGTGCACGGCGAAGCGATCGCCTGGCGCACGCCGACTGGCAACCCGGTGAACGTGTTCTTTCTGTTGCCGCTGGCGGCGCTGCACGCGGTGTTTCCGCCGTCGTTCGTGCTGTTGCGGTCGGTGGCTCTGGCCAGTGGCGTGGCGGCCTTGGTGGCGAACTACTGGCTGTGCCGCCGGGTGTTCGACCTGCCGACGGCGATTGTCTCCACGCTGCTGTTGGCAGTGTTGCCGATCAACGTCGCATACAGCCGCTTTGCCTGGGATGCGAGCCAGAGCCTGTTGGCCACGCTGCCGGTCCTGTATTTGCCGCTGTGGGTGTTGCGCGGCTCGCGGCGTCCGCGACTGCTGTCGGTCGCGGCGGTCATGGCCCTGCTGGCGGCGGTGTGGGTGCACCCGACGAACGTTTTCGCGGCGCCGCTGGTGGTCGTCCCCTTGATGTATGCGCGGCGGGTGGATGCTCGATCGGCTCCGCGGCGTCACGGTTTCCGCCCGGCCGGGGGCACTCATCGTGTTGGCCGTTTTCGGCACGACGGTCGCGTATCTCGCCTGGAGCGGGGCGAGGGTTCTTCACGGGCCGGCCCAGTGGAGCCCTTTTCTGCGGAATTACCTGCAATTGTTCTCCGGCGCGACCGTGTTTGAATACATCTCGGGGATCGGCCCGGCGAGCGACGCGGTGGGCGACCTGGCCTGGCTGCCGGGCCTTTGCAACCTGTTGATGGCGGCGATCGTGGCGGTGGCCGGTTGGGGCTGGTGGCGGCGATTCAGCGTGACTAGCGACAGCGTCGATGCGAGTCTCGTGTGGGGTTGGGCCGCGATGCTGGCGGGCTTTGCGCTGGTGGCCGGACCCGAGGCCCTTGCGCCGCACTTCGAGCGCTACGGCATCGCGCTGATCGCTCCAGGAGTGCTGTTCTTGGCGCGGGGGCTGAGCTGGTGGATCGAACGTGCCGGGCCGCAAGCCCGGCTGGCCGCGTGGTGCCTGGCGCTGGTGGCGTGGCTCTTTCCCGTCGCGTTCTACCTGGGCTACTTCGATTTCATCGAGCGGACCGGCGGCTGGTCGCACCGTGCGTTTCGCACCGCGGCCGTCGAGCCCAAACTGGCGGCGCTCGGTTACATTGTCGCGCATCGCACCGCGGGCCAGCCGGCGCGCGTGGTGGCCGGCGAGTGGTGGCTCTATTGGCCGCTGGCGTACCTAGCGACCGGCGAGGCAGACGTGCAAGTGGTTGGCTTGGAACGTGCCGACGGTACGCGGCCGCCGTTGGCACCGTCACGCGGCGGCGAAACGTGGTACGTAGAATTCACCGGAAGCAAGGCCGAGCGGGCGCTGCTCGCTTGCCGGGCCGGCGGCGCACACATCAAGCGCCACGAAATCGTCGATGCTGCGGGGGCGGCCGCTGATTTCCGTGCTAAAAACCGCGGATTGCCGGCTACAGGATTTTTTCAGAGCCGGCGATTTGACAATTGGACAAGGCGACCTAGTTTTCAATACAGAAGAACGCTCGCCGACTGTGCGGCGGTCTTCGAGATGTCCTCGTGGGCATCGACCGTAAGTACCCGTCGAAGCTGCCGGACTCCCGGCCACACAATTCGCCGTCATTCAGGCATTTTCGAGAGCACTTGCGTAGGAGGCCTGCAGCCTCACCATCCTCGAGAAGGGCAAACCGGTCGCGAGGCCGGGACGCAAAGCCGTGGACCACGACCACCTCAGTAAGTGGCGTGGCAGCCTGGTTACCGAAAGGATGACTGTTTGTCACGCGCGCTAGAGCGCAACAGCGAGTGACGTTCACTCGGGTTCACCCCGTGGCGTGCGTGACAAGAACAATCACCCCGGATGAAGCCGATCACGGCCGATTCGGGCTGGAACTCTTGTTTGGGGAGGCGACCGTTTCGTTTCAGGGGTATCGCGAAACTGCAAATGCAGGCAAGCGTCGGCAGTCAGCCGGCGCGGCAGTGGCGGGTGCCCCGCTGGACAAGTTTACGGCAAAGCTGCCTCGCCCCGCGCAGGCGCGGCGGCCGCAACAACCGGAGGATTCCATGAAGAGCCTTGCCAAGAAGATGCAGCATTTCCTCGTTTCGGAAGACGGCCCGACCGCAGTCGAATACGCGGTGATGCTGGCGCTGATTATCGTCGTGTGCTTGACCGCCATCAATACGATCGGCACGAACGCCAACACGGCGTTCACGAACGTCGGCGGCTCGCTCGCCAGCTAACGCTTACGCGAAAGCGTGCAGGTCGGCCGACGCCGTCGGTCGGTTTGTCCAGGAAACCACTAGGGCCCTCGGCGTGTGCTCCATGCACGCCGAGGGTTTTTTCGTACCGCGCACCGTTTAGCCCCGAGCCAACGGCGCGGCCGCAAGCGCGCTCGTTCCCAGCTGCATGCTAGGCTTTCTATGGCGAGCGGTCGGCACCACCACCGCGGGCGCCCGAATCGATCAGAAAACCGGCACGGCCGGTGTGACAAAACTACTCCTCGCGGACGCGAAAGGACTTGGCATGTTTGACGCCCAAATGTTCGGCGATCATCTGTATCACCATTGGCGCATCTGGGTCGTGACGATCACGCTCGTGGTGGCGGCGGTGATCGACGGTTATAAGCTGAAGGTGCCCAACTGGATCACTTTTCCGTTCGTCATCAGCGGTTGGATCGTGAGCACGGCGTATTTCGGCTGGGGCGGACTGGGCGAAAGCCTGGCCGGCACCGTGGTCGGGCTGGCCCTGTTGCTGCCCGCCTACATGATCGGCGGGATGGGAGCCGGAGACGTCAAGCTGCTAGCCGGCGTCGGGGCCTGGGTCGGCATCTGGGTCACGCTGTACGCGTTTTGCGTGTCGGCGGTGATCGGCGGCGTGATTGCCGTCTTGATGGTGCTCTACCGTCGCGCGTGGAAACGACACTACTACCAGTTCCTGACCATCTGGCACGAAATGGTCACGATTCGCAACCCCGACACGCTGGCCACGATCGCCGCGGAGCGCAAAAGCAGCATGCTGCTGCTCCCCTACGGCATTCCGTTGGCCATCGGCTCGATCGCCTACTTCGTCTACGCCGGGATGCTGCTCTAGGCACCCGGCCGGACTCATACGTCTTCAGATCGAAATATCAACGAGCTTCAATCCAAGCAACACGCCATGCGAATGCCGATCAAAGAATTGGCGTGAGGCGGTGCGCGCGCGCATCGGCCAGCAACATGGAAGGGGCCACCGCAGCGAGCCGCCGGGCCAATGCTGCAAGTCCCGGCTCCTACTCGGGTTGACACTCCAACGAGCACCGTTCCATTTCCAGCGACAAGGGTTTTCAATCCGATTTTGTCAAGTTGGCTGCCCGTCGACGCCAATGTTCTAGATGAAACGATAAAGCGGGTCGCTTCGTCCGCGCGCGGCATGTGCCGCCGCTAGCAAGCGTTCGCTGGCGTCACGTTCCGCCGGCGCGGGAGAGATTTCATGCGCACCAAATCAGTCATTTTGTTGGCCCTGGCAATGGCCTGCGGTCTGGTGGCCGCGGTCGGCATCAGCCAGGTCATGGACGTGCGCCAAAAGGGTCCCGACGAGGGAGAGCGGCAGCCGGTCTTCGTGGCGATGAGCGACATCCGGCCCAACGAAGAGCTGACCGCCCAGAACGTGAAACTGGAGGAGTGGCCCAAGAAGATCATCCCGGCCGGCGCGCTGACGCGGCTGGAAGAGGTGGAAGGCAAACGGACCCGGCTAAAGCTGTACGCGGGCGAGCCGATCCTGGCGTCGAAGCTGTTCGGCGCCGAGGACATGACCGGCGCGGCCCGCGACATTCCGCCCGGGTATCGCGTGGCTTATGTCAAGGTGGACCCGGTGAGCGGTTCGAGCAATCTGATCCTGCCGGGCGACCGCGTGGACGTGCTGGTGTTTCGCCACCCGAACGCCGATTCGCACGCCACGGCCGCCAAGATCGTGCTGCAGGACATCAAGGTGTTTGCCGTCGACACGCAGACCGAGACGGAGTTTACGGCGACCAAGGACGAACAGACTGAACCGATGACGGCCAAGACGATTTCGCTCTTGGTGACGCCGCAGCAGGCCGTCGTGCTGCACGCGGCGACCGAGATCGGCGGAGCCGTGCGGCTGGTGTTGCGCAATCCGGAAGACGACGTCCACGTAACCGACGACGGGGCCACGCTCGACGATATCTTCGGCGATCACGCCCAGGACGGCAGTCGCAAAGCCGAGAAGGCGACCACGCCTCAGCAGGAAACGTCGGATATGAACACGTGGCTGACCAACGAGGCCGGCAAGCAGGGAGCGGCCGGGGCCGCGACGGCGCTGCCTTCAGCACCTCCGTTGCCGATGGAACGCAAGCGGATGCTCGTCTTGCTGGGAGCGGAGTTGGTGCAGATCGAGATTCCCGGCAACGGCGAGCTACCGATCATCACGCCCGAGTCCGGTCCGGCCGACCTGGGCGGCGACATGGGCGTGAGCGACGCGAGCGGCGACTTTGGTCAGCCGCCCGGTGCGGAAGACAGCGGCTTTGAGCCGGTGCCGCCGCAGTCCGACGATGCGGAACCACAAGAAGACACGGACGAGCCGGTCGAGGAGCCGACCAGCTAGCTACGCGGCCGGCAGAATTGCTGGCTCAAACAGGGATGTGAAACGCGGCGCGGCGCACGAAGCGCCACACCAACAGATGCTCGCGCACGGGGCAAGTGCTGCGAGCATCAACGTACTACGAGGATACCAAGGATGGTACTGCATCGTCTGCGATTTGCCGGCCGATTGGCCGCTGCGCTACTCGTGATGTCTCTCTGCCGCGCGGGCTGGGCTCAAGACAACTCGGGCCCGCCGCCTATCGAACAGAACATCACGGCGGTCAACACCAAGGTCGAGATGACCGTCAACGGCAGCCGTATCCTCAGGCTGGAGTCGCCCATTCCCAGGGCCCAGGTGGACAACCCCGACTTGGTGGCGTTCACCGTGATCTCGGAAAACGAGGTGCAGATCCACGCCAAGAAGGCCGGCATCACGTCGGTCGTTCTGTGGGACGACAAGGAGGACACCTACACGGTCGACGTTGTCATCGTCGGCGACGTGCGCGAGCTGGAAGGCCTGCTCAAGGCCCAGTTTCCTACGGCCTCGATCAAGCTCTATCCGACCCAATCGTCGACGCTGATCATGTCCGGCTACGTGGACCGCGCCGACCACGTCAACACCATCATGCGCATCGCCGAGGACTATTATCCCAAGGTGATCAACAACATGGTCGTCGGCGGCACGCAACAGGTCTTGCTGCACGTCAAGGTGATGGAGGTCTCGCGCACGAATTTGAAGGAGCTGGGCTTCGACTTCGCCAACTTTTCGGGAAACAACTTCACGGGCTCCACGATCAGTGGCATTATGACGAAGGCCAGCCCCACGGCGAGCGTCTTTCGCAGTGCGGCTTCGTTGACGACGTCCAACGCCGAAACGCTGCAGTTCGGCATCGTCAGCGATCCCAGCGGCTTCGTCGGCTTTCTCGATGCTTTGAAGCAGGAAGACCTGCTGAAAGTCCTGGCCGAGCCGAACCTGGTCACCGTCAGCGGCCGCCCGGCCAGCTACCTGGTCGGCGGCGAAATGCCCTACCCGCAGCCGACGGGCTTCGGTAATATCTCGATCAAGTTCAAGCCGTTCGGCACGCAGATCGACTTCGTGCCGATCGTGCTGGGCAATGGCAGCGTGCGGCTGGAGGTGCGACCGCAGGTAAGCGAGTTGGACCCGACGCTGTCGATCACCGTCAACGGCACGTCCGTGCCCGGCTTCCGCGAACGGTTTGTCGACACCGGCGTGGAGATGAAGTTCGGGCAGACGCTGGCCATCGCCGGCTTGTTGCAGCAACGGGTCGAGAGCCAGGTGCGCCGTGTTCCGTACCTGGGCGACATGCCCTACATCGGCGCGGCGTTTCGCCGCACCCGGTCCAAAATCAACGAGGTCGAACTGCTGATCATGGTGACGCCCGAGCTGGTCGAAGCCATGGATCGCGACCAGGTGCCGCCCTGCGGACCAGGCCTCAACTCGCAGATCCCGGACGACTGCGGACTGTACTGGAAAGGGTACATCGAGACGCCGGTGCAGCCCTACGGACTGGAAGGCCACGGTCCGGCCGGGCCGGGGGGACCGGGGGGACCGATGATCTATGGTCCCGGCAACATGCCCGCTCAGCCGGGCATGCAGTACGGGCCGGAGCAGGTGATTCCCAACCCGGAACCCGACCAGCAGGTTCCGATGACCCGCGCGGCCGCCGGCCCGAAGAGCCGAGTGACCGTCAGCGACCGGCCGGCCGGCCAAGGGGCTCCGGCGGCCAGCTCTCGGCGTCGGGCGTATCCACAACCCCCCGCTGGGACGTCGGCCCGGTCGGGTTCCTACAACCCTTCCAATCCCCAATTGCGCGTCAGCGACCGATCGGCAAACACCAATTCGCCGCCACCGGGGCTTATCGGCCCCATCGGTTATGACGTAAAGAACTAAAGGCTGCCAAGCGGCGGCCGCTGACTTCTCAATCGCGCTGTCCTGGGGGAAGCCTGCGACGAACGCAGGCCGGCGGGAATCTAGCTTGAGCAAAGCAATAGCACCATGAGTAATGTCCTGCGATTGGCCATCGTGGACCCGGTCGACGCTTCGCGCAAAGCGCTCAAGTCGACTCTGTTGGGGATGGACACGGTCTGGCTCGAAGCCGAGTGCTCGCGGTACGAGTTCTTTTCCGACGTCGTGGCCCAGACCCATCCCGACGTGGGCATTGTCTCGCTCAACCACAACCCGGAAAAAGCCCTGCAACTGGTCAACCGACTGCACGAGTCGTCCCCCGAGTGCAGCATCGTGGTGATCAGCTCATCGACCGACGGCAACTTGATCTTGCGGGCCATGCGCAGCGGCGTGAAGGAGTTCTTGCCGCAACCGGTGCGGATCGAAGACCTGGTCGCGGCGCTGGAACGAATCGGCGACGCAGCGCTTCGGTCGCGGCGAGCGGCAGCGGGGCAGTACGGTGATCGCCGTGGCCGGCGCCACCGGCGGCGTGGGAGCCACCAGTCTGGCGGTCAATCTGGGCTGCATCCTTGCGGCTGATCCGAGGAACACGGCGGCGCTGTTGGACGTCGACTTGTGCCTGGGCGACGCCGACGTGTTTCTGGACACGATTCCCGATTACACGCTGGTGGACGTGGCCCAAAACGTCACCCGGCTCGACTTCACGCTGCTCAAGCGATCGTTGACGAAACACTCGTCGGGCTTGTACCTGCTGCCGCGCCCGGTGCAACTGGAGGACGCGGCGCTGATCACTCCCGACGACATGCGGCGCGTGATCGGTCTGTTGAAAGCGACATTCTCGCACCTGATCATCGACCTGTCGAAAAGCTACAGCCCGATCGACCTGGTGGCCATGGAAATGGCCAACCACGTACTGCTGGTCACGCAGTTGGACTTGCCGTGCTTGCGAAACATCGTGCGGTTGATGATGTCCTTCGGCCAGATGGACTCGATCAAGGACAAGGTCAAAGTGATCATCAATCGCGTGGGCTTGGACAGCCACATCGGCTTGAAAAAGGCCCAGGAGACGATCGGCCGCGAGATCTTCTGGCAGTTGCCGAACGACTATCGCACGATGGTCGAGGTGCGCAACAACGGCGTGCCGCTGTTGGAGCATGCCCCCAAGGCCGCGATTACACAGTCGATCATCGCGCTGGGCGACGCGCTGTGCGGCGACAAGGACGTGCGCCAGGAGCCGAAAGACCTCTCGACCCGGGCCCGGGCCCTGGAAAAGATCTTGAACCTGTGGCCGGGCCGGGCGCGGCCAGCGGCAAGTAAATAGAAGCTGATTGTAAAACCTCGACTTGGTGCCACTGCTGGCAGTGGCACCCAAACTCGGTATTGAGACGGCCGTAGGCATTCGCGGCCGCTTCCTTTCTGCCACTCGCCCGGCGCTCGTCCGGCTGTCTTTGCCCGGCGCATCCCGCACTTTCGGCGCCACCGGCCTTCGCGTTGCCGGCGTGTGACGGTGTCGCGCTGCCTGTCGTCCGCGTCGCGAGGTGGAGGCAAACGGCGACCTATATTTCGTTTGAGTAGAAGCGGAAACGGCCGCCGTGCCGGCGGTGAAGTGCTGCGTTTCGCGGCGGCTCCATTCCGCGAATCGCAACCGACGCTGTATTTCGCCATCCTCCGCGCAAACGAGCACGCGGCGCAGTCGCAACGCCCAGGATCCTTCTTGATGAAGACACCCACCTTACGAACCGGCGAAGAATCCAAGTCCACGGAATTCGAAAACCTCAAACGGCGGATCCACGGCAAACTGGTCGACAAGCTCGATCTGACCCGGGTCGGCGAGCTGGAAGGCGACGTGCTGCGGCGCGAGATCCGGCTGGTGGTCGAACACCTGTGCGACACGGAGGACACGCTGCTCAACCGCAACGAGCGGGAGCGGCTCGTCGACGAGGTGCTGGACGAAACGTTCGGCCTGGGCCCGCTCGAGCTGCTGCTCAAGGACGCGACGATCAGCGACATCCTGATCAACGGCCCGAAGAACATCTACGTCGAGCGTCGCGGCAAGATGGAAAAGACCACCGTGACGTTTCGCGACAACAACCACCTGATGCAGATCATCGACCGCATCGTGTCGAAGGTGGGCCGCCGCGTGGACGAAGTCTGCCCGATGGTGGACGCCCGGCTGCAGGACGGCTCCCGTGTGAACGCCATCATTCCGCCGTTGGCGTTGGACGGAGCGTGCGTCTCGATTCGACGTTTCGGCTCGAATCCGCTGAAGCTCGAAGACCTGTTGAACTTCAAGGCCTTCACGCCCGAGATGGTGATGCTCCTGGAAGGGGCGATCAAGGCCCGGTTGAACATCGTGATCTCCGGCGGTACCGGCTCCGGTAAGACGACGCTGCTCAACACGCTGTCGAGCTTTATTTCCAACGCCGACCGCATCGTCACCATCGAAGACGCGGCCGAACTGCAGCTCCAGCAGGATCACGTGGTGCGGCTGGAAACCCGCCCGCCGAATATCGAAGGCAAGGGCGCCATCACGGCCACCGACCTGGTGCGCAATGCCCTGCGTATGCGGCCCGAGCGAATCATCATCGGCGAGTGTCGCGGTCCGGAAACGCTGGACATGCTGCAGGCCATGAACACCGGTCACGAAGGTTCGCTCACCACGATCCACGCCAATACGCCCCGCGACGCCGTGGCCCGTATGGAGACGATGATCACGATGGCCGGCTTCGAACTGCCGCTCAAGGCCCTGCGGCAGCAGATCGCCAGCGCCGTCGACCTGATCGTGCAGGCCAACCGCCTGCAGGGTGGCCCGCGCAAGATCACGCACATCACCGAAGTGCTGGGCATGGAGCAGGAAACGATCGTCATGCAGGACATTTATCACTACGTGAAGGAAGGCATCGACGAAAACGGCCGGGCCTTCGGGCGGTTCGAGGCCACCGGCGTACGGCCCAATTTCATGGACCGGCTGGAAGCGGCCGGCGTGCGGCTGCCGTCCAGCGCGTTTCGGCAGCGCACGATGCTCGAGGACTAGATCATCACGGCTCCCGCGGAGCCCAAGCAAAACCGGTGCTGCGATGACTGCGTTGATTATTCCGATCGCTGTGTTCGTCTGCGTGGCGGCGCTCGTGGGCGGCGTGGCGCTGTTGTTCACCGGCACCAGTGAAAACGGCGTCGAAGACCGGCTGGCCGTCCTGACCGGCTCGACCAGCGCCAAGCAAGCCAAGGAAGCCCTGATGAAAGGGAGCGTACTGGCGCATCCCTTGGAGGGGAGCCAGAACGCGCTGTGGACCAACCTCTCGCGGCTGGGAAACCTGAACCTGCTGATGGAACAGGCCGACACGACGATGACCGCGCCCCAGTTCTTTGCCATCTCGGGCGTGATGGCGCTGGTGGGCATGTTCATCCCCGTATTGGCCGGCATGCATCCGACGATCGTACTGCCGATGGGCATCATCCTGGCCGTGTTGCCGCTGGCCTGGCTGCTGCTTCGCCGCCGCCGCCGCTTCAAGCAGTTCGCCAAGCAACTGCCCGACGCGCTGGAGCTGATTTCCAGGGCACTGCGGGCCGGGCACAGCCTGGCATCCGGGATTCAACTTGATTTCCGAGGAAATGCGGGCGCCGATCTCGAAGGAGTTTCAGCCGCGTTTTCGAAGAGCAGAACCTGGGCGTTCCGCTGGAGTCGGCGCTCGACAACATGACCGAGCGCGTGCCCAATATCGACCTGCGGTTTTTTGCCACGGCCGTGATCCTGCAGCGCCAGACCGGCGGCGACCTGGCCGAGATTCTCGACAAGATCGGCTACTTGGTTCGCGAGCGATTCAAGATCTGGGGGCAAGTGCAGGCTCTGACCGGCGAAGGCCGGCTGTCGGGCATCGTGCTGTTGGCGCTGCCCCCTTGTTTGTTCCTGGCCGTGTATCGCTTGAATCCCGATTACGTGATGCCGCTGTTCACCGATCCGTTGGGCCGCAAGATGCTGGCCGGCGGCGTCATCATGCAGCTCATCGGGGCACTGGTGATCCGCAAAATCGTCAATATCAAGGTGTGACGCCATGATGCTCTTGGCTGACTTTCGCATCGCCGATTTGCTGCCGTTCGCCGTCTTTGGCCTGTTTGCCGTGGGAGCCTGGCTGGTGCTGGAAACGCTGGGCGCGCGAAAGCCGCGGGCCGAGGAGCGGCTCGACGAGCTGCGCAATCCGGCCTCGCGACGGCGCGGCGATGAGCATGCGCCGGCCAAGAAATCGGCGACCATGAGCAAGGTGCTGGCCAAGGCCTCGCCGATGGCCAAACCGCTGCAACCCAAAACCGCCGAGGACGTGAGCAAGATCCGCCGCCGCCTGAGTGAAGCCGGCCTGCGAAGCGAACAGGCCGTCGGCATCTTCCTGGGGCTGAAGTTCATAGGACTGGTCGTCGGGCTGACGCTCAGCGGCGGCACCGCCCTGCTCACCGGCAGCCTCACGCAAAAGGCGCTGATTTACTCGGTGGGCATCACGGCCGGCATGTTCTATCTGCCCGACGTTGCCGTGTGGTTGTTGTCGCGGCACCGCAAGGAGCAGATCTTTCTCGGGCTGCCCGACGTGCTCGACTTGCTGGTGGTGTGCGTCGAGGCCGGACTGGGTCTGGACCAGGCCATGCGAAAAGTCAGCGAGGAGATGAAGAAGACCTGCCGCGTGTTGTCCGAAGAGTTCACGCTGTGCAACTTTCAGCTGCAAATGGGGCGGGCTCGCAACGAAGTCTTGCAGGACCTGGGCGCACGGACCGGCGTCGACGATTTGAGAAGCCTGGCCGCGATCTTGATCCAGGCCGACAAGTTCGGCTCCAGCGTGGCCCAGGCGCTGCGCGTGCAGAGCGACTCGATGCGCACCCGGCGGCGGCAACTGGCCGAAGAAAAAGCCGCCAAGACGGCCGTAAAGCTCATCTTTCCGCTGGTGATCTTTATCTTTCCGGCAATCTTCGTGGTGCTGGTGGGTCCGGCTGCTATCACGATCGTCAACCAGATGTTCCCCATGATGGCCGGTCAGAAATAGGGCAAGTACGGCGAAGTTGGGCGCGGCGGCCCGGTGCCGCCATAGTTCCGCCGCCCGCCGTGTCGATACAGACTGAAGCGGCAAGGAAGCCGGAGCTTGCCGGGATGGGCCCCGCGTGGGACCCAAACAGGGCACGGATCGGAGGGAGCTGATGTTACGTCTCGGCCTCGTCACCTTGGTTTTGTCGGTCGTCTGCGGCACCGCCGGCGTGGCCCACGCTCAGCAGAAGGGCAGTTGCTGGGAAGGGTTCAAGCGGGACTGGCACCGCAACGCCATGTGGCCCGAGCCTTTCCTGCAGCCTGATCGCAACGCCACGATGGCACCGTTTGCGATTCAAATCGCCAATGGCTGGCGCCGGCAGAACCTGCTATCGGACTATCACTTCAACGAAGGTACGCAACAGTTGAACCTGGCCGGCGAGACCAAGCTGCGCCACATCCTCACGCAAATGCCACCTTCGCGGCGAACCGTGTTTGTCCAGCAGGGTCTGGCCGCCGACGTGACCCAGGCCCGAATGCTAGCGGTGGATCGGGCTTCGGCGCACATCCTGACCAACGGCAACGTAGCCCAGATCGTCGAGTCGAACCTGCCGAACGAAGGCTGGTCCGCCGAAGACGTCGATGCTGTCACGCGAAAATTCAATGCCAGTCGTCCTGACCCGCGGCTGCCGGCCGGCGGCATCTCGAGCGGCGGCAGCGGAGCGGGCGGCTACGATAGCAGCAGCATTAAGTAAGGCCGGCAACCTCGGCGGTGCGATACGGTCGGGGCATTGCATTGCAGCTTTGCGCTTTCGATGGACGATGCTAAGGATGGCGATTCAAACGGCTGAGCCGCTTGACGCCGACGTACTCACTGGGGGAGGGATCCCGTGGCCCACAAGCTTCTCTGTTTCTTCGTGCTCGCCCTCGTGTTGCCGGCGCTGGGCTGCACCACCACCACCGCCAAACCGGCGCTCGCCAGCCAGCAGTCCTTCATGGACAAGATGACCGCCAACGTCAAAAGCGGCACGTCAAAGATGGTGGCTGCCGTGACCCCCAAGAAACAACCGCCTGGCACGCCCTACTCCGCGCCCAGCGGCAAGCCCGGGCCAAACGTGTTCGTGGCCGCCGCCCAGATGCACGAAACCAGCAACAACTACGCCGAGGCCGAGGCCAACTATCGCAAGGCCCTCGAGCTCGATCCGAATCACCTGGATGCCCTGATCGGCTTTGCCCGCCTGGAGGATCGCCACGGCAACTTCGAGGCGGCCACCCGGTATTATCAGCGCGCCATCCGCAAGCACCCCAAGGATGCCTCGGTCCACAACGACCTGGGGTTGTGCTACCACCGCCGCGGCATGCTGAGCGAAGCGACCAAAGAGCTCAAACGGGCCGTCGACTTGGACGGCGAAAGCAAGCTCTATCGCAACAACCTGGCCGCCGCCTACGTCGAACAGGGGAAGAACAACGAAGCCCTGGCGCAACTGAGTGCCGTGCACGGCAAGAGTATCGGCCACTACAACCTGGGCTTTCTCTTGATGCAGAAGCAAGACACGCGGAACGCCCTGTATCACTTCCAGAAGTCCGCCGAAATCGACCCCCGCAACTCGGCCGCCCAGCAATGGATCGCGCGCCTTTCGCCCCCCAGCGGACCGTATGCCGTGCCGGCAGGCGGGCAGGCGGTCGTGGCTCAGCAACAATACCCGGCAGCCTACCAGGCACCGCGCAACGCCAGCGCCACCTACGTGGCGCAGCACGGTGGCCCCGGAGCCGGGTCCCGCGCCACAATACGCGCCGCAACCGCAATACGCGCCGCAGCAAGGCACCCCGGCGTACGCACCGGCGGCGCGTCAACCCTCGGGCGATCCGATGCCGCCGCTGCCAGGCCGGTAGTATTGTGCGGTCGGTGCCGGCCCGCGCAGCTCAGGGCGAACGCCTCCGCCGGCGGACCTCCTCCTACCACGTCCGGCCGTTCTTGCGCGTGCCGCACAGATAGACGTCGAGCCCCAGGGCTGCGGCCATCGCCGCCTTGGCCAACACCGCTCGATCGGCCTCCGCGGCACTGTTGGCGTAGGCCACGTGGATGTGGTTGGCTCTTGTGCCGGGCCATCATCTGATCGCGCGATACGCCGTACGTGACGGCGTGCATGATCGGCCATTGCGGCGTGGTGGCTTGCCAGCGCCGCTGCGTCTCGGCTTCCGGGAGCTCGACGACGCGTGCCCGCCCCAGGTCCATCTTCAAGCGCCCCGCTCGACATACATCGCGCGACCAGACGATCTCGCCCGGCTTGTGACATGCCTTTTAGCGTGCCGCCGCCGAGGCGAAAGTACATTGGCGGCTGCCGTTCGCTCGACGCTCCGCCCAGCCGCCCGCGAAATGGGCCGGCGGGGCCGAGCCGCTGATCAAGAGCACCCAGACGTAGTCCTCGACCGTGCCCGAGCGGTCCATATCGCCCCAGCGGATGTCGTGCAGCGTGTTCTCGACCGGCTGTCCCATGGCGCTGGTGCACGCGATAGGTCATCAGAGCGTCGAGCCCCGCGCATTCGTCGACTTCGTTGAAATGCGGTAGCGGCTCGCCGGTCGTACAGCACGCGCTAGCCGTCGCGGCTGCGCGACCGGCGGACGATCGGCGTTGTTCAAGGTGCCTTCGACCAGGTCGCTGGCCGGCAACAGATCCTTCAGTCCCTGCTGATACTGGATGCCGATCGCGTCGCAGCCGAAGTCGTCGGCGATCCGCACGGCGGCAATGTACATCTTGCACTGCTGGTGAATCTGGTCGTCGGTCAGATCGTCTTCGTGCGTTCGGCCCGGTGACGAATTTCATACCGCGCGATTCCATCCAGCGGCGCACGGCCGCGGCCTCGTCGTCGCTGGACTTGCGTCGTTTCGTAGTACAGCGCCGATTGGCTGAGCCGCTCTTTGATAGACGCCAATCGCGTGCAGCAGATCGTCGGGAATGATGGCATTGAACATGCCCATGCATCCTTCGTCGAACACGCCCAGGATGGCCTTTTCGCGGCAGCAGCTGCGCGGCCAGCGCCTTCCCCAGCCGGCGTTCCTTGCCCGACGATATGCACGTCGGTGAATCGCGTGACGTGGTCCGTGCGGTGGCGCATCGAACCTTTGTCGAGCCAATGCTTGAGGTGGCGGACGAAGAACTTGTCGGTGAAGTCCTCGCTCCACAAAGTCGAATACTTGCGGCCGGCCTTGGTCAGCGAGCCGTTGAGGTTGAGCATGCCGACCAGCCCCGGCCACGTGCCCGACCAGTTGGCCACGGTCAGCATCGGGCCGTCGTGCGAGACCAGGCCCGACAAGCACGTGGTGCGAGTATTGCCAGACGGCCTCGGCCACGATCAGCCGCGCGGCCGGGTCGATCTCGCGGAAGACCTCCATCCCTTCCTTCTGCGAACCGATGAAGCCGTGCTTTTCGCCGGCCTTGAACGGATGCGCCCGCACCAGTTCGTAGCCGGCGTCGGCGACGGCCCGGGACAACGCCTGCTCCATCTCCTGCTGGGCGGGCCAGCACACCTGGTTGGCCGAGAGTCGCAAATCGCCGCTGGCGACCAGCAGCACCTGGTTCTTCTTGACCTTGTGGGGCTTCGACAACGTAGGGAACGTGTAGTCCGCCATCCAAAACGCTCCGCAATGAGGCTCGTGAACGCGACCCCTGGCACCCGTCCATCAATTCGGCACGACTTCCACCCGGGCCCAGTACGCGGCGGCCGGGCGCTCGTCGGCCGCCCCCTGCACCAACTCCAAGCTCACCTGCTTGCCGGCCCAGGGGGCCAGGTCGATCGAAATTGTGCGCCACTTGGGCTCGCTCGTTCCGCCCACGAGCGCCTCGTGCAGCACCTTGCCGCCGGCTTTGACCTCGAGGTTCCACGCCCCGGCGGCATCGTTCGACACGGCCAGGATCAGCCGCGGATGCTCGCCCGTGGGCACGTCGACTTTGCCCCGCAAAACGCACGGCTGGCGGCGATCGATCGGCGTAGTGCGCAGCACCCCCTCGCGGCCGGCGTGTTCGGCCACGATCGCCAGTCCCTGGCGTCCGACGCGGGCCGCGGAGAACTGCGGGGCGATCTCGCCGACCAACTCGTCGAACTTCGCGCGATCGGTCGTGCGCCGCGGCACGATCGGCTGCGAGCCGGGCAGCTTGCGGGCCGTCGGATCGTTGGGCGGTTTGTCCAGCGTAATGTACGCGAACAGGTCGGCCAGCTCCTGCGGTTTGAGCTGCTTCTCCAGGTCCTCGGGCATCAGCGACAGCTCGCTGGTTTTCATGATGTCGATTTCGTCGCGCGGCACGACTTCCTGCTTGCCGCCTTGCATCTTGAGCACGACGCGCTGCGGGCTCTCCTCGCCCACCAGACCGGTCAGCACGCGACCGTCGGCCGTGACGATGGTGCGGGCCTGGTAGGCGGCGCCGATGACCAGGCTGGGATCGAACACGTTGGAGAGCAACTGCTCGAACGAGTTGCGGCCGTTGAGCGTTATGTCGGGGCCAATCTCCTGCCCTTCGCCGTGTAGTTTATGGCACTGCCCGCAGACGCGTTTGAATATCTCCTGTCCGGCGTGCGCGTCGCCGGGCGTCTTGCGCAGAAACGACCGCATGTGACCGATCACTTCCTCGCGCTTCGGATCGCGCGAGTCGCGAATCGATCCCCACTGGGCTTTGACCTTCTCGACCAGCGACGATTCGCCCCGTGCCAGAAGCTGGCGTACCTGGTTGGCATTGAGCGCCGAGGCGGGAATCTCGCCGCTTCCAATCGCGTCCAGCAACCGCTCGGCCCACGCGCGGCGCTCGGTGAGCAGTTCGATGGCGCGGGGACGCAACTCCGGCTCGAGCTGGCCGTAATGCCCAAGAATCACGTCAGCCACCCAGGCGTCGTCCAGGTGGGCCAGCGAGGCCAGCGCCGAGCTGCGCAGCTCGACCGGGTTTTGGGCCGGGTTGGCAAACAGCGCGGTGACGCCAGCCAAGAGCGAACCGTCGCCGGCCGTCACCAAGGCGTCCAACGCCTGTGCTCGGCGGCGGGCCGGCTCGCCCGGAGACGTGAAGAAGCGCCGCACGGCGGCCAGCGCCTGCTCGTTCTTCCAGGCCGCGGCCAACAGCGCCGCGTTGACGTACAAGGGATCGTCCGGCGGGCCGCCGATCACGCGCGCAACAGCGGATCCAGCTGTGTTCGTAGTTGCCCCAGTTGCTCGCTCGAAAGCTCGTGATGCTCCAACCGGGCGGCCAGCGCCGAGAGGCATTTGGCCAGCACGTCGGATTGGGAGCCGGCTTCGGCTGACAGCGTTCGGACCAGGCTGGCAATCGACGCCGGCCGGCCGCTGTCCAGCACGCAATCGATCACCCGCGGCAACAACGCCGCCACGGCGGCGGACGACCGCCACGGCTCTTGGGCCGTCAATTGCAGGTAACGATCGCTCCCGTCTTCGAGCAGCGGATAGAGATTCTGCCACACGATGTGCGCCAGCAGCTTATCGTCGCCGCTGGTGTCGAGCACTTGCAGGAGCACGGGGATCGCGTCGACGCCTTCGATCTTGCGGGCCGCGATCGCCACTTGCAGCCGCACCTCGGGGGCCGGATCGGCCGTCATGGCGACGATCTTTTCGCGCAGCGGTGAGTCGATGTGTCCAAAATTCCCCGCGGCTCGCACGCCCCAGGCGCGATAGGTCGCGTCCTCGTGGACCAGTAGCTTCCCATGAAAATCGGCCGTCAGCGGGCCCCCGCCCACCAGCGCCCACAGCGCGTGCATCCGCGCCTTGCACCGGCGGCCGCATCGAGCGCCAGCCGCTGGAGTTTTTCGGCCGTGGCCGGATGGTTGCGCTCGCACAAGAGACGCTGTGCCACGTCGCGAAAGTAGACGTTCGGGCTGTGCAGCCGGGCGATCAGTTCGTCGTCGCTTTCGCCGGCCAGATCGAAGCTCGGCGCCCGGGGCGTCTCGCCGTAGCGAACGCGATACAGCCGGCCTTTGAGCCGATCGATTCCCTCCGGATCGCGGTGCGCGTCCTGGTAGCAATGGTACCGGTCGTACCAATCCAGGATGTACAACGAGCCGTCGGGCCCCGTCTTTTGCACCACCGGCATGAACCAAGCGTCGTTGGCGCTTAAAAAGTCCGGCGCGGCGGTGGCGAAGTACGTCGAGCCGGCGCGCTGGAGCACGTCGACGTTCACGCAATTGCCGTGAATGTTGCCCATGTACAGCCGTTCGCGAAACTCTTCCGGATAGGCGTCGCTGTCGAAGAAGTGGATGCCGCAGTAGGCGGCCTTCTGGTGCTTGTGCTTGACGATCGATCCCATCGGCGCGGTGTGCGGCGGATAGGGACCACCCTGGCGGATGTAGTAGCCGCTTTCGGCCAGGTGCCACAGGTGATCGATCACGCAGGCGCTGACGAAGGCGTTCCCCTCGGTATCCCAGGCCACGCCCCAGGGATTGCTGGTGCCTTGCGCGAAGAGTTGAAACTCGCGCGTCCGCGGATGGATGCGATATAGCGCGCAAGTAAACTCGAACACGTTGCCGTTCTGCTCGACGCGCGCGGCGTTGAACACGCCGTTCAGGCCGTACAGCCAGCCGTCGGGTCCCCAGGTGAGCGAATTGGGCAGCTCGTGCGTGTCGAAACGGCCGAAGCCGGTGACGACCACTTCGCGGCGGTCGGCCCGGCCGTCGCCGTCGGTGTCCTGGAGAAACAAGATGTCCGGCGCAGTTGGCCACCCACACGCCGCCGTAGCCGACGGCAAGGCCCGAGGGAATGTTCAAACCCTCGGCAAAGATGGTGAACTTATCGGCCCTGCCGTCGCCGTCGGTGTCTTCCAGCACCTTGATGCGATCGCGCCCCGCGCCGGCCTCGTACCGCGGGTATTCGAGGCTCTCGGTGATCCACACGCGGCCCCGCTCGTCGAAGGTCATGGCCACCGGATTGACGATGTCCGGCTCGGCGGCCACCAGCTCGACGTGGAAACCCTCGGGCACGGTCATCCGTTTGATTGCCTCGGCCGGAGACAGTGCCGGCCCGGGCGGCTTGTCTTGCGCGTGGGGAATCACCTCGGGCGCCGCGGCCATGGCGATGCCAGCGACAAATAGCAGGGCCACGGATGCGGCGGAAAGTAAGCTTGGCTTCATATCCGGTACGAAAGAAGAATCTTGGGAGAATCGTGACGGAAGGCTGGAGAACTGCGATTATGGACCGTCGCCCGCCGTCTCGCAACCGTGGGCGGCGCCGAGCGAAGTCGGCCAAACGGCACGGCTCCCGCCCGCTCCGTTCGCTTGACACCGCAGGGCAAGGCCAAGCAGAATTGAAGTTATGGAGATCGTCCGTCGTTCACGGAGCTTTCACATGAGTCGATGCGTCACCACGCTGGCGTGCGAGGCCTGTGCTGCTGTCGGTGGCCGGCATCGCCGGCTGCGGCACTTCGGACTACAACTCACTCGTCAAGCGGGGTGTGGCCCAGCTCCGCGGTGAGCTGAAGTTTCAGGGACTGTATGCGCCGGCCCCGATTCCCGGCACATCGGTCTCGCTGCGCATTCCGATGATCTTCATGGACTCGTACGTCGCCAGCAGCGGCCACCCTGACGACGGAGAGAAGATCAATCCCAAGCGGTTGCAGCCGCCGTTTTTGAACTTGCCCGGACTGAAGCTGACCTACGAAACCAAGCACAAGGTCGGCGACGAAAAACTCCCCTTCTATTGCTATATTGCCGAGGTGCCGGCGAAACCGGGCGACATCGACAAGTTGGCCGCCGACATCCAGTCCAAGCTCAAGCAGAAGTTTCCCGACGCGCCCGACACTTGGGACGGAATCGACGCCGACACTCCCGACGGCTTTGCCGTTCACTGGCGAAGGATTGCCGTCAAGGGAGACCAGTCGTTCCTCGTGAAAAAAGGGAACGTGGTGCAAGAGCGGACGATGCCGGGGGTCTTCGAGCTGTGGATGCAAGAAGGGGACGGCGAGATTGTGCTGCTTGGCTGGCGCAGCCCGGCGTCGATCGAGGGGCCGAACGATATCGAGTTCAAAACCCTCAACAACGTCACGCTGCCGCCGGACAATCCCAAGCCCGACTTCAGCAAATGGCCCGTGCTCACCGCCGGCTCCATCCAGGCCGCGGAGCCGTCCGCCGGCTGATCGACGCCGACGCCGAAGCTGCACCGGGCGCACCGGGGGCGTCAGCTTGCGACGGCCAGCCCTCGCGCGGTAGACTTCCGGGCGTAGCCGCCGCCCTCGCCCCACGATGAATGCCCCGCCCCGTGCGCGCCTGTGCGCCGCAAACGTGTTCCCGCCGGCTGACGCCCGCCCCGCCAAGGAGCTTGATGATGAGGTTTCGATCCTGCCTGCTGCCCGCGCTCGCCGCGGCGATGCTTTGTTGCACGGTTGCGCACGCGGCGGACAAACGCCCCGCTAAGAGCGATCCCCCTGCCGGCGACTGGCCGCAGTGGCGCGGCCCCGAGCGCGACGGCCACTCCGACGAAACGGGCCTCGTGGACCATTGGCCCGCCGACGGGCCGCGACTGGTCTGGAAGGCCGGCCATCTGGGCCGCGGTTTTTCGAGCCTGTCGATCGCCGGGGACCGCATCTTTACGATGGGCGATCGCGACGACGGACAGTACGTGATCGCGCTGGCGCGCGACTCGGGCCGGGAACTGTGGAGCACGCGGATCGGCGACGTCTGGGAGCCGCAGGGCTACGCCGGCCCGCGCTGCACGCCCACGGTCGACGCCGACCGCCTGTACGTGCTGGGGCCCCACGGCGACCTGGTTTGCCTGCGCACGAAAGACGGTCACGAAGTCTGGCATCGCAGCATGCAGCGCGACTTTGGCGGCCGCATGCATTCCGGCTGGGGTTATAGCGAGTCGCCCCTGGTCGACGGCGACAAGCTGGTCTGCACGCCCGGCGGGCCCGACGCGGCCATCGTGGCGCTCGACAAAAAAACCGGGCGCGAAATCTGGCGGGCGCCGATTCCCCATCTCGGCGATCAAGGCGGCGACGGCGCCGGCTATTCGTCGATCGTCATCGGCAACGGCGGGGGCGTTCGCCAGTACGTGCAATTGATGGGGCGCGGCGCCGTGGGCGTCGATGCCCGCACCGGCAAGTTCCTGTGGGGCTACAATCGCGTGGCCAATCGCACGGCCAACATTCCCACGCCCTTGGTGGACGGCGATTTCGTGTTCGTCTCTTCCGGCTACCAGGCCGGCGCCGCGCTGTTGAAGCTCGTGCCCGAGGGGGACGGCGTCCGGGCCGAGGAGGTTTACTTTCTCGACGGCAAGCAATTCCAGAATCATCACGGCGGCATGATCATGCTCGGCGACTACGTCTACGCCGGCCACGGCCACAACAAGGGCGGCGCCGACCTGCCTGAACTGGAAGACCGGCAAGGTCGTCTGGCGGCACAACCGCGGGCCCGGCTCGGGCTCGGCCGCCGTGGCCTATGCCGACGGCAACCTGTACTTCCGCTTTCAGAACGGCGTGGTGGCCCTCATCGGGGCCACGCCCGAAGAGTACCTCGAAAAGAGCACCTTCAAGATTCCCGGCGACGTCGAGCCAAGCTGGTCGCATCCGGTCATCGCCGGAGGTAAACTCTATCTGCGCGAACAAGACGCGCTGTATTGCTACGACGTGAAGCAATAAGATCCCCCGGTTTTCACCGACTCACTCGCTGCGAGGTCCGCTATGAAACTGGTCGCCGTGGTGTTGCTGGGCGGGCTGCTGCTCGACGGCCAGAACTGGGAGCTGGTGTCCGATGGATACAACTTCACCGAAGGTCCCGCGGTCGATCTCGCCGGCAACCTGTACTTCACGGACGTGTTTCGCAGCAAGATCTACCGGCTCGGCGCCGACGGCCAGGCCGAAGTGTTCGTCGACCAGAGCTACGGCACCAATGGCCTGATGTTCGGCCCCGACGGCCGGCTCTACGGCTGCCAGAACGGCAAGAAGCGGATCGTGGCCTACGACTCCGCGGGCGAAGCCACGACGATCGCCGAGGACGTGCAAAGCAATGACCTGGTGGTCAACGGCCAGGGAGGCATCTATTTCACCGACCCGGCGAATAAGCAGGTCTGGTACATTCCGCCGGGCGGCGAAAAACGGGTCGTCGACCGGGGCCTCGGCTTTCCCAACGGCCTGATCCTCACGCCCGATCAGGGGACGCTGGTGGTGGCCGACATGAAGGGGGAACATCTCTGGGCTTTCCGCGTCGAGCCCGACGGTTCGCTCTCCGACAAGCAGCCGTTCTACACCATGCGTTTGCCCGCGGACCGGAGCGAAAGCGGTGCCGACGGCATGACCGTCGACTCGGCCGGCCGCATTTACGTGGCCACGCACCTGGGTCTGCAAGTGTTCGACGTGCAAGGCCGCCTGGCAGGCATCATCGACAAGCCGCAAAACGCCTGGCTGGCGAACGCCGTGTTCGCCGGCCCCGAGCTGGACACGCTCTACGTCACCTGCTCGAAGCGCGTCTACATGCGCAAGATCGACGCCAAAGGCATCCGCTACTTCGACCCGGCAAAGGCGAAGTAAGAACGTTGCCAAGCGTCGCGCCGGCAACTTTTTTCGCGCGGGCGTGCTAGCATTTTTCTGGCCCAATCTTGGCCTTTTTCTGCCCCTGTTTGACCCAGAAGGGGCCTGAATGGGCCCTCTTCGCGGGGAATCGGCTCAAGCTCGCCTTGCTACAGATACGATACATATGTACACTTATTGGCAGCGAGGAATTCCGATGACCCAGCCGCTGCGTTCTGATCGTGCCTCTGTTGTCCAAGCGCTGGCCGAGCAATTGCGCCGCGCCGAGGGGGCGCCGCTGGGGGGCGGCCGGTGAGGTGGTTTCCAGCGGGCAGCCGGCGCTCGATGCGCTGCTGGCCGAGGGGGGCTTTCGACGCGGGGCGCTGGTCGAGTGGTTGGCCAGTGGTCCGGCTGGCGGAGCGGTCACGTTGGCCCTGACTTGCCTGCGGGCGGCGCTGGCGGCCGGGGGCGTATTGGTGGTGATCGATCGGCGGCGGCGGTTCTACCCTCCGGCCGCGGTCCACTTGGGCATCGCCCTGGAGCAGCTGATCGTCGTCCGCCCTACGAGCCAGGCGGATGAAGCCTGGGCCTTGGACCAGGTGCTTCGCTCGCGCGGCGTGGCGGCGGCCTGGTGCGCGATCGAGCGGCCCGACGAGCACACGCTCCGCCGCTGGCAATTGGCCGCCGAAACCAGCGGCGTCATCGGCTTCCTGGGCGCGACGCCCGCGCGGAGCGAACCCTCCTGGGCCGAGCTGCGATTAGGAGTCGAGCCGATCGTCACGGCGGCGGCCGATCGCAGCCGCCGGGTGCGCGTCGAGGTGTTGCGTTCGCGCTCGGGAAAGGCCGGCGGGGTGGTCGAACTGGAAATGGCTTCCGCAATCCATTCGTCTTCCGTGTGGCGTGAAGAAGAGGGTATCCACCGGCGAGCAGATCATCATGAAACGCACCTGTGCATCTGGCTTCCCAACTGGCCGCTGCAAAGACTCGCCGCCCGCGCCGAGCCTCAGCGCCGAAAAAGGGGACAGGTCCAATTTTCTCCCCAGTTTCGAGAAGGGAACAGTCCCATTTTGCTTCGAAGACTCCACAAAATTGGGACAGTTCCCCGTCGTTTCAGGAGCAACCTCCCGGCGATCCGAGCGTGGTGCTCTACGAACTGCACGCTTCGGGCGGTGCCAAGGTGGCGGCCTGGTGCCCGCGGCTATCCACGGCCGCCAGCGCAGGCCTGGCTGGAGGCCGGCGGCGGGATTCGCCCCGGCATGCCGCTGGCCGAAGCCACGGCCCTGGCCCCGTTTTGCGCGCCGGGGCAAACCTTGCACCTGGAAATGTTCGACCCGGCGGCCGATCGCCTGGCGATCGAGGCGCTGGCCGAGTGGTGCCACGCCTTCAGCCCCACGGTCGGCGTGGAAGAGTCGCCCGACGCGGCAAGTCTGCTGCTGGACGTCACCGGGCTGGGGCGCTTGTGCGGCGGCGAACAGGCGCTCGCCCGGCGAATCGTGCGGGCCTTTCACCAGCGGCGGCTGGTCGCCCGGCTGGCCATGGCCGATACGCTGGGAGCCGCCTGGGCAGTGGCCCATTTTGCCGCACTGCCCGTCGCAGGCGCGACGCCCGATGCGCGAGCGATTCTGGCGGCTTTGCAGGAGCCGATTCTCGTACCCGAGGGAGCAACCCGCGCGGCGCTCGCCCCGCTGCCGCCGGCGGCTCTGCGGCTATCGGCCGAGACGTGCGACTTGCTGGCAGAGTTGGGATTGCGGCGGATCGAACAGGTCGCGTCGCTACCGCGCGAAACGCTGCTGTCGCGCTTCGGCCCGCTGGTGCTGGCGCGGCTCGATCAGGCCACCGGCGCCGCGGCCGAAGCCATCGTGGCCCGGGCGCCCGCGCCCGAGTGGCGGTTCGAGTGGCTGTTCGAGCACCCCACGGGCCGCCGCGAAATGATCGAAGCGGCCGTCGAGCAACTGGTGGCCCGGCTGTGCCAGGCGCTGCGCGAGAGCGGCGGGGCGTGTTGCGATTGGCCTGCCGCTTCGAGCCCGAGCGAGGGCCGGCCGAGCAATTCGTCGTCGGCTTGTATCAGCCCCAGCGCCTCGCCGCGGCACGTCGAAGAACTGGTGCGGTTGAAGTTGGAGGAGGTCCGCTTTCGCGAGCCGCTGGTGGCCGTACGGCTGGAAGTGCTGGCGCTGGACCAGCTCGACTTTCGGCAGCAGGAATTTTTCTCAGGCGGCGAGCGGCGCGATTCGCCGCGGGAGCTGGCGGCGCTGGTGGATCGGCTCAGCAATCGTCTGGGCCCCCGGGCCGTGGTGCAGCCCGTGGCTCTTGGCCGATGCTCAGGCGGAGTTCGCCTGCCAGTATCGACCGGTATCGAGCCTGGCAAAACGCCCCGCGCGGACCTCTGCTCCCGCGCGAAAAGCCCGGCCGCGGCCACGGCGCGAAAGCTCCCGGCACCGATTCCCCTGCCCCGCTGCTCTCTTGCCCGGTGGCCGGCGTTGGCGATCGCCCGCTGCACTTGGAGCCCGAGCCGCAGCCGCTGGTGGCGATCTCCGTAGCGCCCGAGGGTCCGCCGGTGCGATTTCGCTGGGCCGGCCGTGACGAGCGAATCGCGCGGGTGTGGGGACCGGAGCGGATCGAAACCGGCTGGTGGCGCAGCCGCTGCGTGCGGCGCGACTATTACCAGGTGGAGACTGACGCCGGCGAGCGTTATTGGTTGTTCCGCGAACTGAACACCGGCCGCTGGTTTTTGCATGGCGTCTTTGTCTGACCGTGATCCCGTTGCCTGATCGACATGCCCGATCCTCCCCTTTCCAGCAAACGTCCGCGCCTGGTTGAAGCGCCCCGCGTGCCTTCGCGCCCGGACCGCGCTACGCCGAGCTGCATTGCAAAACGAACTTTTCGTTTCTCGAAGGGGCTTCGCATCCGGACGAGCTGGCGGTGCGGGCCGCCGAGTTAGGCTACGCGGCGCTGGCCGTGACGGATCGCAATTCGCTGGCTGGCGTGGTCCGCGCGCACGCGGCCGCACGGCAGCTCGAACTGCGGCTGATCGTGGGAGCCGAGATTCACCCGCTCGACGCTCCGCCGGTCTTGTTGTGGACGACCGATCGGGCTTCCTACGGCCGGCTGGCCCGGCTGATCACCCGCGGCCGGCGGCAGGCCCCCAAGGGGGAATTTCGCCTGTCGCTCGACGAACTGGCCGAGTATGCCGACGGTTTGTTGTGTGGCGTGCTGGCCCGTGGAGTCGGGAGGGAGATGTACACCGGAAGGGGGACAGTCCCATTTTGCTCCGAGGACTGCGCAAAATCGGGACAGTCCCCGGCGATTTGGAAACGGCCTCTCAAACAGCTTGCGCGCTATCGCGAGCTGTTCGGCGATCGCGGTTACCTGGTGGGCGAGTTGATCAAAGGCGCCGACGACGAGGCGGCGCTCGATCAACTCGTCGGCTGGTCGCGGCGCGCGCGGCTGCCGCTGGTGGCGGCCGGCGACGTGCACTATCACGCTGCGCGCGGCTGGGTTTGCAGGACACGCTGACGGCCATCCGCTTGGGCCTGACCGTGGCCGCGGCCGGCGAACATTTGTTTCCCAACGCCGAGCGTTACTTGAAGTCGCCCGAGGAAATGGCCGCGCGTTTTGCCCGCGTGCCGGCAGCCTTGGCCCGGACGCTGGAGATTGCCGAGCGTTCGACCTTCTCGCTCGACGAGTTGCGTTACGAGTATCCCGAAGAGCTGGCTCCCCGCGGCCAGACGCCGCTTGAATATCTCTCGCGCCTCGCCTGGGCCGGCGCCCGGCGGCGTTATCCCGGGGGCATTCCCGACAAGGTTCGCTCGCTGGTCGAGCACGAGCTGCGGTTGATCGCCGACTTGCGGTACGAGGCCTACTTTCTCACGGTGTTCGACCTGGTGCGTTTCGCCCGCCAGCGGAACATCTTGTGCCAGGGGCGCGGCAGCGCCGCCAACTCGGCGGTCTGTTATTGCCTGGGCGTGACGGCCGTCGATCCCGATCGGCTGGACGTGCTGTTCGAGCGGTTCGTCAGCCGCGAGCGCAACGAAGCCCCCGACATCGACGTCGACTTCGAGCACGAGCGGCGCGAGGAAGTGCTGCAATACCTGTACGACAAGTACGGCCGCGAGCGGGCCGGCATGACCGCCGAGGTGATCACCTATCGCCCGCGCTCGGCCGTGCGCGACGTGGGCAAGGCCCTGGGGCTGTCGCTCGACCGGGTCGACGCCCTGGCCAAGAGCCTGGAAGGACACCACCTGGACGAGCATCTCCCCCAGCGCTGCGGCGAGGCGGGCATCGATCCCGATTCGCTGCTGGGGGGCCGGCTCATCACCCTGGTGCGCGAGCTGGTCGGTTTTCCGCGCCACCTGGGGCAGCACGTCGGCGGGATGGTGATGACCCAGGGCCCGCTGTGCGAGCTGGTGCCGATCGAAAACGCGGCCATGGAAGGGCGCACCGTGATCGAGTGGGACAAAGACGACCTGGACGAGCTGGGCATCTTGAAAGTCGATTGCCTGTCGCTGGGCATGCTCACGGCGATTCGCAAGTGCTTCGCCCTGGTCGGCAAGCAGACGGGCCGCGAGCTGTCGCTGGCCTCGATTCCCGAGGAAGACCCGGCCGTGTACGACATGATCGGCCGGGCCGACACGATGGGCGTGTTTCAGATCGAAAGCCGGGCCCAGATGAGCATGTTGCCGCGCTTGCAGCCGCGGGTGTTTTACGACCTGGTGATCGAGGTGGCCATCGTCCGCCCGGGGCCGATCCAGGGAAACATGGTGCATCCTTATCTTCGCCGCCGGCTGGGCGAAGAGGCGGTCACGTATCCCAACGATGCGATTCGCGACGTGCTCAAGCGGACCCTGGGCGTCCCCTTGTTCCAGGAGCAGGCCATGCGGCTGGCCGTGGTGGCGGCCGGATTCACGCCCGGCGAAGCCGACCAGTTGCGCCGCGCGATGGGGGCTTGGCGGCGGCCAGGCATCATCGAGCAATTTCGCCAGAAGCTGCTCGAGGGAATGCAGCGCAACGGGCTTTCGCGGCAGTTTGCCGAAGGCGTGTTTCGCCAGATCAGCGGTTTTGGCGAATACGGTTTTCCCGAGTCGCACGCCGCCAGCTTCGCGCTGTTGGTGTACGTGTCGGCCTGGCTGAAACATTATTATCCGGCCGCTTTCTGCACGGCCCTGTTGAACAGCCAGCCGATGGGCTTCTATGCCCCGGCGCAATTGGTGCGCAGCGCGCGGGAGCATGGCGTCGAGGTGCGCCCGGTCGACGTCAACGCCAGCCGTTGGGATTGCACGCTGGAAGAGGGCGCGCTGCGGCTGGGCTTGCGGATGGTAAGCGGCCTGTCCGAAGTGCATGCCCGGCGGATCGAAGCGGCCCGCGCCGCCGGACCGTTTTTGGGCTGGGACGATTTCGCCCGCCGCACGGAGCTCACCCGGGCCGTGATTTCGCGGCTGGCGGCGGCCGACGCGTTTGCCTCGCTGGCGCTCGATCGCCGCAGCGCCTTGTGGCAGGCCCTAGGCCGGGAGAAGAAGCCCCGGGCGCTGCCGCTGTTCGACCAGCTTGCGCCCGACGACGAGCCGGTGGCTGCCTTGCCGCGGTTGGAAATTCGCGAGGAAGTATTGGCCGACTACCGCACCGCGGGCCTGTCGCTCAAGGCCCACCCGATGCAGTTCGTGCGCGAGGTGCTCGACGGCTGGGGCGTGCTCCCCGCGTCGGCGCTAGCGACGCATCCGGCCGACCGGCACGTGCGCACCGCCGGCATCGTGCTGGTGCGGCAGCGCCCCAGCACGGCCAAGGGGATCACGTTCGTCACGCTGGAAGACGAAACCGGCACGTCCAACCTGATCATCCGCCAGGACGTGTGGCAGAAGTTCTACCGCGTGGCCCGCACCGCCTCGACCTTTCTGGCCCAGGGCCGGCTGCAGCGCGAGGGGGGCGTGATCCACGTGCTGGTGACGAAGCTCGACGATCTTTCCGAGCTGCTGCGCGGGCTGGACTCGCAATCGCGCGATTTCCGCTGAAAGCGATTCCGCTAGTTATTTCAAAACCGAGTTTGGGTGCCACTGCTGGCTTGTCCAGCAGTGTTATCGAGGAGGTCTGCACTGCTGGACGAGCCAGAGGTGGCACCCGACGCGCGCTGCGTCGCGGTTTTTAAACTGCTTCTAGCTAACTGCCCGCAGCGGTGGCGCCGCGCCGATAGGCCAGCACGGACGACAACACCAGCAGGCCCGCGATGCCGACGTAAATCACGACGGTCGAAGAGAGTGTTTCGCTCATCGTGTAGCCCTGGTCCACGACCACGCCGAACAGGTACGTTCCGGCGCCGGCGCCGAGCCAGCCGATCATGTTGGTAAAGCCGACGGCCTTGCCCCGCTTGGCCGCGGGCACGACGTCGTACAGCGAAGCCCAGATGTTGGAATCGTAGATGCCCTTGCCGAAACCAAAGCAGGTCATCGCCAGCAGCACGGTATTCAGCTCGGGCGTGACGCCGCACCAGTAGATAAACGGCGCGCCGATCAAAAGTCCCAGCGCCTGCACCAGGCTACGGCCGCCAAGTCGATTTTTGGCCCATTGATCCGCCAGCACGCCCCCCACGACCGACCCGACCATGCTCGCCACTTGCATGGGCAGCGTCGCCCACAAGCCAGCGGACGCCAGATCCAGTTCGTATTTGTCGCGCAAAAAGCTGGGCAGCCAGGTGATAAAGATAAATGCCACGAGGTTGGCACCGCAAAACGCCGCCACGAGTAACATCGCCGGTGGATTCCTGATCAGCTCCCAAGCGAACGTCATCACGTCGGCAAACGTACCCGCGGCATGCCGCACCCAACCCTGCTCGGTTTCGGGAATGGCAGCCGTGGCCGCGGTGACTCCAGGCGGCTCGGCGTCGAGTTCGCCGCTCTCGCGCAGCTCGGCCTCGTTCCGAAGCGGCTCGCGAATGAATACCGCCAGCACGAGCCCGAGCAAGACTCCTGCGCCCCCCAGGATCACAAACGGATAGCGCCAATCGTACGCATCGGCCATCCAGCCGGCGAAGGCCGCGCCGCCGATCGTGCCGGCATAGACGCTCGTCTGGTGCAGGCTCATGGCCCGCGAACGGGTTCGCTTCGAGTGGTAGTCGCTCACCAGCGACATCGAGGCGGGAAAGTAAAATGTCTCGCCCAGTCCTTCCGCGCCGCGCACGAACACGAATTGCCAGAGCTTCGAACACGCCGCGGTAAAGCCGGTGATGATACTCCAGACATAGAGCCCACCCAGGATGAGCATTTTGCGTGACGTGCGGTCGCCGATGCCGCCGGCCACCGGGGCCGTGAGGGCATAAACCCACATGAAAGCCGCGCCGATCAAGCCCAACTGCGACTTGGTAAAGCCGAACTCGTCTTCCAGCGCCGGCAGGATGGCCGCGATGGCTTGCCGATCTGCATAGTTAAAGAAGCAGATGAACCACAGCATGGCCACCACGGCCCAGGGGTACCAAGACCCCATACGAGTGGCAGGTGCGGTCGCAGACGGGTCGCTGGAACTGGGTTGGCTCATCGCTTGCGTAAAGTGGCAAAGCGGCGGGAGATCGGCCCCCACGTCAGCCGATCGAATGGTGGCAAGACTAATGCGAAAGCCTAACGGCCGCAAGGGGATGGAGCCCACGGATAGAAGTTCGACGAAGCAGACAAAGTGTCCTGCCGCGGATTTTTCAAGTGATTTTTTCCTGGAAGGCGGGAATATCCCAACTAGCATGGAACGAAGAGTAGCCGGTCGGAGGAGAGGTGCTTGGGCGAAGCAACTCACGACGGCAATGTGCGTGCAGCAGCATGCTGCCCCTTGATTGAACACCTGTGATTTTGCCTCGGAGAATTGCTAATGCGCTCGGTGTCACCCCTGCGCTGGCCCGCGCTTTGGGCCGCGCTCTGCGCCATGGTTTGCATGGCCTCGGTATCGTTTGCGTCGACCCTTGTGGTCGACGGCGACGTCTCGGATTGGGGCTTTTCGGTGGCCGATAACAACGCCAGCACCTTTGTCCCCTCGCTCACGCTGGCCGGTCTCTACGTAGAAGACTCCAATGACAATGCCGGCGACGGCGGTTACGTGGGCCCCGCCTACGGTGGACAGAACTACGACGGCGAAGTCTTGGCCGCGGCCGTGCAAGGCTCCAGTCTGTTCGTCCTCATCGTTAGCGGTCAGCGACCCGACAACGGGTTTTCGGACTACGCGCCAGGGGACGTGCAGATCGTGACGAGCAGCGGCGTGTATGGCGTCGAAGTCGGCGGCGGCGCCGGCGGAGGTGCCGGCGGAACGCTGCTGGGGGGCGACCCGGGCACGACCTATGTTCTCAATTCGAATGGTTACACAGTGAGTGCGAACGCCGCCGACCCGGCCCAAACGGCCGGTTCGATCTGGTATGACCCCACGTGGATCAACGGCGCGGTTTCACCGCCGGTGCAAACGCAGTTCCAGATCGGCGGTGGTGGTACTCACGTGGGCGACGCCGACTATGTATTCACGCGCAACGATGTGACGACACAGCACTCGATCATCGAAATGTCGATACCCTTGTCGGTCTTCGGCGGAGCGACGATCACCAACCTTCTCTGGCACCCGTCGTGTGGCAACGATGAGTTGTCGGTCGGCACGATGATCGTGCCCGAGCCCGGCACCTGGGCACTGGCGGCGTTGGGAGCCCTGGTGGTCGTGCCGCTGGCGAGAAGGCGGCGCGTCAAGCGATAGCGTTTTGTCGACGATCGTGTCTTGACGCTGGCACTCGCGTGGCGCCCGCTGCCCATCAGCCTACTTTCCGGACCGCGCGGCGACGACGTCTTGCCACAGCCAGCGCAGCGAGTCCGGCAGGATTGCTCCGCCATGCTTGCCATTGTGCGCGCCGTCGCCGAACTCGAACCGGTAGTCGTAGCCGGCGAATTTGAGCGCCGCGGCCATCTGCTGGTTTGCCAGCGGCCAGTTTCCAAAGACGTTGTCCAAGTCGCCCGAGCCATCCTGCAAGAAAACGCGGATCGGCTTTCGCTCGGTCTTGCGAATCAGCGCCGGGTAGACGTGGCCGCCCCGGATGTTCGTAAAACTGCCGACGTGACTGAGCACCTTGCGAAACAAATCGGGACGCTCCCAGGCCGCGGTCCAGGCGCAAATTCCCCCGGAGCTGATGCCGCAGATGGCCCGCTCCTCGGGCTTGTCCGTCAGCTTGTAGCTTTTGGCCACCTCGGGCAGCATCTCCCGGGCAAGAAAATCGGCGTATTCCGGGCTGAGGCTATCGTACTCAAAGCTGCGATTCTGGCGCGGCTTGCCGTCGGGTGTGGCCGCGGGAACGACGCCCGGATTGATGAAGATGCCAATCGTGACCGGCATCTCGCCCTTGTAAATCAAGTTGTCGAACACGATCGGCACGCGGAAGCTCTTCTCGACGTCGACGTAGCTGCCGCCGTCCTGAAAGACCATCACGCAAGCCCCCTGCTGGGCATCGTATTGCTCGGGAACGTAGACCCAGTAGTCTCGCTCGGTGCCGGTAAACACGCGGCTCTTCCACAGGTGTTTCGTCACTTTGCCCTCGGGCACCCCCGCTTGCCGCAGCGAATCGGCACCGAGCAGATAGTCGTCGGCGGCCCGCGCCGCGGATGCGGACGCCGCCAACAGCGTCAGTAACGAGATACTCATCCAATGGAAAGTGCTTTGCATGAGGTGTTTTCGCCTGGGAAAAGGTGTCGTTCTGGAAAGCCACTCGGGATGGTTAAGAATCGGGACCGTCGCTGCATGCGTCACGGCGCCGCCGGTAGAACCTTGAGGCCCGGGACGCCCAGGTCCAGCCGGAACAGGCCGCCGCCGCCGGCTTCGGCGTCAAGGCCGCCGGTGACAAACAGTTGATCCAGCTTGGGCCCGCCAAACGCGACGTTGCTGGTCGTCAGATTGCCGCCCGGATAACGCCGAATCAGCTTGCCCGTCGGGCTGAGCACTTGCACCTGTCGCATGCCGTAGTGGGCGACGTACAGATTGCCGGCGGCGTCCAGGCACATGCCGTCGGGCTGACTGTCGATCTGTCCCGCGGAAGTGTCCTTCGTGGGGAGCTCGGCAAATACTTTTCGCGGACCGACCTTGCCCGGCGCGAGCACCTCGTAAACGAGCACGCGGTTCTTCTTGCTTTCGCCCAGGAACAGCTTCTTGCCGTCGGGCGCCAGCACGATTCCGTTGGGAAAGGCCAGACCGCCGTCAAGTTGGTGCGTCGTGCCGTCGCGATCGACGTAGTGCACCGTGCCGATCAACTCGGTGTCACTCGATCCGCCCGGATCGCTGAAATAAAACCCTTCGTGCGGCGTGTCGAGCGACAGGTCGTTCGGCCCGCGCAGCGGCTTTCCGTCGCACTCCTTGGCGGCCGGGGGAAGCATTTTGCCATCGGCCGAAAGATGCAACACGGCGTGCTGGCTGGCGTCGCACACCAGGTGCGTGCCGTCGGCCAGAATCTTGTGCCCGTTGGGGGCGCCCGTTTCGGCCCACTCTTTGGCCTGGCCATCGAGCGTGAACTGCACGATCACCTTGCCCTCGGAAAGGTAACCCCGCCCTGCGGCGTCGAAAACGACGCCCTCGCAGTAATGGTCGACTTCCAGCAGTTTCACCGGCTGCACGGCGCCGGACGGCGGCAGTTCGTCCGCTCGGCCGCTCGCGCCTGCTGCCAGGGGCACGATGACCGGCGCCAATACGAAGCAGAGGAATCGCCCTGGGTGCATTCGAGAATCTCCCCGAAGGATCGTCGATGGGGGTCCGATCGGCCCCTCCCGTACCGGCTCCAGGCTAACCGGGCCGCCGCTCGCTCGCAAGCGACTCGGCCGTGCCTCGCCCCCCCCGGGCTTTGAAAGAAACCGGTCCGCCGGGTAGAACGGAAAGGGGCTGCAGGACGTAGAAAGCTGTGACGTAGATTTCAATCGTTCCGTCACGTTTCCTGGCAGCTCTGGTGATGATTCGAGCAGCGAGCGCCAACGATGGCCGGCCACTGACAATGCGGCTTTTGAGCTACAATATTCACAAGGGAATCGGCGGCCGCGATCGCCGCTACGATCTCTCGCGGACGATCGACGTCATCGAGGCCGAAAACCCCGACCTGATCCTGCTGCAGGAAGTGGATCACAATTGCCGCCGCTCGCGGTTCCACGATCAGTGCCAGTTGCTGGCCAAGCATTTCAACGCCGCGGCTTACCTGCGGCAGACGACCGTGCGGCTGAAAACCGGCGGCTACGGCAACCTGATTCTGTCGCGCTGGCCAATTCACTCCTGCCATCAGATTTCATTGCGAATGGCAGGCAAGCGGCCGCGCAGCGCGCAACTGGCCGTGGTCGAGACGCCCGAGGGACCGCTGCACCTGGTCCATTGGCACTTAGGCCTGGCCGAGAAAGAGCGTCACTGGCAGGTCGAGCACCTGCTTTCCCATCATCTGTTTCGGCAAGCCGGCGAGATGCCGGTGCTCGTCGCCGGCGACTCGAACGACTGGCGCAACACGCTGGCCAAGGGACCGTTTGCCCGGCACAGCTTTGCGCAAGTTACCACGCCCGTCTCCCGCTTCCGCTCGTTCCCAGCCTACTTTCCTATGGGTTCGCTCGACAAGGCCTTCTATCGCGGCGACGTCTTCGTGCGCAACGCCCGCGTGGTGCGCAGCACGCTGGCCAAACGGGCCAGCGATCATCTGCCGCTGGTGATCGATTTTCACCTGTCGAAGGATCATCTGACCGCGGCCGTCAACGGACACGCCGGGTGACTTTGGCGGTCTGTTACGGGCTCCGACGGTGCAACGTCAGCACCACGTGGACCGACTGTCGTCGTTTGGCGGGTGCCGCCGGTGGCTCGTCCAGTCGTGATCCTGCACTGCTGGACAAGCCAGCAGTGGCACAGGTCAGTGCAAACCCCTGAGCTGCATCTGGTGGCAAGCGTTGACCAGGCGCTAGGACTCGTCGTCCAGGGCTTCCTTGATCAGGGCGTCCATGTCCAGTTCGCCGGTTTCCATCGCGTCGAAGACGCTCTCGCGATTGATCTTCTCGTCGAAGTGATCGAGCCGCTCGAGGATCTTTTCGATCGCGGCGGCCGGATAGCCGCGCTCGGCCAGCCACTGTTCAATTTCGGGACGCTTCTTGTTCATCATCACGGCCTCGCGAGGACGGGGGCGATGCGGTTCGCTTCACGATTGTACGTTGCGATGGCGGCGCCGGCAATTTCTCCGGCGTGCCGGCTAATGGCCGCCGGCATCACGATCCGAACAGCTCGCCCCCGCGGCCTTGCTGAATGAGCGGCACGTAGCTTTCCAGCTCGCGCTCGGTGGCCGGATCGGTCAAGTCGACCGTCGCACGGCGCTCGGCCGACAGGTACGCGGCCATCGTCAACCGCACAATGTCGAGCCCGTAGTGCCAATCCACCAGCGGCGGGCGCCCAAGCGTGAAAGCGGCCAGTGCGTCCTCGTTTTCGTCGGTGTAGCCGTACAGGTCGGCCTCGTTGTTTTGTACGGCCAGCAGGCCGCGGCTGGCTTGCGACTTTTCCAGCGCCAACTCCGAGTCAGCGGTGCCGGCAGCCGCCTGGTCGCCGATAAAGATTTCCAGCGGCGAGCGCAGCGTGTTCATTTCAAACGCGTAACCCGGTCCGATGCCGTCCAGCGCCAGCCGCAGCCCCTGCTTGTCATACATCCAGGAAGCGGTGAACTGGCCTTTGACCGTCGCGCCCGACTCGGGGTTCCGGTAGGTCACCATGCCGGTGGCAAAATCCTCGGCCGGCGTGCGGCGATAGTCGACGCCGTGCCGCTCGAAGAGCTCCCGCTGCCAGCGCGACTGGCCCCACTTGAGTAACGCCAGGTCGGCCATCACGCTTTGCGGCTGGAGAAATCGCGGGTCCTTGCCCGGCGGCGTCAAGGCGTACCAACCCACGGCCAGGCAATGGCAGCCCATGTCGCTCATCACGCCGCCTCCCTGACGCACGGGATCCCAAAACCAGGGATTGTGCGGGCCGGCGTGCTCCTCGCTCGAGCGGCACCAACACCGGCGGCCCCATCGCTTTCATTGTTGGCGCGAGCTGTGCGCGATGGACCTGCATCGACTTCATATACAATTGGTTCTCGAAATACGCGTGCGGCAATTTGGCTTCGTCGACCAGCGCGATCAGCCGCCGGGCTTCAGCCATGTTGCGCGCCAGCGGCTTTTCGCAGATCACGCCCTTGAGCTGGGCGCCGGCTTTCACCGCGTCGACGATTTCTTCGACCATCGCCACGCGGACAAAGTTGGGGGCGAAGATGGCCAGCACGTCGACGTGCGGGGCCATCTCCTTGATGCTGCCGTAGATCTTCCCCTCGCCCAGGCCGTGCTCCCGCACGTACTCGGCCAGGTGCTCCGGCGGTCGCCGCGAGACGAGACCGGCCACCTCCACGCCGCGCACCTGGCGCAAGGCCCGCAATTGAAACGCCGAGATGAATCCGCCGCCGATAATGCCGTAACGCAATGGTTTCATGATGATTCTCTGCCTGGAGCCGATTCACTCGGCACGGAACTGTTGGACTTTGCGCCGCGGGACAAATAGGCCGCCCGCCGAAACCGTGGTTTTAGAACACCCGGCGCCCTCGGGCAACCGTCCCCGCGGGAGGCCTGGCGAGCGAACGCCCAAGCCCGCTCGGCCGTCAGCTTTCCAGCCGCCTGAGGCAAGCCCTGGCATACTCCGCGCCGGCTCCCAGCGGTTCGAGTTGCAGGTAGGTCCGCCAGTGATCGAGCGATTCTGTGCCGCGGCCCAGCTCCTCGAGCGTGTCGGCCAGGTTGTAATGGGCGTCCGCGTAATGCGGGTGCAAACGCAGGGCCTGGCGATAGGCTTCGACAGCTTCTTCATTCTCGCCGTCGTAGGTGAGCACCGTGCCCAGGTTGTTCCAGGCTTCCCAGAAATTGGGATCCAGCTCCAGCACCTGGCGATAGCGCTCGCCGGCCCGGGCATACTTGCCGAGCGACGAGAGGGTGTTGGCCAGGTTGAAGCACGTCTCGGCCGTCGGTCCGCCGGCCAACAGGGCCTGGCGATAGGCGTGCGCCGCCTGGTGAAAATCGCCGCGGTCTTCGGCCCGGCAGCCCAGCTCGAACCACTCTTCGGGCGACTGCACCTGAGAGACCCAAGGCACCGAGGTAGGCATGGTGTCGGACGGCTGGCCCGAGAACTCAAACAACAACTGTCCGCCGGGTTCGGCCAGTTGGCCATTATCCAATCGAACCACCAGTTGCCGCGAATGTTCGAGCCGGGTCAATTGCGCGAGCGGATCGTCAATGTCGCCCAACCAGCCGCGCAGCCGCCGCAGACTTTGCCTGAGCCGCGCGGTGGTGATGCCCGAGCGGACCAGCTCACACAGACTTTTGGCTCCGGCGACCTGGCGAAAATCGAAATAGTGCAGCCCGTCGACCGTGGCCGCCGGCGCGATCAGCCCGGCCCGCAGCCAGGTGTTGAGCCGCACCGGCGAAACGGCCAGCATTTGCGCCAGCTCGCGAAGCGTGAAGTGCCGCTGCAATCGCCCGCTGGGGCAGTGCAGCCGCGAGAGCAACTCTTCCTCGGGCAGAATCTCGACGTCGTAGCCTTGCTTGGCCAGCGCCAGGGCTTTGCGCAGCTTGCGCGTCGGACGCCCGTCGCGGGCCAAGGGCCAGCCTTCGCGACCCACGACCACGATCGTGGGCGTGCGGGTCACGGAGCGGGCGAAGATGCCGCCATGCGCCGAGATCAGCCGGGCCGCTTCGGCGCGGGTCATCGATGCCAGCCGACCGGCCAGCGCCACGCGCTTTCCCGCCAGCCAGCTTGCCTTCGGACGTGCCTTTACCACGCGTACACTCCGTTGTCACGTTCGCGGTCGAGCAGATTGCGCTTCGATATATCCAAACAGATTCTAAGTGTTGTGGGCGGCGGGCCCGAACGCTTTACGACGATTTTCGCTTGCGCGGGGCGGTTTGACGCCGGCTGCTCGCCATTTTCTTGGCGGGCCTGGCTTTCTTGGCCGCCGTCCCCTGGCCGGCTTTTCCCAGGCTCTGCTTCAAGGCGTCCATCAGGTTGATCACCGGCACTTCTTCTTCGGCCGGAGTGGCCACCACTTCTTTGCCCTCGATCTTCGAGTTGATCAGCTCGGTGACACGCTCGGTGTACAGATCCTGGTACTTCGCAAAATCAAACTTCTGGGACGTCGACGCGTCGATGAGCATCTCGGCCAGCTTCACTTCTTGCGACGACACCTCGGGCTGCTTCACGTCGTCGTGAAACGTCTCGGGCTTGCGGATCTGGGCGTCATAGTTGAGCATCGACATCATCAATAGCCCATCCACGGTGCGCACCAGCACGACTTGCTCCTTGCCGGAAAACACGACTCGAGCCACGCCGGCGCGATTGCGCTTGCTCATCGCCTCGTGCAACACGGCGTAAGGCTTTTGCCCGACGGGCGTATCGGGCACCAGGTAATAATTGCGGCCGTCGAAGTACATCGCATCGAGTTCCTCGGGCTCGATGAACTCCTCGATGTTGATCGCCCGCTCGTTCTCGCTGCGCAGCTTTTCGATCTCGTCGGGATCGATGATCGTGTACTGGCCCTTGGCATACTCGTAGCCTAGGACGATTTCGTCCTTGTTCACTTCGCCATGAATGGGGCAGACCTTCTGGTAACGAATGCGGCTGTGGCACTCGGAGTGCAGCTGGTTGAAATGAATCTCGCCACCGCTGGCGATCGCCGAGTTGAAAGCCTGCACCGGTACCGAGACCAGGCTCAGCTTCAGATAGCCCTTCCAACTGGACCGGATGGCCATGACAGAATCGTCCTGTGCGAGGCGGCCGAGTGGACTTCCGCTCCACGGCCATGACGGGGACGCGTCGTTCGGTGTATTAAACCTAGTGCGTGCTAGCACTGCAAGCAACATGCCGCTGGCGTCGGCTTATGCCGGGAAGGCCGAATAAAGCGGGTATGACGCGCCGGACCGCCGGCACGCCGGTCGAGCGGCCGCCACCACGGTCGGCGCCGGGGCCCCACTCACACCGACGGGCAATGCAGCGTGCCGGAAAAGACCAGCTTCGCCTCGCCCGACAGCCTCACGCGATCCCCCGCGATCCTCACGCGCACGACGCCGCCGCGGCGCGACGCCTGATAGGCCACAAATTCGCCCTTGCCGAGACGCGCTTGCCAGAACGTGGCCAGCGTGCAATGGGCGCTGCCGGTGACCGGATCTTCATCGATGCCCGAGGCGGGGGCAAAAAACCGCGAAACGAAATCAAACCGCCCGTCCGACGACCGGGCCGTGACGATCACGCCGCGACACTCGACGGCAGCCAACCTCCGGAAATCGGGAGCCAAGGCTCGCACCACTTCGTCGGAAGCCACCTCCAGCAGGTAGTCGAAACGGTTGTTGCCGACGAAGACCGCCTCCGCGCCCAGCGCGTCGAGCAAGCCGGCCGGCGGGTCACAAGCCCGCGCCTGAGTGAGCGGAAAATCGAGTTCGACCCTCCCCTCGCACAGTCGCGCCGCCAGCGTGCCGCTGCGGGTGGAAAACGCGATCGAATCCGCGGCGGCCACCTGGTTCGTCTGCCACAGCACAAACGCGCTGGCCAGCGTCGCATGCCCGCACAGGTTGACTTCCACTTCCGGCGTCAGCCACCGCAGATGGTAGCCCTGCTGGTCGGGCACGAGAAATGCCGTCTCCGACTGCTTCATTTCGGCCGCGACGCGCTGCAACCAATCGTCGTCGGGCCAGGCGTCCAACAGGCAGACCGCCGCCGGATTGCCGCCATAAGGTCCCTCGGCAAACGCATCGGCCAGATACAACGGTACCGTCGCGGGCAAGCTCATGATTCAAGCTCTCCGTCTACTGAAGTTCGCGTCGCACCTTTGCCACCACGGACACGATACCGCTCGCACAGGTTCGCCGAGTGTGGATTGAGGATTCAATCTTGAGTCTATCGAGCCATGAAAATGGTAGTGCCACAAAAATGGCAAAGACACAAAAACGATAGAGCCACAGAATCTCTGTGGCTTAAAAAAACTGTCCTTCATTCGCGCAACACCCGGCCGCTGGCAACCAGCGCTGCGACTCCCTAGAATACACCTTGATCAGCCGCTCCATGAAACGCGATCGCTCGGTCGCAACATTCGTCGAACAGGCAAATGCAATGCGCGGTTTGCGCGACAAGGTGGCCATCATTACCGGTGGCGGCGGGGCCATCGGCCGGGCGATCGCGCTGTCGCCTGGCGGACGAAGCTGCGGCGATCGGCATTCTCGATCGCGATATTGACGCGGCCGGTGAAACCGCGCGGCTAGTGCGACAAGCGGGCGGTCGGGCCGCGGCCGAGGCAGCCGACATCACGGACTACGCGGCCGTCGAACGAGCCGTCGCTGCGCTGCAAAGCGAACTCGGCGACGTTGACATCCTGGTCAACAACGCCGGCTGGGACCAGGCCGGCAACTTTCTAGATTCGTCTCCCGACGTGTGGCAAAAATTGATCGCCGTTAACCTCACCGGGCCGCTGAACCTGCATCACGTCGTGCTCGGGGGAATGGTCGCCCGGGGCCGCGGCCGCGTGGTGAACATCGCTTCGGACGCGGCCCGGGTCGGCTCGTCGGGCGAAGCCGTCTATGCGGCCGCCAAGGCCGGCGTCGTCGCCTTCACCAAGACCGTGGCCCGGGAAGTCGCGGGTCTGCGCATCACCATGAACGTCGTCTGCCCGGGACCGACCGATACGCCGCTGTTTGCCTCCTTTGCCGGCGAAGGCGAACGCGGCCAGAAGCTCCGCGCCGCGCTCGAACGAGCCATTCCCTTCAAGCGGCTCGGGCAACCCCAAGACATCGCCGGCATCGTCGCGTTCCTGGCAAGCGATGAAGCCGCGTACATTACGGGCCAGGTCATCAGCGTCTCCGGCGGGCTGACCATGCACGGATAGCCCTCGGCGACGGGACGTGCCGGTCATTCCTTAGCGGCGGGCGATTCCACAGGAGTCCACTTCATGGCATATCAAGACATCCTCTACGTCGAACAGGACGGCGTGGCGACCATCACGATCAATCGGCCCGAAGTATACAACGCCTTCCGTGCCCAGACGTGTGAGGAGTTGCTGCAGGCGGTCCTCGCGGCCGGCTGGAACAAGCAAATCGGCGTCATCGTGCTGGCCGGCGCCGGCGACAAGGCGTTCTGCACTGGCGGCGATCAGAAGTCGCAGCCCGGCGGCGAAGGCTACGGCGGTCGCGGCACGGTCGGTTTGCCCGTCGAAGAACTCCACAGCGCGATCCGCGACGTGCCGCAGCCGGTGATCGCCCGCGTGCAGGGATACGCCATCGGCGGCGGCAACGTGCTGGCCACGGTGTGCGATTTGACGATCGCGTCGAGCAGCCGCGATCTTCGGCCAGGTGGGGCCGAAGGTCGGCTCAGTCGACCCGGGCTTTGGAACCGCGTATCTGGCGCGGATCGTCGGCGAAAAACGAGCCCGAGAGATCTGGTATCTCTGCCGCCGCTACACGGCCGCCGAAGCACTTGCCATGGGCCTGGTCAATGCCGTGGTGCCGCACGAAGAACTCGACGCCGAAGTCGCCCGCTGGTGCGCGGAGCTCCTCGAACGGAGTCCGACGGCGCTGGCGATCGCCAAGCGTTCGCTCAACGCCGACACGGAACACATTCGCGGCAACGCCGCCATGGGCTTTCAAGCGCTGGCGTTGTATTACCAGACGGCCGAGCACCGCGAAGGCGTGGCGGCGTTTCGCGAAAAGCGGCCGCCTGAATTTCGCAAGTTCGTAAAGTGAGCGAGCTGTACGCGGACTGGCGGCGTGCGGCATCCCGACAGCGACCGACTCCGGCAGACCACGCCTAGGATTTCGTCCGGGCCCGTCGCTTGGTGCCGGGCTTGCGGGCGGTGCCCCCCGACTTCCAGGCTTCGATGAACCAATCGACCACTTCCATGAGATCGCTTTCCGTGGGCGTGATCGCCAGCTCGGCCAGCGCGTTGGGGAAGAACCAGGCGATCGAACAGAGAAACACCTTGGTGTCGCGCTCGCGGTCGGCGACGTGAAATAAGCCCGACGCGACCCCCTCGGCCAGCAACCGCCCGACGACCTCCTGCATCATGGCCCCTTCTTCGAGAATTCGGTCGGGCTTGACGCGGAGCACGGCCCGAGTGATTTCCGCGGCATGCCGCGAGCTGGTGCGGGTTTGCTCGGATTGGCGAAAGCGCGAGCGGACGTACTGTCTTAGCTTCTCGTCCGGCGGCTTGTTGGAGGCCAGGATCTCGTCGGCTTCGCGGCGGTGACGGCCGGCAAACTTCTCGGCACAGGCCACGATCAGAGCGTCTTTGTTGCCGAAGTACAGATACAGCGTCCCCACCGCCACGCCGGCGTCGCGGGCAATTTCCTGCATCGTGGTCTTGCCGATGCCGTAATAGCGAAACCGCCTGGCGGCCGCTTCCACGATTCTGTCTGGCTTGTTCATCGGCGCTTGCGGATGACGAGTTGCAGGCCGTATTTGGGACGCAGGGTGAAGGTCGGGTCGGGCACGATTTGCTGGTTCGGCACCAGCGTGAAGTGAAACCGCTGGACCAGGGCCGCCAGCACCAGCGGACCCTCGACCATCGCCATCTGGTTGCCGACGCAAATCCGCGGACCGCCGCCGAACGGGAAATAGGCAAACTTGGGCCGCTCGGCGCCAGCCGGCGACAGAAACCGCCCAGGGTCGAAGCGATCCGGCTGCGGCCAGAAATCGGGATGCCGGTGAACGAGCAACTGCGACAACATCAGCGTCGAACGGGCCGGAACGGGATAACCACAAAGGTCGTCGTCGGCCAGCGTTTCGCGGGGCATGCCCCAGGCCGGCGGATAGAGCCGCATCGTCTCTTCAAACACCGCGGTGGCCAGCGGCATGCGCGGCAAATCGGCCACGGCTGGCATCCGGCCGCCCAGACAGCCCCGCACTTCGTCGTGCAGTTGTTGCTGCACATCGGGACGTTTTGAAAGCAGGTACAAGGCCCAGGCCACGGCCGCGCCGCCCGTTTCGTGTCCGGCGGTCAACAGCGTGATCGCTTCGTCCTTAAGCTGCTCGTCGGTCATGCCGGTGCCCGACTCTTCGTCTTGCGCGGCCAGCAGCCGGCCGAGCACGTCGTCCTTGGCCGGCTCGGCACGGCGGCGGGCCACGAGCTCCAGCGCGACCCGATCCAGCAGGGCCTTGGCACGGCGAAACTCGCGATTGCGCGGCGTGGGCACCCACAGCGGCGAAAACATCAGCCGGCCGTTCATCTTCAGGCTGACGTATTCGAACGTCGTGCGATAGGCCTGGCCGATCGCGTCCGCCTCGCCGCTTATGTCGGTGCCCAGCAGCGTGAGACTGGCAATCCGCAGTCCCAATCGCATCAGCTCCGGAAGCACGTCGATCGTGCGCTCGCGGCCGGCCATTTCCCATTCTTCGACGAAGCGGGCGATTCCCTCGACCATCAGTCCGCCCAACGCCGCCACGGCGGGCCGCGAGAAGGCCGGCTGCACGAGCCGCCGCTGCCGCCGCCAAAAGTCCCCTTCGCTGGTCAGGATGCCGTTGCCGGCCAGCAGCCGGACCGAGTGATTGAACGAGTCGGGTTTCCGGTAGTTCTTCAGGTTCGTGTGCAACACGTACTCGATCGCTGCCGGATGCGCCAGCAGATACATGTAGAAGCCCGGCACCACCCGAAAGCGCAAAGTCGCCGTGCCGGCGCCAGGCGTCGCGATAGAGCGCCAAGGGCTCGCGCTGGATCTGCCGCAGGCAGCCCCACAGCCAATGCCCGTTGACCTGGGGCCACGCGTTAGCGGCGGCGGCAGTGGAGCTGATCATGACGGGTGGGCTCGAAATGAATAATGAACTATTTCATTCATTATTCATAATAGCGTCCAGCGTCGCCCCGCACAACAGATGGAACCCGCTTGAGCGAGTGATGGCGTCGTCTCGGCTTCCTGACGCGGCGCGGCGGCTCGTCGTCGTGAGGGGCCGACGCCCCGGCGCAAAAAAAAGCGAGGTAGCCCGGGCCGTTCCACCCAGCGGAGGCGAACGCGCCCCGGGGGGCGAATCTCGCCGTCGAATGGAAGCGGACCGGGCCGCCGTCGCCAAGAGGTTCTCGAGTGTGCGGTCTGGCGGCGGCGGTGGCCGCTTCCGTCCGCGGCAGTTTTTCAGCGTCCGATCGAGGCAATGCCCGCAAACCGGCCGCCGCTGATGTACCAGCCTTCCCCGCACGCCTGGCACCAGACGATCCGCGTGCGGACGCGAATCGCGTAGCCGCAGTCGCTGCGAATGCTGATTTCGACTTCTCCTTCGGGAAGATCCATGTTGTGGATCAAACCGATGCCCGTCTCGGAGATCTCCCGGGTAAAGGCCGAGTATTTGTGGCCATCCTCCATCTCGATCGAAACCGGTCGGAAGAACGCGTAGCGAACTTCGGCCCGGCGGTCGGTCTTGATGGCGGCTTTGGCCTCGACGATCAACTGGTAAATCGCTTTCCCGGGGGAAAGCAACGTTGGTTTTTCTTCTGCCCGCATCGCCATTGGTCACCCTATGAGTTACACGACTCAGGTCTCCGTCTGGGACCGCCCCAGCAAAGCATAGGACACGAATTGCGCCCTCAGGCACGCCACAGGGCGTTTGAGAGACCGCTGCGCGACGGCCGAACGGCCGGCATTTTCATTACAACCGATCGGGGTTGGCCGGGCGGTGAGGGCGATGGCGCGTTTGCGGACGGGGCGGCGGCGGCATCCACGTGCTGTCGCCGGGGCCGAAAGGGTGTATACTGCCCGCTTACGGGCAAAGCGGACGAGGGCGGATTCGATTGCCCGGGCCAAAAAAATCGCTGGGAACCCCAGTCCAGCCGCCGCTCCATGACCGCCAATCTTCCGCATGATCTGGCCGCGCTACGCGGCACGCTGTACACGGCCGTCTTGGCCGACGTCCTCGATGCGCTCGGCTTTCGCCGGCAGGCGCTGGAGGTTGCCGTGCCGCGACGCAGCGGCAAGGGCCTGCTCGTGGGTCGCGCCAAGACCACGCTCTGGGAAGACGTGGAGCACGACCCGCGCCCTTACGAGCTCGAACTGCTGGCCGTCGACCAGTGCCGCGCTGACGAGGTGCTCGTGGCCGCCGCCGACGGTTCGATGCGCTCGGGCATCTGGGGCGAGCTGTTGTCCACCGCCGCCCGGAACCGCGGTTGCGTTGGCGCCCTCGTGGACGGGGCCGTACGCGACGTGGCCAAGATGAACGAACTCGATTTCCTCGTCTTTGCCCGGGGCACTTCCCCGCTCGACAGCCTGCACCGGCAGCGCGTCTCAGCCGTGGACGTGCCGGTCGAGATCGGCACCGTGGCCATTCATCCGGGCGACCTGATCGTGGGCGACGACGACGGCATTGTGGTCGTGCCGCGGGCGGTGGAATCGGTGGTGCTGGCGAAGGCCTGGGAAAAAATCACGACCGAGAACCAGGTGCGCGACGAAATCCGTGCCGGCAGCCTCGCCGGCGAAGTCTTCAAGAAATATGGGGTGCTCTAAATGCGCGTCGGCATCATCTGCTTGCAGCACGAGTCCAACACGTTTTGTCGCACGCCCACGAAGCTGGCCGACTTCGAGGCCGGCGCCCTCTTGGCCGGCGCTGCCATCCGCGAGCGATATGGCCAGTCGCATCACGAAGTCGGCGGCTTTTTCGCCGGGCTGGAAGAAGCCGACATCGAACCGGTGGGGGTGTTTCTGGCCTGGGCCCTGCCGGGTGGCGTGGTGGCGGCCCGGGCGCTTGAGAATCTGCTCTCGATGATGCTTGACGAGCTCAAGACGGCAGGCGACCTGGACGGGCTGCTCGTGGCTCCGCACGGGGCCGGCGTGGCCGAAAACGCGCCCGACATGGACGGCTCCTGGCTGCGCGAGCTGCGATCTCGCGTCGGCCCGCGGCTACCGATCGTGGGCACGCTCGATCTGCACGCCAACCTGACCGAAAGCATGTTGCGAGCGACCAACGCCCTGATCGGCTATCGCACCAATCCGCACGTCGACCAGCGCGAACGCGGCAAGGAAGCCGCCCGTTTGATGGCTCGCATTCTGCGCGACGAGGTGCGACCGACGCAAGCGGCCGCTTACCCGCCGCTGGCGATTAACATCGAGCGGCAAGGGACGGGCTATTCGCCCTGCCGCGAAAGCTTCGAGGCACTGGCCGACATGCTGGCCGACAACCACGTCCTCTCGGCCAGCCTGCTGCTGGGTTTTCCCTATGCCGACGTGCGCGAGATGGGCACGAGCGTGCTGGTGGTGACCGACGACAATCCCGATCTGGCCCGCTCGCTGGCCGACCAGTTTGCCGAGCACTTGCGGGCGCGGCGAGCGCTTTCGTGGGCCAGTTTACTTCCGTCGAAGCGGCCGTCGAAAAAGCCGCGGCCGCGCGCGGACCGGTCTGTTTGCTCGATATGGGGGACAATATCGGCGCCGGCTCGCCCGGCGACGGCACCGTGCTCTTGCACGAACTGGTGAAGCAAGGCGTGAAAGCGGCTTTTGTCTGCCTGTGCGATCCGGCTGCCGTCGAGCTGGCCGTCAACGCGGGCAAGGGTAAGTCGTTCGAAGTGCCGCTGGGTGGCAAAGCCGATCCGAGGCACGGTCCACCGCTGAAGACGAAGGCCACGGTAAAGGGCATCTTTGACGGGCACTTCACCGAGTCGCAGCCCCGGCACGGCGGGCGCATCGATTACGAAATGGGGGAAACCGCCGTCGTGGAATTGCCCGGCGGGCAGACCGTGATGCTCACCTCGCGCCGCGTGGCGCCGTTCAGCCTGGCCCAGCTCACGAGCTGCCGCGTCGATCCGGCCACGTTCCAGGTGATCGTCGCCAAGGGAGTTCACGCCCCTGTGGCGGCCTACGCGCCGGTTTGCCCGACGATGATCCGCGCAAACACGCCCGGCGTGACGACCGCTGACATGACGACGCTCGAGTATCACCACCGCCGCAAGCCGCTGTTTCCCTTCGAAGCGATCTGAGGCGAGCGCCTACCAGAGAATTGCACGCCTGCTCTCCATTCACTGCGAGGCCGTGAGGTCCAGCGTCTACGGCGCCGGCGTCGACGAGCCTTGCCGCAGCCGGCGGCTCAATTCGGTTTGCACTTCGGCCCATTTCGCGTCGCCGGCCAGGTTGAATTGCTCGCGCGGATCGGCGTCGTGATCGTACAACTCCGTGCCGTGGCGACCTTCGTCCCACTCCGTGTAACGCCAGCGGGCCGTCCGCACGCTGCGACCCATGAATCCCTCGCGGCGCACCTGCGTATAAGCGGCGGGCTTCCACTGGGCCTGGGGATCCTCCAACAGCGGCCGCAGGCTGTAGCCTTCCTGCCCCTCGACTTTCGGCAGGCCGCACAGGTCGACCAGCGTCGGATAGATGTCCACCAGCTCGACCAGCCGCGCGCAGGACTGGCCGTTCCCCTTCGCATCCGGCGCCACGATCACCAGCGGCACCCGGGCCGACTCTTCGAACAGCGACATCTTGTGCCACATGCCGCCGTGCTCACCCAGGTGATAGCCGTGGTCGCTGTAGAAAACGACGATCGTGTTGCGCCACAGATCGCATTCGTCGAGTGCTTGCATCACCACGCCCACTTGCGCGTCGACGAACGAAATGCAGGCGTAATAGGCCGCCACGACTTGCCGCCGCTGCTGGTCCGACAGCTCGGCCGTGCCAGCCGGATAGGTGAAGGCCGGGGCCGGAATGCGCTTCAAGTGTTCGGCCGGCTCCACCAGCGGCGGGATGCTCTCGGTCGGATAGAGATCGAAATAACTTTCCGGTGCGGCGTACGGTTGGTGCGGACGGCGGAAACCCACGGCCAGAAAGAACGGCTTCTTGTCCGCCGCCAGGCGCTTGAGCATCGTGGCGCTGCGGCGGGCCACCAGACCGTCCGCCGTCTCGGCGTCGGGCGAGCTGAGCGCGGCCCACTCCATGCTGTACTTCCGCGGGCGATCGACCTTCTCGCCCCGCAAGATCGCGGCCTCCGGCGGATGCTTGCCCGTTTCGCGAACCTCGACGTCCCAGCTCGGCGGATCTTCAAACGCGTCCCCCGTGTGAAACACCTTGCCCACGTGGGCCGTGTGGTAGCCGTGCTCGCGGAAGTATTGCGGCAGGAACACGACGTCCGACAGATGCGAGCGGGGCGGCGTCTCCAGGTCCATTACCTGGGTCGTATCGGGTCGCAAGCCGCTGAGCATCGAAACCCGCGAGGGATTGCACACCGGGTACTGGCAATAGGCGCGGTTGAACTTCACGCCGCGTCCGGCGAGTTGATCGATGTGGGGCGACTTGACCAGCTCCTGGCCGTAGCAGCCCAAATCGTTATTCATGTCGTCCACGGCGATCAGCAGCACGTTCGGCTGCTCGGCGCCCTGCTTCACCGGCCGCCAGCACCAGCGACACTATCAGCAGCCCGCAGGCGATTCGCCCCCCGTTCATACTCGACTCCTCAGCAGGCCCTGTGGGCTAGAATTCGCGCGCGTCGGCGGGTTTCGGCGCTTCCGGTTTCGGCGTCCGGGGCTTGGCGCGGCGGGCTTGGCTGCCGGTTTCGACAGGCCGAATGGCAGCTTCGGTAGCTGGAAGGCCGGCTCGCCGGGCTTCGACCGGCATGATGAACTCGCCGTGTGCCGACAGCGCCGGCTGCGGACCTTTGTGCAAGGCCAGCTCCAGATCCAAACCGCGCAACCACTGCAGCGCCCGGTATTGATAGTCCGCCGGCGGCTGATCGGCGTCGGGCCGATCGGCCAGGGCCGTGGCAACCCAGTTTTGCAGGCCACCATCCCACTTGCGCAGCTCGTAAGTGCCGCCCAAGGGCGCGACGAACTTCGCGCTGAGAATCTGCTCGCCCACTTGCATGGCGTCGGCCGGCGGCACGTGCAGTTGTTCGATCAGCATGTTCATGAACCGCGTGTTGCCGCGGGTGATCTGCCGCGACTGGTTGTAGCCGAAGGCATTAATCAAGGGCTTCAAGGTCGAGTTGGCCAGATCGTCGGCGTGCAGCCAGACCTTCGCCGGACGCTCGGCCTGGACGAACTTCAGTTGCGGCGAGACCTGGGCCAGAATCTCGGGATGAAACGACATGAGCGTGAAACTGCCGAATTGCTGCCGCCACATTCCGGTCAGCAGTCGCGTGTAGCCCCCCGCGTCGGGCGGCCGGTCCGAGGCGCCTCCCAGCAGGCTCAGAAAGCCCGGATTCGGCCAGGCGCCCACGTAACCCTGCAAGCCCTGCAACTTGGAGTTGAGGATGCGGGCGATCAGTCCCGAGTTGGGGCTCAGCGCGATCGCGGGATCGGCGTTGCGCAATCCGCCGAACAGTTGATGTTCGCCGCCGGAGAAAAACGTGCCGCCCCGCACCACCGCCTGGAACGACACGACGTCACCCTCGACGGGCGCCAGCCGCTGATCGGTCGGCTCGCCCAGCCAATTCGACAACATCTCGACGTGTTGCTGCGACAGCGGCGCCGCCTGCACGTCGAGCACGACCCGCTCCAGTTTTCCCTCGGGCAGTTCCTCGCGACGGATGCCCAAAACGACCGGATCCATCGGCCCCCAGGTCTGCATATATTCGCGGAACTGGCGGTATTCGGCCTCCTCCTCGGGCGTTACCTTCTCGACCGGCACGTCGGGAATCGGCACAAATGTGCCCCGGCCCCCCGCAGCGAGTCCACCAGGCGCCCGTCGGCGAGCACCAGGTGGCTGCCATCGGGGTGTTGTCCAAATCCCTGCGGAAGCAGATTGTCGGCCACGAGCTGGTCGATTGTCGAACCGGACATCTCTTCGGCCCGGGCGGCCAGCTCGGCAATCGGAAACAACTCCAGCTCCACGGCGGAGCGGAGCCGGCGCTGCATCTCGATGTGATAATGCGGCCCCAGCAGGTTGTCGAAGAACTGCGGCGAAAGATAGATATAGACCGTGTCGTCGCGCGTCAGGGGCATGCTGGTCCGCGTGTAGCGAAACTCGGCCGAGGCGCCCAGCGATTCGTGCTGGCCGTCGGCGGTGGCCAGAAACCATTCGACGATTTGCCGCGACGTGGTGACCAGGTGGTAGTCTCCATCGACCACGTAGTAAGAGCGCATCGCCCCTTCGGGCGTCGAAATGTACGACACCGTGCGCCCGGCGATGGTGAGCTTTTCCTCCTTGCCGTTGACTTCTCGCATCGCGGCCCGTCGCTGCTGGGTCAGGTCGTTGGACAGGGCCAGGTTGCTCTTGGCGTGAAACAACGTGCCGATCGCGGCGCCTTCATTGACGAACGTGTCGGTGCCGACGATCGCGACGTCGGCGATCACCTTGTCGCCAAACACTTCGGCCAGCCCGCCACCGTCGCTCAATCCCAACTGTTTCTGCATCCGCGCGTTCAGACCGTAGTCGAGGCCGCGTTCGGAGATCACGTCGCGCAGTTCGCCGCCCCAGTCCTCCATGCGGTGCCGCAGCCAGAGGAAGTTGGCAAAGCTGCCGAACCGCACGTACAGGCATTCGACCGGCACGCGCAGGGCAATCGGCTCGATCGGCACGTCGGGAAGCGCCGCCAGCGGCTCGGGCCGCGGCGGTGGCAGCTCTTCGGGCAAGAGCACGCTGGCCGCCTCGTTCGTGAATCCGCCGAGCAACACCTTTTCGGCCATTTCCAGCCGGGTGGTTTCCGTGCCGGCCAACATCGCCAGCTCGCCGCGCAGGATGTTCAACTGCCGCTGGGGCGTGCGCCGCGGCAGCGGCAGCTCCAGCCGCCGGGCCAGCGTGTCGGTCAGATACTCTTCGACCATCTGCGGATACTCGCGCGCGGCGTCGCGCCCGTCGGAGGCCGAGGAGTAGTCCGTCCACCAGGCGCACAACAACCGGGCGTACGCCTGCGGATCACGCCGCGGCACGATCTGCCCGCTCTGCGCGTCGGGGGCGTAAACGGTCAGATCGAGCGGCGAGTCGCCCCGAAACAGGAAGTACACCGTGCTTTCGGTCGGCACGTTGATGAATTGCTTCAGCACTGGCCGATCGCGCTTCTCGAACACCGGGTAGAACGCGCAGGTCCGGACTTTTCGACCAGCGACAACTCGGCGCTTTGCAATTCGACCGCGTCCCCCTTGCCGGCCCGATCCGCGATGCGCCTGGCCAGGTCCGCCAGCCGCCCTCCGCCGGGCGCGGAACGCGATTGATCCGAAACTGTCCGCCGGAATGGATCGTCACCCGGCCGACGCCCAGCGGGCTGCCGACAAACGCTTCGGCTTCCATCCGCACCTGGGCCAGGGCCGTGCCATGCACGAGCGCCACCATGATCAGCGTGGCCACGGCAGCGATGTATCGATGGGGTCTCATTTTTTGGGGCACTCCGTTACCGTTGGTTCATCAATCGCGGGGGAGCAAAATTCCAGACAGGAGCAACTACGTGCTCGGCCGCCAAGCAGTTGGCCAAAAGACCAGGCACGCTCCGGCAGGCGGCCGCGACGCCCGGCAGGCCCGCTTACGTCCGACGCCGCGAGAACGCTCGCGATGGGCACGTCGTGGTCGATCGATGCATGGCCCTCGTGCGGAGGTGTACCGGCACGGTAATCTGGTTAGAGTCGGAAGACTATGCGAGCCTCGCGAGAGCCATCCTATCGCCGCCGCCGGGATCGTGCAAATCGGCGGCCCGTGGACCAAACGGCCTGAACCGCCAAGTCCCGCTGGCTCCGGTATTTGCGAAGAGCCCCGTTGCGGCGCGCGACCTGGACAATCCGGCAGGCGATTTTTAGAATGCAAAGTCCGCCCGACGACGCCATCGCCGGGCAGAACCCGGGGCGGTAGCTCAATTGGGAGAGCGCTGCGTTCGCAATGCAGAGGTCGAGGGTTCGACTCCCTTCCGCTCCACTAGACTTACGACGACGGCCGACTCGCGATACCCACAATAGTACCCACAATCACGGGTCGCGAGCCGGCCGCCGCGGACTTTTCAGGACGTGTATCGCCACGTTATTGGGAGGTCCGAGAGAATGTCCCGCCAACACTTCAACCGCCCCTGGCTGCACACGGCCAACGGCTACTTCGGCACGACCACGGGCCGGAAACGGGTCTATCTGGACAAGGATTACCGCGTCGCTTGCCGGAAACTTCGCGATTGCGCCGCGCTGAAAAGTCGCCGAAGCTGGCGATGATCGAAAGGCTCGAAGCCTCTGTCTCCGATGCCGCACAACCTAACAGTCTGTTGGAAAATGCCGTCGTGGTATTTTTCAACCTCGCCAAGTGCGAAGCAAAGCTTCGCACGGCTCGCAAAACAACGACTTACGTCGCTGTTTTAAGATCGCTTCCATGCGATCACCCAGCCTGTTGAATTCTTCAACAGGCTGCTAAACCTGGCTCGTCGTGCAAGTTCTGGCAGCCAATCGGTGGGACTAGACTCGCAGCCAGGAACTGCAGCGAGTCTGGCGGATTTCGCCGAGAATGCGGTGGGTGATGGCCATCTCCACCAATTCGGCCAGCGACCGGGTTTGCAGTTTGTGCATGATGGCGGCGCGGCGCATTTCGACCGCGCGTTCCGAGATCTGCAATTTCGACGCCATCAATTTGTTCGAAGTGCCGGACAGAATAAGCTCCAACGTCTCCTGTTCGCGTCTCGTCAGGCGATCTGATGCGTTCGTCGAGCGCGCCGTACTCCGCGTCGCGGTTCCGCCACTTGGTATCCAGCGCGAGGGCTTTCTGGACGCGGTCGAGCAGCAATTCGCGTGCGAAGGGCTTTTCCAGGAATTCGATGGCTCCGGTTTTCATGGCGGCCACGGCCGTCGAGACGTCGGCGTGAGCGGTGATGAAAATCACGGGCAGACGTTTGCCCTCTTGAACGAGTTGCTCGTAAAGCTCCAGCCCGTCCTGCACCGGCATCTTGACGTCGAGTACCAGGCAGCCCGGCATGGAGGCAACATAGAACCGGTGAAACTCCTCCGCCGAGGCGAAGGCGCGCGCGGTGAACTTCATTGCCGCCAGCAGCGCCGTCAGCGAGTCCAGCATCTGGCGGTCGTCGTCAACGACAAAGACAGTTGGCGGATTGAGTGGCTTGGGATTCATGTAGTGGAGGTTGTGGTAGAGAGAAGCAGACGATCGCACCGCCTGAATCGCGGTTCTTACCCCACAGCCGGCCTTGGAATCGATCGAGTATGGTACGACTGATGGCCAGACCCATGCCCAGCCCTTCGGGCCTGGTCGAGAAGAACGGCGCGAAGGAGTCCTCGGCGCTGCCGCTGGGAAAACCTGGCCCGGTGTCCGCGACTTCGACAAACACGCGTCCCCGCGCGGCGTAGGTGCGGATATCGATCTGCCGCTTTTCGGGCGGACCCTCCGCCAAGGCCTGGGCGGCGTTCTGCACCAGGTTGACCAAGACTTGTTGGATTTCGAGGGGCCCGGCAATGACCGAGGTCGCGTCGGAAGACAGGCATGCCGCCAGCTGGACATTGGCCTGTTCGAATTGGGGGCGGCACAAATCGCAGACCTCGCGAACCAGATCGTTCAGCTCGACGAGCGTTCCCTGACCGTTGCCGGCCCGCACGAAGTTGCGCATGCTGCGCACGATTTGTCCGGCCCGCAGCGCCGCCCGTTTTAGCTGCGTGATGGTCGAGCTTGCCTGTGCGGCCTCGAGCGTGCCGTTTTCGGCTGATAGTTCGAGAACATCGGCGTAATTGGCGATCGACGCCAGGGGCTGATTGATTTCGTGCGCCAAACCGGTGGCCAGTTGTCCGAGCGCCGTGACGCGCGAGGCATGCGCGAGCGCGGCCGAAAGCTCGCGCATGCGTTTCTCGGCGGCCTCGCGCTCGGCGATTTCATGCTCCAGGGCCCGATTCGTCTCGACGAGCTCGCCGGTGCGCTCTGGACTGCGCGTCTCCAACTCATCGCGTGCCTGGCCGAGCAACCCCGCCATCACGCGGTGCCTCGATTCGCTTTCGGTGAGCTTGGCGATCTGCTGCCGGATCACGTTGAGCGCCGGCTGCACAACGACGAAGTAGACACCGATCAACAATCCGAGCACCGCGAGCATGGCGGCCACGCCGCACCACCGCAGAAAGTCGACCTGCCGGCCGGCAGACGCTTCGAGCATGCCCACGACGCGTTCCATGCCGTCAAGATACAGCGGCTCTTCGGCCAAAACCGTGTCCAGCGCCGCCACGCCCGCGGCATCCGGCCGCGAGTCGGTGTTCGGCGCAGAGCCGGCGATCTGGCCGGCCGCGGACTGAATGGCCCGCAGTTCTGGCTCGAGCGCGCGCAGGGCCGACGCGATTCGATCGTCGGCAACGGGTTCCAGCCCCAGCGCCGCACTGCCTTCCAGCAGCCCTTGATGAGCCGCGCTCCACTCGTCGATTGCGACGAGGAGTTGCTCGCGCCGGTTTGCCCGTTTCATGTCGCCGGCGTGAGTCGCCAGCGCCAGGGCGTTCTTCGTGATCTTCTGACTTAACATCCGTTGCCGGCCGGCCACGTTGATCGCCGGTGCGTACAAATTCAAACGCACCAATTGCGGCTGGATAATCGCTTCGTCGATCACGACCAACAGCGCCACCGCCAAGAGAGCCAACAGGTATCGCCGCGACAGCAAGCGCACCAGGGCGAGCGGGTCGCCCGGCGGAACGTCCGCTGGCGAGCGGCCTTTGGTCGTTGATGGTGTGGCTGGATCGGTCGGCAAAGAGCGCATCTTCTACGTCTATAGAAAACGGCGTTCCATTGCCGCCGAGGCAGGCTCGCAACTCGGTCCAATGTCCAGGAACGTCTTTGCTGGGCAGCAGATGCGCCCAACGGGATAGACGTGCGCGGGGATGACCGTGCCCGGCAACGCGGCAGCGGTTGCCTCGAAGGACAGCAACGCGGCCGCACCCCAAGCGGCTCTGACGCTGCGCGTCGCTTCGGATGTCCGAAAACCAACTTCGGGTTTCCGAAGTATCGCGCGCGTCGCATGCGGGAGGGAACGGCGGTTGCTTTCCTCCGCCCAAACGACTTCCCGGTACCTCGAGCCCGGAGCAACTCTCGACATGCGGAGCAGCGGTAAAGCCACGCGAATCCATTTGTTCAACTTTTCCACGCCGCAGATGCGCGCCTTCCACATGTCGTGGATGGCGTTCTTTCTTTGTTTCTTCGCCTGGTTCGGCATCGCGCCGTTGATGACGATCGTGCGCGAGGAGATGGGGCTGACGAAATCGCAGGTCGGCTGGTGCGTGATCGGCTCGGTGGCCATCACCGTGCTGGCCCGGCTGTTCGTCGGCTGGCTCTGCGACAAGATCGGACCGCGGCGAGCCTACGCAGGCCTGTTGATCGCCGGATCGCTGCCCGTGATGGGCATCGCGCTGGCCAACGACTTTCAATCGTTCCTGCTATTTCGCGTGCTGATCGGCGCCATCGGAGCGTCGTTTGTCATTACGCAGTATCACACGTCGCTGATGTTCGCCGGCAACTGCGTCGGCACGGCCAACGCCACGACGGCCGGGTGGGGCAACCTCGGCGGCGGCGTCACGCAGTTCGTGATGCCGCTCGATCTTCGCGCTGTTCGTCAGCGTGCTGGGGTTCTCTTCGGCGGCCGGATGGCGGCTGTCGATGGTCGTGGCGGGCATCGCCTGCGCGTTGACCGGCGTCGCCTACTACCTGCTCACGCAGGACACGCCCGAGGGCGACCTGAAGCAACTGCGTGCCGCGGGCAAGCTGCCGTCGTCGAGGGACGTGCGAGGCACTTTCCTGGAGGCGTGCCGCGACAAGCGCGTGTGGGCCTTGGCCATCATGTACGGGGCGTGTTTCGGCATCGAGCTGACCGTGAACAACGTGGCGGCGCTGTACTTTGTCGACTACTTCGCCGTCTTTCGCGAGATGGAAACGATCCAGGCCGCGAAGTACGCCGGCCTGATCGCCGCCTCGTTCGGCTTGATGAACCTGTTTGCCCGCACGCTGGGCGGCGTCTTCGGAGACAAGTGCGGCAGCGTGTGGGGGCTGCCGGGACGCGTCAAATGGCTGTTCGTCACGCTCTTCTGCGAGGGCCTGCTACTGATCGTCTTCTCACAAATGAACGCTCTGGTGCTGGCGATTCCTGCGCTCGTCGTGTTCAGTCTGTTCGTGCAGATGTCCGAAGGAGCCACGTTTGCCATCGTGCCGTTCGTCAATCGCCGGGCCTTGGGCTCGGTGGCGGGAATCGTGGGAGCCGGCGGCAACGCCGGGGCCGTGGCGGCCGGTTTTCTGTTCAAGGCCGAAGGGCTTTCCTGGCCGACCGCCTTTCTGCTCATCGGCGCAACGGTGACCGCGATTTCGTTCTTGGGCTTTGCCGTTCGGTTCAACGAAGAGGCGGAGGCGGAGTTCGACAGGCAACTCGATGCCGGCGCGCGGTCCTGCGATTGCGTATCCTCGGCCGGCCCTGCAGGAATCCTGAAAAGGGGAGCCCCGGCCATGGCCAACCCGGTCGAAGTCTGGAAGGCCGAGAAGCACGGACTCGACGTGTGGCCCGACGTGGAGCGCCACGCCGCGGCCGGCACGCCGATGAAGCAAATCGACGCGGCCGACCTGGAGCGCATGAAGTGGTACGGCTTCTTCTACCGCAAGCGCGACGAGGCAGGGCGGTACATGAACCGCATCCGCATCACGGCCAACGAAATGACCGCCGCGCAGGCCAAGGAGATCGCGCGACTGGCCTACGACTTCGGCCACGGTATCGTCGACGTCACGACCCGGGCTAACGTGCAGATTCAAGGGCTCTCGATCGAGCACTTGCCCGAGGTGCGTAAACGCCTGGAAGGAGTCGGTTTGACCTCCAAGCAAACCGGCCACGACAACATCCGCAACGTCTTCGGTCATCCGTTCAGTGGCTTGATGGCGGACGAGTTGATTGACACGCGCGACCTGTGCCACCAGGTGACGGCGCTGTTTGTCGATAGCCGCGAGTACTCCGACCTGCCGCGCAAGATGAACATCTGCTTGAACGGCACGGGCGAGCACTCGGCCCATTTCTGGACGCAGGACGTCAGCTACCTGGCCACCAGAGTCGACAGCGGCGAAGTGCTGTTTCGCGTGCTCATCGGCGGGACACAGGGACAGAATCCGCACCTGGCCTGGCATCTGGGGGTGTTGGTGGCTCCGCACCAAGTTGTGGACGTGACCCGATCGATCCTGGATCTCTATCGAGCCCAGGGTTCGCGGGAAAAACGCAACGCGGCGAGGTTCTGTTTCCTGATGGACGAGATCGGTGTCGAGGGAGTGCTCGCCTGGCTGGACGAGGATCTTGACTTTCCGCTGCTGCGGTGCCACCGTCCTCCACCTCCATCGAAATCGCACGACGAACTGATCGGCTGGTTTCCCCAAGCGGATGCGAAGCTGTGGACGATGGGGCTGAGCGTGCCGCTGGGGCGGATGACCTGGCAACAACTCGAGGGTCTGGGCGTGCTGGCCGAGCGGTGGGGCGAGGGCGGGCTGCGCACCACGCACGAGCAGGGAATGGCTGTCGTCAACATTCCGACCCGCCATAAACAAGCGGCGCTGACCGATGCCGCCGCATTGGGATTGAGCATCCACGCCGACGCGTTGGATCGCAACACGATGGCCTGCACGGGCAGCCAATTCTGCAATATCGCGGTGACCGAGACCAAGGGTCACATGTTTCAGTTGCTGGAAAAACTGCGCAAGAAGCAGGTGCGGCTGGAAGGCATCCGCATTCACATGAGCGGCTGTCCGTCGAGCTGCGCACAGCACTTTACGGCCGACATCGGTTTGAAAGGCGTGCGCGTGCGGCGGTTGCTCGGTACGCGCGAAGGTTTCGACGTGTTTCTCGGCGGCGGCATCGGCGACGGCGTGCAGATGGGCCGCACGTTTCGGCTCGGCGTCGACGTCGATCAGCTCCCAACGCTGATCGAAGAGGTTGTCACGCAATACTACCTGTCGCACAAGCCGGGCCAGACGTTTAGCGCTTACTGGCGTGAACAGTTGCCCGACGACAGCTCCGTCAAAGCGGGAGACGACGACTTTAAACTGCCGATCTGGCTGTGCGAGAACTGCCGTTATGAGCACGTGGGCGTTGACCCGCCGGTCTTCTGCCCCTCGTGCGCAGGATTGCGGCGGTACTTCGCCCGGCTGGAAGAGGCGGACGACCGGAACGGGTCCGCCCCCGCGGCGGAAGTGCCGGCGCCGGAAGCTCCTGCCCGTGGCGACGGATTCGCGTTCGCCGCCGCCGAGTCGTCGGTGCCCGAGGGGGAGGGTTTGAGCGTCGAGGTCGGCGGCAAAGAGTTGGCGCTGTTTCGCGTCGGCGGCAGGATCCACGCCATCGATGCCCTTTGTCCCCACGAAGGCGCCCGCTGGCCCAGGGTACGCAACAAGACGGCGTCGTGACTTGCCCCTGGCACGGCTGGACTTTCAATGCCTGTTCCGGTTGCAGCATCGATCCGCCGGGCAACGACGTCGGCCGCTACGAAACGCTCGTCGAAAAGGGGCGCGTGTTCGTGAAAATCGATCCGTCCCAAGCGCCCGCGTCCACGGGCGCGGCGGCGCCGCGCCGCGCCGCCAAAGCAGTCGAAGCACGCTTGCGGCTGATGCAGATCATCGACGAGGCGCCCAACGTGCGGACGTTTCGGTTTGACAATCGGGCGGGCCAAATGCCACTGGACCATCCCGGCAGGTTCGTCAACATTTGCGTGCCAGCCGAGCCGCAGAAAGTGTGGCGCAGCTTTACGATCAGTTCCTCGCCGCACGACCAAGACGTCGTCGACCTCACGATCAAACTGAACCCGGCCGGCGTCGCATCGCGGTGGCTGTTCGAACATGCCCGCGCCGGCGACGAGCTCACGCTGAGCGGACCGCACGGGGGGTTCTACTTCGACCACCAGCGGCATCCCGAGCCGCTGGTACTGGTGTCGGCCGGCAGCGGCATCACGCCGATGATGAGCATCGCTCGCTGGTGGCGAGATCGGGGTCTCGACAATAAATGCAAGTTCTTCTACGGCGCGCGAACGGCCGAGGACATTCTGTTTCACGGCGAATGCAAGCAGTTGGCGGCCGAGAAAGCCCACTTCGGCTACTACGTGACCTTGTCGCAGCCGGACGACGCCTGGCAGGGCTGGCACGGTCGACTCACGCCCGAGGTGTTGTTGGAGCATGTCGGCCGGCCCTTGGCATGCCGTTACTTCCTCTGCGGCCCAAACGATTTCATGGATCTTCTGCGCGACGGACTTGCCGCTGCAGGCGTGCCGACCGATCGGATCCACTCCGAACAATTCCACGCGTCCGTGCCGGTCAAGACATGACTTCGCTGCCGATCATCGACCCTACCACGACTTCCGCGAGCGCCGCCGACGGCCGCAACGTCGAGCCGAGCGGCGACGTTTCGCTGGTCGAGATGCTGCTGCGAGAACAGCAGGACCTGTCGGCCGTCCAGCGGTTTCGCCCATCATCACGAGAGCCGAACCGGACCTGCCGCGGAGAAGTACTATCGCGCCTTGATGCCGGCCACGTCGCCGGGGCCCGGCCAGCAATACGGCTTCGAAGTCGATCTGGACCGCTGCAGTGGCTGCAAAGCCTGCGTCACGAGCTGCCACGCGCTGAACGGTTTGGATGAAAGCGAAACGTGGCGCGACGTGGGGCTGCTGGTGGGCGGAACACGCCCGTCGCCCGTGATGCAGCACGTGACCACGGCCTGTCATCATTGCCTGAGCCCGGCGTGTATGATCGCCTGTCCGGTCAACGCGTACGAGAAAGACGCCCAGACCGGCATCGTCAAGCATCTCGACGACCAGTGTTTCGGCTGCCAGTATTGCACGATGGCCTGTCCGTACGACGTGCCCAAGTACCACGCCGCCAAAGGCATCGTGCGGAAGTGCGACATGTGTTCCACGCGACTGGCCGCCGGCGAAGCCCCGGCTTGCGTGCAGGCTTGTCCGCATCAGGCCATTTCCATCCGCCTGGTCGACGTGCAGGAAGTGATCGAGGACGCAGAAGCCACGAACTTCCTGCCGGCGGCGCCCGATCCGCAGATCACGTATCCGACGACGACCTACAAGACGCGACGGGTGTTTCCCCGCAACATGTTGCCGATCGACTACTTCCAGGTCAGCCCGCAACACCCCCACTGGCCGCTCGTGGTGATGCTCGTGCTGACGCAGCTTTCCGTCGGCGCGTTTGCCGTGGGAGTCGCGATGGACGCCCTGCTCGACGCCGAGCTGACGTCCCCGATGAGACGCCTGCAGGGTCTGACGGCGTTGATGTTCGGGCTCGTGGCGCTGGCGGCCAGCACGTTTCACCTGGGGCGTCCTCAATATGCTTATCGGGCCATCCTCGGATTGCGGCATTCGTGGATGAGTCGCGAGATTCTGGCGTTTGGCCTGTTTGCGGCGCTGGCGTGTGCCTATGCAGGCGCGCTCTGTTTCGGCGCAATTCGAATCGCGACTTCTGCCGTGGCTGGGCATGGGCGTCGTCGCCGCCGGTAGCGCGGGCGTCGCTGGATCGGTGATGATCTACGCCACGCTGGGACGCGAGTACTGGAGTTTCTCGCGCACCGCGGCGCGTTTCTGCTCACCGCCGGCGTGCTGGGAACAGCCACGGCATGGCTGAGCACGGCACTGTATTGTCTGGCCAACCCTTCAGCGGGCACTGAGGCGATGCTCTCGTCCGTGGGCAAGCTATTGTGCCCCGCCCTGCTCGTGCTGGCCTCCGCAAAGTTGTCTTGGGAGGCCACGCTCCTGTTGCACCTGATGTCGCGCTCCATGACGCAGTTGAGGCGATCCGCGATGCTCGTGACGGGAGAGCTGTCGAGCTACACGTTGGCACGGTTTGCCGCGGGCCTGGCCGGCGGCATCGTGATCCCCGCCGTCCTGCTGGTCAAAATGCGATCGGGGGACGTCGCCCGCGGACCCGGTGGCGCTGGCGGCGCTAACCGCCGTGCTGTTCTCGGCCTGCCTGGTCGGCGAGCTGCTCGAACGCTATCTGTTTTTCGCCGCGGTGGCCGCACCGCGGATGCCTGGAGGCATTCGCTGATGGAAGCGAACGATGCGAACAGCCGGGCCGGGGCTGCTCGGCATCGCCCGCAACGGGCCGCTGATGCGCGAATTGCTCCTCGTGCCGGGGGCCTTTGGACTGGGCCACATTCCCGAGCGGTCCAAACCCGACGCAACCGCGCGGACGATCTGCGGCTATTGCTCGACGGGCTGCAGCCTGGACGTACACCTGAAGGACAATGTCGCCGTCGGCCTGTCGCCGACGGTCGACTATCCGGTGAACCTCGGCATGGCTTGCCCCAAGGGATGGGAAGCGCTCAGCGTCTTGCAGTCGCCCGACCGGGCCACGACACCGCTGCTGCGCACCGGGGGCGGCCGACTTGCGCCGGTAAGCTGGGAACAGGCTGCCGAGACGTTTGCCGTGCGTATGAAGCGCCTCCAGGCAGAGCACGGCAACGAGGCCATCGCCTTTCTGAGCACAGGCCAAATCGCCACCGAGGAGATGGCCCTGCTGGGGGTACTGGCCAAGTTTGGCATGGGAATGCTACACGGCGACGGCAACACGCGGCAGTGCATGGCCACGGCCGTGGTCGCTTACCAGGAATCATTTGGCTTCGACGCGCCCCCCTATACTTATGAGGACTTCGAGCTGTCAGATGTCCTGGTCTTCGTCGGCAGCAACGTCTGCATCGCGCACCCGATCATGTGGGAGCGCGTGATGCGCAATCCACACAACCCGCGGATTGTCGTGATCGATCCCCGCGCGACGGAAACCGCCATGGCCGCCACGCAACACCTGCCGGTCCGGCCGAAATCGGACCTGTCGCTGCTGTATGGACTGGCCAGGCTGCTCGTCGACCGCGATTGGATTTGTCCGGAGTACATCGCCGCGCACACCAGCGGCTTCGAGGCGTTTCGAGCCTTTCTCGACGCGTTTCCCCTGGAACGAGTCGTGGCCGAGACCGGCATTGCCGCCCACGAGATCGAACGGCTGGCCCGCACGATCCACGAAGGGCGCAGCGTTTCGTTCTGGTGGACGATGGGAGTGAACCAAAGTCATCAGGGGGTGCGCACGGCCCAGGCCCTGATCAACCTGGCTCTAATGACGGGCAACATCGGCCGACCGGGCACAGGCGCCAACTCGATCACCGGGCAGTGCAATGCCATGGGGTCGCGCCTGTTCAGCAACACGACCAACCTGCTGGGGGGTCGTGCATTCGACAATGATGAGCAGCGCCGCGAAGTAGCCGACATTCTCGAAATCGACGAAGGGCGCATCCCGCGCGACAAGGGCTGGTCGTACGATCGGATCATGGAAGGAATCCTGGCCGGCAAGATCCGCGGCCTGTGGGTCATCTGCACGAACCCCGCGCATTCCTGGATCAATCAGTCACTGGCCCGCGACATTCTGGATCGGCTCGATTTCCTGGTCGTGCAAGACATGTACACTACGACCGAAACCGCCGAGATGGCCGACCTGGTGCTACCGGCGGCGGGCTGGGGAGAAAAGGAAGGCACCTTCATCAACTCCGAAAGGCGAATCGGCTTGCACAAGAAGGTGGCGCAAGCTCCGGGCGTCGCCCTGTCGGACTTCGCGATCTTCAGACTGCTCGCCCACTATTGGGGGTGTGGTGAGATGTTTCGCAAATGGCATTCGCCCGAAGCCGTCTTTCAGATCCTTAAACGTCTTTCGGCCGGCCAGCCGTGCGACTTCAGCGGTATCGACGACTATCAGATGCTCGACCGGGCCGGCGGCATCCAATGGCCCTACTCCGAGGACGAACCGGATGACCATCCGCAGCGCCGGCTGTTCGGCGACGGGCGCTACTACCATCCAGACGGCAAGGCTCGGTTCGTGTTCGAGGAATCGCAAGCGATGCCGGAGCAGCCGACCGAACACTACCCATTCTTATTGCTCACCGGCCGCGGCTCGGCCTCGCAGTGGCACACCCAGACTCGAACGGCGAAGTCCGCCGTGCTCGGAAAGCTCTATCCGCGCGATGCGTACGTCGAAATCAGCCCTAGTGACGCTTCGGAGCTGTCGATCGAGCGAGGCCAATCGGTACGCATTTCCTCGCAGCGAGGCAGCATGCGTGCCAAGGCCGTGATCGTGCCCACCATTCAGCCGAAGCAGCTCTTCGTCCCGATGCACTACGCCCAGACCAACCGGCTGACCGACGCCGTATTCGACCCCTACTCACGCCAGCCCGCCTACAAAGCCTGCGCCGTGCGGATCGATACGGAGTCGCATACGGGCTAACAATGAGAGCCTGCGGATTGCAGCCGGGTGCGAACTTGCCCCCGGACTGACGCCGCCGGAAATGAACCGTTGAGTTCGCGGCCTTTTGGCCAGGTCGGAAGTCGTTCAGGCGTGTCGTGCGAGCACCCAACTGGGATTGGGGCCGCGATAGCAGAATATCAGCTCTCAGATTGATATTGCCCGAATTGATGTGCGCGGCTTGAATGGTCGGCTGGATGGGCACCCGCTGGCGTGCCGACGCTCGAATCGGCCGCAGCGCAACCACGAACTTAAAAGGTGAACGTGCAATGAGCATTCGATTATCGCGCTTGGCGACGGCGATGTTGGTCGTCGCGGCAATCGTCCTGATGTCCAGCCGCAGTTGGGCGATCAGATATGGGCTGGCTCCCTCGAAAGACGAGTGGAAGTTGAAGTACGAGGTGGCGATAGACGACACTGGCAGCGACACGCTGACGGTCGTGTTTACACTCGCCGACGAAGGCAGACTGAAACCCATCTATTCGATCGACCTGGTTGCTTTCAGCAAGCAGACAGACAATCAGGGTGGCCGCTCGTACGACGTGATGGAACCCATCGAGTTGAAGCCGGCAAAAGATGGCAAGCGCGTGGGGCAAGTGCAGATCCGCAAGGAATTTGTCGACCGCGCCAAGATTCGGATCATCACCCTCACGGTCGACGGGAAGCGACAACCGTCAGGGGGAGCGTTCTATGACATTCCGATCGCAAAGTACTTGAAGAAAGCCCCGGCGGCAGCTCCGCCCCTGGCGTCACCGCCATCAACGAAAGTCACCAAGTGATGATCGGCGCATCGCGAAATGCCGCGCGAGTGTCCGCGGCATGGTGGCGTGACAAGAGCCTTGTCTGCCCGCGAGCGTTCAGCAGCGTCCCTCGGATCGCGAGGTGAGTGCCGCGTGCATCCGGTTACACCGACAGCGCGCCGCGATTCTGGGTGCCCCCAGCGAGGCCGAACTCGGGGCGGTCGCGCGCGACACAGCGTAGCCGGTGGCGAATGCCAAATGGAGTGACTACACCGCACAGCCGGCGCAGCAGCGTTTGCGCATCTGTCGTCACCCTCCGCGCTATCGCTGGAATTCTTCGCGTTGCAGGTAGGCCCGCACGCTGTGCAGGTTGTAGCGGAGCAGTTCGTCGAGCTTGACCGTTTGCTTTTCGGTCAGGTTCTCGGGCCGTTTGAGCAAGCACCAGCGCGAGTGTTTGGGCACGGGCTCGCAGTCGTCTTGTTTTACCCGCCCGGCTTCGCCATCCGACCTGATTGCCTCGCTTGGCCACCGAAGTGACGGACGCTCGTGAAGCCCAACCACTTCGACTATCATACTGGCTTATCCTCAGAATCGACGTATCCGCGTTCCGATTTGTGGAAGTCCCCCGGGAAGGGGACAATACCAGCACTCGCCGTGTCGGCGATCCCGCTGCCGTACGGACGGCTCGACTTTGATCGTTGAGTGCAGTCGGACTCCGGAACTGGGAACAACGCTAACTTCGGGCTCACACGCGTCCGGCAACACCAGCGGCCGGAGGGCGGTAGATATCGCAGGACACACCTCAGATTGACCAGCGCATCGCCGTTGACCACTCGTTCGGAGATCGTGATTTGCCTGGCGGGGCACATTGATCACGGCAAATCTTCACTCGTGCGTGCGCTGACCGGTGGCGTCGTTGACCGCCTGCCGGAAGAAAAGCGCCGAGGGATGACGATCGACCTGGGCTTTGCACATTTTGACTCGGCAGGCATCCGCTTTGCACTCACGGATGTTCCGGGACACGAGCGCTTCATTCGCACGATGGTCGCGGGCGCCTCGGGAGTTGACATCGCCTTGCTGGTGATCGCGGCGGATGATTCCGTGATGCCACAAACGCGAGAGCACCTCGCCGTTCTCGATTTGCTGGGCATCCGAACCGGCGTGATCGCGATCACTAAGTGCGACCTGGCCGATGACGAGCAGTTGGAGCTGGTCGATCTGGAAGTTATCCAGCTCGTCGAGTCGACTTGCCTGGCCCAGGCACCGGTGATTAGGGTTTCGGCCGAAAGCGGCCTCGGAGTCGAAGAAGTCAGGCAAGCACTGGTCGATGCTGCGCGCCATTCGCCCCTTCGGCCGAAGGCCGATCCCAGGTTCCGACTGCCTATTGACCGCGTGTTTTCATTGGCTGGCCAGGGGGCCATTGTCACCGGCACGGTCTGGCGCGGCACCGCGCGCATCGGCGATACGCTGCTGGTGTTGCCCGATGCTACGCCGGTGCGCATTCGCCGGTTGCAATCGCAGGGAGCGGATGTCGAATCCGTGTCGGCGGGTCAGCGGGCGGCCGTCAATCTGGCCGGCATTAAGGCATCGAAAACCCGTCGTGGCGATGAACTGGTCACCCCGCACGCCTTCGAGCCATCTCGCCGAGTGCTCGCGCGCGTGCGGATTTTGCCCGACGCCAGGCATGCGCTGCGACACCGGCAATTGGCGCGGGTTCACCTCGGGGCCAATCAGACGACGGCGCAGGTATTATTGGGGCAGGACGAGCGCGAAGTTCCGCCCGGTGAGGAAGTGTTCGCGATCTTGCGATGCTCAAAACCGATCGTCGCCGATTACGCACAGCCATTCATCCTCCGCCAGCTCTCGCCTGAGCGGACCATTGGCGGTGGCACGATCATCGCGCCGACGCTTCTGCCCCACGATCGACTGAACCGTTGCCTGGCAGTCGCTCGGGCCCTATCGGACGAGCAGCCATGCGTGCGACTTGCGGGCTACATCGATCTGCGTCGCGAAGCGTGCTTCGATGATGCCATCCTGTCTCGCATCGGGTTGGACTGTCGGCAATTCGAGGCGGCCAGCGAGCAGTTGGTGGAACAGAAAGCAGTATACCGCACGACGGAGGCGCAACCGCGATACGTCACCGCCCAGCGATTTCAAGATCTCAAGCAACAAATGGTTCGATGCTGCGTCGGCGAACTCGACCGGCGAAAACCTTCACGTCTGGTCCCTGTCTCGGTTGTTTTGTCGGCCATGAGTCGACACGCCGGTCCAGGCGTTTTGGAGGCCGTGCTTGGCGATCTGATCCTTCGAGGCGAGCTGGTTCGACGGGCCGATCGCGTCGGGTTGCCGAATGCCAGCGAACTTTCACATCGACAACGGCAGTTACTCGATTCGCTGCTGGCCAAGTGCATCGACGCCGGACCGATGCCTCCGACATTGAAGGAATTCGCGGCGAACAGCGGTTGGGCGCTAAAAGACCTGGAACCGCTGGTGCAAGTGGCAGTCGATGAGGGGCGCCTGGTCCGCCTGTCGCCCGAGATGGCCATTGACACGGAAGCGCTGGAGAACTTGCGGCAGAATCTCGCCGACTATTTTCAACTTCATCCGGCGGCTAAGATTGGTGAGATCCGTGAGCGGTGGGGAATGACCCGCAAGCATGCCGTTCCGATTTTTGAATTCTTCGATCGGCAGCAAGTCACCACCCGCTCGGGCGACCTGCACACGGCCGGGCCGCGGATTTCGGTACCCATCGACGAGACCGCCCCATGAAATCTCAGCCTCCGCACAATCAGCGGCACCTTCCCGCCGTAGATCGTGTCCTCAACCTGGCTGAAGTCGTCGAGTTGTGCAGGCGACATGGTCGAACCGTGGTCGCTCGTTGGACCCGGGAGATCATCGATGACATGCGAAGCGGCCGTGCCGGCGAACTGCCCGAGGATCCATCAGTGATGATCAAGCGTGTCGTTCGCAGTTTGGGAGAGGCTGCCCGCCGCGATGGGTCCGGGGGGTTGCGACGCGTCATTAACGGCACTGGTGTTGTCATCCACACGAACCTTGGTCGTGCGCCGCTGGCCGCCGCCGCCGTCGAAGCGATTACCGACGTTGCATCGTGCACCAATCTGGAAGCGGACTTGGTTAGCGGTCGCCGTGGTCGAAGAGGAGCTGTCGCCGAGTCTCTGTGTCGCGAGATCACGGGCGCCGAAGCCGCGCTGGTCGTCAACAATTGTGCCGCGGCCACATTGCTCACCTTGCAGACGCTTGCCACCGGGCGCCGGGTGATCATCTCGCGGGGGCAGCTTGTCGAGATTGGCGGCTCGTACCGCCTGCCTGACGTTTTTGCGCAGGCCGGCGTCGTGCTCTGCGAAGTCGGCACGACGAATCGTACAAGGCTCTCGGATTACGAGGCGGCCATTGACGATGACACGGCCGCTCTCCTGCGCGTCCATCCCAGCAATTACCGCATCATCGGCTTTTGCGAAGAGGTGCCAATCGCAGAGCTGGTCGAACTGGCGCAGGCGCATCGATTGCCCGCGATCGATGACGTCGGCAGCGGCTGCCTATACGATTTGGCTAGATTCGGTCTTCCCGATGAGTCGATCGTCGGCAACAGCGTCAGCGCCGGCGCGGATCTCGTCCTGTTCAGCGGCGACAAGCTGTTGGGTGGTCCGCAGTGCGGAATCGTCGTTGGACGGGCCGATCCTGTTGAAAAGCTAAGATCCAATCCGCTGGCCAGGCGCGCTGCGCGTCGACAAGCTGACACTCGCGGCGCTCGAAGCGACGCTGGAAATCCACCGCGCCGGACGCGCGTTTGCCGAAATCCCAGTACTTCGCCAACTTGCACTTGCAGCCGACGAAATCCGCAGCACAGCCGAGCGGCTCGTCGAGCGACTTCGCGGGGCTTCACCTCCGTCGGTCGAGTTCTCGGTCCAGGCCGTTGAGTCAGCAGCCGGAGGCGGCGCGCTAGCCGGAAAGACCGTGGCGAGCTGGGGTATTTCCCTTCAGACCCCGCACGTCGAGCGACTTGCCGAACAGTTGCGCCTGGGAACGCCGGCCGTGATTCCTCGGATCCACGAAGGTTGTATCCTTATCGACCTGCGGACCGTGCTGCCCGAGGACGAAGAGCCGCTCGCTCGAAGGCTGCTCGAATGCCGGGCCGATTGAAGCACCAGCTCGATTGGCAGCGGGCTACGCGAGACCTACAATTCAGCGGTGTTTGGGAGTGAATGCGGCTCTGGTGACCGCCCCGGTCTTCAAAACCGGCGGAACGTCGTACACCGATGTTCGGTGGGTTCGATTCCCATCCGCTCCCGTTTGCCAGCGTTCGCCGGTCCGTTTGGGTGGCTTACCTCAAGATCGATGAGAGTTGTTCGACGACGGTCTCAACCTCGACCTGCGTCGAAGCGCGCCCAAGGCTGAAACGGATGGCGCCCATGCCGACCGCCTCGGTCACTCCCATGGCACGCAGGACGGGACTCATCTCGTGGCTGCCGGCGTGGCACGCCGAGCCTGTCGACGCCGCTACTCCGGTCAATTGCGACAATATCTCGCGTCCCAGCCGTCCGGGGAAGCTGACGTTCAGAGTGCTCGAAAGACGTTGCTCGGGGTGACCATTGAGCACGACCGAATCGCCGAACTGCTCGCGCAGCAATTGCCAAAAAAACTCTCGCAAGCGACGGATTTCCGATCGGTCGTTCCAACTTTCCAGCAGCTGACACGCCGCCCCCAGCCCCACGATCTCCGGAACACTCTCCGTTCCTGCCCGTCGCCCCGCTTCGTGGCCGGCTCCGTGCAGGCAGGGTTCGAGCTTGACACCGTCGCGCACAAACAAAGCCCCAATGCCCTTGGGTCCATAGAATTTGTGCCCAGCCACGCTCAGCAAATCAACTCCCAGCGACTTTACGTCGAGGGGCATTTTGCCCACGGTCTGTGCGGCGTCGGTGTGGACCAGCGCGTCGAATTCATGCACGATCTCGGCGATCTCAGCGATCGGCTGAATGGATCCCACCTCGTTGTTCGCGTGCATGACCGATACCAACACGGTGTCTTCACGCGTCGCCCGTCGGACGTCGTCGGGATCGACCTGCCCAAATCGGTCGACCCTCACTCGGGTCACGGCCGCTCCCAGGCGCTCGACGAAGCCGCACGTTTTATCGACGGAAGGGTGCTCGACGCTGCTGATGACAAAATGCGGTTGCCGGGTCCGATCACGGTGAGCGAAGAACACGCCCTTGATGGCGTGATTATTGGCCTCGGTTCCGCCAGACGTGAAGACGATCTCCGATGGTTGGCACCTCAGCATGGCGGCAACCTGGCCGCGAGCCCGGTCGACCGTCGCGCGGGCGGCCTTTCCGGCCCAGTGCAGGCTGGACGCGTTGCCGAACTTGCTTGCCCGCATGGCGTGCATGGCCTCAATGACTTCCGGAGCACACGGTGTCGTGGCGTTGTAATCGAGATAGATGTCATCGCTCATTCTTCGAGCCTCTCGCCGCGAACGACGGCGATGCGACCAGCGGATGCAGGCTCGATGGTGCCGATCATCGCGGCCGCAGGCACGCCGCTGGCTCGCAGGGATGCCAGCATGTCCTGTGCCCGATCCGGCGCGACGGCCGCCAGCAAACCGCCCGACGTCTGCGCGTCGCACACGACCAACTGTTCCTCCTTGCTGATGTCGGGTGCGTAAGTGACCCAATCAGCTAGAAACCGGTGGTTCGCGTGCGTGCCACCCGGCACAATCCCGTCACGCGCATACTGCCATGCCGCGGCGAGAACCGGCACGCGGTCGAGGTCAACGCGGGCGCCGACATGGCTCGCCGCCGCGACGTTGCGCAGGTGTCCAAGCAGGCCGAAGCCTGTGACGTCCGTCAGCGCGTGCGCGCCGGCGCGTGCGATGACTTCAGCCGCGGACCGATTGAGCGTGGTCATCACGCCGATGGCCTCGGTGATTGCATCCAGGCTGTCGGCTCCGTTCTTGGCGGCGGTCGTAATAATCCCCAATCCCAGCGGCTTGGTCAGAATCAACACGTCGCCGGGCCGAGCCTCGTCATTGGCCAGCACCCGGTCAGGTGCCACGGTGCCGACCACAGCAAGCCCGAAAATCGGTTCGTCTGATTTGATCGTGTGCCCACCCACGATGGCGATGCCCGCTTCCGCCGCCTTGTCGGCCGCTCCCCGCAGTATTTCAATCAGGACGTCTGGCGGCAGCACGACGTCAGGAAAGCCGACCAGGCTGAGCGCCATCAGCGGTTTTCCGCCCATGGCATACACGTCGCTCAAGGCGTTCGCCGCCGCCACCGCGCCGAAATCGTATGGGCTATCGACGATCGGCGTAAAAAAATCGGTGGTAAAAACGAGCGCCAGTTCGTCGCTCAGTCGATAAACTGCCGCATCGTCGGCCGTGGCACAACCGACGATCACGTTCGGGTCTTTTATCAACGGCAGCAATGGAAGGATCGACAACAAATAGTTGGGGGGCTGCTTGGCAGCACAACCGGCGCCTTGGCGAATTGAGTGAGCCGGACCGTGTCGGTCATCAGAAATCCTTGCACGTACCAAAAATCGATGGCACCTTCGCGGTAAGCCGGGCAGCGAATCCAGAGGCGTTCAACAGTGTGGCCGTCCAACATCCGCAATGCAAGAAGTCGCACGTGCGGAGGGCGGAAAATCAATCTGGACTTCCCTTTACGCTCGCCTTGGCGACAGTAGAATAACCATTGTGAGATCGGGTCGCTCCGCGAAGGGGAAAGGTCATTGATGACGGGCAAGCGTTTCATCATGAACGCGGGGCGCACCACCAAGCAAGGCCAGCAGATTAACATCTCGAAGGACAGCCCCGAGTATCTGGCCATGGTCACTACTCTGATCATGCACGCTGACGATATGAAGGAAGCCGGGATTGAATCGGGCGGAACAGTTCGGGTCCGCTCCGCCACCGGCGAAGGCCTGTTCCAGTGCAAGGAGGGAAAAGTTCCTGCGGGCATGATTTTTGTCCCTTATGGCCCGCCCACTTGCCGTCTTATGGGCCAGAACACAGACGGGACAGGCATGCCGACATCCAAGGGTTGGGAAGTTGAGATCGAGCCAGTCCCGCCGCGTACTGACCAGCAAAGTGCCGAAGGGGCGTCTTGAGCGCCCGGCTTTGTTCTCACAGCCAAAAACCACTTCCTTTCGTAAGAGAGGTTTGAAATGAAAGCCGAGTCACAAAACGATGCTCAAGAACCCGATCGAACGTTGCTCCCGGAGGATCGGGATGAAACGCCCCGGGCTTGGGAGTTGATTGACGTCGGGCGCTACCGTCCGCGTCGCATTCGCGGCAGTTGTCTCGGCCGGGAGCTGGGATGAACGTTTGTCGTGCCGCCCGGTCCGGGCGACGATGACAAGCCATGAGGTGCCGCCACGCAGCCCGTCGCCCCTGCATGGTGGTGATCGGAAGCGTCCGTTCGACCGCAAGGAAAAGTAACGGCCCTGAATCGAGGAAAGCCATGAGCCTGAACATTGTGCAACACGCCACGTGCACCTTCTGCGGCTGCGTTTGTGACGACATCGAGCTGCACGCCGACCACGAGCGGATCGTCAAGACGAAGCACGCGTGCAGTCTCGGTGAGGCTTGGTTCCGCAACCACACGGCGGAGCGCCTTTATCCCGACGCGCTTATCGACGGACATCCGGCCACCGCCGATGCTGCCATTGAAGCCGCGGCCGAATACCTCTATCAGGCGCACATGCCACTGATCTACGGCCTGAGCAACATTACGTGTGAAGCGCAGCGGCAGGCGGTAATGCTTGCCGAGCGGGCTGGTGGAGTGATCGACAGCCACACGTCGTTGTGACACGGGCCAACAGAAATCGCCGCCCAGTTGGGTGGCAAGGTCACGTGTACGCTCGGCGAAATCAAGAACAGGGCTGACTTCATCATCTATTGGGGAGGTAATCCGGCCGAGTGTCATCCCAGGCACTTTACCAAGTACACTCTGACGCAAAAGGGAAAGTTCGTGCCCAATGGCCGCAAGGACCGCACGATGGTGCTGGTGGACATTCGCGAAACGCCCAGCGTCAGAGCCGCGGATATCTTCCTGCAGATCAAGCCGGGCAAAGATTTCGAAATGCTGACCACGCTGCGCGCGTTAATTAAAGGTCAGCGCGTGAACGAAGAGCTGGTCGCCGAAATCGGACTCACGATGGAGCAGTTGCGGGACCTGGTCGAGCGGATGAAGCAAGCCCGGTTCGGGGTCATCTTCTTCGGCATGGGGCTGTCGATGACCCGTGGAAAGCACATGAACTCCGCGGCGGTCCTGACGCTGGCCGCCGAGTTGAACGCCTTCACCAAGTTCGTCACCATGCCCATGCGGGGGCATGGCAACGTCACGGGGTCGGACATGGTGATGCGGTGGACCACCGGGTATCCGTTCGGGGTGAGCCTTTGCCGTGGCTATCCGCGGTTCAACCCTGGCGAATTCTCAACGGTGGACTTACTGGTCCGCGGCGACGTGGATGCGGCGCTGGTGCTGGGCGCCGATCCCGGCGCCACGATGCCGCAGCCGGGCATCGACCACCTGGCCCGGATCCCCACGATCGTCCTCGATCCCAAAGTCACCCACACCAGTCGTCTGGCCCGGGTGCACATCACCACGGCCGCCACCGGCATCAGTGCCCCGGGAACCGTGTATCGGATGGATGAGATTCCACTGCCACTTCGGCCCGCGCTGGTGTCGCCGTATCCGACGGACGAAGAGGTGATTCGGCGCATCCACGAAGCGGTTGCCAAGAAGCCCGCCTGGGCGCAACGGCCTGAAGCAATGACGCCGACGAACTAAAGAAAACCGCTGCCAGCCAAACGGAGATGTGATGCTGCGAATCACGGGCGGCAAGGTCTACGATCCGGCGAACGGCATCGATGGCGTCGTGAAAGACATCTCGATTTCGGACGGCCGCATCGTCTCGGACGTCGACGGCGGTCGCGTGATCGACGCCAGCGGCATGATCGTTTTCCCTGGCGGGGTAGATATTCACACCCATGTCGCGGGCGCCGCGCTCGACTTCGCGCGCGATGTCGCCGGAGAACCACCGCCGGGCCAAGGCATTCCTGCACGCCCCCGAGCGCAGGGCCGGCCTGGGAGGTCAGACTCCCACGACCTTCGCCACAGGCTACTTGTACGCCGGGATGGGCTACACGACCGTGATCGAAGCGGCAGTCCCGGTTCTCAGCGCCAAGCACACTCACGAAGAGCTGCGCGACACGCCCATCGTGGACAAAGGATGCTGCGTCCTGATGGCCAACAACGAGATCGTGTTGGATCTGCTCGAGGCTGGCGAGGTGGCCCGGGCCAAGGACGTGGTCGCCTGGCTGATCTGGGCAGCCAAGGGATACGGAGTGAAGGCCGTCAATCCCGGCGGAGTCACCGCCTGGAAATGGGGAAAGGACGCCAGGTTCCTTTCCGAGCCGGTTGTCGGCTACAGCAAAGTGACGCCGGCATTGATCATTTCGAGTCTCGCGCAGATCGTTGACCAGCTCGGGCTGCCCCATCCCCTGCATCTGCACTGCAACAACCTGGGCATCCCGGGCAACTTCGCGACCACGCTCGAAACAATGAAGGTCTTGGAGGGGTCGCGGGCGCACATGGCGCATCTGCAATTCCATTCTTACGGCGGAGACGATTGGCACACGATGCGCTCCGAAGCCGGCACGATCGCCGAGTACTTCAACGCTCACGCGAATCTCACCTGCGACGCAGGCGCCATCCTGTTCGGCAACGCAGTGACAATCACCGCCGATGGCCCCTGGCAGCACCTGCTACATCAGCTCACTGGAAAGAAGTGGGGCAACCTCGACGTCGAGAATGAAACCGGATGCGGTATCGTTCCCTACACCTATAAAGGCAGCAACCTGGTTAATGCCGTGCAATGGGCCGTGGGGCTGGAGCTGCTGCTGCTGATCGATGACCCTTGGCGCGTTTTTCTGACCACCGATCATCCCAACGGCGCGTGCTTCTGGCGGTATCCGGAGATCATTCACCTGTTGATGCACGCCGATGTTCGCCGCGAGCGAGTGAGACAATTGCCTCCGAAAGCCCAGAGCCGAACCACGCTTGCCGATCTCGATCGAGAGTACACGCTGCTCGATATCGCCACCATCACGTCTGCCGGTCCGGCTCGGGCACTCGGATTGGCGAACAAAGGACACTTGGGCGTGGGCGCCGATGCGGACCTGGCCATCTATCACGAAAAGCCCGACGGTGAATTCTTGTTTCGCTATCCACGATATGTCATCAAGGCCGGCGAGATCGTGGTCGAGGAAGGCGAGATTCGCAATATGAGCGAGGGTCGCGAGTTCGTCGTCCAACCAGCGTACGATAGCTCGATCGACGAGTATCTGCGCCCCGTGTTTCAACAGTACTACACCATGTCCTTCGAAAACTATCCCGTCGAGCTGGAGCGGCTAGAACGGGCAGAAGTGCGGCAGTTAGCAGCCCGCTGAAGAATTCGACGGGCTGAGTCATTGCATGGATGCGATGCCAAACTTGCGACATAAGTCGCTATTTTGCGAGCCGTGTGGAGCTTGGCTCTGCACCTGGCGAGGTTGAACAATGCCACGATGGCATTGTTCAACAGACTGTTAGACGGGTCTCGCTGAATATGATCATCTTGACGCTCAAAGAGCGAACCTCGGTGCCGCTCGAAGCAGAAGCTCTTTCGCCCGACGTCATGGCGAACTTGACGCATGACGCGGTGCGCGCGCTCCCGGTGCTGTTGGGCAAACACCCCTATCGCGTCGATGATTTCTTCAACGTGGAAGGAGAAGCCAGCGACGTGCTGGAAATCCGCGGCGACGCCAGCAATGTCAAATGGATCGGCCGTGGTATGACCCGCGGAACGATCACGGTCCAGGGAAACGTCGGCATGCATCTGGGCGCGTACATGAAAGGGGGAACGATTGCAGTGTCGGGCAACGCCTCCGACTGGATCGGCGCCGAGATGACCGGTGGCCTGATCCGCATTGGCGGCAATGCCGGCGGGCAAGTGGGGGCAGCGTACCGCGGAAGCCCGCAAGGAATGCGCAACGGAATGATCCTGATCGGCGGTTCCGCCGGCCTGGAGGTCGGCATGCGAATGCGACGCGGCATCATCGTCGTAGGGGGGGCCGTCCGCGACTTCGCCGGCCTGCAAATGAAGGGCGGCACCATCTTCATGCTTAATGGCGCTGAAATCCGCACCGGGGCCTGGATGATACGCGGCACCATCATTTCTTTGACGCCCATCCGCTTGTTGCCGACGTTTTCGTATGATTGCCAGCGTAACCCTGTGTTCTTGCGCCTCTTGGCCAAGCACCTTCAACCATTCGGGATTTCGGTTCCCTACCGAGACGATGACGGGGTCTATCAGTGCTATTCAGGCGACTCGGCCGTTCCAGGCAAAGGCGAGATCTTCATCTGGCGGCCACGCGCCTGACTCCGCCCGCGTCGGCGCGGCTACGCGCCGGAGCCGCTTACTGGCTGGCCTTGCCTCGGTTCGCCAGTATTTCCCACAGCTTGGCGTAGGAGTCGGCCGCGCGTACTGCCGCCAGCAGATTATCTCTGGTTCCTTCGGCGGCGTGCTGACCATCACGAACCGTGATGGTGCTTTCGTTGGCCGTCACTTCGACCTGTTCTAGATCGTTCTTCCGGCCGAATTTTTCCACGAGCGCCGTATGTACGGCGATGGCGGCGTAGTCAATGTCGCGGGCCATTCAGTCACCTTTGCCCGAAATACTCACGGGCTCATCGCAGCGTTGATAAGAAAACAGAGGACAGACTATTTGCGGAGATGTTGTTCGTCTATGAGGCGCTGCTGGCCGCATGCTCGTCGAGGCGATCGCTCGATCGCTGGATGCGGACGAACTGCCGCCGGGCAGCGGTGCGGACATTCGTGGCGGCGCTCTTCATTTCGAGAAGCTGCTGCAAGTCGTCGATTGCTTCCGTGTGATGATGACTCGCGGTGTACGCGATCGAGCGATTGTAACGTGCCATCGCTCGAATGTCGTCCGGCGCGTCCAGCATGTCGATCACGGCCGTGTAATCGGCGATTGCCGAGTCCTGGTCGCGGAGCTTCGCCTTGATCATCCCGCGCTGGTATAGCCGCATGGCTTTGTGACGTTGAGAAAATCGGTCAGTGAGCCAGCTCAAGTACGTCATATCAGTTCCCAACCCGGAAGGCAATTCGTTCAATGCTCATTTGCGGCGGCGAGCCCCCATCTGCCGTTGTCGGTTGGCTTGATCTTTAGCCGCCTGCTTGGCTGCTTTTTTGAGGGCCTTCTTCTGTGCCTTGATCGCATCTTCCGAGAGTGCCTCTCCTGAATTGTCCGCAGCGGACGATGTCGACATCGAATTCCCTCACATTGGGTGTGCGTCGCACCTTGAACGACGGCACTACACGGCAAGCCCGCGGTGCCTCACGATTACATTCCGCATCATACGTTCCAAGGCGTCAATCCGCTACGCCGCATCTGATCGTCGAAAGAACTCACGCCGGAGGTAGAGGAATCCATCCGAGTGCGGTCAAGGCTCCGGCAGCGAACCAGAGGAACGTAACAACAGACCAGAAGCAGATGTTACGACGGAAAGCGACGCGATTCTCGTCGCGCCGCCATGTCCCCCAATTGCTGCTGGTTACGCAGGTCCGAAAGTCGACCACCAGCCGCCGGAGAATCAGTAATCCGGCCATGACCGCCCCACTTCCAGCCACCACAGGATTGCCGGCGAGTATCCCGATACACATCAGCACTAACGAACCAATGCCGAGCAGGCACGTCGAACCACGCTCGATGGGCTGACCGTCGACAACTGTCGGCAGAGCGGCACCGTTTCTCAAACGCTTTTTCGTATTCAAATGCACCAATGAGCGAAGTGCGCTATTGGACGAAGGACTCCAGAAACAGATCGACTCTTTCTCGCTCCCGATCCGTGAAAGTGCGCGTCTTGTTCGTGCGGCCAAGGTCGCCGTAAATGTCAATCAGGTGGTTAAAATAGCTGGACTGACCGTCGATCCTTCCCGCGCCGGCCAGTTCCTTGAGTTTCGCCATCCTGGAGATATCAGCCTGTGGGATTCCATTTTCGGCCATGTGCGTCCTCGCCTCGATGATTTGAATACGCCGCGATTTTATTTCGCGGGAGATTTGCTCTGGGGATCGAACAGTCGGAGTTGTGTTTCGCGGTCGCCGGTTTGCGTGGCGTCACTGATTCGACCATGAGCGGCGACCAGCTCGCTCATCACGGCTTCGGGACCGGCGTCGTCGGGTAGTCCTTGTAGTTGCGCGAGCAGCCATGGGCCGTCCAACTCGTGCGGCAGACTCCAATACTTCAGCAGGCTGCCCTGCAGCGTAACCACGGGATCGTCCCGTTCGGAAACGCCCAGGTTTACCGGATGCAATCGCAGCCGTACGAGCTCTGCTTGAATGGTGTCGATAAGCATCGCATTCCTTTCGTACAATTGGCTTAACCAGCCTGTTAAAAAATGCCGTCGTGGCATTTTTCAACCTCGCCAAGTGCGAAGCAAAGCTTCGCACGAAAGCGCAAAACAACGACCTACGTCGCTGTTTTAAGATCGCATCCATTCGATCACGCAGCCTGTTGAATTCTTCAACAGGCTGTTAATCCGCAGCGGCGCCAAGTCTCGCGCGGAGTCCTCAATCCACCAACGTCATGCCCTTACGCTTGCGGATGGGGGGCGCGGGGCATTTGTGTAAATAGTCGAGCACCTCGGCGAGTTGGGCGGTGGCCAGCGCCAGGCAGCTATCGCCTCCGCCATAATACATGCGGATCAGACCGGTCTGTTTGTCCAGGATCCAGCCGCACGGAAAGACCACACCGCTGACATCACCGTGGCGTTCGTAGGGCGTCTCCGGCGCGAAGATCCATTCGTCACTGCGCCGCAGAACCTGGCACGGATCTTCCAAATCGAGTAGCGCCAGTCCCAATCGATACAGGCAACCGCCGGCCGTCACGCGTACACCGTGATACATGACCAACCACCCCTCGGGCGTCTCCATGGGAGGAGGGCTCAGGCCGATCTTATTGGCGTCCCACCACGCTCCCCGCCGGGCATGCAACAGAATGTGATGGTCTCCCCAGTGCGTCAGGTCGGGCGAGAACGAGAGCCACATGTGCGCGCCTAGCCCGGCCGACACAGGCCGATGGATCATCGCGTAACGGTTGCCAAACCGGCGTGGAAAGATCGCCGCATCCTTGTCATCAGGCGGCATCACCGGGCCAAGTCGCTGGAAATGGACGAAATCTTTGGTCGAGGCCAACGAAACGAGCGGTCCGCTGGTCGAATACGCCGTATAGGCGATGATCCACTCGCCGCGTTCCTCGATCCAAGTCAATCGAGGATCCTCGACGCCCCAAGCTTCCTCGGGAAACTCTCTGGGGTCCGGCAGAAGGTGGCGCGGAATCGATCTGCCAGTTTCCGATCCCGTCGTTGCTGCGGGCGACGCACAGATGCGAATGGCCTCGACGGTCCTCGACTCGCACCAACAGAATGGTTTCATCGCCAGACTGGCACGCTCCGGCATTGAAGACCGAATGCGCGGGATACGGCCAATCCTGCGCCGTCAGGATCGGATTGCTGGGTTCGCGATCGAACAACTCGACGTGCAGACCGGGGACCTTCGATTCTAGACGCATGCGTTATTCCCCTGGGGCTGATTCTCGGACGCTGCTGACGGATTCGTTTGCAACGGCAACTCGCCCGCTGCCATCCAGCGCTTGCTGGAGTTCGACAGCGTGGATTTCGGTCCATAGGAAAGCGAGCGTCGATTCGGCGCCTTGGTTTCGATTGATATCCGACGCGTGCAGGCCGTCGCAGCAGCCGCCTCGCCGAACGTCGGCCAGAGGCTGCCGCAAGCTGTTTTTACCGTGGAACCAATCCCGGGCGCGGCAGAACGTCGCCAGGTATTTATCGTCGTGTCGCAGGGCGAACGCTTCCAACGACGCCTCAGCCATGGTCGCGGCCTCGACGGGTTGCTGATCGTGCAAGGCCTTGCTCTGCCGCGGCGCGTGCCAACCCCCGTTGCCGATTGGCCAAAACACGGCTTCCGCAGTAGTCTCACGATCGAGAAAAGTGAAGGTGGCTTCCGCGACCGCCAGAAAAGGCTCCGCGGGCCAATGTCGGGCCGCGGCAAAGAGCGCATGCGGCAGTACCGCATTGGCATAGGTCATCCGCGGCTCGAACCACTGCCATTCCGGCGATCGGCAACGCTCGAAGCACTCGACGAGCTGCCGCGCCGCGCACCAGGCGACGTTTTCAAGTGCGGCAGCGTCCGCCACGTCGGAGCGGCACAGGTGATCCCAGGCCAACACCACGTAGGCCTGGGCACGCGGACTGCGCATGTCGATCAGGGTCGGCACCAGCGCGGTGATCAACTCGCGGGCCAACCGGCGGTGATCGTCGGGAAGGTTGCTGCCCAACAACTCGGCCAAGCCCCGCACGGCCTGTCCCTGGCAGTCATCGCTGCCTTTGGCATCCAGCCACGTACGCTGATAACTGAGAAAGTTGTGAAATCCGCCGTCGGCACGCTGTGCAAATTGCATAAACCCCAGGTACGTAGTCACGCGGTCGAGCATGCTTTGCTGCACTTCTCCAGAGCACAAACGAGCGCAAAGCCTTAAGGCTCGGGCGTTGTCGTCGGTCGTGTAGCCGCTGTCGCGCCGCGGGATGCTGTAGATCGCGTGTTGAATCAGTCCGGTGGCGTCCGTCATGCGATCCAGATGATCCAGAGCGATCGGATGGCACGCGTGCATTACAAACCTCGTTGTAGAAACTGGTTGTGCGGCTCCGCCGCACGTGACGCGGCGACGATCTCCCGCTGGAGTCGCGAGACGTTGGCCTGCCTGGCCGAAACCAGTTGGCTAAAGAACTTCAAATACTTGTGGCCCACGTTTTTCCAGTGCATGTGGCGCGAATACTCGTAGGCCCTCTGGCGCGTTTCGAGTTGAAACTCGCGATCGCCCAGGAATCGCAGCGCCGCATCCGCGAGGGCATCGCTTTGCTCAAATGGAGCAAGCAGGCCACGCCCATCGGCCAGGACTTCCTGAGCGTAAAGATAGGGCGTGCTGACCACGGCCAGACCCGCCGACAGGGCGTACGCCAACGTGCCGCTGGCAATCTGATCTTTGCCGGGGTAGGGCGTGACGTAAACGTCGCAGGCTTGCAGGTGCGCTAGCAGGTCGGCCAGACTAAGAAAACGGTTCACGAAGCGCACGTGCTCGCCAACGCCCAATCGCTGGGCCATGGCTGCCAGGCTCTCGCGGTAGACCTCGCCTTCTTGACGTTTGACCAGCGGGTGCGTCGCGCCGACGATCAGATAGACAACGTCCGGGCATTCGGCCACGATCCGGGGCATGGCTTGGATCATGTACTCCAGCCCCTTGCCTCGATTGATGAGGCCGAAGGTGCAAATGACGCGTTTGGCCTTCAGCCCCAGCCGCGTCTTGTGCGTGTCGTCGCGCTCGAAAGGGACTTCCGGCACTCCATGAGGAATGACCCGCACGCGTCGGTCGGGCACGCCATAGACGCTGGTCAGCAGCCTGGCGGCAATTTTGGTCATGACCACCAGGCCTTGACTGTGGGCCGCGATTTGTCGGATCAAGCGGCGCGGCAGCGGAGCCGGTTCGGTCATCAACGTATGAAAGGTGGTCACGATTGGCTTGTGACAGGCATGCACGAATTGCAACACGTCCTTGCCCCAATCTCCGGGATAGAGTCCGAATTCATGTTGCAGGCTCACCACGTCGCACGGCCCGTCATTCGCCACATCGGCCGCCAATCGATAGGCGTTCGGCCGGGAGTTATCGATGACGTGAACGACGCGCGGATCCGAAAAGTCGTGCCGACCGGTCTTCTGGATCGCCGCGATCAACGAGATGTCCGCGCCGGCCGCCACATCCACCGCATCGGCCGAATCGCGAGTGAACGTGGCCAGACCGCACTCTTCGGGCGGATAGGTCGAAACAAAGAGCGGTCGGACCATTTCCATTTGTCACCTGAGGTTATTGGTTTTCTGTCTTGAGGATTCCGTGACGACGGGCTCGATCCCTTCGTATCCGTCTTTGCTGTCTCGTTGATCGCCATCAGCAACGCGTTGGTGCTGCTCTATTCCACCACGGCCGCCCAAGGGGTTCAGCCATCCGTTCCAAATGCCTGCGATGCCAATGCCGACGGTTAGCACTAGCAGTACTTCCAGAACCGCACCGGTCGTCGTCGGCCGGGGCTTCTTGATCGAGGGGTGCACAGAATCTCCCTCAGGCACGGCACAGCGTTTTAAAAACTTGGGAACCAAACATCTGCGGCGAGGGGGACAGTCTCCGACGTTTTGTCCCCACGTTCTAAGCCAATCGTCGTCCCCGAAATACGTTGATGAGCAGCACCACGAGCGCGACTATCAGCAGGGCGTGAATTAAGCCGCCCCCGAAACCGAATCCGAATCCCAAGGCCCACAACAGCAGCACAATTAACAGGACGGTCCACAACATACATCACCCCAATTTTCAAAACATCTTGAATCGAGCACGCCAGTTACGCTTCCGAGAAGCCAACGCGACACGGAAGCCCGGAGGCGCCGTGCACGCATCACGCATCATCCTGTCCGCCTCTAGTTTCTTGGTTCAGGATCGCATGATCCGTTTCGCTACGCCCAGCCGCGACATGCGTGACAAGTGCCGCAGTGTCGTGATTCGTCTCATCCGTTTGACGGCCGCCGCAGATGCGTTCCCACACTTCCAGACGATGGACCGGGATATCGGGATCCACGTCAAATCCCAGTTTCACCTTCTGGCCCACAATCTCCAGCACTGTGACTTTCAGGATGCGTTGACATAACTCCGGCCCTCCTATGACCACTGACTCCTGCTTCTTTCTCGATAAGACCAGCATCTTAAACCTCCGTATTTATTCCTGGCCGACTTCCCCGCTCCCGCTCCAGGTGCCGGCAGCGACGCTGTCAGCGAGCAGGAATACTTGCACCACGGTCCCCGTCACCGGCTCAATCTCCGTGGTTACTTCGCGTACTTCGACGCCGGTGATCCTTTTAATCTCCTCACGCAAGGGCCGCGACGAAGTCGCGAACAACTGCCGGTGAAACTCCTGCAAGCGGGCCGCCCCGGCAGGGTCCTTGACCAACGCCTCTTCGGCGGGCGACAAGGCACCGTACAGCGTGACCACGAGCGTGTCGTTGCCCAGGACCACGGTCACCGAACGACATCGATGGCCGGTGCGGCGTTGTTCGAAGGCGCTGACTGCATGGCCGATTTGTTGCGCGATCGTTGCCTTGGCTATATCCATCGCGCGGTTCACTTCCCGTAGCATCCAGCCCCAAGCACAAAAAAAGCCGACGTGGTGGAACACCCGGAGGTGCTTCACCACGTCGGCTTACTCTTAAACGGGCCGCCCAGCACGGCTGGGTTGCCCTTCGATTAGTCGTCCGACAGGCTCAACAATTCGCGGACCAGTCTTAGATTGGCAAGGGTTCCGCGAACACCCTTATTATAGTGTCCGCGCCGCGGAAAGCAAACGCAACACGACGTTTAGGACGTGATCTGGCAGAATGATCGTCTTTAGTCCTGCCGAATCGATTCATCCATCGACTTCAGGCATTTACCGCACATCGGCCCAAGCGTTTCCGCCACGACCGGGAGTGTCTCTGGAACCGCGCCATGACGTCGTAGTAGGCGCGTGATGCGTGGTAGCCACTCCGAGGCCTCGCGGCCGATCATCAAACAACGGCACGTCTTGCAGACTTGCATCGGTTTCCTTAGCAGTCCGTGGAAGAATGCGATCCTGGCAATCTTCAAGCTCGCCAGGTGCGGAGCAGTGCTCCACCCGGCTCGCAAAAGGCGACCTGCGTCGTCTTTTCGTCACCCCATCCAGCGATGGCACAGCCCGTTGAATACTTCAGCGGACTGCTAGCGTAGCAACTGATCGCGCCGCCCTGCCCATGCAGTCAAAGCGAGTGCCGCACTTGGGGCAAGCCCACTCACCCGAGCCCGGAGCGTCGGATCGTTTCGACAATCGTTGCACGGGAAGTCCGCCGCCGCACTCGCGGCAGGTGTTCTGGCCAAGGCCTGTGGACAAGAACGCAATCGCTACAAAACCGACGCCAATGGCCAGCACTGCAGCGGCAATCAAAAAAATCTCCATTGACAAACCCCCGGGAAATAGAGCGTTCATCATGCCATCTCGACGACGGCGTGATCGAGCACGACGGTCACGCTGGATGCCCGTAAGTACGGGGCCTGATCCAACGAGAATTCGACCGTCATGTTTCGAAGCAGCTGATCGAACGGAAGATTCTCGATCGCAGACGCATCGAAAAACACGTCGCCATCGGGAGTCCGAATGTAGCCGTAGCCGACTCCGTTGTGCGTCGAGATCAGGTGCGTCGTTCGGACGTCTCTCCCGGCTGACAGGTGGACCAGCCTTCGAATTGTTCCTCGTAGCATCATAAGTGTTCCGCTTGATGAAATTGCAAATGAGGCGTTCAGATTGTCACATGCCGCTTGTCGGTTTCACCGCGCTCAACTATTGTTCGGCCCACACGTTGCTTTCGCCCGTTCGACGGATCGGGCAATCCCCCACCGTCAACTTTCAGTCACCGATCGCCCGCAGCAACTCAGATACTCTCACGTAGGAGAACGTGCCGGGCAGGCCGGTCGCATCCCAAATGGCGCACGTGACGCTGGCCGGAAGTCCTGCGAGCCCTTCTCGTAGGGACTCTGCATCGGGGACCGCCAGCGGCGACAGACGTCCGACGACGTTTGCCGCGGCAATGTGACGCTCGGCCAGTTCCTTGCGATGGAACAGCAGGACGCATTCCTTGCTGCTGGAGTGTGCGATCAAAATCCCCCGGTCGTTGTGAATCACGTACACCGGATAGCGTATCGTGGAACTCAGAGCGTCCTCCCTGCGCGATGCAGCGTGTCCACCATCATCTCGCCAACGGTCGTCGGAAGTTGTGTCTAGATCTAGCATGAGCGGCTGGTGGCCTAACGAGTTTCGCTGGTTTCCTGAAATGCGCGTCCCTGTCGTGGATCCTCTAGAGATCGCGCTGCCCCCGAACGGAATCATCAAAAAAGCCGACGTGGTGGAATACTTCGCAGTACTCGACCACGTCGGCTTACTCGTAAACGGGCCCCCCGGCCGCAGCCAGATTGCCCTTCAGTTAGTCGTCCGACGATCCGTATCAACCAGGGGAGCCAAGGACCCCGCGCTAGCCGACACCTAACCTTATACGCTCGCGGCTTGGAAGGCAATCCAGGGCGCTACTGGGGACGATCGCTGCCAGCAAGTAACGCAACAACTCGGACACTGCAACGACTGGCATTTGCCTGTTGTCGCGGACCATTTAGGGTTAGAATCCAGCGGAAACGGGACAAAATCGCAGCGCATGGAATCGTCCGCCGGAATCATCATGAAGACTCAAGGGGAAATTGAAGCGGCGATTTGCGAGGGCCTGAATCGATTTGAGCAAGAGTACATGGGCCGGGGGCCCAAGCAGATTCATGCCCACCTGTTTGGCGATTGCCTGGTGATCCGGCTGCATGGTGTGCTGACCGCGGCCGAAAAGCAATTGGTCAAGGCCCTGCCGGCGGAGAAGGGCAGAGACCTTCTCAAGCAGGTGCGGACGCATCTGATCGAAACCGCGCGGCCGGTGATGGAGGCGATGGTCGAAGAGATCACCGGCGTCGGGGTGGTGAGCTTGCACCACGATATCAGCACGACGACTGCCGAAGAGGTCGTCGTCTTTACATTGGCGGGACCACCGGATTTCCGTGAAACACGGAAGAAATAGTCCGCCGTTGTCATGCACCTTAACCGACGTGCGCGGCTGTCTGGTCTTCTTTGCCAAACGGCTTGAGGCGCTCTTCCTCGGCAGCCCGCAACTCGGCATGGACACGTTGGCAATGCACGTCCGCGTGGGCCAGACGATAGTCCAACCACTCCTTGTCAACGCTCAAGAAGTGCCCGATTGACTGTTCGCGGTCCATCCAGTCTTGCACGTAGTTGCGGCGCAGCTCCGAGAGATCGGCCAACAGCACCTGAACGCTTAAGGTGTCGGCGTAGTCCGGGTAAAACGTGACTTGCAACCTGCGGCGAAAGGCCAGCAGGGCTTCGGCATCCGTGATCTGCTCGTCCGCCAAATGCAGGTACAATTTGTCGTGCAAGCTTAGTTCTTCCGGCGCCGGGTTCGCCCTGGCTTGGGGCAGCAGGCTCCGCTGCAGGTCGAGCATTTCGGTGTACAGCAGCGATCGCTTGCGAACGGCGGTTTGGTCCGCATCCGGTCCCGCGCGAATCGATTGCACCTCCGCGTAAATCTCGGTGAGTCGGTTTGTAACTCCGTTTCGTTGGGTTGATTCCATGGCCCACTCCCCCCCTAATATGAAGTAAGTGATATTCCCTCTGAAGGAATAGTACGCCGGGGCCGCACTTTGAACATCACCCGACTGCCGCAAATCGCCGAATAGCTCCGCTTTCTTTGAGCAATGGGAGGGCGAGAGCGAAAGGTCCGTGGCCGTGGTTGCAAAAACAGGGCATCGCAGATCTTCAGCGAACCGCCGGCAGATCGGCGTTTCCGACGCGGTTTTGGGCCGCGTCCCCACGGGAATCGCTTTATGGTGGGCCAATTGGACGCGTTGTTCGTCGCGCCCCTTGGCGGCGGCGCGGCAGCTTGATTGCGACCAGGGCCAATAAGACTACAATCGGCTCATGGCGTCTCCGCTCCCGCGGGGCAGTCCCCTTCTCAAAGGCGGCGGAAAGATGTTTCAAGACGATGCTGATTCGCGCCGGGTTCGAAGCCGCTTTTGATTTTTCCGGGCCGACCGCCGTGCTGCTGATGGCGTACGTGCATCCTTCGCGGGCTTCCTCGCTCCGCGAAATCGAACGATTGACGGTGCAACCGCAGGTCGCGGTGTCCGAGTACGCGGACGTCTATGGCAATCGCTGCGGTCGGGCGGTCGTTCCAGCGGGTCGCGTCGTGTTCCGCAATGACGCACTGATCGAAGACGACGGACTGCCCGACGTCCAGGTGTGGAACGCACTTCAACATCAGGTGCAGGACTTGCCGTGCGATGCACTGTTGTTTCTGCTCGCCAGCCGCTATTGCGAAGTCGATAGTGAACTTCGAGACATCGCCTGGTCGCTGTTCGGCCAACTGCCGGCAGGCTGGCCGTTGGTGCAAGCGGTATGCGACTTCGTCCACCGCCACATTCACTTCGATTACATGCAGGCCCGAGCCAATCGCACGGCGCTGGAAGTGTTTCGCGAGCGCACCGGAGTGTGTCGCGACTACACTCATTTGGCGATCGCGTTCTGTCGCTGCCTCAACATCCCCACGCGATACTGCACAGGCTATCTCGGCGACATCGGCGTGCCGCCGGCGGCAGATCCCATGGACTTTAGCGCCTGGTTCGAGGTATATCTGGGCCACCGTTGGCACACCTTTGATGCTCGCAACAACGCGCCCCGCATCGGCCGAATTCTCATGGCCCGCGGCCGCGACGCCGCGGACGTGGCGCTCACCACCACGTTCGGGATCAACCAACTTCGGTCGTTCCAGGTGTGGACCAACGAAGTCTGCGCCTGAATGTCGTCAGCTCGCCGCCGATTGCCCTCCGATCCAATGGATCGAACAGTCAAACGCGCTGATGATTCGCAAGCGTTTCAGGAAGCACACCGCGCCGCTAGACACTACGTGACCGACCGGTTTAACGAAGCGTCCGTGCCGACCATATCTCAACAGAGTCCAAAATGGGGCGTTTTCTCACAGTCCCAGGAGACGGATGGATAATTGGAGTGATCGGACGCAAGTACCGTCCGTCGGTCGCGTTGTGCGCGTGGCGAACGGTTCAAACAGCCCGAAAGCAAGAATTCCACTTGCGTCTGGCGTCCGAGGCGTTCATTCGGGACGACTCCCTACCCTCCCTCCCCGATTTCATTTTTTCCACCGACGCATCCAGCTATAACGGCAACTCCCCAGGGAGCTGGACGACCGTGCCCGAACCGACGGCCCTCAGCTTGGGCATCATCGGAGCGGCGATGTTGGCGGGTCTGGCATATGGCCGAAGAAAACGCGCGGCATGACTCTCGCCGCCTAGCAGTCTGTTGAAAGATGCCGTCGCGGCAATTTTTCAATCTCGCCAAGCGCGGAGCAAAGCTTCGCGCGGCTCGCAAAACCACGACTTGCGTCGTTGCATTGAACCTGGTCCTCGACCTTCGCACGGTCGTATGCGTTCTCCGGCACACCCCAAGAACACATGGCAGGGAGCCACGCCGGCCCGAGCAACACGGCGGGGCTCAGTCGTGGGCTCCCTGCGGTTCGCCATCGTTCTCGTCCGAGACAAATCTACCCGGATCGGCATGCTTGACGGCGTCCCCAGGCAATTCATTGCCGTAGATCACCGACAACATCGCCGGCAGATACGTGTCCAACATGCCCAGGGTCGTACCAATCAGCCGCTGGATCGTCTCGTCCTCCAGGTCGTCGTCGGGCAGAATCTGCGCCGCCTGAAAGCGGACATCTCCTTCATCGTAGTTCATCTCAAACTTGCCGACCCACAGTCCGAAATTGACCCGGGCGAGTGCTTCGGCGATCGCCGGCGCGTGCGCCCTTCGGCATGCGCAGCGGCGACCACCCGCAGACCTGGAACAGCCTATGGTCGGCATCGACTTGGGCATACACCCGATACAAGGCGACCGTGCCGCGCAGGTCCGCCATGATTGAGCGGTCTTCGGTGCGAGACCAATAGCCGATGTTCTGGTTGTCGAGATGTTGGATCAGTTTTTCATAGGCCGCGTTCATGGTGAACCTCCCTTCACTTTTCCCGGCCGTTGCTGGTACATGCACCAAGTCGCTGTTTGCCAGCGCGACTTGATCCGACGGCCCGGCGGAAACTCGCCGGCCGAATACTAAAGCTCGCATTGTCGTCCAAATTGCCCGCCACATCGTCGTTCCTTTCCGGTGCCTCGCTGAGGAGTCGATTCAGCAACCGAGCGCGGGGCGATCGCCCCGCCTGCTCGGTGCTCAGCAAGGGGCACGCCGCTTGGACGGCCGCTTTCTCAAGGACTTCCAAACCGTCCTGGCATATTCCTTTTGCAACCGCGCCAAGCTAGCCAGCCGCACGTCGATGGTCTCGAATTGGCCGTTTGGCGACTTGACGAAGATGAACGGCAAGCAGATTGCCTCGACCTTCAAAGGCGCACGGTCATCCGTAGGCATTAGGCGTAGCCGTATCAGCTCTTCTTTTCCGCTCGGCAACGAGTCGGTCCACAGGAACGAAGGCAACTCGAAAATCTGGCTCAGCACGGCGACAAAGTCACCGCGGCGCAAGTCTTCGGCGCAACCCGAGCGGCGAGTGCGTTACCTGCTCGATCTTGTAGTTGGGATTTCATATCGCACGTCAATACCGTATCGAGTTGCCCGGCCGCCGCTACGTCATGAGCGCGTCGAGTCGCTGGGTCGAAAACCACTTCCGCTTGAAAGGCTGACAACCTCGCCAGAAGTCGAACGGGCCGTCTTGCACGAACCGCACGCGCCGAGCGCAATGGGTCGCGGGGCGCTCGAATCCTCGTCTGCGGCCTTTCAGGCCACCGCCGAGCGTGTTGCGCATGGTGCTCGCGTCTCGGCTACCCGACCCAATCAACTGAATTTATTCCTGCCCCGGCCCTTCGCTTGGTACATGTCCGTATGCCGTGCTCGGTTGCCTCCCGCGAGCGCCGCGACACCAGCAACAAAAAAGCCCGGTGTTCTTGTGACATCGGGCGTTGGCAGCCAGAAGCGAACTAACGGCCAAGCGTCACAAGCGCAGCGATCGCGCGGGGGAATTATCTTGCAGTGCTCGCGGCCGCCCTGCGAACGGCGATTTCAGCGCTCGTGCGCAATAGCTCCCGGCTATCTGCTGTTGGAGCAGTTTTGGCCGTGAGAACATCATGGAAGGCACAACCCCGAACGGCGAGTCAAGTCTGCGGTCGGACGCTTCCAGGGTCCCGACGACACTTATACAGCCTAGACGCCGGAACGGTTTCGGTGGTTCGCCAGAAAAATCGAAGGCCTGAAACCAACTCCTGCCGTGAGAATCGCACACGGTTGTCGTGCGGGACGTCCAGACGCTCGAAGCGGCTCGCACCCCTCATGAGAGAATCCGAGTCACGACGGGCGTTCCCGGTCTTTCCATTGGTTAACGGATGGTCGAAGTCGTCGTGATCTATAAAGCTAACACAGGCTCGGCAGCTGCGTCGTCCCACTTACCGAATCGAAATTGCCCAGCGAGTGACGAACGGCCACCGCAGCCGGCGAGGGCGGTAGTCTCTTCCGCCAGGGCGTGACGTCCGACGCTGCCAGCCCGTGCCCGCCCACCTAAGACGACGAGAGATTTCGAACAGGTACTGATCGGGCGCTACCTGGCGGCGTCGGATTTCCAGATAGGGTCGGCGGGCGAGTCGGTCGCCGCGCGAAACCAGCGGCTGAGCGTGGTCTTCTGCTGGGTGTAGAACTGTATGCCTTCGGTGCCTTGCATGTGCAGGTCGCCGAAAAACGACTTGTTCCAGCCGGTGAAGGGAAACCAGGCCATCGGCGCGGGCACGCCGACGTTGATGCCGATCATGCCCGCGTTGAAGTAGCGCTTGAATTGCCGGGCGGCCCAGCCGCTGCGGGTAAACAGACTGGCCCCGTTGCCGTACTCGCATTGCCGCCCGATGGCCAGCGCTTCGTCCAAATCGCCGGCGCGGACCACCGACAGCACTGGCCCAAAAACTTCCTCGCGGGCCAGTCGCATGTCGGGCTGCACGCCGTCGACGACGCTCGGCCCCAGCAAAAAGCCGTCGCCGGGCCAGTCGCCCGAGCGGCCGTCGAGCACGACGTTCGCGCCTTCGCTGCCGGCGACGTCCAGATACGTCGCGACGCGGTCGCGATGGCGCGGGTGATGAGGGGTCCCATGTCGACTTCTTCGCCGCCGTCGGTCGGTCCGACCTTGAGTTGCTCGCCGGCCCGGACGAGCCCCTCGACGACACCGTCGGCCACGCGTCCCACCGGCACCGCCACGCTGCCGGCCATGCACCGTTCGCCGGCGCAGCCGAACGCCGAGGCGACGAGGGCGGCGACCGCCTGATCGAGGTCGGCATCGGGCATGATGATCATGTGGTTCTTGGCGCCGCCGGCCGATTGCACGCGTTTGCCGTGGGCGGTGCCGGTTTCGTAAATGTGCCTGGCCACGTTGGTGGAACCGACAAACGACACGGCCCTGACGGCCGGATGCGAACAGAGCGCGTCGACGGCCGTTCTGTCGCCGTGGACGATGTTCATCACGCCCGGCGGCAGTCCGGCGTCATGCAGCAACTCGCCCAGGCGCATCGCCGACAGGGGCACTTTTTCCGAGGGCTTGAGAACGAACGTATTACCGCACGTGATGGCGACGGGAAACATCCACAACGGCACCATCGACGGGAAGTTGAAAGGCGTAATGCCCACGCACACGCCCAATGGATGCCGCGTCGTCTCGCAGTCGACGTGCGTGGCCAGGTTCTCGACGGATTGCCCCGCCAGCAGACTGGGAATGCCGCAGGAAAACTCGACCATCTCGATGCCGCGCTGCATCTCGGCACGCGACTCGGCCAGCGTTTTGCCGTGTTCGCGCGTCACCAGCGCCGCCAGCTCCTCAGAATACTCGTGCAGCAAGTGCCGGAAGCGAAACATGACACGTGCCCGTTCTACCGCCGGCGTTTCGCGCCAGTCGGGCCAGGCCGTGGCCGCCGCGCGCACGGCCAGGTCGGCCTCGGCGGCGGTGTCCAACGGCACGCTGGCCTGGACGCGTCCCGTCGAAGGGTTGAAGACGTCGCCCCAGCGGGCGCTCGTCGACGACTGGTGACGGCCCGCGATCCAATGCGATACAGGATTGGCTGCCGGCGGAGTGGCGATCGGCGATGACATGCGAGAGCCTCGAGGACGATGCGGGGCGACAATCCCTGACGTTTGTCGAGCAGCGAGCCGGTGAAATCCCGTCGCGACTTGTGCGGGGGATGGCAATGCGTATTATGAATCCGCCACGCGGGCGGCTCGTGGCGCGCACGCAGGTAAGTATACGGCTAGTCGGTTCGCGTTGTTAGCGGTGGAGCGCACTTATGTCCAGAATCGTTCGCGGTGGACTCATTCAGGCCACGCTGTGCGCGCCGGCCACCGGGCCGGTCGAGAAGATCAAGCGGGCCATGATCGACAAGCACGTCAGCCTGCTGGCCGACGCGGCCGGCCGAGGGGCCCAAATCGTGTGCCTGCAAGAGCTCTTTTACGGCCCCTACTTTTGCGCCGAACAGGAAACGAAGTGGTACGAGCTGACCGAACGCATTCCCGAGGGGCCGACCACCCAACTGTTTTGCACCCTCGCGAAGCAGCACGAAATGGTGATCGTGTTGCCGTTGTATGAGGAAGAGATTACCGGCGTGTACTACAACGCGGCCGCCGTGATCGATGCCGATGGCAGCTACTTGGGCAAGTTCCGCAAGATGCACATTCCGCAAGTGCAGCCGGGATTCTGGGAGAAGTATTACTTCCGGCCGGGGAACCTCGGCTACCCGGTGTTCAGCACCCGGTATGCCCAGGTGGGCGTTTATATCTGCTACGATCGCCACTTTCCCGAAGGGGCGCGGTGCCTGGGTTTGGGCGGGGCGGAGATCGTCTTCAACCCCTCGGCCACCGTGGCCGGTCTGTCGGAGTATCTGTGGCGGTTGGAACAGCCGGCGCATGCCGCAGCCAACGGGTATTTCGTGGGGGCCATCAATCGTCCCGGCTGGGAGGAGCCCTGGCGGATCGGCGAGTTCTATGGCCAGAGCTATTTCTGCGATCCGCGGGGGCAAATCTTCGCCGAGGCGGCCCGCGACAAGGACGACATCGTCGTGGCCGACCTCGATCTGGACATGATCCGCGAGGTGCGCAACACCTGGCAGTTCTATCGCGATCGCCGGCCGGAAACTTACGGTGCCATCACGGCACCGTGACACCGGCGCTGTGACACTCGACGCGTCCGAAAGCCTTCATCAGCACGACGTACGCGACGAACGACACGGCGAAGCTGACGAACCAGGCGTAGCCGTAAAGCTGCGTCCAGAACGCCGCGGTGCCGAAGGCCGACGCGTCGACCAGCCCCGCGGTGATCGCGAACCCCGGCAAGCACGGGGCGATCCCCGCCGCCAGGGCCACCAGCGCCCAGGGATTCCAGCCGCCGCGGTACCAATAGGGCCCGTCGGATTGGTACAGCGCTGCCAGATCGAGCCGTGTACGGCGCACGAAGTAGTAGTCGGCGATCAGCACCCCGCCGCACGCGCCCAGCAGCAGCGAGTAGCCGATCAGCCACTTGTCGATATAAACGCTCGCATTGGCCAGCAGCCGCCAGGGCTGAATTACGATGCCCAGCACGCCGGTGATCAGTCCGCCTAGTCGGAAGGAGATGCGCTTGGGCCACAGATGGGCAAAATCGTTCGCCGGACCCACCACGTTGGCCGCAATGTTCGTGGCCAGCGTCGCCAGGCAGAGGGCGAACATGGCGAAGATGAGCGTAATCGGGCTGGAAAACTTCGTGAGCAGTTGCACGGGATCCCAAATCGGCGCGCCATAGATGATCACGGTGGCCGAAGTGACCGCCACCCCGATGAACGAGTACAGGCCCATCGTGGCGGGCAACCCCAGCACTTGCCCCAGGACCTGGGCGCGTTGCGAGTAGGCGAACCGGCTGAAATCGGGAATGTTGAGCGACAAGGTGGCCCAAAAGCTGACGTTGGCCGTCAGGGCGGGAAAAAAGACGGCCCAAAACTGACCCGCCTTGGGCCCGCCGGGCGCAAATTGCGACGGCTGCGACAATATCGGACCAAAGCCGCCGGCCTGGTGATAGGCCCAAGCCAACAGCAACAGCCCCAGCACGATCAACAGCGGCGCCTTGATGTTCAACAGCAGCCGAATCGACTCCATGCCCCGCCACACCACCAGGATGTTGACCAGCCAGAACGCCAGGAAGCAACCCAATTGCGGGCCCGTGATGCCGAGTGCCGCGAGCGGCCGGGCCGACGTCCAACTGGGAAACCACACGGCCAACAGCGTGTGCAGCGCCATGCCGCCGATCCAGGTCTGGATGCCGAACCAGCCGCAGGCCACCAGCGCCCGCATCAGCGCCGGCACGTTGGCTCCCCGCAAGCCGAAGGCCGCGCGGCAGTAGACCGGAAAGGGAATGCCGTAGCGCGTGCCCGCGTGCGCGTTCATGATCATGGGGACCAGCACGATGCAATTGCCCAGAAAGATCGTGGCCACGGCCTGCCGCCAGTCCATGCCCAGGTCGATCAGCGACGAAGCGAGCATGTAGGTGGGGATGCAGGCCGACATGCTGATCCACAGCATGGCCAGATCGCGCGTGCCCCATTTGCGGCGGGCAGCGGGCATGGGAGCCAGGTCGGGGCTGAAATATTCCGAGCCCGACACGTCCTGCGTGAGCTCGCAGATCTCGGGACTGCGGGGGGCGAGCGGTGCGGCGGGCGAGTCACGATGTTCTGACACTGGACCGTTTCCGCGTGTGACTTGCGGCACAGGGTGGCCACGCCCCCGGCCCCCCGCGTGGAAGATGCCGTGATTTTACGCCACGTCACGCGATTCTGGAAAGAGAGACGCCTCGCGGCAACGGGTATGCGAGACTTGTCGGGCGAATGTGAGGGTTTCCGCGAGATCGCCGGGAGTGGCGCGATCCCCTGCCCCGGCTTGACGCCGCTGACAGTACGCCCGAAAACATGCAGTTGAGTGTCGCGCTGGCTCGTTTTGTGGAGCGGTCAAAAGCCGCGCTTGTGGGGCCGTGCTTTTGAATCGAGCGAAGGTCGACAGCGCGGCACACAACCTCCTCCTTTCACGGATTGAATGCAACCCATGTCGCTGCTCATCAAAAACGGCGAGATCGTCACGGCCGATGCTCGATATCGGGCGGATATCTGGTGCGAGGGGGAGACGATCACGCGGATCGACTCGGGGCTGACCGCGAGGCCAGGTGACGAGGTGGTCGATGCCGCCGGCAAGCTGGTGTTCCCCGGCTTCATCGACCCGCACGTGCACATTCATCTGCCGTTCATGGGCACGCTGGCCAAGGACACGTATCCGACGGCCAGCCGCGCGGCGCTAGTCGGCGGCACGACGACGTTTGTCGAGATGGTTTGTCCCGCTCGCAACGACGATCCGTGGGAAGCCTACGAGCTGTGGAAGTCGAAAGCCGAGGGGCAATCGGCCTGCGACTATGCGTTTCACATGGGAGTGACGCAATTCAATCGGGACACGCCGGCGGTGCTCGAGCGGATCGTCGCGGACGGCACGGCCTCGTTCAAGGTGTTTCTGGCTTATCGGGGCGCGTTCGGCATCGACGACGGCGAGTTGTACCAGACGCTTGCCTTGGCCCGACGCCTAGGCGTGATCGTTACCGCCCATTGCGAAAACGCCGAAGTCGTGGCCCGCCGGCAGGAACAACTGCTGGGCGAGGGGCGGACGGGGCCCGAGTGGCACGAACCGTCGCGGCCGACGTTCGTCGAGGCCGACGGAGTCCATCACCTGGCCACGTTCGCCGAGTCGACCGGAGCGCACGCGTACGTGGTGCACACCTCATGCGGCGACGCGCTGGAAGCGGCGCGGCGGCGCGGGCCCGGGGCGTTGCGCTGTGGGTCGAGGTGGTGATGCCGCACTTGGTGTTGGACCGTTCGTACGCCGAGCAGCCGGACTTTGCCGGGGCGAAGTACGTCATGTCTCCCCCCTTGCGCGAAAAGCCACACCAGCAAGCGCTGTGGCAGGCGGTGGCCGACGGCGACGCTGCGACCGTGGCGACCGACCACGCGCCGTTCGACTTCGCGGGACAAAAGGAGATGGGCCGCGGCGACTTCACGAAGATTCCCAACGGCATTCCCGGCATCGAGGATCGCGTCCACTTGCTTTACACGCACGGCGTGGCGACCGGACGGATCGACCTGCACCGGTTCGTCGAGGTCGCTTCGACCGCGGCGGCACGGCTGTTCGGACTGTTCCCCAAGAAAGGAACCATCCAGCCCGGTGCCGACGCGGACCTGGTCGTGTTCGATCCCACGTACCGGGGCGTCCTTTCGGCCGGCACGCAGCAGATGAACGTCGACTACTGCGCTTACGAGGGTTGGCCCATCATCGGCCGGACCGAGACGGTCGCGGTGCGCGGCGCGTGCAGGTCCGGGACGCCAAATTCGTGGGCGCTGCCGATCACGGGCGGATGCTGCGCCGCGCGCCGACGCACGCCGCCGAAGGTCGCGCGGGGGATTGAATTCAGGGTGCCATGCTTTTGTCTGTTGTTGGGTGCCACGGGTGGCTCGTCCAAGGGTGATTCGGCACTGGTGGACAAGCCAGCAGTGGCACGAGCGGCGCCAGGCATGACGGTGTTGCGTGGTCGGTCCGCTAGCCGCGCGACAGGGCGTCGGTCTGGCGCACGAAGTCGTCGCCGCGCCACTGGTGGTCGGCCTCGATGGGTTGGCCGTCGGCCGGTGCCGCCGCGGCGCGGGCCGATTGGCGGGCCGCATGCTGGCGCTGGACCAGGTCGTGGTGGGTCGTGAAATACGGAATGCTGTGCCCCTTGAAGTCCGCCGGCGTGCGAAAGTCGTGCTGGTCCATGAAGGCGGCCAGCTCGTCGAGCATCTGGTGGATCACCCGATAGCCGCTCTTCATCACGTAGGTGCACACCTGCACGGTATCGCAGCCCAACAACAGGAACTGCGCCGCATCGCGGCCCGACTCGATGCCGCCGATGCCCGAGAGGGAACGCTCCGGGAATTCGTCGCGGATGAGTTGCGCCGTTTCCAGACACATGCGCAGCGCGATGGGCATGATGGCCTTCGAGGAATAGCCCCCCAACGTGGTGTAGCCTTCGACGGTCGGCTCCGGGCGAAGCGTATCGAGGTTGACGCCGACGACGCTGCGGATAGTGTTGATGGCGCTAATGCCCTGGCAGCCGGCCGCCAAGGCGGCGCGCGAGGGGGCTTCGATGTGCGTGACGTTGGGCGTCATCTTGGCCCACACCGGCACCCGGGCGGCGCTCATCACCCACTGGCAGACTTCGGCCAGAATCTCGGGGCTCTCCCCCATCGCCGATCCCATCCGCCGCTCGGGCAAGCCGTGGGGGCAGGAAAAGTTGCACTCCAACGCGTCGACGCCGGCCTGCTGCGAGCGCTCGACGATTTCGATCCAGGCGTCCCGGCGGTATTCCTCCATGATCGAGGCGATCAGCACGCGATCGGGGTACTTGTCCTTGATCTGCTTGAACTCGTCGATCCAAGTGTCGAAGTCCCGATCGCTGATCAGCTCGATGTTCTCCCAGCCGATGATCTCGCGCGACTCCGCCGCGCGCAGCCGGGCATAGCGCGGCTGGACGTTCACCACCTTCGACGCGTCGAGGCTGACCGTTTTGCAAATGACGGCCCCCCAGCCCTCGTCAAACGCCTTGCCGATCACGTTGGCGTTCGTGCCCGGCGGGCCCGAGCCGATGATGAACGGGTTCGGTAACTTCAATCCGTCGACAAACGTGGTGAGATCAGCCATTGAAACGGGTCCACCAGGGGCAAAGAATCGGCGCGTTACGGAGAGCCATTAAAAACTACCTTGGCACACGGCCATTATACCGCCTCAACGCGTGGCCTCAGAGGGGCCCCGCGTGCGCGCGGCCGCGAGCTATCAAGTCGATCCGTCGGCGGCCCTCGACAGGTCGGTCTGCATTTGGGCCAGCTGTTCTGACGCGGCGCGGCGGGCCTGGGGCAAGTCCCGCGCGGACACCAGCCGTCTGTACGCGAACAGATAGAACTTCAGTTTAGGTTCCGTGCCCGAGGGGCGCACCGCCGCATAGTTGCCCTCCTGGCTCAGGTGAAATACAAGCAAGTCGCGTTCCGCGGCCGAGGGGGGATATCGGAACGGAAACAGCTCCCCGGCGGCCAGGCCCCGATAGTCAGCTCACGTCGACGACGTCGAGTCCGGCCAGCACCGCGGGCGGCTCCGTTCGCAGATCGATCCATCGTGGCTCGGAGCTGGACCATGCCTTCGTGGCCGGGGAGCGATAGCGTCGCTGCGTGGCCTCGCGTGGTAACCCACCTGCACGTACAACTCATCGAGCACCTGGTGGAGCGTGCGGTCCGCGGAGTTTCGCCTCGGCCGCCAGTTCGGCCAGCAAGCACCGCGGCCACCGCAGCTCCTTGTCGCGCCACGTAGTCGCCCAATAGGTAGCCGTGTGCCTCCTCCGTGCCGAACGCTGAAGTGTTCGGGCCCACTTCGTCGACCACGGCGGCGATCCATTTGAAGCCGGTGAGCACGTTCCCATATGTCGCAGCGCCGTAACGATCCGCAACGCGGCGCAGCATCTCGGACGTCACCAGGTCTTGACGATATAGTCCGGCGTCCTTTTATCGTCGGCATTCTCTGCGGCGTCGTTGCGCAGCGCAAAATCGACAGCAGCGCGCATCTGGTTACCTGTCAGCGTTTCCAGACCGCCGGTCCAGGGGCGCCAACCATCCGTCGCATCCGATCGCTCGCAGCATCAGATCGCATCTCGTCGGTCGCTTCGCATCATCGCAGCGAACACTCCAGACGCTCCGGTTGGCAACGTGGTCGGCACGTTCGGAAAGTCGCCGTCCGGCGCCGCATGGGGCTCAAACACACGCACGTCGGAAATCCGCAAATCGGCGGCCAACCCCTGCGCGCTTTCGGCGATCGTGACGTCATTGATCGCGTTGCAGCCGATCGGGTACATCCGCCCCCGGCGTCCGGCCGTGCCGAAGGGGATGACCGTCCAGAACACGTCGTTGAGGACCCGCCACCTCTCTTCCCGCAGGTGCTGCCACGTCAACTGGGTGGTCGCATCGCCGAGCGGTCGCGCCAAGCCAGACGCGAATGTTCTGGGCGGCACTTGGCACCAAATGCCCCGCCGCTTCGGCCGCGGCGATGACTTCCAAAGCCCGGGCCGGGTCGAAAGCTGGGAGGTTGCGTCGAGGACATCAGCCGCAAATTGTGAGGATCTGATGAGATTCGTGAGACTTTCATTTTATCTCGGTCAACCGGCGGAATTGGGTGTCTCGGTGCGCTAGAGTTTCGTGCGAAATTGATTCGAGCTGCGGCTAGATGGCGTGCGGCACCGTGCAGCCGGCGGGCAGGGGGCGGCGCTACGTCGAGTCCGTCGAATTTCAAAGTTGGGAATCACACGTTCATGGAAAGATTCACCAGTTTCGCCGGATTGCTGGGCTTGATCGGCCTGGCCTGGTTGATGAGCAGTCACAAACGTCGCGTCAGCCCGAGAGTCGATGGTGGGCGGGTTGCTGCTGCAGTTGCTCCTCGCCGTGCTGATCCTCAAGACCAGCCCGGGACGCGAACCTGTTCTTGTACGTCGGCAGCTCTTTTCGAGGCCCTGTTGAGTTACGTCGAACGCCGGATCCGACTTTGTCTTCGGGCCGCGGTATCAGCGAGTTCTATTTCGCCTTCAAGGTGCTGCCGACCATCGTCTTCTTTTCGGCGTTGATGTCGTTGCTGCTACTACCTGCGGGTCATGCAAGTGGTGGTGCTGGGCTTCGGGCGGTTGATGCAAACGCACGCTGGGCACGACGGGCCCCGAGAGCCTGGCAGCGGCGGCCAACATCTTCCTGGGCAGACCGAGGCGCCGCTGGTCGTGCGTCCGTACGTGCCGTCCGATGACGCGTTTCGGAGCTGATGGCAGTGATGGTGCCCGGCTTTGGCTCGACTGCCGGCGGAGTGTTGGCCGCTTACGTGAGCATGGGCATCGACGCCGGTCACCTGGTGGCCGCCTCGGTGCCTCTCGGCGCCGCCAGCCTGCTGATAGCCAAAGTCATCGTGCCCGAAACCCAATCGACGCAGGAATCCCGATGCTGTGAAAGTCAACCTGGATGACATCGGCGCGAACTTGATCGAGTCGGTCGCGATAGGCGCCGTGGAAGGCATGAAGCTGGCGATCAACGTGGCCGCGATGTTGATCGCCTTCCTGGCCCTGATCGCCATGTTCGACGGCGTCTCTGCTGGGTGGATTGCGGTTCGGCTACGTCGTGGTCACTTTCCAGCGGGCTCAGCTACCTGTTCGCACCGCTCGCCTGGCTGATGGGGGTCGAGCCGGCCGATTGCTTCAAGGCGGGCGAGCTGCTTGGGCTGCGGATGGTGACGAACGAACTGGTGGCCTATCGAGCAATTGGCCGAATTGCTCGACAAAGACTCGACGGTCCAGCTCAGCGAACGGTCGCAAGTGATTCTCACCTACGCCTTGTGCGGTTTCGCCAATTTCTCGTCGATCGGCATTCAAATCGGAGGCATCGGCAGCATGGCTCCTGAGCGGCGCAGCGATCTGGCCCGGCTGGGGCTAAGGGCCATGCTCGGCGGCACGCTGGCTTGTTTCATGACCGCCTGCATCGCCGGCATGCTGATCTGACGCCGACGGAATCTCGAATCGCCCGGGCAGCAGCTCGCGCAAGTTGACTTCCACCGGCTCGCCGGGTCTCTGGCTATCGACCAGCAGCACCGGCAAGTCGGGCGAAAACTCCGCGGCGAATTGCCGGCAAGCCCCGCACGGCGCGACGCCCCCCGGCGAAACGATCACGAGCATCTTGAAGCGACGTTCGCCGGCGGCGACGGCGGCAGCCAGAGCGACTCGCTCCGCGCAAATCGTCAGCCCGAACGAGGCGTTCTCGACGTTGGCCCCCACGTAGACGTTGTCCACGGCGGTCAACAACGCCGCGCCGACGCAAAAGCGCGAATACGGGGCGTATGCCGCGCGGCGAGCCTGCTGTGCGGCGTCGACCAGTCGGCGCCATTGCTGCGGGCTGACCGTATCGCGGCCGCCGGTTCGAGGCGGTGCGGGTCGCACGCCAGGATCCTCGTCGCGCGCCGTAGCGAGCGCGCGCCCGCGTCGACGGGCAGGGGCTGCCCGGACACCTCCGCCGCACGGACGCGATCGATGATGAGCGGGGTGACGGCCGGCGCTTCGTCGCGGATCTGGATCGCGTCTGCGATGAGCCGCAGACCGCGGGCTCGGGCGTCGGAGGGCGCAAAGATATGGACGATTTCTTGGCCTCGCTCGATGCGGTCTCCGAGCCGCACCAACATTTCCAGGCCCACGGAGCGATCGATGGGTTGCCCGAGCTGCTTCCGTCCGCCACCCATTTCCACCAGCGCCAATCCCAGGTTCTCGGCGTTGATCGCGTGAAGATAGCCGGCGTGCTCGGCGGTGAGCGTCCAGCTTGCGGCCCGGGACCGCGGTCGATCGAGGCGGCCGCCTTGGGCTTCGACCATTGTCCGAAATCGCTCGAGAGCGCGCCCGGAATCGAGATGACCGGCCAGGATCTGTCGGGCGGCCGCGGGACTGTCGGCCCGCTGCGTCATCAACAGGATTTCTCCGGCCAGTGCCAGCGCCAGCTCTCGCAAGTCGCCAGGGCCGCGCCCGGCGAGAACCTCCAACGACTCGTCGATCTCTACCGAGTTGCCGACAAAGCGACCGTTCGGCTGGTCCATGGACGTCAACAGCGCGTGCGTCGGCAGGTTCAGCCGCATACCCACCAGGACCAGGCACTCGGCCAGATCGCGCGCCGCGGGCAGCGTCTTCATAAACGCGCCGGAGCCGACCTTCACGTCCAGCACTAGCGCCGAAAGTCCCTCGGCCAGTTTCTTGCTCAGGATGCTGGCCGTGATCAGCGACATCGACGGCACGGTGGCCGTGACGTCCCGCAGGGCATAGAGCTTGCGGTCCGCGGGCACCAGGTCGTGCGTCGCGCCCGTGATCACGCAGCCTACCCGGTCGAGTATCTGTTGAATTTCGTCGGCCGACAGATCGGTGCGCACGCCGGGAATGGACTCAAGCTTGTCCAGCGTGCCGCCGGTGGGCCCCAAGCCGCGGCCCGAGATCATCGGCACGTGCAGCCCGCAGCACGCCAGCAGGGGCGCGACGATGAACGACGTCTTGTCGCCGACGCCGCCGGTCGAGTGCTTGTCGACGCGCGTCGAGCGATCCGCCGCGGCCAGCGTTTGCCCGGACCGCAGCATCTGTTCGGTGAGGGCGACGATTTCGGTGGCCGTCATTCCGCGCAGCAAGATCGCCATCGCCAGGGCTGCCATCTGATCGTCGGGCAACTCGTCGGCCGCGTAGTGCCGTATGATGTCCGCGATCTCTTCGGGCTCGAGGGCCCCACCGTCGCGTTTCCGGGCGATCAGGGGAACGGGATTGAAGGACGGGACGTCATTCATGTCAGGGGGGCGCGTTGGCCGGCGCGGCGGCGGCTGCAGCGCGTCTGGGGCGCTGGCAGTCGGGTCGCCGGCCGCTCGGCGAAATCCAGCAGCACTTGTCGCACGATCTTGCGCATGCTTGGCTCGGCCGACTGGGCCGCCTCGACCACGCTGTGGCCGTCCACACGCCCCAGAGCATCCGGCCGGCAGACGTTGGTCACGGCTGACAGGGCCAGCACCTTCAGGCCGGCGTGCGCGGCAACCAGCACTTCCGGAACGGTGGACATGCCGACCACGTCGGCGCCGATCATGCGGAGGAAGCGATACTCGGCCCGTGTCTCGTAGCACGGTCCGCACAGCGCCGCGTACACGCCGCGATGGGCGACAATGTTTTCGCGGCGCGCGGCGCCCAGCGCCTGGTCGGCCAAGTCTCGATCGTAGGGCCGGCTCATGTCGGGAAAGCGGGGGCCGAGCCCCTCGTCGTTGATTCCGATCAAAGGATTGTCGGCCATGAGGTTGATGTGGTCGTCGAGCACCACGATGTCGCCGGCGCGGTAGTTGGGATTCAGCCCGCCGCTGGCATTGGACACGATGAGGAGCGAGATGCCCATGGCCTTCATCACCCGGACAGGCAGAGTGATCTGTTCGAGCGGATAGCCTTCGTACAGGTGAAATCGTCCTTCCATCGTGATCACCGGCACTCCGGCAACCCGGCCACACACGAACTGCCCGGCGTGGGCCAAGGCCGTGGCACGCGGAAAGTGGGGAATGTGCTCGTAGCAGAGGACCGATTCGGTCACGATCTCCTGGGTGAAATGGCCCAGTCCGGTCCCGAGAATAATGCCCACGCGGGGCGATCCGTTCCAGTGCCGACGGATCGCCGCCGTGGCTTCGTCAATCTGCCCGGTGAGCTGCAACACGGAGGGTCCTGCTGGTGAAATACTAAGTCCTTTGACAACCGTCGCTTGTGCCGACCCGCGGCGAGCGTCAGTATCCCGCTTCTGGCGTGCGAGACTCGCTCCACGCTCCCGCACGTTCCCCCTCGGCGATGGCCGCGGTGGAGCTGGTGCCGATGCGCGTGGCCCCCAACTCGATCGCGCGCACCGCGTCGCGATAGGTGCGAATGCCGCCGGAAGCCTTCAGCGCCACGCGCGGATCGGTGTGAGTGCGCATCAGCTTCAAATCGCTCTCGGTAGCGCCGCGGGGCGCGATCGGCCCGCCGGGCCCCTGGGTGTACCCAAAACCGGTCGAGGTCTTGACGAAGTCGACGCCCACCCCCGAGCAGACGTGGCAAAGTTCGATCTTCAAGTCGTCGGCAGGCAGGTACTCGTTCTCGAAGATCACTTTGATCAGGGCGCCGCTCTCATGGGCGGCCTGAGCCACGGCCTGAATGTCCGCTTCGACGTACCGCCAGTCGCGCGACAGTACTTTTCCGACATTGACGACCATGTCCAATTCGACGGCCCCTTGCCGACAGGCCCACTGGGCCTCCCACACCTTGGCCGGCGTGCCGGTTGATCCGTGAGGAAAGCTGATCACGGTGCACACCGCGACCGTGGAACCGGCCAGCAGCTCGGCGGCCAGCGGGACCGCGTAGGGCTTGATGCAAACGCTGGCCGTTCCCAGCCGCCGGGCCAGCTCGCAGCCTTCGCGCAACTGGGCGTCGCTCAGCGTAGGGTGCAACAGGGCATGATCGATCAGGCTGACAACCGAGCGAGTCAAGTCCGACAATTCCTGCTCACGAACATGGGAGCGACCAGGGCGATCAAGCCGTGCACCCCTTTCTAGCATCCGACGTGTCGCTCGTCGATTGCACGAGCGGCCGACGAAGGGGAAATCAAAAAACTTGCGCAAAACTCACACTTCGCGAAGTTGTGCAAAGCTCGCGCGAGTCGCGGCTCGCGCCGAACCGCTTAACGACCTCACTCCAATTTCCGAGGAAGGGTGAAGTTCAGGTTCTCGATGTCGGCCTGACCGGGCTTAAGGTCGAGGCGCTTGACGATTTGCGGATCGGGATAGTTAAACCCGTCGGGCAAGCTGTTGAAGTACAACTTGGCAGTGCCGGCCGGCAACCGGAACTGATAACGGCCGCCGGCATCGGTGTGCGCATCGGCCAGTCCGGCACCCTCATGGTCGTCGGCGATCGCCGAGAAGCCAGCCCCTGGCACCGGATTGCCTTGCGGATCGAGGACCCGGCCGCTCACCAGGACACCGACTTCCATCTGGGGCGTCAGCGTCGTCTCACGGCCCGGATGAGCCGCGACATCCGCCAGCGGCCGGCAGGTCCAGCGGTTCTCGGGATCTTCGACCGACAGCACAAACGTCGTCTCGGGTAAGCCGTGCAGCACAAACGTGCCGTCACCGTCGGTCACGGCGTGGAAAGAGGCGAGATAACCATATCGCGGTTCGTCGGACACGGTGCGGTCCGAGATGCGGAGCGTCACGCGCATGCCGACCGCGGGGGCTCCGTCCGGAGCCAACACGCGGCCCGACACGACGCTTTCCGGCTCCATCGTCAAGCGGATCGGCTCGTCGAACGTCTTGCTCGGGTTCCACCATTGTGCCTCTCCCAGCCCCTGGCCGACCGCGAGCAGATACAGCCGCCCGCGGACGGGTACGTCGTCGAATCGAACGTGGCCCTGAGCGTCCGGATGGCATTCGAAAATGCCCGCTAGCGCGGTATCGAGACCTGGGAACCCATCCTCACGCGGGAAGCTGTCGCAATCGAATTCGTTCGGACCTGTGTACACTTGTAGTATTCGCACGCGAACCGTGACCTGCTTGGGATCAAAACCTGCCGGCACGGTCACCCGCCCTTCGGCCGATCGCGACGGCTCGAGCGTGACCCGGCCTTGGGGGTTGAGCACCTCACGGCCCGTCCATTTCGAGCTGCGTCCGACACCCACCAGGCGACCGGGCACGCGGGCGTAAATAAACCGATCGAAGTTTCCAGGTTCTCCGCGCGTGAGGTTCGTGAACTTCGCTTCAGCGCAGACGGCCCGACCCTGGTCGTCCGAAGTAAAGGGGCCGGAGTGCACGTAACGCCCCTGGTCGCCGCCGGCGTATTGAAACAGGTGCACCTCGGCGCCGGATACCGGCTGGCCCTGGGCATCCACGACGTTGACCGTGACCGGGGCGGTGTTCGCCGGCGGTTCGGTGTCCGCCTGCTGATCGCCCCGCACCTTGGCGCCGGCGGGGATCTCGCATTTGAATTGCCGCGGATCGACGTCGCTGCCGTATTTCTGCTTGAGGATCTTGAAATCGGTCCAGTACTCGATCTTCGAGTCCTGCACGCCGTTCTTCCGGCTTCGATCGTGAAAGAGGTGCGTCCCTTCGGCAATGCGCCAGTTCTTCCCGTCCTCGACAAACCGGGTGACTTTCCATTCGTCGTGGAACGCCGTGTCCTGCGCATCCCAGAACCGTTGCAGCCGGACGGGATGCCAGCCGTGGTCGCGGCTCAGCCACAGGACGAATTTCATGTTCCAGTCGGGCTTGCCGTAGCCAAAGGTGAGTTTCGCGTCGCCGTTGTCCCACTCCAACTCGACCGCCCGTTCGTCGGCAGCGAAGGCTTCCGAGAAGAGTTCCGAGTTGCCGAACGACGAGAGGCAAAAGACGCCGATCAGCGGCGTGGCGTGCCAGTAATTGTAGATCTGGTTCTTCTTGTTGTTGATGTCGTATTCCAGGGCACTCTTTCCCTCGATGACCAGCGGACTCGGCGAAACCTGGACGATCCGCTCGCCGTCGCTGAATTGTTCGTACGGACCTTGTTCGATTTTGCCGTCCACCAGGTCCGTTTCCTTGTATCGCCAGACGCGCCGTTTCAGTTGGGCATATTCGGTCAACCGCTGGTGCTTGCGCCGTCGGCGCGCAGGTTCTTAGCACGTTCCTCCGGCGTGAGATCGTCGGGGAAGCGGAACGTTTCGATCGCCTGGATGTCGAACGGAAAGTACCTCCGCTCGTACGCCGCCATCTGCTGGATCAGATCGTGCAGCGTCGGAGTCGGATTCTGTGCGGCGGGGGGCGAATCCTCGGGCTGATCGCCGGGGTGGTCTGCCTGAGCTGTTTGGGTCAGTCCGTCGGGCTGGCCCTGGGCGGGCGGCTTGACCTCGACTTGAGCGAACAGAATCGTCGCCGTCATCAGTATGGTCGCCGCCGACAGGCCCACCAGCGAGCGGCGAGTCAACCGCACGGTGCGGGCCTCGGTCGAAGACAAGATGTGGCGGACGCGGCTCTCCAGTTGGCTCAGCGGCCGCGAACCGATGCCCAGCGTCGCTGGAACCAGCCTGTAGCGGGTGCAGCGCTCAGCCAGGTCGATCAGCGTGGCGGCGTAGGCACTCGGCTCCGGCAGGTTGCGCAGGGCCAGATCGTCGCAGATTTGCTCGCGCAGGTCCGCCAGCCGACGATTCGCCCGTTGGACCAGTGGGTTCCACCAATGCACCGTCGCCGCGGCTTGCTGCAGCAGTCCGATCCACAAATCGCGGCGGACGACGTGCGCCAGCTCGTGTTGCATCACGGCCCGCAATTGATCGGGGTCAAGACGGGTCGCGATGTCATCGGGCACGACGATCCGAGGACGCCAGAGACCAAACGTGATCGGCGCCGGCAACAAGCTGGCACGATAAACCGGAACCTCGTGTCGTACGCCCAGCTCTCTCGCGACGGATTTGGCGATGGCGTTCAGCGAGGGACTGTCTGCGAGCGTCATCGTCTGCCGCCAACGCCGCAGGCGGAACAATCCGAGGACCGTCCCTGGCCAGGCAAAAGACGATACCGACCAGCCATAAGCCGCAGAGGATCGTGCCGGCAACTTGGATCGAAGCTGCCGTGGTGGATGGCTGTTGTCCGGAAAGAGACGCCGGCGAGGACGCGTCAGAGCCCGGCCCTGCGGCCGCGGCGGTGAGCCGGGCATTGTTCGCCGGGTTGAGACGCCTCCCCACCAGTGGGTTCGTTCGGCCGCCGGGTGGTCCCAGCGGTTGTGCGCTGTGGATTCCCTCCAGCGGTTGTTGAATCGCGCGGGATGACGGCTCGCCGTCGGCCGCCGCCGCAACCGAGACCGACCACATCGCCGGCACACGGACGAGCGAAATCACCAGCGGCGCCAGCAAAGTCGTCGCCAAAGCGGCGACCAACAGGGCGTGACGCATCGGCAGCGACCAGTGCGTACGCCGGCTCAATGCCAAGGCCATGCCGCAGGCCAGCGTGGCGGCCACCGCGGCATTCAGGCTGGGGATCAGCACCTCGGCGGGCAGCAACCATTGCGCAAGCGAGCTCATGGCGACTCTCCCTTGTTTCGACCGGTGCCGGAGGTTTTCTCATTGACGAGTTGTTTCAGGCGGCGAAGATCCGCTGGCGAAACCCGCCGCGAGCCCAGCAGGCTCATCAGCAGGTTGGCCGCCGAGCCGGCAAAGAACTCCTCGACAAAATCGGCCGCGAGCTGGGCTTCGACCAATTCGCGCCCGACGGCGGCGGCGTAGCGAAACACCCCCTGGTCTTTGCGGCGTTTCAACCAGCCCCGCTTTTCCAGCCGGTCGACCAGGTTGAGCACGGTGGTCCGGCTGACGTCGCGTTGTAACCGGATTTCGTCCCAGATCTCGCCGACGGAGAGTCCCGACGGCGAGCTCCAGACGAGTTGCATGATCTCGAACTGAACGGGGGTGAGTTTTCCTTCGGGCGGGGCCACGGCGTTCCTCCGTTGGCGAGGTTCTGCTGGCGACGACAGGTGTCGTTGCGAGTATTCTACACCTAACGACGCGCGTCGTCAATCATGGCCACAAGGTTTTTTGGGGGCCGTGCCGAGGGCCGCTAGGGCGCGACTCCGAAGCGCTTCTTGAGCGGCGCGAGGTAGCGCCTGAACGCTTCGACGCTCGGGTCCGCCGGCGGCGGGTTGACGACGCGCGACAGGAATTCGAGCCCTTCGACGATGCGCGGACCAAGGGTTCGCCCGACGTGATCGGCACCGCGCACCAGGTGGTATTCGTGAGGTATTTGATGGTCCCACAACACTCGATGCAAGAACTCGGTCCCTTCATCCAGGTTCAAGCAATCCTCGTCACCGGCATCCAGATAAATCTCGAGATCGGCCTCGCGCAGTCGTTGGGGATCCGCGTTGGCGATGCTCGCCGGATTATTAGCTTGCCAAAAGGCGTCGTCGACGGGTTGGCCGAAGATCGACTCGATCAACTCCTCGCTGCGAAAGAAGCGGTTGCGGGCCTGGACGTCCGACCAACGCAACGCCGGTTCGATGCCCGGCTCCAAGGCGACGACGCCCGCGAATTGGTCGGGATGCTTGAAGCTCAAGCGCAACGCCCCCAGGCCCCCCATCGAGACGCCGAACAACAACGTGCCCTGGCGGTCTTGGCTGACGCGGTACTGCTCGCGCAAATGTTCCAGAAACTCCGCGATGAGGAAGGTCTCCCATTTCTTTGAACCATCTTTGTAGTCCATGTAGAACCCGCGGGCGCAACTCGGCGTCACGACGACCATCGGCGGAAGCGTTTTGGCCTTCCACAGGCTCTCGATCCGCGCTTGGTTCTGCTTCAAGAAGTCACGGTTCATGCCGCCCCCGTGCAAGAAGAGCAACAGCGGCAGAGGCGCTTCGGATGCGTCGTAACCGTCGGGCAACAGGACGGCGCAATCGATCGACTGGGACATAACCTGACTGTCGAATTGCAGCTCCCGCAACTCACCGGCTCCGAGCACTGTCACCAGCATCCACCCGTTCAACCCGATGGCCGCAAGTGATGCGAGCAGCCCGCGGAACTCGTTCATGGCGATAACCCTCTGAGTTGGTTGGATTTGTGCGCAAGATAGTTCCTCCGCGCCGGTATTTCCAGTCTCGGAGTTCTCGAAGCTCGCCTGCGGCAGCGAAACCGCCGGGAGTCTGCCGCACGTTTTGATCATCGACCCGAGACCGTCGCATCGAGGAGGGCAATCGGATACGATACGCGCTCTGTGCGCGCTTTTGTGCCTGTGCTCTTACCAGATATATACGAAGGGGATACCCATGCCACTTCGCGGACGCGTCGGACGCCATGCCCACACGGGGGTCCAATGCCAAAACTGGAAGGACGACCAGTTGACAGTGATCGCATTGCTCAACCGGATTCCGATCTCAGACGGCGGCGCGGAAGGAATGCTCAAGGCTCACGTCGTCTCCGGACTGGCAAGCGAAGAGCTGTTCACGTCGATCCTGTACTTTGAAAACCGTCAATTCCGCGGTCGGCCGTCGGGCTTCGTCGATCCGGGCGGCCCGATGCTGGCGCGACTGGAAGCGCTGGCCGCCCGACCCGCCGCGCCGACGACGCCCGACAAGGACGGGCAATGGGACAACCTGAAAAGCGGATCCGTGCAAAAGGCCTTGCGCCAGGGGCTGCTCGACGACCTCGCCCTCAATCACTCGGAGGTCGTCAACATTATCCGCAGCACGCTCAGCAATGGCATCGTCAGCGCGAGCGAACTGGCGGATTTGTCGACGGTCGCGGCGACGTCCCGGACCATCCCGCCGCGATCGAAGGCGATGGTGCAAAAGTTCGTCGCTTCCGTGAAAGCAACGGTCGGCGGCAAGGGGCCTTACCGCCTGCCCACCGATAAGCACGTTTTTGCCGCCAATATGGTTTGCGACTTCCTGCGGCGGTCAGGCCGCGCGTATTTTCCGCGTCTCGACCGGGACGAGGTCGGCGTCGGCATGCTGATGCGGATCGCCAATCCCAGTCTGCTCAGACAAGGTGAGGCGAGCCTGTGCGGACCGACCGCGCTCTTGTTCAGTGTCGCGTCCGACAATCCAGTCCAGTACGCGCGGTTCGCGATCGACCTGTATGAGAAGGGGAAGGCGAAAATCGGGCGACTGATGATCGAGCCGGGAAAGGACGTCCGCAACTACCTGCCGCCGCCCGGAGCGATCGAGCCGGTCGATTGGATGACGATGGCCAGCATCCGCGATTCGGAAAACTGGTTCTTCGACTACGATTCGGCCGAAAAAGAATTCGCCGGCATGACCATGCCCGGAGAGTTGGCCCAATGGTTCCGGCAGGCCGGGTACTCCGACGTGCGCGAGGAAACCAACGTCTATTTCACTAAGGGAACCGCCACCCTCGACGGCGCCAGCACGCTGTTTGCCAAGGGTTATCGCGTCGTCTTGTTCATCGCCATGCAGATGCTGGAAGCGAAGAACCAAACGAAGTCCTCAACGGTCCCGGATCACTGGATCGTCCTTCGGTCGCGGATCGACCACGCGGGCGGAAACGTCAAGTTGAAAGTCTTCACCTGGGGGCAGGGAGAATTCGCAATCCCCGAGGGCGCCCCTTTGTCCGTGGACGACTTCTCGAAAAACTTTTACGGCTACGTAGCGGGCAAACCGTAGGGCTGTCTGCTCCGGTCGACAGCCTCAAGGGACCACCGGCACTTGCCGGTCCATTCCCACGGCAGTCAATCGCCGGCGCGGGCTGCTTCCTGCGCCAGCAGCGGCGACAAATCCTTTTCGACTTGCTCCACGGCGGCGTTGGGCGCATAGCGGCGGACCACGATCCCCTGGCGGTCGACCAGGAACTTGGTGAAGTTCCACTTGATGCTCTTGGTGCCCAAGATGCCCGGTTGCGCGGATTTCATGTACCGGTACAGCGGGTGCGTCGATTTTCCGTTGACGTTGAGCTTGGCGAACAGCGGAAAGCTCACATCGTAGTTCAGCGAGCAGAAGCTTTTAATCTCCGTCTCGTTGAGGGGCTCCTGATGCGCAAACTGATTGCAGGGAAAGCCCAGCACCGCGAAGCCTTGCGATTGGTGCGCGCGATACAGCTTTTCGAGGTCGGCATATTGCGGCGTGAACCCGCAGCGACTGGCCACGTTGACGATGAGCAGTACTTGCCCCCGGTAGACGTCCAGGCGCTGAAGCTGGCCGTCGATCGTCGTGACCTCGAAGTCGTACAGGCTGGTCATGGCTCGTGACTCGCGCCGCGGTGCCGGGGTGTCATTGATTATGGCAGCCCGGTCACGGCGGGGCTACCTCGCAATCTCCTCAGCGGGCGGGCGCAGGGCGACTCGGAGCACACCGATCTCGCTTACGCGTCGGGTTGGGATTCGGGGGGACGGGCGAGCGAGCGCAGCAGGTATTGGCCGTATTCGTTGGGCACCTCGCGGGCCAGTTGTGCGAGTTGCTCGGCGTTGATGAAACGCTGGCGGTAGGCGACCTCTTCCAGGCAGGCAATCTTCAGGCCCCGTTGGCGTTCGGTCGATTGCACAAGCTCGGCCGCTTGCAGCAGCGACTCGTGCGTGCCGGTGTCGAGCCAGGCGAAGTCCTGCGGCAGGACTTCCACGTGCAGCCGGTCGCGGCGGAGGTACTCGCGATTGACGTCTGTGATTTCCAACTCACCGCGCGCCGACGGCCGCAATCCCGCGGCGATGTTCACGATGTCGTTGTCGTAAAAATAAAGCCCTGTGACGGCCAGCTCCGAGCGGGGTGCCGATGGCTTTTCCTGGAGCGAGATGGGCCGTTGCTGCGAGTCGAGCTCGACGACGCCGTAGTTTTGCGGGTCTTCGACCGGATAGGCAAACACGGTCGCCCCTGCGTCGCGGCGGGCCACGCGGGTGAGCGTCCGCTGAAACTCGGGCGAAAAAAATATTGTCACCCAGCGCCAGCGCGACGTGATCCGGGCCGATGAACTCGCGGCCGATGAGAAAGGCCTGGGCCAGTCCCTCGGGCCGCGGCTGAATCGCGTATTGCAGCGACAGCCCCAGCCGGCTGCCGTCGCCCAGCAGTCGTTGGAAGCTGGCCAGGTCCTCGGCGGTGGTGATCAACAGGATAGAACGAATTCCGGCCAGCATCAGCGTCGACAGCGGATAGTAAATCATCGGCTTGTCGTACACCGGCAGCAATTGTTTGTTCACGGCCCGCGTCAGCGGATAGAGCCGCGTGCCGCGTCCGGCGGCCAGGACGATCGCCTTGTGGAAATAGCTGGCTGGCATCGGCTACTTCCTTTCACGGACCGACTTGTTGGCAGCGGATGCTGCCGGCGGCGACGCGGCGAGCCCCAGACGTTCGCCCCGGTACACGCCCGACGTGACGCGGTCGACCCAGGACTGGTTGTCGAGATACCAGGCCACGGTTTCGCGCAGCCCCGCGTCCAGATTTTGCCGCGGAGACCATCGCAACTCGCCGCGCGCCTTGCTGGTGTCCAGCGCATACCGGCGGTCGTGGCCGGGGCGATCCTCGACCAGCGTGACGAGCGACGCGCACGGCCGATGCGGCAGGTCGGGGCGCAGCTCGTCGACGACGTCGCACAGCGCGAGGACGACTTCCAGATTCGTTCGCTCCGTGTCTCCGCCCATGTTGTATACTTCGCCGACCCTTCCGCGCCTCGAGCACGGCCAGCAATGCCCGGCAATGGTCCTCGACGTAGAGCCAATCGCGCACGTTTCCGCCGTCGCCGTAGACGGGCAGCGATTGCCCTCGCAGCGCGCGGGTGATCACCAGCGGGATCAACTTTTCGGGGAATTGATAGGGACCATACGTGTTCGACGACACGGCGGTGAGCGCCGGCAATCCATACGTGCGGTGAAACGCGCGGACGAAGTGGTCGGCGGCGGCCTTCGAGGCCGAATAGGGAGAGTTCGGGGCGTAAGGCGACGTTTCGCTCGCCCGGCCGCTGGTGCCGAGCGACCCGTAGACTTCGTCGGTCGAGACCTGCACGAAGCGAAACCCCTCGCGGAGCGGCGCGTCGAGCCCGGCCCAGTATTGCCTGGCAGCGGCGAGCAAGCGGCACGTGCCGTCGACGTTGGTTTCGACGAACGTCGCGGGCGCGTCGATCGAACGATCGACGTGCGACTCGGCGGCCAGATTCAAAATGGCCTCGGGCCGATGCTCGCCGAGCAGCGCGGTCACGAGTTGCGCGTCGCCGATGTCTCCCCGCACGAAGACGTGGCGCGGGTTGTCGAGCAGCGGCGCGAGCGAGTCGAGGTGGCCGGCGTAGGTCAGCTTGTCCAGGTTGACGACGCAAAATCGCCCATCGGCCACGAGCAAGCGCACCAGGTTGCTGCCGATGAAGCCGGCGCCGCCGGTAACCAGGATCGATCGCATCGGCAAGGGCTCGCAGCGGCGTGCAATTCGGTGATGATCGAAGCAATGCACTAGCAGCTGTTTCAAAACCGCAAACGTTCGCTTGTCGTGTGCCACTGCTAGCTTGCCTTAGCTTGCCTAGCAGTGTCATCGCAACGGTCTGCACTGCTGGGCAAGCCAGCAGTGGCACCCTGTCCAGGTTTTGAAACAGCTTCTAGCGGGACGACCGACGCCGCGGCGGGCGACTCACACACTGCCGGCCGGCCTACCTCGCGCGGCGTCAACGCTACGGTAAATTCTAGCTTTCAACCGAGCGGGCTGGAACGACCGGCCCCTCGGGCGTTGGATCGCCCTCGGCGGCCGCGCATCGCGCTGCCGAGGAATTGTCCCCCACGGGATCAAGCCGGCCGGCCGATTGTCGGCTCGCTTCCGAGAGCCGCTGGATGTGCGACAAGACGCGGCGGTGAATGCCGCCGATCAGCACGTCACACCAGGCGCTCCAATAGAATTGCGGATACATGTCAACCGTGTACCAGGTGCGTCCCTCCAGCCGCGTGCGACCGCCGGCGAGCTCGACCAGACGGAATTCGCCGCGGCGGCTTCGCAGGGCTCCTTCCAGGTGCGGCGGATGAACGTGGCGATACGGGGTCAGTTCGAACATCGGCTCGGGCTGTTCGGTCACGTCGAAGGCCAGCCGGCGCGGCTCGTCCCAGGTGGTAATCGGCTCGACGAACGCCCCGGTCGTGAATTCGCAATAGCGCGTCGCGCCCGGCCCGCGGCCGACGACACGGGCCCGTTCGGGACAGGCAATGCCCAGGCGGAAGTACCACGCGCGGTCCGCCGGCAGGTCGGGAAAGGCGATCACGTGTTGCCAGACGACTTCCGGCGGCGCGTCGATTTCGACGTGCGTGTGGACGACGCGCTCGCACGGCGCGACCCATAGCGATTCGCCGCCGGCCAACAGCGGCAACGTCAGCACGGCGGCGATCAGGCCGGCTGGCGAGCGGCGGGTGGCATCGGCGATCATTTTGCCCAGCAGGCCTCCCATGGCTCCCAGCGGAAGGAACAGGGGGAGCGCCATCGCCACGCAAATCACGCCTTCTAACGCGAACAACAAAAGTGCCACGCCGGCAAAGAACACCGCCGCCAGCCCGACGCCGGGCGCCGAAAGCCAACTGCGCGGCTCCGCCCGATTGTCGACATAGGCCGCCGTGGCCCCCATCAACAGAGGAGTTCCCAAAAAAGCGCCGATCCGTAGACCATCAACAGGTAAACGCTCACGCACAGCATGATGCCACCCACGACCACGCCGGCCGCCACGCCCACCGCGGCGCTTTGCTTGCGCGACAGCTGGCTCGCTGTTTCGGCGGGCGGGGCATCGGCCAGCGAAGCATCGTGGGGCCAGACTGCCAGCACGGGCATCATCACCAGGTTCGCCAACGGCACCAGCACGGCGAGCCCCAACCACGGCGAGCGCCCCGCGTCGGTGGCCCGGCGGATGCTCATCGAGGCGGCGATCCACATGAAGGGCAACGTCCACAGCACCCAGGCCCAGGCCAGCCAGGGTCTGGCGTTGGCGAACAGCTCCTGTCGCAACGATATCATCGGATTCAGAAACTGCCAGGGCCACATCACCGACAAGGTAAGAACCCACACGACGCTCGCCTCGACGGCGTACTTCAAGGCCATCAGCCCAAATCCGCTCAGCGCATACGGAAGCGGCGTGACCGGCGCGGAGACGCCGAACCACAGCCGCGGCCAATACAATAGTCGCGAAGATCGGGACGCGTCGAGTTTGCCGCTGGGCTCGTCCATGGAATGAGATTAGCCGTTGGAGGCGTGCAGGTCACCTGGCGTTGTATACCGTGAAACGGCAGAGGATGTAACTCCCGGTGATCAACGAGCCAGCTTTGCGGTTCATTAGTTCGGGTAGAGGTAGAATCGATTCAGGGCACGTTCGATTGTCTTCGCGGGATCGTTCGCCATGACGACTGCCACCGCCAGTTCGACTTCGCGAAGTCTCCAGTTCGGAATACGATCGCTGCTGGAGTTCACGGCGCTGGCGGCGGGTATCTCGGCCATGGCCAACACAATTGGCATCATGGCGGCGGCGGCCCTGTTCTTGTTTCTGACCGCCATTACGCTCCGGCAGGGCTGGCTGGCGATCGTCATGCTCGTGGGGGCCTCGATTGCCGCCGACGTTCGCCCGCCGCGGGTGCCCGCCGATCTGGTGCTGATCCCGCAGGTAATCGTGTTCGGCGTGGCGACGCTGGCATGCTTGTGGCGGCGCCATCGTGCGGCTTGACGGTTCGTCGCGCTGGTCTCGTCGAGCAGTTGCCGTTGGCGGCTGCTAATTCAGGTAAACTGCGGGGACTCTGGCGGTTCGGTGAGTTTCTCTCGTTTGAAGGATCGTGCGGGTCGAAGATGAGACAGTCGGCTGTCGCGACTTTGCCGCTTCCGGGGATTGTGCTGCAAGCGAGAGAGGAAGGATGCCACGGATCGCGCTCATTTGCGCCCTGCTGGCGATGCTGGCATCGGGCGCCTGGTGCGAGGCGCAGCAGGAGTTTGATCACTCCTCGATCATGAATGCGCCGAACGCCGACCCGTACGATTTGTGGGGCGAGTGCTTTCAGAAGTTCTTGTACGTTTCGCCGCTGCAAACCACCTATGCCACGGTCGACTTCGTCGCCTTTCGCCGCGACTGGGCCACGTCCGAAACGTTCGCCACGCTCAACACGCCCACCGACGCCGTCCTCACCACGGGCGATTTGAGAACCGACTATCAGCCCGGCATGCGGGTGCTCATCGGACGGCGGCTGTCGGCCTGGACGGCCGTGGAAGCCAGTTACCTGGGACTGTTTCAATCGAACGTGTCGGGGCTGGTGCAGAACTCGACCGTCAACGCGCTGGGCACCGCGGGCAATATGTTTTCGCCGTTTTCGAACTTTGGCGATCCGGCCCAGGTCGGCTTCGACTACAACTCGTTCGCCTCGATCCGCATCCTGTCGACGTTCAACAACGCCGAGCTGAACCTGCGGCAACGCTTCGGCACGCCGCCGTCGTGCCTGCAGGCTTCGGCGCTCTTTGGCCTGCGCTATATCGACGTCCGCGAACAGTTCGAGTACCGCACCGACTCGGCCGAGCCCACGCCGGACGGGACGACCAACTACGGCTACGTCAAAACTCGCAACGGGATGTTCGGCGGGCAGGCCGGCATGACCGTCGAGTTTCGGGTCGAAGAGCGCTGGTGGCTCAACTTCGAGGCCAAGTTTCTCATGCTCTACAACGGAGCCAGCCAGCACACCCAGTTCAGCACGGGGCCGCTGGCCGGAGGCGGCACGAACTTCACCGGAAGTCAAATCGGCGATCGCGTCACGCTGGGGGCCGACCTGGCGATCACCGGCATCTGGCGGTTCGCGCCCCGCCTCATCGGGCGGCTCGGGTACCAGGGCATCTTCCTCGATGGGCTGGCGCTGGCATCTGACAACTTCCTGAAGAACGTGCCGCTGATGACCTCCGCGCCCAACCTGCTCGATTATCAAGGCCACCTGGCCTTTCACGGCCCGTTCATCGGCCTGACCGCAACCTGGTAATCGCGCGAAAATCGCCCCGGCAAGACGGTCCCCAGCCGGACATCCGGAGGCCATAATGGGGACTTGCAGTTACCCCGCCACGCTGAGCGCCAAGGGAAGTCTTGCCATGAATCTGCGTTTGCCGTCGTTCGTCGCGGCCGTCGTGTTGTGTGTCGGTGTCGTGCCCTCGCCGGCGGCTGAGCGGCCGAACATCGTGTTCATCCTCGCCGACGACCTGGGCTGGGGAGACCTGGGCTGCTACGGACACCCACACATCAAGACGCCGCATCTCGATCGGCTGGCCAGCGCGGTACGCTGTTTACGCAATTTTACGTCAACGCCTCGGTCTGCTCGCCGAGCCGCTGCGCATTTTTCACGGGGCAATACCCCGCCCGGCACGGCATTCACGGGCACTATGCCTCGCGCGAGCTGAACGAGGCCCGGGGAATGAGTAACTGGCTCGATCCCCAAGTTCCGAACGTGGCAAGCTTGCTCAAACAGGCGGGCTACACCACGGCGCACGTCGGCAAGTGGCACCTGGGGAGCAACTCGGGCGGGCCGCCGACTGCCAAGTATGGCTTCGACTTCGTGGGCACCACCGAACGCGACGGAGCCAACGGGCCGAAAGACGATCCCTATTTTCGCGCCAACTCGACCGCGCTGTTCGTCGACGAGAGCCTGCGATTCATCGAACAGCACCGCGGCGGTCCGTTCTACCTGCAATTGTGGACGCTCGTGCCGCACGCCACGCTCAATCCCGCGGCCGAACAGATGCGACCCTACGCGCGATTTCAACCCGGCGGCAAGGGTTTCCCCCATGCCAGTGCCGCTCAGATCTTCTATGCCTCGGTGACCGACTTAGACGCGCAGATCGGCCGACTTCTCGATGGACTCGATAAGCTGGGGCTGGCCGACAACACCCTGGTGTTCTTCTCCAGCGATAACGGTCCCGAGGACATTCACGTGCGCAACGCCGGGCATAGCGGCGTGGGCAGCGCAGGACCGTTTCGCGGCCGCAAGCGCAGCCTGTACGAAGGGGGCGTGCGCATGCCAGGCATCGTCTGTTGGCCGGGGCACGTTCCGGCCGGCCGCGTTGAGAACGAAGCCGTCGTGTCCGGCGTCGACTGGCTGCCGACGGTCTGCCACCTGGCCGGTGTGGCCGTGCCGAAAGAACATACCCTGGACGGCGAGGATGTCAGCGACGTGCTGGCCGGGACCTCGCGCAGCACAGCAAGCCGCTGTACTGGGAATGGCGGTTTCGTATCCTCGGCGAACCGTTTCATCAGAGCCCGATGCTGGCCGTGCGCGACGGCCAGTGGAAGCTGTTGTTGAATCCGGACCGCAGCCGGGTGGAACTGTACGACATTCCCCACGACCCGACGCAGTTGGCGAACCTGGCGGACAAGCATCCGGAAGTCGTCCAGCGGCTGGCTTCCGAAGTGCTGGCCTGGCAAAAAGAGCTTCCCCCGGCCCACTGGACACCGGGGCCGGACAAGACGACTACCCGTGGCCGAAGCCGCATTCCCAACCGGCGGATTAATCCGACTGTGATGGCGCAAGGCTGCTCGTGATTGGGACGTGACCAACCTGGGCCGCGACCGTGCAATCGCGGCGCGGAGCGACGTCTTTGGGGCACGAGGCGATGCGGCTCGTTTTGCGACACGTTCAAAAAGACTCGTTTGGTTCTTCGGATTCGGCACATGAAGTGCACTGCGGCACTTGAACGCAGGCTGACCAGCCGACGCAAGCACCGCAGGTATCAGGGCGTAGGGTGTTGCCGAGCGACGCGGTCCGAGGGCACTCAAGCGGCCAGCAGCAAGACGTGAGGCATCGCCATCATGGATCGTCCACGACAAAGGGCAAATGGCGCCGGCCCGCCGGGCGACGACGCAGTGTTCGACTATCGAGCGCTCGTTGGCTCGCTTGGGCGGCGATCCGGCGCTGTTCGTTGAGATCGTCGGGTTGTTCCTGGAGGATAGCCCGATTCTGTTGGAACGGGCGCAGCGCGGACTGCGGGACCAGAATCTTGCGGAGTTGGAGCGCACGGCTCACAGCCTGAAAGGCCTGTCGGTCACTTTTAACGCGCACGCCCTGTCGGCGGCCGCGTTGAGCGTGGAGCAGCATGCCCGGGAGCGTGACCTGGAGCGAGCGGCAGCTTGTTTTGCCGACTTGGAACACGAACTAGAACGGCTGCAAGGCGTCCTGAAACGATTTCAGCAGTCGGCCGCTCACCAGCGGCCGGCCGATGGCCACTCGTCGGGCTGACGCTATTCGGCCGAAGGGGCCAGCGGGTCGGCCTGCCGAGTGCCCACCGGCAGCGAGTGCAGGAGCTCGAGGAGCTGGTCGATGCTGGTGGGTTTTGTCAGATGATGATGAAATCCCGCTTCAACCGCCTCGCGGCGATCTTCGTCGTGGCCATAGCCCGTTAGCGCGACAAGGCGGACGGACGTCAGCTCCTCGCGCTGGCGGAGCCGGCGGGCCACGTCGTAGCCGTTCATGCCCGGCATGGCGATATCCAGAAAAACCACGTCGGGATGATGGGCCACGACGTAATCGATGGCCTCTTGTCCGTCGTGCGCCAGGGCCACATCCTGGCCGATGCTTTCGAGCATCATGGCCAGCGTCTTGGCCGAAGCATAGACGTCGTCCACGACGAGAATGCGGTGCCGCGGAGGACCGTCGCGGCGGCGCGCCGCGGCCGGCGTAGCGTGCTTGGCGTCGTCGGCCGGCGGCGGCTCGATCGCAGGGAGGCGGACGGTAAATTCGCTTCCCCGGCCCTCGCCTTGGCTTTGAGCTGCGACCGATCCGCCGTGCAGCTCGACGAGCCGCTTGACGAGCGTGAGCCCCAGTCCGAGCCCGCCGTGCGCCCGATCCAGCGTCTGATCCACTTGCCGAAACATCTCGAAGATCTGGTCGAGCATCTGCGGCGGGATGCCGGCCCCGTTGTCGCGAATACCCACGAGCGCGTCGTCACGCTGCCGGCGGACGCGAATCTGGATCTTTCCGTGGGCATTGGTGTACTTGGCCGCGTTCTGCAGCAGATTGCCGATGACCTGCGTCAAGCGGGCCACGTCGGCGTCGACCCACAAAGGATCATCGAGCGCGTCGATCTGGAGGTCGTGCCCGCAGGCGTCGATCAGCGGCCGGACCGACTCGACGGCGCCGGCAATGATGGTCGCCAGCTCGACGGGCTGCCTGCGGAGTTGGATCTTGCCGCGCGTGATCCGCGAGACGTCGAGCAGATCGTCGATCAGGCGGCTCATCTGTTGCACCTGGCGCTCCATGATGGCCCGCAGCTTGTCGACTTCCGCGCAGTCGTTTTCCACCAGGGGCCAGACTTGCAGGGCGTTGCTGATCGGGGCGATTGGATTGCGCAGCTCGTGCGCCAAGGTGGCCAGGAATTCGTCCTTGCGATGATCGGCCTCGCGGAGGGCCTGTTCCATTTCCAGCCGCTCGGTGATGTCGGTATTCGTGCCGAACCAGCGCACGATCTGTCCCTCGGCGTTACGCAGCGGCTCGGCGCGGGAGAGATGCCAGCGCATGGCTCCGTCGTGGCGTTTGAGCGGAAACGTATCTTCCCAGGGGCGGCCGGCGGCCAGCGCCGCATTCCAGTTGGCCATCACGCGGGGCAGTTCGTGCGGATCGTGCACGGACTGCCAGCCCCAGCCCTCCATTTCCGCGGGCTTCGTGCCTGTATATTCGTACCAACGCTTGTTGTACCAATAGATGTAGCCGTCGGGGTGCGTCATCCAGGCCAGTTGCGGAATGGAGTCGGCCATCGAATGGAACAGCTCTTCGCTGGCTTGCAACTCCCCCAACAGTTGATTCATGCGCACATTGACGGCTTCCAGCGCCTGGGCATGTTCGACCAGGGCCACCTCGTGCCGCTTGCGGTGGGTGATTTCGCGAAACACCAGGACCGAGCCGCTGACTTGGCCCTTGGCGCCGGTGATCGGAGCGGCGCTGTCGTCGATGGGCCATTCGGTACCGTCCTGGGCGATGAGCAGCGTGTGGTTGGCCAGCCCGACGACCTTGCCTTCCCGCAGCGCGCGGAGCGAAGGGTTCTCGACCGGTTGCCGAGTTTCCTCGTTAACGATGACGAAGACGTCTTGCAGGTGTTTGCCGGCGGCCTGCTGCTGGCTCCAGCCGGTGAGCTTCTCGGCCATGGTATTGAGAAACGTAACGCGTCCCTGGACGTCGGTGACAATCACCCCGTCGCCGATGCTGGTGAGCGTGGCATGCAACAGCTCTCGCTGCTCGTGCATGGCCCCGCCGAATTCCACCAAAGCGTTCAAATGACGGCGCAGCAGGGCCAACAGCGCCACCAGCGCCAGGATGCCGGCGAAGGCCGAGAAGACGACTTCGGCGATCGCGGTGCGGTAGCTTCGCCGATCGGCGAGCTGGCGGCGGGCCAGCGCGGCCTGCTCGTCTTGAGTCATGTCAGCGGCCAGCGAGCGAATGCGGTCCATCGTTCGCTTGCCTTCGTCGGTCAAAATCACCTGCTGGGCGGCAAGGAAGTCCCCCTGCTTGCGCAAGTCGACCGTGACGGCCAGCTCAACGTACTTTTCCTCGATGAGTGCCCGTAGACGCCGAACCTGGTCGCTCAGCCGGGCGTTGTCGGCGGTGAGTTTTTCCAACTCGTCGAGCTCTTTGGCGCTGCGGGCGATGGCGGCCTCGTAGGGCTCCAGATACGAGGCGTCGTCGGTGATGAGGTAGCCGCGCTGGCCCGTCTCGGCGTCGGTGACGGTGGCAACCGTACTCTCGACGGCCCCAAGAACCGCGTACGTGTCGGTGACGCGCTTCGCGTTTTCGCGCAATTGCTCGATATTGTGCCAGGCGACAACGCCGTTGATGACGACCAGGCACAGCACGACGGCGATGCTGACGTTCAGCAGGTTTCGCGAACGCATCGTGGCCGCAGCCCCCCTTTTAAATCGCCGCGGTGGTGCCCGCCGACCCCCGGCCTCCGAATCGAGCGTGGTCACGATTATAACGCGCTACGTCGCTGAAACTAAGCTTCGCCGCTGCCGGCCCCGACGCCGCTGCCGACCCCGACGCCGCTGACGGTCACCACGTGATCGATCGAAAGTCGCAGTGAGCGAATCTTGTTTCGCAGGCTCCCACGCGTGATACCCAGCATCTTGGCAGCCAGCGATTGGTTGCCACCGGTCTCCCGGGGGCCATCGCACCGGGGTCGGGACCCGGAGCAGGGTCTCGGCCAGCACGGAAGTGCCCGGCACCGCGTCCAGCACCACCGCCTCGAGTACCGCGTGAACAACGCTCCCCACCAGGCGGGGGCTGGCGGCGGGCAGCTCGAGCCGCGGGTCGGGCGGCGCCGCGACCCCTAGCAAACGGGTCACCATCGCCTGCCAGGGACACCTCGCAACCGCTTCCAGCAGGGTGACGACCGGCGGCCGGCGGCGCGGGTCCGCGGCGGCCTGGCGCCCCACACATCCCGAGAACGGGCCGAGACCGACAAGGGAGCGCGTCGGATCCAGCTCCTCCAGCAGGTCGGCGCGAGCTACCGCGAGGCGCTCCGGCTCCACGGTCCACGCATCGCTCGGGAAGCGCGCCCGTCCCTCGACGACCGCTGCGGCCAGCGCCTGGCGCCAACCCGATCGGTCGCCAGCGAGTCCGACCAGGATGGCGCGCTCGCAGGCCGGGCGCGGCGAGCCCTCCCCCTGCGGCCGGTCCCACAGGCCAGCGACCCGCGCCGCCCCGCCGGTCACATCCAGATCGAGGCGCTCGACGAAGGGGGAGGGGGCCACGCGACGGCCGTCGCGCACCGAGTGCCAGCACAGGGTCACCTGGCGCTCGGCGGCGGCGAGGAGCTGGGTGAACAGGAACCGTTCCTCGTCCCACCCCGCCTCCTTGATCGGGATGTCGGGCAGGAGCGGAGCCAGGCGCGCGCGCACCGCGTCGGGCAGCAGCGGGTCCTCGGCCACCAGGCGCGGGAACGAGTCGCGGTTGAGACCGAGCAGGAAGAGGTGGGAGAAGGTCCGACTGCGCGCCTCCATGACGGTCAGCACCTGGACCCCGCCACCCCGCCCGCCGAGCGGCACGGAGGCCGCCTGCTCGAGCGCGCGGCGGGCGAGCAGGACCCACTCCGAGCGGGTGACCGGAAAACTGCGGGGCAGATCGGCGACCAGCTCCCCGAGAAGCTCGCCGCTCCTCCTCGACCCCTGCCGGTCCCTCCGCGCTGGAGGCGCTGGTCAGGAGAGCCAGCGCCCTCCCCAGGTGGTCCGAGGCGACCGCCTCCTCGGGCCAGTCACGGAGCTCGGGCACAGGCGGCGCGCGCCCGCCTCACCCAGCTCGCGATCGTGCGGCGGGAGAGCCGCCGCCGCCGGGAGCGCCCGCCCCGCTCCTCGTCGCCCGACCAACCGGCCAGCACCGGCAGCTCGAGCCCCTCCCAGGGCAGCCCGTGCGGCTCCAGCCGGGCGACCTCGAGCAGGCGGCCGGCCCCCAGACAGCGCAGGCCGAGCGCCAGATCGGCGCCGCTCGCGAGCCGTTCCGCCACCGCCTGGAGCCACACCTCGGTCGGCGACCGCTCTCCTTTGGCGAGCAGCTCGCCAAGAGCCAGGCACACCCCCCTCGCGGCTCCCCCCGGCAGCCGTGCCGCGACCCCCGAGAGCGGAACGCCAAGCCGGTCCGCGTGGCGGCGGAGCAGGGCGCCGTAGGGGGCAAGGTCGCGGGCGACCACTCCGATCGTCTCGGCCGCGGTTCCCGAGCTCAGAAGCGTCGCGAGGCGCTCCAGCACGGCGCGGACCTCGGCCTCCGGGTCCGGGGCCAGAAGGGCCGAGACCGCGGCCGCCGGCGGCCGGGGCGTCTCTTCCCGCTCCCGCTGGGAGACCCCGGCCAACCGCTCGACGAAGCTGCGTGAGAACGAGCCCGCCGCGTCCCGACCGTCGACCGGGTCGAGGGGACGGTCGAGTATGACGAGTCCGCTGCGGTGGAGGAGCAGCGCCTCGATCAGGTCGGACCCCACCCCGGTCGCGTCCGCAAAGCCGTGGATCAGGAGCCTCCTGCAGGGCAGCGTCCGCTCGGGATCGGCGACGACCGCGGCGGCGGCCGAGCGCAGGACCGTCGAGGGACGCGCGGCGCCGAGCGCCTCGGCCTGGTCGGCGACCGCCGCCGCGACCCGGACCAGAGCCTGGGCCCTGGCCAGCACCGCTGATGCCACAGGCCCCCCGGCCAGGAAGCTCCAGCTGCTCGAGCAACGGCTCCTCGTGGGCAGGTTCGAACCCTGCGTCGAGCAGGTCGCGGACCGAGGAGGAGACCGCAGCGTAGCCGTCATCGAGGTGGTCCAGCGCCCTGGACAGGGCGGGCTGGCGCCGGGCGCAGCGCCGCGTCGAGGACTCGTAGACCGAGGCTCCGGCCGGCGCCGCTGCGTCGCAGCGCTCGAGCACCTCGAGAGCGAGACCGTAGAGGGTCTGGACGACGGTGCCGGCGACCGCCCCCCCCTGCCACTCGACCACCTGCCGGGCGACATGAAGGCGCAGACTGCGCGACGGCACCACGACCCGGACCGGAGCGGTGAGCTCCTCGGTGAGCGCGCCATGAACGCCGCCAGCTCCCGCCGCAGACGAGCCTCGGCGGCCAGCGGCCCGCGGGCGACGGCCAGTCCGGAGCGCATCACGCCGGCGGAATGGGACCACGGGGTGAACGGGGTGTCAAGGAGGAGCTGTCAGCTGTCAGCTCCACCTCCCGCCCCCTTCTCTCCGTGAGGTCTTGTGGGTGGGCGGGGGAAGCTGAAAGCTGATCGCTGATCGCTGATCGCTGAAAGCCGCCATTCCCCGCGCTACCATGACCCGGTGTTCGTGCTCGTGGCGATCCCGCGCAGCGCTCCCGAAGCCCTGACCTACTTCCTGCCGGAGGAGTTCCGGGGCCTCACCCGGCCGGGGGCTCGGGTACGCGTACCGCTGCGCCGTCGGGTGGTCACGGGGCTGGTGGTCGCGCTCGCCGAGAGCACCCCGCTGGACCCGGCCGTCGTCCGGCCAATCGAGGAGCTCCTCGACCCGGAGCCGCTGCTGCCGCCGCACCTCCTCGAGCTTCGCCACGTTCGTGGCCTCATACTACCGCTGCCCGCTGGGGGACACCCTGGCCGCCATGCTCCCCGCTTCCCTGCTGCGCGCCGACTGCGAGGAGGTGAGGCTCACCCTGACCGGCGTCGGGGCGGACGCCGACGCTCTCCCTCAGCTCCAGCGCGCGACGCTCGAGGCACTGCGCACGGCCGGAAGACTCCGGGTGGCGACGTTGCTGGTGCGCGCCGGTGCGGCCAGCCGTAGCCCCATCGAGGCCCTCAAGACGGCCGGCCTGGTCGAGGTGCTCTCCGTCCGCCGCGACCGGCCGCCGCGGGTCGAGGCGGCGGCGGTCCGGCTGGCGTCGCGCCCGTTGGACGAGCTGCTGGCCGCTTGCGGGCGCGCCCCGGCCCGGCGCCGGGCGCTCGAGTGGCTCGCCGAGCGGGGGGGCCGGCCCTGGTCAGCGAGCTGTGCAGCGGGGCCAGTTGCTCGGCCTCGGTGGTCGCCGCCCTCGCCGCTCGCAAGCTGGTCGAGCGCTTCAGCGAAGCCCGCGGCGGGCGGCCCCGCTGGCGACTGCCCGGAACCGATGTCCGTCACCAGCTCACCGACGAGCAGCAGCTCGCGGTCGACGAGATCGGCAAGGCTGTGGTCGAGCACACCTACGCCCCTATCCTGCTCGACGGGGTAACCGGGTCGGGCAAGACCGAGGTGTACCTGCGCTGTCTCGAGACCGCCCTCGCGGCAGGCCGGGTCGGTCTGGTCCTGGTACCGGAGATCGGCCTCACCCCGGCGGCGTCGGGAGCGGTCGAACGGCGCTTCGGCGAGCAGGTCGCCGTGCTCCACTCCGGCCAGCCGGAGGGGGAGCGATGGCGCGAGTGGCAGCGGGTCCGCGACGGCTCGGTGCGGATCGTGGTCGGGCCGCGCTCGGCTCTCTTCTCCCCAACGCCTGACCTCGGTCTGATCGTGGTCGACGAGGAGCACGACGGCGCCTACAAGCAGCAGGAGGTGCCCCGCTACCATGCCCGCGACCTGGCACTGGTCCTCGGCCAGACCCTCCGGGTGCCGGTCCTCCTCTGCTCCGCCACCCCCTCGACCGAAACCGCCGCGCTCGTCGAGCGTGGTCGCGTGCGGGTCCTGCGGTTGACCCGCAGAGTCTCGGGCGGGGTACTGCCCGAGGTGGAGCTGGTCGACCTGCGCGGCGAGCCGCCCGAGCCGGGCGAGCAGGGGCGCACCCTGTTCTCGCGCCGACTGCGGGAGGCGGTGGCGGACACCGTGGCGCGCGGCGAGCAGGTGATCCTGCTCATCCAGCGGCGGGGCTGGGCACCGGTGCTGCTGTGCCGGGACTGCGGCCGCCGGCTCGAGTGTCCCGCCTGCTCGGTGCCGTTGGTCGTCCACCGCCGCAGCAACGACATGTGCTGCCACTACTGCGGCTTCCGCAGGCCGGTTCCGGCGGCCTGCCCGAGCTGCCAGGGGACCCTGCTCGACGCGGTCGGAGCTGGAACCGAGAAGGTCGCCCACCACTTCGAGCGCCTCTTCCCGGGGGTGAGCTGCGTCCTCCTCGACCGCGACACCGTACGACGTCGCTCGGGGCTGGAGGAGAGCCTCGGCGCCTTCGCGGCGGGCACGGCTCAGGTCCTGATCGGCACCCAGATGGTCGCCAAGGGACACCACTTCCCCGCCGTCACCCTGACCGGCGTCATCTCGGCCGACGCCCTGCTCGGTCTGCCCGACTTCCGAGCCGGCGAGCGCACCTTCCAGCTCCTCACCCAGCTCGCCGGACGCTCCGGCCGTGGCTCGAGGCCGGGCCGGGTTGTCATCCAGACCTACTACCCGGACCACCCGGCAATCCGCCACGCCTGTCGCCACGACGTTGCGGCGTTCCTGACCGAGGAGTCTCGCCATCCGACGAGCGTTCCGGCTCGCTCCCGCCTGGCGCATGGCCCTGGTTCGCTTCCGTGCCCGCAGCCAGGCAGCGGCCAGGGCTGCAGCCGAGGCGGCGGCCTCGCGCGCCGCACCGCTCCCCCCGGGCTCCGCCTACGCGGTCCGGCGCCCGCGCCGATCGAACGGCTGCGGGGGCAGTGGCGCTGGCAACTGCTGATCTCGGCGGCGGAGCGCCCTCCGCTGCGGGCGGTGCTGGCTCGCATCGAGGCGGAGCCCGTTCCACATGGCGTCCAGCGGGTGGTCGAGGTCGATCCCATGTCGACCCTGTGACCGAGGTCACTTCCCGGCACCGATCCCGGTCCCGATCCCGTTCCCCACGGAAGCACCGCCTGGCTCCGCTACAATACGCGATGGCGTGAGTGGCGACCCGCTCGTCCTGCTTCGGCCGTGCTGCCCACCGGCGGACAACCCAGACATCCACCGGTTTCTCGAGCTCGTGGCAGCGGCAACCGGCGCCGCGGCGATCGAGATCGAGCTGCGCCACGAGGCTCTCGGAACAGTCGTACCGGTACTCGCTCGGACCGGTCGACCTCGCGACCGTCGCCGTTGGGCTCCAGGTTGATGGGCTGGCGACCGCGCTGGTGCGCCTGCCCCCCGGCAGCACCCTCTCTCCCGAGTCGGCCAGTCTCGCCTCCTTCGCTCTCGAGCAGGCGCTGCTCGCCTCGCGGATGCACCGCCAGGCGATACTGCTGCGCGAGGCGTTGGACACGACCAGCGATGTCGTCCTCCTGTTCGATCTCGCCGGCGACATCGTCTACGCCAACCCACCGGCGGACCGCCTGCTCTCGCGCCAGACCGAGAGCGGTCTGGTCGTCGAGCAGACCGGAGCGGAGAGGACCCCGCTGTTCACCCTGCTCTGCTCGATCATCGAGAAGATCGTCGCGAGCGGGCCGGCGTGTCCTTCGTGGCTGGGCACGCTCGCCCTCTCGGACGGCTCGGTCCTCGCCTGCGAGCTGATGCAGGTCCGGCTCGGGACGGCGCCACCTCCGGCGTCCTCGCCATCCTGCAGACCACCACCGCCTTGCCGGACCGCTGTCGAGGCGCTCTCGCCGCCAGCTACCACTTCAGCCCCCGCGAGGAGGAGGTCGTGCGCCTGCTCCAGGAGGGTCTCACCGCGGGCGACATGGCGGAGCGACTGCGGATCAGCCCTCACACCGTACGCGACCACCTGCGCCACCTGTACCGCAAGACCGGCACGAGCTCGCGTCGGGCGTTGCTCGGCCTTCTCCAGAGCGCCACACTCGCCCCCCCGGTCTTCCCCGGCGCCAAGGACAGGCACGGAAGGCAACGTCAGCGCTAGGAGGGTGTAGGCCATAGCGTTGGCGGCGCCTTTCGGGCGCCGTGAGCGCCCTTCCCCGTCCGATTCTCGGCCCGTACTCGGAGTACTGCTCCTCGAATCGGCCGAAGACGTGCATCTCACGGCGCTCCGAAATCCATCCGCCAGCTACGGCCTACACC